>NZ_JAMYBK010000008.1 GCF_024127895.1 Pseudomonas guariconensis | reverse complement strand
CAATCGGCTATATCCCGCCTGCGGAGGCTGAGGCAAACTTCCACCAGCAACAAGCAGGTCAGGCCATGGCGGCCTGACTTAAACGAAACGGCCTCCACAAAAGCCGGGGCGGTTCACAATGGTGATCGCCATGCATCGCGAGCCCGCAACGCTCATCAGTGCGCGGCCGTTTTGTCGAGATCTGCGTCGGACATCACCACCATGTGATTCTTCGTGCTGCTGAGCGCTTGCCATTGGCAGCGTCCACGGCACAGATATGCAGTGCGATGAGCGCGGTGCTGACGAAACTGACGGCCATCAGGGTGGACAAGGACCGAATCGACTTGTCTCCCTGCCCCCATTGACCACGCCTGCGAACGAGCCAGCCTCGGCCCACGCTGTCTCCCGTGCAATTGCCCGGATCACCTTTTCGGACCCGCTCAGCTTGGCCATATGCCCCCTTGCTGATGGCGTGATGGCCTCAAAGGGGACTTATCACGAACAACCCGAAACGTCACTTACTGCCGAATGCCAAGGGTTTCTGCTGGTCGACGTGAGTAATGCCCTTATAAGATGTCTCTCTGGTTATTGGCATTTTCAAAATCCCAGAGGTAACACTGGACCCTGACCCGTGAACACCTACTTTGACTTCTCAAACTCAAGTAGAGGAACGTTATGGCTGATGAAATAGACGATGATCGTCCTGTTTACCGGGCAGCCTGCCATTGCGGGGCGGTACAGTTCTCATTGCGCTTGACCGATGGCACGCGTACAGCACGTAGATGTAACTGCTCCCTCTGCCGTATGCGTGGTGCCGTGGCGGTATCAGCTAACCTGGGCGACATCACTATTACCCAAGGGGAAGAGGCGCTCACTCTTTATCAGTTCAACACACGCGAAGCGAAGCACTACTTCTGCTCTAAGTGTGGCATCTACACCTTCCACCGGCGCCGTTCTGCGCCCGATCAGTACGGCGTTAATGTGGCCTGTATTGAGGGAATGAGCCCATTTGATTTCCCAGAGGTGCCTGTCAATGAGGGTCGGACTCATCCTAAAGACCGTGTAGGCAGGGGCTCCGGGGTTGCAGGATGGGTGCGATACGAAAGCAATGCAGAGTGACTGCACAGCTTGCTTGGAGACAGCACTGCGAGGCTGTGGCTCTCGCTGCAAAGAGCACGTCTATTATGCGCCTCCCGCTGGTTCAGCGGCATAAGCCATGAAGCCTAGAGGAAGCAAGCTCGAGGTTGAGACTGAGAAGCTTCTGGCTGTCCGCGAGCGTCCGCTTTCAACCAAAAGCTGCCGCTGGGTAGAAAAACCATCACCCACAAAAAAGCCCCATTTTCAGGGGCTTTGATGAGAAATATGGCGGAAGCGTAGAGATTCGAACTCTAGGATAGTTGCCCATCGACGGTTTTCAAGACCGTTAGATAAAACTCCATACGATGCGGCTTACGCGCAGAAATCGATTCCAAAACATAGGCGAAACGGCACGGCTACAGGCCGCATACTGCAAGGGTCGCCGTTTCAGTTTTGGAACCGATTTTCACCCCCTCCTACGGCGTTCTGCCGACCCTAATCCCCACTCAATGAAGCGTTTCAGAAGGCCCGCCCAGGGCACGCAACTGGTAGTCAGTCACGGCCTGGAAAAGCGACTCGGCCAGCAAGCGTAGGCGCTCGATCTCCTCCGGCGCCGCGCCAGCATCTTCGGCCTGGTGATACTGCCGCAGAGCATCGACCGCCTGCTGTATCAACGGCTCGCCGGCGAGGATCATTCCTTCTAGGGTGCGCTTCACCGCCTGGCTCCTGTCACTTGGTCAACGCATTATAGGCCGCCTCGCAGGCCAGGCCGGCTATTCGAGCTCTGTCATACGCCTTCGCCAGCTCTCCCGCTCGTTCATCAGCCCGTGCGAGCAGGTCGGAGAGCACCATGGCGGCGCGGGTGGCTGCTTGGCCTCGGGCGATAGCGCCGGTATCCGTGGCGGGGCAACCGACGGTGGCGGCAATCTTGGCTGCGTCATCGCGCATCCGCTGGCCAGCAGCATCGGCGCCAGCACCACCAGCATCAGCCACCTGGCTTTCCTGTCTTGCATGGGCTCTCCCCTCCTCCTGCGCCTCGGCGCGTCGTTGTTCTTCTTCCCGGGCGCTACGTTCGCCAAGCACCTCGGCCAGGCGATCACCGCTGTCGCGCTGTGCCGATGCAGTCGCGGCCTCGGCACGCTCCACTGCCCGCCCATGCTGGTACACCCCCCAGTAGGAGGCGACCACCAGCAGCAGGACGCCAACACGCAGCAACCAGGCGCTCATGCCACCTCCAGGAACAGCTCGCGCTCGGCGGCGCGTCGGCGGACCAGGCCCGGAAGAACCTTGCCACCAGCCTTGTTCCAGCGTGGGAACTGCTCTGCAGCACCAGCGTAGTCGCCAGCATTGAGGAGTCGGCGCAGCGTCGACGATTCAAGGTTCGCCGCACCCAGGTTGTAGGTGAAGCTCACCAGAGCATCCCACTGGCTCTGGCTGAGAGGCACGCTCACCAGGCGCTGCACCTCTAGCTCGAAGCGCTGCACGTCGTCCAACAGCATGCGCTCGGCCTGCTCCTTGCTGATCGACATACCAGGCCTAACCCCTCGGGTGGTCCCGTAACCGATGGTCCAGACACCGACAGAGTCTTGGTAGGCCTGCAGGCGCAAGCCTTCGAACGACTTGATGAGGCTCAAGCCGCGTTGCGATGTACGCATGGGTTTTCTCCAGGCGAAAAAAAACCGCCAGGCGGCGGTCGGTGGGTTCGGGGCGGATCAGGCCGGCAGCGCGGGCCAGTCGATCTCTACGGGGTAGCCTGGCTGGTCAGGCAGGCGGTTCAGGGCGACTCGGTAACGCTTCCAGGCTTTCAGCGAGTCGGCCTCGACCTCAGTGGCTTCATCGAGGTCGGCGGCATCCTGGAGCGGGGCGATGGCTTCGTCAGCGGCCTTGCGCAGCCTGGCGATCTCCGCCTGCACATCCGCCAGCAGACTGGCTGCCGCCTGCGCGGCCTTCATTTCTGCCGTGACCATCTTCGACCAATCAATATTGCTCATCTGCGTTCGCCTCGCCGTCTTGCTGTAGATCGTCGTTCATCGGGTCTTCCATCGAACCATCGTCAACGGGGGCCTCGGGCCCCAGCCCCTGCCCGGGGATCACAGGCACCGGAATCTCAGGGGCTGGAATGGGAGCAGCGTCATGGACCGGCAACCCCAGGGGGCCGTCGTCCTGCACCGTGAGCGGTTCGGGGAACCTGGTCTCCTGCGGCGCGTTGGCCCCATGCGGAAGGACCAGGGTCAGGTGCAGTTCACCATCGATGCGTTCCACCGGGCCCGCGAACCAGGTTGAGTCGATTGCCTCCCGAGGGAGGGTTGCCCCGTCCGGCAGCGGGCTGAAGTCGAACTCCTGGCCGTTCAGGTAAAGCACATCGCCCTCACGGTCGACGACGAGCTCTTCATCCAGGCGAACTGGGGAAAGATTGATGCGCATTAGAACCACCTCCCGATTGCAACAATATCCAAAAGCACACCGCTCGCGTCGGCCGCCACAAACTGAGCCAGCGAGAGCGCAGAGCAGGAAGCGCTGGTTAGGTTGCGGCTATAGGCTGCAACTGCGGTGACGGCTTTTTGCGTTGGTAACGTAGAGGAAACCAAGTTCACCGAAACCACAGGGATAACGGCGAATCCGACGGGGTACGTCCAGTTGTAGTTGAGATTGGAGGAGTTGGCGAAGCCCACTGCTCGCCCATAGGTAACGCAAATCTGTGTCCCGTCCGCATAACGGACATATTCCCCGTTGGTATTGCTACCACGCTCAATGATCGCACCAGTCGGTACGCCGCCAGATTGCGATACCGTGCCAACGATGTCGGCCAAGGCGGCAGACTTAAGGCCCAGAGCAGCACGGGCGACTTGAGGTGAAGCGGCCGCCCGGAGTGCAAGCCCGGTAGCACCGAACAGGTCTTCAGTCGTCGACTCTTTCCACGGCCCCCAGGTACTAGAGTTTCTTGTTCGCGTGAACACGCGATTGTACAGACTGGCGTCAGTGCCCTGTAACGTGATAACCATCTGGGTCGTGTAACCAGACGAGTACCCGCCGACAATCAAAGTTCCGGATGCCACAATAGGGGAGTTGACTGCGGTATTGTTGAATCTGTAAATGCCTCCGTAAGTTGCTGTGTTTAGGTCGCTGACAACACTTGCCGATTCCGTCGCAAGGCCGTTTCCGGCAAGCTTAGAATCAATCATGCTTTCGTTGGCGCGCTCTTCCCACGGGCCCCAGACTGAACCCCACATTGCTCGAGCCCACGACCTACGGTAGTTAGCCTGCACGGATGTCAATGGGTAGGCAATCTGTTTGTGGCCGGATACTGCCGAGCCGCCCGGTATGTGCTGGATAACATAGTTTACAGCGATAGGGAGACCTGACGCCGTGGCGTCATCTGACGAGATCGCCATAAAGCCGGCGATCCTGTTAGCCTCTACTGTTGCCATCGGTACAACGGTTGCCGATGTCACCCCAAGCCCCATGCCGGCCAGGACAGATGCCAGCGTACTAGTCACGTACGCTTCCGAGGACACGATAACCCAGTCACCCCACGTCGGATTCGCGGGGGTCGTCGAAGCCCCGGTGCAATGGCGGAACGCTGTCCTGTTGGTACCGGGGTTGTGAAGAACCTGGGTGGCCTGGAACTGCGAAGAGTCGCTCTGCCGGATCTGCAGTTCGATAGTGTTCGAAGTGTTCCAGCCGGCGGGCATGCCGGTATTCCCTCCCAGCGTCCGGTAGACGCCCGCGCCGACGTTGGAGCAATCGTTGATCGACGTGTTGGGCCAGTTGGGCTGCTGCGATACCCCTAGGCCGAATGCAGCAACTACCGAGGTAATCACCGCGTTCGCGGCTTCGACGTCCAACACTTCTTTCCAGTCGGACCAGGTACCGCCGAACTGCTGCCGATGGAACATCCGGTGCTTGTTCGCGGCAACGGAGGTCAGGGGGAATGCAATCTGCCCCGACGCATTGCCGTTGGACGAACCCGAGATATGGATGATCGACCAAGCGATCGATGGAATCTGAGGCGGGCCGTTGACGCCACCAGAGGCCGCAGTCGACAGCAGGTAGAATCCGCTGGCCGTCGGCGAGTTTGCGTCAGCAATCGTGACACCAACACCGCCCGTGCCGCCGATTCGCTCGTACAGTTCGGTGAAGTTCGCGTTCGTCTTCTGGAATGCCGTCCGCGCGTCATCGCCATCGATGCCACTAGGCGGCGTGCCTAGTGCGATCAATTGTTGTGCCATGTAAAGACCTGTACTTAGTTGAATGGGAAAGGCAGGTTATTTGTTCTGATAACTAGCGCTTGAGGTAGCTTATCCGTTGGGATATCAAAATAAGATTGGTAGGCGGATACCGCTCCCCAGTACATCGTTGTTCTGGCGGCATCGCAAGACAGCCAATAAATCCCACCACTGCCGCCGTAGCACCCGTCCATATGAGCTTGTTGATTACTTCTTGCCGGGAATGAACCCGAGGGGGAAAAGTTATCAAATGGCCACTGCCCGAACGAACGAGAGAAGGATGTGCTGACTGCAAACTCACCAGACGCAATTGGTACAAACAACGTACACGTCATGTATGCAGGGTAGTTTGTGTTAGAGGCAAACCTTTTCGCGGCAAGCGTTCCTCCTGCGAACACTCGATCATAGTACCCTAACGGATTCTTAGCCGGCGGTAATGGGCAGGTGTACGAATAATCAACGTCCAAAGGCACTTGTAGAGAATTGAACGTCAGCGTTCCATCTTCACCGTAGCACTTTAGCCCTGCCCCGGATAGGGTGCCCCGCATTGTGTCAAAGTAGTAATACTTCGTATCAGTAGAGGCAGCGATGTAGTAAAACGTCGTCGTATTCCCGGATCTAGAAGAACCACACGAAATACCAGGCCCATTAATAAACACAATAGGAGCAATAGCGCCAGTCACGGAGAATCCGTGAATTAAATCCATACCTCCAGGAGTCGAGCTCTCATCGTAACTACTTCCCTCATTAGGAGGGAGGTTGGCAGACTTGTAGCTGAGTCTTGGCCAAGTAGTAACAAGAGACATGTAGCCACTCTTTAGCAACCCGTAGGTGATCTTCTCAGTATCAAACAGCAGGCTACCGTTTTCCTTGAAGATCTTCATTCCTGCAGACATCAGTGGTACCCATAGTGAATACGGCAGTTGAGGGAGTAGAAGCCCCAGCCCGAGGCGTAGGAGTATTGCCAGGAGAGCGTTGCACTCGACGCCCCTATCGTCAGCGTCACCCCTGGACGTTTTCCGAGGTACTTGTTCTGCGCCGACAGCTCGGTGATGGCATAGAACAGTTGTTTGCCCGCCGGAGGGAGCGGAATCGAGCGCGAGCCGTTGGCCGCTCCCGTGTCGACATACCCCATCATCTGGCTGACCGAACTGGTCATGTCGAGCAGCATTTGACCGCTCGAGTCATAGACCTTCAGGCCTGCACTCATACATTCACTCCCAGATCGACCGCCAGATTGCCGTTGGCATGGAAGATACGCATGCGCTGGTTGTTCAGGGTCATACGCCCCTGCCCTGCCACCGTGCCATTCACTTCGAAGGTGTTATTTACGAAGTTGATCCGAATGCCCTGCTGGCCCGCCACATAGTTCGCGCTCCTGAGTTCGCCGGTGACGATCAAGTTGATGATGTCGGCCTGCTTGATGATCGCGCTGTTCAGGAACGCCTGCCCGTTCTCCAGCGCGAACACCGACTTGGCCACGCCGTTGATCTGGTTCAGTACCGCGAACCGGTCAGCCAGGAACAGCACCTGCGACTGCATGCCGCTCGGCGTGTTCTCGATGCCAATCCCCATGCCGGCGCTGTAGTAGCGCCCCTGCGAGTCGACGCCCAGCTTGATGCTGTACATCGCGTTGAGCTTGCCATCGGTCGTTGCCTGGGTTTGGGCAATCGTCTGGATGGAGGCCTCGTTGTCGCCCGTACGGCTGCTCAGCTGGGTGATGGACGTTGACAGGGCTTCATCAGCCGTGGCTCGGGTGGTGGCCTCGGTAATGATCGAGGCTTCGTTGTCGTCGATCCTGGAGTTGGCGTTGGTGATCTGAGTCGTCAGCGCCTCATCTGCCGTCGCCCGCGCAGTGATCTCTGTCACCAGGTCAGCGCTCACACCGTCCAGGTCCGCGCTCAAATGCGTGATCTGGGAGGCAAGCGCCTCGTCCGCGGTGGCTCGCGTGATCATTTCGGTGGACAGGTCAGCGCTGACGCCATCGAGGTTGGCACTGAGGGACGTGATCCGGAGCGCCAGAGCCTCGTCTTCGGAGGCGCGAGCGTAGGCCTCCTCCTGGATCTTCGCATCGATTGCGGGGCCCAGTTCGGTGGCGATGGTGTCGATCCTTTGACTGATCGCCAAGTCAGCCGAGGCGAAGGCGCTGTACGTCGTCCAGGCTGTAGCCTTGACGCCAGAGTCGCCGGCCTTCCAGTCGGTACCACCAGCCATCCTGGGGAACACCTGCGCCTCGACGCCGATGATCCTGGTGGCCATCGCGGCCAGCTCGCCGTTGATCTCCTCGACGCTGGTTTCGACGCCATCGATTCGAACTGCCAAGGCCGAAACCATCTCGCCAAGAGAGGCGTAATCGCCCATGTACTCCCAGTACGTGGCATTGGTCACCGGGGTGCCCGCCGGAACGTCCTGCCTGGCCCTGTACAGCTTGCCGTCCAGCTTGACCAGGGAGCCCGCCAGATAGGCTTGATTCGCGTCCCAGTCGGGAGTGCCCGCGATATCGGCAATCTGCGACTGTAGCGAGTCGATCTGGCTCTGGAGCGCCGTGTCACCCTCGGTGATCCGGACATTGACCGAGCCTGGGCCGCTGCCAGAGATCTTCTCGATTTCGGACAGCAGTTCTTGGCCGAGCTCAGTTTCGGTGATCTTGCCGGTGATGTAGTCGAGGATCTCGCTGGCATCGGCATTCGACTGCCCAAACACCCAGTCGGTCCAGGGACCAATGTTGCCGCTTCGGTCTACCAGGCGCGCCCGGAAATACCTCACCACCGCTGCGGCCATGCCGCTGTGCAGGTAGGTCGAGGTCGGGTACGCCTGCAGGCCAAGGGCAACCGGGTTCTGGCCGGTAGGCTCGGAGGCCATCTCGATCTCGGTGTACTCGGTATCACCCGCGCCTGCCGGGAACCCCCAGGTCAGGCGAATACCGAAAATCTCCGGGGAGGTGTTCAGGAAAGCAGGCGCCGGCGGCTGCCCTTCCTTCCCTTTCAGCTCCGTCAGCATGGAGTTGCGCCAGATCGACGTGATGTCGAAGGCGCTCACAGCCCGTACCCGAGCCAGGTAAGCCCCGGCGTAGATGCCCACCACGTCAACCGAGGTGGTGCCGACGCGCTGCAGGCGGATCCAGTTGCCGTCGTCCTTGCGCCACTCCACGTCGTAGGCCACGGCACCTTCCACCGCAGGCCAGGCGATGGTCATGGTGCTGACCGCGATGCCCTGGGAGATTGCGTATTCCGACGTCAGCGTGACGCTCGCCGGCGGCGCCACGGTGGTGACCGGGATCACGCTGATCGGCCGGCTTTCCAGTTTGGCGCCGGTGTCGATCGCAGCGAACTTGCTGGGGTTGAACTCGAGGGCCGTGATCTCGTACTGCCCTTCCTGGGTGCGCGAAGTCTTCAACACGCGGAACAGCTGGATAGCCAGGTCCTCGTAGTCGATCGCCCACTGCAGCTGCGGCTCAGGCTGGACGCTGTAGGCGGTGGTCACGGTCACCGCACGGCCGTTCACCGATTGGACCGTGCGCGCCTGGGCAGTGCCGTTCGGCAGGTTCAGGATCAAGCGGTCGCCCGCCTTGATCGGCGTGTCACGGTCCAGGGTCACCACCCGGCCGGCGGCCGCCGAGATCCGGCCACCGTTGGGCCTGCCGGCCACCAGCTCATCAGCCACGGGGATGACGTACCCCGGGAGCGGAATGCGTCCCTCCATGCCTGTCCGGAAGGTGACGGTGCGGTCCTGGTCATTGCTCAGCAGCGCCCACTTGCCGCGGCGCTGGGCCTCGGAGGCGCGGGTGCAGCCGATGGCCGAGATCTCGATCGGTCGGTCCCGGTACCGGCGCTGCAGCGCCAGGTCGGTCACCGGGATAACGTCGGTGTCGTAGTTGTTGGCCGGGTTGTCGTAGCTGACCAGGGCCCGGCTGTAGTGGGTGTTGCGCTCGGCACCGCCATACACGAAGTCGCCGTCGATGACGTTCGAGCGCGTGAAGACGTAGTCGATGTCCTGGGCGCGCGGCATGTCGGCCTGCATGAACAGCGAGCCATGCGCCCAATAGACCATGCCCCGGTAGATGGCCGAGAGATCCCGCAGCAGCATCCAGGCCTCGGCCCTGCCCTGCAGGTTCATGTCGCACAGGTAACGCGGCTCCTGGCCGCCCAGGCCATCCGGCACCAGCTGGTCGCAGTACTGGGCGATGCGGTACATCTCCCACTTGTCGACCATCCACGACTTGATGCGCTTGCCCAGGCCGAAGCGATCCTCGACGCACAGGCCATAGGTCACGAACGCCGGGTTGTTGGTCCAGGCCTGCTTGAAGGTGCCGTCCCACACGCCGGTGTAAGTCCGGGTGATCGGGTCGTAGTTGCTCGGCACCGGCCAGCGGCGCGCCTTGCACCGCACCGTGACCTCGGGGATGTTCTGGAACTGCTGGGCGTCGAACTCGATGTACAGCAACGCGGTGTTCGGGTAGCGCAGCTTCTCGTCGATGATCTCTGTGTAGCCCGCAATAGTCATCGTGTCGGCGACCGTGCCGCTGTTCTGGTTCGGCGTGATCCGGCGCACGCGGAACATCCAGCCCGAGGTGGCGGTCGGCAGGTCCACGCTGACAGAGCGCTGGTAGCCGTTGGTGGTCTTGCCGTCCACGGCGCCGCGGTGCGCCTCGGCATAGGCCCCACCATCGGTGGCGATGTCGACGGCATACTCGATGCGGTAGCCGTTGGTGTTGCCACTGCTGTCCTGGCTGGCCAGGCGCGGCCAGGTGAAACGAAGGCGCAGGCGCGAAAGCTGGATGTTGCTCAGGGCACGGGTGAACGGCGTATCACTGCGCAGCTCGACGTTGACCGTGGTCTCGTTCTCGATCGCCGGGATACCCTTGATGTACTGCTGATCGATGCTGCCTGGGCGCCACTCCCACTTCACGCCGGGGAAGTTCAGGTTGCCGCTGGCATCCATGATCGGTGTGTTGTCGAGGTAGATATCCCGGTCGGTCGGGGTACCATCGAACTCCCCTTCGCCCACGGCCAGGAGAATGCTGGCGATGTTGGTGGACTGCAGGGTGTCCGGCGACTCCACCGGCGTCTTTGGCTTGCTGCTGCCGCCTTTCGCGCCAGCAATGCCGAGCTGCTGTGCTGCGCCCATGCTTTCCTCCGGGCATGAAAAAACCCGCACTAGACGGGCTGGAATGTTGTACAGCGTGGATGAATTGCCAGTAGCAGTTGACCCGCCGGGGTAGTAGCGTCGTGCCGTCACTCAATCAAGGAGAGATTCATGACCATCCGAAGCTTGGCAAAAAACCTTCCCCCAGATCCTGACAATGCTGGCTGGGTGCTTGGCTGGGGGGTGATTAACAAAACCACCTGGCACTTTGTCGACATCTACCCGAGCAAAGAGGCAGCAGAGGCAGAGGCCGAAGCTCGCGGCGACAACTACACCATCGACTATGGATCACACCGGCTCGGCACCGATGATTTCATAGGCGGCCTTACGCCTCCGAAGTGATCGCCTCGAAGGTAATGCGCCCTGGCCCAGAAACCAGTTGTGCAGTGAGTCCTGGCTTGCCGACATAGCTGCGGCGATGCCCGGCAGCGCCGGGGCTCATTCTTCCCGCGAATCTCAATCGGTCGATTTCCACGTCTGCATCCAGGATCGCAACGAACGTCTCGCCACCGCAATGCACTCCATCGCACACAGTGAACAGGTCGTGAATGGTTAGCATGTAACGCTGCTGCATGCTCCTCTCCTGCGGCAGAGCCGCCCGTGGTTGGCTGTTACGCCTCTCAGAACTGAGAATCCCTGGCGAGTACCTGCAGCTTGAGGAACGGTACTCGCCAATCCTAACGCGCTCAGGTTTCATGCTTTGTCCTCCGCGCGGATCGACGCAGAGATAACCGCCCCGCCCCATCGGCGCTCACCGATGCAGATCGGGACCGGGTTGCCGCTGGCCGTGGTGTTCTTGGCGCTACCGAAGGCGTACGACGGTAGGTTCTCAGGGGCGCCGCTTTGTGAGAGCCCCTTAGCCTGCGGGCTGAGCATTTGGATTACGCCGCCGGCTACGTTTGCTACGCCAGCAGCATACATAGCGCTAATCGCAGGGCCGGAGAGGGCTCCAAATGGATTGAAATACGCCACCGCAATCAGAACTGCCCCCAGGACCGTTTGCAGCATCCCTCCACGCTTGCTCCCGGCTACGATCGGCACGAACAAAAGCTCGCTGGCGCCTCCCCTGCCAAGATCCTTTTCGCCAATGTTCTTGCCGTTCTTGAAGATCGCGAAACGCAGCCCCCTGCCCTCGGCCTCAACTAGGTCCCGAGCAAAACCAGGATGATTTACATCCATTGCCTTAGCCGCTTCCATTGCATCTCCACGATCCAGCAGGAGACTGTGGTGCTTGCCGTACTTCTTCCCAAGAAAGCCGCCAAGACGGATTTGGGTCCTCGGAGTGAAGTGAGCTGCTGTAACCGTCATGTACCCTCCAGGCATAAAAAAACCTCCCGCAGGAGGTTTGATTAAAAACTTTGTTATCCCGCGCAGGACCTCACGACACTGAGGACCTTTTCGCTTGGCGCCTGCCAAGTTCGGTGGAACCTATAAGTGATTTTCGAGGCATCAACTGCCAAGGGGGCGATATCAGCTATGTGCCACGGGGTCTCCGGATTTGGAGCTATAACACTGTAGCTGTTCCCCGACTTCTGAAGCACGCCACCAACACTCCCACCAATGATTGAGGTCGACTGCCATCCATCACGGATACATTCGGCCACCTGTTCGGCTGACTTGGTCGATTTAAGGGAGAGCACTGGGGGATTGGCTCTAATGTCAGCCACATTCGCGCACCCACCCAACACCAACAGCCCTAGAGCGCAGATCAAAACTCGCATAAGTCCCCTCCTTTTAGAGGGGACAGTAGCAATGATTTGCCACCTCTGGCTATCAGTGCCGCCTCTCTGTCACAAGGTCGCCAGTAGACGCTGCGTGAAACACCTTGCGCCAATGGGCAACGAGCGCCTCATCTGGCGGCAAGCAACACCATCCCAGGAATTGCTTTACCAGCGGATGGTGACCGCCAGCAGTTTGGATGAGTACCTCGGGATCAATGTCGTGATGAGAGCAGAATTCAAGCCACACAACTTTCGCGGCATTCATCTGAGCCATGATCGGCGGCGGGTTATCGGAAGCTTGGACGGCCAGAGCGATGCCGCGCATTTCCATCTCGAAACGGGCCGCTACATTCATCAGCATTCGCGTTTTGTCCAAATACTCCAGGTTTTGAATTTCGACCTTGCTCCGCGGACAGGTATCGACCAGTTTTTTTACTGTTTCAAAATCTTGACTCGCGGCAGCTTCAATTGTCAGCTTCACGCGCTCTGCGGTTCCGATTTTGCTGTAATCCATACAATATTTCCTTGGTTAATTAAGCGGCACCAAGCCTGCACAGACAAGGCCCTGGATCAAACGGAGGTTACCGCGACAGGCCGTGCGCCACGACCTCCGGCATTTCGGCCTGCAGCTTCTCGGCCAGACGTTTCAGCGGCTTTGCCACCGACTCCTTCCAGAGGATCTGCTGCACCGGTTTTCCGTCGCTGTGCTTTTTGCCGGTGTCGGTGATGACCGCATACTCCTTGCCGTCCGGCGTGACCTCCCAGCGTTTCTTGCCGGGCTTGTACGTCACGTGGTGTTGCAGCCCGCACTGGGCCAGCAGCTTGTTCATGCTGTTCGCAGTCATGCCAAACTTCGCACCAAGCTCGCTGGGAAGGTAGTTCATCTCCTGAGCTTCGTTGACCAGCCGCTTAACGCCGGCCATTTCCATCAGGTCGATTCCGATGGCCGAGCGGACCATACTGTTAGCACTCAGTATCGCTTGGTTCCCTTCCAAGCCTAGGCTCTCGGCGATGCGCTTGGCCGCGTCGAAGTTGTCAGCCGCTACGGGCAGGCGGCGCTCCTGAGGGATGACTGCATCGTTCGCCGCTGCAGAATCGAACGTGCGGATCACATGCAGGCTGAATACAGGGCTGACCCACATGGCGTAGGCGTAGACCAGTTCCTTGCAGGCGTAGGTCCCTGCTGCCCTCCCTCCTTTGACGATCCTCAAAGCCGGAATTCCGGCTTTGCCAATCTCTTCGACCAAATCTTGAGCCTGCTGATTTTCCACCCAGCGCGAAGGCCGGTGACGATCTTCTCCCCCGGCCGCCTTATGGAAGTCATTGAGGCTGAACCGGCCATCCTGATCCTGGTGAATCTCGATGCCTGCGATCGTCAGCGCACTCATGCTGCGGCCCTCCCTTTCGGCGCATCCACCGCGTAACGCTGAGGCTCTTCCATCACCCGGCCCATTCCAATCACAAACGAACTGATCTCGCGCAGCTTGTTGCGGTAAGTGCGAAGCTCCCACCATGCGCCTCGGATATCGAATCCAGCCTTCTCCAGGTCCCACAGCAGGCTTTCGAGAGGCGTGCTGTTATCGCGGCTGTCTCGTAGATCTTCGAGTTTCACGTCGAGCCACGCCTGCTTGTCGTTGCGAATGGTCAGCATGCCTTCGCGCAGTGCAGCAAGCGCTTCAATCGGGTAGTGAATATTCAGCGGCAACTGGAGCTGAGGCGGCTCCTTAGCGATGAACTCACCCTCCAACACGTTGTAGGCGGCGATGAAGTTGCAGGCTGCCTCGAACTGCCCGGCCGGGATCAGCTCAGTGCGCGGCACGTTGAAGCGGGTATGCAAGCGGTTGTGCATGGTCAGCGCGAAGCTCTTTTGCCGATCAGCAGGAACCGCCTTGCCCTTGTCCCTGATCAGGCCCTTGATGACGCTCAGCTCGCTCATGCCGATCAGCTCATCCATGAGGGTTGGCATCTTCGCCTGATGGTCTTCGTAGCGGCCATGTTTGCGAATGGCCGGCAGAACCTCAGAGGTGACCCACTTTTTGAAGCGCTTGGCCTCGGCCTTGCGACTGCGAAGGATGGCCGAGTATAGGCCTGACTCGTTAATCACCAGCATTTCCTGCGCACCGCCAGGGGTCGGCACAATCTGCCTACCCTTCTCGTCGTCGTCCAGGTTCCGCGTCATATCCTTGGCTTCCGCATACAGCAAGGCGGACGAGACATCAGCAGCGACAAACCACGGCTGGTCATTGATCAGCAGCGTGCGGACCTGCTGCTTGCCGAAATTGAACGGGATTACGTTTGTGCTATTATCGCCCATGACGTTGTTTTCCTGATCGATGACTGCGTTGATATCCGAAGCCTCAGTGTTCCCGCACTGGGGCTTCTTCGTTTTCAGGCTGTTGCCTGGGCACCTTTCTGAAGCTCTCTCCACTTCAATCCCTCCTCAATCAGCAGCCCAATCTCGGCATTAAGGCTGCGGCGGTTTGCGTGCGCCTCGTTGCGAGCCCTGTCTTTTAATTCCTCACCGATGCGCAGGCTGTACGGCGCATTTTGGTGTCGATCTTTCATGATTACCTCCCTTGCTTGCGTGGACTCATATTAACTCATAGAAGCAGCGAGTCAAGTGGACTCATTGAGTTATGTGGATTCTTTTCTCATACTCCGCGCAAAACCACCGGAGACCCTCCATGTCAGATCGCCATACGATCAGCCCATATCCTATAAGGATGCCTCCGGAGCTTCGCGCACTTCTCGAAGCGAGCGCCAACCATGGAGCGCGGTCCCTTCATGCCGAGATCATTGCGCGGCTGTGGTCGACCTTTCGGAAAAACGACATAGTTCGCCAGAATCTGGGGCTTCCTTTCGCCGAAGAGGTACCCGACAACCCAACCCCGGATCGGAAGATTTCTGGCGTCGACAAGGCGAAGCTGATCGAGAGCAGCCTGTCAGGCGTCGGGGTAACCCGTGAGGACTTACTTGACGCGGTGTCGAGTGCTATCGAGAGCGCTCTGTCCGGGATGGGGGCTTTCCCGGTCGCGCCGGACAACGCAAAGCCAAAGCCGAATACTGGGCCAAAACCACGCAAACGCTTTCCCAAAGAGGACTAGGCCAGGCCAGCTTCTGGGAAATCCTAGCCTTAGGGTGTGCTTCGGTTGCACACCCCTGGCGAGTCCCATAAAGCACATTACGTCACTGCGAGTGACGCTGCTGAAGGACTACATGACATTGAGTCAGGTAGACAACCCCAAGCCCGGCCAAGCGCTGGGCTTTTCACCCTCCCAGAATGCACAAAGCCCGGCGTTTACCGGGCTTCCGATCAATGACTCATGCCTCAGAAATCGCCTGTAATTTCTGCGCCAGTGACCCTGACAGCTTGATCAGGGTCATTGGCTGATAATGTGCCGCCGTTGTCATCGTGCGTTCCTCCGGGCATAAACAAACACCCTACGAAAGCGTAGCCCTCGCAGGGTGTCGGGGTGACCATCTCATTAACCGCCAAATAGGATTTCTTTACTGTTTCGTTGGCTCAATTATGTTCCAGTAACAGTCAGAGTACGCGGTGTTTCTGAAATCAAAAACCACCTTTCGCTTACCTTCTGAGCTAACCACTACCGGCGCGTTATACGCTTTAATGACCATGGCATCAGAGAACCTGCTCTTGTCCCCGACAGAGGACATGGCGTCTTCCAGTAGGTCACCCCTCTGTCGAGCCTCCATGGCCTCGCCAGCCACGGCAGAGATCTTCTTGCAGGTTTCCTCGCCGCCCGCGGCGAAGGTAAGCGTAGAAACGGACGCGAGAGCAGCAATCAGCAAGACTCGACTCATGACGTTCTCCATTAAAATCGCCTGCAATCTACTGTGCCTGGCGACAAACGAGCCCAGGCAACCCAGCCCCTCGGACTATCATTACCGATCCAAACTACTCACGCGAAGGGCACGGATATGCCCGAGGATGAGAAGCGAAGATTTGCTTAGGCGCTCAAGCGCATCACGTCAGGAAGCGGCGGACCCGAACCAGATGCGAAAAGCACAGTCGGGGCTGGGCCTCTATCAATGTCCGCCAAAATTTGGCTTGGCATCGCCCCCTTTCAACTACTCAAGTGGGCGCTTGTGATAGCTATAGCGCTCGGCATTGGATGTCCGCGATGGGTCCGGCGGGCCTTGTCTCTGCCCGCCCCGAAAGGGCCGGTTCTCGATGTAATCGTCGCGATCCTCTGGGCGGGCCCTCTTGGCATCTTCGTCTCGACCGGTTGGCCAACTGCCGTTTCCTTCTGACTTGCCGCCCTGCCCGTTATCCCTATCTCTGGTCATACGCACCTCTCAATGCTCAGAAGTCCTGAGCTACATCGAGTGTGCGCCCACAACGACCAGGGAGGTTTTATATCGGACCGCCGGGCACCAGCGAAGACATCAATTATCGGCCTCTGTCCACCCATCCACCCTGGACAGAAAGCCAGTACACAGCTCAACCGGCGGCGTAGTAGCGTTATGCCTCCAATGAACCGCCCCGGTCCGTTGCCGGAAAGCCCATGGACTGGGGATCAATGCCTAGGAAGCTCAATGCAAACAATTTTCCCGTATTTTCTCATCACCCGTGATGAAGAGGTCGTAGCGAAAGCTGCAGAAATATCACTGACCGGCGTCGAGGAGGCACGCGGCATTCACGCCTTCTTGGCTGAAATGCAATTCGATCAAGTTCGAGACGCACTGGTTTCGACTGGCAAGGAAGTCGCTTTGATCCAGGCTCACGAGCTGCAATACATCCATGCGCTCGGTGACTTGGCCAGGCTGTTCGGGCACCTCAATCGAGTGCCGTCCCGCTAAACAGCAATTCTCCTTTAACTACCTCAATTCGACTGCCTTCACTTAGGCTATAAGGGCCGCTGAGCACATACTCAGCGCGCCCGTCCTGAACATCGAGCTCAACTGGTTCGCGATCAGGGACTTTGCGGAGATGCCCACGCCAGGCGATGACTGGCTTATACGGATCATTGCTGTGCATATTCACTCCTGCGGCTCAGCCGCTTCATTTCGCGTCTTGATGACGCAATACGAGGCGCGCCCGGTCGAGCCAGGGCCCGCCGAACACAATGATTTCTGATGGCCTGCCGTACAGGTGGTGCAGCAGGAATGGGCCAGGGCCGAACACCTGGGCTTGCTCGCCGGGCAGTTGGGCATCGCTCCCCAGGTAAATGCCGGCGTGGTTCGGGTGCGCGGTGCGCCCCACAGCCATGACGATCATGTCGCCGCGCCGGGGCTGGCTGACCTGGTAAAAGCCAGCGGTCTCATAGGCCTGTTCGTAAAGGCTCGGGCCGTCGGCCTGTTCCCACCAGCCGTCCTCTCGGGCGTAGGCCGGGAACTCCAGCCCCCACTCGCGCTGGTACCAGTCCGCACAGACCTGCCAGCAATCCCAGGCACCGTGCACGAATGGTCGTGCCAGCAGCGGTGTCTCGCCAGCGGGAGTAATGGTGCGCAGGTCACCCTCCGGCCAGGACAGGATGTGCCAGGGCAACGCCGTGGCCTCGCACATGGCCAGGTCGCGCGGCGACGGCCGGCTGGTGGCGTCCGGGTGCGAGTGCACGATGCCGATCACTTCGCCCTGATCCTCGGCCGCGGCGTACTGCTCGGGTGAGATCCGGAACTCTTCCGCTGGGTCGCTGGCCGTGTTGTCACACGGGATGTACCGCTGGGTCCGGCCGGCGGCGACGATCAACCCGCAGCACTCGCGCGGGTATTCGGCCGCAGCGTGCTTCTGCACGGCGGCCAGGATGTGTTTACGCATGGTCAGCTCCGTGCGATGAGAGAGACGGCGGGGAACCCACCGAAGGGCAACGGGTTGCCTTCGCCGAAGCGTGGGATGCAGCCGGTGCCCAGGCACCCATCGCACTCGTCCAGCTCGGGGTTGTCGGTCAGGTTGCCATCCTTGTCCCGGTATGGCCCGGTGTAGCCACAGTTCGGCCCCCGGTAGCCTCCAGTCATGGCCCAGTGGCACAACTGGGTCATCTGCCGACCAATCGACTCGCCCCCCACGTCGCCAGGGCTGGCCAGCTCCCAGGCCACGGTGGTGCCGTTTTCAGAGACCTTCTGGTCGATGTACCAGACCTCAATGCTCTCCTCGGTCGGGTCAGCCTCGGGGTTGCCCCCAGGGAAGTTCGCCGCATCGAGGTACTGGCCCAGCGTGTGCCGGATCGTCAGCTTGAACTCGAGCAGGTCATCGAAGGCCAGGCACAGCGCCGTGATCCGCCCGTTGACGTTACCGACCGAGATGGTGGGCCGAACCGCCGTGCCGTCCGAGTTGGCCTCGATGCCCTCGATCTGCATGGGCCAGGCGCCGTATTCGTGGCCCTGCCACCAGATGGACTTAGCCGGCAGCTGATCGGCGTCAGCGCCAGCGGCAGCCAGTTCCTCCGGCGTATGCGGAATCGCATGACCATGGAACCGGAGAACATCGGCGCCGAAGTCCGAGCCGTCGAGCTCGAACAGAAGCACCTCGCTGCCCGGCTCAAGCAGCTGGATATCACGGATCAGTGACATGGTTGGTCCTTACGGGTGAAAGGCTCGCTCGAAGGTGGCGGAGACCTTGAAGCGGCCGCCACCCACGGGTGTGGGCTTTGGGTCAGAGCAGGTGAACAGCCCTAGATCGCCGAGCGGCGTAGACCAGAGGAAGGCCTTTGCGCCGCCGTGCCGGTCGAAAAAGGCCATGATTTCGCGGATCTTGGCCTTTGTTCCGGTAACGGTGATCGGGTAGCTGTCTTCCTTGTTGTTAGGCCCATCACCGACTACCTGCCGGTATCCGTCACCGAAGCGCGACTCACGCACTCGGTACTGGATATTCGGGGTCTCACCGCGCTCGGTCGGCCAGCGGAATGTTTCGATGGCCATCAAGATCTCCTCTGCGTATTTCGGTAGCTCACACCACCAGGCCGCCACGAATCAGCTACAGCCCTTTCCGCAGCAAGCTTCATCTGCCTCTCCATGTTCTGCTGCAGTAACTGCTGGTCGAGTTCCATGCCTTCGCTGGCGCGGTCAGGGACATTCACGCTCACAGGTGCGCTGATCTGGATGGTGGTTCCGCCACCTCCGCCGCCGATCGCCCGCACACCAAGGTTGCCATCCGACGTCCTGGTCAGTGGCATGATTGCCTCCGGCCCGGCCTCGGCAAACACACCGGCGCCCTTCGCGAAGGCGAAGAACTTGGGCGTGTCATGAACCTGATTGCTGAAGTGGGACAGGCTCGGCGAGTCATACACGCCGCCCTTGGCGTTCGTGACGAATCCACCCTCGCTGAAGCCACTGGTGCTAACGGTCGTTCCGCCAGGGGTGAAATAACCGCCCACCACCGATCCCAGGATACTTCCGGCGATACCAGCCATAGCCTGGCGCGTAGCGATCCTGGCGATGTCGGCAAGCACTGACTTGGTGAAGTCTGCGAACGAGAATTTGCCGGTCATGGCAAAGTTGACGACCGCGTCCTCCATTGAGCTGAAGGCGTTAGTGAACAAGGTTCTGGTCTGCCCAGCCACATCCCGCGCCTGCTCCAGGTAGTTCTGGAAGGCGGAGGATGCCCCGTTGCGCCAGTCGCCTTGGGCCTGGGTCATCAGGTCGTAGTTGGCGATGGTGGTCTCTTGCAGATCCCGCTCCGTCTTGCTCAGGGCCGCCAGTTTCTGGTTGTACTCGTCAAGGCTCATGCCCCGGGAGCCGTCACCATACTGGTTTGCCAGATCCAGGCGCTGCTGATTCATGCGATCCGTGATGCCGTTCTGCTGGTCCTGCAGACCCCGCTGGCGGTCGCCAAGGCCCAGACTATCGGCAGCACGCCGCCCTTGAAGACGCAGAGCGTTGACCTGTTGATCAAGGGCGTCGGTGTACGTCTGCACAGCACGGGCCTGTTTTGCCAGCCGGCCCTGCTCATTGGTGGCGAGCACCGCCAGCTCCGAGTCGGCGTCCTTCTGCGCCTTGACCATGGCGGCCCGGGCGTCAGCGATCTTCTGGTCCAACTGAATGCGCTGCTGAGCGCTGGTACTACTCCGCCCTTTGGCCTCCTCCAGGGCCTTGATCTCGGCCTCATAGGCGTTCGTAATCTCGGCCTTCTGTTGCTCGATGATTGCGGCGCGCTGGGCGGCGTACGACTCCTGCGAGATCAGCCCGGCCTTCTGCGCCGCTTCCAGTTCCTTCTGGTGGTTTTTGTACTCGGCCAGGATGGCGTTCAACGCATTCTTCTGGTCATTGAACCCCGACAGATCGACCGATGAAGTCCGACCAGCAGTATCCTTGAACTGCTTGGCGATGTCGGCCTGCACCCGGGCAATGTTCTCGGGCTTCAGCCGCTCATCATTAGGGTTGACCTTACGGATCGCATCCAGAGCCTTGCTGTACTCCTTCAATGCGTCCGCCCGCTTCTCGGCATTCGTCCTCGCCGACTTCTCCAGGGCGTCGACTTTGCCGATAGCGACGATTGCAGCCTGCTGCCGCTCCGCATCAAGCTCCCGGGCCTTGGCAATTGCCTGCTGCGTGTCTCGTTGCTGGATAAGCGCCTTGAGCTCAAGATTGGCGTCGGTCAGCTTCTGCTTTGCCGCGGTATCATCAGGATCGCCATTCAACACGCTCTGTGCCGCTGCTGCGCGCTGCTGGGCTTCGATGATGCGACTCGCGATATCCTGATCCCGGCCAATGTTCTTGACCGAATCGACCGTGGCAGCAACCTCGCCACGCAGCGTTTTCCATCCGCGCTCCCAGATGGATAGGTTCTCGGTGACCTCTTTGCTGCGGTTCTTGATGGTATCGACATAGGTGTCGGTGAGCAGCTTGGCGGCCCCGATGGTGTCGCCCTGCTCCTTCAATGCCACGATCTGCGAGTAGGTCGAGGCGGTCAGGAAGTTGTACTGCTCGTTGAGGTCCTTGGCCGCGGACACTGGGTCTTTGCCGATCTTCACAAACTCGGCGACCGTTTCTTCTACGGCCCGGCCAGTTGCCTCGCGCCACTCAAGAGCCGCCTCGGTAATCTCGACGAAGCTGTCGGAGGCGATCTTGCCGCTGCCGGCCAGTTGCGTGAGAACTTCCGCTGCAGCGCCGGTGGTGCCGACGGTCGCTGCCACCTGCCGCGCCATACCAGACATCTGGTCCGCGGTGGCGCCAGCGGCATTGCCGGTCTTAATCAGCTCCTTCTGGAAACCAACCGCCTCCTCGCTGCCCGAGTAATAGGCGTATCCGAGCACACCCACTGCTGCAGCCGCGACAGTGAACGGGTTCACCAGACCCATGACATAGCCGCCGAGGGCCTGAACGGCCGGACCGATGCCACCGAACATGTCCTTGAGCTGGCCGCCTTGTTGCAGCAGCACAGTGAGCGGGGCCTGGCCGCCTTGTAGAGACACCACGATATCAGTGAACTGCGCTGGCACGCCGCGCAGCGCGGCAGCCGTGGCCTTGGCCGTCATCCCGGTCTTGCTAAGTGCGGTATCGGCGCCGCCCAAGGCCGTGCGCGCCTGGTCGATCTTCGCCTGGTACTCGCCGAACGTCTCAGCATCGAGCGCGCCACTGGTGCGGAAGCCCTTCAGCTTCTGCTCCATCTGATCCAGCCGGCTCATGGCTGCAACCGTCGGATCGATCTTACCCAGCAGCTCTTCCAGCGCCTGGCCTTCCTCCCGATGCGCGCCGGCAGCCTTCTTCGCCGCCTCCGCCTGGCGCTCCTCCGTGGCGATGAGAGCTTGGGCCCGGCTGTTGATGGACGCCTGACGGCTGGCACTATCCGACAGAACGGCATTCGCCTGGGCGGTGACCTCGGCGCTCTGCTCGGTCGCCCGGTTCAGCGACTGAACGTACTGGCTGGCTTCCAGTGAGGCCTTGGCCACGGCCAGAATCCTTGCCTGCTGCTCGTCGGCAGATTCGGCGGCGCGCCGGCCGGCTTGGGCACCGGCATCCGTGGCGGTGGTGAGCGCCTCCTGTACCTTGCCCGCCTGCGCGGCCTCGGCCCGGAAAGAGCCCATGTTCGCTGCGGCGCTGCTAAAGGCAGTGGAGGCGCTGGTAACGGCGCGCCCCACGGTGGCCATCTGCTGCGCCAGCTCTGTCTGCTTGGCGTTGAGCGCCTGCAGCTCCTGCACAATCTGCCGGGTGTCGCCCTGCAAGCTGCCAAGAGCGGTTTCCCAGGCGCGCCCAGTTCGCCCGGCCGACTCCTCGCTACGCTTGCCGGCGTCCGTCAGCTGGTCGAGGTTGTCCTTGGCCTCGACGGCATCACCGGAGTCGATCTGAAAACCGAGGGAGGCAATGGTGGTCATGATCTACTCCATCGATTCGGCCATGACGGCCAAGGCCTCGACCTCCATGATGCGGAGATCGGGGAAAATTTCGGTAAGGTCGCGGCGCTTGATGCCTAGCATTGAGGCCAATGCGGGTATGGCGGCGTAGTCAAGGCCTGACGGGCCGCACGGCCCCATCCGCCACTGCGTGCCCATAGCATCGAACAGGCGGAAGGCCGGCCATGCATCCGGCCAGACCTCTACCACCTCCTCCTCGATGTCATCAGGGGTCAGGCCCAACGCCGCCAGTTGCTCGGCGGACGGCCCTCGCTCGTAGCAGGCCCGAGCCGCCGCCCTCAGTTTCCCAGGCGAGCCGGGTTATAGGCCGCCTGGAAGGCGTCGGTGACCGCCTTCGGGGAGCCGGTGCAGGTACGGACCAGCTCGACAATCGCCTCGTCGCTGAATTCGTCCTCCAGATCCCAGCCAACGACGATGTCCTTCAACTGCTCAGCCTGCAAACTGATTTCGCCGGCCGTAACCTCCTCCCAACTGGCCCCGCTCTTCTGTATCTGCTCGGCCCAGGCGTCACGAGCCTTGTTCCAGCGGTCGAACAAGGCGGCCAGCTCCACACGATCCATGTAGCGGAACTGGAAATCGACAGACTCTGGCTCGCGGCCAATACGCGGCACCTTGACCGGCGCGGTGAATGTGGGATCTTGCGCGATCTTGATCTTTGGCATGAGCCCTCCTTACACCGCGTTGTAGCGAGTCGGGCGCCCGGACAGGCCGACGCTGATGGTACGGGTCATCAGCTGGTTGCGCTCCATGGTCGGGGTGCTGGTGATGCTCACATAGCCCGGATAAAGGATCTGATCGCCGTTTCGCAACTTCATGCGGATCACAGCGAGCTCCTTGGATGCGTCGTAGCCCTCAACGGTCTCGACATATGCCGCGGTCGGTTGGTCCTCGACCACAATCGACAGGCTGACCGGGTTCCGGTTGGTCGGAAACTGCAGATCATCGTCGTTTTCCAGGTAGCCAACAGTCAGGAACTGCTGCTCACCGCCGGAGGAGGTGAACGAGGTTACTTTCGGAATCTGAACCCATCCGGATACAGGGACCACGGAGCCCACTCCAGCACCTGCGGTGAACTGGTCGGTATTGGTGGTGTCCAGGCCATCCAGAGCGAAGGCGTCAGTGGTAACACCGGACGCCCTGACAGCGCGGTCATTGATAAGAGCCCAGCCGGAGTTAACCAGTAGGACGTCACCGTCCTCAATGTCGTGGCCAGCCGAGCTAGCCACAGGAGGCTTGGCATTGGTCAGTGCGGTAAAAGCGACAGCGGAGCCGAGAATGGAAGCGATCTCGAGCACGGCGCCGTTTGGCAGCGGGATGCGTGCGGCCATGGTATTTTCCTCTTGAGTAGAAACGAAAAAGCCCGCACGCGGCGAGCTGGTTGAATTGGCGACCCTCAGAGGTCGAGCGTTACACTCACGGTACCGATGGATCTTGGCGGCGCTTCTTCCCCTGCTGTGTGAACGCGGAACACGTTCACATCGACAGCGGCAACATCAACGCCCGTTTCGCTACGAAATAGCTCAATCTCCGAGCGAATGGACTCCCGAAGAGCATCTTCGAGCGCGCGCTTTCGTTCAGGCAG
This sequence comes from Pseudomonas guariconensis, assembly GCF_024127895.1. GTDB lineage: Bacteria > Pseudomonadota > Gammaproteobacteria > Pseudomonadales > Pseudomonadaceae > Aquipseudomonas > Aquipseudomonas guariconensis_B. The sequence continues at coordinate 158,727 of NZ_JAMYBK010000008.1, read as the reverse complement.
CTCACGAATATCCATGGTTTCTCCTGCTATGCCCCAGCGGGCAGCTGGTCCGCGACACCGCGATAGGTGAAGCTGGCCGGGACCGTATAAGTCGCCGAATCAGTGATGGTTGGACCCTGGTCAACTGGTTCTGAGATCAGTCCTTCGAAGCCGTTACGGCTGAGCTCAGAATCCACCCGGAAGAGACTTGAAAGCTCGCCAACCAGATTCTCGGCGGTAGCCAGTGGCTGTCCAGCCGGGCAAACGATGCTGACCTGATAGACGCCGGCGTACTCGTAGGCCTCGCCACCCAGGTAGCGGCAGGTGGTTGCTCCGGGAAGCTGGAACGCCTTGAGGTATGTTTCGCCCTGCTGGGGCTCGAAGTCCTGTTCGAAGTTCGCCACACGAATCGGGCGCGCCGCGGCCCAGGCCATCAGCTTGATCTCGATAGCCTGTCGGGCTCGTGCTTGGCTCATATGCGGTTGTTCCTGATGGCTTCGTCGACAATGCGCTGGAAATTGGCAAGGGTTACCCGGACCATGCCTGCCGGAGCCTGAGACGAGTGGCCGTACTCCAGCGGGATCGCATATGGCAGGTTGTTCACGATGTACGCCGTCTGGCCAATGGTCAGCGCCTGCACCTGGGTTACGAGCTCGGCGATGGCCTCACTTCCCGATGGGTCGATGCGGTCGAGCTCTTCAGTTGCAGGCGAATCAATGGAGAACTGCCAGTTACCCCGGAAGCGGCCGCCTACATAGCCCTGACCTGCGACCAGACCGTTCACGGCGAAATTCTGCTCGCGCTCGGTCTTAGTCAGAGGCCTGGCGTATTTCACGCCCTTGCGCAGCTTGCCAGCCTTGGTGAAGTTGTCCTGATTCAGATTGATCAGCGTGTTACGCACCGCGACCTTGAAGTCGTAGTCATCAGCAGCTTTGTTAGCCTTGGTCCGGTGAGCCACGTTGGCGGCCCACAGCTCCGGATTGCCAACAGGCGACATGCGGATAACGCTGCTGCCGATCTCGATCACGATCTCGCGGAAGGTAGCGTCCAAGGCTTGTTCCGCCTGCTCGGCGAACGCCCGTATGGCCTCAGCGAAGCCGCCCTGCTGTCCGCCATATCGCTGGGACATGTGCGAGCCGCGCGCCATTTCATTTCCTCAGCTGGATAGTCCAGGTGGCCTGAGCCGGGTCTTCGGTCACGTTCAGCACGCGATAGCCGCTCACCTGGTCGCCGATCTTTGGAGTCGCCGGCATCTCAGTGGCAGCGCCGCCCTGCTCCTCGAACAGCTCGTTCTGGAGCACCAGCAACTTCACATCCTCGGTTTGGATGCGTGACCCGTCGATCTCCTTGACCAAGTAGCTGCCGAACACCCCGCGACCGCTGTAATGGATGGTCGAGGCAGGTACCGTGCCGCCGATCTCGGGGTCATACCCACCATTGACGATGCGGCTCCCAGTCACCGGCCTCACGGCGTCCGCCAGGCCATCCAGGTCATCGAATGCCTCAGCCAAATCGGCCTGCAGTTCTTCGCGCATACCCATTTGAAATACACTCCCACCGAAGCCTTTTTGAGCCTTGATATGAAAAAAACCGACTGCGAACCCGCCATCCGCCAACTCGCCCGAGAGTGGGCCAGAACCCAAGATCAACAGCCCGGCTGGCACCCCAGCTTCCACGATTTCAAGCGCTGGCTCGAAAGCCGAGGTTATGGCCACTACTTGGAATTCAGGAGCAACATGCCGGCCAGCGATGAGGCAGAGCGATGGTTCGACGATGAGCTAAAGCAGGTATGGCGAAACTGATCCTGCTCAAACCCTCTTCAGCAACACCGTGCCAGACCGGCGCGTCCAGGGAGCGATCAGGTCCAGCGCGAAGTTCTCGCCAGCCGTCAAGTCGGTTGAACCCTGAGCATAGGTCTTGCTGACGGAAGTACCGACTGTCGCTGAGACCGTTTTACTCAGCACTTCCTTCTCGGTGGCTTTGTAGAGATTGCCAGCAGCCGCCTCTTTCGCGACCTGGGCACCAGCAAGCTTGATGGCATCAGGGGTCGGGTCGGCAACTGTCCTATTAATCTTGGCTGTGAGCCAGGCGTTAGCCATTGCCACAGCAAGGACTGGATCACCGGAGCCAGCCCAGCCAGGCCCCAGCAGAGAGTCTACGTCGGCTACGGTGATGAAGTCGGTCATGGCTTACCCTGCGGCTGCGTCTTCAAGCGCCTTCACCCGCGTGGACATTGCCTGGAATCCGGCCTGCAGATTCGCGGCCGCAGCCAGGCCCGATCCGGCATGAGCGGTGATGGCATGGTTGTGGTTGCCAGCGGCCGCCGTATCTGCGGTGGTTCCGATCTGCAGCAGGTCAGGCTTGCCCTGGATATCGCCCCAGTTCACCTGCGCACCAGGCGGTGCGGGTGGACTCGTCGGCAGCTCGCCCAGGATCTGGATGCCAGCCGCCTCGTAGGCCTCTACGATCGCCTCGGCATCGCCATCCACAAAAACACCCGTTGCTCCGGATACAACACCGTAAAACTGGGCGATCTTGCGGTAGGTGATTCCCTGGACCTTCTCGATAGCATCGCTATCGCTGTAAACAACGTATGACATAGGAAGCCTCCTCATTGAGGGGCGACTGATCACCCCTCACCAACGCGGTTAGCCGCTGATGACGGCAGCGAACGGAACCTGCTTGCGGTCGAACACGCGCTCCCAGTTCGCAGCGTTGGCGTACTGGGCAGCAGTTGGGCTCAGGTTCAGGTTGTTGCTGCCCACCCAACTGAAGCCGGCCGGCTGCAGGATGAAGGTCTTGCGCTCCCACAGGACTTCCGCACCACCACCGTTGCCGCCATCCGGCTTACGCTGCAGCTCGACCGGGACATGCGGTGTGCCTTCGCCGTAACCGAAAGCGCCCTGGCCGAAGAAAACCGACAGGTACTGTCCAGACGCATAGGTCAGGCTGTCATCCATGAATACCGGCTTGCCCAGATAAGTGGCCAGGATGATCTTGCCGGTGGAGTCGCGCAGGTATTCGATCAGGTCCTGCTTGACCATCTGGTTCATCACCACCGAGTGCACACCGATTGCACCGAACATGTCAGCAGCGTCGCCAGCGGTGAAGGCGGCATCCTGGAAAGCTTCAGCGCTGATGGTCGCGCCGGAATCAATCACCATGTCGCCGTCATCGTTGGCGACGTTGGAGGCGATAATGCCGCGAGCCGCGCCCAGCAGATAGCGCTGCCAGCGGCGGGTCCAGTAGGTGCCGAAGCGGTTGCGGATGTGCTGCATCGGCTCAGAGTTCGCCAGTTCAGCCGATAGATCGGCAACGCCATAGCCTTTGTTCAGGAACAGCGTGCGAGCGCGCATGCTGCCCTGCTCGGCCTTGCCGACCTCGCCCAGGTCATCCGGATCGTCGTTGGAGATGTTCGGCTCCTCGTCGGCATCGAGATCCTGCCAGTAAGCGATCTCAGAAGTGCCCTGGCCGTTGTTGGCGATGTTGTCCAGAGTCGGGGAGCGGGTAACGATGCCCGATTCGAAGACGGCAGTCTTCTCGGGCGAATTTACCGGCGCCAGAGCGCCGTAGTAGTCGCGGACGAAGATGTCCGACAGCTGAGTAGTTGCCATGGATCAGGTTCCTTTAGTGGCGAGGAGTTTCTTGAATGCTTCGGGGTTGTCACGGGCCAGAGCGGCGCGCTCAGTTTCCGTGTATTCGCCCCATTTCTTCGTGGCCTTGCCACCGTTGTCGCCGGTCTGCCCGGCACCCTGAGCCCTTGGCCACAGGTGGGAAGCGGTTTCGCGCAGCGATTCCGCCCATTCGAGGGGAGACAGCGGAGTCTTGCCGTCCTTACCGTAGATGACCTCGCCATCACGGTCAGTGGCGATCGGCTCGCCGTCTTCGCTCAGTTTGAAGGTGCCGCGGGCGCGGAGGATGATGTCCTCGGCAGCCTCCGGCAGCGCACCAGCCTTGATGGCAGCAGCGCGGATGGAGTCAGCCAGCACCTTGTCGCTGTACTTGGCAGCAAAGGCTTCGGCCTTGTCCGCACGCTCGTTGGCGGCCTTGACCTGCTTGTCCAGGTCGCTGCGCAAACGCTCGGTGCGGCGGCTGATGACTTCGTCCAGCTTGCCCTCAGCGATCAGCTTGGTCTCTTCGTCCTGGCCGGCCTTGACCAGCAAGCCCTTGACCGCCTCGATGTCCAGGCCGTCGAACTGGCCTTTCAGCTTGTCCAACTCGGCCTTGATGGCCTTGTTGGAGCCGATCAGCTCGGTGTTTTTGGACTTAAGGCCCGAAACCTCGCCATCCAGAAATTTCTGCACCTCGCCGCCCAATGCTGCCTTCAGCGCGGCGGTTTGGGTTTCATCGAGGGTGAGGCCGTGGGCGGCCGGGTCGAATTCAAAAGGCATGTGGTTATCCCCTGGGGATTGGTGGGCCCGCCTGGCGGGCATTAAAAAACCGGCTCATTGGCCGGCCTGGATGTGCGCGCCACGAAATCGTGACGTTGGGCTTTGTGGCGCAGGATCAGTTGATCCCCGCCTTTGCGAACGCCAACGGCTCCAGCTCCTTGAGCTGGTCCAGCGTCAACGGCTTGAAGTTCTTGTCGAGTTGCAGCGAGGCGAATCGCTCAGCAGTAAGCCCGCCATCCCGGAACAGCTTCGCTCGGACCGGACCCAGCGCAGCATCCTGAAACGCCGCAGGCTGCGTTTTCAGCCACTGGTAGTAGGTGAGGCTTGCCGAGACCTGAGCGCCTCCGCCAGCGCCTACGGAAGCCCGCGTAGCACCCTGACCGAACAGCGCGGACAGCTTGGTGATCGGCGTTATGGTCGTTCGACAGTGGATGTGGAACGGGGGTACAGGTCCCTTGCCCATCTCGTACTCGCGACCATCCAGACTCTTGCACAGCAGGCTGGTTCTCCGGTCCAGTGTGGCCACGATGCGGTAGCCACGGACAAATTCAGCGTTTGCCTTCAGGGTCTCCATGCGCGCGGTAGCGGCTACATGCTGGACGGCGGTGTGCACCACCGACTTGGCGTTGCGGTTGCTGACCGCCAACACGCCGTCGGTGAAGTTCTGCGCGGCGGTACCGCGAATGGCCTGGGTAATCTCTGCGTTGGTCTGGCCCTGGACAACCCCGAGCCGTATAGCATTCGTCACTCGGTCCGATTCGGTCCGCGTCCAGCCATTGAGAAACGGCTTTAGCAAGGTGCCACCATCGATCCCGGACACTTGCAGCGGCTGGGTGTTGATCGCGGCCCGGATAAGGGAATCGGCCGGCATGACAGCATCGATCAGCAGCGCCTTCGCCAGGCTTCGACCTTCGAAGGCAGCCTCGTACAGCGCGATGTCCACTAGGTCTGACTGCATCCGGTTGCTGAAGGCCTTGTAGATATCCAGCAACTTGCCGCCCACCCGCCCCAAGAACTCCTCGAGCCGGCTTCGGCTGTAGGTGGTCAACTCCTTGCGGGTAAGCTGGTCGCGGACCTGGGTGTCGACCTTGCGAAGCACGGCCTCGAACTTCTTGACCTCGCCGGCCTTAAGCCGCTCAAGCAGCACCGAGTGGCGACTTACCTGCTCCAGCAGCTTCTCGTCCGCCGTCTGCTCCAGTTTCGCCATCGTCATTGTCCAGGTTGATGCCAGCCGACTCGCGTTCGTCGCTGATCAGCGACGCCTCTTCGTCGTATGGTCGCTCCGGCAGCTTGCCGGTGGTGAGGTACTGCCAGTAGGTCTCGGCGCTGATCGTGCCAGCCATGACGCTCTTCTGCAGCTCGGCCAGCACCTGGGCGTTGACTTCAGGAATCACGAACTCTGGCTTGACTGTGAAGACCACTTCATCCGGGTTGTAGCCAGTCCACTCAGCGGCGTACCGCAAAGCCTGCTCGATGCCGGCGGCCGCGGTGATGACGATACTGTGCAACGTGGCGTGCTGGTCGTTCTGACGCGTCTTGCGCGCTTCGCCCGATTCGGTACCTCCCACGTCCATGACCTTTGCGCCAGCCTCTAGCGCTGCGTTCTTCTGGTCTGCCATAGCCTTGCGGACGGCCTCAATGCCGGCGCCCTGGAACTCCAGGTAGCCACAGGAGCCTTTCGGGCCAAGGTCCCAAGCAGCAGAGGGTCCGGTGACACTGAGCTCGACGCTCTCATCAAGCCCCGACACCCACGGCTGCGGGTGGCTGGTCTGGTGCAGCGCGGTGAAGTAGTCGGCGCTGAGCTGGTAGGACTTCAGCGCCGCCCGCGCCATGGTCAGCAGCGGGATCTCGTCCACGTCAGGCGAGTTGTCGGTCGATCCGCAGTAGATGACCGGGATGTACTCCAGACCCCGTACCAGCTGGTTGTCCGTGCCGACCGTGCCCAGTGGACGCGCGTCATCGATGAGCTCCCCACCTTCGTTGCGCACGGCCGTGTAGCAGACCTCGCCCTCCATGTAGAACTCGCGATATACCGTCACGCACTCATGGCTGTAGCGGTCTTCTGCATCCTTCTTCCGGAACTCGCGAAAGACCGCCAGCACAAGATCCTGGCGCCCGCCTTGATCGGCAGTGTCCCAGTTGATGGCGTTGCGCACAGCATAGGTGGCGAAATACGGCTGTCCCGAGTCATCCACATTCACCACCAGCGGCACACGCCCATGGGAAATGGCCTGGCGCACAATGCGTAGGAACAGCTGATTCAAGCCAAAGCCATCGGCAGTGGCGTTCTCTTCCAGCCCCTTCAGGCCTGTCGGCAGCTTCACTTCGGGTATCAGGCGAGATACCAGGCCCATCATTGAGCGCAGAGAATCGCGCACCCAGTGCTCATACTGAGCGCGGTCGGTGTAGTTGATGTAGAGGTAGGCGTTTCCCGTACTGTCCAGCTTCTCGGCCTCAACCATGCCGCTAGGTTTTGGCAGGTTGCGCGGATTGCGCTTGATAGCGCCCTCGCCCTCCAGGGCATCGTCCATCATCCGCCACTCTTCGATGTGAGCGTCGTAGTCTGGATTCGTTGATTGAACAGGCATTACGCCAAACCTCCGATGCGGCGAGTGCCGGCCGACTGGCTCTTGATTGGGTACCGCTTGGCGATGAAGTAGCCCGCGGCGTCGTTCATGTGGTCATGGCCCTTCTTGGGGTCTTTGTCCGGCTCGCCCTTGTCGTTGTAGGTCTGCCGCTCCAGGCAAAGCGTGAGCTGCGGGCACTGGTCGATGTTGACCTTCAGCCGGCGCTCGCCGTACGTGTTTAGGAGCATCGCGTTCAGCGCGTTCACCCGATCCTTGACACTCGGGTTGGACGAGTCGACCACCACGGTGAAACCCGCCTTCTTGAGCAACGACAGGTCGGATTCACTGGCATTCTTGCTGCTGGTGTTCTGGCCGCTTGCGTCTGGGTAAACCGCGATGCCATGGCCAGGGAACCGGGCCTTGATCTTCTCGATCATCTCCGGCGTATCTCGCACGGCGTGAAACTCATCCAGGGCCAGGGGCAGGTCGTCGCGGACCACGTAGACCACCGCGCTCATCTTCATGACGTTGAAGTCCATGCCGATATGCAGCGCTTCACCGGGCTTGATGCGCTCGCTGGTGCGGCACTCATTCCGGTTGAAGGTGTAGTAGACAACGCCGGCGTAGTTCTCGAAGCTAGCCTCGTATTCTTGCCGGAACGTGCGCGGGTCCATCTTCCGGCGCGCCGCTTCCAGTTCCTCAGCCGGGACGTTGCCGCCCTGCAGCGATGTATACAGCCAGCTCTTGTGGTCTGGCTCGCCGCCGGCCTGGCCGTCGCGGTAGGTGTCGAAGCAGTGGTTGAAGCCTTTTGGGGTGCCGATTCGCAGCGCATGGCCGCCCTTACACTTACCGACACCTGGCACGACGTACTCGCACGTCGACAGCATCGGGCGCAACACCTCTTCCCAAGCCGCCCATTTGCAGTCCGCCCATTCGTCCACAAGGACGAAGAACAGGCCGGAGCCTCGAAGGTCGTCGTAGTTCTCCAGGCCCACACAGCGGATCAGGTGACCGCTCTTGAGCGTGATGAGCATGTCCGACTCGTTCGGCTTGCATTCCCGCCACTCACGCGGGATGGCCTGCTTCAGCCGGCGCCAGAACACCCGGCGGGCCTGCTTCTGCGTCGGGGCTGCATACCAGATCTCGTCCTCGACGCTCACGCCCCACTCCGCAGCCAGGCGGGCCGCGCGGCGCATCTCTGCCTTACCGAGGAACGTCTTGCCGAATCGGCGACCACACACTGCATCCCGGAAGCGCGCATTACGCTGGAAGCCCCACACATAGATGTTCGCCTGCTTGGGCGTCAGCCTGACCGGTGCCTCATAGGTACGGGGTAGCGGGGACATTCTCATCAGGCTCCAGCTTGTACTCAGCAACGGCGTGCTGCTGGGCCGCCTGGGAGCCCAGGGGCTTGTCGGGTTCGATCTTGCGGTTGACGTACATGTCGCCGCATTCCTTAGCTGCCTGCTCGTACAGCTGGGCAGTCAGCGCCAGGTTGCGCATGTTCTCGGCTTTCTCGGCCATCCTGCCCAGGCCGCGTAGCCGGTATGCACGGTTGGCAATCGGGATGTCGCTCGTTTCCTCGCGAAACCGCACCCGGCACTCGTGAAAATAGTCTTTCCACTTCTGAGCCAGGTCGCGTCCTGAGTACTTGGTAGGGTCATATCGCTCGCACAGTTGCCGAGAGACATCGATCCCGAATTGATCCTTGACGGCCTGCGACACCTGACTTGGTGTATCGAAGCAGGCCAGAGCCTGAACAATAAAGGCCTTCACCTCATTTTTCAGGACTGCCATAGGTTTCGGTTCCGTCAAGGGCTGTCAAGGATCAAGCCGACTTGAGTAGACAGGTTCCGCAGGCCCTCGAAATGTTGATTTTGGCCACCTCGGGCGGCCGGCTTGCAGCTTCGATCAGCTGCTGTACGTCGTGCCCAGCACCGTAGCGGCGAACCACTCCGACGAACTCTTCGACATCGTGTCCGCGCATCTCAAGCTTGGGCATGCCGTCCTGGGTGAACGCTGGTGCGCCGTACTTATCGAGCTTGTGTGCTATGTGGAATAGCTCATGTTCGACCAAGGCGCAGAACTCCAGATCGGAACACTGAGCGCAGTAGTCGGCAGCCAGGGTGATGAGGAAGTCAGGTTCTTCGCCGAACCAGTCCCGCATCTGCTGCTCTTGGCGCGCCTTCTGCCACCCGCCAGCGCGGATCATCAGTTGCTCGGCCTGGCCAAGCACATTGCGACCTTTCTTGGTAAACGCAGAGGAGGCCCACAGAACGCCGATATTGGCGTCGATGAGGTGCGCATGCTCGGGGTTGTGGATGCTACCTGTCTCGGCCAGTATTTCTCGCTGGATCCAGTCCCATACTTCGGGAGCAGGCTCCAGGGTAAGCCAGAGGGATTCAAGCAATTCGCCAGGCGGCATCGGTCTGCTCATGATCGCTCCCGCGCCACAAAATGGCATCTCTAGATTTTGTGGCGCGCTACGACTTGCGCCGCTCGATACCACCAGGGCCGTACCGGCAATCCTTCAGGCAGTGCTCGCAATTCAGCACGCGGCACAGCCAGGCTTTGACCCGCTGCCAGTACATGACGATGAAGATGTGTCGGGCTCCAGCCAGGGCCAGAAAGGCCAGCAGGGTTGTTCCTGCGACCGAGGGTGCGAAGAAGATGCGGTCACTGCGGGCCAGCACGGCATAGCCGCTCAGGGCGATAACCGCATAGATGACCTTCCCCACCACCCCATCCCGAACCTTTCCGCTCAGCACGCACCAGGTCGCCCAGATGGCGATCATTCCGGATGAGGCCGCGTTGATGTACTCGAGGATCATCCCGCACCTCCCCCGAACCTCGATTTGATCAGGGACCAAAGGTCGGCGGCTTTGATTGCACGGTGAATGGCAGCGATGAGAGAGCCGCCAAAGGTGCCAAGGAGGAAGCCGACACCGGCAACACTCCGAGGCTCTACGATTCCGAAATAGGCGCTGACCATGCCGGTCAGGTAGTGCGCACAGGCGGCGCCCGTGGTCAGGAACAGCAGCCAGGCCTTTCGGTCTGTCAGGTCGTCACGGTGCCACCAGCTGGCGACTACGGCCCCAATGAGGCCCGCAATGGCCCAGTCGAGCTTTTCGAGCAGGCGGTGAAAAAACTCCATGCGCTCGACTCCGTAGCTGGGCATGAATGGTGCCGCCACAAGGATTCGAACCCTGGGCCCTCCGCTTACAAGGCGGACGCTCTGCCGGCTGAGCTATGGCGGCGAATGGCTGGCAAGGCAGGATTCGAACCTACGACCACCCGGTTAACAGCCGGGAGCACTACCGCTGTGCTACTTGCCAGTGGTTGGAGCGGGTAGAGGGAATCGAACCCTTCTCTGCTCAGCTTGGAAGGCTGGCGACGAACCGGACGCTTACCCGCAGAAACGAAAAAGCCCAGCGCAGTGGCCGGGCTTCGAAGTGATGTTTGCCGAAGGCAAAATTGTCACGATGGGAATAAGTCTGCCTGAGCCGGACATTTGTCGTCAAGCAGCATTTTTCATAATTTTTATCGCTGAAGAGACAGGCACAAGCGCCTCCTTGTCAAGGTCATTGCAAGCGTTGAAACAGGCCTGAATGAAACCTTCCCATTCCCTGCCCCATTGCTCTGACGACAGCTCAAGGCCCAGCACATGCAGCAGCCACGCCCTGAATGATTCAGGCGTAGGGCATGGATCAATCCCTTCGCTCTGTCCGCCCTGGTGCATGCGGCGGTACCGGTGGAGCACGCCCGACGCGACCAGGCGGGCCTTCTCGAACTTCTTGGCGTACATCCTCGGCCCCGCTGCGTATGCCATCTGGAAGACTGCCGCTTGAGCATCATCCGCATCGTCCGCTGTAGCCATCGGGCTGTACATGTGGTTGCCGAACGCCTTCAGGTGGGCGGGAAGCGTGTCGATCGCCTGCTGAATGCGGCCGGCAACCGCCTGGTGCGCCTGATGGCCTGATTTCCGCTGTCTGTCGGTCTTCTGGATCAAGCGGCCGAGTAGCCCCATTTCCTGCATCACTGCACCCTGGCTATCGCGAGGCTGGTAGTAGCAGTCATGCCACGCGGATCTTGCTGAATTCAGTTTCATGCCGCCTCCCGGTCCGTGTACCAGATCCGTCCAAGCTTTATCGCGCTGATAACTGGCTGCGATACGCCAAATCTCTCCGCGATATCCACCTGCCGTATAGTCCCTATCAAAGCCTTTATCTCCTTCACTTGCTCGAAGGACAGCTTGTGCTGGCACCTGCCATGCCGAGACCGGTCAGCGCAGTTCTCCACGTGGAAATCCCATCTCAAATTCTCAAGCCTGTTGTCGCCTTGGTCTCCATTCCGATGAAGCGCCTCCATCCCCTCCGGACATGGGCCAGAAAACGCTTCAAGCACAATGCGATGAACGTGAACCGTCTTCTGCTGGCCTTCGGCGTTGAGCGTCAGGTGGTAATAGCCGTTTGACTTGCGAGTTGGTTTTAGAATCCTCCCCTTTACCGGCCTACTCCGACCAAGGCTGTCGACCACTACTTGATCCAGCGTCATCACCACCCCGAGATCAGAGACCATGTGGGTGCTCTCGAATCCAACCACTGGGCGCCAAGCCTGGCGAGCGCTGTTCAGTTGCATTGGCGGCCCTCCTTGCGTTTGCGATTCGCTGCGATCTTCATCCCCATGACCACGGTCAGCAGACAGGAGACCGCTTGCAGGCCGAAGAAGGCCCAGGCGATTTGTGTCCAGTTCATGCTGCGGCCCTCCGTAGGTCTTTGAGCTTCTGCCTGTACAGGGCCTTAATGGCCCGCAGGTCTTCGATGGTCAGGCGCAGGGCCTTATGAGGGCCCTCCAGCCACTCAACTGCTTCTGCGCCGATACGCTTCACCAATCGGATGCGATACTCGACGACGTTCCCAGACATGTTTCGATTGCATTTGACGCACTGCCTGTGGACATTGAGCGGTTCGAATCGGAGTTCTGGGCAGGCGGCCACCGACCGGTAATGTCCAGCATCCCAGCGGCTTCCGGTGATCAGGTCATGATCGCTTGGGTTTGAGTCGCAGCTGATACACGGCAGGCCTGCGTCGCGTTCGCGAATGTACGCATTAAAAGCCTGCTGTGCCTCCCGCAGGTGGTCGCCCTTCGTCTTCAGCTTCTCACGGCGCGCCTTGAGGTCTTCCCTGGCCTGCTTGGTGATGGCCTTGGCGGCAACCTTCTGCAGCTTCGGGTCTTTTGCCATTGCCCGAGCACAGGCCATGCTGCAAACCGTCTGCGTCGACAGAGAGGGCTTGAACCGCTGACCACAGCCTGGCGCCTTGCACTTCTTCGGCTTGATCTCCTTGGCAAGCATCACGCGGCCTCCCCGAACTCGATCCGCATCTTCATGTACTCACTGTCTTCCGGGTGCGAGAGGTAGATCCCATGGTCATTGGCCCACATATCCACGCAAGTCATGAAGGCGTGCATTGCGCCCTTGTCCAACTCGCTGGTATGGCGAAGCTCGTGACGCTCTGTGATCTCGCCGGTCTGCAGGTTGATATCCCTGATCACCTCCTCGCCCAAGAAGGTCTGCTTGAGGTTGCGCTTCACGTTCTCCATGTTCATCGCGGCACCGGTGGCGAAGGTGGTCTTGCCCATGCGCACGAAGAACTGGGCGATCTCTTCGCACCACTTGTGGAACAGGGCGTTCTGAGGAAGGCTCCGCCCAGCCCCGGTGATAGCCACGTTGCAGGGGAAGCCCTTCTTGCGGATCGCGGCCTGGAGCTCGGCTAGGTCGCTGATCTGATTGAGGCGGATCTTCTCAGCCATGGTCGCGACCCTCGATCTTGCTGCACTCGAAGGTGCGCTTGCCGACATAGAACCTACCCAGGCGTTCGCACTCGTTGGCCACCGTGTAGTGCGCCCACACCCAGCCAATGGATACGCCAACCAGCAGCGCGAAAAGGAGGCCGAACTTATCCATAGGATGCCTCCTTGGTCATGGCCGCATCGATCACCGCATCCATTTCAGTCAGCGTTTCAGATTCCCCGCAGCGAACGTCGACCTCGACCTGAATCCAATCCTTCTTGCGCAGCCACCGATACCGCTCGGAATCATTGCGCAGCGCCTCGTTCTCGGCCTTGAGTCGCTCGATTTCCGCCTCTTGCTCGCGCAGCCCCTGCCACTTCAGATCTTCATCGCGAAGCATCTGGTTCTCGGCTTTGAGCTGGTCGCGCTCCTGCTCGACTGTCGCACACAGAGTCGCCACCTCATGCAGGCGCACATCGGCATGCTCGATCTCCGCGAGCAGGGCCAGAGCGGTTTCAGGCGTCAGCTCGCTGTAAAACTCAGCGAGGCGATGGTCTTCCTCGGCCTCGTCTGAGCATTTGGTCGGGTCGCAGGCCAGGGCAATCGCTTTGATCTCTTTCTTGTCGATGTTCATGCGTACCACCTCCCGTGTGCGCTGTGCCCGCGCAGCCATTCGCCGCGCTCGTAGTCTTGGCTTGCCCCGACATACGGGCACTGAGTCCACGCAGTACCATCGGCAGCGGCTTCTAGGCCCTCGACAAATGGAGACTTGAAAGGCGGCTCCTCGCCAGTCAGCGCCTTGATGATTTGGTCTTTGTCGGCGGTCATGGCTTCACCTCGACCTTCAGGCCCTGGGCCTCGATGGCGTGCCTGCAAGCAGCGAAAGCGCCCATTCCGTCGGCAGCTATGCCTGACGGACTAGGAAGCTCCACCACCACGGCCTCGCGGGATTGCCTCCAGGCCTCTTGCCAGAACAGCCATTTGCGGTGAATCGTGCCGAAGTGATAGCTGTCACCACAGCGGCGGATGGACTTTCCGTCAGCCAGGATCATGGACTCGAAGGCGGCGCGCATCTTGTTGGTGTCCATCAGTGCTTCTCCTTGCGGCGCTCTTCGCGTTCGATCTCGTCTCTGCGAATTGCCCGGGTCATCGTGAAGATGCAGTAGCTAAAGGCGAGCAGAAATGGGGCGATCAGGATCCAGCCGTTGATAACCCATGCTTTCCTCCAGGCGAACGACCCAAATTCGGTGCCTGAGTAAACCCAGGGAGCAACCCACAGGGTGTTTAGGGGGCCCCAGACGAAAATTACGAACATGAACAGAGATATGGCCGTTATTACGCAGCGAACACCTGCCCGATCTGTATGGTCACGCATCACACCCCCTCCCCGGCCGTCTGCCCGGCGCGCTTGAACTCAACGTGATACCCGCGCTTCTGGCTGCCATCGGCCATCACGACGCGGCGGTCGGCGCCCTTGGTCATGCGGACGATTTCCTTGCTCTCAACGACAACTGCGAAGCCATCGGCTCGTAGCGCGTCTACGGCTTGTCTTTGCATTGGAGTCATGGGCGTTTCTCCATGAGTTCTGCCAGGGCTGCTCGGGCCTGACGCTTGAGAAGGTAGGTTTCGATGCGGCGGCGCTGGGCTTCTTTGGCCCGCTCCCGGTCTTTCTTGGCCTTGGCGGCCTCAAGGATGCAGCGCACTTCGGCGATCTTTTCGCGGACCTTGGGGCTGGCCTGGGGCCGGACTTCGCCAGTGATCAGTCCAGCGATGGCCTGGCCGTCTTCGGTGATCGGGGTTGTGCGTAGATCGGCCAGGTACACGGCAGCTCGCTCTTGGGGAAGTAGCTGCAAGCGCACAGCGCGCTCGATGGCCTGTGTGCGGCTATTCGGATCAAACCCAAGAGATACTCCCCAGCTGACCGGCTTAGCCTCTGCGCGAGCCTGGGCCACCAGTCGCTCGTAGGCGCTCATGAAGGCCATGCGAGCACCCACTTTGTCGCCAGCTTCGAAGGTTGCGGCTGCCGAGTTCATGGCCACGCGCATCTCGTCGGTCAGCACCACGGTCTCGCGCTCGTCGAAGCCGGCCATAGCGATACCCCACGCCTCGTCCTTTCCTGGGCGCCCGTCAGCGGCCTGGGCATGCTTGAGAATCGTCGCTACGGTCAGGCGGCCACCTTCACGGCGGCAGGTGCGGAGCGCATCGGCCAGCACGGATTCGCTGTACTCGCGCAGATCCTCGACCATCAGCAGTGCTGCGGCCTGGGTGAGCTGTTGGCCCATCACCTCGGCTGTGGCGAACAGGGACAGCAGCAGGTTTTCTTGCTGGGCGTCATTCAGCATGGGTGGCAGCCCTCTTGGCTCGCAGCGCTTCCAGGGCTTGCTCGGCGGCGCTGTAGTTGGCTTGGGTGTGCTCGATCTGGCGGGCGGTGGTGCCGGTCATCTGGCGGTTGGTCACCCACTGGGTGTGATAGGCCTCGGCGTTCTGGAGCAGGTCGCCAAGGCTGTGCATACGGCTGACCAGCTTGCTGTCGTTGATCCGGACGAAGTAGGCGGCGACGTGGTGAGCAACGTCGATGCCGAGACGGTCGATCAGTTGGCCGATCTGGCCGCCAGCCTTGGCGTTCCAAACGGGCCATGCACCATGGCGGCTACGGTAGGCCATCGCGTAGTTGGCCCAGGCCTTGAAGGTTTTGCAGGACTGGTCTTTCGGGCCTGGCATGTCAGCGGGGATTTCGCAGCGAGGCTGCGGCGAGAACGGGACAACCTCGCCCGCCGTGACCTTGGCGACAGCCTGGGTCGCATTAGGTTCAGTGACTGGTTCCTTGAATGGTTCAAGAGAGTGACTGGTTCTGGGTGCAGCTCCTGCACTACCCCCTAGTGAATCTCCTGCACTAGGGGGTGAACCTGCTGCACTACCCTGGTGAATCTGCTGCACTACCCCTGGTGCAGGAGATTCACCACCATCGAGGGTTAGAAAATACACGTTCGACGAGTTACCTTTGGGCCCACCCTTCCTGACCTCCTTGCGAAGAAGCCCCGAGTCGCACAGAGCGGAAATGTGGTTCATGACCGAACGCTTGCTGATCTCGCACTGATCAGCAATGTGCTGGTACGAAGGCCAGCATTCTCCCTGGTCGCTGGCGTTATCAGCCAGCTTGATCAGGACCAGCTTGCGCAATGGATTGCCGACGCGCATTTTCATCGCGGCGACCATAAGGCTCATGCTCACGCTGCACCTCGTACGACTTTGTCGTGGGTGTGCAGGCCGTCCCAGTTCTTCTTCATGGGTAGCTCGCCGGCCAGGTAGAGTTCGTACAGGCGTGCGGCGCCCTTGCGCAGCAGGATCGGCGTGTAGCTGATGAACGCCTCTTTCCCGTGTGGGGTGATTTCCTGCTGGTGCTCGGTCATGTACTTGTCGCGGGCGTAGGCGGCGACGCGGTAGCGGGTACCGGACTTGCTCTCGTTGTAGAGCCAGTTGCGGCGCTCAAGGAAATGGCCCACCTGCATCACGTTGACCCCATTCAGGCCCTTGCAGAACTGGACGTGACTCATACCTTCCTTGAACAGGTTCTCCAGGTGGTCGATCTTCTTGGCCTGGGCCTCGACCTGGACGGTGAGCAGGACGCGGGCTTTCTCCGACTCCAGCGCCATCTGGAGGATTTCCAGCTTGCTGAGGTCGGCGGGCTGGCTTGGTACGCTGTATCCGCCAGTTTTTCGAATGCTGGGCAGAACTTCGCTCACCACCCACTCTTCGAAGCGTTCGGCCTGGGGCAGCTTGGAGCGCATCACCAGGCGGTAAACGTCACGCTCGGGGATGATGTTTGCAGATGGGCCGAGGGTGAACGAATCGTTCACCCCCACAGGACGCGGGCTTTTGCAGTGGTCGCGCACTGCTTTCTGTGGGTTGGAGTAGCCGAGACCTTCCGCCACATCCCTGGCAGAGAACCAGGGCTCTCCGTCAATGAGCACGACGCGAACATCGAAGCCTTCGAAGTTGAACAGATTGACTGTGCGCGCCACAGGATCGTGGTTCGCATTTTGTGGCGCGCCCCTGTTGAGGGCCTGTACATCAAGTATCGAGGTATGCATATAATTGCCCCACAGTGATGTAGTTGTTGAAGAAGCCGGGCCGCAATCCCGGCTTTTTTGTGCCTGTTGCCAGGGCTTCCCTATTCAGGGCCTTTTAAGGCCGAGGCAGGTGCCGGATCTTCCCGGCGCCTTTTGGCCTCGTTTTCTCGACGAGGCTTTCCCGCACTATCTGGACGGCGTACTGCTCCGGGGTTAACCCGGCTTCCTTCGCCTTCTCTTCAAGCTTTCGGTAAAAGCGCTCCTCGAGGCCGTGGCAAATCATCGTTTCGGCCATGAGCCCCCCTTGCGGGCCTTCAGGCCGTGTGCGCAGTCTCGTTATCATCCTGAGCGATCAGCAGAGCGAGCTTCTCCTCCACGCACATACGCACGAACACAGCGGGTTGCAGGCGGTGAAGTTTCGCTACAGCCCTCACTGCCTCGTAGGTGTCTTCGTCGTAGCGAGACTTGATCTCCCGGTCTTTCAGGTGGCGGCTATCGTCGTAGCTCATCGAGTGATGGTTCCTTGCTGTTGAAGTGAATTACGCGGCGCCCTTCAGCGCTTTGCGTGCAAACGGAATGAGGTCTGGACGCAAGCCGGCAATGGTGATTTCTCCACCAGATGCGTCTTGCAGACGTTCGGCGAGATCGGCGGAGGCCTTCCGGTGACCACCTGCGAGCTGCCACAGATGGCCCACAGATGTCTTCGCAGCGGCAGCAACTGCCTGGCGCCGCTCGTTGGTGGCCCTGCTCAACCAATCACGGAGGTGATCATTCATGAGGGTTCTCCTTACACATATGGCGAAATTTAGCTCATGGCTAATATTCGAGCAAGGATAATTTAGCTGTGCGCACATTTAGCAGCAAGCTAAACACTGGCATTCTTCGCGTCATGGATATCTATGAGATTCGCAAGCACAACCTGGTCAAGCTGATCGGAAACCAGAGGAAAGGGTCCTGCGCTGAGCGCTGGGGGATGGCTCCTGCGCACCTGAGCCAGATCCTCTCGGACAAGACTGCAAAGAACCTAGGCGACGATGTAGCTCGGCGGATCGAAGGCATCGAAGGCCTGCCCCGCGGATGGTTCGACTCGATCCCTGACGAGACTGCCAACACCGAAATAGCGGAACCGGTCCCGAAGACTGCAGCCGACTTGGTCAAGCAGATGCTGGCAAAGAGTGGCAAAGGGATTTCTGAGGAGACGCGCCAGCGTCTGCTTGCCGCAGCAGAGGAGCCGACTACGTCAAATGTGATCACCGCCGACTTCTCTCGCCCAGGCCTGGTCGGAGATGAGGTCTGGATTGCTCACTACGACGTCCGTGGCTCTATGGGTGGAGGGCAGGTCACGCATGACCATCCAGAGATGCTCCAGGATGTCCGAGTAAGTCCCAAGCACCTTCGTGAATTGGGCGTCGAGTTCAAGGAGCACTTCCACCTGAAGCTGGTGACAGGCTGGGGTCAGTCGATGGCGCCCACGATCAAGAACCGTGATCCGCTGATAGTCGACGTGAGCATCCGCGAGTTTGTCGGCGACGGGATCTACTACTTCTCCTGGGGTGGGCACGAGTACATCAAGCGACTGCAGATCGCAGACGAGGATCACTTCGAGATGATTTCGGACAACCCGCGGCACAAGGATCGGCTGATCCGGCGGGACATGACTTACATCCAGGCCAGGGTGCTGCTGGTCTGGAACGCGCACCTGGTATAGCCATGCCCCCCACCAAGCCCAACCAAGACCTGCGCCGCGACCTTCAAGGCCTGGCCTCCGACTTGAAATGGTCGGCGGTCGAGCTGATGCGCATAGCCGAACGACTGAGCCTGGCTGGAAATGAGCATGACGCCCAGGCGGTGATCAGGATCTGCCAGGTTATGCAAGCTGGGGAGGATAGGTTGGTGGGGTATGGGGATGAGGTTAGGTCCGGCAGCATTATGCGGAAACCATTGCCCTAGAGGGCTTTGAGGCGCCATTGGTTTCCTTCATTGACCAAATAGCTACCGCTCGTTCGAACCAGTGGCGCCTTCGGCTGCCTAACCTATAGTCACTGTACGCGCCACAAAATCGTTAGCTTCGGTTTCGTGGCGCGGATTTCAGTTGACTTATACGGCGACGTATCCATAATCGCCATCCAGTGTTGTCTGTGGATAACCTGTGCACCAGTATTGTCGGAGGTTTCGCATCATGTCTAACAACCCGTTCGTTCTCCGTTGCTACGCAGAGAAGAAGGATGGTTATTGGATTGCTGCCTGCCCGCAATTTACCCTGGCCGCTCAAGGTGAAACCTTTGAAGAGGCCAAGGAGAAACTCGAAGGACAGATCAAGTCCTACGTGGTGGAGGCTCTCACTGTCGACAAGGAGCATGCAGCCGAGCTGCTTGGTCGACGCGCCCCACTATCCATGCGGTTGGGTTATAGCATTAAGGCTTTCTTCTGGACTCTGGCGCAGCGCCGAAGCGCCAAGAAGAAGGTTCGATTCTTCAACGAGCCAACGCTTCAGTACGTTTGCTAAGGATTGTGAATGGGCTTTGGGCGCCATCGTCCCCTTACCTATAGAGAAGTCATCGGCGTCCTGAAGAAGCTAGGCTTCCGCTTCCGAAATCAGGAAGGAAGCCATGAGCAGTGGGTGAAGGACGGAAACCCTTTTCGAAAGGTCACTGTCGACAAGCCCAAGGCCCCATTCCACGGGGACCTCATCAAGTACATGAGTCTCCAGGCGGGCGTGAGCAAGAAAGAGTTCTACAAGCTTGTTGATTAGTTGAAGCCCGCCTCGGCGGGCTTTTTCATACCTGGCAATCTGCCACCATCTGTCCTACAATCCAACTAAGCTGAAGGATCAGCCCCCATCGCAGAGAGCCCGCCACTGAGCGGGCTTTTTGTTGTCTGCGTGATGGCGGATAGCCAGGGTGGTAGGATGGCGGCTCAATTCACAGGGAGGTCGCCATGCTCCGCCACATCCACCGCTTTCTTCTCGCCGCAGTAGTCGCCGTTCTGGCAGGTTGCGCTGGCACCCCATTCACCTTCGGCCAGGCTAGCCAGGTCAAGGTCGGCATGACCGAGGCCCAACTGTACGAGATCATGGGGAATCCATACATGGTCACGTCCAGGGAAGACGGCCAGATGTGGGTCTACAGCCATGCCACGGCATTCGGCGGCGCAAAGTCTGTGTCGTTCGAGACGAAGGACGGAAAAGTGACCAAGGTCCCATACATCCCCAAGGATGTCATCGCCAAGCCTAGCCCTGACGAGTAATCCCTTCTTACTAATCGAAGCCCGCCTAGACGGGCTTTTTGCTGTCTGACTTATAAAGAGGTCGGGTCGATACCGATCAGCCGGAGAGACTCAGCTAGCGATGGGTCGATCACGGCCTCTCCCGTGGTTGAGGCGGCCTGATTGATGCCTACAGTCCGGTACTTCAGGTTTTGCCCGGACAACATCTGCTTGAGGATCTTCTTGGCCTTATCGCCACCAGTGACAGTGTACGGGCTCATCATTTGCGCCGCATTGGTCATTGCTTGATCTTGGGCGCTTTTAACAATTGCTGCCTGCTCTGGCGGCAAATTCATTGAATACTGCGGCACCGCTGGGACTAGCCCAACGGGAGTTTCCTGCGGAGTAATAGTCCAGGCCTCATTCTGATCGATACGCATCTGGACTGTGCCGACCGGGATTTTGAAGCGGCCGCCTGACATCAGACCCACATAGATCTCGTCGCCCTCCTTGCGCACCACCGGATAGAAATGCAGCGACCTGGTGACGATTGACCCGGAAGACGGAAAATCACCAGTCGTAACCATCATGGTCGTTTTGTCGGTGAACTCGTCTGTGGTACCGGTCGCCTGCCAGGTTGGTCCTGCTGCGCACCCGCCTAGAGTCAGTGCGGCAGCTAAAGCCATGATCCGTTTCATTGCTGTCTCCATGGATTTGATGTGCGGATTCTATCAGATAGCCATCACCCGCCTAGTCGGGCTTTTCATGCCCATCAGAAAGGCACCCCCTCTTCCTGCCCCATCGAATCCTCATCCCCTTCCCGCTCGATCATTCGCTCATCATCAGCCGACTTCTCCCACTGCAGGATCACCGATCCGTCATCACAGAAGGTCATGTCTAGGCCTTCGGTTTCAGACAGTATCTCCATGATCGCATCCCAATCCTGATCACGGTCCGTGTCCAGGCGATGGATCAGCACCCTCCTCCCTAGCTGGGCCAGTGGCGAATTGATCATTGCTGATACGCGCAGGCCCAGGCGCTCCAAGCTGGTGAGTTCTTCGCGAGATGAGCTATTCCGCTCTTCGAGTACTGCTGCCATTTTCCTACCCCTATTACTGTATATCCGTACAGTCTTTACTGAATCATAGCTCAACGCTAAGCGGAGCGTAAAGACGTCAGCCTGGGGTAATCGATCGCAAGCACTTTGTCGTCCAGCGAAAATAATTTAGCTCTGAGCTATTGACGATATTTTAGCTTACGGCTAAATTTCACATCACCGAGGCGCTACACAGCCCCTCGGGGGCCCTCGGGCCGACCGCTCTTTACACAACCAGACGTGACCACCTCGACGCACCCAGGCCATTACCTGGGTCGGGACAAGCTAAGCCGTCGACCACGCCAGTTAGGACTGGCCCATGCCCGGCTCTGGATACCGGGCCAGGACGACCTGCTGACGCATCTGGAATCAGCGGCAATCGTTCTGCGCTGTTAGCGCTCCCTGCCGGAGCCAAGATGAGGCGATTCACCGGCACAGCTCGAAGCAGTGAGCAGTAATGCCTTCCAGGGTGGCGAGTAACCCTGTACCGACAGCCAGAAGCCTAAGCCAGCGACCGACGCCAGTAGCGGGTCGCAGCAGATTTCCTCGATGCCCTTCTCACGAGGGGTATCAGGGAAATCCCCTGAGTTGTAAACCAGAAGCTTACAACTGAACCACAGCCCTGGAGGGCATATCGATGTCAGGCACATTCGAACAAGGCTGGGCGGCGCGACCGTTCGCCGAGCAGTTCCCGCAGATGGATGCGAAAGAAGCCGAACGCCTCGACCGTCTGAACCATGCAATCACCGATCTCTACATGGCCGACATGCTGACCGACAGCCAAGTCAAAGCCATTCGGGAAAAGAAGATGCCTCGGGCCGTAGGCAAGGCCGTGGCGAAGATGAAGGCGCCTGCACGTCAGGTATAGACCTCTGGAGGGCAAGACGATGAATCCTCAGCCAAACAGCCCCAACGGCTGCTTTCAGCGGCACGGGTATACGGTCGTGCGAACTCCAAGCCAAACCGGACCTAGCTTTCACAGGGCCGTTTACGACCACAACGGCCAGCTGATTATGAATCGTGCTGGATACGACGCAGAGATCCAGTTCTGCCGCGAAAACGGACTGATGCTGTAGTTTGAGGCACCACCTATCCCTGACAGCCGGAAAGACGGCGCTTATCGCCAGCCTCTCAACGATGCACAAATGGGCGACCCTGGCCAGGGTGAACGGCCCGATGCCCTGTTCCCCATTGCGGGGTTCATCGGAGTGCAAGTTCGCAGGAGGCATCTGCGCGCGGGGCTGGTAAGCAAGGGAGTAGCTGCCCAAGCGACCTGGCCGTGGCCTGCCTGATCACCAGGCCGAGAAAGTCCGGCGCAGATTGCGGTTCGATTCCGCGGAACTTGCACCCCGATGCATCCCGCATCCCCTTCCCTTCACATGCGACCGCATTGGCAGGCGCCAGGCCACCTTTCACGGTGGGTTTGGTCACCCGCGCCTGGCTCCTGGCCAATGCGGCCACCTCAGAACGGAATCACCATGATTAACAACTTCGCATTTGCGGGCGATGTCGTGCCGAGCAAGGCAGGCGTGTACCTGTGCACAACCGATTCGCAGCACTGCTTCGGCTTCCTCCTTGGCTGGTTCAACGGCCAGTACTGGTACGAATACGAGCGCGGCTGCGACGAACCTCACCGACGCAAGCGCAAGAAAACAGCACGTCTCGCAGTAACGGCGTGGTCGCACATCAACGCGTCGATCTTCTCTGCACCGCTGCGCGAAGAGAAGAAAGCGCCGACCGCACTGCATTACGCCCACCCTACCCGCCCTGAAAAGGATCTGTGGAAGCAGTTCCGCGAATCAGGCGCCGAGCACACCTAACCCACCACCTGGAGGCGACCATGGGCGCACTTCGAGCAGCACAATGGCAGTACGACAACCAGTTGCCGCCGGCGGTGAGCGAAAGCGCTGCCGAGCAGGCTGAGGCCCGCTGGATCGACGACGGCATCGCCGAGCTGATGGAGCGCCGCGACGTGGTGTTCCAGCGCAACTTTCGGCAGCAGGGCGTCACCTACGAACGCTTCGCCCAGGCGGTGGATGAGTTCGTGATGGGTCAGCTCGGTCTCCCGGAGATCAGCAACTCGGTTCTGGGGCGGCTGGTCCTGGATGCGCACTTCAAGATCACCAGCGATGCCGCAGCAGCTGCCGATGAGATCATGAGCGTGGCCAACCCCGACGCCATGCTGCAGGAGATTGCGCGGACGCTACTCACGCCCTTCGCGAAAGAGGGAGTGCTGGCGCAGGCCGAGGCTGAGCAATGAGCCCGCATGTCCTGATCGATCAGGAGCTAGACGCCATGGCCGACCCAGCGACACCCATGTCCTGGCACTCCATGGTGCTCAAGCTATTGACCGAAATGATGGCTGACCAGCGCATAACTATCGAAGAGTTCAACCACTACTGCGGGCGCCTCAACAAGATCGTTGATGGGCGCAAGGAGGCTGCATGACCACGCCGATTTTCCAGTCGATCATCGACGACCAGGTTGCCGAGGTCGCCCAGGCCGTGCCAGACGACCGAATCCTGATGGTGTTCAAGGGCCTGACCTTGGAGGACGCCATGAACCAGGCGCGCCTGGCCCACATCGAGAACCCTGCGGCCTGGTCTGGCCGGGCTTACCTCTGCGGCATGTGCACGCTGGCCTATGAGGTTCGGGCATGAAGCTTGTTGGCTGGAAATCAGGAGTTCCTGATAGCAACCGAGTGGTTCAAGCGCTACGCCAACTCGACAACGGATCACGAGTTCGATGGAGATGCCGATTCCACTCCCATGAAGGGCGATGGGCAACCCATGACGGCATCTTCATCGGCGGCGTATTGGGCTGGAGAGAGCTGAAATGACCAGCTACCAGCGCGCTCGCCGCCTGGTCATCTGGCGCGGCTCCTTCTCCATGCTCTTCGCCTGTTCCGTCTTCATGCTCGCCAGCGCGCTGGCCGGCAGCATCACTTCCTGAACACACACCCGGCGCACGGCGGGCCTTCGGGATAACCGTACCCCTTCGGGAGCGTAAGCGGCGAGAGCGCGCAACCATCCACCGCAGCCAGGGCCTGGAGCGTACCTCCGTGCCTGGGTGACCTGGCATTCCCCCTATTTCAACTGACGGCGCCGGCCTGGCGCGAGGTGACAAATGTCCAATGCAAACATGCGCATCTGGGACCAGGTTGACACGACCGACCCTAGTGCAACGAAAAACTTCACTGGGATGGGCGGCTTCAAAGGAACCGCAATCAAACCAACATACCTTATGCGCAAGGCAACTGAGGTCTTCGGCCCTTGCGGTGAGGGATGGGGCTGGAAGGTGCTTGAGGATCGATTCGATGAGGGCGCCCCGCTTTCAGCTCCTACCAAGGAATGGCCGGAGGCGCCGCGAATCAACGCCAAGCTGCACACGATCAAGATTCAGCTTTGGTACCTGGGAAAAGATGGGCAGAAATGCACTGTCGAGCACTACGGCCACACACCGTTTGTTCTTCTCCAGCAGGGCAAGATCATCACGGATTGGGAGGCTGCGAAGAAGTCTCTCACCGACGCTATCGGTAAGTGCCTTCAACCTCTTGGCTTCGCTGCTGACATCCACATGGGCATGTTCGATGACGCCTCCTACGTCGAGACGGTGCGCAGCGAGGTGGCCATTGAGAAGGCAGAGGATAAAGCTGCTGAGGAAGAGCGCCAGAAGCAAGAAAGACTGGAGTGGCTCAAGTCCGCTGTAGAAACCCTGGCAGGCGCCGTCACCATGCATGAGCTGAAAATGCTCAATACCAGATACGTGAAGAGCGCCACTGCACGCAACGAAACAGCATTCCTTCGGCGCCTGACCGAGGCATACGAAGAGCGCAAAGCCTTCCTTGAAGGCGACAAGAAGAAGGAGCAGGCCGCATGAGCACTCTTTACGAGCTGACGGGTCAATTCAAAGAGTTGACCGCCCTTATGGATGGGGCCGATGAAGACATGGCCATCGCTGTACGCGACACCATGGGCGCCATTGAGGCTGAGTTCAATGACAAGGCCCTGGCCGTAAGTCGAGTCATCCTGAACATGGATGGTGATATCGAGGCCGTGGAGGCCGAGATCGATCGCCTCCAGGAGCGAAAGCGGATCATGTCCAATCGCAAGGGGCAGATCATCGACTACCTGCGCGAGAACATGGAGGCGGCGAACATCACCAAGATTAGCTGCCCCCTCTTCACCATCACTCTGGCCAAAGGCCGCGAGTCAGTAATCATCGACGACGAAAAGTCCCTCCCTGACGATTTGGTCGATTCGCGCGTGACCTATGTCCCTGACAAGAAGGCTATCTCCGAGCGGATCAAGTCCGGCCAGGAGGTAAAGGGCGCTCACCTGGAGCGCGGAAAGTCTTCGATCCGCATCAAGTAAGAGATAACTCATGCCAACACTTACCGATATCGGCCGCATTGGCCGCGACGCTGAACTGCGCCACACCCCAAACGGCGATGCCGTCTGCAACCTGGCAATCGCCTGCGACTACGGCCGCAAGGGCCAGGATGGAAAGCGCCCCACCCAGTGGGTGGATGCCACGCTCTGGGGCAAGCAGGCTGAGGCCATGGCTCCATACCTGGTTAAAGGCCAGCAGGTGCACTTCACCGTCGATGATGCGCACGTAGAGGTTTTCACGAAGTCCGACCAGACGCAGGGCGTGAAGCTCACCGGACGGGTGATCATCATCAAGTTCGCCGGAAGCCCGCCTCAGCAATCGCAGGGCAACCAGCCGCCCCAGCAGCCCCGACAGCAACAGCGCACCCAGCAGCGCCAGGCCGCCCAGCAGCAGAGCCAGCAAGGCACGAACGGTCCGGACTACGAAAGCTTCGACGACGATATCCCGTTCGCTCCGCTCCACCATCTGGCAGGTGCATAGCCATGATCGATCACGGCGAGCACCCCAGCATCTACTACGTAGGCCGGGAATGCCGCCGCAACGGTGGCGGCAAGATGGCCAACCCATTCGCCGCTCACACCTTCCGCGGCTCTTGGTGGCTTGCGGGCTGGAATGACATGGATCTGGAAATTGAGCAGAAAAACCCGAAACGCGCTGCAAAGAACAAGGCGGCGTGAGCAGTTCAACCTACCACCCAGCGGATTGAAGGAGGTGCCGTATGGCGATGGACCAGGCGGAACGCGACCGGCGACGGCGCGAGAAGGCCGAACGCCTGCAGGAAGAAGACCTGCGTTTGAAGGTTCGACCAGGGACTAAACAGGCCCTGCTGGAACTGATGGAGTGGGCCGGGATAGAGGAACAGGGCGAGGCGATTACGCTGATGATTCATCACATCGAAGCACTCGGGCATCACGCGCTGTTCAGGATCGCGCGCCACGAAATCGAAGCTCATCGGTCTGTGGCGCGCACTGAGTCGCTGCGGCTTTCAGCCAGGAAGCGAACGGGTCAGCATCTGCGGGCGATATGCGGCTGGGCAGATGCCACATACAGCCAGATGATCGAGGCGCTGATCCATGGCATCCACGCGCTTGGCAGGCTGCACGCGGCGAAGTTTCTCGCCCCGCCGCGGCATGAGATCAGCATCTCGCCGCGCCTGGCCCTGGCCTTCGACCGGAAGAGCATGCTGATGATTCAGCAGGATCCTGGCGACGAGGTATTTGCACCGACTATTCAGCGATCAGCGTGAGAATGATGGTTTCGGGCAATCCCAGTCCTGGCATCTGCTCGTTCGCGTAGCCATGAAAGAATCCGACCTCAGTTTCCATCTCAAATTGACCTTCATCGAGTGGATCGCCTGAATGGTCGTAATTGCCATCAGTGAGTGTGACCTTGAACGCTTTCGGTCCTATTTGATCGGCGTACAGTGGCTTGCATGTGTGCTCATCATAGAGAGCTGTCCCAGCAGCAGACCCGATAGACAATCGCTTCACCCTTACCCTAGCCATTCCAACTCCTTGTTCCGGCCCCATGCCGGTCACCCGTAATACCCCATCCCAAACCAAATTGCCACCATCCCGCATCCAGCTATGGAGAGCGGACTACACCCTGGAGAAAGTCATGACCCAACCTGTACCGCAATTCATTGCTGCTGCTGACCTTCCCGAGCGCGGCCAGCCGCTCGCCGGCGGCATCTTCCTCACCCGCTACTGGCTGAACGGCCAGGAACGCGCCTTGATCCAGCTGGACGACGAGCTCAAGGGGCCCTGGGGCGAATACGGTGTGAAGATTCCGGGCGCCGGCAGCTACAGCGACGGTGAAGCGAACACCCGCGCCATGGCCGAGGCCGGCTGCGAGATCGCCATCAAGGCTCTGGAGCTGGGCGCGCATATCCCGTCCTGCCTGGAAGGCCAGCTGGTGATGGCCGCGAAGGCCGACAGCCTGGTGACCCTGCGTGAAGACCGCTTCCACTGGCTGAGTACGCAGTTCTCCGCCAACAGCGCCTACCTCATGGGCTTTGAGAATGGCTGGCTCGACTACTACGACAAGGACTTCGAGCGTCTTGTCCGCCCTGTCCGCAGCCTTCCCATTCAGTAATTCACCCCTTCATTCCTTTCTCTGCAGGCGATTCCGGGTTCGTCGGAATGGCGATCAGACCAGAAGCACGCCGGGAAGCGCCGGCCGCCTGCCCCTATTTCCATCAGGAGCACAGCATGGACCACGCGCCATTGATCGGTACCCTCAACGTTAACCTATCCGCTCCGTCCCTGAGCCCATTGGCGTTCGCGCTGTTCAGCGCATTGCTCAAGGATCGCAATCACGAAACGCGCGCAACTTCCGAAGATCTCAAACCAACCCCGCCTGCCATCGGCGAATACTGGAAGGGTCAAGGCGGGATCTACGGCGGCCTGCGTCTTTACCCCGAAGGCATGTGTCACGTCATCTTTGCTGAAACCGATGTTGGCAAGCACGCCTTTGGCGATTACGGCGCCGAGGTGGAAGGCACCAACCAGATCGACGGCCGCACCAATACTGCCCTCCTGATCGCCCAGGAAGGCAAGCACCCGGCAGCCATCGCGGCAGTTAGCTACACCGCAGACGGGCACAACGACTTCTACCTGGCGGCGTCTGGCGAGCTGTATCACGGTTACCTGTACCTGCCCCAGGCGTTCGAGAAGGCCTGGTATGTGTCGAGCTCGCAGTTCTCCGCCGACAGCGCCTACCTCATGGACTTTGCGCTTGGCTGGCTCGACTACACCGGCAAGGGCATCGAGCGTCTTGTCCGCCCCGTCCGCAGATTCCTTCAGTAATCCAATTCTTCATTCCTGGGCGCCTCGGCGCCCTCGCTTCTAGGAGGCCAGGATGGCCCTGCACACCCAGTTAGAGATCCACAAGGTGGCCGAGGAGCTGTTCCAGCTTTCCCTCACCTTGGTTCGGCACATCCCGCGCGACCTGAAGCAGATCGCGGGCAACAAGATCCGAGACGTATGCCTCGAAATTCTGTTGCTGATCGGCCGAGCCAACATGGCGCGTGACAAGCGCCCGCACCTTACCCAGGTGATCGAAAGCACCTGGTCGCTCAACTACCTGTTCAGGGCGCTTTCAGATTGCGGCGCTGTCAGCCGTGGCCAACACGCGAAAGTAATGAAGCTCACGGCCTCCGTAGGCCGCCAGGCAAACGCCTGGAAGAAATCCGCAACCGCGCCCGCCGCTTGAGGGTTACGGCTCTCCTGCCTGTGCGCTGAATCTGGTCGTGCCGCTGTCCGATGGACACCGCCATGCGCAGCACGGATACCGCCAGCGGATGCTGGTAGGTCCGGCGCAGTTTCCAGGCTGAGCAATCGTCCTGGCGACGTGGATAGCACGATAGGTCGCAGTTCTCCGCCAACAACGCCTACAACATGGACTTTGAGAATGGCTGGCTCAACAACAACGACAAGAACAACGAGCGTCTTGTCCGCCCCGTCCGCAGACTCATCGGTTGCACCCTTCACTTTCGAGGAATTGGTCCAGGCCTACTACGACTGCCGGCGGCACAAGCGGAACACCGCGAGCGCTCGCCGCTTCGAAGTGGACATGGAGGCCAACCTCCTCGACCTATTCGACGAGCTCCAGGGTGGCACCTACCAGCCTGGCCGCTCGATCTGCTTTGTGGTCACCCGGCCAAAGGCCCGCGAGGTATGGGCCGCCGAGTTCCGGGATCGCATCGTGCATCACCTGCTGTACAACCGCATCGGCCCCGCCATCGAGCGCAGCTTCATAGTGGACAGCTGCGCCTGTATCCCAGGGCGCGGCACGCTGTACGCCGCGAAGCGCCTTGAGGCGAAGATCCGCAGCCAGACGCAGAACTGGTCGCGGCCGGGCTTCTACCTGAAATGCGACCTGGCGAACTTCTTCGTGTCGATCGACAAGCGCGTGCTCGGGCGCCAGCTGGCCAGCCGCATCGACGATCCCTGGTGGCGGAAACTGGCCTTGCAGGTGCTGATGCACGACCCACGCGAGAACTACGAACTGCGCAGCCCTGCTGGCCTGTTCAATCGCGTGCCGCAGCACAAGCGGCTGACAGCGCAGCCGGCATACCTGGGCCTGCCGATCGGCAACCTGTCATCGCAGTTCTTCGCCAACGTCTACCTCGACGCCCTGGACCAGTTCTGCAAGCACACGCTCAAGGCCAAGCACTACATCCGCTACGTCGACGACTTCGTGCTGCTGCATGAGTCGCCGCAACAGCTGAACGAATGGCTCCAGCAAATTGAGCAGTTCCTGCCCAGCCTAGGCGTCAGGCTCAACCCTTCGAAGACCATCCTGCAGCCAATTGACCGCGGCGTGGACTTCGTTGGGCACGCGATCAAGCCCTGGCGGCGTACCACTCGCAAGAAGTCAGTGGCCCAGGCCCTGAAGCGAACTGCCGCCGCGCCAGCGGAGAACCTGCGCGAGACAGCCAACAGCTACTTCGGCCTGCTTGGCCAGGCCAGCCACAGCCAGAAAGACCGCGCCGCGCTGGCCAACCTGGTGCTGCGGCGTGGGCATGTGGTCAATGGCGCGCTGACACAGACCTACCCGAAGCGATAGCGCTGCCCGCCAGCGCCTTCCCCTATTCAACGACGGGGTCGGCACCCAGGCCTTTCCGGTAGCGCGCAATCGCGATGATCTGGCGCAGGCAGATGACCACTTCCTTCTTCAGGTGGTCATCCGGCAGACCGATCTTTTTCAGCATGGCCTGGGCTTCTTCCTCGATCGAGGCAAGGGCCTCGGTATCGCTTTTCAGTGTCATGACGACCTCCACGGGGTCGAGTCAGCCATGAATTGATAGCTCAGCAGAACAGCGCGCGCCAACTGCGTCGCCGTCACCTTTCAAAGATGTGATTATCTTAATTTGAACGAGGCAGCACTTTCTCTTAACTCAAGAATTGCTTCATTAATATCTTTTAGCGCACCTCGCAGCTTTACGTTCATTTCGCCAAGTCGCAGTCCGACCTCAGCAGACCCTGGGGAATTGCTATCAACAACATTCAGAAACCCAACATTTTCTATCAGATAGATCCTCATTATATCCTCAAGTGAGTCGAGACGCTCGGCCTCTTGACAACCCGACAAGTATATACGAACAGTTTTCAACGCCTGGGAATAGCGAGCATAAGCTTCATGCCATTGGCTGCCTGATTCTAGGAATTTGCCCTCATGCTCTGCAAGCAGCCCTCTATCATCCTTACCAAACTTTGACCTGTAATAATTATACATATCAGGCAGATGCTTTTTGATGACCTTAAGCTCATCTGCAGCGACTGCCAGCTCATCCAAGGCAGACGAGAGCTTTGCTTGCCGAAATTGCGGCTTCCATGCTCTCAACGCAGCAAATGCAACTACTGCCGTTGCAACATTAGCGATAGAGCCGATTGCGTTAAAGAAGGCACTGGAGTCGCCCTTAATCAGAACAGGCGAGATCAGCACACCGACAGCAAATAACAGGGTGCAACCCACACCATATACAAAGTCCAATTTCACTCTAGTTTGCCTCAGATTAATGAGTTTCAACTATAGCCGCGAGACGTCCTCAATGCCCACAGAAACTACAATCGATTGTCCCGCACTCCACCAGCGCAGCGACAGCTATCCGTTTGGCGACCGAGTGCCGCGCACGGTCCGGATGCTGAAGACAGTCACCGCCGACCCTATGCCTGGGATAGGACTCGCCTACATCAAGGGCGATGCACCGGTGGCGAAAGCAGGTCAAACCTATCCCGTTTGGACGAATAGCCACGGCGCCGTCACAGCGGTAATGGAGGACGGCACCCGCCTCGGCCTTCGCCCGGCAGAGTTCGAGGTCGATAGCTGGCACCACCTTGCACCCGAGCCAGCCCCACAACACCCCGAGCCTATAGCCTGGATGGTTGGTACTGCCATCTGGTGGACCAAAGAAGAGGCAGAGCGGGATGCGGCGGCGACTGGGCTGCCGATTGTTGGGCTGGGGCCGATGACCGGCATCGCAACTGCCGAGACATGTCAGGGCGAGCCGGTTGGCGAGGTCGTGGCGTTCGGGAAAGGGTTGCACGAGATTGCTTGGGCATCCGGGCGCATGCCTGGGCTCGGCGCAAAGCTCTACACCCACGCCGATCCTGGCGAGGTTGAGAGGCTGCGGGAAGGCATCAGCAAGCACTGGAAAGTTGTCTGCGACCAGCGGGCAGAGCTGGAAACCCTGCGCGCCCAGCTGGCCGAGCAGGATTCGCTGCTGCGCGAAGTATTGGAAGCATTCAAGCTTGAGACGGACGGTTCCTGCATCAACCCTGGGCGTGACTTTATCCGCACATGGGCAGCGAAACTGGCCGCCTTATCCGCCAGCGCAGAGCCGAGCGCGCCGAACGACTGCGCCATCTGTCGTGACCTGGGCAACCAATGTATGGAATGCGAAGAAGGCGAGTTCCGTGAATGGGCCGACCGCCACTTCGCCGCAGCCGACTATCGCAAGACCGATGCCGGGGTGTTCATCCAAGACTGGATGCGTCACGCCTACGGGGCCTGGTGCGCACGCGGCGCCTTGGTGCGCCAGTCATGAAAATCCACTGGGCCGCCCACATCGACTACGACCACGACGGCAACGATAACCAGCACTTCTCGGCCTGCGGCGTTGGCCGTGGCCACCGTGACGGCGAGGAATGGGAGTCCGCCCGGTTCAAGTCCGAGGTCACCTGTAAGACCTGCATTAAGGTCATCGCCAAGCAAGAGCGCAAGCCATCCTGACCACAGGAGTACATCTGTACTCCTTTCGCTGCAACCCCTCTCCCCTCTATTCACTGCCGCGATATGGCGGCCAAGGAATCGACATGCTCGAAAGGACACCGATCAAGACGGAGGCCGAGTTGTGCGCGGCCTTCATTCAGTCGATGAACAAGCAGGCCGATTGGACTTGCTACCCCGAGGCTGCAGGCTTCGACATCCTAGCTGTGCACACCAGCGGTCGGCAGATCGGCGTCGAGGCGAAGATGAGCCTGAACGCCAAGGTAGCCGACCAGATCCTGCCGAAGGACTACGAGAACTTTTACGGAAGGCCTGGCCCGGACCATCGCCTGGTGATCGTCGGCAAGGCCAGCGAAGCCAGTCACGGAATCTGCCGGATGCTGGGTCTGCTCGGAATTCCTGTTGTGCTCCCCCGCTGGATGTCTCGTGGCGGCGACAAGTCCGGATGGGGATTCGATGTGCGCTGCGTGGACAACCGGAACTGGATGTCGTTCTTCGTCAACGAAGAGTACCTGCACCTGTTCGACTGGAACCCGGCAGAGCGATGCCGGGTGCCAATGGCGGTTGGTGCACACCAGGCCGGCGTCCCCTCCCCGGTCAGCCTCACACCCTGGAAGGAAGCAGCGCTGCGGGTGATCGCCTTGCTGCGATCGCAGGGTCACATCGCGGCCAAGCAGATTCAGGAACTCGGCATCAGTCCGACCGCCTGGACGCGACCAAGGGGCATCGAACCTGGCTGGCTTGATCGCGGGTCAGTGCGTGGAACCTGGATCGAAACCGAGAACATGCCGCCATTCGATAAGCAACACCCCGAGGCCTACGCCATCGTCGTCGCTGAACTGGCTGCCAAGGCCGCCCCACAACTGGAGCTCACCACATGACCCGCCTCGCCCTCTGCCTCCTGCTGCTGGCCACCGGCGCCAGCGCAGAACAATTGACCTGGAGCGTTGAGGTGATCCGAGATCAGAAGCGTTCCGTAACCTGCTGGATTTACAGCGAGAACATCTACAAGGGCGGAATCAGCTGCATCCCCGACAGCCAGCTCCAGGCCGGCAACGAGCGACAGCTCTCCCCGCACGAAACCCAACCCGAACCTACACCCGCTCTGGCGCCTGGGCGCTGGATTGATGAGAGGTATCAGCTGTGAGCAAACCGCATTGGATCGACGCGCCAGAGTGGGCCGAATGGCTTGCCCAGGACAGCGACGGCGAATGGTTCTGGTGGGAGTCGATGCCGATCCTGATACCTGGCAAGGCTGGGTGGACTGGCGGCGGTCGTTACAAGTGGGCGCGAAAAACGCCCAACTACCGCCCCTTCGGACTGACATTGGAGCGCCGCCCATGACCGACCTGATCGAAGTGAAGACCTGCACCTGCCCATCCGGCGACGGCTCGCTGCGCTGGCCTTGCCCGGTTCATCCGCCGAAGGAGAAGCAGCCATGATCCTGCCCCTGATGTACATGGCCTATATGATCTACAGGTGGCCGTGATGAGCGCGACAGCCAAGGTACTCGACCCCTGCAGCGCCAGCCGCATGATGTGGTTCGACAAGCAGGACCAGCGCGCCCTCTTCGGCGACATCCGTGACGAGGAGCACCTGCTCTGCGATGGCCGGGTGCTGAAGGTAGAGCCTGACGTGCTGATGGACTTCCGCCAATTGCCCTTCGAGGCCTCAAGCTTCCGCCTGGTCGTGTTTGACCCACCGCACCTGACTCGAGCCGGTGTAGATAGCTGGATGCGGGCCAAGTACGGCGTGCTCACAAGCGACTGGCGAGAGGACATCCGCCAGGGCTTTGCTGAGTGCTTCCGCGTTCTGGAGCCCGAAGGAATCTTGATCTTCAAGTGGAACGAAACCCAGGTGCTGGTGAGTGAGTTGCTGGCCCTCACCCCCGAAAAGCCCCTGTTTGGCCACAAGTCCGGTAAGCGCGAAAAGACGCACTGGATCACCTTCATGAAGCGCCCAGCTTAACCCTTCCCCTACTACTCAAGCCCGCCGCATACATGCACGGGCATGGAGAGCTATTGCCATGACGAAAGAAGAGCTTGCCAGCCTGCCTGCAAAGATCCGGATCGCGACTGAGGCAGGCAAGGCCGCAGCCGCTGCGTGCACCGATGATGGGGGCAGCGCCAACCTGGACCGGGTTGTCATCCCCCTGCGCGGTCTGCGCGCCAGCCAGATCAAAGGCCTGCCTGGCGAGGTCTACCCGGCCAGCACCTATCACCCGCGAGGCCTGCACCTGTCAGTGCCGTTCGCAGGAATCGGCAACCGTCGGTACGTCGGCGTGCAGGCCATGTACCGGTCGCTCAAGGACCAGGGCGTCGACTGCTACGTCTACTACCAACTGGACTGACCACCAACCTGCCGCCACCGGCGGCGTGGAGACCATCCCATGGAAACCGAGATCCTTTCGGACGAAGAGCTGGCCGAACTGACCGGCTACAAGGCCAGGGGCTACCAGCGCCGCTGGCTCGAAGAACGTGGCTGGGTATTCGTTGAAACCCGAAGCGGGCGCCCACTGGTTGGTCGCCACTACGTTCGCATGAAGCTGGGCGTGGCTCTTGAAGTGGTGCCGATGAAGCCACCGCTGCCAGCCGCCCCAACGTGGACACCAGACATTTCGAAGGTGAGGTGAAATGCGCCCAAGGAAGACCGAGAATCGGGGCTTGCCGCCGGGCATGTACCGGCGCAAGCGCACCAGCAAGAGCAAGAAAAACCCTGGCAAGGAGTGGATCAGCTACTTCTACCTCGACAAGTCAGGGAAACCGGTGCCGCTGGGCACCGACCTGAGCCTGGCGAGACTGAAGTGGGCCGAGCTGGAGGCGAAGGAAAAGCCGAAGGACCTGGTTACCATGGGTGCGATCTTCGACCGCTACGAGCGCGACATCATCCCGAAGAAGGCGGCGCGCACCCAGAAGGACAACCTGGCCGAGATACGCCAGCTGCGCAATTACTTCGAAAAGGCGCCAATCGACGGGATTACGCCTGCGCATGTGGCGAAGTACCGCGACGCCAGGACAGCGCCGGTCAGGGCGAATCGCGAGATCGCCACCCTGTCGCACATTTTCAACATCGCCCGGGAATGGGGGCTTACCACCAACGAGAACCCGTGTCAGGGTGTGCGCAAGAACAAAGAGGTGCCGCGGGACTTCTACGCCAATGACGCGATCTGGAACGCGGTGTATGCCAAAGCGGTGGACGAATTGAAGGACGCCATGGACTTGGCGTATTTGACAGGCCAGCGGCCGGCGGACGTGCTGGTAATGAGGAGGGATGACATCGAGGGCAATGCCCTTGGCGTGAAACAGAAGAAGACCCACAAGAAGCTGCGGATCATGCTCGAGGTGGATGGCGTGGAGAGCAGCCTGGGCGCGCTCATCAGGAAGATACTGGAGCGGAACAGGCCGCATAGCTCGCCGTACCTACTCCTAACCGAAAACGGAAAACGGGTAACGGCGCCGATGCTTCGCCGCCGCTGGGACGACGCCAGGGAGGAAGCGGTTAAGGAGGCAGTCGCTGCCGGCGACCAGGTGCTGGCAGGCCGAATCAGCCAGTTCCAGTTCCGCGACATCCGCCCAAAAGCAGCTTCGGAAATCACCGACGTCGACCACGCCAGTCTTCTGCTGGGCCACACCAAAGGCGACATCACCGAGCGGGTATATCGCCGAGTTGGAGCCTTGGCGAAACCCACCAAATAGCCAAAGTATTGTCAGCGCTGACAAATCAAACCATTACAAACCCCATTCGTATGGGTAGGTTTTCTATGCCTCAAAAACGCAAAAAGCCCTGAATAATCAGGGCTTTAGAAGTGGCGGAAGCGTAGAGATTCGAACTCTAGGATAGTTGCCCATCGACGGTTTTCAAGACCGTTGCCTTAAACCACTCGGCCACGCTTCCAGAACGATTTTGCGGCCGCAATCATACCGTAATGAAACAAGCTGTCAAACTCTCTGTGTCGCGGGCCACGACGGCTCTGATATGCTCCTTGCAACCATACGTTTCAAACCACAGGAGTGTCGCCATGCGCGAACAGGATTATGCCGTACAACACGGCCAGCAGGTCGAGCAGCAGGAGGTCAGCCGCGTCCTGCGCAACACATACAGCCTGCTGGCGCTCACCCTCGCCTTCAGCGGTGTCATGGCCTTCATCGCCCAGCAGATGCGGGTCGGCTACCCGAACATCTTCGTCGTGCTGATCGGTTTCTACGGACTGTTCTTCCTCACCGCCAAGCTGCGTGATTCGGCCTGGGGCCTGCTCTCCACCTTCGCCCTCACCGGCTTCATGGGCTTCATCCTCGGGCCTATCCTCAACCGCTACCTGGGCATGAGCGGCGGTGCCGAAGTGGTCAGCTCGGCGTTCGCCATGACCGCCCTGGTGTTCGGCGGCCTGTCGGCCTACGTGCTGATCACCCGCAAGGACATGAGCTTCCTCAGCGGCTTCATCACCGCGGGCTTCTTCGTTTTGCTGGGTGCCGTGCTGGCCAGCTTCTTCTTCCAGATCAGCGGCCTGCAACTGGCGATCAGCGCCGGCTTCGTGCTGTTCTCGTCGGTGTGCATCCTGTTCCAGACCAGCGCCATCATCCATGGCGGGGAACGCAACTACATCATGGCGACCATCAGCCTGTACGTGTCGATCTACAACCTGTTCGTCAGCCTGCTGCAGCTGTTCGGCATCATGGGGCGCGACGACTGATCGCGGTTCTTGTCGAGAAAAGCCCGCTTCGGCGGGCTTTTTCGTCAGTGGCCAAGCGCTGTAACCCACTGGGGCTGCTTTGCAGCCCATCGCGGGCAAGCCCGCTCCCACAGGGTTCCCGCAAACCACATCACGGGGCGGACAGTTAAGCGGGGGTCCGTCTGCTTGGCGGTGGCCCCAACCATCGCGTCCTTGCCCGCAGCAGCGGGGTACCTCTACCCCTAACCTTCCAAGCCCCGTAGAATGCGCTCCTTTTTTCATCCGGGGCAGCTTTCCCATGAGTTCCATCGAACACGTGCCGGGCGCGGCGGCGCCTGCCAATGAACTGGTCCTTGGCCTGGAGGACAAGCCGCGGCCGCTGATCGGGCTGCTGGCGGCGCTGCAGCACCTGCTGGCGATCATCGTGCCGATCGTCACGCCGGGCCTGCTGATCTGCCAGGCCCTGGGCGTGTCGCCACGGGACACCAACCTGATCGTGTCCATGTCGCTGGTGATCTCCGGTATCGCCACCTTCGTCCAGTGCAAGCGCTTCGGGCCGTTCGGGGCGGGGCTGCTGATCGTCCAGGGCACCAGCTTCAACTTCGTCGGGCCGCTGATCGCCGGTGGCGCGCTGATGGTCAAGCAGGGTACGCCGGTGGAAAGCGTGATGGCGGCGATCTTCGGCGTGGTGATCGCGGGCTCCTTCGTGGAAATGGGCGT
The DNA here is from genome assembly GCF_024127895.1 of Pseudomonas guariconensis. GTDB lineage: Bacteria > Pseudomonadota > Gammaproteobacteria > Pseudomonadales > Pseudomonadaceae > Aquipseudomonas > Aquipseudomonas guariconensis_B. The sequence goes on along the minus strand of NZ_JAMYBK010000008.1, from coordinate 121,116 downwards.
CTCGCGCATCCTGCCGTTCATCAAGCGGCTGATCACCCCGCTGGTCACCGGCATCGTCGTGCTGATGATCGGCCTGACCCTGATCAAGGTCGGCCTGATCAGCATGGGCGGTGGCTTCGCCGCCATGGGCAACGGCACCTTCGCCAACGGCGAGAACCTGCTGCTGTCGGGCGTGGTACTGGCGATCATCGTGGTGCTCAACCGTATCCCGGTGGTGTGGATGCGCAGCTGTGCCATCGTCATCGCCCTGGCCGTGGGCTACGCGCTGGCGGGCTACCTGGGCCGTCTGGACTTCACTGGCATGCACGAGGCCGCGCTGTTCCAGGTGCCGGTGCCGCTGCACTTCGGCCTGGGCTTCTCTTGGGCGCTGTTCATCCCGATGCTGGTGATCTACCTGGTGACGTCGCTGGAGGCCATCGGCGACGTCACGGCCACCAGCAAGGTCTCGCGCCAGCCAGTCGAAGGCCCGCTGTGGATGCAGCGGATCAAGGGCGGCGTGCTGGTCAACGGTGCCAACTCGCTGCTGGCCGGGTTGTTCAATACCTTCCCCAGTTCGATCTTCGCCCAGAACAACGGCGTCATCCAGCTGACCGGCATCGCCAGCCGCCACATCGGTATCTGGATCGCTGTCATGCTGGTGCTGCTGGGCCTGTTCCCCAGCGTCGCCGGGGTGATCCAGGCGGTGCCCGAGCCGGTGCTCGGCGGCGCGGCCATGGTGATGTTCGGCGCGGTGGCGGCCTCGGGCATCAATATCCTGGCCAGCACCCGCCTCGATCGCCGGGCGCTATTGATCATCGCCGTTTCCCTGGCCCTGGGCCTGGGTGTCGCGCAGGTGCCGGAATTCCTCGCACACATGCCGGCCGCCCTGCGCAATGTGCTGGAGTCGGGCGTGGCCACTGGCGGCATCTGCGCGCTGGTGCTGAACTGGTTCCTGCCCGAGGGCAAGGAAGCGGCCTGATCGTCCCCTCGCCTGGCCTGCAAAGCCCGCGCCCACACAGGTGCGGGCTTTTTTGCTTTATCATGGCCGCATTCCTTTGCACGAGCTTCCCATGAAATTCGCCATCGCGGTCTTTTCCCCAGCCCATGCGCCCTCTTCGCGGCGCGCCCTGCGCTTCGCCGAGGCGGCGCTGGCCGGCGGGCACGAGATTGCCCGCCTGTTCTTCTACCAGGACGGGGTGCACAGCGCCTCGGCCAACATCGTCGCCCCCCAGGACGAACTGGACGTGGCGGCCCAATGGCGCACCTTCATCAGTGCCCACCAGCTCGACGCCGTGGTGTGCATCGCCGCGGCCCTGCGCCGGGGCGTGCTCGACGAAGCCGAGGCCAACCGCTACCAGCGTCCGGCGGTGAACCTGCCGGCACCGTGGGAGCTGTCCGGCCTGGGTCAACTGCACGAGGCGGCGCAGGTCGCCGACCGCCTGGTCTGCTTCGGAGGCGATTGAGATGGCCAAGTCCCTGCTGATCATCAGCCGCCAGGCGCCTTGGAATGGCCCGTGCGCCCGCGAGGCGCTGGATATCGCCCTGGCCGGCGGCGCCTTCGACCTGCCCCTGGGCATGCTGTTCCTCGATGATGGCGTGTTCCAGCTCGCCGCCGGCCAGCAACCCGCCGCGCTGCAACAGAAGAACCTCGCCGCCAACCTCCAGGCGCTGCCGATGTTCGGCGTCGAGGAGCTGTTCGCCTGTGGCCACAGCCTGGCCGAGCGCGGCCTGGACGCCGGCGCCCTGGAGCTGCCGGTGCAGGTGCTGGACGATGCGGCCCTGTCGGCCTTGATTGCCCGTTTCGACCAGGTGGTGACGCTCTGATGACGACCCTTCATGTAATCAGCCACTCGCCCTTCGGCGATGATCGCCTGGCCAGTTGCCTGCGCCTGCTTGGCGTCGATGACGCCCTGTTGCTATGCGGTGATGCCGTGTACGCCCTGCGTGCCGGCAGCGAGCCGTATCGTCGGCTGCAAGCGGCCGGCCTGGGCCAGCGTCTGTTCGCCCTCGACGAGGACCTGCAGGCTCGCGCCCTCACCGGCGAACTTGCCAAGGCCGTGGACTACCCGGCCTTCGTCGCGTTGTCACTGCACTACGACAAGGTCAATACCTGGCTATGAGCACCCTGACTGTCGGCGATCGGCAGATCGCCCTGGACAAGGACGGCTTCCTGGTCGACCTGCAAGACTGGTCCCGCGATGTCGCCGAGGCCCTGGCCGCGCGCGAAGATATCCCGCTGACCGAGGCCCACTGGGAAATCCTCGAGCTGCTGCGCCAGTTCTACGAGGAATACCAGCTGTCGCCGGCCACCCGCCCGCTGATCAAGTACACCGCGCTCAAGCTGGGCCCGGAGAAAGGTAACAGCCCACACCTGAACCGCCTGTTCAACGGCACGCCCGCCAAACTCGCCGCCAAACTGGCGGGCCTGCCCAAGCCGACCAATTGCATATGACCGAACCCCGACCGCTGACCCTGGAAACCCCGGCCGAGCACCCCTTCGCCGAATTCGTGCGCATCCTCGGCAAAGGCAAGCGTGGTGCCCGCGGCCTGACCCGTGAAGAAGCCCGCGCAGCCATGACCCTGCTGCTGGAGGGCAAGGTCGAGGATACCCAGCTCGGCGCCTTCCTCATGCTCCTGCGGCACAAGGAAGAAAGCGCCGAAGAGCTGGCCGGCTTCACCGAGGCCCTGCGTGCCCAGCTGCAAGCCCCGAATATCGCCGTGGACCTGGACTGGCCCAGCTACGCCGGCAAGAAGCGCCACCTGCCCTGGTACCTGCTGGCGGCCAAGTGCCTGGCCGGCAACGGCGTGCGTATCCTCCTTCACGGCGGTGGCGCGCATACCGCCGGGCGGCTGTACACCGAGCAGTTGCTGGCCCTGCTGGAGATCCCCCTGTGCCGCGACTGGCCGTCGGTGGCCAATGCCCTGGACGAGCGCCGCCTGGCGTTCGCTCCATTGCAGGACTGGGCCCCGCCGCTGCAACGGATGATCGACCTGCGCAACACCCTCGGCCTGCGCTCGCCGATCCACTCCCTGGCCCGGGTGCTCAACCCGCTGAATGCGCGCTGCGGCCTGCAGAGCATCTTCCACCCTGGCTACCAGGCGGTGCACCGCGAAGCCAGCCGCCTGCTCGGCGACCATAGCGTAGTCATCAAGGGCGATGGTGGCGAAATCGAGATCAACCCGGACGTGGCCAGTCATCTCTATGGCACCACGGGCGGCGAAGCCTGGGATGAGGAATGGCCAGCGCTGAGCGCCCAGCGGCATGTCAAGCCGGCCAGCCTGCAGCCGGAGCACCTGCTGACGGTATGGCGCGGCGAGGCCGGGGACAGCTACGGCGAGTTGGCCGTGGTGGCGACCATGGCCCTGGCCCTGCGCGGGCTTGGCCAGGAGCGTGAAACGGCCTTCGAGACGGCTCGCGGCTACTGGGCGGGTCGCAAGAACATCGAATAATTCGATCCGATCAGTGCAGTCTTTGCGCTATTCATTCGAACGCTTTTGCCTAGACTGGGCTCCAACGACCAACGATTGTGTTCCGAGGAGCTCACCATGGGCCTTTTGATCGACGGCCGCTGGCATGACCAGTGGTACCAGAACAGCAAGGACGGCGCCTTCCAGCGCGAGAATGCCCAGCGCCGCAACCCGCTGCCCGCCGCCGAAGCCGGGCGCTACCACCTGTATGTGTCGCTGGCCTGCCCCTGGGCGCACCGCACCCTGATCTTTCGCGCCCTCAAGGGCCTGGAGCCGCTGATCGACGTGTCGGTGGTCAGTTGGTTGATGGGCGAGCAAGGCTGGACCTTCGACCAGCAACAGGGCTCCACGGGCGATCAGCTGGACGACCTCCAGTACCTGCACCAGCGCTATACCCAGGACGACCCGCACTATACCGGGCGCGTGACCGTACCGGTGCTGTGGGACAAGCAGGAACAGCGTATCGTCAACAACGAGTCGGCCGAGATCATCCGCATCTTCAACAGTGCCTTCGACGAACTGACCGGCAACCGCCTGGACCTCTACCCCGAGCCGCTGCGTGCGACCATCGATACGCTCAACGAACGTATCTACCCGGCGGTGAACAACGGCGTCTACCGTGCGGGCTTCGCCACGACACAGGAGGCCTACGAGGCCGCGTTCGACGACGTGTTCAACGAGTTGGATCATCTGGAACAGCTGCTAAGCCGCCAGCGTTACCTGGCTGGCGAGTACCTGACCGAGGCCGATGTACGCCTGTTCACCACCCTGGTGCGCTTCGACGCGGTGTACCACGGCCACTTCAAGTGCAACCTGCGCCGGCTCGCCGACCACCCGAACCTGTCCAACTGGTTGCGCGAGCTGTATCAGTGGCCAGGGGTGGCGGCAACGGTGAACATGGCGCATATCCAGAAGCACTACTACATGAGCCACAAGACCATCAACCCGAACGGCATCGTGCCCAAGGGGCCGCTGCAGGATTTCAACCTGGCGCATGACCGCGAGCGCCTGCCAGGCCGTGGTATCTGGCAGGGTCGTTGAAATTTCTGTTCTGGCCGAAGGACTTGTCGCGCGTCAATCGCGCATGAAGCCGCCATCCACATCCATGATCTCGCCGGTGACGAATCCCGCCTCCGCCGATGACAGGAAACACACCGCCGCCGCAATGTCTCGCGGCGTGCCGGCGCGCCCCAGCGGCATCTGGGCCAGCACCTGGGCCCGGGCCTGGGGCGCCAGCACGCTGGTCATCTCGGTGTCCGTCAATGCTGGCGAAACCGCATTGACGGTCACATCGAAGGGCCCGGCCTCACGCGCCAGGCCCTTGGTCAGCGCAATCACCGCGCCCTTGGCCGCCGCGTAGCAGCTGTTGCCCAACAACCCGCCGCCACGCTTGCCGGCAACCGAGGCAATGTTGATGATGCGCCCGCCGCGTCGTGCCATCATCCCCGGCAGCACCGCCTTGACGCAGAAGAACACGCTATTGAGATCAATCGCCATGACCCGGTTCCACTCCTCGGTCGTCAACTCCAGCAGCGGTGCAGTGGAAACGATGCCGGCGTTGTTGACCAGGATATCGACCCCGCCCAAGCGCCGCTCGACCTGATCGACCATGGCCCGCACCTGCTCCTCGTCGGCCACATCCACACCCAATCCAAGCGCCTGGATACCTTGTTCACGCAATAGGCCGGCGGCACGCTCGACGGCTTCCGGGTCGAGGTCGGCCAGGGCCACCCGCGCACCGCAGTGGCCAAGCGCCACGGCGATGGCGTAGCCGATGCCGCGCGCAGCACCAGTGACCAGCGCGGTGCGGTTGGCCAAGGTGAAGTTCAGAGGTGCATAGACAACAGGGGCATTCATAGTTGTTTTCCCTTGATGTGGACGAAGCCAGGCCCACCCCCTGCATCCCAGGGGGCATGATGTAAAAACAGCGATAACGATGGATCAGGCGCTGCGGCAGGCACCGAGTGCCAATTGCTCCTTGAGCGGCGGGATATCCAGGCGTCGCAATACCCGATATAACGACGGCCGGCAGATACCCAGCTCACGGGCCGCGGCAGACATGTTCCAACGACAGGCCTGCAGCACCTCGAGCACGCTGGCACGCTCGTCGCCCGAGCGCTGCGGGCGGATTGGCGTGACGTTCGGCAGCGCTGGCCGGGGCACGATGGCAGTGCCGCCCAGTTGCGCCAGGAAATCTACCGGCAGGTCGCCACGCTGGATTCGCGTGCCTTCCATCACCGCGCAGGCGTAGCGCACCACGGCGCGCATCTGCCGCAGGTTGCCGGGCCAGGCATGGCTCAACAGCAACGACCATGCTTCAGCGCTGATCACCTGGCGTGGATCGCGGCCGGGCAACTCGTGGGCGACCATGTTGCACAACAACTCGCCACGGTCGCTGCGCTCGCGCAACGGCGGCAAGTGCACGACGCCGGTGGCGATACGATAGAACAGGTCCTCGCGGAAGCTGCCATCGGCGACCCGGGCCGCAAGGTCCTGGTGAGTCGCACAGACCAGCGCGAAGTTCACCGGCAGGCTGCGCTCGCCGCCCAACGGGGTGACCTCGCGCTCGGCGATCACCCGCAGCAGGCGGGTCTGCTGCTCGTAGGGCATGTCACCGATCTCATCGAGAAACAGCGTACCGCCGTCGGCCTGTTGCACCTTGCCCTTCTTGCCGCCAGGCAGCGCCCCGGAGAAAGCGCCGCGGGTATAGCCGAACAGCTCGCTCTCGATCAGGGTTTGCGGGATCGACGCACAGTTGAGCGCCACCAGTTGCGCGGCACGGCGCTGGCTGTGGGCATGCAGGGCGCGGGCAAGAATTTCCTTGCCGGTGCCAGTTTCGCCGCGGATCAACACGGCGATGCCGCGCTCCATCAGGCGCAGCGCACGGCGAAAGGCCTGGCGTACCTGAGGGTCGCTGTCATGGGCAATATCGGTTTCGGGCACTACGGGGGTGGGAGCAAGCACAGCAGGTTCGGTCAGCGAGGGCATCAGCGTCACCTTTTGTTGTTCTATAGCTCGTGACTATGTCGACGGGCAACGCTTATGGCGTTGCCGAAGCCGATGGGGTGTTGCACTTGCACATTAGGGAGGCTCACTTATATTTTCCAATACATAATCAAGCATCCATTGATACCTTTGCGAGCATCATGATCGAACTCCGCCACCTGCAGTACTTCCGTACCCTGGCCGAGACCCTGCACTTCGGCCGTGCCGCAGAACGCCTGCACATTTCCCAGCCACCGCTGTCGCGGCAGATCGCCCTGCTGGAAGAGGAGCTTGGGGTCAAGCTGTTCGATCGTTCGCGCCGGCGCGTGGAACTGACCGAAGCCGGGCAGCGCTTCTACCTGGACACCGGCACGGTGTTCGCCGCCTTCGAGCAGGCCAAACGCAACGCCCTCGCCGCAGCCCGCGGTGCGGCCGGGGCTCTGTCGGTCGGTTTCATGATGTCCACCGCCTACAGCATCACCCCGGCCATCACCCGGCGCTACGCGGCGCTGTATCCGCAGGTCGACCTGAAACTGACCGAAACCCTGCCGCTGGACCTGGCCCAGGACATCAGCAGTGGCAACAAGGACGTCGCGATCATGTACCGCCCCCAGGACTGTTCGGGGCTGGAGACCATGACCCTGTACCGCGAGGAAATGACCCTGGTCTTGCCACCGGCCCATCGCCTGGCCCAGCGGGCGATGGTCGAGCCCCGTGACCTGGCGGGCGAGAGCTTCATCATCGTTCCTCGGCGCATCGCCCCGGCCCTGCACGACATGATCTGCGGTTACTGCCTGCAGCACGGCGTGACGCCGAACATCGGCATGGAGATCAACATGCAGCAGACCATCGTCAACCTGGTGGGCGAAGGCCTGGGGGTGGCGATAGTGCCGCGCTCGATGCGCAACATGCGCCTGGCCAGCACGACCTTCCGGCCACTGCGTGATGCGCCGGTGATCGAAGTGGTGGCGGTGTGGAAGGCGGATAACCACAACCCGTGCATTGCCACATTCGTGGAAACGGCGCGGCAGGCTGGGGAGCAGGCGACACAGGAGGACGACGCACGGCGGGCGCTCGAACATTGACCGTGAGTGGGCAATAGGGATTCTTAGAAAAAACTATCGTCGCAACGGTTCCTGTGGGAGATCACCCAGCCCTTCGGGCTACGCTGTCGCGCAGAGGACAGGGACCGAAAGGGCTGGGCAATCTCCTACAGTGGCTCAGCTCAGATCTCCAGGATCCCCGAAGCCATGAACCCGCCATCCACCGGGATCACGTGCCCGCTGATATACGAGGCATCTTCCGACGCCAGGAAGGCCACCGCCCCCGCCATCTCCGCCGGCGTTCCGTAACGGCGCAGCGGCACCGCCCGGGCGTAAGACTCGCGCGTGGCCGCCGAATGCAGGGTTCGGGTCAGCGGCGTATCCACCGGCCCTGGAGCAATGCCATTGACGGTGATGCCATGCTCGGCCAATTCGATGGCCATCTGCCGGGTCAGGCCGATCACCGCCGCCTTGGACGTGCCGTAGGCGGTACGCCCCATGCTCGCGCGCATGCCACTGATCGAGGCGACATTGATCACCCTCCCCCAGCCTTGCTCGCGCATCAGCAGGGCCGCCTGCTGGCTGCACAACAAGGTGCCGGTCAGGTTGATGTTCATCACCCGCTGCCAGCCCTCCAGGTCGGTCTCCAGAAACGCCTGGGTGCGGGCGACACCGGCATTGTTGACCAGTACATCGCAACGCCCGCAGCGCGTACGCAGGGTGTCGAACAACACAGCGATGGATTGCGGGTCACCGATGTCGATGACCATGGCCAGGGCATCGATGCCCTGGGCCTGCAGCCCCGCCGCCGTTTCTTCGGCTGCCGCCAGGTTGATATCGGCCACTACCACGGTGTGGCCATCGTGCCCCAGGCGCTCGGCGATGGCCGCGCCGATGCCCATCGCCGCCCCGGTCACCAGGGCTACCCGGCCCTCGGCCGGCCAGTTGATTGTGGTTGTCGCAGCTTGGCTCATGATAGGACTCTCTTAGAGGAAACCAATGGAAATCCACGGGAAACAGGCGACGATCACCAGGGCCACCAGCAAGGCCCCCAGATAGCCCCAGACCCTGCGAATGACATGATCGGACGATGTCTTGCTGATGGCGCAAGCGGCATAGAAGCCCACCCCCAGCGGTGGTGCGAACAGCCCCACACCCATGGCCAGGATCACCACCATGGCGTAGTGCACCGGGTGGATGCCGAGCATTTCGGCCAGCGGGAACATCAACGGGCCGAACAGCACGATGGCCGGGATGCCTTCGAGCACACTGCCCAGCACCAGGAACACAATGATGGTGACGAACATGAAGCCCAAGGTGCCGCCAGGGATCTCCTCGATCAGCTCGACCAGCGAATTGGAGAAGCCCGACTGGGTCAGCGCCCAGGCCATGGCCGAGGCCATGCCGATGATCAGCAGGATGGCCCCGGACAACGCCGCAGCCTCGAGCAGCATCGGGTACAGCCTGCGCCACTCGATATGGCGCATGAACAGGTGCATCGCCAGGCCGACCAGTACCACGTAGGCCACGCCGATGGTCGATACCTCGGTGGCGGTGGCCGCGCCCTCCAGCACAGCGACGCGAATCAGCAATGGCAGGGCCAGCGCCGGCAAGGCGATCAGGAAAGTCTTGCCCACACGCGACAGCGGCGCGCGTTCGATCCTGGGCCCCTGCTCCTTGCGCGAGCGCCACCAACACACCACCGCGATGGCCACGGTGGCGACCACCGCCGGCATCAACCCACCGATGAACAGCGCGGTGATCGACACACTGCAGACCGCACCAATGGTGATCAGCACCAGGCTCGGCGGAATGGTCTCGGTCATCGCCCCGGTAGCCGACAGTAGCGCCGCCAGTTCCTCGGGCTTGGACCCGCGGCGTTTCATCTCCGGGAACAACGCTGGCGCCACAGCCGCCATGTCGGCCACCTTGGAACCAGAAATACCGGAGACCAGGAACATCGCACCCAGCAACACATACTGCAGGCCACCGCGCACATGCCCGAGCAGCGAGGCCATGAAGTCGATCAGGGTACGCGCCATGCCGGAGAGCTGCAGCACCACGCCCAGCAGCACGAACAGCGGTACCGCCAACAGCACCATGTGCGACATGCCTTCATCCATGCGTCCGACCACGATCGACAATGGCGCATGGGTCGCCAAGGCCAAGTAGGCCATGGTCGCGGTGCCAAAGGCGAAGGCGATGGGGATGCCGCCGAACACGCAAGCGCCCAGCAGCACCAGGAAGAACACCACCAGGTTGTAGTTGCCCATCTGCTCCAGCAGCGGCTGTGCCAACCACAGCACGCCTGCCACCACCGCCACCACGCCCAACCCGGCCATGAACTGGCGCACGGTCGAGTAACGCGCCATGCGCGCCACCGCCGCCAGCAGCATGAGCACCGCGCCCACCGGCAGCGCCGCCGCGCGCACGCCATCGGGAATGCCCAAGGCCGGCGTGGTGATCCACATCTGTTCATGGGAATGCTGCATGGCGGGCGAGATGATCAGCGCCACGAACAGACAGACGATCAGCGCCGACAAAGTTTCACTGAAGCCGCGCCAGGCAGCGGGCAGCTTGTTGACCACCGCCGACATACGCATGTGCTCGCCGCGGTCCAGCGCCAGCACCGCGCCGAACATCGACAACCAGATGAACAGCGACGACGCCAGCTCATCGGACCAGATCAACGGGCTGTGCAGCACATAGCGCGCGATAACACCCGCCAGCAGCACCAAGGTCTCTATCACCATCAAGGCGACGGCGATCACCCCGACCACGCGCATGGTCCAGGTGTTCAAGCGGATCAGCACCCGGGCCGGCAGGCGCTGTGGAAGGTTGGAGGCCGTGACCGCTGGGGCGCTCATCATGCCAGCTTCCCGGAGAACTGCTCGAGAATGGCCCAGGCTTCATCGCCGAACTTTTCGTGCCAGTGCGCGTAGTAGTTACCGTTGCGCAACTTCTCGCGGAACGGTTCGGCTGGTGCTTCGACCAGCTCCAGGCCTTGTGCCTTGAGGGTATCGCGGGTGCTGCCTTCGAGCTTGGCGAGGTCTTCGCGCTGGGCCAGCACCGCCGCGTCGATGTGCTTGCGCAGCACCGCCTGGAGCTCGGCCGGCAGGCGGCCGATGGAGGCGCTGTTGCCAAGCATCCAGAAACCGTCCCAGACATGGTTGGTCAACGAACAGTACTTCTGCACTTCGTAGAGCTTGGCCGAAGCCACCAGGGTCAACGGGTTTTCCTGCCCCTCGACGATGCGCGTCTGCAAGGCCGAGTAGACTTCAGCGAAGTTGATGCTGGTCGGCGCGGCGTCCAGGGCACGGAAAATCGACATGATGATCGGGCTGGGCGGCACGCGCAGCTTCATCGCACGCAGGTCGTCGGGGGTGGCCACCGGCCGGGTACTGGTAGTGGTGACCCGGAAGCCGTTGTCCCACATGCGTTCGTAGGCGAACAGCGTGCCGGTCTTGGCGATTTCATTGCGCACATGGGCGCCCAGCGCGCCGTCCATGGCGCTCCACACCTGTGAATAGTCCTTGAAGGCAAAACCCACCGCGCTGATCTGTACCGAAGGCACCAACGTGCCAAGAATCACTGGCGACAGCGAGAACAGGTCGACCGCGCCGGAACGCACCTGGGCCAGGGTGTCGGTGTCGCTGCCCAACTGGCTGCTGGGAAACACCTGCACGCTGAGGGCGCCGTTGGTTTCTTCCTTGATGGCCTTGGCCATCTCCCGGGCGCGGATGTTCATCGGGTGGCTGATCGGCAGGTTGTTGGCGAACTTCAACTTGAAGTCCGCGGCGCGGCTGCTGCCGCTGTACAGGCCCAGACCGGCGGCAGCGACGGCGGCCGATGCCATGGAGGCCGTCTTGATGAAGGAACGGCGGGTGAAATCGCTCATGAAGCTCTCCTGACCTAGTTGTTCTTATTGATCGAGTTGCTGGAATACGGCGACGGTGACGTTGTTGTTAGCAATACGAGTGCCACCCCTTTGCAAGGTGCGGCCATGCCTGTCGCCGAATATGCCAGGATTCATTCAAGCCTATGTTTTGACGAAAGAATTTATTTATCTGCGGCTGGCGAGCGCACCGCTGGCTTGACACCCGATGTGCCGACGGGAAGTGACAGGTGTCTCCCTGAACTGTCGCCTGCTCGGCAAAGGCGACACCTGTTCGATGCCCAGGGCTACCGTGCGAACCCCTGGGTTGGCGGCAAAGCCGCACGCCAGAGGCCTGCCCGGACCTTGGCACCGCCCTTGCTATCGACCTCGCAAACCACATCAAGCGAGGACGCACCTCATGGATTCGCCCGTCATCCGCGGCTGGTACCACTCCCCCTTCGGCAAGTTCCCCGAGATCGACCCCGAGCAGATGATGGCCGACGCCGCCATCGGCGCGCTCAGCCATGCGGGGCTCGAGGCCGAGCAGATCGACTCGGTCCACGTCGGCCACTTCAACGCCGGCCTGCTCTACCAGGACTTCCCCTCCGCACTGCTGGCCAATCACCTGCCAGCGCTGCGTTTCACCCCGTCGGTACGCCTGGAGAACGCCTGTTCCACAGGTTCGGCGGCGATCCATTCGGCGCTGCAGGCGGTGCTCAGCGGCCACTCCCGGCATGCCCTGGTGGTGGGCTTCGAGAAGATGAACGGCCTGCCGACTGCGGAGGTCGGTCGCATCCTCCTCAAGTGCTGCTATGCGCGCGAAGAAGCGCAGATCGAAAACGGCTTCGCCGGCGTGTTCGGCAACATCGCCAGCGCCTATTTCGCCCGCCATGGCGACCAGTCCGACGCCCTGGCCATGATCGCGGCGAAAAACCACGCCAATGGCGCACTCAATGCCTTCGCCCACATGCGCCGCGACTTGGGCTTCGACTTTTGCCGCACACCCTCGGAGAAAAACCCCTTCGTCGCCGGCCCACTCAAGCGCAGCGACTGCTCGCTGATCACCGACGGCGCTGCGGCGCTGGTGGTCAGCCGTGCCGACCTGGGCGATAGCCAGCGCAACACCGTGCGCTTCCGGGCCGCGGTGCAAGTCAACGACTACCTGCCGCTGTCGCGCCGCGACCCTACCGTGTTCGAGGGCGCCGCACGCGCCTGGCGGCAAGCCCTGGCCCAGGCCGGGATGACCCTGGCCGACCTGTCGCTGGTGGAGACCCACGATTGCTTCACCATCGCCGAGCTGCTCGAGTACGAGGCCATGGGCCTGGCCGAGCCTGGCCAGGGTGCGCGGGTGATCAAGGAAGGTATCAGCCACAAGGACGGCCGCCTGCCGATCAACCCGTCGGGCGGGCTCAAGTCCAAGGGCCACCCGATCGGGGCCACCGGCGTGTCGATGCACGTGATGGCCGCCATGCAGCTCAGCGGCCAAGCCGGCGATATGCAACTGTCCCGTGCCGACCGTGCTGGTGTGTTCAACATGGGCGGCGCTGCTGTCACCAACTACGTGAGCATTCTGGAGGCTGTGTGATGACCGGTATCGACAACGTCATGAACCTCGGTGAACTGCTGGCGCAAACTGCCCGCCGGCTACCCGACGAACCGGGGTTCATTCGCGGCCACCAACGCTACAGCTGGCGCCAATTGCTCAACCGTGTCGACAGCGTGGCCGCTGCGCTGCGCGCCAAGGGGCTGGGCAAGGGCGACCGCCTGCTGGTGCATTCGCGCAACAACCTGCAATTGTTCGAGAGCGCCTGGGTCGCCTTCCGCCTGGGCATGGTCTGGGTACCGACCAATGTGCGCATCACACCGCCCGAGGCGGCCTACCTGGGCAGTTCCAGCGGCGCGGTGGCGATGCTCTACGACGAAGGCTTCGCCCACTACGTGGACGCCGTTCGCGAAGCCTCGGCGGCGTTGCGCCTGGTGATCGCCATCGGCACGCCGCGCACGGGTGAGCTGGGCTACGACCAACTGCTCGACCAGGGCGCAGCGCTGCAGCCCAGCTTCCGCCCGGCCGAGGTGCTCTATCACGACCCACTGTGGTTCTTCTACACCTCAGGCACCACGGGCCACCCCAAGGCTGGCGTGCTGACCCACGGGCAGATGGCATTCGTGGTCAACAACCACCTCGCCGACCTCATGCCGGGCCTCACCCAGCGATCCCGCTCGCTGGTGCTGGCACCGCTGTCGCATGGCGCCGGTATCCACGCGCTGGTCAACGTCGCCCGCGGCGCTGCCTGCATCCTGCCTTCCAGCGACCGGCTGGACTGCGACGAGGCCTGGCGGCTGGTGGAACGACACAAGGTCGACAACCTGTTCACCGTGCCGACCATCGTCAAGATGCTCACCGAGGATGAAGCGGTCGCTCGCCATGATCACAGCAGCCTGCGCTATGTCATCTACGCTGGCGCGCCCATGTACCGCGCCGACCAGTGCCACGCCCTGCGCACCTTGGGCAAGGTGCTGGTGCAGTACTACGGGCTGGGCGAGGTGACGGGCAATATCACCGTGCTGCCCGCCGACTGCCACGATGCCGAGGACAGCCCATGGGCCAAGGTCGGCTCCTGCGGTTACCCGCGCACCGGTATGCAGGTGGCGATCCTCGACGAGCAGGGCAACGAACTGCCCACTGGCAGCGATGGCGAGATCTGCGTGCGCGGCCCGGCGGTGTTCGCCGGCTACTACGACAACCCGCAGGCCAACGCCGCCTGCTTTCGCCATGGTTGGTTCCACACCGGCGACCTGGGCCATGTCGACGAGCAGGGTTACCTGTTCATCACCGGGCGCGCCTCGGACATGTACATCTCCGGCGGCTCGAACGTCTACCCACGCGAGATCGAGGAAGCACTGCTGACCCATCCGGCGGTCAACGAAGTGGCGGTGCTCGGCCTGCCGGACGAAAAATGGGGCGAGTGCGGTTGCGCGGTGATCGTCACCACCGAGCAGGTCAGTGACGAACAGTTGCTGGCTCACCTGGAGCCGCGCCTGGCCCGCTACAAATGGCCCAAGCGCTTCGTGCGCTGGAAAACCATGCCCAAATCGGGCTACGGCAAGATCGTCAAGAAGCAGATCCGCGCCCTGCTCGATGCCTGCGAGGAGCCTGCCCTATGACCCCGCACTTCGAACAGCACGCCGGCGTGCGCCATTTCATTCACAGCGGCCAACCCAAGCAGCCGCGCTTGCTGGACTGCGAAGTGGCCGATTGCGAGGAACTGCGCATCGTCCTGCCACAGGCCTGCAACGTCGCCTCGGCCTTGCTCGAGGCCCTCAGCGGGCACAGCTACCGCAGCGCGGTGGGGCGCATCCTGTGTGGTACCGCGGCGCGGTTGAGCTATCACCGCATGGTCACTACCCGCGACACACAACGCCCGTACGATTATGGCCGCCCGGTGGAGCTGGACGGCTGCATCACCTTCATCAGCGGTGCACTGACCGTGGGTCGAGATGCCCGCGGCGCCCCCTTGCTGCACTGCCACGCCGGCTTCATCGACCGCCACGGCCAGCAACACGGCGGCCATTTGGTGCTCGACCGGCTGGTGGTCGGCAGCGACCCCCTGGTGCTGCGCCTGTGCCTGTTCGAGCAGGTCGCCTACCAGGTACAGCCCGACGCGGAAACCCACTTCAACCTGCTCCACCCGGTGTTCCAGGAGGCCTCATGAACCTTGCAGCGAGCCAAACCGAGTCCCAGGTACAGAGCGGCCGCCTGGGCCGCCTGGTGGTGGCCCGACTCAAGCCCAACGAAGACATCATCGACAGTGCCGAAGCCCTGTGCGCAAGCCACGGCATCCGCCTGGCCGTGGTCCGCGGCGGCCTGGGCAGCCTGATCGACGCCCAGTTGCACTACCTGGGCCACAACGGCATGCAGGCTATCCATGTGCCTGGGCCGGGGGTGGAAATCCTCAGCCTCAGCGGCGAGATCGCAGCCGGTGAAAGCCGCCTGCAGGCGGTGGTTGCCGATGCCGATGGCAATATCTTCGCCGGCCGGCTGCAAAGAGGCCGCAACCTATCGTTCATCACCGTCGAACTGACCCTTCAGGAATGGCTGCCTGACTGACCCCTACCCAACGTCACACCCTGGGCGCCAGCGCGTCCAGCCCCCTTGCGCCCGGCGTACGGGCGCTTTTTTGCATCAGGAAAACAACAATGACAAGAAAGCCCTTCATGCACCTTTCCCTGCTGACCGCCACCAGCGCCCTGCTCGCTCCCCCCGCCCAGGCAGCCTTCGTCGAAGATGGCAAAGCCGCCCTGACCTTGCGCAACTACTACTTCAACAATGACTTTCGCGACCGCCCCAGTGCCGCAGGGCAGAGCAAGACCGCCGAATGGGCCCAGGGCTTTCTGCTCGACTACAAGTCCGGTTTCACCGACGGCACCGTCGGCGTTGGCGTCGACGCCCTCGGCATGCTGGGGGTGCGCCTGGACGGCGGCGGCGGCAACCACCGTGGCAGCTCGATGATTCCCGACGACAGCGACGGCAGCGCCGTCGACCAGTGGAGTCGACTGGGGCTGACCGGCAAACTGCGCTTCTCCAGGACCGAGGCGCGCTACGGCACCTTGCAACCGAAATTGCCGATCCTGGTGACCAACGACGGTCGCGTGCTACCGCAGACCTTCGAGGGCGGCATGATCACCTCCCAGGAGTTCGATGGCCTGACGCTGACCGGAGGGCGCCTGGAGCACACCACCGGACGTGGCTCGAGCAACCGCTCCGGCCTGGCTGTCGCGGGGGGCACCCAAGAGAGCAACGCGTTCCTCTTCGCCGGCGCCGACTATCAATTGAGCGAAGCACTCAAGCTGCAGTACTACGCCGCCAAGCTCGAGGACTACTACGTGCAGCACTTCGGCGGCCTGGTACACGTCTGGACGCTGGCCGACAACCAGTCGCTGACCACCGACCTGCGTTACTTCAAGACCGATGCCGACGGGCGCAACGATTCGGCCTCTGGACGTGCAGCAGGTTATCAGGTGAGCGGCTTGGCCGATACGCCGGGCAAGATCGACAACGACACCTGGAGCGCGATGTTCACCTATGCACTCGGTGGTCATGCGTTGCTGCTGGGCCATCAGCGGGTATCTAACAGCGGCAACTTCGTGCAACTCAACCAGGGCAATACCGGCGAAGGGGCGGCGGGTGCCAGTATCTATCTGTTCACCGATCGCCTGGTGACCAGTTTCACCCGGGCCGGCGAGCGCACCACCTTCGGCCAGTATGCCTACAACTTCGCGGCGCTGGGGGTGCCGGGGCTGACTGCCTCGGTGGCCTATCTGAAGGGCAGCCACATCCGCATGGCATCGGGTGGCGACGAGCAGGAATGGGAACGCGACATCGCCCTGGATTACGTGGTGCAAGACGGAACGCTCAAGGGGCTGGCGTTCAGCTGGCGCAATGGCATGCTGCGCAGCGGCGTGCCGAGCGAATGGAACCAGGACCAAAACCGGGTGATGGTGAGCTACTCACTACCGTTGCTGTGAGCCTGAACCGCAGGAGCGGGCTTGCCCGCTCCTGCGAGGTCATCTACTCCGATCAGGAAGTGTGCTGCGCGCCCTCGAACCAGGCCAGCTTGTCACGCAACTGCACCACCTCCCCGACGATCACCAAGGTCGGCGCATGCACCTCATGCCGTGCCACCAGCTCCGGCAGGTCGGCCAGGGTGCCAGTGAACACCCGCTGGTTGCGTGTCGTCCCTTGCTGCACCAACGCTGCCGGGGTACTGGCCGCACGGCCATGGCGGATCAACTCGGCACAGATGGTCGGCAGCCCCACCAGGCCCATGTAGAACACCAGGGTCTGGGCCGGCGCTACTAGGTCATGCCACGGCAGGTTGCTGGTGCCATCCTTCAGGTGACCGGTGACGAAACGCACCGATTGGGCATAGTCCCGGTGGGTCAGCGGGATCCCGCCATAGGCGGAGCAGCCGCTGGCCGCGGTGATGCCCGGCACCACCTGGAACGGGATGCCCTCCCCAGCCAACTCCTCGATCTCCTCGCCACCACGACCGAAGATGAACGGATCGCCGCCCTTGAGCCGCAACACGCGCTTGCCCTGGCGGGCCAGGTCGACCAGCAGGCGGTTGATCTGCTCCTGGGGCACGGCATGGTCGGCGCGGCGCTTGCCCACATAGATCCGCTCGGCATCGCGCCGGCACATCTCGATGATGGCCGGCGCCACCAGGCGGTCGTAGAGCACCACGTCGGCCTGCTGCATCAGGCGCAGGGCACGGAAGGTCAGGAGGTCCGGATCGCCCGGCCCGGCACCGACCAAGTACACCTCGCCGCCTTGCTGCACCGCCGCGCCATCGACCTTGGCCTGCAACAGGCGCTCGGCCTCGCTGCCCTGCCCGGCCAGCTGGCGCTCGGCGATCGGCCCCTGAAAGACCTCCTCCCAGAAACCGCGACGCTGGTTGACGTCTGGGTACAGGGCCTTGACCTTGTCGCGAAAACGCGCCGCCAGCCCGGCCAGTTCGCCATAGGCGGCCGGGATCCAGGCCTCCAGCCTGGCACGGATCAACCGCGCCAGCACCGGTGCGTCGCCACCGCTGGACACCGCCACCACCAGGGGCGAACGGTCGACGATGGCCGGGAAGATCACCGTGCACAGCGCCGGGGCATCCACCACGTTGACCGGCAGGCAGCGGCCTTGTGCGTCCGCCGACACCTGGGCATTGAGCGTCGGGTCGTCGGTGGCCGCGATCACCAGCCGGCAGCCTTCCAGGTCGCCGACCTGGTAGCCACGCACCAGGACCTCGCCGCCCCCCTCCTGGGCCAACGCCGCCAGCTGGCTGTCGACCTGCGGCGCGACCACCCGCAGCGCGGCGCCGGCATCGGCCAGCAGACGCGCCTTGCGCAAGGCGATCTCGCCGCCGCCGACGACCAGCACGCGGCCGCCCTGCAGCTTGTGGAACAGCGGCAGGAAATCCATTTAGCCGATGACCTCGATACCACCCATGTACGGCTTGAGCACTTCCGGCACACGGATCGAACCGTCGGCCTGCTGGTAGTTCTCCAGCACCGCCACCAGGGTGCGGCCCACGGCCAGGCCGGAGCCGTTGAGGGTGTGCACCAGTTCCGGCTTGCCGGTTTCCGGGTTGCGCCAGCGCGCCTGCATGCGCCGCGCCTGGAAGTCACCACAGTTGGAGCAGGAGCTGATCTCGCGGTACTTGTCCTGGCTCGGCACCCAGACTTCCAGGTCGTAGGTCTTCACCGCACTGAAGCCCATGTCGCCGGTGCACAGGGCCAGTACGCGGTACGGCAGCTCCAGGGCCTGCAGCACGCGCTCGGCGTTGGCGGTCAGGCCCTCCAGGGCTTCCATCGACTTGGACGGCTCGACGATCTGCACCATCTCGACCTTGTCGAACTGGTGCTGGCGGATCATGCCACGGGTATCGCGGCCCGAGGCACCGGCCTCGCTGCGGAAGCACGGGGTATGGGCGACGAACTTGACCGGCAGTTGCTTGGCATCGAGGATCTCGCCGGCGACGATGTTGGTCAGCGACACCTCGGCGGTCGGGATCAGGTAGAAATCGGCCTCGTCTTCACGGGCGATCTTGAACAGGTCTTCCTCGAACTTCGGCAACTGGCCGGTGCCCTGCAGGGCCGGCGCCTGCACCAGGTACGGGGTGTAGGCTTCCTCGTAGCCGTGCTCGCGGGTGTGCAGGTCGATCATGAACTGGGCCAGGGCGCGGTGCAGGCGGGCGATCGGGCCGCGCAGCAGGGCAAAGCGGGCGCCGGAAAGCTTGGCTGCGGTCTCGAAGTCCAGGCCGCCGCTGATCTCGCCCAGAGCCACGTGGTCCTTGATCTCGAAATCGAACGCGCGCGGCGTGCCCCAGCGGCGCACCTCGACGTTGGCATCCTCGTCCGCGCCGACCGGTACGCTGGCGTCCGGCAGGTTGGGGATGGTCAGGACGATGGCGTCCAGCTCGGCCTGAATGCCGTCCAGCTCGACCTTGCCGGCGGCCAGCTCGTTGGCCATGCGCTCGACATCGGCCATCAGCGGGGCGATGTCCTCGCCCTTGGCCTTGGCCTGGCCGATGGACTTGGAACGGGCGTTACGCTCGGCCTGCAGTTGCTCGGTGCGGGTCTGCACCGCCTTGCGGCGCTCTTCCAGGGATTCGATGCGCGCGACATCCAGGCTGAAGCCACGGGAGGCCAGGCGGTCCGCCACTTCCTGAAGTTGGCCGCGTAACAGTTTGGAATCGAGCATATCGTTCTCTCGTTGTGTGTGTGTTGGTTCAGAATTTGGTCAGGGACAGGCCGGCCCAGGTGGCCAGCAGCCCGCCCACTACGCTGATACCGGTATAGCCCAGGGCCAGCGGTACTTGCCCGCTTTCCATCAGGCGCACGGTATCCAGCGAAAAGGAGGAAAAGGTCGTCAGGCCACCGAGGAAGCCCACGATCAGCCCTGCGCGCAGCTCGACCGGCGCCAGCGGCTTGTGCAGGAACAGGCCGTAGAGCAGGCCGATCAGCAGGCAGCCGACCAGATTGACCGCCAGCGTACCGGCATAGAAGTGTCGTGGCCAGTGGGCAGCGACCCAGTTGGCGGTGGCGAAGCGCAGCAGCGTGCCGGCGACGCCGCCCGCGCTGACGGCGGCGATGAGTACGATCACGGTTTTCTCCGTTGGCGGGGGCTGTTGCGGTCGAGCTCGGCCAGGTGGCGCAGCTTTTCGCCGATCTTCAGTTCCAGGCCCCGGGGTACCGGTTGGTAGTACTGGCGCGGCTCGAGCTGCTCGGGGAAGTAGTCCTCGCCGGCGGCGTAGGCATCGGGCTCGTCGTGGGCGTAGCGGTACTCCTCGCCGTAGCCCAGTTGCTTCATCAACTTGGTCGGGGCATTGCGCAGGTGCAACGGCACCTCCAGCGAGCCGTGCTCGGCCGCCTCGCGCATGGCCGCCTTGAAGCCCATGTACACCGCGTTGCTCTTCGGCGCACAGGCGATGTAGGTGATGGCCTGGGCCACCGCCAGTTCGCCTTCCGGGCTGCCCAGGCGCTCCTGCACGTCCCAGGCCGCCAGGCACAGGCTCAGGGCACGGGGGTCGGCGTTGCCGATATCCTCGCTGGCCATGCGTACCACGCGGCGGGCGATGTACAGCGGGTCGCAGCCCCCATCGAGCATGCGCGCATACCAGTACAGGGCGGCGTCCGGGTTGGAGCCGCGCACCGACTTGTGCAGCGCCGAGATCTGATCGTAGAAGGCCTCGCCGCCCTTGTCGAAGCGGCGGCGGCTGTCACCGAGCAGGCTCTGCAGCAGGTCGACGCCGATCTCGCCACCGTCCTCGGCCAGGTCCGAGGCGTTCTCCAGCAGGTTGAGCATGCGCCGGCCATCGCCGTCGGCGGCGGCCATGAGCATCTGAAAGGCTTCGTCACCGACCTGCAGCCGACGCTCGCCCAGGCCGCGCTCCTCGGTCAGGGCGCGGTTGACCAGCTTGCGCAGGGCGGCTTCGTCCAGGCTCTTGAGCACATAGACCCGGGCCCGCGACAGCAGCGCGTTGTTCAGCTCGAACGAGGGGTTCTCGGTGGTGGCGCCGATGAAGATCAGCGTGCCGTCTTCCACATAGGGCAGGAAGGCATCCTGCTGGGACTTGTTGAAGCGGTGCACCTCGTCGACGAACAGGATGGTCCGACGGCCGTACTGGCCAGCCTGCTGCTTGGCCACCTCGACCGCCTGGCGGATCTCCTTGACCCCGGCCAGCACCGCCGAGACGGTCTCGAAATGCGCATCGCAGAACTGCGCCAGCAGCCGCGCCAGGGTGGTCTTGCCGACCCCGGGTGGCCCCCAGAAGATCATCGAATGCAGCGCGCCCTGCTCCAGCGCCTCGCGCAGCGGCTTGCCGCGTGCCAGCAGGTGCTCCTGGCCGACGTACTCGTCCAGGTTGGACGGACGCAGGCGGGCGGCCAGGGGCTGGGCGACAGGTTCGCTTCGAAACAGGTCCATGATGCGCTCTCGTTACTCCTGGATGACGTCGGCGCCTTCCGGGATCTTGAACTGGAACTTGCTCGCCGGGACCGCCTCGTTGGCCTTGACCCCGTTGAACAGGATATTGGTGCGCTGCCCGACGCTGTCGATCAGTTGCATGTCGTTGATCAGCCCACGGCGGAACGACACCCGCAGCGAGTCGAACAGGGTGTCCCGGGTCTTGGGCTTGAGGGTGAAGTCCAGGACCTCGCCCTGCTCCTTGGAGGTGATGTCGAAGCTCTGGCTGATCTTCGACACGTCACCGGACAGCAGCAGCGCCGGGGTCTGGTTCAGGCGCTCGTCGAGCTTCTTGACGGTGGCCTGCTCCAGGTCCGGGTCCCACAGGGTGACCTTCTGGCCATCGGACACCACCACCTGTTCCTGGGGCGCATCGGTGTGCCAGTAGAACAGGCCTGGGCGCTTGACCGCCATCTCGCCGCTGGTCTCCTGCAGGCTGGTGCCACTGGCATCCAGGGTCAGCTGGGAGAAACGGGCAGTGATGGTCTGCGACTTTTCCAGCAATTGGGTCAGGCGCGCCACGTCCTTCTCGTCGGCATGGGCCGACACGGCGCCCAGGGCCAGGGCAGAAACCAACAGCATGCGAATCGCGCGCATGGGAATCCTCGTCGAACAGTGAATGGGCCGGGCGCCGCCTTCGGCGCCCGGCAAGGTGATCATCAATCGCGTGGGCCGCCCGGGGCAATCACTTCCCGCGAGCCGTTGCTGTTCATGGGGGTGACCACGCCAGCCATCTCCATGGCCTCGATCATCCGCGCAGCGCGGTTGTAGCCGATCTTCAGCTTGCGCTGCACCGCGGAAATGGATGCCCGACGGCTTTCCAGGACGAACTGCACCGCTTCGTCGTACAGGGCATCGGCTTCCGGATCGTCGCCATCGCCACCACCGCCACCACCACCGTCGAAGCCGCTGCCGGCCTCCTCGACACCGTTGAGGATGTCGTCGTTGTAGTCCGGTGCGCCACGCAGTTTCCAGGCCTCCACCACGCGGTGCACCTCGTCGTCGGAGACGAAGGCGCCATGCACGCGGATCGGCAGGCTGGTGCCCGGCGGCATGTAGAGCATGTCACCGTGGCCGAGCAACTGCTCGGCGCCGCCTTGATCGATGATGGTCCGCGAGTCGATCTTGCTCGACACCTGGAAGGCCATGCGGGTCGGGATGTTGGCCTTGATCAGGCCGGTGATCACATCCACCGACGGACGCTGGGTGGCGAGGATCAGGTGGATACCGGCGGCCCGCGCCTTCTGGGCGATACGGGCGATCAGCTCTTCGACCTTCTTGCCGACGATCATCATCATGTCGGCGAATTCGTCGACCACCACGACGATGGTCGGCAGGGTCTTCAGTGCCGGCGGCTCGTCGTCCATGCTCTCGCGGCGGTACAGCGGGTCGGGGATCGACTCGCCGGCCTCCTGGGCGTCCTTGATCTTGCGGTTGAAGCCGGCCAGGTTGCGCACGCCCATCGCCGCCATCAGCTTGTAGCGCCGCTCCATCTCGGCCACGCTCCAACGCAAGGCGTTGGCGGCGTCCTTCATGTCGGTGACCACCGGGCAGAGCAGGTGCGGGATGCCCTCGTAGATCGACAGCTCGAGCATCTTCGGGTCGATCATGATCAGGCGCGCGTCTTCCGGGCTGGACTTGAACAGGATCGACAGGATCATGGCGTTGACCCCCACCGACTTACCGGAACCGGTGGTACCGGCCACCAGCAGGTGGGGCATCTTGGCCAGGTCGGTGATGACCGGCTTGCCACCGATGTCATGGCCCAGGGCCAGGGTGACCGGCGACTTGGCCTCGTCGTACTGGGACGACGACAGCACCTCGGAGAAGCGCACGATCTGGCGGTTCTCGTTGGGGATCTCGATACCCACGGTGGTCTTGCCGGGGATCACCTCGACCACGCGCACACTGGTCACCGCCAGGGAGCGCGCCAGGTCCTTGGCCAGGTTGGCGATGCGGCTGACCTTGACCCCGGCCGCCGGCTGGATCTCGTAGCGGGTGATCACCGGGCCCGGGTGGATCGAGTCCACCGAGACTTCGACGCCGAATTCCTTGAGCTTGATTTCCAGCAGGTGGCCGACGCCGGCCAGCGACTCGGGCGAGTACTCGATCTTCTTCTGCTCGGCCGGGTCGAGGATGGAAATCGACGGCAGGGTCCCTTCCACGGCGCTGTCGACGAACAGCGGCGCCTGTTTTTCCTTCATCACCCGCTTGCTCGGCTCCGGCGCCTTGGCCGGGGCCGGCATGATCACCGGCGCCGGCTGCTGCTCGCGCTGGGTCACGTGCTTGTTCAGGGCTTGGTCACGCTCGATGATGCGCTCGCGGGCCTTGACCTGCTCGCGCTTGTCGGCCACCACCGGGGCGACTACTTCGTCGATCTGCTCGTCCACCTCGCGCAGTTGCGCCACCAGGCGCTTGCGCTCGTTGCGCGCCGCCCACCAGCGATTGGCCGCGCTCTGCACCAGTTCGAACAGGTCGAGGGTGATCTTGCCGGTGATGTCCATCACCTTGAACCAGGACAGGTCGGTGAAGACGGTCAGGCCGAACAGGAACAGGGCGATGAACATCAGCGTGCTGCCCTGCACGTTGAGCAGGTTGCGCGCCAGGTCGCCCAGGCTTTCGCCCAGCGCGCCACCGGCGGAGAACGGCAAGCTTGCCGGCGGATGGAAATGGATATGCGCCAGCGCCGCGCCCGACAGCACCAGGAACACCAGGCCGATCAGCCGCCAGGAGAACAGCCAGCCGCTCCACTGCCAGGGCTGGTGGCGTTCGCGGAAGATCTGCCAGGTCTTGATCGCCAGCAGCAGCGGGAAGATGTAGGCGAAATACCCCAGCACCATGAACAGGATATCGGCGAAGTAGGCACCGGCACGGCCGGCGGCGTTCTGCACCTGCTCGACGTTGCTGGTGTGGCTGAAGCCCGGATCCGCCGTGTCGTAGGTCAGCAGTGCCATCCACAGGTACAGGCACAGGGCGCCGACGGCGATCAGTGCGCCTTCCTTGAGGCGGTAATGCAGCTGCTGCCGCCACAGGGGCACGGGCAAGGGGGTCGGGGTTGCGGTGGATTTCTTCAAAACGCGTCTATTCCTGCGCTTGCTGCGCGTCCAGTAGTGATCGACCCGGTGACCGGTCGACGAACCACTACTTTTAACATTACTGCCCGCCAGCCGCCATGGCGGCACGCCATACGGGGCGTGAACGGGGGCCAATTTCCTATGCCTGCAATTTGAGCACGCATTTTCTTTCGTGACAAAGGCTTATGCTGTGTTTTTGCACAGGTATGACAGCAAATGTCCGGGTTGGTGCCGGATGGCGGGCGATTGTGTAGGAAATCTTCCATTGCATGCATGAGCAAGCGTCAATCGGTGCCGCCCCCCTGCCACACGCTCTTACAAGACCATGCATTGACCTGCAACCACCGCCGCGCCATGCTCTTCACCCTCCCCTCCCCCACCGCCGAAAGACAATGCTCACCTGGTTGACCCGTGACTCGCTCACCTTCCCGCCCCTGGAAAAAGCCCTGCACGAGCCCAACGGCCTGCTCGCCGCCGGCGGCGACCTGAGCCCGGAGCGATTGGTGCAGGCCTATCGCCATGGTTGCTTCCCCTGGTACCAAGACGGCCAACCGATCCTCTGGTGGTCACCCGACCCACGCACCGTGCTGTTCCCGGACGAGCTGCACGTGTCTCGCTCACTGGCCAAACTGATGCGCCAAGGCCGCTACCAGGTCACCTTCGACACCGACTTCCCGGCGGTGATCGCCGCCTGCGCCGCCCCCCGCGACTATGCCGACGGCACCTGGATCACCGACAACATGCGCGCCGCCTATTGCGAGCTGCATCGGCGCGGCATCGCCCACTCGGTGGAGGTACGCCAGGAGAGCGAGCTGGTCGGCGGCCTGTATGGCCTGGCCATGGGCCGGCTATTCTTCGGCGAATCGATGTTCAGCCGCGCCGACAATGCCTCCAAGGTGGGCTTCGCGACGCTGGTCGAGCACCTGCGGCAGGCCGGCTTCGTGCTGATCGACTGCCAGATGCCGACCAACCACCTGCACAGCTTCGGCGCCCGCGCCATCAGCCGCGCCAGCTTCGCCGACCACCTGGCGCGCTACCTGGACCAACCCAGCGGCGCCACCTGGGTGCGCTAGGCGAGTTCTGCCAGCTGGCTTACACTTAAGGCAAAGTCTTGCCGAGGGGTCGATCATGACAGAGTTGGCGCGGTTGAAGTTCTATGCCACTCAGCCCCACTCCTGCAGCTACCTCCCGGACGAGCAGGCCACTACCCTGTTCCTCGATCCCAGCCAACCGATGGACGTGCATGTGTACGCCGACCTGTCGGAAATGGGCTTTCGCCGCAGTGGCGACCACCTGTATCGCCCCCATTGCCAGCACTGCAATGCCTGCGTGCCAGCGCGCATCCCGGCCGCGCGCTTCATCCCCAACCGCCAGCAACGGCGTATCCTCAAGCGCAACGCCGACCTCACCGTCAGCGCCGCACGCCCGGCGTTCAAGGAAGAGTATTTCGACCTGTACCGGCGCTATATCGAGCAGCGCCATGCCGACGGTGACATGTACCCGCCAAGCCGCGACCAGTTCTCCACCTTCCTGGTGCGCGACCTGCCGTTCTGCTGGTTCTACGAGTTCCGCCTGGAAGGCAGGCTGATGGCAGTGGCGGTGTGCGACCTGCTGCCCAACGGCCTGTCGGCGGTCTACACCTTCTACGAGCCCGAGGAAGAACGCCGCAGCCTGGGCCGCTACGCCATCCTCTGGCAGATCACCGAGGCGCTGCGGCAGAACCTCGACGCGGTCTACCTCGGCTACTGGATCAAGAACTGCAAGAAAATGAACTACAAGACCCAGTACCGCCCCATCGAACTGCTGATCAACCAGCGCTGGGTCACCCTCAATTGAAAGCATTGGCTTGAAACACAGTTTTCGGGCATAATCCACGCCACTTTTTTTGCCCGATGCAGTGGTGCGTCGGGCCGTCACTGGATACCGAGGGCTTTACTGCATGTCGAAAGAAGACAGCTTCGAAATGGAAGGTACTGTCGTCGACACCCTGCCCAACACCATGTTCCGCGTGGAGTTGGAAAACGGGCACGTCGTAACCGCGCACATCTCCGGCAAGATGCGCAAGAACTACATCCGCATTCTCACTGGCGACAAGGTCCGCGTCGAACTGACGCCGTACGACCTGAGCAAGGGCCGCATCACCTACCGCGCGCGCTAAGCTCAAGCCAATGAAAAGCCCGGCCATGTGCCGGGCTTTTTCATGGATTACGAGAAACCGGGGCCGCAAAGCGGCCCCGTTACTACGGTCACGCCACCTCGGCCGTGGTCTCGAAGTCGAACACCAGCTCGCCATCGCGCAGGTCGATGTGCACCACCCCGCCGTGCTCGGCCAGCTCGCCGAACAGGATCTCCTCGGCCAGCGGCCGCTTGATCTTGTCCTGGATGAGCCGTGCCATCGGCCGCGCGCCCATCTGCACGTCGTAACCGGTGGTCGCCAGCCAGCCGCGGGCATCGTCGCTGACTTCCAGCAGTACACGCTTGTCTTCCAGCTGCGCCTGCAGTTCGATGAGGAACTTGTCGACGATGCTCTTGATCGTCTCGTGGCTCAGGCGGCCGAACTGGATGATGGTGTCCAGGCGGTTGCGGAACTCCGGCGTGAAGCTCTTGCGGATGACTTCCATGGCGTCGGAGGTATGGTCCTGCTGGGTGAAGCCGATCGAGGCCCGCGCGGCGGTCTCGGCGCCGGCGTTGGTGGTCATGATCAGGATCACGTTGCGAAAATCCGCCTTGCGCCCGTTGTTGTCGGTCAGGGTGCCGTGGTCCATCACCTGCAGCAGCAGGTTGAAGACTTCCGGGTGGGCCTTCTCGATCTCGTCGAGCAACAACACGCAATGCGGCTGCTTGGTGATCGCCTCGGTCAGCAGACCGCCCTGGTCGAACCCGACGTAGCCGGGCGGCGCACCGATCAGACGCGACACGGTATGCCGCTCCATGTACTCGGACATGTCGAAGCGCACCAGCTCGACACCCAGGGCTTTGGCCAACTGGCGCGCCACCTCGGTCTTGCCCACGCCGGTAGGGCCGGCGAAGAGGAACGAACCGACCGGCTTGTCGGGCGCCTTGAGCCCGGCACGCGAGAGCTTGATCGCCGTGGCCAGCGAGTCGATCGCCGCGTCCTGGCCGAACACCGTGAGCTTGAGGTCACGCTCGAGGTTGCGCAGCAGCTCCTTGTCGGAGCTGGTGACATGCTTCGGTGGAATCCGCGCGATCTTGGCGACGATGTCCTCGACCTGCGGCACGTCGATGCGCTTGACGCGGCTGTCCTCCGGCTGCAGGCGCTGATAGGCGCCGGCCTCGTCGATCACGTCGATGGCCTTGTCCGGCATGTGCCGGTCATTGATGTAGCGTGCGGCCAGTTCCGCCGCGGCACGCAGGGCCTCGTCGCTGTACTCGATGTTGTGGTGGCTCTCGAAGCGGCCTTTCAGGCCACGCAGGATACCCACGGTGTCTTCCACCGACGGCTCGGTGACGTCGACCTTCTGGAAACGCCGCGCCAAGGCACGGTCCTTCTCGAAGATGCCACGGAACTCCTGGAAGGTGGTCGAACCGATGCAGCGGATGTCACCGGACGACAGCAACGGCTTGAGCAGGTTGGACGCATCCATCACCCCTCCCGACGCCGCGCCGGCACCGATGATGGTGTGGATCTCGTCGATGAACAGGATCGCCTGCGGGCGCTTGCGCAGTTCGCCAAGCAAAGCCTTGAAGCGCTTTTCGAAATCGCCCCGGTACTTGGTGCCAGCCAGCAGGGCACCCAGGTCGAGGGAGTACACCACGCTCTGGGCCAGCAGGTCCGGGACCTGGCCATCGACGATGCGCTTGGCCAGGCCTTCGGCGATGGCGGTCTTGCCCACCCCGGCCTCGCCGACCAGCAGCGGGTTGTTCTTGCGCCGGCGGGCGAGGATCTGGGCGACCCGCTCGACTTCCTGCTCGCGCCCCACCAGTGGGTCGATGCGGCCCAGACGGGCCAGTTCGTTCAGGTTGCTGGCATAGGCGTCCAGCGGATTGCCCGAGGACGCGGCCTCGCCGCCCTCCTCGTCCTGCATGTCCTGGTCGCCTTCGCTGTGCGGCCCATGACCCGGCACCTTGGAGATGCCATGGGCGATGTAGTTGACCACGTCGATGCGGGCCACGCTCTGCTGCTTGAGCAGGAACACGGCCTGGCTTTCCTGTTCGCTGAAGATCGCCACCAGCACGTTGGCGCCGGTGACTTCGCGCTTGCCGGAGCTCTGCACATGGAACACGGCACGCTGCAGTACACGCTGGAAGCCCAGGGTCGGCTGGGTCTCGCGGTCCTCGTCATGCACGGGGATCAGCGGCGTGGTGGAATCGATGAACTCCTGCAGGTCGTGCTTGAGCTTGTCGAGATTGGCGCCACAGGCGCGCAGAACGGTCGCGGCGGCCTCGTTGTCAAGGAGTGCCAGCAGCAGATGCTCGACGGTCATGAATTCATGACGCTTCGAACGGGCCTCCTTGAAGGCCAGATTGAGGGTGACTTCGAGCTCGCGGTTTAACATAGCTTCACCTCATACCCAAGTGGTCGGCGATTAACCGTCCTTCTCGATTTCACAGAGTAGCGGATGCTGGCTTTCCCTGGCGTATTGGTTGACCTGCATGGCCTTGGTCTCGGCGATGTCGCGGGTAAACAATCCGCACACTGCCCGCCCTTCGGTGTGGACGGTCAGCATGATCTTGGTCGCCAGCTCGCGGTTCAGATTGAAGAACGTCTCGAGCACTTCGACGACGAAATCCATCGGTGTGTAGTCATCGTTGAACAAAACCACCTTGTACATCGGTGGCGCCTGCAGGATCGGCTTGGCTTCCTGTACCGCCAGACCGGAGCCGTCGTCCTCGTTAGATTGCGGGCGATCCTGATTGAATGTTAGTCGAATCTGGCTGAGTGGATGCATGGAAAGAATTTCATCATATCGACAGGTTAAGGTAGTGGGTTGACCGCGAAGGCCGCGCCCGGCGCGGGCGCCGTCTGACCTTGACTATCGGCAAAACGGTGTTACAACCAATAAGAACCCACCGTGGTCGATAAAGATCCGCGCAGTCAACCAGATTTTTTCGCATGGTTCGTATGCGGATGACGTGGATGATACTCCAGTGATGGAGTCCTTTGCAGAGGGACATGAGGATGGCGAGCGGTAAAGTCAAGTGGTTCAACAATGCCAAGGGCTATGGATTCGTCAATGAGGAGGGCAAGAGCGAAGACCTGTTCGCCCACTATTCGCATATCCAGATGGACGGCTACAAGACGCTCAAGGCCGGCCAGCCCGTGACCTTCGATATCGTCCAGGGCCCCAAGGGCCTGCACGCGGTGAATATCTGCGGTGCCGGCGCCACGGCCGCGAAGGCCGAAGCCCAGCCTGTGGCGAATACCGTCCAGGCCTGATCCACACAGCCTTCTGCAGGCACATCGGGAACCGGCCAGCCCTCGCAGGGCTGGCCGGTTTTCATTTGTTGCCTAAATTAGAACGAAACCTGACCCAGTGTTTTTAGGGGCGCCCCTGTGGGAGCGGCCTTGTGTCGCGAAAGGGCTGCAACGCAGCCCCAACGACCCGCGCCTTCACATGTGCTTGATCATCTCGTCACCGAAGCCCGAGCTGCCGACCAGCGTGGCCCCGTCCATCAGGCGTTCGAAGTCATAGGTAACGGTCTTGGCCGCGATGGCGCCATTGGTTCCCTTGATGATCAGGTCGGCCGCCTCGGTCCAGCCCATGTGCCGCAACATCATCTCCGCCGAGAGGATCACCGAGCCTGGGTTGACCTTGTCCTGCCCGGCGTACTTGGGCGCGGTGCCATGGGTCGCCTCGAACATGGCCACGGTGTCGGACAGGTTGGCCCCCGGCGCGATGCCGATGCCGCCCACCTCCGCCGCCAGGGCGTCGGAGAGGTAGTCGCCGTTGAGGTTGAGGGTGGCGATCACGTCATACTCGGCCGGGCGCAGCAGGATCTGCTGGAGCATGGCATCGGCGATGGCGTCCTTGACCACGATGTCGCGGCCAGTCCTGGGGTTCTTGAACGTCATCCAGGGGCCGCCATCGAGCAACTCGGCCTTGAACTCGTCGCGCGCCACCTCGTAGCCCCAGTCCTTGAAGGCGCCTTCGGTGAACTTCATGATATTGCCCTTGTGCACCAGGGTCACCGACTCGCGGTCGTTGTCCACGGCGTACTGCAACGCCTTGCGCACCAGGCGCTTGGTGCCCTCCTCGGAGACTGGCTTGACGCCGATGCCGCAGTTCTGGTCGAAGCGGATCTTGGTGACGCCCATTTCCTCCTTGAGGAACTTGATCACCTTGTTCGCCTCGGGCGAGCCGGCCTTCCACTCGATGCCGGCATAGATGTCCTCGGAGTTCTCGCGGAAGATCACCATGTCGACGTCGCCAGGCTTCTTCACTGGGCTGGGCACGCCCTGGAACCACAGCACCGGACGCAGGCAGACATACAAGTCCAGTTGCTGGCGCAGGGCCACGTTGAGCGAGCGAATGCCGCCGCCCACCGGGGTGGTCAGCGGCCCCTTGATCGACACCACGTACTCGCGCACCGCGTCGAGGGTTTCCTGGGGCAGCCAGGTGTCCTGGTCATAGACCTGAGTGGCTTTTTCGCCGGCATACACCTCCATCCAGGCGATCTTGCGCTTGCCGCCGTAGGCCTTCTGCACGGCGGCATCCACCACCTTGATCATCACCGGCGTGACATCGATGCCAATGCCGTCGCCCTCGATGTAGGGGATGATGGGGTTGTCTGGAACGTTGAGCGAATGGTCTGCATTGACGGTGATCTTGGTGCCTTCTGCCGGAACCTTGATTTTCTGGTATCCCATGCTGCACTACTCCGCTTGCCAAGTGTGATTGGACATCCTGCGATCCATTGAGCCTAAACCAGCTTTTCCGGGCTGCAAGCTTCAAGCTGCAAGCGGCAAGCTGATCGGCGCTGGATTCAATGACGGGCACGCCTCCAAAACCGCGCCGACCGCAAGCTCAGCCACACCGCATAGCCGCTTTTTCTTGCCGCTTGCAGCTTGAAGCTTGCAGCCCCTCGAGCCTGCGGCATCACGCCACATTGCTCCTACGCCTTTGGTCTTATAAGTGAATCGATATCACTTCGCCTTGCTGATTAGGCCGAAGGGTTTGGTATACTCCGGCGCTGACCGCAGGGTCATTGGGGCGAACCCTTGGAAAAACGCGGCTCGCCCTCGGCCATCAACGGCCAAAAAGCCTGGGCCGTTACCGCGACCCAGCCGTTTGACGCTCGACTGATGCATCCACCATCACCGCTCGTAGCCTCTCGACCAATTGCCCATGGCGCCGCCAGGGCGAAGCGCCTACCCTGCGCACCTCGAGACTTCGAGCACGCTCAGCAAAACAGAGAGTTAACCCGCATATGCCCACCCGTTCCAAGATCATCTACACCTTCACCGACGAAGCTCCCGCCCTCGCCACCTACTCACTGCTGCCAATCATCGAAGCCTTCACCGCTTGCGCTGACATCGCCGTCGAAACCCGCGATATCTCCCTCGCTGGCCGTATCCTCGCCGCGTTCCCCGAGCAGCTCGGTGCCGAGAAGCAGGTAGGCGATCACCTGGCGGAACTGGGCCAGCTGGCCACCACCCCGCAAGCCAACATCATCAAGCTGCCGAACATCAGCGCCTCGGTACCGCAGCTCAAGGCCGCGATCAAGGAACTGCAGGGCAAGGGCTACAACATCCCCGACTACGCCGACGAGCCGGCCACCGAGGCCGAGAAGGAAGCCCGCGCGCGCTACGACCGCATCAAGGGCAGCGCCGTGAACCCGGTCCTGCGTGAAGGCAACTCCGACCGCCGCGCCCCGCTGTCGGTCAAGAACTACGCCCGCAAGCACCCGCACAAGATGGGCGCCTGGGCCGCCGACTCCAAGTCCCACGTGGCGCACATGAGCCAGGGCGACTTCTACGGCAGCGAAAAGGCCGCGCTGATCGAGGCCGATGACAGCCTGCGCATCGAGCTGGTCGGCAAGGACGGCGCCACCACCGTCCTGAAGGAAAAGACCCCGGTCAAGGCCGCCGAAGTCATCGACTGCGCCGTCATGAGCCGCAAGGCCCTGAAAGCCTTCATCGCCGAGCAGATCGCCGACGCCAAGGCCTCCGGCGTGCTGCTGTCGGTCCACCTGAAGGCGACCATGATGAAGGTCTCCGACCCGATCATGTTCGGCGTCATCGTCGAGGAGTTCTACAACGACGTGCTGGCCAAGCACGCCGCCGCCCTGGCCGAGGTAGGCTTCAACGCCAACAACGGCATCGGCGACCTGTACGCCCGCATCAAGGACCTGCCAGCCGACAAGCAGGCCGAGATCGAAGCCGACGTCCAGGCCCTGTACGCCGTCCGTCCGGCCCTGGCCATGGTCAACTCCGACAAGGGCATCACCAACCTGCACGTGCCGAGCGACGTCATCGTCGACGCCTCGATGCCGGCCATGATCCGTGACTCGGGCAAGATGTGGAACGCCGCGGGCGAACTGCAGGACACCAAGGCAGTCATCCCTGACCGTTGCTACGCCGGCATCTACCAGGCCGTGATCGAGGACTGCAAGGCCAACGGCGCCTTCGACCCGACCACCATGGGCAGCGTGCCGAACGTTGGCCTGATGGCGCAGAAGGCCGAGGAATACGGCTCCCACGACAAGACCTTCCAGATCAAGGCCGACGGCGTCGTGCGCGTGGTCGACGGCAAGGGCCAGGTGCTGCTGGAGCAGAACGTCGAGGCCGGCGATATCTTCCGCATGTGCCAGACCAAGGACGCGCCGATCCAGGACTGGGTCAAGCTGGCCGTCAACCGCGCTCGCCTGAGCGACACCCCGGCGGTGTTCTGGCTGGACCCCGCCCGCGCCCACGACGGCGTGATGATCGAGAAGGTCCAGAAGTACCTGAAGGACCACGACACCAGCGGCCTGGACATCCGTATCCTGGCACCGGTCGAGGCCATCAAGTTCTCCCTGGCGCGCATCCGCGAAGGCAAGGACACCATCTCGGTGACCGGCAACGTACTGCGTGACTACCTGACCGACCTGTTCCCGATCATGGAGCTGGGCACCAGCGCCAAGATGCTGTCGATCGTTCCGCTGATGAATGGCGGCGGCCTGTTCGAGACCGGTGCCGGCGGTTCGGCGCCCAAGCACGTGCAGCAGCTGGTCGAAGAGAACTTCCTGCGCTGGGATTCGCTGGGCGAGTTCCTGGCCCTGGCCGCTTCCCTGGAGCACCTGGGCAACGCCTACGCCAACCCACGCGCCAAGGTCCTGGCCAACACCCTGGACCAGGCCACCGGCAAGTTCCTCGACGGCAACAAGTCGCCAGCACGCAAGGTCGGCAACATCGACAACCGCGGCAGCCACTTCTACCTGACCCTGTACTGGGCCGAAGCCCTGGCCGCGCAGAGCGACGATGCCGCCCTGCAGGCGCGCTTCGCCCCACTGGCCAAGGCCCTGGCCGAGAACGAGGCGACCATCGTCGCCGAGCTCAACGCCGTGCAGGGCAAGCCGGCCGACATCGGTGGCTACTACGCCCCGGATGCCGAGCTGACCAGCAAGGTGATGCGCCCGAGCCAGACCTTCAACAGCGCGATCGCCGCACTGTAAGGTTCGCTTGACGTAACAGCGCAAACCCCGGCCACGCACCGGGGTTTGTGCTTTTTCAGCTTCGAGTTTCGAGCTGCAAGCGGCAAGAGAGAGCAGCCTGCGAGCCGCTTTTTCTTGCCGCTTGCAGCTCGACGCTCGCCACTTTGGAAAAAACCGAGCATGTCCTGGCAACCCCACATCACCGTCGCCACCATCGTCGAAGACCAGGGCCGCTTCCTCATGGTCGAGGAATTCAAGGCCGGCCAGCACGTCTTCAACCAGCCCGCCGGGCACCTGGAAGCCAACGAGACCCTGCCCCAGGCCGCCCTGCGCGAAACCCTCGAGGAAACCGCCTGGGAAGTCGAGCTCACCGGCGTGGTCGGCATCTACCTGTACACCGCGCCGAGCAACGGCGTGACCTACCAGCGCATCTGCTTCGCCGCCCGCCCCGTGCGCCAACGCCCGGAGCTGGCCCTGGACAGCGACATCGTACGCGCCGTCTGGCTGACCCGCGACGAGCTGCTGGCCGACCCCACGCGCTGGCGCAGCGAACTGGTGCCGCGCTGCATCGACGACTACCTGGCAGGCCCCTTGCACAGCCTCGACCTGCTGCGCGACTGACGCGCGAGGCCCGGCCTGATAGAATCGGCCTTTTTCCCAGATACAACCGGTAGCCATGACCAGCCCAGCACTCAAAGACCCCGCCAAGACCCGCGTCATCGTCGGCATGTCCGGCGGCGTGGACTCTTCCGTCTCCGCCCTTCTGCTCATGGAGCAGGGCTACCAGGTGGAAGGTCTGTTCATGAAGAACTGGGAAGAGGACGATGGCACCGAATATTGCACCGCCCGCGAAGACCTGGCCGATGCCCAGGCCGTGTGCGACCGCATCGGCATCACGCTGCACAC
This sequence comes from Pseudomonas guariconensis, assembly GCF_024127895.1. Taxonomy (GTDB): domain Bacteria; phylum Pseudomonadota; class Gammaproteobacteria; order Pseudomonadales; family Pseudomonadaceae; genus Aquipseudomonas; species Aquipseudomonas guariconensis_B. The sequence goes on along the minus strand of NZ_JAMYBK010000008.1, from coordinate 86,172 downwards.
CGCCAACTTCGCCGCCGAATACTGGGACAACGTGTTCGAGCACTTCCTCGCGGAATACAAGGCCGGCCGCACGCCGAACCCGGACATCCTCTGCAACCGCGAGATCAAGTTCAAGGCCTTCCTCGACTACGCCCTGTCGCTCGGCGCCGACCTGATCGCCACCGGCCACTACGTGCGTCGCCGCGACACCGGCGAGCTCACCGAACTGCTCAAGGGCCTGGACCCGAACAAGGACCAGAGCTACTTCCTGCATGCCGTCGGCGGCAAGGAAATCGCTCGCACCCTGTTCCCGGTCGGCGAACTGGAAAAGCCCGAGGTACGCGCCATCGCCGAGAAACACGGCCTGGCCACGGCCAAGAAAAAGGACTCCACCGGCATCTGCTTCATCGGCGAGCGCCGCTTCAGCGACTTCCTCAAGCAGTACCTGCCGGCCCAGCCCGGCAACATCGAGACCACCGAAGGCGAAGTGATCGGCCGCCACCACGGCCTGATGTACCACACCATCGGCCAGCGCCAGGGCCTGGGCATCGGCGGCATGAAGGACGCCGGCGACGAGCCGTGGTACGTGCTGGAGAAGGACCTGTCGCGCAACGTGCTGGTCGTCGGCCAGGGCAACGAACACCCCTGGTTGTTCTCCCGCGCCCTGCTGGCCTCGGAGATCTACTGGGTCAACCCGGTCGACCTGTCCGCCCCGCGCCGCCTCGCCGCCAAGGTGCGCTACCGCCAGGGCGACCAGGCCTGCGTGCTCGAGCGCACCGCGAGCGGCTACCGGGCCGTGTTCGACGAGCCGCAACGGGCCGTGACCCCGGGCCAGTCGGTGGTGTTCTACGACGGCGAGGTGTGCCTGGGTGGCGGTGTGATCGAAACCGCCGAGCCCTGGAGCCCACGCGCATGAATGGTACCCAAGAGCAACTGGTCGCCCTCGGTGGTGTGTTCCAGGCCGCGGTGCTGGTCGACCGCATCGCCCGTACCGGCCAGGCCAGCGAGGCCGACATCGGCTGCATGCTCGGCAGCCTGCTGGTGCGCGACCCCAAGGACACCCTGGAGGTGTTCGGTGGCGACGACCTCAACCTGCGCGACGGCTACCGTGCCCTGGTCGGCGCCCTGGAGCGCGACCCCAGCAGCCTGCAGCGCGAACCCCTGCGCTATGCCCTGTCGATGCTGGGCCTGGAGCGCCAGTTGGCCAAGCGCGGCGACATGCTCGACACCATCGGCCAACGCCTGCCGCAGATCCAGGCCCAGGCCGACCATTTCGGCCTGGTTCACGAAAATGTCATCGCTTCCAGTGGAGCCTTGTACCAGGACACCCTGAGCACCCTGCGCCAGCGTATCCAGGTGCATGGCGACATGCGCTTCCTGCAGCAGGCCAGCAATGCGTCGAAGATCCGCGCCCTGCTGCTCGCCGGTATCCGTGCCGCGCGCCTGTGGCGCCAACTGGGCGGGCACCGCTGGCAACTGGTGTTCAGCCGGCGCAAGTTGCTCAACGAGCTGTACGACATGATGCGGGGGTAAGCGCAAGCTGCAAGTAGAAGCAGCGTAGCGTTCGCATTCTCTTGCCGCTCGTAGCTCGAGGCTCGCTGCTGCCCTTTTTCATGTATGATATGCGCCCCTTCAAAAGCCTGACTGTCCGAGAACACGCCATGCAGCTCTCCTCGCTCACTGCGGTTTCCCCTGTAGACGGCCGCTACGCCGGCAAAACCCAGGCCCTGCGCCCCATTTTCAGCGAATACGGCCTGATCCGTTTCCGCGCCCTGGTCGAGGTGCGCTGGCTCCAGCGCCTGGCCGCCCACCCGCAGATCGCTGAAGTGCCCGCCTTCTCGGCCGAGGCCAACGCCCTGCTCGACACCCTGGCCAGCGACTTCAAGCTCGAGCACGCCGAGCGCGTCAAGGAAATCGAGCGCACCACCAACCATGACGTCAAGGCCATCGAGTACCTGCTCAAGGAGCAGGCCGCCCAACTGCCCGAGTTGGCCAAGGTCAGCGAGTTCATCCACTTCGCCTGCACCAGCGAGGACATCAACAACCTGTCCCACGCCCTGATGCTGCGCGCCGGTCGCGACGAAGTGCTGCTGCCCTTGATGCGCCAGATCGCCGAGGCCATCCGCACCCTGGCCCATCAGCATGCCGACGTGCCGATGCTCTCGCGCACCCACGGCCAGCCGGCCTCGCCGACCACCCTGGGCAAGGAGCTGGCCAACGTGGTCTACCGCCTGGAGCGCCAGATCGCCCAGATCGCCGCCGTGCCGCTGCTGGGCAAGATCAACGGCGCCGTAGGCAACTACAACGCCCACCTGTCGGCCTACTCGCAGATCGACTGGGAAGCCAACGCCCGTGCCTTCATCGAGGAAGAGCTGGGCCTGCAGTTCAACCCCTACACCACCCAGATCGAGCCGCACGACTACATCGCCGAGCTGTTCGACGCCATCGCCCGCTTCAACACCATTCTCATCGACTTCGACCGCGACGTCTGGGGCTACATCTCCCTGGGCTACTTCAAGCAGAAGACCGTCGCTGGCGAGATCGGCTCCTCGACCATGCCGCACAAGGTCAACCCGATCGACTTCGAGAACTCCGAGGGTAACCTGGGGATTGCCAACGCCCTGTTCCAGCACCTGGCCAGCAAGCTGCCGATCTCCCGCTGGCAGCGCGACCTGACCGACTCCACCGTGCTGCGCAACCTGGGCGTGGGCTTCGCCCACAGCGTCATCGCCTACGAGGCCAGCCTCAAGGGCATCGGCAAGCTGGAAGTGAACGTCGCCCGCATCGCCGAAGACCTGGACGCCTGCTGGGAAGTCCTGGCCGAGCCGATCCAGACCGTCATGCGCCGCTACAACATCGAGAATCCCTACGAGAAGCTCAAGGAGCTGACCCGTGGCAAGGGCATCAGCCCCGAAGCCCTGCAGGCGTTCATCGATGGCCTGGACATGCCGACCGACGCCAAGGCCGAGCTCAAGCAGCTCACCCCGGCCACCTACATCGGCAACGCGGCGGCCCAGGCCAAGCGCATCTGAGCCAGCCTCCGCGTTCGACGCCCGGCCTGGCCGGGCGTTTTTATTCCCGGACGAAAATTACGTTTTTTCAATAGGTTGAACATGAATCCTGATACTCCACTGCAGCTGCTGGGTGGCCTTACGGCCCGCGAATTCCTGCGCGACTACTGGCAGAAGAAGCCCCTGCTGGTGCGCCAGGCCTTCCCGGACTTCCAAAGCCCGATCGACCCCGACGAGCTGGCCGGCCTGGCCCTGGAAGAAGAAGTCGAGTCGCGCCTGGTGCTCGAGCACGGCGAACGCCCCTGGGAGTTGCGTCGCGGCCCGTTCGCCGAGGACACCTTCGCCACCCTGCCGGAGCGTGACTGGACCCTGCTGGTGCAGGCGGTCGACCAGTTCGTCCCGGAAGTGGCCGAGCTGCTGGAGCACTTCCGCTTCCTGCCCAGCTGGCGTATCGACGATGTGATGATCAGCTTCGCCGCTCCCGGCGGCAGCGTTGGCCCGCACTTCGACAACTACGACGTGTTCCTGCTCCAGGGCCACGGCAAGCGCAACTGGAAGATCGGCCAGATGTGCGACAGCGACAGCCCGCTGCTGGACCACGCCGACCTGCGCATCCTCGCCGATTTCGAGCAGCAGGACGAATGGACCCTGGAACCCGGCGACATGCTCTACCTACCGCCGCGCCTGGCCCACTACGGCGTGGCCGAAGACGACTGCCTGACCTACTCGGTGGGCTTCCGCGCGCCGAGCGCGGCCGAAGTGCTGACCCACTTCACCGACTTCCTCAGCCAGTTCCTGCCGGACGAAGAGCGCTACAGCGACGCAGACGCAGAGCCTGCCAGCGACCCGCACCAGATCCAGCACGATGCCCTCGAGCGCCTCAAGACCCTGCTGGCCGAGCACATGGGCGATGAACGTCTGCTGCTGACCTGGTTCGGCCAGTTCATGACCGAGCCGCGCTACCCGGAGCTGGTGTCCGGCGAAGAACTGAGCGAGGAAGAGCTGATCGACAGCCTCGAACAAGGCGCGATCCTGGTCCGCAACCCCAGCGCGCGCCTGGCCTGGTCGGAAGTCGACGACAACCTGCTGCTGTTCGCCAGCGGCCAGAGCCGCCTGCTCCCGGGCCACCTGCGCGAGCTGCTGAAACTGATCTGCGCCGCCGACGCACTGCACATCGAAAACCTTGTACAGTGGCTGGAAGACGAAGATGGCCTGACGCTGGTATGCCAGCTGGTCAAACAAGGAAGCCTGGGATTTGCCAATGAATAAGATCAGCGTTCGCCTCGCCGACTGGCACAAAGACAACGCCGATATCCACCGCATCCGCAGCGCGGTGTTCGTCGCCGAGCAACACGTGCCGCCGGAGCTGGAGTTCGACGCCGAAGACCCGAGCGCCGTGCACTTCCTGGCCCTGGAAGGCGACTACCCGATCGGCACCGCACGCCTGCTGCCCGATGGCACCATCGGCCGGGTCTCGGTGCTCAAGGACTGGCGTGGCCTGAAGGTGGGCGATGCACTGATGCGCGCGGTGATCGTCGAGGCGCAGAACCGCGACCTCAAGCAGCAGATGCTCAGTGCCCAGGTGCATGCCACACCGTTCTACGAGCGCCTGGGGTTCCGGGTGGTCAGCGAGGAATTCCTCGAGGCCGGCATTCCCCATGTCGACATGGTGCGCGATTCCCGCGAACTGGCCTGATCCCCCAGGGCCGGCCCTGCCGACCATCGCGACGCAAAGTGCTCCCACAGGGCCCAGCAGAGAACCTGTGGGAGCCGGCTTGCCGGCGATAGGGCCGGCACAGCCCACACAAGACAGTTGCTCCTACAGGCCCCTGCAAGGGCCCCAGTTTCCCGCCCCTCGAAAAACCCGCTTGCAAGAACACTGTACACCCATACAGATAATTCTTGCCTGCCCGCCTCGTTTTGCGCATCCTGACGCCATCGTCACCATGAAGTGTTTCCGGCCATGCGCCTCTTTCTCTGCGAAAAACCCTCCCAGGCCAAGGACATCGCCAAGGTCCTCGGCGCCACCCGCAAGGGCGACGGCTGCTGGCACGGTACCGATGTCTGCGTGACCTGGTGCATCGGCCACCTGCTCGAGACCGCACCACCGGACCGCTACGACGAGCGCTACAAGCGCTGGGTCCTGGCCGACCTGCCGATCATCCCGCAGCAGTGGAAGATGCTGGTCAAGCCCAAGACCGCCAGCCAGTTCAAGGCGGTCAAGCGCCTGCTCGGCGAAGCCCGCGAGCTGGTGATCGCCACCGACGCCGACCGCGAAGGCGAGATGATCGCCCGCGAACTGGTCGAACATTGCCGCTACCGTGGGCCGATCCAGCGCCTGTGGCTGTCGGCGCTGGACGACGCCTCGATCCGCAAGGCCCTGGCACGCCTGCTGCCCGGCCACCAGACCTTCAACCTGTACCACTCGGCCCTGGGCCGCTCCCGCGCCGACTGGCTGATCGGCATGAACATGAGCCGCCTGTTCACCCTGCTCGGCCGCCAGTCCGGCTACCAGGGCGTACTACCGGTAGGACGGGTGCAGACCCCGACCCTGCGCCTGGTGGTGGACCGCGACCGTAGCATCGCCGACTTCGTGCCAGTCCCCTACTGGGCCATCGACGTGCAGCTGGAGCACGCCGGCAGTGTCTTCAACGCCCAATGGCGCGCCCCGGAGGACGCCTGCGACGACCAGGGCCGCTGCCTCAAGCAGGCCCTGGCACAGCGAGCGGCCGCCGACATCGACGCGGCCGGCAGCGCGCGGGTGCTCAAGGTGGCCACCGAGCGCGTGCGCGAAGCGGCCCCCCTGCCCTTCGACCTGGGCACCCTGCAGGAAGTGTGTTCGAAGAAGCTTGGCCTCGGTGCCCAGGAAACCCTCGACATCGCCCAGGCCCTGTACGAAACCCACAAGCTGATCACCTACCCGCGCAGCGACTGCGGCTACCTGCCGCTCAGCCAGCATGGCGAGGCGCCAGCGATCCTCGCCGCCCTGCAGCGCGCCGACGCCAGCCTCGCCCCGTTGCAGCCCCATCTCGAGCCACAACGCCGCTCGCGGGCCTGGAACGACGCCAAGATAAGCGCCCACCACGGCATCATCCCCACCGCCGCCGCCAGCGACCCTGCGCGCCTGCCACCCAAGTACCGGGCCGTCTATACCCTGGTCCGTGCTCGCTACCTGGCGCAGTTCCTGCCCAACCACGAGTACGACCGCACCCAGGCCGAATTCGACTGCGCCAGCCATGCCTTGCGTGCGGTGGGCAAGCAGATCGTCGAGCCGGGTTGGCGCCGCGCCCTGCCCGAGGCCCTGACACCCGCCAAAGGCCGCGAGGCGCCACCGCCCCAGGTGCTGCCCCCCCTGCACGAAGGCCTGGACTGCGCCGTTCACGGCCTGCAACTCAAGGACCTGTGGACCCAGCCCCCCAAGCCGTTCACCGAAGGCGACCTGATCAAGGCGATGAAGAACGTCGCCAAACTGGTGGACGACCCACTGCTCAAGCAGAAGCTCAAGGAAACCACCGGCATCGGCACCGAGGCCACCCGCGCCAGCATCATCCAGGGCCTGATCGAGCGCGGTTACCTGGTCAAGAACGGCAAGGCGCTGAGCGCTACCCCGGCGGCCTTCAGCCTGATCGACGCCGTCCCCCGCGCCATCGCCGACCCAGGCACCACGGCGATCTGGGAACAAGCCCTGGACATGGTGCAGAGCGGTGAGATGAGCCTGGACGAATTCGTCGCCCGGCAATCGGCGTGGATGGGCAAGCTGGTGCAGCGCTGCTCCGGCATGCGCCTGACCATCAATGGCCCGGCGGTACCGGCCGGGGGCAAGGGGGCGCCCTGGAAGAAGAAGCGCAGGAGCGCTGGCAAGGGCAAGGCAGCGGGAAGTTCGGCCAAGGCCGTCAGCGGCAAACCGAGGTCAGGGCGGCGCAAGGCGGCGACCTGAACCGCAGATGCGCCGGCCTGGGTAATCCTGGGGCCGCGTCGATCACAAGTGATGCGGTTTTGCAGGCCCCTGTGGGAGCGGGCTTGCCCGCGAATGGGCCCGTACAGGCACCCAGGCAGTTCAGGTCATTCCCCCAGCCTAGGTCCCGCTCTTCAACCGACTGAACGCCCGGGTCAACTCCCGGTTGAAGGCCTTGCCATTGTCGTTCTTGGTATACAACCGCGCCCGCACCTCGGCCGGCGGGTAGGTCCCCGGCGCATTGCGGATCCCAGGGTCCACCAACTCGTCGGCAGCCGTGATCGCATTGGCGTAGTGGATGGTGTCGGTGATCGGCGCGATCACCTCGGGCCGCATCAGGTAATCGACCAGTTGCCAGGCCGCCTCGGGATGCGGCGCATCCTTGGGCACCACCAACGCATCGAGCCAGATCAGCGTTCCCTCGCTGGGAATGCGGTAGTCCAGGCTGAAGGCCTTGCCAGCCTGCTGCGCCTGCGTCTGGGCGATGGCCACGTTGCCGTTCCACGACATCGCCACGCACGTCTCGCCGTTGGCCAGGTCGTTGATGTTGCGATCGTTGTCGAAATAACGGATATAGGGGCGGATCTTGCGCAGGTGCGCCTCGGCCGCCCGCAGATCCTCCACGCGCTGCTGGTTGATGTCCAGCCCCAGGTAGCGCATCGCCGCGGCGAACACCTCGTTGGGGTCGTTGAGCAGGCTCACCCCACAATCGGCGAATTTCGCCGCCACCTGCGGATCGAACAGCATCGCCCAGCTGTCACGCGGTGCATCCGGCAAGCGTGCCGCCACCGCCTCCTGCTGGAAGCCCACCCCCGTGGTGCCCCAGGCATAGGTGCCAGCATAGCGATTGCCCGGATCGAACACCGCCATGTGCTGACGGAACTCCTCGCCGATACCCGCCAGGTGCGGCACCTTGCTCTTGTCCAGCGGTTGCAGGGCACCGCTGGCGATCGCCCGGCTCAGGTGCTGGCCGGCGCTGAGCACCACGTCGTAGCCGCTACGGCCGGTCAGCAGCTTGGTTTCGGCCGTCTCCAGGGAGTCGAAGTGGTCGGCGACCACGCGGATGCCCGTCTGCTTCTCGAAGTTGGCCAAGGTGTCCGGGGCAAGGTACTCGCCCCAGATGTACAGGTTGACGGTCGGCTGTTGTGCGTCGGCTGCCTGGGCCACCGCCACCGTGCAGCCCAGGGCGAGCGCCAGGGTCAGGTTGCGCAGTTTCATGGGCGGCGGCCTCCAGCGTATTGCGGCATGGTGATACAGGCGACGTTGCCACCGCCCAGCAGGATCTCCCGGGAGTGCTCGATACCGAGGATGCGATGGTCGGGGAACAGTTCCGCCAGGGTAGCCTGGGCCACGGCGTCGTTGCGGTCGCCGAACAGCGGCACGACGATGGCCGAGTTGCCCGCGTAGTAATTGATGTACGAGGCGCAGATGCGCGTACCCGCCTGGCGCAGGTGGGTACCGTCGACCTGGTCCAGGCCTGCGGCTTCCTCCGCCGTCCATTCCAGCACCTGCGGCTGCGGCAGCTTATGCACCTTGAGGGCCCGGCCACGGCTGTCGCGGGTGCTGCGCAGGATGTCATAGGCTTGCTGGTAGATCTCCCACTGCGGGTCGTTGCGATCGTCGGTCCATTGCAGCACCACTTCGCCGGGGCGCACGAAACAAGCCAGGTCGTCGACATGGCCGTCGGTCTCGTCGAACTTGCAGCCACGCGGCAGCCAGATCACCTGTTCGGCGCCCAGGTAGTCCTGTAGCCGGCGGGTCACCTCGTCCTTGCCCAGGTGCGCGTTACGGTTGCGGTTGAGCAGGCACTGCTCGGTGGTCAGCAGGCTGCCCTGGCCATCGCTCTGGATACCGCCCAGCTCAGCGATCAGCGGCGCGCGGTAGTGGTCCAGGTTCTCGATCTCGAGGATCTTGCGGGCGATCTGGTCGTCCTTGTCCCAGGGGTAGTAGAGACCACCGTCCAGGCCGCCGTAGGCATTGAACTCGAAGTCCACGCCGCGCACCTCGCCGCTGTCGTCGTTGACCACGAAGCACGGGCCGCTGTCGCGGAACCAGGTGTCGTTGCAGGTCATCTCGACCACCCGTACATGGGCCGGCAGCAGGCGCCGGGCATTGGCGTACTGGGCAGCGGAGGCGCAGACGGTCACCGGCTCGCTGGAGGCGATGGCCGTGACGATCTCGACCCAGACCTTCTGCGCCGGCTTGCCGCCGTTGCGCCAGACATCCGGGCGCTCCGGCCAGCCGAGCCAGCAACCGGCCTTGCGCTCGAATTCGCCAGGCAGGCGGAAACCATCGGCCTTCGGGGTGGTGGTGAGCGAACGTGCCATGGGTCAACCTCGTCATCGGTGAGTGATGACTGCACGCTACGCCGCCGGGCGCCGGGCTTCCAACGATGAAAACTCAGCGATAGTTGAATTGAATTCAGGGCTCGGCGATCTGTTCGATGAACCATTCGATGAATTCGGCCACCGCGCCGCGCTCCAGGCGCAAGCGCTCGCAGACCAGCGCGTACTGCCCCTGGGCCGTCACGCTGGCGTTGAACGGGCGCACCAGGCGGCCGCTCTGCAGGTCGGCCTGGCAGGTCAGGTTGTCGCCCATGGCCACGCCCTGCCCCAGCGCCGCCGCCTCCAGGGCCAGCGCCGCATGGGGGAAGTACAACTGGCGGGTGGGCAAGGCGTCGTCGGCGTGGGTGGCCAGCCAGGTGGTCCAGGTGCGGCCATCCTGGTCGTCGTGCAGCAGACAGTGGCGCACCAGGTCGCGCGGACGCTTGAGCCCGCCCTGGTTGAACAGCCCCGGGCTGCACACCGGGAAGAACTGCAGCAGCGGCAAGGGCCGGACGAAGTGGGTGCTGGCGTCCAGGGCGCTGGTGCCGTAGGTGATGGCGACATCGACCTCCATCGCCGGGGCGCCGGCGTCGATCGGCTGCTCGTGCAGGTGCAGGGTGATGTGCGGGTAGCGGCTGCTGAAGTCGGCCAGCCGGGCCACCAGCCATTTCTGCGCCAGCTCCGCCGTGACCGCCACCCGCAACACCGCCTGGGAAGCCGGATCGCGCAGCTCGTCGCAGGCCTTGCCGATCAGCTCGAAGGCCTGCTGCAGGTGGTGCAGCAGACGCTCGGCCTCGGCACTGGGGCGCACCTGGCGGCCCACCCGCTCGAACAGGGCGACGCCCAGTTGATCCTCCAGTTGGCGGATCTGGTGGCTGACGGCGCTGTCGGTCACGCACAGCTCGGCGGCGGCCCGGCCGAAGTGGCCGTGGCGGGCGGCACACTCGAAGGTGCGCAGGGCGGTCAGGGAAGGCAGGCGGCGCATGAGGGGTTCCCTTCTGGATGGCAGTCGGAGCCGAATCATATCGGGCTATTTCGAGGAGCCGTTAAGTCTTTTGCCGCTGCACCGGCCCCACTGGCGCTGTGAAATTTATCTGCTATTTTTTCATGAAATAAACAACAATAAATTTCACGAGGCCCGCATGTTCAAGCAATCCGCCCAACACGTCGCCAGCTACTACGCCCGGACCTACCCCACGACCATCCCCCTGCGCCCCACCCTGCAAGGCCCTCTGGACACCGACGTGCTGATCGTCGGCGCCGGCTTCAGCGGCCTGCACACCGCGCTGCGCCTGGCCCTGGCCGGCAAGCGCGTGGTCTTGCTGGAAGCCAGTCGGGTGGCCTGGGCGGCGTCCGGGCGCAATGGTGGCCAGGCACTGCTGGGTTGGTCCTGCGACATGCCGCCCCTGGAGAAGGCCCTGGGCCTGGAGCGGGCGCGCCGGCTGTGGGACAGCATGTATTGGGCCGCCGAGGAGATGCGCGAACTGCCCCAGCGTCACGGCTTCGAGGTGGATTACCGGGTCGGCAGCCTGTGGACCGCCGTGCTGGCCCGGCGCGTGAAGATGCTCGAACAGGCGCAGCACGAAGCCCGGGAGAAATGGGGCTACGACTGCCTGCGCCTGATCGGCCGCGACGAGCTGCCCGAATGGGTCGACAGCCCACGCTACCAGGCCGCCCTGTACGACCCCAACGGCGCCCACCTCAACCCGCTGAAACTGGCCCAGGGCCTGGCCAGCGCGATCGAGGCGGCAGGCGGGCAAATCTTCGAGCAAAGCCAGGTGCGCGACTACCACGAGAGCGCCAGCGGCTTCGTCGCCCGCACCGACCAGGGCGAAGTGCGCAGCCAGGTACTGGTACTGGCCTGCAACGCCTACATCGACCGCCTCGACCGCACCCTCTCGCGCCGGCTCCTGCCGGTGGGCTCCTACCAGGTGGCCACCGCGCCCCTGGAGGCGGCGCTGGCCCAGTCGCTGCTGCCACGCAACAGCTGCGTGATCGACAACCAGTTCGTCCCCGACTACTTCCGCCTGACTCCGGACCATCGCCTGTTGTTCGGCGGTGGCTGCACCTACCTGGGCGGCATTCCCAAGGACGTGGCCGCTGCCACCCGTCCCTACCTGGAGCGGGTGTTCCCGCAGTTGGCCGGCGTGGCCATCGACTACGCCTGGGGTGGGCACATCGACTGCAGCCTGCACCGCACGCCGGACATCGGCCGCCAGGGCCAACGCTACTGGCTGCAAGGTTTCTCTGGCCATGGTGTGCTGCCGACCCTGGCCGGCGCACGGGCGGTCAGCGACGCGATCCTCGGCGACGACGAGCTGTTGGCGTTGTACGCCGGCATCGACAACGGCCGTTTCCCCGGCGGCGACCTGATGGCCGCGCCGTTGGAGGCCGCGGCCAAGGCCTGGTACAGGTTGCGCGACCATGTCTGAGACGCCCCTGCACACCGACGACGACATCCAGGGCCTGGCGCTGCTGATCCGCGACCTGCGCAAGCACCGCGGCCTGACCTTGGGCGAGCTGGCCGGCCGGGTCAACCGTTCGCTGGGGTTTCTCTCGCAGGTCGAGCGTGGTCTGTCGAGGCCCACCGTGGCCGACCTCACGGCCATCAGCGAAGCCCTGCACGTACCGACCACCTACTTCTACCAACCCAGCAAGCCGCGGGCGCTGGGCTGGGTGACGCGCCCCGGCGAACGACGCACGCTGTACTACGCCCAGGGCGTGACCGACGTCCTGGTCTCGCCCAGCCTCACCGGCAGCTTCGCCATGCTCGAAAGCCACCTGGCGCCCGGCGCCAGCAGCGGCGAGGGCCATCTGGACGACAGCGCCGAACAAGGCGGTTTCATCCTGGAAGGCCAACTGACCCTGTGGCTCGAAGGGCATGACGCCCCCGTCACCCTCGGCCCCAACGACAGCTTCCAGCTCCCGCCGCACAGCCAGTTCCGCTACGCCAACCTGACCGACCAGACGACCCGCGTCCTCTGGGTATTCCGTTGAGAGCACAGCATGACAACGACAACAAGCTTTCCCGACCTGCTCAGCGAAGTTCGCGCCTTCCGCGCCCGCCATCCACAGGTGCGCCATGTGGACCTGATCAGCCTGGACATCCCCGGGCACTTCTATGGCAAGCGCTACCCTGTGGACATGCTCGAGAAGGTCGCCGCCGGCAGCCCCCTGAAACTGCCGCAGAACTGCGTGCTGCTGGGCGTCCAGGGCGGGCTGTTCCCCATCGGCGACTACTGCTTCAATGATGGCGACCCGGACGCCCTGCGGCGCCTGGTGCCGGGTACGCTCAAGCCGGTGACCTGGGAGCGCGAGCCGCTGGGGCAGATGCTGGTCACCTCCGACGGTACCGCCACGCCCATCGAGTTCGAGCCACGGGAAGTGCTCGCCCGCGTGCTGCAACGCCTCGAACGGCGCGGTATCCGCCCGGTGGTGGCGTTCGAGCTGGAGTTCTACCTGTTCGACCGCGCGCTCAAGGAGGGCCTACCCTGCTTCCCTCGCGATCCGCTCAGCGGCGATGCCGACGACCAGCCCAACATGCATATCGAGCGCCTCTCGCGCTTCTGCGACGTGCTGCGGGACATGGTCGAGACCGCCAACGCGCAAGGCGTGGACGCCAACGTGATCACCGCCGAGCTGGGCCCGGGGCAGTTCGAGATCAACTTCGGCCATTGCGACGACGGCCTGCGCGCCGCCGACTGGGCCGCCCTGTTCTGCCGCAGCACCCGCGGCGTGGCGCTCAAGCATGGGCTGCGCGCCTCGTTCATGAGCAAGCCCTACCTGGACGCGCCCGGCAGCGGCATGCACGTGCACGTCAGCCTCTACGACAACGCCGGCAACAACCTGCTGGCCGCCGACGCGCAGCGCCCGCTGCGCCATGCGGTGGCCGGCTGCCTGGCGCTGCTGCCGCACTGCATGCCGGTGTTCGCCGCCAACCACAATGCTTTTCGCCGCTACGGCGCCATGGTCAATGCCGCCAGCCGCGCCAGCTGGGGCTTCGAAGACCGCGATGCGTGCATCCGCATTCCCGAGTCGGATACGCGCAACCTGCGCATCGAGCACCGCCTGGCGGGGGCCGATGCCAACCCGTACCTGGTGCTGGCGGCGATCCTCTGCGGCATGGAGCATGGGCTGCAGGCCGCGCAGGAACCGATCGCGCCGCTCAACGAGGATCGCGGCAGCGGGATCGATTTTCCCCGGGACATGCTCGGCGCGGTGGCGGCAATGCGCGGGCATCCGGCGGTGAACGAGGGGCTTGGGGAAGAGTTCGTGATGGTGTATTGCGAGAACAAGCGCCAGGATCACCTGGCGTTCATGCACGAGGTCAGTGCGCGGGAGTATCGCTGGTTCCTCTGATGCCCGCTCGCCCCTTTCGCGCCGGTCCGGCGTTACGGCAAGCCCGCGAAAGGGCCGGACACCGCCGGCACATAACCCAAAGGCATGACTGGCAACCCCTCCTCCCGAGGATTACCATGTACGGCCTCTAGCGCGGCCGTTTGCCGCACCCCGCCTCCCAGCCTGCCAAAGCCCCATGCCCTTCGAACTCACCGTAGAACCCCTTACCCTGCTGATCCTCGCCGCAGTCGCCTTCGTCGCCGGTTTCATCGACGCCATCGCCGGCGGTGGCGGCCTGCTCACCACCCCGGCGCTGCTCACCGCCGGCATGCCGCCCCATCTGGTGCTGGGCACCAACAAGCTCAGTTCCACCTTCGGCTCGGCCACGGCCGGCTTCACCTACTACCGGCGCAAGTTGTTCCACCCGGCCCAATGGCGCCCGGCGCTGCTGGGGACCCTGGTCGGTGCGTTGCTCGGTGCGGTGGTCGCGCACATCATGCCCGCCGACTGGCTGAACAAGATGCTCCCGGTGATCGTGTTCGCCTGTGGCATCTACCTGCTGTTCGGCGGCACGCCCAAGGCACCGCTGGATGCCGATGTACCGATCAAGAAGACCTGGCAGTTCCCCCAGGGCTTGAGCCTGGGCTTCTACGACGGCGTGGCCGGCCCCGGCACCGGGGCGTTCTGGACGGTGAGCACGCTGCTGCTCTACCCCATCGACTTGGTGCGCGCCAGCGGCGTGGCGCGCAGCATGAACTTCGTCAGCAACATCGCGGCGCTGACGGTGTTCATCCTGTCCGGGCAGGTGGACTATATCGTTGGCCTGGCCATGGGCCTGTCGGTGATGGTCGGTGCCTTTTTTGGCGCACGCACGGCGATCAGCGGGGGCAGCAAGTTCATCCGCCCGGTGTTCATCGCCGTGGTGCTGGCGCTGACCGTGCGCCTGGTATGGCAGCACTGGGTCGGATAGCGCAGTGTTTGCGCAGCGTTGGAGTGCTTCGCGGCATTTGCTACGGACCTAGGCCGGGAATGCCGGCTCCTGCTGGCCCAATCGACGCGCCACATAGAGGTCGATCAGGTAGCGGGCGATGGAACGCCCGGCCGGCAGTGGCGGCAAGTCATGCACGCTGAACCACTTGGCATCCTCGATCTCGTCCGGCTGCATGACGATCTCGCCACTGGCGTACTCGGCATGGAAGCCCAGCATCATCGAGTGCGGGAACGGCCAGCACTGGCTGCCCACGTACTGGATGTTCTTCACCTGCACCGCCACTTCCTCCAGCACTTCGCGCACCAGGCACTGCTCGGCCGACTCGCCCGGCTCGGCAAAGCCCGCCAGGGTGCTGTAGACGCCGGTGACGAAGCGCGGCGAGCGGGCCAGGAGGATTTCGTCGCCGCGGGTGATCAGCGCGATCATGCTCGGCGAGATGCGCGGGTAGCTGCGCAGGTCGCAGGCCTGGCAATACATGGCGCGCTCCCAGCGGATCTGCGCCATGGGCTGGCCGCAACTGCCACAGAAGCGGTGTTCGCGGGCCCAGGTACCAATCTGCGCCGCGTAGCCGAGGACCCTGTAGGTGTCGGCGTCGCCCTCCAGCATGAACTGGCGCAGGCCGCGCCAACTGCAGCCCGGCAGGTCGGTGGCGGCGCGCAGCTCGAGGAGGAACACCGGCTGGCCATCGAAGTGGCCGATGCCATGCTCGCAGAGCACGTCCAAGTCCTGGCGCGCCAGCCAGTCACGGGGGAACAGCGCACCGTTGGCGTCCACCAGGAACCCCTGCGGGCTGCGGGCCACGGCCCAGCCTCCGACGATCTGCGGGTCGAGTACTGCGGTAGTCCAGCGTGCTGACATGTTCGGGTTCCTTGCTGGCGCCCGCTGGCCAGGTCAGTCAGCGAACGTCGGTTTCTGTTTGCTCATGTGGGCCGCCACGGCGACCCGCAGGTCCTCGGACTGCAGCATGGCGGCATTCCAGGTGGCGATGTACTCCAGGCCATCGTCGATGCGATGGTCGCGCATGTAGCTGAGCATCTCCTTGGTGCCGGCCACGGCAATGGGGGATTTTCCTGCAATTTCCCTGGCGATGGCAAAGACTGCATCGAGCAGCGCCGCCTGGTCGTCATGGACCCGATTGACCAGGCCGATGCGCAGGGCCTCCTGGGCATCGATCGTGCGTCCGGTGAAGGCCAGTTCGCGCAGCATGCCGTCACCGATGATGCGCGGCAAACGCTGCAAGGTGCCGACATCGGCGGCCATGCCCATGTCGATCTCCTTGATCGAGAACTGCGCGTCCGCGCTGCAATAGCGCATGTCGCAGGCCGACACCAGGTCGATGGCGCCACCGATGCAATAGCCCTGGATCGCCGCCAGCACCGGCTTGCGGCAATTGTCCACGGCATTGAACGACGCCTGCAGGCGCAGGATGGTACGGCGCAACAGGCGGGCGTTGCGGCCGACATCCTTGCCCATCTGGCCCGCCAGCGAGGCCAGCATCATCAGGTCGATGCCCGAGGAGAAGTGCTTGCCAGCGCCGCTGAGCACCACCGCGCGCACCGCATCGGTGTCGTCGATCCACTGGAAGATGGCGACGATCTCCTCCCAGAAGGCCGCGTTCATCGCATTGATCTTCTCCGGGCGGTTGATCTGCACATGGGCAATGTTGTCGGTCAGTTCGACCTTGAACGCGGTGTATTCGGTCACGGGCGGTACTCCAGCGGGGGAAGGGTTCACATCGCCGGACTATAACCCACCCGCAAGGCTGCACATGTGCCAAAAGCGGGACTCCTGGCCCCCATGAATGAACCGCCCCTACCGATCCCCCGCCTTGGGCAACTGCGCCCGCAAGAACGTCATCAACGCCTCGGCCGCAGGCGACAGGCTGCGCCCCTTGCGCGTCAGCATGCCGATCTGGCGCTCCACCTTCGGCTCGGCCAGCGGCAGGAAGGCGAGCTTTTCGTTCTCCAGCGGGAACGCCAGGTACGGCAGCGTGCTGATCCCCACGCCCTCCTCCAGCATCGCGATCAGCGAAATCATGTTGGAGACGAACAACCGGCTGTGCGCCAGCAGGCACTCGGCCTCGGTGCCCTCCAGCAGCCGCGAGGTGCCGTTGCGGATGATCGGCACCCCCTGCAACTGCGACCAGTGCAACGTCCCGCCGCCCTGCACCAGGGGATGGTCGCTGCGGCACACCACCCCCACCTGGTCGTTGAGGATCGGCACGAACTCGACCTGCTCATCGGCCATCCACATGCTGCTGATGACGAAGTCCACCTGCCCCTGGGCCAGCAGTTGCTGCACGCTGTCGGCGCTGCCGTCCTGGATGCTCACCTGCACGTTCGGGTGCTCGGCCACGAAGCGCCCCAGGGGCCCCGGCAGCAGCCGGCTGGCCACCGAAGGCACGGTGGCGATGCTCACCTGGCCGATCTCGTGCCGAGCCAGCAAGGTGGCCTCGCGAGCGATGCGGTCGTGGTGCTCGACCAGGCCACGGAACAACGGCAGGCAATGCTCGCCAAAAGGCGTCAGCTCGACCCGCCCGCCGCCCTTCTCGACCAGCGCCTGGCCCAGCTTCTGCTCCAGCTCGCGCACCGCCAGCGATACCGCCGGCTGGGTGCGGTAGGCCTGGCGGGCGGCAGCGTGGAAGCTCTTGAGCTCCGCGACCCACAGGAAATAGCGCAACTGGGCGATCTTCAGCTCGGGCAACATGGTTAGCGTTCCTTATCGAATCATTTTTTTTATTAATTTTTATTTGCGCCATATTGCTCGCAAGATGAGAGCCAGGCAAACGGAGGCTTCTCAATGTCACTCACTCCCTACAAGAACTACATCGATGGCCAATGGTGCGAAGGCCAGTCCACGCTGGCCAACCACAGCCCTTCGGATACCCGCGACCTGATCGGCCAATACCACCAGGCCAGCGCCGAACAGGCCCGCCAGGCCATCCAGGCCGCCCGCGCCGCGCAACCGCAGTGGGCCGCCAGCGGCCTCGAAGCCCGCCAGCAGGTGCTGATGGCCATCGGCGACGAACTGATCGCCCGCAAGGACGAACTCGGCGAGCTGCTCTCCCGTGAAGAGGGCAAGCCCCTGGCCGAAGGCATTGGCGAGGTCAACCGCAGCGGCCAGTTCTTCCACTACTACGCCGCCGAAGTGCTGCGCCAGATGGGCGAGACCGCCGCTTCCGTGCGCACCGGTATCGACATCGAGGTGCACCGCGAGCCGGTAGGCGTGGTGGGCATCATCACCCCCTGGAACTTCCCCATGGCCACCGCCGCCTGGAAGATCGCCCCGGCCCTGGCCTTCGGCAACGCCGTGGTGTTCAAGCCGGCCAACCTGGTACCGGCCAGCGCCTGGGCGCTGACCGAGATCATCAGCCGCCAGGGCCTGCCCGCCGGCACCTTCAACCTGATCATGGGCAGCGGCGCCAATGTCGGCGAAACCCTGGTGAACTCGCCGGAGATCGACGCCCTGACCTTCACCGGCTCGCTGGAAACCGGCCGCCGCGTCGCGGTCGCCACCGCCGGCAACCTGGTGCGCTGCCAACTGGAGATGGGCAGCAAGAATGCCCTGGTGGTGATGGACGACGCCGACCTCGACCTGGCGGTGGAGTGCGCGCTCAACGGTGCGTTCTTCGGCACGGGACAAAAATGCACGGCCTCCTCGCGGCTGATCGTCTGCGAGGGTATCCACGACCGCTTCGTCGAGGCCCTGCGCCTGCGCATGCGCCAGCTCAAGGTCGGCCACGCCCTGCAGGCCGGCGTGCAGATCGGCCCGGTGGCCGACGCCCGCCAGTTGGAGCAGAACCTGGGCTACCTGCGCCTGGCCCAGGCCGAAGGCGCCACGCTGATCGAAGGCGGCGAACGGCTGCAACTGGAGACCGACGGCTACTACATGCGCCCGGCGCTATTCGTTGACAGCCGCAATGACATGCGCATCAACCGCGAGGAAGTGTTCGGCCCCATCGCCTGCGTGATCCGCGTGGGCGATTTCGAGGACGCCCTGGCCACGCTCAACGACACCCCGTACGGCCTGACCGCCGGCATCGTCACCCAGTCGTTGCGCCACGCCACCGAGTTCCGCCGCCGCGCCCAGACCGGCTGCGTGATGGTCAACCTGCCCACCGCCGGCACCGACTACCACGTGCCCTTCGGCGGCCGCAAAGCCTCCAGCTTCGGCCCGCGCGAACAGGGGCAGTACGCCCGCGACTTCTACACCGTGGTCAAGACCACCTACCTGCGGCCTTGAAGGAGCACGCGCCATGCACGACCTACTGATGATCGACGGCCTGCAGTACTCCAACTGGAGCCCGGAAATATTCCAGCAGATGCAAGCCGGTGGCCTGAGCGCGGTGCACGCCACCATCGCCTACCACGAGAACGCTCGCGAAACCCTCTCGCGCCTCGGCGAGTGGAACCGCCGCTTCGAAACCTGGCCACAGCTGATCCGCCCGGTACGCACGGCCAGCGATATCCGCCTGGCCCACGAAGAAGGCCGGGTGGGGATCTTCTTCGGCTTCCAGAACTGCTCGCCGATCGAGGACGACATCGCCCTGGTGGAGATCTTCCGCCAGCTGGGGGTGTTCGTCATGCAGCTCACCTACAACAACCAGAGCCTGCTGGCCAGTGGTTGCTACGAGCGTGAAGACAACGGCATCAGCCGCTTCGGCCGCCAGGTCATCGCCGAGATGAACCGGGTCGGCATGCTGATCGACATGTCGCACAGCGCCGAACGCAGCACCCTGGAAGCCATCGAGCTGTCGAGCCGGCCGGTGATCGTCTCCCACGCCAACCCGTCGAGCTTCCATGCCGCCAAGCGCAACAAGTCCGATGCGGTGCTGCGCGGTATCGCCGAGTCCGGTGGCCTGCTGGGCTTCAGCACCTACCCCTTCCACCTCAAGGGCGCCTCGGCCTGCAGCCTGGAAAGCTTCTGCGACATGATCGCCAGCACCGCCGACCTGATGGGGGTCGAGCACATCGGCATCGGCACCGACCTGTGCCAGGCGCAACCGCTGTCGGTGCTCGAATGGATGCGCAACGGGCGCTGGAGCAAGGAAAAGGACTACGGCGAAGGCTCGAAGGACAACGCCAACTGGCCGGCACCGCTGCAGTGGTTCCGTGACAGCCGCGACTTCCCCAACATCGCCCAAGGCCTGCGCGCCCGAGGCTTCGCCGAGGACGAGGTGCGCCAGATCATGGGCCTGAACTGGTTGCGCCTGCTGGAAACCGCCACCACGGCGCAGGCCTGAATCTCCCCGCACGGACAGCTTGAACAATAACAACAACGCAGGTTCCGGAGGCTTCATGAAAAACCCAACCACCCTGCCAGCGGACGGCCAGGCCATGCGCCTGCCGCTCGCCCGGGATATCGACTGGCCGCTGTTCTTGATCAGCGGCGGTTTCCTCGCGGCGTTCCTGGTCGCGGCGCTGGTCGACATCGACGCGGTATCGGCACTGGTCGATACCCTGTTCGCCTGGTCGACCAAGGCCTTCGGCCTGTACTGGCAGGTGCTGATGCTGGTGACCTTCGTGGTCAGCC
Organism: Pseudomonas guariconensis; assembly: GCF_024127895.1. Lineage (GTDB taxonomy): Bacteria > Pseudomonadota > Gammaproteobacteria > Pseudomonadales > Pseudomonadaceae > Aquipseudomonas > Aquipseudomonas guariconensis_B. The sequence goes on along the minus strand of NZ_JAMYBK010000008.1, from coordinate 66,042 downwards.
TGGGCATCGGTTTCTCGAAATATGGGCGCGTGCGCCTGGGCGGCGTCGAACAACGCCCGGACATCAGCACCTTCAACTGGATCGCGGTGATCATGTGCGCACTGCTGGCAGGCGGCGGCGCCTTCTGGGCTGCGGCCGAACCGCTGATGCACTTCGCCAGCCCGCCCCCCCTGTTCGCCGGCGTGCAGCCGCACAGCGAGGCGGCGGCCACGGCGGCGCTGGCACAGTCCTTCGTGCACTGGGGCTTCCTCGCCTGGGCGGTGCTCGGCAGCCTGCTGGCGATCGTGCTGATGCACCTGCACTACGACAAGGGCCTGCCGCTGGCGCCCCGCACCCTGCTCTACCCGCTGTTCGGCGAGCGCGCCCTCAGGGGCCCGATCGGCACCCTGGCCGACGCCACCTCGATCATCGCCGTGGTCGCCGGCACCATCGGCCCGATCGGTTTCCTCGGCCTGCAAATCAGCAGCGCCCTGCACGCGGCGTGGGGCCTGCCCAACGACCTGTTCACCCAGTCGCTCACCATCGTCCTGGTGACGCTGATGTACACCGTCTCGTGCCTGGTGGGGCTCAAGGGCATCCGTTTCGTCAGCGAGATCAACGTCTGGCTGATGCTCGGGCTCGCGGTGTTCATGGTAGCGTTCGGCCCCACCCTGTTCATCCTCGGCAGCTTCCCCTCGGCCCTGGCCCTGCACGTGGAGCACTTCCTGCCGATGACCCTGTTCCGTGCCGACCCCAAGTGGCTGGATTGGTGGACGGTGTTCTTCTGGGGCTGGTTCATCGGCTATGCCCCCATGGTCGCGCTGTACGTCGCGCGGATCTCCCGGGGCCGCACCATCCGCGAGATCATCATGACGCTGTCGATCGTTGCCCCGCTGGTGACCATGTTCTGGTTCACCGTGGTCGGCGGCAGCGGCATCGGCCTGGAGCTGCAGACCCCGGGTATCGTCACCGCCCATGGCAGCCAGCCCGAAGACCTGCTGCTGGGCGTGACGCAGAACCTGCCCCTGGGTGGCCTGGTCAGTGCGCTGTTCCTGTTCCTGAGTTTCATCTCGGTGGCCACCAACGGCGACGCCATGGCCTTCACCGTGGCACTGGCGATGTCCAGCAGCGACAAGCCGAAGAAATGGCTGCGCGGTTTCTGGGCCATCGGCATGGGCCTGGCGGCCGTGGTGCTGATCACCATCGGCGCAGGCGGCGTGACGGCCCTGCAGTCCTTCATCGTCATCACCGCGGTGCCGGTGTCGCTGCTGATCCTGCCGGCGCTGTGGGATGCCGTGCGCATCGCCCGGCACATGGCCCACGCACAAGGCCTCTGAACATGATGCATCCAGGAACCCTAACAATGTCCAACACCCTGTTCGCAGCGCACGCGCTGCGCCCCGCCAGCCAGGTCATGGACCTGGCCCGGCTGGGCAGCCACTTCCAGAGCCCCTTGAGCTTCGTGCGCAGCAGCATGCGCCGGATGATGAACCAAGGCTGGCGCATCCAGCGCAGCCGTTTCGACCTCGATGGCGAAGGTTTCGGCACCGTCATCTACCGCATCGACACACCGAATGCGCACTACCACTGCGTGATCTTCTCGGCCTACCTGCCGCCGGAAAAACGCAGCGACCGGGTGATCGCCGACCAATGGGACGTGAGTTTCGTGCTGCTGGCCGGGGACGTCGACGAGGCGCAACTGGCCGACCTGCAGCGCAACGTCCCCCTGCAGGAAGCCGGCCGCTTCGACGCCCGTGTGCTGGTGCTGTCGCGCGCCAACCGCAGCCTGCGCAACTTCGACCGCTTCCTCGCGGCCCTGGCCGAAGGCCAGCAGCCCGACCCGCGGCAACTGGCCGAAGTCGGCTACCTGTATCGCACCACCGCCGTCTATGGCAACGGCAAGTTCGGCATCGCCGACTTCGGCTGCCTGCATGGCAACGAGGACTTCAGCCAGCCCTTCGCGGCACAGATGTTCACCGTGTACCTGCTGCGGCACTTCAGCATCGAACAGATCGAACACATGGCGCGGGCACGCAACCCACGGCGTGCGGTGAGACTGGCCCCGGCGCTGCAACGCTACCTGGGGGTCGGCAACTCCACCGGGCTGGGCATGGCGCCATTTCTGCTCAACCACCCGCAACTGGTCGACCAGTGGGTCTGGGCACGGGAAACCGCCCTGGCCCGGGTGCTCGCGCAAGCAGCCGACCCGGCCCACATGCAGCGTCTGCATGACCTGCTGGCGCGGGCACGCCTGCACCTGCAGCAGAGCCATACCGAAGACCTGCGCCAGCACGCGCAGGACCAGCAGACCCTGGCCGACCTCGCGCCCCTGGCCGAGTGGCTCGATCGCCAGCCCACCGGCAACGACCTCTGGGCACGCCTGCTGGCCTGGAGCGAAGCGCACGCGAGCGTCGGCTGCCAGGAGTTGCTGGTCAGCCTGTTGCTGGAGCTGTACCCCGAGCAGGTGCTACCGCTGGCCGAGCAGATGGGCGTGGTCGAAGGTTGGCGCCTGGACGCACAAATGCCCCTGGCGCACCTGCGCAAGCTGATCGAAAGCCACTACGGCTGGGCGCTGGCCTACGACTTCAGCGATGCCGACGCCGAGCACTTCTTCTGGTACCGCTCCGCAGACAAGGAAGAGCCCCGCCTGGGCATGCGCGTCGAGGAACCGGGCGCCGAGAAGGAAATGCAACTGGGCATCGCCCGCAACATCCAGCAGTGCCACGCCGCACTGGTCGATCACCTGCACGCCCACCCCGATGCGCTGACTGCGCACTTTCTGATCGCCCAGCCGGCGTTCAAGGGCACGGTACGCCGCCTGCAGGGCATGGCGCTACGCAGCTATGGCGAGATCCGCGCCAACCTGCTGGCCCGCGACATGCTGCCGATCCACCTGCTGCGCTGCAAACTGGCGTTCTTCGGTGCTGGCAAGTTCGACCCCAAGTCGAGCCGCTGGGTGCGCATCACGCTGTTCCAGGGGGCGCCGCTGGTGAGCGAAATCGGCCAGCCATTCGCAGACGACTGGAACTTTGCGGTCATGCCGGACGGAGATCACTGACCATGCGCGTATCCCTCAACGAAATCCAGGTGATGTGCCGCAAGGCCTTCGAAGGCATGGGTTTTGCCGCCGGCGATTGCGAGGACGCGGCCGACATGGTCGGCTGGCTGCAATTGCAGGGGCTCGATGGCGTCGCGACGCTGGAAAAGGCCTTGGACTACCTGCGCAACGAAGCCGACCAGCCCTTTGCCCTGAGCTATGAAGACAGCGCCCTGCTGGTGATCGATGCTCGTGGCCAGAGTGTGCTGCGCTGCGCCGCGACCGTGGTGGAGCTGGCCCTGGCCAAGGCGCTGCGCACAGGCCAGGCGGTGCTGCGGATCCACCACTGCCACAACCGCCTGCTGTTGCTTGGCTACCTGTGCCGGGCCGCCGAGCTCGGCCTGGAGGTCCAGGCCCGTTGGAGCGATGCCCGTCAGTTGCACATCGCCACCTTCGCCGCGCTCGACAGCCACCCTGACCTGCACGAGCTGCCGTCGACAGCCGAGTGCATCGAACAGAGCATCACCGTCACCTTCAGCCGCCCGGCCAACTGCGCCCAGCGAGTCGCCTGCGCGCAGGCCGCGCTCAACCAAGGCTTCAGCGTCAGCGAGCACACCTGGCAGCGGCTCAAGCAACTGGCCGGGCACATCCTCGTCGAAAGCACCGAAGCCTCGCGCCGGCACGGTGCTGGAGGCGGCAGCGACGCCGATTGACAAGCCCCCTCCCATCCCCCCAGGAACACACTCATGAAATACGCCATCAAGACCGACCTGTTCGCGTCCAAAGCCCCGCTGGAGTGGGCCGTCGTCGGCAACGGCACGCTCTACACCGCGCAGATCCCCATCGATGCCCAGGGTCAGGTGGTCGCCGGCGGCATCGAAGCCCAGGCGCGCCAGACGCTGGACAACCTGCGCCATACCCTCGAGGCTGCGGGCAGCTCGCTGGATGCCGTGACCCAGGTACTGATCTACGTCACCGACCGCAGTTACCTGGCAACGGTCAATGCCGTGTACGCGCAATACTTCCAAGCGCCCTTCCCCAACCGCGCCGCGGTCGTGGTGGCAGGGCTGGCACGCGAGGAAATGCTGGTGGAACTGGTGGTCTACGCCTGCCTGCCGTTGCAGGCGTGATGCCCTGACGACAATGCTGGAGCCGCTCATAAGCCCGGCGCTGCTCTACACTTCAGGGGGCGCTTTGCGCAGAGAACAGGGACTGAAAGGGCAACGCCCCCTGTGGGAGCGGCCTTGTGTCGCGAAAGGGCTGCGAAGCAGCCCAACAGCCCATTACTTCAGGACACCTTGAAGGACTGCCCCTTACACCGGAACACCACCATGGATGCCAGAGCCCTGCGCCTCGGCAGCCTATGCCTGGCCGCCCCGCTCGCTGGCGCCCTGGCTGGCGCGCCGACCCTCGACAATACCCTCTCCACCTGTCTCGCCGCTCACCTCGCCCCCCCGCGCACAGCGCAAGGGCAAGTACTACTGCCGCTCACCCTGGAAGCCAGACGCTCCACCGGCGAGTGTGGCTGCACTTCGGCACTGATCCGTTATCGCCTGCTGGCCACGGGGGCCGGCGCCACTTCGTTCATCCTCCAGGAAGGCCTGCTCGACAGTCGCCATGCAGGCGCCCGCACGCTGATGTTGGTGGCGGATGCCCGGTTGGCTGCTGGCCGGGAAATCGAAGTGACGCTGGGGTGCAGGGCGCCTGACTGAGCCCGAACCCAATCCAGTGGTGGAGTGAGGCACCCGTAATCGACTCGCCATGGGAGCCGGCTTGCCGGCGATGGCCGCGTAGCGGCCCAGAACAGCCAATATCGAAGACGCCCGCTGCCTCGGCAACGCCCTCCCCCGCCGAACATTCGAAATACAACACATCCGGACCTAAGCACGATATTGTTTTCCATATCGAAAACATGATATTCGTTTTCGCACACCAATAATAAAACCGGAGATACAGGATGTTCGCCCTCTTCCGTCCCGCCATGCATCGGGCGCCACTGCCCGCCGAGCACGTCGACACCACCTACCGCCGCCTGCGCTGGCAGATCTTCGCCGGCATCTTCATTGGCTATGCCGGCTACTACCTGCTGCGCAAGAACTTCTCCCTGGCCATGCCCTACCTGATCGAGGAGGAAGGCTACACGCGCGGCCAGCTCGGGGTGGCCATTTCCGCCGTGGCCATTGCCTACGGCCTGTCCAAGTTCCTCATGGGCCTGGTCTCGGACCGCTCCAACCCGCGCTACTTCCTGCCGTTCGGCCTGCTACTGTCGGCATCGGTGATGTTCCTGTTCGGTTTCGCACATTGGGCCACGTCCAGCGTGACGGTCATGTTCGTGTTGCTGTTCATCAATGGCTGGGCCCAGGGCATGGGCTGGCCGGCGAGCGGGCGAACCATGGTGCACTGGTGGTCGCGCAAGGAGCGCGGCGGCGTGGTGTCGGTGTGGAACGTGGCGCACAACGTCGGCGGCGGCCTGATCGGCCCGCTGTTCCTGCTGGGCCTGGGCTGGACCAACGACTGGCACGCTGCGTTCTACGTGCCTGCGGCCGTGGCGGTACTGGTGGCGGTATTCGCCTTCGCCGCCATGCGCGACACGCCCCAGTCGGTCGGCCTGCCGCCGGTGGAGCAGTACAAGCACGATTACCCCGAAGGCTACGATGCCAGCCATGAACAGGAATTCAGCGCCAGGCGGATCTTCGTCGACTACGTGCTGCGCAATAAATTGCTGTGGTACATCGCCCTGGCCAACGTCTTCGTCTACCTGTTGCGCTATGGCGTGCTGGACTGGGCGCCGACTTACCTCAAGGAAGCCAAGCACTTCAGCGTCGACACCACGTCGTGGGCCTATTTCTTCTACGAGTGGGCCGGGATTCCCGGCACCCTGCTGTGCGGCTGGATGTCGGACCGGATCTTCCGTGGCAACCGCGGGCTGACCGGCATCGTGTTCATGGCGCTGGTCACCGTCGCCACCCTGGTCTACTGGCTCAATCCGCCGGGCAACCCGGGCATCGACATGGCTGCGCTCTTTGCCATTGGCTTCCTGATCTATGGGCCGGTCATGCTGGTGGGGCTGCAAGCGCTGGAGTTGGCACCGAAAAAAGCTGCTGGTACCGCAGCCGGTTTCACTGGGCTGTTCGGCTACCTCGGCGGCTCGGTCGCCGCCAGTGCGGCGATGGGCTACACCGTGGACCACTTTGGTTGGGACGGTGGGTTCGTGATGCTGGTGGCGGCGTGCCTGCTGGCCATTGCCTTTCTGCTACCGACGTTGCGGCATACCCAGGCGAGCAGCCGTACGCGCGAGGCATTGGCCTGAGGGCAACATGATGATCCTGGGGCTGCTTTGCAGCCCATCGCCGGCGGTGCTCACGAGTCTTGAGTCATGTAGAGGACGTTCCTGCAAGCCGCATCCTTTGTGGCCGACGCGCACCCTGTGGGAGCCGGCTTGCCGGCGATGGGGCGCGAAGCGGCCCCAAGTGACAAACCGCCTCACAGCACATGCCGATCACAACACCGGCTTGCGCCCCACGCCGCTGCGGGCCTTGGCCAGCGCTGCCAGGCGTACGGCGACGTTGGCCGCGCCATATCCGGCATACCCGCCCTTGCGCTGGAGGATCTCGAAGAAGAAACGCCCCTCGAATGGCTCGGTGTACACGTGGAACAGCTCGCCACCCTGGGCATCGCGGTCGTACAGCACGTTGTAGTAGGCCAGCTCGCTGAGGAACTCGTCGTCGAAGTCGAAGCGCGCCGCCAGGTCGTCGTAGTAGTTCAGCGGGATCTCCAGCAGCGGCACACCGGCCTCCTTGGCCCTGGCCACTTCGCGGAAGATGTCCTCGCATGCGAAGGCGATATGGTGCACGCCCGAGCCACCGTAGCTGGACAGCGCGTGGGCAATGGCGGTGTTACGGCTCTGCGAGATGTTCAGCGGCAGCCGCAGGCTGGCGCAGGGGCTACGCAAGGCGCGGCTCTTGACCAAACCGTAGGGGTCGGGCAGCACCACCTCGTCGTCGGCGGTGAAACCGAACAGGCTCTTGTAGAACAGCACCCAGCTGTCCAGCGATTCGGCCGGCAGGGCCAGGGCCATGTGGTCGATGCGCCGCAGCCCGCCGGTGGCAGCCGCCGTGGGAGCGAGGTGGAAGTCGCTGTCGTAGATGGTCTGGCCCGTGCCTGCCTGTTGCACCAGGTAGATCAGGCTGCCGTCCGGCGCACGTACCGCGGGGATCTCCCGCTCGTTCGGGCCCACCAGCCCGCGAAACGGCTGGCCACGGTAGGCGATGGCACGCTGCAGGGCCGCTTGCCCATCCTTGACCCGCAACGCTGTGGCGCACAGGGACGGGCCGTGGGCCTCGAAGAAGTTGTGGGCGAAGGAATAGGGCTCGGCGTTGAGCACGATGTTGATATCGCCCTGGCGTAGCAGGCGCACCGCCTTGCTACGATGCTGGCCGGCCACGGCGAAGCCCAGGCGCTCGAGCCAACTGCCCAGGCGCGCGCCGAGCGCCTCGTCGACGGCAAACTCGAGAAACTCCACGCCCTCGTAGGCACTGGCCGCCGGCGTATTGAACAGCACGCCCGGCTCCACGGCCTTCGCCTCCTGTTCAAGCCGCAGGCGGGTCTGCTCCTCCAGGTAGAGCAGCGAGCGCAGGCCATCGGCGGCATTCTGCCGGGGAGGGGCTGCGCGAAAACCGTCGTTGAAGATCTCCAGCGACAGCGGCCCGCGATAACCACTGGCGAGGATCGGCGCGAGAAAGCCCGCCAGGTCCATCTCGCCCTGCCCCGGGAAACAACGGAAATGCCGGCTCCACTCCAGTACGTCCATCGCCAGGATCGGCGCATCGGCCATCTGCACGAAGAAGATCTTGTCGCCGGGAATATCACGGATACCGCCAGGGTCGCCGTTGAGCGACAGGGTGTGGAAGCTGTCGAGGATCACCCCCAGGGCTGGATGGTCAGCCTGGCGCACCAGTTGCCACACCTGCTGCCAGGTATTGACGTGACGCCCCCAGGCCAGGGCTTCGTAGCCGATGCGCAGGCCGCGCTGGCCCGCGCGTTCGGCCAGCAGGCGCAGGTCATCCACCAGCACCTGCTCGTCGCCCAAGGCATCGGCCTGGACGTTGCTGCACACCAGCACCAAGTCGGTGCCCAGCTCCTGCATCAGGTCGAACTTGCGCTCGGCGCGGTCGAGGTTCTTCTGCAAGCGGTCGCGGCGGCAGCCCTCGAAATCGCGAAACGGCTGGAACAGGGTGATGGCGATGCCAAGATCGGCGCACATCTGGCGGATCTCACGGGGGCTGCCGGCGTAGTACAAAAGATCGTTCTCGAAGATCTCGACGCCGTCGAAACCGGCGGCGGCAATGGCTTCGAGCTTTTCCGGCAGGGTACCGCTCAAGGACACGGTGGCGATCGAACGCTGCATGGCTGGAGTTCCTTGTTATTGGAGCGCGGCCTTGGGCCTGCGCGCACGACAATGCCGAAAACCTGGGCAGGCTCCTGGCATGATCGATTATTGGCAGGTAAAGTCACCCCAGCAATTTATTTTGTACGGAACAGTTAGTTTTGTGTTCGATTATCGAACAAAAGCGGGTTGCACGAATTGATTCGGTGCCAAGCCGTGGGCAACCATGATTTCCAGCACAGGCCCACCTCCCCTGCCCCACGTTCGGCGGGCCCTGTGCCGAGAAGCCCAGCGTCACGACATAATAAGTTCAATAAAACGGGTACCGACCTATGCACATTTCCCTCGCCCTGCGCCCCGCCCCTGCTCGTTCGTCCTGTACAGGCGGGCTTGGCCTGCGACCGTTCGCCACCCGGCACTGACCCACTCCTGCAACCGCTCGTGCAGCGACGCTCGCCGGCCCGTAGAACGGCGCCCGACGTCCCCGCCCGGTGACCTACAAGAACAAACGGAGACAACGATGGCCCACTCCAGCTCCCAAGCCAAGAAAGCGACCGCCAGCGGGTGGATAGGCTCGGCACTCGAGTACTACGACTTCTTCATCTATGCCCAGGCCGCGGCGCTGATCTTCCCGCAGATCTTCTTCCCGTCCAGCGACCCGAAAATGGCTATCGTCGCCTCGCTGGCGACCTACGGCGTCGGCTACCTGGCGCGCCCGCTGGGCGCCTTCGTGCTCGGCCACTGGGGCGACACCCGCGGCCGCAAGAACGTGCTGCTGCTGTGCATGTTCCTGATGGGCCTGTCGACCATGGCCGTGGGCCTGCTGCCAACCTACGAGGACATCGGCTTCCTCGCCCCGGCCCTGTTGGTGGTATTGCGCCTGGTCCAGGGCTTCGCCGTGGCCGGCGAGATCTCCGGGGCCAGCTCGATGATCATGGAGCACGCACCGTTCGGGCGCCGTGGCTATTACGCCAGCTACACCCTGCAAGGCGTGCAGGCCGGCCAGGTGATGGCGGCGGCGGTGTTCCTGCCGCTGGCTTACTTCATGCCCAGCGAAGCGTTCAACGACTGGGGCTGGCGTATTCCGTTCCTGCTGAGTGCGCTGGTGCTGGTGGCCGGTTTCATCATCCGCAGGGAAGTCCACGAGACGCCGGCCTTCGTCCAGGAAGAGCAGCAAGACAAAGTGGCCAAGTCGCCGATCAGCGAAGCCTTCCGCCACAGCTGGAAGTGCATGGTGCTGGTGATGTTCATGTCGCTGATGAACGTGATCCCGGTGGTCGCCACCATCTTCGGCGCGGCCTACGCGGTGCAGCCGGCCTACGGCGTGGGCTTCGACAAGAGCGTGTACCTGTGGATCCCGGTGGTGGGCAATATCGTCGCGGTGCTGGTGATCCCCTTCGTCGGCAACCTGTCCGACAGGATCGGCCGTCGCCCGACCATGATCGCCGGCTGCCTGGGCTCGGGCCTGCTGGCGTTCGTCTACCTGTACGCCATCAGCATCCAGAGCGTGCCCCTGGCCTTCGTCACCTCGATCCTCATGTGGGGCATGGTCTACCAGGGCTACAACGCCGTGTTCCCCAGCTTCTATCCGGAGCTGTTCCAGACCCGCTACCGGGTATCGGCCATGGCCATCGCGCAGAACATCGGCACCATGCTCACGGCGATGCTGCCGGCGCTGTTCGCCACCGTCGCCCCGCCCGGTTCAGGCAACATCCCGCTGGTGGTCGGCGGCCTGGCGTTCTTCATCACCTGCCTGTGCGCCCTGGCGGCCTACATCGCGCCGGAGACCCATCGCCTGGCCATGGAAGACCTGGGCAACCCGCAGGCCAAGCCGATGGAGAAGGAAGCCTACGAGGCCAGCCGCAAGAGCAGCTTTCAGGCGATGAGCCACTGAGTTTCCCCGGGGCTGCGCTGCAGCCCATCGCCGGCAAGCCGGCTCCCTGGTTGGCGCCGCTCTCAGGCATGGCGCGGTCTGTGTGGGAGCGGGCTGGCCCGCGAAGGGGCGCGCAGCGGCCCCAGGCGCTGTCAAGCAGCGACGACAGCCTGCAACCGCTCCCACAACCGCTGCACATGCTCACGCTCGGTGGGCAGCGCCCCCACCGATACCCGTACCATCCAGCGCCCCTCCAGGGTCGCCGGGGTCACGTAGGCCTGCCCGGAGCCATTGAGCCTGTCGGCCCAGGCACGGGTGTGGGCATCCAGCGCCTCGCCGTCCAGCCCTGCCGTGCGATGGCGGATGCACAGGGTCTGCAACTGCACCGGTGCCAGCAACTCCCACTGCGGTGCCGCCTCGACCTGCTCGGCCAGCCAACGGGCGTTGTCCAGGTCGCGGCGCAGGCGCTGTTGCAGGGCCTCGACACCTTCGCTGCGCAGCATGAACCACAGCTTCAGGGCACGGAAGCGGCGGCCCAGGGGGATGCCCCAGTCACGCAGGTTCTTGACCTCGCCATCGACCGCCGATTGCAGGTAGCTGGGGTTGGTGCTCATCACCCGGATCAGGTGCTGGGGATCGCGTACGTAGTAGATCGAGCAGTCGAACGCCACGCCCAGCCACTTGTGGGCATTGACCACCACCGAGTCGGCCTGCTCGATGCCGTCCCACATCCAGCGGCACTCGGGGAGGATCATCGCCGAGCCGGCCATGGCCGAGTCGACGTGCAGCCATAACCCGTGGGCCTGGGTGATGGCACCGATCGGGCCCAGCGGGTCGAGGGCCGTGGTGGTGGTGGTGCCGGTGGTGGCGACCACCGCGCAGGGTTGGTTGCCGGCGGCCAGGTCCTGTTCGATGGCGGCCTGCAACGCCTCGGGGCGCATGGCGAAGCGCTCGTCGGTGGGGATCAGGCGGATGTTGTCGCGGCCGAAGCCCGCCAGCAATGCGGCCTTGTCCACCGAGCTGTGGGCATGGGCGCTGACATAGACGACCAGCGGCTTGGCCTGGCCTTGCAGGCCGCCACGGACCAGGGCGTAGTCGCTGGCGCGCTCGCGGGCGCAGATCAGCGCCAACAGCGTGCTGGTCGAGGCCGTGTCCTGGATCACGCCGCTCCACTGCGCCGACAGGCCGAGCAACTGGCGCAGCCAGTCGAGGGTGGTTTCCTCCAGCTCGCTCAGGGCCGGGCTGGACTGCCAGGACAGGCCCAACACGCCAAGCCCGGTGCTGAGGAAATCGCCCAGCACCGACGACAGGGTGCCGTTGGATGGGAAATAGCCATAGAAATCCGGATGCTGCCAGTGGGACAGGCCCGGCATCAGCAGCGTGTCCACGTCGGCGAGGATCGTCTCGAACGGCTCGCCCTGCTGCGGCGCACCGGCCGGCAAGGCGGCCTTGAGGTAACCGGGCTCGACCTGGGCCATCACCGGACGCTCGGCGACGCCCTGGCGGTAGTCGGCGATCAGGTCGATCAGTTGGTGGCCATATTGGCGGAATTGTTCCGGGGTCACGGGCGGTCTCCTTGGCGAGCGGTCGGGGGGATGGCGGTGGTCGTTCGGGACGGTGGGTTGGGACTTGCCGGCGATGGGCTGCAAAGCGGCCCCACTACTCTCGAACAACCCGCGCCACCTGGCCAGTCTAGGGACCGATCCGTCGCCGAAGAACCCCGCTTCGCGCATAGCTGCTATGGCGAAGGCGCATGCCCGCCCTGCACACCGAACTGCGACTGGCGCCACAGCTCGAATACCCGGTTGCGCAGCCAGCGGTGCTCGGCCGACGCCTGCAGGCGCTGGTGCCAGACCACCCAGTAGCGCTGGGTATGCTCGATGAAGCACAGCGGCCGCCAGGCCAGCCGGTGCAGGCGGCAAAGCTGGCGGGCGATGTGCTCGGGCACAGTGGCCAGGGCCTGGCCGTTACCCAGTACCTGCACGGTGGCGGAGAAGAACGGCACTTCCAGGCCGATCCGCCGCTGCAGGCCCTGGGAGCGCAGGTGGCGGTCGATGAAGCTGTCCTTGTCGCCGCCGCCAGAGATGCGCACGTGCTTGAAGGCCAGGTAGTCGTCCTGGCTCAAGCCGTCACGGGCGGTCAGCGGATGGTCGTGGCGCATCAGGCACACGGCCCGGTCCTCGCCGAGCAAGCGACCGTGCAGGTTGGGTGGCGACTCGTCGAACAGCGTGGTGGCCAGGTCGATCTCGCCGCTGGCCAGCAGGGCATACTGGCCGGCCTGCCAGGTGCGGTACTCCAGGGACACGCCCGGCGCCTCGCGTTCCAGCGCTGCCACCAGCAGCGGCAGCATGTGCTCGGCCACATAGTCCGAGGCGGCCAGGCAGAAGCGCCGCTCGCAACGCGCCGGGTCGAAGGCTGCCGGCTGGCGCAGGGCCTGTAGCTCCTCCAAGACCTGGCGCAGGGGCTCGACCAAGGCTTCGGCATGCTCGCTGAGCACATAGCCGCGCCCCTGGCGCACCAGCAACGGGTCGTCGAAGGCCTCGCGCAGGTGAGCCAGTTGGCGGCTCAGGGCTGACTGGCTACAGCCCAGGCGCTCGGCGGCGTGGCTGAGGTTCTTCAACTGCAGGAGGCAGTCGAGGGTGCGCAGGTGGGCGAGGCTGAGGGAGGCGAAGGTCGGGTTCATCGGTCGGCTCCAGGGCCCTGGCGAGGGCTACGCCCTCGATCGCGGGCAAGCCCGCTCCCACAGGGACCGCGCTGGCCACACAGGATGCGGTTCGCAGGGCCATGTGGGACCAACTGTCCGCTCCCACAGGGCCGAGTCGACCACAAATGATGCGGTTGGCAGGGCCCCTGTGGGAGCGGGCTTGCCCGCGAATGGGGCGCAAGGCGCCCCCAATGGCACAGATCAGTCAGTCAGGCCGACATAGACGTTCTGCACGTCATCGTGGTTGTCGATCGCTTCGAGGAACGCCTCGACCTCGGCCAGGGCCTCGGCACTCAGGCTGGCGGCGCTCACCGGGTTCTTCGGGGTATAGCCGATCTTCGCCGAGGTGACGGTGAAGCCATGCTCCGGCAGGGCCTTCTGCACCGCATCCAGGTCGGTGGTATCGGTGATGAACAGGGTCGAGCCCTCTTCCTCGCCTTCCTCGAAGTCCTGGGCGCCGGCTTCGATGGCCGCCAGCTCAGGGTCGGCGTCGCCGTTCGGGGTGGCCTCGATCAGGCCGACGTGGTTGAAGTCCCAGGCCACGGCGCTGCCCAATTGGCCCTTGCGAAACAGCACACGGATCTCGGCGACGGTGCGGTTGACGTTGTCGGTCAGGCACTCGACGATCAGCGGCACCTGGTGCGGGGCGTAGCCTTCGTAGGTGACCGCGTTGTACTGCACCGACTCGCCATCCAGGCCGGCGCCCTTCTTGATCGCGCGCTCCAGGGTCTCGCGGGTCATCGAGGCTTTCTTGGCTTGCTCGATCGCCAGGCGCAGGCGCGGGTTCATGTCCGGATCGGCGCCGGACTTGGCGGCGATCTGAATTTCCTTGGCCAGCTTGCCCATGATCTTGCCCTTGGCATTGGCTGCGGCTTCTTTATGTTTGGCTTTCCACTGTGCGCCCATGTCGACTCTCTTTGTTCCAGCGGCCGGTTCAGGAAGCGACCGGCCAAAAGTGGGAGCAGTTTATACGCCCTCGCCCACCTGATCGACAAGAAATCTCATGCAGCACGGCCGCTGGAAATGGCCTTGCACCCGCGCAAGGGCCGCCGCGCGGCCCTCCCGGCCATCAGGCCTTGTCGGCCTTGCCCGCCGCCGCGGCGAAACGTGCCAGGCGCACATCCAGGCGGCGCGGGCGCACGCCGCGGTCCTCGGCGCGCTCCTTGCGGCGGATGGCGTTGCGCACCATCAGCGAGCCCAGGTAGCGGATCGGCTCCGGCGGGAATTGCCCCAGCGGGCCCTTGACCAGCGGCGAGCGGGTCCAGGGGTTGTCCAGGCCCAGCACCAGCGACGAGAGGATCTGCCCACCCATGTGGCAGGGCCCGACACCACTGCCCGAGTAGCCGAAGCCATAGAACACGTTGCCCTGCCCATCCAGCCGGCCAAAGAACGGCAAGCCGGTCACCGAGCGGTCCGAGGGGCCGTTCCAGCTGGCCGCCAGCGGCACCTGCGCCAGGGTCGGGAAAAACTCGCCGAGGCTTTCGCGCAACAGTGGCTGGTACGGCGACGGCTGGTCGAACACCGGCAGCATACGCCCACCATAGGCGAAGGTATTGCCGCCCTTGCCGAGCATCAGCCGACCGTCGCTGGTGTTGTGGTAGTAATGCACGAAGATGCGCGAATCGAGGACGCTGATGCCGCTGTCCAGGCCGATCTCGCGCAGCAGTTCCGGGCAGGGCTCGGTGATCACCATGTCGCTGGAAACGATCGCCACGCTGCGCTCGAACTGGGGAAAGGCCCGCGCCATCCAGGCATTGAGGCCGAGCACCACCCGGTCGGCACGGACGGTCCCGCCCCGGGTGCGCACCTGCACCGGCGCCCCATGCTCCAGGCCCGTCATCGCCGTGCCCTCGTGGATGCGCACGCCCCGCTGCAAGGCCACCCGGCGCAGGCCGCGCACCAGGCGCCCCGGCTGCACGGTGGCGGCGGCCGGCGAGTACCAGCCTTCCAGGTGGCGGGCGGAGCCGGCCAGGCGCTGCACCTGCTCCAGCGCCAGGCGCTGGAACGAATTGATGCCCCTCTGCTCCAGCGCGGCGATCACCGCATCGGTGCCACCGACCTGGGCGGCGTTGGTGGCGGTGTACAGGGTGCCGTCCATGCGGTAGTCGCAGTGGATGCCGTTGGCCGCGCAGAACTCGCCGATGGCGCCGATGCTGCGCTCCGACTCGCGCACCAGGCGCACGGCCTCCGCCATGCCGAACAAGCGCTCGAGGGTGAAGTACTTGGCCGACCATGACAGCGCGCAACCACCGTTGCGCCCGCTGGCGCCGGCACCGCAGATGTCCGCCTCGATCAACAGCACATCCAGCGCCGGCGCCTGCTCCTTGAGCATCAGCGCGGTCCACAGCCCGGTGTAGCCGCCGCCGACGATGCACACGTCGCAGCGCACGTCGGCATCCAGCGGCGGGCATACCGCCTCGTCTTCCTGGTCCAGGGCCTGTTGCAGCCAAAAGGGTCTCATCTGCTCACTTTCCTTTAGGTACGGGCCGGCTTGATCGCCATGCCGGTATTGGGTGCCACGTCGTTGGCCTGCACGGCGCTGGCCGGGCGGCTGTTCCAGTGCGGCAGCAGGACCAGGGCGGAGAACAGCGCGGTGCCGGAGAAAATGATGAACACCGTGACGCTGTCGAAATACCCCGGCAGCAGGCCACCGAGCACCGCTCCCACCGAGCCGCAACCATTGACGAAGCCCGCCGCGGTGGCGCCGGCCTTGGCCGTGCCGAAGTCGATCGCCGCAGCGCCGCTGATCATTGAGTCCGGGCCGTACAGGGTCAGGCCCATGACGAACAGCAAGGCCACCACCAGGATCACGCTGCCGCTGTGCATCGCCGCCATGAACGCCGCCAGGGTGGCGGTCAGCAGCACCAGGCTGATCACGCAGGCGGGCATGCGCCGGGCGCCGAACAGCTTGTCCGAGGCCAGGCCGATGATGATCGGCCCGAGCAGCCCGGCCAGCTCGAAGGCGGTGGGAATGATGGCCGCGCCGACCTTGCCCACCGAGGGCATTTGTTCGAAGACGATCACCGGGCCCCAGAACAGGATGGCGTAGCGCGCAGGCTTGAGCATGAAATAGGCCAGGCCCAGGGTCAGCACCGTGCGGTTGCTGAGGATCTCCCGCAGCGGCGCCCAGACACTGCACAGGTTCGCCGCCGGCGCCATGCTCTGCGGCTCCGGCTCCACCGCCGGCAGGCCGACATCCTCGGGCTTGTTGCGCTGCAGGATGAAGAACAGCACCGCCACCCCGGCCACCACCGCGGCACTGGAGAAGAATGCCGCGTGCCAGCTACCCACCAGGGTGTAGGCCCACCAGCCGGCGAAGGGCGAGGCCACCAGGCCGCCGAAGGCGTAGCACGAGCTCCACAGGCCCAGCACCCGGCCACGCTGGACGGCCGGGAAGAAACTGCCGATGTTCTTGCACAACCCCGCCCAGCCGGTGGACTGCGCCAGCCCCTGGACCAGCATGCACGTGGCGAAGATCGGGAAGGTCGCATAGCTGCCCATCACCACGGCCGCCGCCGCCGAGATCAGCAGCCCGCCGAGCACCACCACGCGCGGGCCGAAGCGGTCGGCGAGCATCCCCCAGGTGAACTGGCCCACCGCGTAGGCGGCCAGGTAGATGGCGTCGAGGTTGGCCATGGCGGCCTTGTCGAGCATGAAATCGGGGTCTTCACCAATGCCCAGCTTGGCGACGGAAAACGCCTTGCGGGTGAAGTAGAAGGCAGCATACGCCAGCCAGGTGATCGCGAAGATCTGGATGCGCCAACGCTTGATGGCGGCTAGGGATTGATTCATTTGACTCTGACCTCTTGCTCAAGTGTGCCGGCAGAATGTGAAGAAACGCCTGTCTTGTTGTTGTGTTGCGCACTGCATGACGGAGGGCCGTCATCTGGTCAGATGGCACCGCGGGTCTGGCGTGACCGGGGCGGCGCCATGGCCGCTGGCAGCCTGTAAAGGGCCACCGGGCTGGTCGTTATGGAACCAGTTGATGACTGATAAATAAAATCGATTTATCGTATTTCACACATAAGCCCAACTTGTTACCGGAGCGCTCATGTCGGTCTCACACGCTCAACTCAAGGCGTTTCACGCCGTCGCCGAACACGGCAGCTTCACCCGCGCCGCCGATAAACTGTTTCTCACCCAACCAGCGGTTTCCGACCAGGTACGCAAGCTCGAAGAGCGCTTCGGCGTGCTGCTGTTCCACCGCAACAAACGCTCGGTACGGCTGACCGACCTGGGCGAGCGCCTGCTGGGCATCACCCAGCGCCTGTTCGCCTGCGAAACCGAGGCTGTCGAACTGCTGCAGGACTCCCGTGCCCTGCACACCGGCAGCCTGGTGCTGGCGGTGGACGCGCCGGTGCACGTGCTGCCGCAGATCGCCCGTTTCTGCCAGCGCTACCCTGGCATCCAGGTGAAGATCGAGACCGGCAACACCGACGAGTCCCTGGCCCGGCTGTTCAGCTACCAGGCCGACCTGGCCCTGCTCGGCCGTGATGTCGACGATGAGCGGCTCTACTGCGTGCCCATGCGTCGCGACCCGATGGTGGCCTTCGTGTCCCATGACCATCCTTGGGCCAGCCGTGGCTCGATCAGCCTGGCCGACCTGGACGACACGCCGCTGGTGCTGCGCGAACCCGGCTCGGTGACGCGCCAGACCCTCGAGGAAGAGATGCAACGTGCGGGCCTGCGTATCCGTCCGGCGATCCAGGTCGAAGGCCGCGAGGCGGCGCGTGAGGCGGTGGTGGTGGGGATCGGCGTGGGGGTGGTGTCGGCGGCGGAGTTCGGCGCCGATGCGCGCGTCTGTGCATTGCCGATCGTCGATTGCCAGCGGCATTTGACCGAGACGCTGGTGTGCCTGAGCGAGCAGCGCACACGGCGGGTGGTGGCGACGTTCCTGCAGATGGTGCAGGAAGGGCTTTGAGAACACACAGGCCAGGTATTGGCTGGAAGTTACCCGCACAGTGGTGGAGGCAGGCGCAACAACCAACCAAGCCATACCCACCCGCCTATGCTCAGATGACTGCCCCCTGCGAAGGTCCGCCATGTTCTACCGCCTGGCCGCCGACGCCCTGGTCCTGCTGCACCTGGCCTTCATCCTGCTGGTGCTGTTCGGCGGCCTGTGGGTGCTCCGGTGGCGCCCCGCCCTGCTCATCCACCTGCCCGCCCTGGCCTGGGGCCTGGCGGTGGAGTGCCTGCACCTGGAATGCCCACTGACCGACTGGGAGAACCATATGCGCGCTGCCGCTGGCGTGGCCGGCTACCAGGGCGGCTTCATCGAGCACTACATCTGGCCGCTGATCTACCCGCCCGGGCTGACGCCACAGGTCCAGGTGCTGCTGGGCCTGTTCGTGTTGCTGCTCAACCTCGGCGTGTATGGCTACGTGCTCTGGCGCTGGCGGCGTACTAGCGCGTAGCGACCACGAACAAACGCGGAAACGCCAGCAGCACCTTGCCGTCGCTGGCCGGCGGATAGTCATGCTGCATCGCCTGCAGGTACAGCTGCAGAAAGTCCGCCTGCTCCCGCTCGTCCAGGCGCGCCAGGTACGGGCGCAGCGCCGAGCCCTTGAACCACTCCACCACCGCCTCGGCGCCACCGGCCAAGGGGTGGTGATAGGTGGTGCGCCATACATCCACGCGGGTGCACAGCGGGCTGAGCAGGTCGTAGTAGAACGCCGCGTTGTGCCGGGGCGGCAACGAGAAGTCGGCGAACCTGGCCGCCCAGGGCCCCTGGCTGGCGATTTCGCGCAACTGCCGGTGGGCGGGCTCGTCGAGGTTGTCCGGGGTCTGCACCGCCAGGCTGCCACCCTCGCTCAACTGGCGGACCAGGTGCGGATAGAGGGCGCCGTGGTCTGCGACCCATTGCAGCGAGGCGTTGGCCAGGATCAGGTCCTGGGGCTCGGCGGCCGACCAACCGGCAATCTCAGCGATCTCGCAGCGCACCTGGGGCACGCACAGGCGCCGCCGCTGGCGAGCCTTGTCGATCATGTCCGGGTCGCTGTCCAGAGCGACGACCAGGGCATCGGGATGGTGCTGGCGCAGCACTTCGGTGGAATTGCCCGGGCCGCAGCCCAGGTCCGTGGCATGGCGCACCGGCCGCGGCGGTACCGCCGCCAGCAGGTCGCGCACCGCGCGGGTACGTTCGTCTTCGAAAAGTGAATACTGGGTGGCGGACCAAGCCATGGCGGGTTCCTTCGGCAGGCTGAATGTCTGGAGGCCAGTGTGGCGGATGCCTGTACTCGCAATCGAGCACAGGCATCCGCCACACTGGCCTCCAGCATAAGCCATCTGCAGCCGCATGGCCGGCCCAGCGAGGGCTCGGTCATGCGGGAAGGCAACCTCAGTGCTGCCGGGAGGTGCGCAGTTGGTGGACCACGCCCATCGCCACCACGATGGCTGCGGCGATGCCGGTGGAGATCACCAGGATCTGGTAGTCAGGCATGAACGCCATGACCACCAGGCAGACGATGATGAAGGCGATCACCAGGTAGGTCAGCCAGGGGAACAGCCACATCTTCAGGCGCACTTCCTTGCCTTCGGCCACCAGCTTGCGACGCATGCGCAGCTGCGAGAAAGCGATCACCAGGTACACCAGCAGGGCGATCATGCCGGTGGTGTTCATCAGGGTCTCCAGCACGTCCTTCGGGCGCAGGGTCTCACTGAAGTTGATCAGGGCGCAGAAGATGGCCACGGCGCACGACCCCATGATCGCGTACACCGGCACGCCGGTACCGGCACGTGTGATCTTGAAGAACGACGGCGCGTCGCCACGCTGGGACAGCGAGAACAGCATGCGCGAGGCGGTGTAGTGGCCGGAGATCAGGCAACTGCTCACCGAGGTCAGCACCACGAAGTTCATCAGCAGCTCGGCATACGGCACGCCCAGCAGCTCCAGGGTGCGGCGGTAGGCGCCATAGCCGGACTCGCCCAGGTGCGGGTCGTTCCACGGCACCAGGCAGACGATCAGGAAGATCGAGCCCACGTAGAACAGGCACACACGCCATACCACGGAGTTGGTGGCCTTGACGATCTGGGTGGACGGGTCCTTGGATTCGGACGCGGCGATGGTGACGATCTCGGCGCCGAGGAAGGCGAACATCACCCCGAGCAGCGCACCGATCACCGTGGTGAGGCCGTTGGGCATGAAGCCTTCGCTGGTCAAGTGGCTGATGCCACGCACCTCGCCGAACTGCCAGATGTTGAACACGGCCGCGGTGCAGACGATCAGGAAGCAGACGATGGCCACCACCTTGATCAAGGCGAACCAGAACTCGAACTCACCGTAGTGCTTGACGTTGAAGAAGTTGACCGTGATCAGCACACAGGTGGTGGCCAGCACGAACACGTTGACGCTGATACCAGGGAACCAGCCATGCAGGATCTTGCCCGCCACGTAGGCTTCCCAGGCCATGAGGATGACCCAGTACCACCAGTACAGCCAACCGATGGTGAAACCGGCCCAGCGGCCGATGGCGCGGTCGGCGTAGGTGGAGAACGAGCCGGTGTCCGGCGAGGAGGTCGCCATCTCGCCGAGCATGCGCATGATCAACACCACCAGGATGCCGCCGGCGAGATAGGCGAGGACCGCGGCGGGGCCTGCGCTGTGGATCACGCTGCCGGAACCGACGAACAAGGCGCCGCCGATGACCCCAGCGATCGACATCATCGTCAGGTGGCGCGACTTGAGCGAAGCACTGAGTTTGCTCTCGTGCTCCCCTTTCGCGGCCGTGGTGGATAGGGATGTTGCGTCCATCAGTTGTGTACCCCGTGCTTCTTTTTATCCAAGGAAAAACTGTGAAACCCCGATGGCTATCGGTCTCACCTGTACATCAGCGCCGGCGGCCGGCGTGCTGAACCCGACTGCTCGAATTCAACCTGCCGGCCACCCGTACGGGCAGGAGGTGTGCGAAAACACACGCAGGCCTTCCATGGCGGCCTGCTGACGTGCCCGGGGGTTGCCTCCCGGGTGAACTGAAATGCTTTGTCTGGCGATATCTGACACCTAATGTAAAAATGTCGGACACAGAGAGCCATGCACAGTGGCATGAAATCCGCACTGCACTGTACAGGCCGCCAATGCAATACACCCGCGACACCCTGCAGGCGCTTGGCGTTACGCACACCTGAAGGCACCCGAATGCTCGAACTACATCCAGACTCCCCTACCCCGCTGGTCAACCAGATCATCGACGGGCTGCGCGAGCTGATCGACAACCAGACCCTCAAGCCCGGCGCCAAGGTCCCCTCGATCCGCGCCTTCGCCGCGACGTACTCGGTGAGCACCTTCACCGTGGTCGAGGCCTACGACCGCCTGGTGGCCCAGGGGCTGCTGGTCAGCCGGGGCAATGCGGGGTTCTTCGTCAATCGCGCGGTGGGCGAGCTGCTGGACAACCACAACCAGGACGCCGACACCACCCGGCCAACGTTCAACGCCGAGTGGTACCTGCAGCAGATCTTCGAGATCCGCCAGTTACCGTTCAAACCTGGCTGTGGCTGGCTGCCCAACGACTGGATGTACGAGGACGGCCTGCGCCGTGGCCTGCGCCAGGTGGCTGGCAGCCCGCTGGAACTCTCCGGCTACGGCGACCCCATGGGCCTGCCGGAGCTGCGCGCGCTGACCGCGCAGAACCTGCAGCAGGAACTGTCGATCGTCGCCAACCCGGCGCAACTGATGCTCACCCACGGTGCCAGCCAGGCGCTGGACCTGGCCGTGCGCACCCTGGTGCGCCCCGGCGATGTGGTGCTGGTGGACGACCCTGGCTACCCCAACCTGATGAGCATCCTGCGCACCCAGGGCGCCACCCTGGTCGGCGTGCCACGCACCCCGGCCGGCTACGACCTGGATCACCTGGAGCGCCTGCTGGCCCACCAGCGTCCGACAGCCTTCTTCACCCAACCGCACCTGCACAGCCCGACCTGCTCGCGCACACCGCTGGCGCAGCTGCACCGCCTGCTGCAACTGGCCTCCCGGCATGGCTTTCGTCTGGTGGAGAACAACCTGTACGCCGACATGGTGGCCGAGCCCCAGCCATGCCTGGCCAGCCTCGACCACCTGCAGCAGGTGGTGTACGTGGGCAGCTACTCCAAGAGCATCTCGCCCAACGTGCGGGTCGGCTACCTGGTGGCCAACTCCGAGCTGATGCAGCAGTTACTGCACCTGAAGATGCGCTCGGGCCTGACCACCTCGCAGGTGATGGAGCGGGTGGTGTACGCGGCGATCATCGATGGCCGCTGGCGCAAGCACCTCAAGCGCCTGCGCCAGCGCCTGGCCGAGGCGCACCAGGAGGTGGGCCGGCACCTGCATCGGCTGGGCTTCGAGTTGTTCACCGAGTCGGACGAAGGGATGTACATCTGGACCCGGCACCCCGCGATCCCCGACAGCGCCGCGCTGCTCGACGATGCACTGGAGCAAGGGATCATGCTCGGGCCCGGGCAGTTGTTCATGGTCGATGCCCAGGCGACTGGGTGGATGCGCTTCAATGTGGCGTTCAGTACCGATCCGGCGATGTGGGAGTTGCTCGAGAAGGTGCTGGTCAAGCATGTACGTAGGGGTGGCCTGTAGGGGTAGTGCTACAGGGGCTTGCGGAAGATAGCGTTTTGTCATTTGGGGGGCGCTTGCCCGACCGGTCCGGCGCCCCGCCAAGGCCTCCCACAAGGCCCTGCAAACCACATCATTCGTGACCGACTCGACACCCTGTGGGAGCGGGCTTGCCCGCGAAAAGGCCAGCAGCGACAACGCAACTGCCGGCCCTTGCCCGCTTAACGCCAATCCCCCTTGTCCGCAAAGAACGCCTGCGCATTCGCCTCCAGGCTCTCCAGGTGATACCCCCCTTCCTGCACGATCAGACACGGCAAACGCAACGCCCGAATCTGCTCACCCAACGCCGCAAACCCTTCGGTCGTCACCGCCACCTTGCTCTGTGGGTCCAGCTCGTAGATATCGAAGCCCAGCGACAGCACCAGCACCTCGGCACCGAAGTCCTTCACCGCATCCAGCGCGATCTCCAGTTGCCCCATGAAGTCGGCTTCACTGGCCCCGTGCGCCATCGGCAGGTTGAGGTTGTACCCCTCCCCCGCACCACTGCCACGCTCATCCTCGAACCCAGCGACACCCGGGTAGAAGTTGGTCGGGTCGCCATGGGTCGACACATACAGCACGTCATTGCGCTCGTAGAAAATCTCCTGGATACCCTGGCCGTGGTGCATGTCGGTATCGAGGATCGCCACGCGGCCGTAGCGGCTGCGCAGGGCCTGGGCGGCGACGGCGGCGTTGTTGATGTAGCAGAAGCCACCGGCGGCATCGAAACGCGCATGGTGCCCTGGCGGGCGGCATAGGGCATAGGCCGCGGGCTCGCCATCGAGGATGGCTTTGGCGCCCGCCACCGCGCTCTGCGCCGACCAGTACGCCGAACGCCAGGTCTGCTCGCCCACCGGGCAACTGCCGTCGGCCAGGTAGCGCCCGGCCTGGGCGAGGATGCCGCGCAGAGCGTTGGGCTCGCGCACGAAGATGTTCGACATGACCTCGTCGCCCCAGTCCTCGGGCACCTCCTTCCAGCGTGCATGGGCCTCTTCGAGGAAGGCCAGGTAGGCCTCGCCATGCACTGCCTTGAGCGGGCCGAGGCCGGCATCGTCGGGCTGGCGGATGTCGAAGCCCAGGTCCTTGGCCGCCTGCAGCAGGCGCAGGGCGCGCTCGGGGACTTCCTGGGGCGTGCGCATGGCGCCTCGGGAGTAGTAGCTGCGTGGATAGTGCAACAGCTGTTCGGGGTGGAAGTAGCAACGCATCAGGCGTCTCCTTGTTCTACACGACCGGCACGGGCCAGCACGGCGTTGAGCAGTACATCCGCGCCCTGGCGGGCGTCTTCGGGCAGCACGTCCTCAGCTTCGTTGTGGCTCAGGCCACCGACGCAGGGGATGAACACCATCGCCGTCGGGCAGTAGCGCGCCAGCAGGATGGCATCGTGGCCGGCGCCGCTGACGATCGGCTGCTGCGCATAGCCCAGGCCATCCACCGCTTGTTGCACCGCCGCCACGCATGCAGGATCGAACGGCGTGGCCGGGCTGACCCAGTGG
This sequence comes from Pseudomonas guariconensis, assembly GCF_024127895.1. Taxonomy (GTDB): domain Bacteria; phylum Pseudomonadota; class Gammaproteobacteria; order Pseudomonadales; family Pseudomonadaceae; genus Aquipseudomonas; species Aquipseudomonas guariconensis_B. Next base: position 41,996 of record NZ_JAMYBK010000008.1, on the reverse strand, counting down.
CGCTCGATACGCACCTGCAAGCCGCGTGTCTCGGCGATGGCCTGCAGGTGCCGGCCCAGGTCGCGCTCCATGGCCTCGATGGCCTCGTCACGGTGATGGCGCAGGTCGACGGTGAAGCGCACCACCCCCGGGATGGTGTTGCGCGAGGACTTGGCGATGGACAGCTCGCCCACGGTGGTCAGGCCCTCGGGGGCGAAGTCGGCGGCCAACTGCTCCACCGTCTGGATCATCCGCGCGGCGCCGTAGAGGGCGTCCTTGCGCAGCTTCATCGGCGTGGTGCCGGCGTGGGCCGCCATGCCCTCGACGGTCACGTCCAGCCAGCGGATCGCCTGGCCGCCGCTGACCACGCCGATGCTCTTGGCGTTGTCCTCGAGGATCGGGCCCTGCTCGATGTGCGCCTCGAAGTAGGCATCGACCTTGCCGCCCAATGGGCGCGAACCCGCGTAGCCGGTGCGCTGCAACGCCTCGGCCACGCTGACGCCCTCGGCATCGCGAATGGCCAGGGCCTCGTCCAGCGCCAGGGTGCCGGTGAACACCGCCGAGCCGAACATCGCCGGGGTGAAGCGGGCGCCCTCCTCGTTGGTCCACACGGCAATCTCCAGGGGCTTGCGGGTCTGGATGCCGAGGTCGTTGAGACGACGCACCACCTCCAGGCCCGCCAGCACCCCGTAGACGCCATCGAAACGGCCGCCTTCAGGCTGGGTGTCCAGGTGGCTGCCCATCATCACCGGCGCGGCATCCGGGTCGCTGCCTGGGCGGCGGGCGAACAGGTTGCCGATGGCATCCACCGACAGGCTCAACCCGGCCTCCCGGCACCAGGCCGCGAACAGCTCGCGGCCGGCCTTGTCTTCATCGCTGAGCGCCAGACGGCAGCTGCCACCACGTGCGGTGGCGCCGACCTCGGCCATGGCCATCAGGCTCGCCCACAGGCGCTCGCCATTGCTTTTCAACATGTACGGGTACTCCAATCGAATCGGTGTGGATCAGGCCAGCTCGAGGTGCTGGCTGCGGGCGTACTGGCGCGCCAGGGCCAGGACGCAGATCAGGGAAATCGTGGCGATCAGGCTGTAGAACAGCGCCATCGGCCACCACTGCCCGGTGAAGGTATGGGCCAGCCAGGTGCCGATCAGCGGGGTCAGGCCGCCGGCGATGGCGCCGCAGACCTGGTAGGCCATGGAGATCGCGGTATAGCGCACGCGGGTTTCGAACATGCCGCTGACGTAGCCGGCGATCACCGCGTAGAACGAGGCCATGCACGCCGCCGCCAGGGCGATGCCGAGCACGATCAGCGGCCCCTGGCCGGAGCTCACCAGCACGAACATCGGGTACGGCGAGGCCATGGCCAGCAACGACACCAGGCACAGGAAGCGGGTGGCGCCCACTTTCTCGGACACCCAGGCGGCCAGCGGCTGCACGCAGAACTGGATGACCGCCACGAAGAACAGGCACTCGAGGATCAGCGCACGCTCCAGGTGCAGTTGCTGGGTGGTGTAGCTGATCATGAAGGTGTTGGTGAAGTAGACCCCGGCGATGCCCAGGGTGTTGGCACCGATGCACAGCAGCAATGGCCGCCAGGCCGTGCGCAGCACCTCCAGCACTGGCGCCTGTTCCTTGCGCCGGGTCTTTTCGGCCTGCTCGCGGCTGGCGATGAACTCCGGCGACTCATTGACCCCCAGGCGAATCGCCAGGCCCACCAGCAGCAACAGCGCACTGGCCAGGAACGGCACACGCCAGCCCCAGCTCATCAGTTCTTCCTCGGGCAGGCGGGTCACCGCGCCGAAGGCCAGCAGCGAGAGAATCAGGCCGGCCGGGCTGCCGAGCTGGGCGAACGAGGCGAAGAAGTTGCGCCGGCCCTTGGGCGCATGCTCGCCGGCCATCAGCACCGCCCCACCCCACTCACCGCCCACGGCGATGCCCTGGACGATGCGCAGCAGGACCAGCAGCACCGGCGCGGTGGCGCCGATCTGCGCATAGGTCGGCAGCAGGCCGATGCCCACGGTGACCACGCCCATCATCAGCAAGGTGATGACCAGGGACTTCTTGCGCCCGATGCGGTCACCGACATGGCCGAAAACCAGGCCTCCCAGGGGGCGGGCGAAGAAACCCACGGCGAAGGTGCCGAAGGCGGCCATGGTGCTGAACAGGCTGTTGTCGGAGGGGAAGAACAAGGCGCCGAACACCAGGGCGGCGGCGGTGGCGTAGATATAGAAGTCGTACCACTCGATCATGGTGCCGATGAACGCGGCGGCGGCGGCACGGCGCGGCTGGGGCGAAGCGGAAGGCTTCATGGGTCTGGCTCCTTTGCTTTTGTTCTGGCAGGAGTGATTAGGGGCTCACGGCGGCGCTCTGTCGGCGCCTGGTCAAGCTGTTGGGTGGTGCTCGAATACTGTGCCGGTCAACCAGGCGGTGCTTACCGCCCTTCGCGGGCAAGCCCGCTCCCACAAGGCCCCTGCAAACCGCCCCTTTCGTGGTCGACTCGGCCCCTGTGGGAGCGGGCTTGCCCGCGAAGGGGCGCTTGCAAGGCTGGACTGACTGGCATCAGGGCAAACCTGCGACAGCCTTGCCCTGGCTACGATTTATCGGCTCAGGGCTATGATTAGTCAATTTTCTATTTATTATTCGAACTATTAGCCCTGATTATTATCGAGCCCGCCATGCCCGACCGCCTGCTCAACGACCGCCTCGACTGGAACCTGCTGCGCACCTTCCGGGTCATCGGCCAGGAACTCTCCATCAGCCGCGCCGCCGCCCGCCTGCACCTGACCCAGCCAGCGGTGAGCCAGGCACTCAAGCGCCTGGAGGAACAGCTCGGCCGCCAGCTCATCGCCCGCCGCGGGCCACGCTTCGTCCTCACCGAAGTGGGCGAACAGCTGTTCCTGCTCTCTGGCGAGGTGTACGGGCAAATGTCGCAGATCGGTGGCCTGCTGGAGCAACCTACCGACGAGCTGGTGGGCAAGGTGCGCCTGTTGATGATCAGCCGCATCTGCTCGACACGCTTCGACGACTTCCTCGCCGACTTCCACCGCCAGCACCCGCGCGTGGAGCTGGAGATCGATGTGATGCGCAGCTCCGACATCGTCGCGGCCCTGCAGGAAAAGACCGCCACCGCCGGCCTGAGCCTCAATCGCCGGCCCCAGCCGCGCCTGGAGCAACGCCTGTTCCTGCGCCAGCGCTATGCGTTCTTCTGCGGCAAGCACCACGCCCTGTTCGGCAAGCCCGAGGGCGACCTGCAACGGGAGAACTTCGTCAGCTTCACCAGCGACCAGATCGGCGGCATGCTCTCGCCGCTCACCATCTTCCGAGACCAGCAAGGGTTTTCCGGGCGCATCGTCGCGTCCTCGCCGAGCCTTGAGGAAGTGCGTCGCCTGGTGATCGCGGGGTTCGGCATCGGCTGCCTGCCCGAGCATGTGGTCGCCCCCGACGTGGACGCCGGGCTGCTGTGGCGGCTGCCGCCCCACGAAGGGATCGCCGACGTCGACATCCACCTGCTGTGGAACCGCGACCAGCGCATGAGCCGTGCCGAGCGTGAGTTCATCGAAGCCCTGCAGGCGAGCCTTGCCTGAGTGCCATTGGGGCTTGCCTCAGTACCCGGCCCTCTCCCTCCAGCCATACCGTTCGTCGAGTTTTCCTCAGTCTCTTCCAACCCCAAGGTCCCGCCCGTTTCTAATGAAGAACGCATCTGCTTGAGAAAAACTCAAGCCAGCCCATTCGTGGTCGGCTCGGCCCACGCGCTTTGTTATCCTCACCGCTCCCTGTCGACAAGCGCCCCCTCATGACCGACGGCCCAGCCACCCTCCCCCCACTCAACGGCCTGCGTGTGTTCGAGGTCGCCTCCCGACACCTGAACTTCCGCCTCGCGGCCGAGGAGCTGGGGGTTACCCAGGCTGCCGTGGCCCAGCAGGTCCGCGCCCTGGAAGCGAACCTGGGCATCAAGTTGTTCGAGCGTCTGCCGCGCGGGCTCAGGCTGACCGACGCGGGCCTGGGCTACAGCAGGACTCTGCGCAACGCCTTCGCCCTGATCAGCGAGGCAACCAGCGCCCTGCGCCCAGGCAACAGCCACCTGACGGTGAGCGTCACCCCTACCTTCGCCTCGAAATGGCTGATCCCGCGGCTGGCGTCCTTCACCAAGGCCCATGGCGAGATCGACCTGCGGGTCCTGGCCACCGACCGCCTGTCGCAGTTCCATGCCGATGGCGTGGACCTCGCCGTGCGCTACGGCCAGCCACCGTTCGGCCCTGGGCTCAACACCGAGCGGCTGCTGGAGCAGCGCGTGGTCGCGGTGGCCAGCCCAACGCTGCTGGCGCAGAGGGGCAGGCCGCAGAACCTCGAGCAGCTACAGCACTTCCTGCTGCTGCACGACGCCCACAATTTCTGGCCTGAATTCATCGCCGGGTTGTTCGGGCAACCGGCGCAGCCCATGCCGAAGAACGTGCGCTTCAACCAGACCTCACTGGCCATCGAGGCGGCCATCGCCGGCCAGGGGCTGGCGCTGTCGAGCCACTTCTTCGTGCAGAGCGACCTGGAGGCCGGGCGCCTGGCCCTGGTCTTCGACCATGCCCTGCACCTGGACAAGCATTTCTACCTGGTATGGCCGCGCAAGGGCGGCATGCCGGCGGCGCTGGAGACCGTACGCCAGTGGCTGCTACGCCAGGCGCGCTGACAACCCAGTAGTTTTTCTACTGTTACAACGAAGGTCACCTGCCTCCCGCCCACGTATTGGCCGGTGCTAGTCTGGTGGCCATTCACCGGACCACAGCCCCAAGGGAGGCCTTATGTCAGTAGAAAAAGTAGCGATCATCACCGCCGGCGGCAGCGGCATGGGCGCAGCGGCGGCCCGACGCCTGGCCGCGGAGGGGTTCAAGGTGGCGATCCTCTCGTCCTCGGGCAAAGGCGAAGCGCTGGCAAAGGAGCTGGGCGGCATCGGCGTGACCGGCAGCAACCAGTCCAACGACGACCTGCAGCGCCTGGTCGACGCCACCCTGCAGCAATGGCAGCGCATCGACGTGCTGGTCAACAGTGCCGGCCACGGCCCGCGTGCGCCGATCCTGGCGCTCAGCGACGACGACTGGCACGAGGGCATGGACACCTACCTGCTCAACGTGATCCGCCCTGCCCGCCTGGTCACGCCGGTCATGCAGCGCCAGCAAGGCGGCGTGATCATCAACATCTCCTCGGCCTGGGCCTTCGAGCCCAGCGAGCTGTTCCCCACCTCGGCCGTGTTCCGCGCAGGCCTGGCGGCGTTCAGCAAGCTCTTTGCCGATACCTACGCCAAGGACAACATCCGCATCAACAACGTGCTGCCGGGCTGGATCGACAGCCTGCCGGCCACCGAGCAACGCCGCGACAGCGTGCCGCTCAAGCGCTACGGCACGAGCGAGGAGATCGCCGCCACCATCGCCTTCCTGGCCAGCGAGGGCGCGGCCTACATCACCGGGCAGAACCTGCGCGTCGATGGCGGCCTGACCCGCAGCGTCTGACCGCCACCCCGCCCCCGCAGGGCCCGGTCACGAGGCGAGCCGGGCCCGCGCCGCGTGCAGTTTCTTGTAGCTGTCGATCAGCCGCAGGTGCCTGTCGAGCCCCTCCAGCTTTATGCTGGTGGGCGTCAGGCCGTAGAAGCGCACGCTGCCGTCCACCGAGCCGAGCACCGCGTCCATCCGCTCGTTGCCGAACATCCGGCGGAAGTTGACCTCGTAGTCCTCCAACGCCAGCTCGTCGTCCAGCACGACCTCCAGCACCACGTTCAGGGCCTGGTAGAACAGGCCGCGCTCGACGGTGTTGTCGTTGAACTGCAGGAAGGCCTCCACCAGTTCCTTGGCCTCTTCGAGCTGCTGCAGGGCGAGATGGATCAGCAGCTTGAGCTCCAGGATCGTCAGCTGGCCCCAGGCGGTGTTGTCGTCGAACTCGATGCCGATCAAGGTGGTGATGTCGGTGTAGTCATCCTGTTCGCTGTCTTCCAGGCGTTCGAGCAGCGCCTGCAAGGCGGCATCGTCCAGGCGGTGCAGGTTCAGGATATCGGCACGGAACAGCAGCGCCTTGTTGGTGTTGTCCCAGATCAGGTCGTCCACCGGGTAGATTTCCGAATAGCCCGGCACCAGGATGCGGCAGGCGGTTGCCCCCAGGTGCTCGTACACCGCCATGTAGACTTCCTTGCCCATGTCTTCGAGGATGCCGAACAAGGTCTCGGCTTCCTCGGCGTTGGAGTCGTCGCCCTGGCCGGAGAAGTCCCACTCGACGAACTCGAAGTCGGCCTTGGCGCTGAAGAAACGCCACGACACCACGCCGCTGGAGTCGATGAAGTGCTCGACGAAGTTGTTCGGCTCGGTCACCGCCTGGCTTTCGAAGGTGGGCTGCGGCAGGTCGTTCAGGCCCTCGAAGCTGCGGCCCTGCAGCAGCTCCGTGAGGCTGCGCTCCAGCGCCACCTCGAAGCTCGGGTGGGCGCCGAACGAGGCGAACACACCGCCGGTACGCGGGTTCATCAAGGTCACGCACATCACCGGGAACGCCCCGCCCAGCGACGCATCCTTCACCAGCACCGGGAAACCCTGCTCTTCCAGCCCCTGGATACCGGCCAGGATACCGGGGTACTTCGCCAGGACTTCGTGCGGCACATCGGGCAGGGCGATCTCGCCTTCGAGGATTTCGCGCTTCACCGCACGCTCGAAGATTTCCGACAAGCACTGCACCTGCGCTTCGGCCAGCGTATTGCCCGCACTCATGCCATTGCTCAGGAACAGGTTCTCGACCAGGTTGGACGGGAAATACACCACCTCACCGTCCGACTGGCGCACATACGGCAGCGAGCAGATGCCACGCTCGACGTTGCCGGAGTTGGTGTCGTACAGGTGCGAGCCACGCAGCTCGCCGTCGGGGTTGTAGATCGCCAGGCAATGGGCGTCGAGGATCTCGGCCGGCAGAGCGTCCTTGCGCCCGGGCTTGAACCAGCGCTCGTCCGGGTAGTGCACGAACGCCGCATTGGCGATGTCTTCGCCCCAGAACTGGTCGTTGTAGAAGAAGTTGCAGTTCAGCCGCTCGATGAACTCGCCCAGGGCCGAGGCCAGCGCGCTTTCCTTGGTGGCGCCCTTGCCATTGGTGAAGCACATCGGCGAGTGGGCATCGCGCAGGTGCAGCGACCAGACATTGGGCACGATGTTGCGCCACGAGGCGATCTCGACCTTCATGCCCAGGCCCGCCAGGATGCCCGACATGTTGGCGATGGTCTGCTCCAGCGGCAGGTCCTTGCCGACGATGTAGGTGCTGGCGTGCGCGTCTGCGTCTGGCATCAGCAGGGCCTGGGCATCGGCGTCGAGATTCTCCACTTCCTCGATCACGAACTCAGGGCCGGTCTGCACCACTTTCTTCACCGTGCAGCGGTCGATCGAACGCAGGATGCCCTGGCGGTCCTTCTCGGAAATGTCCGCGGGCAGCTCGACCTGGATCTTGAAGATCTGGTTGTAGCGGTTTTCCGGGTCGACGATGTTGTTCTGCGACAGGCGGATGTTGTCGGTGGGGATATTGCGCGTGTTGCAGTACAGCTTCACGAAGTAGGCGGCACACAACGCCGACGAGGCCAGGAAGTAATCGAACGGCCCTGGTGCCGAACCATCGCCCTTGTAGCGGATAGGTTGGTCGGCAACCACCGTGAAGTCGTCGAACTTGGCTTCGAGACGGAGGTTGTCGAGAAAATTGACCTTGATTTCCATGCGGGGGCACCAGAGAGAGCGAGCAGAACGAAATGGCCGCCATTATCCTGATGCTGTCCCGCTAAGCCAAGCGTGATGCCAATTGCGGCCGCTTCGCGCCCCAGAGGATTACCGGGCTCAACCGCAACTGGCCCGGTCTCGCACCGGACACTGCGCCCGGTGCAGGTTCAACGCGGTATTGATGATGCCGATGTGACTGAACGCCTGCGGGAAGTTGCCCAGCATGCGCTTGCCCAAGGGATCGTACTGCTCGGCCAGCAAGCCCACGTCATTGCACAACCCAGTCAGCCGCTCGTACAACGCCTGCGCCTGCGCATGCCGCCCGAGCAGCACGTAGACGTCCGCCAACCAGAACGAGCAGACCAGGAAAGTCCCCTCCCCAGGCGTCAGCCCGTCGCTGCAACGGTCGCTGTCGTAGCGCAGCAACAGGCCGTTGCGCAGCAGGCGTCGCTCGATCTGTTCGAGGGTCCGCAGGAAACGCGGGTCATCGGCCGGCAGGAAACCGGTCAGGGCGATCTGCAGGAGGCTGGCATCCACCTCGCTCGAGCCGTAGGCCTGGACGAAACACTGGCGGCTTGGGTCCAGCCCCTGCTGGCAGACGTCCCGGTGGATCTCGTTCGCCACCTGGCGATAGTGCCGTCCACGCTCGCGGTCTTCTTCGGTGGTGTCCGACAGGCTCGCCGCACGGTCGAACGCGACCCAGGCCATGACCTTGGAATGCACGAAGTGCTGGCGCCCGCCGCGCACCTCCCAGATGCCTTCGTCAGGCTCGCGCCAGATCTTCTCCAGGTACGGCAGGATCAGCCGGGCGATGGCGGAGCTGCGCGGGTGGCGTGGCAGGCCGCCACGGATAGCCTGGGTCATGGCGTCGGCCAGCTCGCCATAGATATCCAGCTGCAACTGCTGCGCGGCGGCATTGCCGACACGCACCGGCTGGGAGTGCTCGTAGCCGGCCAGCCAGGGCAAGGTGAACTCGTGCAGGTCCCGCTCGCCTGCCAAGCCATACATGATCTGCATCTGCTCGGGGTTGCCGGCCACCGAGCGCAGCAGCCATTCGCGCCAGGCCTGGGCCTCGTCGAAGTAGCCCAGGTTCATCAAGGCCAGCAAGGTCATGGTGGCGTCGCGCAGCCAGCAGTAGCGGTAGTCCCAGTTGCGCTCGCCGCCGACGCGCTCGGGCAGCGAAGTGGTGGCGGCGGCGACGATGCCACCGGTGGGGGCGTAGGTCAGGGCCTTGAGGGTCAACAGGGAGCGGCGCACCAGCGACGTCCAGGGGCCGACGTCCGGGCAGCGCGCGGCGAAGGCCTGCCATTGGCTGATGCTGCGCTCCAGGGCCTGGTCGATGTCGAAGTCAGGTTGCGGGGGCAGGTGCGAAGGCTGGTGGCGCAGGCTGAAGACCTGGCGCTCGCCGGCGCACACGCGAAAGCGGCTGACGCTGTGGTGATCGCGAGAGTGCACGGCCTCGGTGCTGCGCAGAATCAGGCGGTCGGGGCCGGCGACCGCGCTGAGGGTCAAGGGGTCGAGCTTTTCCACCCAGGGGACGCTACGGCCGTAGTCGAAGCGCAGCACCAGGTCCATCTCGAAGGCGGTTTCGCCGGCCAGGCCTTCGACGATGCGCACCACGGCGTTGTGCTCGCCCAGGGGCATGCAGTCGATGACCCGGGCGCGGCCGGTGGCGGTGATGTAGGTGGTTTCGAGCACCAGGGTGTCATCGAGGTAGCGACGCTGGGTGGCTTCCACAGGGTCGCTGGGGGCCAGGCGCCAGCGACCGTTTTCCTCGTTGCCGAGCAGGGCGGCGAACACGGCGGGGGCGTCGAAGCGTGGCAGGCAGAGCCAGTCGAGGGAGCCGTCGCGGCTGACCAGGGCGGCGCTGCGGCAATTGCCCAGCAGGGCGTAGTCTTCGATCGGGGCTGGCATGGCGCCTCCTCTGTTGCACTGCGGATGACAGGCCGCTCCCGGGCTCATCGGCGATCGACTCGGCCCCTGGGCGCGGGTTTGCCCGCGAATGGCCGGTGCCAGCACCGCGTCACCCCAAGGGATGCCACTCGCGCTTGTCGCGGGCCAGCAGCTCGTTGCCCGCCTCGGGGCCGTCCTGGCCTGCGGGGTATTCGTGGACCTCCCCGCCATGGGCCCAGGCGTCGAGGAACGGCTGCACGGCGCGCCAGCCGTTCTCGATGTTGTCGGCGCGCTGGAACAGGGTCTGGTCGCCGGTAAGGCAATCGTAGATCAGGGTCTCGTAGCCGGTCGCCGGGGTCATCTTGAAGAAGTCCTTGTAGGCGAACCCCAGCTCGACGTTCTCCATCACCAGTTCCGGGCCGGGCCGCTTGGCCTGCAGGTCGAACCACATGCCTTCGTTGGGCTGGATCTGGATCTTCAGGTAGTTGGGCTTGGGCCGCTCCAGCTCGGACTCGCGAAACTGCGCATAGGGCGCGGGCTTGAAGCAGATGGCGATCTCGGTATCGCGCACGCTCATGCGCTTGCCGGTGCGCAGGTAGAACGGCACGCCAGCCCAACGCCAGTTGTCGATCATCACCTTGAGGGCGACGTAGGTCTCGGTACGGCTCGCGGGGTCGACATTGGCCTCCTGGCGATAGCCGGGCAGGCGCTTGCGGCCCTGCTTGCCAGCCACGTACTGGCCGCGCACCGAGTGCTTGAGGGCCAGCTTCTGCGACCAGGGGCGGATGGCGCCGATCACCTTGGCCTTTTCGCTGCGCACGGCATCGGCGGCGAAGGCGGCCGGCGGCTCCATGGCGACCATGGCCAGCAGCTGGAACAGGTGGTTGGGCACCATGTCACGCAGGGCGCCGGTGTGGTCGTAGAAGGCGCCTCGGGTCTCGACGCCGACTGTCTCGGCGGCAGTGATCTGCACATGGTCGATGTAGTGGTTGTTCCAGAACGATTCGAACAGGCCGTTGGAGAAGCGGCTGACCAGGATGTTCTGCACCGTCTCCTTGCCCAGGTAGTGGTCGATCCGGTAGATCTGCCGCTCGCTCATCACCCCCAGCAGGCAGGCGTTGAGGGTCTCGGCGCTGGCCAGGTCGGTGCCGAAGGGCTTTTCCACCACCACCCGGCGAAAGCCGCCGTGGGACTCGTCGAGCAGGCCCGCGTCACCCAGGCGCTGGGCCACTTCAGGGAAGAAGCGTGGCGAGGTGGCCAGGTAGAAGATGGCATTGCCGTGGCTGGTCTTGGCGATGCGCCGGGCGATCGCGGCATAGGTGGCCGGGTCCAGGAAGTCGCCGGTCTGGTAGTCCAGGCGCTTGGCCAGGCGCGCCCAGACCTTCTCGTCCAGGCACTTGCCGACGCCCTCGCCACCCTTGTCGCGCTCGACCATGAAGGCATGCAGGCGCTCGGCGAATGTCTCGGCGGTCGCACTGTTGTGGTCGACGCCAACGATGCGCAGGTTGCGGTCCAGCAGGCCGTCGCGGCTCAGGTTGTACAGCGCCGGCATCAGCAGGCGCTTGACCAGGTCGCCGTTGGCACCGAACAGAAACAGCGTGCAAGGCGGCGCGGCGGAGCTGCCGTTGTGTGCGTTCATTCGCGCTTCTCGACGTGGCCGCCGAAGCCCAGGCGCATGGCCGAGAGGATCTTGTCGCCATAGGTGCCCTGCTGCTGGCGCGAACGGAAGCGGGCGAACAGCGCGCTGGACAGCACCGGTACCGGCACGGCCTGCTCGACGGCAGCGTCGATGGTCCAGCGCCCTTCGCCACTGTCGGACACCGAGCCGCTGAAACTGGCCAGTTGTGGGTCGGCCACCAAGGCGTCGGCGGTCAGGTCCAGCAGCCAGGAGGTGACCACGCTGCCACGGCGCCAGACTTCGGCGATCTCGGCCAGGTCCAGGTCGAAGCGCTGGTCCTCGGGTAGCTCGCTACCGCCCTTGCTGCGCAGCAGGTCGAAGCCTTCGGCGTAGGCTTGCATCAGGCCGTACTCGATGCCGTTGTGCACCATCTTCACGTAGTGCCCGGCCCCGGCGGGGCCGGCATGGATATAGCCGTGCTCGGCGCGCCCATGCTCGCCCTCGCGGCCCTGGGTGCGGGGGATGTCGCCAACGCCGGGGGCAAGGGCCTTGAACAGCGGCTCCAGGCGCTCGAACACGTCTTTCTCGCCACCGATCATCATGCAGTAGCCACGGTCCAGGCCCCAGACGCCACCGGAGGTGCCGACGTCCAGGTAGTGCAGGCCGCGCCCGGCCAGTTCGGCGGCGCGGCGCATGTCGTCCTTATAGAAGGTGTTGCCACCGTCGATGATCGCATCGCCCGGCTCCAGCAGTTCGGCCAGCTGGGCGATGGTCTGCTCGGTCGGTGCGCCGGCCGGCAGCATCACCCACACCGCCCGCGGTGCCTTGAGTTTCTGGACCAGGGCACCGAGGTCATGGGCCCCTTGGGCGCCCTCGCCTTCCAGTGCGCTCACCGCGTCACGGTTGCGGTCGTGGACCACGGTGCGATGCCCTGCGCGCATCAGCCGTCTTGCGATGTTGCCGCCCATGCGGCCCAGCCCGACGATTCCCAGTTGCATGTGCCGATGCTCCCCTTACGAAATAGATGACAAGGCGGTTCAGGTTTTCAGGTTAGTCCAGTGCGTCGTCCGAGGGTTCAGCGACGAACGGGCTGACAACGATAAACAAAAAAGTTCCCTTGCACGGCGAAAGAATTCAGAATGCGCGCCGCGAGCGACTACGCTTACCACTGTCACCAGCCCAAACTGCGAGGTGTGTTCATGGGGACCTTGATGCCTGCCACTCCAACCCAGACCCTCTATGTCACTGTGCGTCGTGACGAGCTGCGCCGCCTGAAGGACGAACGCGACCAGCTGCGCCAGCAGGTCGCGCAACTGAACCTGCTGCTGGAGCAGGCCCGCTCGGGCGACAAGCCCCTGAGCCACTGAGAAACCTGTGGGAGCGGGCTTGCCCGCGAACACGGGCGAAGCCCGTGCCATCCACCCCGGTGCCTTCTTCGCGGGCAAGCCCGCTCCCACAGCATCCCCGCAAGCTTGAATCAAGCTTTCACATCTTGTGACAACCCGCCAACGTTTGCGCGATCTGCGGCCCGAACAAAAGTGACCAGCGGGTCACATTTCCACCGCCAGCTCTCCTACACTCAGGATTCTGCCCGCCGAACCGCTCGGAAAACGCGACGGAAAAAAGTCGAAACTTTCCCGCACACCGGCAGGTCAGGAACTAAGTAGGCCAGTGCAACGGGACCTCCCAGCCTAGGCCCACCGACCCCAACCAGTCCATTCGCCTTCGGCCGGAATGCCGATCGCATGGTGCCTGCGCGCACGACCCAAGGGGCATGGACCGCACTACACGATACGAACGAGCCAGAGAGAACCAACACGACATAACGCAACGGGTGCAAGCACCCGACACAAGGGACGGAGAGAAGTATGATCAGTGCCGCTGTCGAACCTCACGTAGATGCATTCAACCCGGACAATCGCGAACCGCTCTCGCCGGACTTCGCCCCGACAGCCAAGGCACCCGGCGCCCAGCGCCGCCACAACCCGCACAAGCGCAAGATCCTGTTCGTCACCTCCGAGATCGCCGACCTGGTCAAGACCGGCGGCCTGGGTGACGTGTCCGCTGCCCTGCCACGGGCACTGGCCCACCTGCACGATGTGCGCCTGCTGATCCCCGGCTACCGCCAGGTGGTCGAGAGCGACAACCCCATCCATATCGTCGGCGAACTGGGTGGCCACGCGGCCCTGCCGCCTTGCCGGATCGGCCGCATGGACCTGGCCGACGGCCTGGTCATCTACGTGCTGATCTGCCCGCAGCTGTACCAGCGCGACGGCACCCCCTACGGCGCCGACAATGGCCGCGACTGGCCCGACAACCACATCCGCTTCGCCCGCCTGGGGCTCGCCGCCGCGGAGATCGCCGCCGGCGAAGGCATGGCCCACTGGCGCCCGGACCTGGTCCACGCCCATGACTGGCCGGCTGGCCTGGCCCCGGCCTACATGCACTGGCGCGGGCTGAACACCCCGACCCTGTTCACCATCCACAACCTGGCCTACCAGGGCGTGTTCAGCCGTGGCTGCTGCCCGGAACTGGCGATCCCCGACCACGCCCTGCAGCAGGAAGGCATGGAGTTCTACGGCAAGCTCTCGTTCCTCAAGGCAGGCCTTGCCTACTCCAGCCACATCACCACGGTGAGCGCCACCTACGCCCGGGAGATCACCACCCCGGAATTCGGCTGCGGCCTCGACGGCTTCCTTGCCAGCAAGGCCCAACAAGAGCTGCTCAGCGGTATCCCCAACGGCATCGATGAAAGCTGGGACTCGGCCACCGACAAGCACCTGCTCCACAACTTCAGCATCAATGACTGGGATGGCAAGGCGCGCAACGCCGACGAGGTGCGCGAGCTGTTCCAGCTCGACGCCTGCGACGGCCCGTTGTTCGCCGTGGTCTCGCGCCTGGTCTACCAGAAGGGCCTGGACCTGACCCTGGGCGTGGCCGACTACATCGTCAGCCAGGGCGGCCAGATCGCCATCATCGGCCGTGGCGAGCCGGAGGAAGAACAGGCTATGCGCGAGCTGGCCCTACGCTACCCGGGCCGCATCGGCGTGCGCATCGGTTTCAACGAGACCGACGCCCGGCGCATGTTCGCCGGCAGCGACTTCCTGCTCATGCCGTCGCGCTACGAGCCCTGCGGCCTGAGCCAGATGTACGCGCAGCGCTTCGGCTCGCTGCCGGTGGCGCGCAACACCGGCGGGCTGGCGGACACCATCGAGAATGGCGTCACCGGCTTTCTGTTCGACGAGTCGACCGTGGACAGCTACCGCGAGGCGCTAGGTCGTGCCTTCTATGTCTATGGCAAGAAGGACCTGCTCAACGCCATGCGCTGCCTGGCCATGACCCAGCCGTTCAACTGGTGCCAGGCGGTGGAACCCTACGCCCAGCTGTACGAGGAGCTGGTCTGCCAGGCGCACGTCAGCCACTACTGAGCAAGGGGGTCGAAGATGCACAGGCATGGCGCACACCTGCTGGACGCCACGTCGGCGCGCTTCGCCCTCTGGGCGCCGGATGCGCGCAGCGTGAGCTTGCAACTGGAACGACAACCACCGATCGAACTGTTGCCCGAGGGCGATGGCTGGTTCGCCGCCATCGCCCCGTGCCGGGCCGGCGACCGCTATCGCTATCGCATCGATGAACAACTGGAGGTGCCCGACCCGGCCTCGCGCCTGCAGCCCGAGGGCGTGCACGGGCCCAGCCAGGTGCTGGACCTGGGCAGCTACCCCTGGCGCCACCCTTGGCAAGGCCGGCCCTGGCCCGAGGCGGTGATTCAGGAGCTGCACGTCGGCCTGCTGGGCGGTTACGCCGGGGTCGCCCGGCAGCTGCCGCGCCTGGCCGAACTCGGCATCACGGCCATCGAGCTGATGCCCGTGGGGCAGTTCCCCGGCGAGCGCAACTGGGGCTACGACAGCGTACTGCCGTTCGCCCCGCAACACAGCTACGGCAGCCCCGAAGCGCTCTGCCAACTGATCGACGAGGCCCACGGCCATGGCCTGATGGTGATGCTCGACGTGGTCTACAACCACTTCGGCCCCGACGGCAATTACCTGCACCAGTACGCCAGCCACTTCTTGCGCGAAGACCGGCAGACCCCCTGGGGCGCCGCCATCGATTTTCGCCGCGCCGAAGTGCGCGAGTTCTTCATCCAGAACGCCCTGATGTGGCTGTGCGACTACCGCTTCGACGGCCTGCGCCTGGACGCGGTACATGCCATCGACCAGCCCGACTTCCTCGTCGAGCTGGCCAGGCGGGTACGCGCCGCCGTGGCGCCTGGCCGCCAGGTCTGGCTGGTGCTGGAGAACGAGCACAACCAAGCCGCGTTGCTGGAACAGGGTTTCGATGCGCAGTGGAACGACGATGGCCACAACGCCCTGCACGTGCTGCTGACCGGCGAGACCGAAGGCTATTACCAGGACTACCAGGACCGCCCGATCGCCAAGCTGGCCCGTTGCCTGGCCGAGGGCTTCGCCTTCCAGGGCCAGGCCAACCGCCACGGCATCCCCCGGGGCGAACCCAGTGGGCACCTGGCGCCGAGCGCCTTCGTGCTGTTCCTGCAGAACCACGACCAGATCGGCAACCGCGCCCTGGGCGAGCGCCTGAGCCGCCTCTGCCCGCCCCCGGCCCTGCGCGCGGCCACCGGCCTGTTGCTGCTGGCGCCGATGATCCCGCTGCTGTTCATGGGCGACGAGGAAGGCAGCCGGCGGCCTTTTCTGTTCTTCACCGACCACCACGACGAGCTGGCCGACGCCGTGCGCGAAGGCCGCCGCAACGAATTCGCCCATTTCACCGCCTTCGCCGACCCGCAGCAGCGCGCGCGGATTCCCGACCCTAACGCCGCGGACACCTTCGAAGCCTCACGCCTCGACGCCCAGGACGTGCTGGCCGGCTGGCACGGCTTGTACCAGCGCCTGCTGGCACTGCGCCGTCGCCATGTCGTCCCGCACCTGCCCGGCAGCCGTGCCCTCGGTGCCGAGGTACTGGGCGAGCGGGCACTGACCGCGCGCTGGCGCCTGGGCGATGGCAGCGAACTGCGCATCGACCTGAACCTGGGCGCCGAAGCGCAACCTGTGGCACTGCCCGCGCTCGAACGCTGCCTGTTCGACAGCAGCGACACCGCGCACCTCGCCACCACCCTGCCCGCGTACAGCTGCGTGGTCAGCCTGCTGCCCCCTGGCCAGGAGACGCCATGAGCGAACTGCCCTTGCACCGTCTGGCCGCCCGGGTGGGGCTGGCCCGCGACTGGATCGACGCCAACGCCCGCCCGCAGCAGGTCAGTGACGAAGTCCTGCGCCGGGTGCTGGCAGGCCTGGGCCACCCCGCCGACGACGATGCCGCCATCCAGGCCAGCCTGCAGGCCCTGGACCAGGCCGAAGACGCCGACCACCTGCCACCACTGTTGACAGCCGACCAGGGCCAGCCCCTGGCGCTGGAGCGCTACTTCGCCGCTGGCAGCCCGGTTCACTGCACCCTGGAGGACGGCAGCCAAGGGTCGCTGGCCCTCGATGGGCTGGCCCGCCTGCCCGGCGAGCTGCCCATCGGCTACCACCGGCTGGACATCGACGGGCGTCGCTTCACCGTCGCCGTGGCGCCCCCGCGCTGCCATGCGCTGCACGATGCCGTCGAACAACCGCCACCACGCTGTTGGGGCCTCGCGGTGCAGCTTTACAGCCTGCGCCGGCCGGGCGATGGCGGCTACGGCGACTGCCAGGCCCTGGAACAACTGGCACGCAGCGCCGCCGAGCGCGGCGCCGATGCCCTGGCGATCAGCCCGATCCACGCGCTGTCCGCTGCCGACCAGTTGCACTACAGCCCCTACTCGCCCTCCAGCCGGCTGCTGCTCAATACGTTGTATGCCAGCCCCGCGGTGGTGCTCGGCGAGCGGGCGGTGCGCATGGCCATCGAGGCCTGCGACCTGCAAGCGACCCTCGACGAACTGGAACACCAGCACCTGGTCGACTGGCCCCGTGCCGCCGATGCCCGGCACCGGCTGCTGCAGGCCCTGTACCACGATTTCAGCCAGGGCGAGCACCCACTGCGCGAGGACTTCGACAGTTTCCGCGAGGCCTGCGGCCAGGCCCTGGAGCACCATTGCCGCTTCCAGGTACTGCAGGCCGAGGCCATGGCCCGTGGCCTGGGCGCCGACTGGCGCACCTGGCCGCCCGCCTGGCACGACCCCTACCACCCGGAGGTGGAGGCCTTCGCCAGCACCCACCCGGCCCAGGTGGAGTTCCATGCCTTCTGCCAATGGCTCACCGAGCGCGGTCTGCAACGGGTCCAGGACGCGGCGCGCGGCAATGGCATGGCGGTGGGCCTGATCGCCGACCTGGCGGTGGGCGCCGACGGTGCCGGCAGCCAGGCCTGGAGCCGCCAGGACGAGCTGCTGGCCGAACTCACGGTCGGCGCGCCCCCCGACATCCTCAACCGCTCCGGGCAAGACTGGGGGATCTGCGCCTTCTCCCCGGAGGGCCTGCGGCGCAACGGCTACCGCGCCTTCATCGAGATGCTGCGGGCCAACCTGGCGCATGCCGGCGGCCTGCGCATCGACCATGTGATGGGCCTGCGCCGGCTGTGGCTGATCCCGCGCGGAGCCAGGCCCAGCGAAGGCGCCTACCTGCACTACCCGCTGGAAGACCTGCTGCGCCTGCTGGCCCTGGAGTCGGTACGCCACCAGGCGCTGATCCTCGGCGAAGACCTGGGCACCGTGCCCGAGGGCCTGCGCGAGCGCCTGGCGGACAGGGCCGTGCTGGGCATGCGCGTGCTGCCCTTCGAACAAGACCCGCCCGGGCATTTCAAGCCGATCCTCGACTGGCCGGACGACGCCCTGGCCACCACCGGCACCCATGACCTGGCGCCCCTGGCCGGCTGGCTGCAGGCCCGTGACATCGACTGGAGCCACCGCCTGAAGCTGATCGACGCGGCCGCCGAGCTGCACTGGCGGCACACCCGCCAGCGGGAGCGCGAAGGCCTGCGCCGCACCCTGGAACACAACTACGGCCCGCTGCACGACGACAACGCCCTGATCGATGCAGCGATCCGCTACGTCGGCCACACCCGCTCGCCGCTGGTGCTGATCCCCCTGGAAGACTTGCTCGGCTGCGACGAACAGCCCAACCTGCCTGGCACCACCGATGGCCACCCCAACTGGCGTCGGCGCTTCGCCCGGCCGGTGCGCGAACTGCTCGACGACGACGATGCCGCACGGCGCCTGGAACTGCTGGCCCAGGCCCGCGAACAAGCCTGGGAGCGTGATCGATGAAGCCCTTGACCGCCACCGTGCGCCTGCAATTGCACAGTGACTTCACCCTCGACGACGCGGTGCCGCTGGTGCCCTACTTCGCCCGCCTGGGGGTGAGCCACCTGTACGCCTCGCCGATTCTCAAGGCCCGCGCAGGGTCGCGGCATGGCTACGATGTGGTCGACCCTTCCTGCGTCAACCCGGAACTGGGCGGCGAGGCGGCGCTGGAGCGCCTGGTGGCTGCCCTGCGCCAGCATGGCATGGGGCTGATCCTCGACACCGTGTCCAACCACATGGCCGTGGGCGGCGCCGACAACCCCTGGTGGCAGAGCCTGCTGGCCTGGGGGCGGCGCAGCCCCTATGCCGAGTTCTTCGATATCCAGTGGCATTCCAGCGACCCGCTGCTGGCCGGCCAGTTGCTGCTGCCGTTCCTGGCCAACGACTATGGCGTGGCGCTGCGCAACGGCGAGATCCCGCTGACCTTCGATGCAGGCCAAGGCCTGCTGCAGATCGCCCACTACGAACACCGTTTCCCGATCTGCCCGCTGGACTATGGGCGCATCCTTGGCCAGAGCGAAGACCCGGCGCTGCGCGCCCTGGCCCAGCACTTCAGCGCCCTGCACGAGTCTGCCGAGCCGCTGGCCGATGCCCTGCCCCTGCACGCGGAACTGGCACGCCTGGCCCGGGGCGGTGCCCGCCTGGACGAGGCCCTGGCCGCCTTCGACAGCCGCACAGAGGCCGGTTTCAAGCGCCTGCACCTGCTGCTGGAGCGCCAGACCTACCGCCTGGCCAGCTGGCGCACCGCGGCGGACGACATCAATTGGCGGCGCTTCTTCGACATCAACGAACTCGGTGGCTTGCGGGTCGAGCGCGCGGTGGTGTTCGAGGCCACCCACGCCAAACTGTTCGAGCTGATCGAGCGCGGCCTGGTCGATGGCCTGCGCATCGACCATATCGACGGCCTGGCCGACCCACGCCGCTACTGCCGCAAGCTGCGCAGGCGGGTCGATGGCCTGCTGGCGAAGCGGCCGCTGCAGGCTGGCATCGAGCATTTCCCGATCTACGTGGAGAAGATCCTCGGTGCCGGCGAGCAACTGCACCGCGACTGGCTCACCGACGGCACCACCGGCTACGAGTTCATGAACCAGGTCTCGCTGCTGCAGCACGACCCTGCCGGCGAGGCGCCGTTGACCGAACTGTGGAGTAGCCTCAGCGAACGCCCGCCTTTCCCCGAGGAGGTGTGCCAGGCCCGTCACCTGGTGCTCAACGCCAGCCTGGCCGGCGACTGCGAGTCGGTGGCCCAGGCGCTGCTGCAGGTGGCGCGCGACGACCTGATGACCCGCGACCTGACCCTCGGTGCGATCCGCCGTGCGTTGCAGGCGCTGGTCGAGCACTACCCGGTGTACCGCACCTACATCAATGCCTGCGGCCGCCCGGTCGAAGACGAAGGGTTCTTCCAGCAGGCCCTGGCCGGTGCACGGCAGCGCCTGGGCGAAGCCGACTGGCCACTGCTCGATCACCTGCAGCGCTGGCTCGGTGGCCAGCCCTGGCGTCAGCTGCCGCCGGGGCGACCGCGCAAGCACCTGCGCCACGCCTGCGTGCGCTTCCAGCAACTGACCGCGCCGAGTGCGGCCAAGGCCGTCGAGGACACGGCCTTCTACCGCTCGGCACGGCTGCTGTCGCGCAACGACGTAGGCTTCGACGCCGAGCGTTTCAGCGCCCCGCCCGAGCACTTCCACAACGAGGCCCAGCGCCGCCTGCGGGACTTCCCCGACAACCTGCTGGCCACCGCCACCCACGACCACAAGCGTGGCGAGGACTGCCGCGCGCGCCTGGCGGTGCTCAGCGAGCGCGGCCCCTGGCTGGCCAGCCGGGTCGAACACTGGCGCGAACTGGCCGCACCGCTGCGCCAGCCACTGGACGATGGCCTGGCGCCTGGCCCCGGCGACGAACTGCTGCTGTACCAGACCCTGCTCGGCAGCTGGCCCCTGGACCTCGACCCGGACGACGAAACGGCCCTGCGCCACTACGCCGGGCGCATCCGCCAATGGCAGTGCAAGGCCCTGCGCGAGGCCAAGCTGCGCAGTACCTGGAGCGCGCCCAACGAGGCGTTCGAGGCGGCCTGCGCGGCCTACGTGGACGGCCTGCTGCTGGCCCGCGAGCACCAGCAACTGCGCCACTCCCTGCACGCCGCCGCGCAACGGATCGCCTGCCCCGGCGCGCTCAATGGCCTGGTCCAGTGCCTGCTGCGCATGACCACGCCCGGCGTGCCAGACCTGTACCAGGGCAACGAATACTGGGACCTGAGCCTGGTCGACCCAGACAACCGCCGCCCGGTGGACTACGCTGTGAGGCGGGCCAGCCTGGACGACAACGCACCGCTGGCCGAGCTGCTGGAGCACTGGCGCGATGGCCGCGTCAAGCAGGCGCTGATCGCCCGCATGCTGGACTGCCGCCAGGCCCACCCGGAGCTGTTCGGCCGCGGCGCCTACCTGCCGCTGACCGTGCTGGGGCGCCATGCCGACAAGGTGCTGGCCTTCGCCCGCCTCGGCGACCAGGCGCGCGCCATCGTCGTGGTGCCGCGCCTGGCCAGTGAATTGCTCGGCACCGCCCCCCTACCCCTGATCCCGGCGCAGAACTGGGACGATACCCGGCTGATCCTGCCGTTTGCCTTGTCGTCTGCCACGTGCTCGGGACTTTTCGCCGGCGGTGCTGTCAGCCCTTCAAGGGAGCTGATGTTGAGCACCGTGCTGGCGCAATTTCCGGTCAACGTGTTGATACAACAATCTTGAGCATCAGGAGCGTCATGATGAGTGTCGATGAAAAGCGTATTCGCGAATTCGCCTACCAGATCTGGGAATCGGAAGGCAAACCCGTAGGCCAGCAAGAGCGTCACTGGGACATGGCACGCAAGCTCGCCGAAGCCGAGGCCCTGGCCCCCAAGGCGGCCCCGCGCAAGCGGGCGCCGGCCAAGCCGAAGGCGACGGCCGAACCCAAGGCCGTGGCCGCACCGGTGGCGAAACCGGCGGCGGCGAAAAAGCCACGTGCGGTGAAGAAGCCGACGGCGGGCTGAGGCCCTGCGTAATCGTCCAGCCGCCTCTGCGGCCGCTGTGCGGCCCATCGCCGGCAAGCCGGCTCCCACAGGGGGCTGCGGTGCCCCCGAAGCAGGTGTCATGCAAAGGACACCGTGGGCGTTGGCTTGCCGGCGACGGGCTGCACAGCAGCCCCCATGCCCCTTTGACCCGGCCATACGAGGACTACCATGAGCCCCCGCACTCCGAAGAAAACCCGCTCCGTCGCCCCCTCGCGCATCCGCGAAGGCTTGCCCTTCCCCCTGGGCGCCACCTGGGACGGCCTGGGGGTCAACTTCGCCCTGTTCTCGGCCAACGCCACCAAGGTCGAGCTGTGCCTGTTCGACTCCAGCGGCGAGCAAGAGCTCGAACGCATCGAACTGCCCGAATACACCGACGAGATCTACCACGGCTACCTGCCCGACGCGCACCCGGGGCTGGTCTACGGCTACCGCGTCCACGGCCCCTACGAGCCGGAGAACGGCCACCGCTTCAACCCCAACAAGCTGCTGATCGACCCTTACGCCAAGCAACTGGTGGGCGGGCTGAAATGGTCCGAGGCGCTGTTCGGCTACACCATCGGCCACCCCGACGGCGACCTCTCCTTCGACGAACGCGACAGCGCGCCCTTCGTACCCAAGTGCAAGGTGATCGACCCGGCGTTCACCTGGGGCCGTGACCAGCGGGTACAGATCCCCTGGGAGCGCACCATCCTCTACGAGGCCCACACCCGCGGCATCAGCATGCGCCACCCGGCGGTGCCCGAAGCCCATCGCGGCACCTTCGCCGGGTTGGCCAACGACGAGCTGCTCAAGCACATCAAGGAGCTGGGCGTCTCGTCCATCGAACTGCTGCCGATCCACGCCTTCGTCAACGACCAGCACCTGCTGGACAAGGGCCTGAACAACTACTGGGGCTACAACAGCATCGCCTTCTTCGCCCCGCACCCGCGCTACCTGGCCAGTGGCAAGATCGCCGAATTCAAGGAGATGGTCGCGCACCTGCATGACGCCGGGCTCGAACTGATCCTCGACGTGGTCTACAACCATACCGCCGAGGGCAACGAGCTGGGCCCGACCCTGTCCATGCGCGGCATCGACAACGCCTCCTACTACCGCCTGATGCCCGACGACCGACGCTACTACATCAACGACTCGGGCACCGGCAACACCCTCGATCTGAGCCACCCTTGCGTGCTGCAACTGGTCACCGACTCGCTGCGCTACTGGGCCGGGGAGATGCACGTGGATGGCTTTCGCTTCGACCTGGCGACCATCCTCGGCCGCTACCATGACGGCTACAGCGAGCGCCACAGCTTCCTCGTGACCTGCCGCCAGGACCCGCTGCTGCGCCAGGTCAAACTGATCGCCGAACCCTGGGACTGCGGCCCGGGCGGCTACCAGGTCGGCAACTTCGCCCCCGGCTGGGCCGAGTGGAACGACCGTTTCCGCGACACCGTGCGGGCGTTCTGGAAAGGCGACGAAGGCCAACTGGCAGACTTCGCCGCGCGCATGACCGCCTCGGGCGACCTGTTCAACAACCGGGGCCGGCGCCCCTACAGTTCGGTCAACTTCGTCACCGCCCACGATGGCTTCACCCTGCGCGACCTGGTCTCGTACAACGACAAGCACAACGAGGACAACGACGAGAACAACCAGGACGGCACCGACAACAACCTGTCGTGGAACTGCGGCGTCGAGGGCCCCACCGACGACCCACAGGTCAATGCCCTGCGCATGCGCCAGATGCGCAACTTCTTCGCCACCCTGCTGCTGGCCCAGGGCACGCCGATGATCGTCGCCGGCGACGAGTTCAGCCGCACCCAGCATGGCAACAACAATGCCTACTGCCAGGACAGCGAGATCGGCTGGATCAACTGGGACCTGGACCAGGACGGCGCCGAGCTTTTGGCCTTCGTCAAGCGCCTGACCCGCCTGCGCCTGGCCTACCCGGTGCTGCGGCGCTCGCGCTTTCTGGTCGGCGACTACAACGAGGCGATCGGCGTCAAGGACGTCACCTGGCTGGCGCCCGATGGCAGCGAGATGACCGTGGAGCAATGGGAGGATCCCCATGGCCGCTGCCTGGGAATGCTCATGGACGGCCGTGCCCAGGTCAGCGGCATCGCCCGCCCCGGGGGCGAGGCTACCCTGCTGCTGATCGTCAATGCCTACCACGACACCGTGCCCTTCCAGTTGCCGACGGTGCCGGAAGGCGACTACTGGAGCTGCCTGGTCGACACCGACCGGCCACAGATGCGCAAGCCGCAGCACCTGGCGTTCGACACCCAGTTCGAGGTCAAGGGGCGCTCGCTGCTGCTGATGGTGTTGCAACGCGAGGAGGAGTGAACCCGAGCGGCATGGTTCGGTCCTAGACTGTAGATCGGCCGCCGCGCCCACAGGGGTGGCGATGCTTCTCGTCGCAGATGGATACCAGGAGCCACCGTGAACCTCGAAGCCGGCAGTCCAGGTTTCGCCACCGTCAGCCAGGCCCCGGCCGTACACCGGGTACGGGTCCTGACGGTCAACACGCACAAGGGTTTCACCGCCTTCAACCGGCGCTTCATCCTGCCGGAACTGCGCGAAGCGGTGCGCAGCACCCAGGCCGACATCGTCTTCCTCCAGGAAGTGCTCGGCAGCCACGACCGCCACGCCGCACGCTACCCCGGCTGGCCGCAGACCTCCCAGTACGAGTTCCTCGCCGACAGCATGTGGAGCGACTTCGCCTACGGGCGCAACGCCGTCTACCCCGATGGCCACCACGGCAACGCCCTGCTGTCGAAATACCCGATCATCGAGCACCGCAACCTCGACGTGTCGATCACCGGCCCCGAGCGCCGTGGCCTGTTGCACTGCATCCTCGATGTGCCCGGGCAGCGCCAGGTGCATGCGATCTGCGTGCACCTGTCATTGCTCGAGCGTCACCGGCAGAAGCAGCTGCGCCTGCTGCGCAAGCTGCTCGACGCCTTGCCGGCGGATGCCCCGGTGATCATCGCCGGCGACTTCAACGACTGGCAGTTGCGCGGCAACCGCACCCTGGGCCGCGAGCGCGGCCTGCACGAGGCCTTCGAACGCCACCATGGCCTGCTCGCCCGCACCTACCCGGCGCGCCTGCCGCTGCTGCGCCTGGACCGCGTCTACCTGCGCAACGCCGAGAGCCACGCCCCGAAGATCCTCGGCCACAGGCCCTGGACACACCTCTCCGATCACCTGCCGCTGGCGGTGGAAGTCCGGCTCTAGCAATGATTCGGCATAGCCGGGCAGCGGCAAAGAACCTTCCTCGCTATAGACGCATCATTTACTCATGTATTCAATGAGTTGCACCTTGTCCTGCCACCTTGTCGGCGTTTCCACGTTTTCTTGACGCAGGCGCCGACCTCTCCTTAGCTGAACGTTATCACCAGTCGTGAAAAACTCGCGCCGGGCCTCTAGCTCGCGCCTTTCGTGCGCGCTCGGGCCGGCTTGCGTGCTGGTTTGAGTCGCCCTCTGTTCGGTCGTACAGCTCGTGACATCAGGCCAGGTCCTTGGGCTGTACACACAACAGAGGAGATCCGCCATGAAAAGAACCTCGAATCCTGTGCGTTTCGACTGCATTTTCTGCGCGGTTTCCACGTCGCTGCTCCTGGCAACCCCGGTGGAAACCTTCGCGCTCGACCTGCAGGAGGAGGAGGCGCCCTTCGCCGCCCTGCTGCAGCAGCCGACGATGCCGCAACTGTCCCTGGACCCGGTCAGCGCCAGCGGCCTGGGCCTGAGCGCTTTGTACGCCTTCTCCGAGCAGATGGTCGAGCGCCACGGGCAGGCAGCCCCGGACCTGGTCACCAGCCAATGGGCGCAGTTCTTTCCCGGCAGCCCCCGCCTCGGTGCGCAGGCGCCGGAGCAACTGGAGGCGCCCAGCCAGCAACTGATGATCGGCCCGGACCTGTTCGTGCGTGAAACCGCCAGTGGCAATGTCCATCGCGCGGGGATATTCGTCGGCCACAACAACCTGCAAAGCAGCTTAAACGGCACGCGCAGGCTGCTGGGCGACAAGCAGAAGAACGCCGTCAACCTCAGCGGCGAGAGCTTGGGGGTGTACTGGAGCATGACTCACGAGCAAGGCTGGCACCTCGATGCCGTGGCCATGGGCACGCGCATCGACGTCAATGGCCGCGGCGAGAGCGGCCAGCGCCTGAACGACAGCGGCCATGCGATGACCTTCTCGGTAGAAGGCGGCTACCCCATCGGTCTGGGTGGCGGCTGGGTGATCGAGCCCCAGGCACAGTTGATCAACCAGCAGTTCTTCCCTGGCAACCAGGTACAGGAAGAAACCCTGCAGGCCTTCGACAGCCAACCGAGCTGGAGCGGCCGGGTGGGCGCCAGGCTGTCGGGGCGCTACGAAGTGCGCGGCATGCCCATCGAGCCCTATGTGCGAACCAACGTCTGGTATGACTTCAACAATGCCGAGCCGGTGAAGCTGGACCAGGTGGACAAGATCTCCAGCTCGCGCAATTCCACCACCGTCGAGCTGGGGTTGGGGCTGGTGGCGCGGGTCACGCCCAAGGTGGCGTTGTTCGTCAGTGCCGACTACAGCAGCGATGTGGATGACAATGACCTCAATGGGCTGATCGGCAGCCTCGGGGTCAGGATGCGTTGGTAGCCTGTACCGGCCCCTTCGCGCGGTTCGCCGCCAAGGGGCCGGTACGATCGACTCATCAAGCGGGCTTCATCACCCTCAGGGATGGACCTGCCCAAGCAGGGTACGCGGCAGCCTGAAGCCCTTGAAGGGCTGCTGGGTAATGGGGTTGAACGCTTTTTCGGCGCTCAGCCGATAGCGCATCACGCCATCCCCCGTTTTGAAACCGAGGTCCACGCTGGTCGCGGTCCGGCCATTGAGCGCACCCCGGCTGAGCAGGCGGAACATCGACCAGGGGCCGCGATACTCCAGGCTGCTGCTGTTGCCATTGCGCCTGAGCAATGTGAGGTTGCTGCGCACCTGCTGCCCCAGGGTATTGGGCCAAACCACACCCGTGATCTGGCTCGGGCCGTGGGTGTAGGAAATCAATTGGCCATCCAGGTCCAGCAGGCTGGTGCGCTGGTTCGCGCTGAGCCCCAGCGGCTCGATGCTGAACTGCACGCTGAGGTTGCCGCGTTGATCGAAGAAGGTCTCGCGGATGCGGTCTGCCGCTGCCAATTGCTCGATCAGGTCGCTACGGATCAGCGACTCACCGTGCTGGCCAGGCTGCAGCGCCTCGAGATTGTCCTTCAGGAAGACCTTGAGGTACTGGTCCTGGAACTGCTGCAAGCGCCCCTTGGGCCCGAAGAACGCCTCGAAGTCATCCAGCGAAGCATCGGGCGCCCGAACGACGAAGGGATAGCGCCCCGCCAGCCGCTGCTGGAAGAAGCTGTACACCTCGGCATCCCAACGCCGTTCCAACTCGCGCAGTGCCTCGACATTCAGTACGTAGGCGGTTTGCTCGGCGACTTTCCTGACCTGTTGCTTGATGGGCTCGGGCAGCCCGGTGGCGATGCGTTGCAGGTTGCCGATCGGGTCGGGCGCCGTCATCGAGAAGCGCTGGAGTACCGCGTGCAATGCGGCCTTGCCTCGGTCCGGGCTGTCCTGCACCGCTTTCGCGTAGCCGTGGACGGCGATGATGGCGTCGAGCGTTTCATCGTAGTAGCTCGGGCTCTCTCCTTTTGGCTGCAACAGGGCATTCAAGCCCGCGAACGCCCGCTGAATCCCCATGGCCTGCTGTTGCTCGAATGCACCACCGACACGCTTGAGCACGGCGGCCTCGCCCTGCTCTGCTGCAGCCGGCGCCGAGGACAGGACGGTATTGTCCCGCACGGTTTCCAGCAGCCGCTGCAACGGCGCCGCAGGCCCCGTCAGTTGTTCGAGTATCGAGACGCCATGGTTCAGGTCATGGAAGTCCGCCACCGCGAAGGCATTCAAGGCCCGCCGCCAGCTGTCGATGTAGTCGCTGCTGTACAGGTTGCCAATGCGTTCGGTCAAGGCTTCGCGGTCGGCATCGGTGTAGTGCGCCTGGTCGCGCTCACCCAACGCCCACTGGTCGATCATCGCCATCTCGGTGAGCTGTTGGCTGCGTGGCTCGAAGTAGTCCTTCAAGCCTTTGGCCGTCAGCAGCGGGGCCAGCCGGATGCCGTCGTACCCGTGCGCGGCACCGGCGGCCGGCTGGTAGACGATATCGAATGCCGGCCCGACCTGGTTGCGCAGGTCCAGGCCAGTGTGCAACCGCTCCCGCGCCTGCTGCTTGAGGCTGGCGTACACGCGCTGCGGCAGCGGGACCTTGCGCAGCGATTGCTGGGTTTCACTGACGCGCTGGCGATACTGCGACAAGTCGGCATCGGCATAGGCCAAGGCGTACTCCAGGTGGCGCATCAAGTCTCGCTGCAGTTGCCCTTGCCCAGGGAACGCGAGCTGCCACTGCCGGGCCATCCAGTCCTCCACCCAGCCAGGGCGACGGTTCTGGCGCTCCTCGATCATTCGATAGACCCTGAGCGCAGCCATCTGTCGTTCGCTGCCCTCGGGGGCGGCACTCATGGCATCGACGACACCACTGGCAATGGCCGGCAGGAAGCGTCGCGACAACAGGCTCAGGTAAGCTTCATCGACCCTTGGCCCAATGTCACGCCCTTGATAAAGGCCGAAATCGGCCACGCCCGGCCATGCCGAACGGTAGTCACCGAATACGGAAACCGCATCGCGAATCTGATCCAACGGCGCCAACAGGTTCCGCCCGGTCGGGTCCACCTGCTGGTCCACATGCTGGAGGCTGAATGCCTGGCTCTTGGCCAGCACGCTGGTCGCCTTGGCCCCGTTGATATCGAAGTAGCGCTGCCAGTTGGCGACGGCAATGGCGATCGCCAGGGCGCCTACCCCCGAACCGACCCACAACAGGCGGCGCTTGTGGCGTGCCACTTTCACGTTGTCGCCGGCAAGGCCCGCTTCTTGATAGATGACGCGCTGGAAGACCTGCTGGGTGAAATAGACCGATGCCTTGCCCTGCGGCTTGCCTTCGCGCAAGGGGGGATCGGCCACGTAGGGCTGTGCCGCCTCGCGGACGAACGCATTGCGCGTTTCGCCTTGCTGAAGCACCGAGGACCAGTACACCCCTCGCACCAATGCCGGCGTGGTGAAGCGGTCGCTCGCCAGCACCTCGCGCAGAAAGTTCAGCAAGGTCGGGCGCAGGCCCATCAACTGCGCGTGCAACGACGTGAGGCCCTCGCGCTGTCGCGGGCAGCCCAACACACACAGGTGCTCCAGCATCTGCTCATACAGCCGGACGATCAGTTGATCGTAATGATCGGCGAACTCGTCCAACCAGGCGTCGAACGTGCCAATGGTCTCCAGCTTGAAGGTGAACCCCAGCATTTGCTCGCGTTGCGAGTCCGAAAGGCGAGCGAAGAACGGCTCGAAACCGTCCAGCAAGTCGACCTTGCTCATCACCACGTAAAGCGGCAGGCGTGAACCCAGCTGGCTGCTCACTTCATGCAAGCGCGTGCGCAGCACATGGGCGAGCGCGGTGCGTTGGGCGGGCGTGGCGTGCAACAGCGATGACAGATCGACGACCAGCAGCAGGCCATTGAGGGCCCTGCGGCTTCGGTTGCGCACCAACCAGCCCAGCAAGTGGTTCCAGAGCTTGGATGGAGTAGCGGCTGGCACTGCAGGTTGTGTGTCGCCTGCCCCACCGGGCACGTGATTCCCCAAGGAGGCCTGGGTGAGGAATTCGCCTGGCGGGTCGAGAATGACGGCCTCATTGCCGATCCACCACTGCACCGGATAGGGGACGTCTTCGGCGTGGCGGCCACGGGCCTGGGCCTGGTCGATACGGGTCAGGGAAAAACACTGGTTCGAGTGCTCGATGAAACGGCTCTTGCCGGCCTGCTCTTCGCCCAGCAGCAGGTACCAAGGCAGCCGATACAGCGCCCGACGCCCACCCGCATGCTCGAGGTAGTTCGCCAGCCCCCGGTTCAGTGCCTGCTCCTGGGCCATGACGAACGGCAGGCAAGGATCGGCCTCGGCCGCGAGCGCCTGCCGACGCTCCGCTTGCAGCCGACGAAACCGCACGCGCAGAACGAGCGACCAGCACAGCAGCGCTACCAGGACGAGCACCAGGCTGGCCACGCTGCGCTGCGCCACGTTCGCCAGTAGCTGTTGCCCACGCCAGGTCCAGTGCGGGCCAAGCCACCAGATGGCGACCAGCATCAGCAAGGCCCCCACCCCGAGCAGCAGCGGCATCGCCACGCCGATGCGCGTGGCCAGCGGCAAGCCCCAACGTTTGAATGATGTCCAGAGTCGATTCATGAGGGCTCCTAGTCCTTGTCCTGATCGATCAACACCGAAGCGGCGCTGTATTGCTGGAGCCGTTGGAAGACCTCCGGCTCCCACGCATCGGCGGTCGTTTGCTGCATGGTCCGGGCAACGCTGGCGCACAGGTCCTGGGCGAGCCACGAGAGGCCCCGCGCGGCGAGCAGGTCGGCGGCGATCACCGTGCTGTGGCAGCGCTCGCGAGGCGCGCGAAAGTCCGCTTGCATGCCCTGTAGCCGCAGCAGCACGGGTTCCACACCGCCAGATTCCAGCTGGCTGAACAGTTCCTCGCGCAGGCCGCCGAACGCGTGCGAAGGCGCCCCTTGGCCAGCCTGGGCCTGCCCACCTGCGAGCCACGCAAGGCTTTGGTCATCGACGAAGGCCGTGCCATCGCTGAAGCGCAACTGCTGCAGCGCGGGCAAGCGCTGCACGAACCGGGCGCAGGTACTACGAATGGCTTCGGCCACCTCACCCATCGCCAAACGGGTAGCGACGGTTGCCGCCAGGAAGCTGCCGCGAATCCAGTACGGCGAGGCGGTCACGCTCTTTTCGATGCGCAGCAGCAAGGCGGGGTCGATCGCCGTGCCGGTAATCGCCTCTTCGTAGCCCAGGGCGATATCCGCCGGCACCGCCATCAGCTCCGTGCGGTGCTCGTGCCTGGCCATCGGCGCCGCCTGGATATGGGCCCACAAACCGAAACGGCGCAGTTGGTAGCCGGTGGGGTCGTATGGGTCTTGCTGGTTGATGAACTCGGCCATGCTCAACACGGCTCGGCGCGTCTCGCGCTCGTTGCCCAGGGAGATGCTGGTCTTGGCCGGGGCGAAGGCATCGACCAGGGGTGCCGACTCGGCCTTGGGCGTTGCCGTCTTGGCCGTGCAGGCCTGCACACTGCCGTTGGCGAGCGTCACCTGCGCGAGCAGCGAGCGCTCCAGCTCGCCCAAGGCAGCCGAGTCGAGCTGCGCCGTATCCGCCTGCTGCTGCAGGCGCGTCAATGCGCGCTGGGCGGCCGCCGCGTGGGCCGGCGTGTAGGTAAAGCGGTCCAGCCGGGGCAACGCTTCGGCCAAGCGACCGGTGACCAAGCCCACCCACTTGCGCTTGGCCAAGAACCCCTTGGGGCCTGGCTTTGGGTGAGCGGACTCCCAGTAGCGTTCGACCATTCCAGCCAGCAGTTCCAGGGTGAACCCCCAACGCTCCCAGCAACCGCTGCGCAACCAGGCGACACTCAAATGCCCGACGATCCGCAGGTGCTTGCACTGCTGGCTCAAGTACTGGCGGGAGGCTTCCTCGATGTAGGACCAGTCGATGGAGGCCTCCTGCAGGCCACCCAGCTTGACCATCTCCTGGTCGATCGCCTGGTAGGTTTCATCCTCGACATCGAACAGGCCCGCAGGCGCCTCTGGGTCGATGGGCGCCAGCAGCAGGGCGATTTCCTGCGCCGAGACCTGCGCTACCAGCGACATGCTTGACGCGCCTGCTCGATCAGCGGGTCCAGGCCCTGGGCGTCGAAGCTCAGCCCGTCGACGACGGGATGATCGCTGACGACATGGATACGGTGCGCGCCGATCACCGGCTTGATCTGCTCGATGGCCGGCAATCCCCTGCCCGCATCGAGTACCTGGCCATTCTCCATCACCTGCCAGGGCGTCGCGTTCGTCGCCCCTCGCTCACCTTGCAACTGCACCTTTACCCACTTGGCCTCGAGGGGTTGCCCGACGATCAACTGCAATCTCGAGATGTTCTGCACACAGCTGATAGCGAGGTAGGGGCGCGGCTCGGGGGAGGCTATCGCGGGCGCCGAGATCAATACCCGCCTATGCCCTGCCAGCCCTTCGTCCTCGGCGCTCAGGCGGAACGTCAGGTCGTCTGACGCTCGCTGGGCCTCGTTGGCCATCACGCGGCGCAAGGTCGGCGAATCCTGCTCAGGTGCAGACCAAGTCGACCTCGGCAGGCGCACCGGCGTCCCGGCGGCCTGATCGAAGCAAGCCAAACGCTCGAGGTTGGACACGATCGTAGGGCAATCCCGCGCCGTGCCCGCCAGCACGGGCCCAATACAAAACAGCAACGAAAGACCAGCGCCATAGACATAGCGGGTAATCATCGTAAGTTCACTCTTTTCCCAAAAGTACAAATGCCCTACATAGGGCGAAAGTGTTCTCCGACACTCATGCGCCACGACAGCGATCAAAGAAGCCCGGCAGAATGGGCACGAGACTATTACACAGACCCAAGCGCATACAAATAAATATTCCCTTACATTTTTAAACTCGACCAGACGCCATATTTCCATGCATGGTTTTTTAGAGCAACGACAAGCAACCCAACATAACGATTATGACAAGAAAGAAACTTGGGAAAATTCCTACAAACTAATAACCCAAGTTAATATGCCTTGCGCGAAACGTCCTACACAAAACGGGGAGTTACGCGCCGATGTCCAGAAGTACAAGTTCCGTCGCGCCTAAAGAGCGCATCAACATCAAATATGTACCGGCCGCAGGAGACGTGCAGGCCGAAATAGAGCTGCCTCACAAGATGCTGGCCCTGGGCGACTTCGGGCTGGATGACGCCCGCGCGCTCGAAGACCGCCCGGTCATGCGCATCGACAAGCACACTTTCAACGATGTGTTGAGAGACGCAGGTGTCGGCCTGTGCCTGTCGGTCCCCTCCATGCTCGACCCAGCCGCCGACAGCGAACTGGCGATCAACCTGCAGTTCAAGTCGATCGACGACTTTGGGCCGGATCACATCGCGCGCCAGGTACCGGAGCTGAACAAGCTGCTGGAGCTGCGCGAAGCGCTGGTGGCCCTGAAGGGCCCGCTGGGCAACGTCCCCACCTTCCGCAAACGGTTACAGCAGCTCCTGAACGATGAAGGCGCCCGTCGACAGCTTGCGCACGAACTGGAACGGGTGCTTGAAGCGCCGAAAGAAGCCTGAACCAAACGTGGCCCCACACAGGGTCGAGCAAGACAACGGAGCGCCCCCCGATGCCAACCCAGAACAGCACACCCCTTGCAACTGACGTTGTAACCGAGGCTTCAAGCAACACCACATTGCTCGACCAGCTCATGGCCGAAACAATGCTGGTGCCGACTCAAGAAGGCTATCAAGTTGCCCGGCAAGGCGTGGCAGCCTTCATCACGGAAATACTCAAGAGTGATGACCCCGATCAACGCATCAACAAACATCGCGTCGATCAAATGATTGCCGAAGTCGACCGGGTGCTCGGCAAGCAGATGGACGCCATTCTGCACCAGCCTGATTTCCAGAAACTTGAAGCCGCCTGGCGCAGCCTCAAACTTTTGGTCGACCGTACGGACTTTCGCGAGAACATCAAGCTTGAAGTCCTGCATGCCAGCAAAGAAGACTTGCTCGACGACTTCGAGAATGCCGCCGATATCACCTGCAGTGGACTTTACAAACATGTCTATACCGCCGGCTATGGCCAGTTCGGTGGCGAGCCGGTCGCGGCCATGGTGGGCAACTACAGTTTCGGCCCCTCTTCTCCCGACATCAAACTACTGAGCTACATGGCGTCGGTAGGCGCCATGTCCCATGCGCCCTTCCTGAGCGCGCCCGCACCTGAGTTCTTCAACCTGAGCAGCTTCGAAGACCTGCCCAACCTGAAGGAGATCAAAGACATCTTCGCCGGCCCACGGCATGCCAAGTGGCGCGCCTTGCGCGACAGCGAAGATGCCCGTCATATCGCACTGGTCGGGCCTCGTTTCATGCTCCGATCCGCTTACCACCATCAGCAGCAGCCGATCGACAGCTTCAACTATGACGAGAACATCGACGGCCAGCATCAGAACTACCTGTGGGGCAATTCCGCATTCCTGCTGGCCAGTTGCATCAACGACAGCTTTGCCCGCTACCGCTGGTGCCCGAACATCATTGGCCCGCAGTCGGGCGGCGCCGTAGAGGACTTGCCCGTCCACCTGTACGAGTCGCTGGGGCAACTGCAAGCGAAGATCCCGACCGAAGTGCTGATCTCCGACCGCAAGGAGTTCGAACTGGCCGAGGAAGGCTTCATTGCCCTGACCATGCGCAAGGACAGCGACAACGCCGCGTTCTTCTCCGCCAACTCGGTGCAAAAACCCAAGACCTTCCCCAAGACGCCCGAAGGTCTGCAGGCCCAGACCAACCACAAGCTCGGCACCCAGTTGCCCTACCTGTTCATCGTCAACCGGCTGGCCCACTACATCAAGGTGCTGCAGCGCGAGCAGATCGGCAGCTGGAAGGAACGGCGCGACCTGGAGTCCGAACTCAACAAGTGGATCAAGCAGTACGTCGCCGACCAGGAAAACCCCTCGGCCGATGTACGCAGCCGCCGTCCCTTGCGAGCCGCCAGGGTCGAAGTGTCGGACGTGGCAGGTGACCCGGGCT
This sequence comes from Pseudomonas guariconensis, assembly GCF_024127895.1. GTDB lineage: Bacteria > Pseudomonadota > Gammaproteobacteria > Pseudomonadales > Pseudomonadaceae > Aquipseudomonas > Aquipseudomonas guariconensis_B. Next base: position 7,799 of record NZ_JAMYBK010000008.1, on the reverse strand, counting down.
GGTACCAGGTCTCGCTCGCCGTGCGGCCCCACTTCAAGTACATGGGCGCGAACTTCGAAATCTCCCTGGTCGGCCGCCTCGACACGCCATGACGGGCCTCTTCGACCGCCTGACAGCGCAGGCGCCGACCTGCCGGAGCCACGCCCGACAGGAACCGGCTGGGCACCGGTTCGAGGTGATCAAGCGCCACCTCGAAACGCTGCTCAACACCCGCCAGGGTTGCTCGCAGAGCAGCCCTGACCTGGGCCTGCGCGACTTCAACGGGCATGCCCTGAACAGCGGCGACTTGCTGCAGCAGGTGAGCGCCGACATTCGCCGCACCATTCTGCGCTTTGAGCCGCGCATCCAAGTATGTGCGCTGAAGGCCGTGCCTGATGCCCATGCCCCGCTGGAGCTGCATTTGCGGCTGGACTGCCAGGTGCAGGTGAACGACCGCATGGAGCAGTTGCAGATCGAGCTGCTGGTCAATGGCCACAACCGTTACACCCGAGTAAGGTAGCCATGTCGTTAAAGGACCGATTCAGCGAAGAACTTCGCTACCTGCGCGAGCTAGGGACAGATTTCGCAAAGGACAACCCACAGCTTGCCCGCTTTCTCGGCAAGGACAGCAGCGACCCCGACGTCGAGCGCCTGCTGGAAGGTTTTGCCTTCCTGACCGCCAAGCTGCGGCTCAAGCTCGAGGACGACCTGCCAGAGCTGACGCACCCCATGCTGCAGTTGCTCTGGCCCAACTACCTGCGCCCGCTACCCAGCGCCACGATCATCCAGTTCACCCCGCTGGAGCAGTCGCTCAGCCAGTCGCACAGCGTGCCCAAGGGTTCGCGGCTGTTCTCCCACCCCGTGGACGGCATCGCCTGCGAATACCGCACCTGTACCGAGGTGAAACTGTACCCGTTCGCCATCTGCGGCGCGGACGCGACCCAGACACTGGACAGTTCGATCGTTCGCCTCGAACTCAATCCGCTGGTTGAGCGCCCCTTGAACACCTTGGGATGCGACAGCCTGGACATTCACCTGAGCGGCGAGGACCGCTGCGCCCGCACGCTCTACCTGTGGCTGTCGCACTACCTCGAGCACATCAGCGTGACCATCGACGGCGAGGTTCGCCGGCTGCCGGCCAGCAGCGTGGCCTTTCCCGGTTTCAGCCCAGACGAAGCGCTGTTGCCCTATCCGCCGAATGTCTTCGATGGCTACCGGATCCTGCAGGAGTACTTCGTTTTCCCGCAGCGTTTCCACTTCTTCAGCCTGACGGGCCTGGGCCGGCTCTGGCCCGACCAGAGCAGCCAGAACGTCTGCATCGCGTTCCACTTCACCCGCCAGCTGCCCGACTCGATACGGGTCGGCAAAGACGACTTCAGCCTGTTCTGCACGCCCGCGGTCAACCTGTTCAAGCACAGCGCCGAGCCTATCGACCTGTCTGGCCATGACGCCCAGGTTCAGTTGAAACCCAGCGGCAAGCCATCGCATGCCTACGAAATATTCAGCGTCGACCAGGTGATCAGCACCCGAACGACGGCAGATGGCAGCCCCGGTGAACCGCTGCGGGCATTCCGCCCCTTCGAGTCGTTCGCCCATGAGATCGAGCATGTCCAGGGCCGCACCACGCTGTACTACCAGTGCCAGATCGAGAACTCGTTGCGCGGTGATGGCGTCCTTCACCGCATAGCCTTCGTCCGCGCCGACGAGAGTGCCTATATCGGCGAGCTGGAGACAGCCTCCATCGACCTGACCTGCACCAATCGGGATCTGCCGCTGGCCCTGGGCATCGGCGATATCAGCGTGATCACCGAAGTCACGCCGCCCCTGGCCAGCTACCGCAACATCTACCGCCCTACCCGCCCCTATCGACCGGTGCTGGATGGCCAACTGCAATGGGTACTGATCTCCAACCTGTCGCTCAACTACCTGTCGCTGCTGTCGGCAGAACCCCTCAAGGCACTCATCGGTGCCTATGACTTCGCTGCCTTGCATGACATCCAGCAAGCGCGCGCCACCCGCAAGCGCCTGAACGGGATCAGCGAGGTACGCACCGAACCGCTGGACTGGCTGATCAAGGGCTTGCCCATTCGTGGCCTGCGCACCCGACTGAAGCTCGACCAGGACGCCTTCCTCTGCGAGGGCGATCTCTACCTGTTCAGTTGCGTGCTCTCTCGCTTCTTCGCCCTGTACGCCAGCATCAACGCCTTCCACCAACTGGAAGTGATCAACACCACCAACAACGAGCACTACACATGGCCATTGCTGACCGGCAAACAACCTGTGATCTAGCCGACACGCTGCTCGCCGAGGCGCACCGGCACAACTTCTTCCAGTTGCTGGAGAGGCTGCATGGCTTGCATGGTGACGACCTGGAGCCACGCTGGCCGGATGAGCGCACACGGCTGCGGGTGCGGCTTGCCAGCGATCCACGGCTGGCTTTTCCAGCCTCGGACGTGCTGAACGCGCAACGCCTCCCAGGCCAGGACGCGCGTTATCGCGTCTGCACCACGTTCATGGGCCTGCACGGCACCGACTCGCCGCTGCCCACCTACTACCTCGAACAACTGGCCTACGAGCATGCGCAAGGCCTCGGTGTACGCCCGGCATTCTTCGACTTCTTCAACCACTACCTGCTCAGCCTGCTGCACCGCATCTGGCGCAAGTACCGCTATTACATCCGCTTCCAGACAGGCGCCCGCGACGAGTTCTCGCAGTACGTCTTCGCCCTGATCGGCCTCAATGACAAGCATCTGCGAGGCGACACGGCACTGCCCTGGAGCCGCCTGCTCAGCTTTGCCGGTGTGATCGCCAGCCGCAGCCGTGCGCCCGGTACGGTGGCCGGCATCATCGCCCATTGTTTCGACCTGGAAAGTGTGCACATCCGCGAGTTCGAGGCCCGCTCGGTGCCCACCGCCGCCCCGCAGCGCGTGAGCCTGGGCCTTGCCAATGGCTGCCTGGGCAGCACCTTCGTGGTCGGCAGCCGCACACGCACCCGTAGCAGCAAGTTCACCCTCATGATCAGCGACCTCGACCAGGCGCAGTTGCGCGACTTGCTGCCGAGCGGCGTCAACTTTGGCCGCTTGCGCGCACTGATCGACTTCCTTCTGCGAGACGGCCTGGCCTACGACCTGGAGCTGCGCCTGAAGCACAACGCGCTCTCGCCCTTCTGTCTGCACCGCAGCCAAGGCGCCCACCTGGGCTGGACCAGCTTCATCGACGACAGGCATGGCACCAAAAGCCCCGTCGTCCGTATCCGAGGGCGCTCATGAGCACATTGACCCTGAGCATCGGCAACCTCGAACAGCTGGAGCACGGCGTCACCGCCCGTCATCGGTTCGACTGCAACGGCGGCACCATCGGCAGCCAAGGTGCCGACTGGCTGCTCTGGGACCGTGCCCGAGGCATCCAGCCGATCCACTGTGAAATTCGCTGGATCGAGGGCAGCTTCTGCGTCATCGACCATTGCAACCAGACCTTTCTCAATGACAGCCCGCTGAGCCTGGGACAACGCCCGCCTGTGCGCCTGCCGGAAGGGAGCTGCCTACGGATCGGGGCCTACCGGGTGCAGGTTCACCTGCAACACGACCCGGACAGCCGACGCTCCCTGGAGGCGTTGTTCACCCCTGGGCAGCAGGTGCTCGACGCCTTGCTGGCCGATGCGGCCAGTACCTGGCATGACGAACCCGACCTGGCGGGCTCACCTGTAGCCGATATCCGCGAGGCGTTCGAGCCAGGCATCGGACACGACCCTTTAGCGGCACTGGATGCGCTGCATCGAACAGCGACCGCCGACGAGAACGCCGTGCAACGCCTCATCACCGGAGAGCCGTCATGAAACGTCGGCCATTGATGACCGTCGCACTGTCGCTTGCACTCGTTGGTGCTTCTGGCTGCACGGCCTTGGGCAAGGTGGGCAAGGTGCTCATGGACCCTTCCGTGCCTGTCGGAGCCCCGAACGATCAGCCAACCGAAGTCGCCTTCAGCATGAACGCCAGCCCTACGCTCAACGGCAACCCCAACAGCCTCGATACCACGGTTGAAAAAGCCGGCACCCTGGAGCCCAGCCCCTACGCGGTGAGTCTCGCCGCAGGCGATCCCTACGCGCTGACCGAGAAGGTCGGGACCTTGCTCGAATACCTGCAAGCGCAGTTTCCGGCCATGTCCCCCCTGCAGGACCTGCCGGAGGACGAGGATGCAGCGCAGGCCTTGGCTCGCTCGCCCATGGAGGAACGCGCGCCCGGTAGCTACGACGACCCCACGGTCATACTCGACCTGCCGAATCCTGCCCCGGTAGCGGCAGAGCAGATCGCCACGCCCATCGCCATCAAGATTTTGCAGCTGCGCGATGACTCCCTGCTGCGCAACAGCGTGTATCAACTGCTCGCGCAAGACCCGGCCAAGACACTGCGCAGCACCTATATCCGCGACGACGACTACCTGCTGTTCCCTGGCCAGTTCAAGTTCGTGCCCTTCGAGCCTCTCCACGCCGACACCCGTTTCATCGCGGTGATCGGCGACTACGCAAGCCAGGAGAACGCCACTTGGCAGCAGGTGCTGCGCATCGCACCGCGCGGCCGCCAGATCGTCCTCTCGGTGCTGGTCAACGACACGCAGATCGTACTCAAGGAGCAAGACTGATGCGCTCTCCTTGCACCTGCCCCTCCCCCCTTTCCTCTGCAAACCCGGAGCGCCCATGAGTTCACGCAACCCCGTCATCTGGCCTGAAGGCCTGTTCGTCAAGCCGCAGCATTTCCAACAAGCGGCGCGGGCCAGCGAAGCGGCGTTCCACCAGCGCCTGAGCAGCCTCAATGCCGCCTTCTACGGCTTCAGCGAACTGCAGTTGAACGACGAGTACCTGAGCCTGGGCAGGATCGCGATCACACGGGCACGGGGCATCATGCCGGATGGCACGGTGTTCGACATTCCTGGTGATCTGCCACCACCTGCGCCGCTGGAAATCGACGACGACGCGACACAGGACAGCGAGGTGTACCTGTGCCTGCCGTTGCGTACCGAAGGTGGCCGCGAGGTGAGCTGGCCAGACAATGCCGCCAACTTTCGCTATGTCGCCCAGGCGCAGGAAATCAAGGACACCCACACCGCCGACGGTGACTTGGTGCACGTGGACCTGGCCGTGCCCAACCTGCAACTCAAGCGCAAGGCCGAGGACAGCAGCGCCTATACCCGCCTGGCCCTGGCTCGTATCCGGGAAAAGCGCCCAGACGGCAGCCTGCAACTGGACGAAGCCTTCTACCCCACCAGTGTTTCGCTCCAGGCGGTGCCGGCACTCAAGCGCTTTCTCGACGAGATCACCAACACCCTACGCGAACGCGCCCGCAACCTCGCGGCGCGCATGGGAGCGTCAGGCCAGTCCGGTGTCGCCGACATTCGCGACTTCAATCTGCTGCAAGCCATGAATCGCTGGTGGCCGTGCTTTCAACACCTGGCACGCCAGCCCCATACCCACCCCGAGCAGCTCTACCTCAGCCTGAGCCAGGCCTGCGGCGAACTGGTGACCTTCACCGATGAAAACCGGCTGCCGCAGGACTATCCGGCGTACCACCACAGCGCCCTGCACACCTCTTTCAAACCGTTGGAGCAGACCCTGCGCCGCGCCCTGAGCACGGTGTTGCAGCCTCGCGCGATCTCACTGGCGCTGGAGTCACTCGAGTTCGGCGTCATGACCAGCACATTGGAAGACCGGCGCTTGATCGATGAAGCGGACTTCATCCTCGCCGTGCGCGCCAGCCTGCCACCGGACACCTTGCGCCAGCAGTTCGTGCAAAAGGCCAAGGTCACCTCGCTGCAAGCGCTGAACGACCTCGTGCCGCTGCAACTGCCTGGTATCCCGCTGCTGCCATTGCCGGTGGCACCACGGGAGCTGCCCTTCCATGCCGGCTTCAGCTACTTCGAGCTGGACCGGCGCAACCCCGCCTGGCAGGCCATGCAGGGCAGCAACGGGTTTGGCTTCCATATTGCCGGCGACTTCCCAGGCCTTGAACTGCAGTTCTGGGCGATCAGGAGCGAATGAAATGGAAAACACGCGGAACACTATCGAGGGCGCGACCGAGGGTCCCTTGCTGACGCGACTTCAAGGGACGCAGGGCAGCGAACAGCCTTCCACGGATCAAGCAGAGCCCAAAATCGATCCCCTGTTCAAAAAAGGCTACCCCGCCGACCCGGAGTTCCGATTGCGCGGCGGCTATGCCAACCCGATGGTCGATGCCGCGATGCCGCTGTTCGGCTTGGTGATGCGCCTGCGCACGCTCGATGCGCTGCCCAATATCGATGACGTGCACAAGCAAGTGCGCAACCAGATCACCAACATCCTGGAAGAAATGCGCCAGCACGCCTATGAGCCCGCGCATCTGCTGGCCTATTCCTATGCCCTGTGCCTGTACCTGGACGAAGCGGTGATGCACCGCCCCTGGGGCAAGAACTCCTGTTGGAGCCATGAACCGCTGCTCAGCATCTTCCATCACGAGACCTGGGGTGGAGAGAAGTTCTTCACGGTGCTCTCGCGATTGATGCAGGAGCCACAGCGTTACCAGGACGTTCTGGAGTTCATGTACTTGTGCCTTTGCCTTGGCCTGAAAGGCAAGTACGCCATCGCGCCCAAGGGCGACGAAGCGCTGCAGGCCCTTATCAACAAACTGTATGGGGTCATCCGCGAACTTCGCGGCCCGGTGCCGGAGCAGCTCTGCGACCCACTCAGCAATGTCGCCCCACGCAACTACCGCATGCACCGGCAATGGCCGTGGTGGAGCCCATTGGTGATTTCCGCGGTGGTCATGGCGGTGATCTACGGGGTGTACAGCTATCGCCTGCACCTGATCACCACCGAGGTGCTGGAGTCGCTGAACGGCATTTTGCAGCAGTAGCGCGCACGTGGCCTGACATCACTGAACCCAAAGAATCCGCGAGGTTCACGCCTCGCCAGAAAGCCCATCGTTTCCGATGGCCGCGCCGCCGATGGTGTGCGTGTTTATCCACCTGGACGCAGGAGTATCTGCCATGCCAACACCCGCTTATATCAGTATCGAAGGCCAAACCCAAGGCAAGATCACCGCCGGTGCCTTCACCTCCGACTCCGTCGGCAATGTGTTTGTCGAGGGCCATGAAGACGAGATCCTGGTGCAGGAAATCAAGCACCAGGTAACCGTTCCGACCGACCCACAAAGCGGCCAGCCATCAGGCCAACGTGTGCACAAGCCCTTTATCTTCACCAGCGCGCTGAACAAGGCCACGCCGCTCATGTATCAGGCGCTAGCCGCTGGCGAAATGCTGCCGACCGTTGAAGTCAACTGGTACCGCACCTCTGTGGAGGGCAAACAGGAACACTTCTTCACCACCAAGCTTGAGGACGCGACCATCGTGGAGATCAATACCGTCCTGCCGCACGCACAAAACAAGGAAAACGAGAACTTTACCCAATTGATCGAGGTGTCGATGTCGTACCGCAAGATTTCCTGGACCCATGTCACGGCGGGTACCGAGGGATCCGACGACTGGCGCAAACCAATCGTCTGACCTAGCAGAAATGCCCCAGGCAGGCTCGTCCTGCCTGGCTTTCTATCTCACAGACGGCAGACAAGGAATGCGTATGCCAAGCCAATCCGATCTGCGTTACAGCTTCCAACCCCTTGTTGGCAACGCCTTGTTCGAGGTGGTGTCGTTCAAGCTCCACGAAGCCCTCAGCACACCCTTCACGTTGCACCTGGAGCTGGTCAGCTTCGACGACGATGTCGCCTTCGGCGAACTGCTCGACAAACCCGTCCTGTTCACCCTCTGGCGCGGCGAACGCCCGTTGCGCTACGTGC
>NZ_JAMYBK010000007.1 GCF_024127895.1 Pseudomonas guariconensis | reverse complement strand
ACTGTACAGGCCGGTGACCATGTCGGTGCCGGCAGGGCCGGAGGTGCCGATGCACACGCCGATGTTGCCGGGGTTGGCGCGGGTGTAGCCCTCGGCCATGTGCGAGGCGCCTTCGACGTGACGAGCGAGGACGTGATCGATGCCACCGACTTTCTTCAGGGCCGAGTACAGCGGGTTGATGGCAGCCCCCGGGATGCCGAACGCGGTATCTACACCTTCACGGCGCATGACCAGAACGGCTGCATCGATTGCTCTCATTTTGCTCATGGTTTGTGCCTCATTGATTTTGTAATTGTATACAACTTGCTTTGCGGTAGAGTGTATTCACGCTCAGCGGCTTAGGTCAATCCATTTTCATCCCGGGAAGTGGCGTTCGTCGGAATGCCCTTGAAAACTGGGTTTCGCCGTGTCGTGCACGATATTTTAAAAATATTGTATACAAAAAATATGAGCGTTGTGTTCTATTGAGCTATCGGTTTTCAACTGCCCTCAGGGCTTCTCACAACAAGAAGAGGACCTTTCCATGAACGCATTGACCCTGAAAGTCGCTGTCAGCCTGGTGAACGCCGCGCTGGCCGCTGGCCGCAAGATCGACGCCGCACCGTTGACGGTGGCGGTGCTGGATGCCGGCGGGCATCTATTGGCGCTGCAACGCGAGGATGGCGCCAGCCTGCTGCGTCCGCAGGTGGCGATAGGCAAGGCCTGGGGAGCTGTCGCCGTGGGCAAGGGGTCGCGCCTGCTGGCGCTGGATGCCCAGCAGCGCCCGGCGTTCTTCGCCGCGCTCAATGGCCTGGGCGAGCGCCCGGTGGTGCCGGCGCCGGGTGGTGTGCTGGTGCGCGATCAGGACGGCAAGGTGCTGGGAGCGGTGGGGATCAGCGGCGATACCTCGGATATCGACGAGCAGTGCGCGATCAGTGCGATCGAGGAGGTGGGGTTGACGGCGGATGCCGGTGTAGTGGCGTGATCCGTTGACGGTGCAAGGGGCTGCTTGGCAGCCCATTCGCGGCACGAGGCCGCTCCCACAGGTTCGGCGCTGTGCTTGAGAAGAGCGCATGGCCCGTGGGAGCGGCCTCGTGCCGCGAGGGGCGCGAAGCGGCCCCAGTGAGGTTCAGGCGGCCTCGGGCTCGCAGCCCTTGAGCACCAAGCGAATGATGGTCTGCGCCGCCGCGTCGTAGTCACTGTCGGCGAGCTTGGCCTTGCCGGTCACCACCGCGATCTGCCAGTCGAAGTCGGCATAGGTCTGGGTCGCCGCCCAGATGCTGAACATCAGGTGGTGAGGGTCGACCGGGGCGATCTGCTTGCGCTCGATCCAGCGCTGGATGCACTCGATGTTGTGCCGTGCCTGTTCGTTGAGCTGCTCCACCTGCTTCGGTGACAGGTGCGGGGCGCCATGCATGATTTCGCTGGCGAACACCTTGGAGGCATGGGGCAGGTCGCGGGAAATGCGGATCTTCGAGCGGATATACGCGCTCAGCACTTCCCTGGGGTCGCCGTCGGCATTGAACGGCGTGGAGGCCTGCATGATCGGCGCGATGATGCTTTCCAGCACTTCGCGGTAGAGGTTTTCCTTGGACTTGAAGTAGTAGTAGACGTTCGGCTTGGGCAGCCCGGCCTTGGCGGCGATGTCGCTGGTCTTGGTGGCGGCGAAGCCCTTGTCGGCGAATTCCTCGCTGGCTGCGCGCAGGATCAGTTCCTTGTTGCGCTCGCGAATGGTGCTCATTGTCGGGAATCTTCCTTTGTCTGGCCACCTCTAGGAGGGTCCGGCATGGTAGCACCCGCTTCGCCGGGCGCTCAAGGCAGCATCCCTGGGCTAGAATTCGAGCTTCTCACAACCCCTCGGAAGCAGGTGAACATGGCAGGAAGCAGTCTACTGGTGTTGATCGACGACATCGCCACGGTACTGGACGATGTCTCGGTGATGACCAAGGTCGCGGCGAAGAAGACCGCAGGCGTGCTGGGCGACGACCTGGCACTCAATGCCCAGCAGGTCACGGGCGTACGGGCCGAGCGGGAGATCCCGGTGGTCTGGGCGGTGGCCAAGGGCTCGTTGGTGAACAAGGCGATCCTGGTGCCGGCGGCGCTGCTGATCAGTGCCTTCATCCCCTGGGCGGTGACGCCGCTGTTGATGCTCGGCGGTGCCTACCTGTGCTTCGAGGGCTTCGAGAAGCTGGCGCACCGGTTCCTGCACAGCAAGGCCGAGGATGAGGCCGAGCACAGTGCGCGCAAGGAGGCGGTGGCCGACCCCGAGATCGACCTGGTGGCCTACGAGAAAACCAAGATCAAGGGAGCGGTGCGCACCGACTTCATCCTCTCGGCGGAAATCATCGCCATCACCCTGGGCACCGTGGCCGATGCGCCGCTGAGCCAGCAGATCATCGTGCTGTCGGGTATCGCCATCGTCATGACCATCGGCGTCTATGGCTTGGTGGGTGGGATCGTCAAGCTCGACGACCTGGGGCTGTGGATGGCCCAGAAAGCCTCGACGATTGCCCGCGCGGTGGGCAATGGCATCCTGCGCGCGGCGCCGTACATGATGAAGAGCCTGTCGGTGATCGGCACTGCGGCGATGTTCCTGGTCGGTGGCGGGATCCTGGTGCATGGCATCGCGCCGCTGCACCATGCCATCGAGGCGTTCAGCGACGGGCGGGGTGGGGCATTGACCGGCGCGTTGCTCAATGGTGTGGCTGGAGTCGTGGCCGGGGCCGTGGTGCTGGCGGTGGTCAGTGTGGTGGGCAAGCTGTGGCGGGCGCTGCGGCCAGCGGCTTGAGCGGAGGATGGCTGGGGCGATGCCCCGGATCGCGGCGGTTCGGTGCCTTGGCAGGCTCGCTCCCAGGGTTGCGAGCCGATCACGAGTGGCGCGGTGTGCAGGGGCCTTGTGGGAGCGGGCTTGCCCGCGAACAAGGGCGCCGCCCTTGCCATGCTCCGGTGATACCGGGACAGGCGCATTCGCAGGCAAGCCCGCTCCCGCATGCTCAGGTCAGAAGTGCACCTTGAGCAGGAAGCTCATGGTGTTCTGGTCGGTCGTGAACGCATCGCTGTCCTTGATGCCGTACTTGTTCTTCCAGTAGTCGTACTCGATACCCACGTACAACTGCTTCTCGCCAAGCTTGAGCGCCTTGCCCAGGTCGTACTTGACCTGCGGGTTGAAGTGCAGGTTGGCCTGGTAGGTGCCGCGGCGGTTCTCGTCGTTGTCCACCACCCAGTCCATGAAGCCGTCGATGAGCAGGTCGGACGAACCCACGGGAATGGTGTACGACCACACCGGGGTGATCTGCCAGACATTGTCACCCGGGCGGCTGCCATCGGTGGTGCGCTGGTAGAAGTTCAGCTGGAAGTAGTCGAAGCCTGGGATGTCCAGGTCGAAGCCGGGGCCGATCAGGTAGGCCTCGGTGTCACCTTCGCCGAACTCGTAGGTCATCGCCAGGAGCACGTCCTTGACCGGGCCGAACGCCAGCTGCTGGTCGAAGATCTTGCCGAACGACAGGCGCGGGCTGATCTCGCCGTAGTAGGTGTTCGGGCCGTTGTTGGCGTCTTTCTTGCCTTGGTAGAAGATCTTGTCGATGAAGATGAAGTTGTCGCCGTACTTCCAGCCGTCGGCGTGCTCGAAGGTGAAGGTCTGCTGGATGTCAGGGTTCACCTTGAAGTTCTTGCCCCACAGGTAGGTGAGGCTGTTGTTCTGCCATTGCAGCAGGTCGCCGGCGAAACTGGTACCGCAAGCCAGCAGGCCGCCGGCGAGGATCAGGCTGTTGAGGGTACGCATTGCGTGGGTCGCTCCCTTGATTGGATCTGTTGTCAGCGCTCTGCGGCGCTATTTTTGTCTTTTGGGTCAGCTTTTTTCGATTGGCCACAGCTGTTTGGCAAGAGCTGCGCCAACCTTTCCGGGTTAGTCACAACCATCCTGCTCGACTTCGTTCTGAACGGATGAAAATGGGTATTTCAGGCTGGCAACACGTTGGCCAACCGCCCGAATTCATTGACTGAGCGGTCAGTAAACGCGGGCAGGGTCCGTCCTGCCCCGATCGAGGGGGCGCGCAGATTACTCACTTGCGCGCCTTGCCTCAAGTGCTCCGTCCTGGCGCACTATGTCATAAAACCTGATTTATGAGTCAACTTTTAGAAGTGTACCTTCACCAAGGCACTGGTCACGCTCTGGTTGCTGTCCAGGTTGCCGCGGCTGTCGATGCCGTACTTGTCCTTCCAATAGCTGTATTCGATACCCACGTAGAGCTGCTTGGCGCCCAGGTTCAGGGCCTTGCCCAGGTCGTACTTGACCTGTGGGTTGAACTGCAGGTTGGCGTGGTAGGTGCCTCGGCGGGTCTCGTCGTTGTCCACCACCCAGTCGATGTAGCCGTCGATGAGCAGGTCGGAGTTGCCCACGGGGATGGTGTAGGACCAGCTCGGGGTGATCTGCCAGACATTGTCGCCCGGTCGGCTGCCTTCGGTGTTGCGCCAGTAGAAGTTCAGGTTGAAGTAGTTGAAGCCGGGGATCGCCAGGCTGAAACCGGGGCCGATCAGGTAGGCCTCGTTGTCGCCTTCGCCGCTCTCGTAGGTCATGGCCAGCAGCACGTCCTTGACCGGGCCGAACTCGAGCTTGCGGTCGAAGATCTTGCCGAACGACAGGCGCGGACTGAACTCGCCGTAATAGGTGGTGACGCCTTTGTTCGGGTCGGCCTGGCCGTTGTAGAAGATCTTGTCGATGAACAGGAAGGTGTCGCCATACTTCCAGCGGTTGGCGTGCTCGAACGTCAGCGTTTGCTGGATGCGGGGGTTGATCTTGAAGTCCTTGCCGTACAGGTAGGTCAGGCTTTCGCCATGCCACTCCAGCAGGTCGCCCGCGAACGCGGGGAGGGTGACCAAGAGGCTGCTGCCCAGCAGCAGGGACGAGGTGATGCGCTTCATGTCGTGATTCCCGGACTTATTGTTTTTGTTGGCGTTTTTTTGGCGCGCAGGCGCCCCGGACGGCCCATTCCGGCGGGCCGACGGTCCAGCGGTTACGACGGGGAGGAGCGAAGGGGCGGCGCAGGCCGCCACCCCGTCTGGCTCAGTGCTGGTGACAGGCGTCGTTGTGCGCCGCGCGGTCAGCGCCACCGAGGATGTTGAACAGCAGGTTCAGCACCAGCGCACTGACCGTGGCCATGGCGATGCCGCTGTGGGTGATGGGTTCCATCCACTGGGGCAACTGCGCGAAGAACTCCGGTCGGACCACGGGGATCAGGCCGAGGCCGACGCTGACCGCCACCAGCAACTGGTTGCGCCGATCGGAGATGTCCGCCTCCTGGAGGATCTTGATCCCCGTGGCGGTGACCATGCCGAACATGGCGATGGACGCGCCACCCAGTACCGCGGGCGGGATCGAGGCGATCAGGAAGGCCGCCTTCGGCAGCAGGCTGAGCAGGATCAGCAAGGCGCCCGCGACCACGGTGACGTAGCGGCAGCGCACCCCGGTCATCTGCACCAGGCCGATGTTCTGGGCGAAGGAGGAGTGGGTGAAGGTGTTGAAGAAACCGGCAACGAACGAGGCGCCGGCGTCGCACATCAGGCCGCGACGCAGCATGCCCGGGGTGACTTCGCGGTCGGTGACCTTGCCCAGGGCGAGGAACATGCCGGTGGACTCGACGAAGATGATCACCACCACCAGGCACATGGACAGGATCGGCGCCAGGCTGAAGGTCGGCATGCCGAAGTGCAGCGGGGTGACCACCTGCAGCCACGGCGCCTGGGACAGGCCGGAGAGGTCGACCATGCCGATCGAGCCGGCCAGGACGTAGCCCAGGCCCATGCCTACCAGCACCGAGACATTGACCCAGAAGCCGCGCATGAAGCGGTTGATCAGCAGGATCACCGACAGCACCAGGCCGGCCACCAGCAGGTAGATGGGCGAGCCGAAGGTCTCGGCCTCATGGCCACCACCGGCCCAGTTGACCGCGACCGGGAACAGCGACAGGCCGATCGAGGTGATCACCGTGCCGGTGACCAGCGGTGGGAAGAAGCGCACCACCTTGGACATGAACGGCGCGATCAGCATGCCGAAGAACCCGGCGGCGATGGTCGCGCCGAAGATCCCCTGCAGGCCCACGCCCGGCATGCCAGCCATGGCCACCATGCTGCCGACGGCGGCGAAGCTGGCACCCATCATCACTGGCATTCGGATACCCACCGGGCCGATGCCGAACGACTGGACGATGGTGGCGACGCCGGCGACCAGCAGGTCGGCGTTGATCAGGAAAGCGACTTCTTCACGAGACAGCCCAGCGGCCTGGCCGATGATCAGGGGCACGGCGATCGCGCCGCCATACATCAGCAGTACATGTTGCAGGCCCACCAGAATCAGTTGGAACAGGGGTAGGGGTTGTCGTGGGGGCGCAACGGGGATGTACGCCTTGCGTGACTCGGACATGCAGCACCTCGAGTTTTGTTTTTATTCTCGGATCCAAGCGCCAGGCTTCAGGCGGCAGGCTTCAAGAAAAAGCCTGGGGTTCCCGCGTTGAAGCCTGACGCTCGATGCTTGCTTGTTACGTACTACGTGCAGCGTGGAGCTTGTGGCTCGCAGCTGTTGCCTGGGTCAGTTGACCGGAGCGCCTTTGGCGATCCAGGCACCGACCAGGTTGCGTTCTTCCTGGGTCATCTGGGTGATGTTGCCCAGCGGCATGATCTGGCTGGCGACAGCCTGCGCTTGGATGCGCGCGGCCTGGGCCTGGATCTGCTGCGGGGTGTCGAACACCACGCCGCCAGGGGCGGTGCTGAACAGCGGGCTGGTCGGCTTGGCCGAGTGGCACACGGTGCAGCGTTCCTGGATGACGGTGTGGATCTTCTCGAAACCACCCGGGGCGACCTGTGCGGTGGCCGGGGCCTCGGCTGCAGCGGCTGGAGCCTCGGCGGCCTTGGCGGCTTCCTCGGCGCGCCGCTCGGCGGCGGTCTTGCCACCGACGGCAGTGGCTGGCAGCGGCTGGTACTCGATCGCGGCCTGCTCAGGGGCTACCGACATCGGCTTGGGACCGGTCACATAGGCCAGGCAGATCATCGCCAGGGCGCCGACGGGCAGGGTCCAGGCGTACTTGTTGCTGTCGTGGCGGGTGTTGAAGTAGTGACGGATCAGTACCGCGGCCACTGCGATCCCGGCCAGGATCAACCAGTTGTACTGGCTGCCGTAAGTGCTCGGGAAGTGGTTGCTGATCATGATGAACAGCACCGGCAGGGTGAAGTAGTTGTTGTGGCGCGAACGCAACAGGCCCTTGGCCGGCAGTACCGGGTCAGGGGTTTCGTTCTTCTCGATCGCCGCCACCAGCTGGCGCTGGGCCGGCATGATGATGCGGAACACGTTGCCGACCATGATGGTGCCGATGATCGCGCCGGTGTGCAGGTAGGCACCGCGGCCGCTGAACACCAGGCTGAAGCCCCAGCAGGCGGCGATGATCAGCACGAACAGCACGCCGCCGAGCAGGGCGGGGCGCTTGCCCAGGGGCGAGTCGCAGAGGAAGTCGTAGATGAACCAGCCGGCGATCAGCGAGCCGATACCGATGGCCACGCCCTCGGCACCGCTCAGGGTGCTGCCGGGTGCCAGCAGGTAGAGGGTCGGGTTCCAGTAGAACACCACGCACAGCAGGGCGATACCGGACAGCCAGGTGAAGTAGGCTTCCCATTTGAACCAGTGCAGGTTCTCCGGCATCTTCGGCGGGGCGAGCTTGTACTTCTCCAGGTGGTAGATACCGCCGCCGTGGATGGCCCAGAGGTCACCCGACAGCCCTTCGCGCGGGCTGCTGCGGTTGAGGTTGTTCTCCAACCAGACGAAGTAGAACGACGCACCGATCCAGGCGATACCGGTGATCATGTGAACCCAGCGAATGCTCAGGTTCAGCCATTCGTGAAGGTGTGCTTCCACAGTATGTACCTCATGCCGGTCACCGACGCGATGACCGACCTTTTCTTATTGGTGGGGATTGAGGATCAGCATCTGTTCCTCGGTGAAGTAATGCTCGTCGCAGTTGTTGCCAGAACCACTGCGATCAACCACCAGGAAGTCATCCCGCTTTTCGATCGTCAGCACCGGGTGGTGCCAGACGCCGCGATGGTAATTAACGCCCTGCCTGCCATTACTGCGGAAGGCTCGGACCAAGCCTGATACAGGTGCATCGCCAACGGGCGCGACCACGATCAGAAAGGGGTTGCCGAGCAGCGGGATGAAAGCCTGGCTGCCCAGCGGATGGCGTTCCAGCATGCGCACGGTCAAAGGCATCTCCAGGGCGTCGGCGCGGAAGATGCTGATGATCGCCTTGTCCTCGGGCTCGGCGGTCTCGACCGTGGCGAGCTTGTGGAAGCGCATGGTCGAACCGTTGTTGATCATGAAGTGGTCGCTGCCGTCGGTTTCGATCACGTCACCGAAGGGGGCGAAGGCTTCTTTGGTCAGGGGCTCGATCACTAGTGTGCGCATGCGGTTATCTCTTTGTTCTGTGTTCTATTCAGGGTCAGAGGCCGGCCCCGGGGCGATCGCGTCGCGCGCTCGGGGCGGGCCGGGCACCGTCTCTTAAAGTTGCAGCAGGCGGAACAGGGCGATCAGGTTGATCTGCGCCAGCGCTTCCTTGAACTCGGTATCGACGTCGTTGTGGATACGCTTCTCGAAGGCGGCGAGGATCTGGTGCCGGTTGCTGCCCTTGACCGCCATGATGAACGGGAACTTGAACTTGGCCTTGTAGGCATCGTTGAGTTCGGTGAAGCGGGCGAATTCCTCGGGCGTGCACTGGTGGATGCCGGCGCCAGCCTGTTCGTTGGTGCTCGATTCGGTCAGTTCGCCCTGGATGGCCGCTTTACCTGCCAGGTCCGGGTGCGCATTGATCAGCGCCAGTTGCTCGTCGTGGCTGGCACTGAGCAGGATGTCGCTCATGCGCTGGTGCAGCGCCTCGATCTCGTCCAGCTCGCCCAGTTGGCCGAGATCGTAGGCTTTTTCGGCGACCCACGGCGAGTGCTCGTAGATGTCGGCGAAGGCCTTGACGAAGGCGTCACGCTCCAGGGTCGATGGCTTGAGGGTCTTGAAGGCGGTCATCAGGCGTTCTCTTTCTTGTACGGGTGGGTGGCGTGCCAGTGGCGGGCGATGTCCACGCGACGGGCGAACCAGACTTGGTCGTGGCTCTTGGCGTAGTCGATGAAGCGCTTGAGCGCGGCCAGGCGTGCCGGGCGGCCGACCAGGCGGCAATGCAGGCCGATCGACAGCATCTTCGGTGCCTCGGCGCCTTCTTCATAGAGCACGTCGAAGGCGTCCTTGAGGTACTGGAAGAACTGCTCGCCGCAGTTGAAGCCCTGGACCTGGGTGAAACGCATGTCGTTGGTGTCCAGGGTGTAGGGGATCACCAGGTGCGGCTTGCCGGTCGGGTTGTTCGGCTCCCAGTAGGGCAGGTCGTCGTCGTAGGTGTCGCTGTCATAGAGAAAACCGCCTTCCTCCATCACCAGGCGACGGGTGTTCGGGCCGGTGCGGCCGGTGTACCAGCCCAGCGGGCGCTCGCCGGTCAGTTCGGTGAGGATGCGGATGGCTTCGAGCATGTGCTCGCGCTCCTGGGCCTCGTCCATGTTCTGGTAGTCGATCCAGCGGTAGCCGTGGCTGCAGATCTCGTGGCCGGCCTCGACCATGGCGCGGATCACGTCGGGGTGGCGCTGGGCGGCCATGGCCACGGCGAAGACGGTGAGCGGGACGCCGCTGTCCTTGAACAGCTTGAGCAGGCGCCATACGCCGGCACGGCTGCCATACTCGTAGAGCGACTCCATGCACATGTTGCGCTGGCCCTGCAGGGGCTGGGCGGCGACCATCTCGGAAAGGAAGGCTTCGGATTCCTTGTCGCCGTGCAGGATGTTGCGCTCGCCGCCTTCTTCATAGTTGAGCACGAAAGACAGGGCGATGCGGGCATTCCCCGGCCAGCGCGGGTGAGGTGGAGTGTTGCCGTAACCGATCAGGTCGCGAGGATAGTCAGCGCTCACTGCAGTCTTCCTTCTTGTACGTTAGTGCGGGTGGTGGGCGGGCCGCGTCGGGATGTCGCACTCACCGGATGAGGTGATTGTATACAACTTCTGAATCCTTTTGTAAGCCCGTTTTTCCGCATTTCTTCCCATTTGTCGGTTGGAAATACGTTGCAAGAAACCTGCCTGATCGGTCAGCTAATGACGCCGACGTCGGCACGGAGCCTGTCTTTGCGACTGATGGGCTCTATTATGGGGAGGGAAGGTGCGCACTGGAGGAGGGTGATAGAAAATTGTGTACAATTTATCGAGAAAATGTCTTAATGGCGTTACTCCCGCACACCACAGGCCTCCGGGCGTGGTGCTAGCCGTGTATTTTTTGCCCACAGATTGAACAAGAGGCGACAAGCAAATGGGACGTTTGACCACACACGTACTGGATGCCGCTCACGGCTGCCCGGGCAGCTCGATCAAGGTCGAGCTGTACCGTGTCGAAGGCCAGCAACTGGAGCTGGTGAACACTGCCCTGACCAACAGCGATGGCCGCGTCGACGCGCCGCTGTTGCAGGGTGACGACTACCGTACCGGCGTGTACCAGCTGCAGTTCAGCGCTGGCGATTACTACCGTGCTCGCGGTGTGAAGCTGCCGGAGCCGGCCTTCCTGGATGTCGTGGTGCTGCGCTTTGGCATCGACGAGCAGCAGGAGCACTACCATGTACCGCTGTTGATCTCGCCTTACAGTTACTCGACCTATCGTGGAAGCTAGTTGGTCGCTAGAAGAATCTTCGTAGGTCCTTGGCCCGCTCTCACACTGGCGGGCTTTTTTTCGTCTGGAGTTTGGGGCTTGCAGCCTGTTCGACGGGGCATTCCACGTGTGTTGCCAGGGTTGGCCTTCGCGGCGATTCGGCGCGCTGATAAGCCTGCAAACCACCTCGCCTGCGATCGACTTGCAAGCCTGTTCAGTCCCCAGGGCTGCACTGTCGCACAATGAACAGTTCGGCTGGCAGGGTTTCTGGGAGCAGCTTGTCCGCGGATAGGTCAAAGAATGCTGGGGCTGCAAAGCAGCCCCAAGTGACTTCAGATGGAAAGGGGTAAGCGAATGCCCCCCTGGCAATCAAAGAAACACGAACTTGGCAATGAAGATCGCGCACAGCACCCACAGGCTGGCCGAGATTTCCTTGTACTTGCCGGTCCCCGCCTTGAGCGCCACGTAGCTGATGAAGCCCAGGGCGATGCCGTCGGCCACCGAGAAGGTCAGCGGCATCATGATTACCGTGACGATCGCCGGAATGCTGTCGGTGGCTTCGTCCCAGTGGATGTGCGCCATGCTGCCCATCATCAGCATGGCCACGTAGATCAGCGCACCGGCGGTGGCATAGGCCGGGATCATGCCGGCCAGCGGGGCGAAGAACATGGCGGCGACGAACAGCAGGCCGACCACCACGGCGGTCAGGCCGGTGCGACCACCGGCGGCGACGCCCGCAGCACTCTCGACGTAGCTGGTCACTGGCGGTACGCCTACCACGGCACCGAACACGCTCGAGGAACTGTCTGCCTTCAACGCCCGCGACAGGTTCTCGATACGCCCGTCCGGCGCCACCAGGTTTGCCCGTTGCGCCACGCCCATCAGGGTGCCGGCGGTATCGAACATGTGCACGAACAGGAATGCCAGCACCACGCTGATCATGCTGACGTTGAACACGCCAGCCACGTCCATCGCCATCCAGGTCGGCGCCAGGCTCGGCGGCATCGACATGACCCCGCCAAACTTCACCAGCCCCAGACCCCAACCGGCCAGGGTGACACCGATGATGCTGATCAGGATCGCGCCGAACACGCGCTTGTAGCTGAGGATGGCGATCGACAGGAAGCACAGCGCCGCCAGCAGTGGGCCTGGCTCATGCAGCGAGCCGAGCTTGATCAGGGTGGCCGGGCTGTCGACGATGATACCCGCGGTCTTGAGGCCGATCAGTCCGAGAAACAATCCGACGCCGGCCCCCATCGCATGCCGCAGGCTCACCGGGATGCTGTTGAGCAGCCACTCGCGCACCCTCGACAAGGTCAGGAACATGAACAGCACGCCGGAGACGAATACCGCACCCAGCGCCGCCTCCCAGGTGTAGCCCATGGTGGCGACCACGGTATAGGTGAAGAAGGCGTTGAGCCCCATGCCCGGTGCCAGGCCCACCGGCCAGTTGGCGTACAGGCCCATCAGCAGGCAACCGAGGGCGGCGGAGATGCAGGTGGCGACGAATGCCGCACCGTGGTCGATGCCGGCGTCGGCCATGATGTTGGGGTTGACGAAGATGATGTAGGCCATGGTGATGAAGGTGGTCACCCCGGCGATCAGCTCGGTCCTGACGGTGCTGCCATGTTGCTTGAGTTTGAAAATCCGCTCCAGCCAGCTCGTTTCGAGCGGTGGGGCGAGATCCAGCGTAGGGGCGTCGGATTTGCGGCTTTCCACAGCGAGTACTCCTCAAGTCTTTCTTGTTGTTCTGGAGCCTTGGTCCTGCGTCGTGCACTTGGCGGCTCCGCGAGGGGGATTGGCAGACGTCTGACCGGTTTGTTGACTCTCGGGTCAAGAAGTCGCTCGGTGGATTATGCTTTTGTGTACAAATAATGCAAATAATGTTTTATCTTTTGTTCGCACGATCTGGCGCACAGTGGCTATATAGGCAAAGGCCACCTGCAGAAATCGATATGCCTGTGTACAATAGGCCGATACCTTGATCCCTTATTTTTCTTTCCAGGACTTGCCAGCCACCCTCTGACAGGTATTACAGTCAAGGTCCGACTGGCGGATCCCCGTGCTCGAGTGCCCATGAACGAACAGCTGCAACCTCTGAAGAAACCTGTGCGCAACGGCAAGGCCGGCCGCAGCGGTACCCAGGACGACATCGTCTACGCCCATGTTTTCGATGCCATCCTCGAGCAGCGTCTGGCGCCGGGCACCAAGTTGAGCGAGGAAGCGCTGGGCGAGATCTTCGGCGTCAGCCGCACCATCATCCGCCGCGCCTTGTCGCGCCTGGCCCATGAAAGCGTGGTGCTGCTGCGGCCCAACCGGGGCGCGGTGGTGGCCAGCCCGACGGTGGAGGAGGCGCGCCAGGTGTTCTTCTCCCGGCGCATGGTCGAACGCGCCATCACCGAACTGGCGGTGCAGCACGCCACGGCCGAGCAATTGAACGAACTGCGCCAGATGGTCCGCGAGGAGCGCGACAGCTTCTCCCGTGGCGATCGGGGTGCCGGGATTCGCCTCTCTGGCGAATTCCACCTCAAGCTGGCCGAGGCGGCCGGCAACGCTCCGCTGATCAGCTTCCAGCGCAGCCTGGTGTCGCAGACCTCGCTGATCATCGCCCAGTACGAGAGCGGCAACCGCTCGCACTGCTCCTACGACGAGCACATGCAGTTGATCGACGCCATCGAGGCCCGTGACCTGGACCAGGCGGTGAGCCTGATGATGCACCACATGGACCATATCGACAGCAAGCTGAACCTGGACGAGGAGAGCGCCTCGGACGACCTGCATGCGGTGTTCTCGCACCTGCTGCAGAAAAAGCCCAAGGTGTCGGCCAAGGGTTGATCGTTTGCCTGGGTTGGCACATTGGGGCCGCTGATAGCCAACCTACTGGCCCTTGGCCAAGGCTCTGCTAGATTCACTTCTGCAAACCTTCATCGAGCAGTTGGGCTTGCGCCTGTGTCGCATCAACTACTTGAGGAAGGATCCATGACTATTTCTCTGGGTAAGCGCATGGGTGCCGAGCTGGTCGGCACCTTCTGGCTGGTCCTGGGTGGCTGCGGCAGTGCCGTGCTGGCTGCCAGCTTTCCCACCGGCATCGGTGTGCTCGGCGTCGCCTTGGCATTCGGCCTCACGGTCCTGACCATGGCCTTCGCCATCGGCCATATCTCCGGTTGTCATCTCAACCCCGCGGTGTCGCTGGGGCTGGTGGTGGGCGGGCGGTTTCCGGCCAAGGAGCTGCTGCCATACATCGTCGCCCAGGTGATCGGCGCGATCCTGGCGGCGGCGGTGATCTATTTCATCGCCAGCGGCAAGGCCGGCTTCGAGCTGTCGTCGGGGCTTGCCTCCAACGGCTATGCCGAGCATTCACCGGGTGGCTACTCGCTGGCGGCGGGGTTCACCAGCGAGGTGGTGATGACCGCGATGTTCCTGGTGATCATCATGGGGGCCACCGACTCGCGGGCGCCGGCGGGTTTCGCGCCGATTGCCATCGGCCTGGCCCTGACCCTCATCCACCTGATCTCCATCCCGGTGACCAACACCTCGGTGAACCCGGCGCGTAGCACTGGGCCGGCGCTGTTCGTCGGTGGCTGGGCGCTGCAGCAGCTGTGGTTGTTCTGGCTGGCGCCGCTGATTGGCGCGGCGATCGGTGGGGCCCTGTACCGAGGGCTTGCGCCAGCACCTGATCGTTGAGGGCCTAGCGGCAGTGGGGCGCGCGAAGCGCCCCCAAAGGGCACGCGACCCTTAGCGCTGGTGCACGCAGCGCCCTGCCGCGTAGGTCTGGCGCACGGTGCGGTCGTCGCCCAGGGTGGTGAGCACGAACAGGGTTTCCTCGATGCTGCTGGACTGCTGGATACGGTAGTCCAGCAGCGGCGTGGCCTTGTAGTCGAGCACCACGAAGTCGGCATCCAGGCCCGGGCGCAGGCTGCCGATGCGATCGTCCAGGCGCAGCGCGCGGGCGCCGCCGAGGGTGGCCAGGTACAGGGACTTGTACGGGTGCAGGCGCGCGCCTTGCAGCTGCATGACCTTGTACGCCTCGTTCAGGGTATTGAGCAACGAGAAGCTGGTGCCAGCGCCGACGTCGGTGCCCAGGCCCACGTTGACCTTGAAGCGCTCGGCCTGGGGCAGGTTGAACAGGCCGCTGCCGAGGAACAGGTTGGAGGTCGGGCAGAAGGCCACGGCCGAGCCGGTCTCGGCCAGGCGCTGGCACTCTTCGTCGCACAGGTGCACGCCATGGGCGAACACCGAGCGCTCGCCGAGCAGTTGGTAGTGGTCGTAGACGTCCAGGTAGCCCTTCTGCTCCGGGAACAACGCCTTGACCCAGTCGATCTCCTTGAGGTTCTCGGACAAGTGGGTGTGCAGGTAGAGGCCTGGGTATTCCTTGAGCAACTGGCCCGCCAGAGCCAACTGTTCCGGGGTGCTGGTCGGGGCGAAGCGCGGGGTCACCGCATAGTGCAGGCGGCCCTTGCCGTGCCAGCGTTCGATCAGCGCCTTGCTCTGGGTATAGCTCGACTCGGCGGTATCGGTCAGGTAGTCGGGGGCATTGCGGTCCATCATCACCTTGCCGGCGATCATGCGCAGGTCGAGGCGCTCGGCTTCCTCGAACAAGGCATTGACCGACTCGGGGTGTACGCTGCCGAACACCAGGGCGGTGGTGGTGCCGTTGCGCAGCAGTTCCTTGAGGAAGATCTTCGCCACCTTGTCGGCGTGATCCTTGTCGGCGAACTGCTTCTCGCAGGGGAAGGTGTAGGTGTTCAGCCAGTCCAGCAACTGCTCGCCGTAGGAGCCGATCATGCCGGTCTGCGGGAAGTGGATGTGGGTGTCGATGAAGCCCGGGGTGATCAGGGCATCGCGGTGGTGCACTACCTCGATGCCGGCCTCCAGGGTCGGCAGCAGTTCGCTGGCATGGCCGATCGCACTGATACGGCCATCGTCGACCACCAGCAGGCCGTCTTCGAAATATTCGTGGGAAGCGTCGAGGCCCACCTCGGCCGGGTCGTCGATGCTGTGCAGGATGGCGGCTCGGTAGGCTTTGCGGGTTGCGCTCATGGCAGTCTCGTCAAATGGCTTGGCTGCGCCGGGAGGGCGGCAGCAACTGGGCAATGGGGCCTGAATTGGCGGCAGCGTCGTGCTGGCCGAAGCAGGCGTTGTAGGTGGCAATGATTTCCGCGGCGATGGACACGGCGATCTCGATCGGCAGCTTGCCCTTGACCTCGGCCAGGCCCATCGGGCAGCGCATGCGCGCCACCACGGCGTCGTCGTAGCCGCGCTCGCGCAGGCGGTGCTCGAACTTGACCCGCTTGGTCTTCGAGCCGATCAGGCCGAACCAGGTGAAGTCGTTGCGCTTGAGGATGGCCGCGGTCAGTTCCAGGTCGAGCTGGTGGTTGTGGGTCATGACGATGCAGTAGCAGCCTGCGGGCAGCTCAGCGACTTCGTCGACCGGTTCCTCGCTGACGACCTTGGTCACCCCGGCGGGGATGCTCTCGGGGAATTCCTGCTCGCGCGAATCGATCCAGCGCACCCGGCAGGGCAGCGCGGCGAGCAAGGGTACCAGAGCGCGGCCGACATGGCCCGCGCCGAACACGGCGATTTGCGCCTGCACCGCAGCCATGGGCTCGAACAGCAGCACGGTGACGCCGCCGCAGCACTGGCCGAGGCTCGCGCCCAGGCTGAAGCGCTCCAGGTGGGGCGTGCCGCGTTGTTCCTGGAGCATCTGCCGGGCGATGTGCAGGGCCTTGTACTCCAGGTGGCCGCCGCCGATGGTGTCGTACAGGCCGGTGGCACTGACCACCATCTTCGAGCCGGCGTTGCGCGGGGTGGAGCCGCGCTCCTCGATGATGGTCACCAGGACGCAGGGTTCGCCGCGGGCTTGATGGTCGGCGAGGGCGTTGATCCATTGGTGCATGATGCAACCTCTCTAAGTTGCGCCGCGGACCCTGTGGGAGCGGGCTTGCCCGCTCCCACAGGGTTTCTTAGCTGTCAGTGGGTGACGGTTTCCAGTTCCTGTTCGACAGATTGCCGCTGGGCCACCGCCTTGCGCATCTGCTCGCAGCCCCACAGCACCCGCTCCGGCGTTGCCGGAGCATCGATGTCCGGTTGCACGCGGTAGTCGGCGATGCTCGCCACCGCATCCTTGAGCGCGCACCAGGCGGCGATGCCGAGCATGAATGGCGGCTCGCCCACGGCCTTGGAGTGGAACACCGTGTCCTCGGGGTTCTTGCGGTTCTCCACCAGCTTGACCCGCAGGTCCAGGGGCATGTCGGCCACGGCCGGGATCTTGTAGCTGGCCGGGCCGTTGGTCATCAGCTTGCCCTTGGCGTTCCACACCAGCTCCTCGGTGGTCAGCCAGCCCATGCCCTGGATGAAGCCACCTTCCACCTGGCCGATGTCGATGGCCGGGTTCAGCGAGTCGCCGACGTCGTGCAGGATGTCGGCGCGCAGCATGCGGTATTCGCCGGTCAGGGTGTCGACGATCACCTCGACGCAGGCGGCGCCGAAGGCGAAGTAGTAGAACGGCCGGCCGCGTGCCTGGTCGCGGTCGTAGTAGATCTTCGGCGTGCGGTAGAAGCCGGTGCTCGACAGCGACACCTGGGCGAAATAGGCCTGCTGCACCAGGGTCTCGAAGCTGATGATTTCGTCGCGCACGCGCACATGGCCGTTGCGGAACTCCACATCCTCCTCGGTGACCTTGTAGTGGCGGGCGGCGAATTCGGTCAGGCGCTTCTTGAGAATCTCGGCGGCGTTCTGCGCCGCCTTGCCGTTGAGGTCGGCGCCGCTGGAGGCCGCGGTCGGCGAGGTGTTGGGCACTTTGTCGGTGTTGGTGGCGGTGATCTGGATGCGCCCGAAGTCGACCTGGAACACCTGCGCCACCACTTGGGCGACCTTGGTGTTCAAGCCCTGGCCCATCTCGGTGCCACCGTGGTTCAGGTGGATGCTGCCGTCGGTGTAGATATGGATCAGCGCACCGGCCTGGTTGAGGAAGGTAGCGGTGAACGAAATGCCGAACTTGACCGGGGTCAGCGCCAGGCCCTTCTTGAGCACCGGGCTGTGTTCGTTGAAACGCCGGATCGATTCGCGGCGCTCGGCATAGTCGGCGCTGGCCTCGAGTTCGGCGGTCATTTCCTCGAGCATGTTGTGCTCGACGGTCTGGTAGTAGTGGGTGACGTTGCGCTCGGTCTTGCCGTAGTAGTTGGCCTTGCGCACTGCCAGCGGGTCGAGGGCCAGGTGGCGGGCGATGTGGTCCATCACCTGCTCGATGGCGACCATGCCCTGGGGGCCGCCGAAGCCGCGGTAGGCGGTGTTGGAGGCGGTGTTGGTCTTGCAGCGGTGGCCGTGCACCGTGGCGTCGCCCAGGTAGTAGGCGTTGTCGGAATGGAACATGGCGCGGTCGACGATCGAGCCGGAGAGGTCCGGCGAATAACCGCAGTTGCCGGCCAGGTCCAGGTTGATGCCATGCAGGCGGCCCTGGTCGTCGAAGCCCACGTCGTATTCGACGTAGAACGGGTGACGCTTGCCGGTCATGGTCATGTCTTCCATGCGCGGCAGGCGCATCTTGGTCGGCTGGCCGGTCAGGCGGGCGATCACCGCGCACAGGCAGGCGGGGCTGGCGGCTTGGGTCTCCTTGCCACCGAAGCCGCCGCCCATGCGGCGCATGTCGACGACGATCTTGTTCATCGGCACGTCCAGCACCTCGGCGACCAGCTTCTGCACCTCGGTGGGGTTCTGGGTCGAGCAGTAGACGATCATGCCGCCATCCTCGGTGGGCATCACCGAAGAGATCTGCGTCTCCAGGTAGAAGTGCTCCTGGCCACCGATGTGCAGGGTGCCTTGCAGGCGGTGCGGGGCGCTGGCCAGCGCCGTGCTCGAATCACCGCGCCGGTGGGTGTGGCTGTCGAGCACGAAGTGCTGCTTGCGAAACGCCTCGACCACGTCCAGCACAGGCTCCAGGTCCTCGTACTCGACGATCGCCGCCATCGCTGCGCGGCGTGCGGTGTCGAGGTCGCGGGCGGCCACGGCGAGCACCGGTTGGCCGAAGAACTCGACCTTGTCGATGGCCAGCAGCGGGTCGCCGGCGACCACCGGGCCGATGTCCTTCAGGCCCGGGATGTCCTCGTGGGTGATGGCGATGCGCACGCCCTCGAAGGCATAGCAGGGCGTGGTGTCGATGCGCAGGATGCGTGCATGGGCGCGGTCGGAGGTGCGCGCATAGACGTGCAACTGGTTGGGGAATTCCAGGCGGTCATCGATGTACACCGCTTCACCGGACACATGCTTGTCGGCGCTGTCGTGCTTGACGCTACGGCCGACACCGGTGGTCAGGCCCTGGCGGAACAGTTCGGCCATCTCGGCCTGGCTCTTGGCTGCGTGATGGTTAGACATATGCGGTCACCCGGGTCTCGATGTACGGCGTTTGCAGTTCGATGAAATACTTGCGCAGCAGGTTCTGCGCGGTCAGCAGGCGGTATTCCTTGCTGGCGCGAAAATCCGTGAGCGGGGTGAAGTCTTCGGCCAGGGCCTGGCAGGCACGCTCGACGCTCGCCTGGTTCCACGGCTTGCCGAGCAGCGCGGCCTCGCAGGCACGGGCGCGCTTGGGGATCGCCGCCATGCCGCCGAAGGCGATCCGTGCACCGCTGACCACGCCGTCCTCGATGCGCAGGTTGAACGCCGCGCACACCGCCGAGATGTCGTCGTCCAGGCGCTTGGACACTTTGTAGGCGCGGAACGTCCAGTCGCTGCTGGCGCGCGGCACGATGACCTTCTCGATGAACTCGCTGTCCTGGCGCGCGGTGATGCGGTAGTCGATGAAGTAGTCCTCCAGCGCCAGCACGCGCTGGTTCTCGCCCTGGCGCAGGACGATCTGCGTATCCAGGGCGATCAGCAGGGGTGGCGAGTCGCCGATCGGCGAGGCGTTGCCGATGTTCCCGCCCAGGGTGCCCTGGTTGCGGATCTGCAGCGAGGCGAAGCGGTGCAGCAGGGCACCGAAGTCGGGGTATTCCTCGTTGAGCGCGGTGTAGCAGTCGGTCAGCGGGGTGGCGGCACCGATTTCCAGGTGGGTCGCGGTCTTGTCGATGCGCTTGAGCTCGGCCACGCCACCGACGTAGATCATCACCGGCAAGGTCTTGTGGAACTGGGTGACCTCCAGGGCCAGGTCGGTACCGCCAGCCAGCAGGCGTGCCTCGGGATGGGAGCTGTACAGCTCGGCCAGGTCGGCCACGGTCAGCGGCACCAGGCAGCGCTTGTCGCCGCTGTTGAGCTCGCCGGTCTCGCTTGGGGCGATGGCCTTGAGGCGGGCGATGGTTTGGGCCTGCTGTTCGTCGAACTGGTCGCGGCAGGGGCGGGCGCAGCTCTGTTCGGCGGCGGCGAGGATCGGCCGGTAGCCGGTGCAGCGGCACAGGTTGCCGGCCAGGGCTTCCTGGGCATGGTGCAGGTCGTGGCCGTCGCTGTTCTTCTGCAGGGCGAACAGCGACATGACGAAGCCGGGGGTGCAGAAGCCGCACTGGGAGCCATGGCAGTCGGCCATGGCCTGCTGCACGCTGTGCAGCTCGCCCTTGTGCTTGAGGCCTTCGACGCTGATCAGTTGCTTGCCGTGCAGCGACGAGACGAAGGTCAGGCACGAGTTGAGGCTGCGGTAGCGCAGGGTGTCGCGGCCCTGGTCGTCCTGGGCCAGCTCGCCCACCACCACGGTACAGGCGCCGCAGTCGCCGCTGGCGCAGCCTTCCTTGGTGCCGGGTTTGCCCAGGTGCTCACGCAAGTACTGCAGCACCGTCATGTTCGGGTCCAGGGCGTGCTCACTCTGCAGCTCCTGGTTGACGAGAAACTGGATCACGGGGAAGGCCTCGCAATGGTTTTATTGTTGTTCGGACGGACTCTAAGCAACGCTTGACCTCTTGGTCAATATTTTTCTGACCCAAAGGTCAAGAAATTATCTGTGTCCTTGCCCGGCCGCACACACTGCCTCTCTTGCAAGCATAGTTCGCGCCGACTTACCGGTCGCTGCGCAGGTCGAATAAAGCGCCACGTTGCGCTGCGCGAGCGGTGGGCAAGTGCGCTACAATCGCGCCCTTGTGCCCAGTTCAAAGAGTTTGAAGGAAAACCATGACGTTCAAGGCGCCGGACAGCCTCTCCGAGCAGATTGCCCACTACCTGGCCGAACGGATCATCCGCGGTGAGCTCGCGCCGGGCGAGCGCATCCAGGAGCAGAAGGTCACCCAGGCACTGAACGTCAGCCGCGGCTCGGTGCGCGAGGCATTGCTGATCCTCGAACGTCGCCATCTGGTCGCGATCCTGCCGCGTCGTGGCGCCCATGTGACCGAACTGGACGAGCGCAGCGTGCGCAGCCTGTGCACCCTGATGGGCGAGTTCTACATCCTGTTGGGCAACGCGGTGGCGCAGAACTGGCGCAGTGAAACCGACCTGCAGCCCTTCCTGGCGATCCAGCAACGCCTGCAGCAGGCCCATGCCGACCAGGACATCAAGACCTTCGTCGCCGACAGCTTCGCGGTGATGCGCGCGGCCTATCCGTTCGCCGACAACCCTTACCTGCAGGAAACCGTGGAGAACCTGCAACCGGCCATGAGCCGTGCCTACTACCTGGCCCTGGACCAGCGCCAGGCCAACATGGACGACTACCTCGAACTGTTCGCCCGCCTGCTCGAAGCCGTGGTCGCCCGCGACCTGCCGCGCATCCGCGAGGTGCTCGTCGCCTATTGCCAGCGCAGTTGCGAACTGGTGCTGGCGGCCTTGGCGCGGACCTGACCGATGCGCCTGAAGTGCATTCGCCTGGCCGGGTTCAAGTCGTTCGTCGACCCGACCACGGTCAACTTCCCCAGCAACATGGCCGCAGTGGTGGGGCCTAACGGCTGCGGCAAGTCCAACATCATCGACGCGGTGCGCTGGGTGATGGGCGAGAGTTCGGCCAAGAACCTGCGCGGCGAGTCGATGACCGATGTCATCTTCAACGGCTCCACCAGCCGCAAGCCGGTGAGCCAGGCCAGCATCGAACTGGTGTTCGACAACAGCGAAACCACCCTGGTCGGCGAATACGCCGCCTACGCCGAGATCTCCATCCGCCGCAAGGTCACCCGCGACGGGCAGAACACCTATTACCTCAACGGCACCAAGTGTCGGCGCCGCGACATCACCGACATCTTCCTCGGTACCGGCCTCGGCCCGCGCAGCTACTCGATCATCGAGCAGGGCATGATCTCCAAGCTGATCGAGGCCAAGCCCGAGGAGCTGCGCAACTTCATCGAGGAGGCGGCGGGCATCTCCAAGTACAAGGAGCGCCGCCGCGAGACCGAGAACCGTATCCGCCGTACCCAGGAGAACCTGGCGCGCCTGACCGACCTGCGCGAGGAACTCGAGCGCCAGCTCGAGCGCCTGCACCGCCAGGCCCAGGCGGCCGAGAAGTACCGCGAGTACAAGGCCCATGAGCGCCAGCTCAAGGCGCGCCTGTCGGCCCTGCGCTGGCGTGACCTGGACGAGCGCGTGCGCCAGCGCGAGACGATCATCGGCGACCAGGAAGTGGCCTTCGAGGCCCTGGTGGCCGAACAGCGCAACGCCGATGCCAGCATCGAGCGCCTGCGTGACGGGCACCATGAGCTGTCCGAGCGCTTCAACCAGGTACAAGGGCGCTTCTACTCGGTGGCTGGCGACATCGCCCGGGTCGAGCAGAGCATCCAGCATGGTCAGCAGCGCCTGCGCCAGTTGCAGGACGACCTCAAGGAAGCCGAGCGCACGCGTCTTGAGACCGAGTCGCATCTGGGCCATGACCGAACCTTGCTGGCCACCCTGGGCGAGGAACTGGCCATGCTCGAGCCCGAGCAGGAACTGACCCTGGCCGCCGCCGAGGAAGCCGCGGCGGCCCTGGAGGAAGCCGAGCTGGGCATGCACGGCTGGCAGGAGCAGTGGGACGGCTTCAACACCCGTTCGGCCGAGCCGCGGCGCCAGGCCGAGGTGCAACAGGCGCGCCTGCAGCAGCTCGAGTCCAGCCTGGAGCGCCTGGCCGAGCGCCAGCGCAAGCTGGGCGAGGAGCGTGACCAGCTCGGCGCCGACCCGCAGGATGCCGCCATGCTGGAGCTGGCGGAGCAGGTGGCCAGCAGCGACCTGCTGCTCGAGGAGCTGCAGCTTGCCGAACAGGCGGTGCTCGAGCGTCTCGAAGCGGTGCGCGAACAGCTGCAGCAGGCCGGCGAGGCCCACCAGCAACAGCAGGGCGAGCTGCAACGCCTGGGGGGGCGCCTGGCCTCCCTGGAGGCGCTGCAGCAGGCCGCCCTGGAGCCCGCTGCCGGCGCCGCCGACTGGCTGCGTGGGCAGGGCCTGGAGCAGCGTCCACGCCTGGCCGAGGGGTTGCGGGTCGAGCCGGGTTGGGAACTGGCGGTGGAAACCGTGCTCGGTGCCGACCTGCAGGCGGTGCTGGTGGAGGATTTCTCCCGCCTCGATTTCACCGCCCTGGAGCAAGGCGAGCTGCGCCTGCTGCTGGCGGGCGAAGAGGGCGCGCGGTGGCCGGGCAGCCTGCTGGACAAGGTCGAGGGGCGCACCGACCTGGCGCCCTGGCTTGGCCAGGTCAGGCCGGTGGACAGCCTGGAGCAGGCCTTGGCGCTGCGCGAGCAGTTGAGCGACGGCCAGAGCCTGGTCAGCCGCGACGGCTACTGGGTCGGCCGGCATTTCCTGCGGGTGAGCCGGGGGGGCGAGTCCGAGGGGGGCGTCCTGGCCCGGGGCCAGGAAATCGAGCGCCTGGGCCAGGAACAACTGGAACTGGCCGCGCAGTTGGAGCAGCACGAGCAGCAACTCCAGGCGCTGCGCGGGCAGCAGCGCGACCTGGAGGCGCAGCGTGAGCAACTGCGCCAGCGCAGCCAGGACGAAAACCGCCGGCAGGGTGAGCTCAAGGCACGGCTGTCGGCTGGCCGCGCCCGCGCCGAGCAACTGGAACTGCGCCGTCGTCGGCTCCAGGAAGAATTGGCCGAGCTGCTGGAGCAGCGCGCCCTGGAGCACGAGCAGTTGGGCGAAGCGCGCCTGCTGTTGCAGGAGTCCTTGGAGCTGATGGCCCAGGACACCGAGCAGCGCGAACAACTGCTGGCCCGTCGCGATCGCTTGCGCGAGGGCCTCGACCGCATCCGCCAGGAGGCCCGACAGCACAAGGATCACGCCCACCAGTTGGCCGTGCGCCTGGGCTCGCTGCGGGCCCAGCACGACTCCACGCGCCAGGCCCTGGAGCGCCTGGAGTTGCAGGCTGCGCGCCTGAGCGAGCGCCAGGAACAGTTGAGCCTGAACCTGGAAGAGGGCGAAGCGCCGCTGGAGGAGCTGCGCCTGAAGCTGGAGGAGCTGTTGGAGCGGCGCATGAGCGTCGACGAGGAAATGCGCCAGGCCCGCCTGCACATGGACGAGGCCGACCGCGAACTGCGCGACGCCGAGCGCCGCCGCACCCAGGCCGAGCAGCAGGCCCAGCTGCTGCGTGGCCAGCTGGAGCAGTCGCGCCTGGAGTCCCAGGGCCTGGACGTACGCCGCAAGACGCTGCAGGAGCAACTGCTGGCCGATGGCTACGATCTGCAGGGCGTGCTCGCCACGCTCGAGCCCGAGGCCAGCGAGCAGGGCACCGAACAGGAGCTGGAACAGCTCGAGGGGCGCATCCAGCGTCTGGGCGCGATCAACCTGGCGGCCATCGAGGAATATCAGCAGCAGTCCGAGCGCAAGCGCTACCTGGACGCCCAGGACGCCGACCTGGTGGAGGCCCTGGAGACGCTGGAGAACGTCATCCGCAAGATCGACAAGGAAACCCGCAACCGCTTCAAGGATACCTTTGATCAGATAAATGCCGGATTACAGGCACTTTTTCCAAAAGTTTTCGGTGGCGGCAGTGCTTATCTGGAACTGACGGGCGAAGATTTACTCGATACAGGGGTGACGATCATGGCGCGCCCGCCGGGCAAGAAGAACAGCACCATCCACCTGTTGTCCGGTGGCGAGAAGGCGTTGACCGCCCTGGCGCTGGTGTTCGCCATCTTCAAGCTGAACCCGGCACCGTTCTGCATGCTCGACGAGGTCGATGCGCCGCTGGACGATGCCAACGTCGGGCGTTACGCCAGGTTGGTCAAGGAAATGAGCGAGAGTGTGCAGTTCATCTACATCACCCATAACAAGATCGCCATGGAAATGGCCGATCAACTGATGGGGGTGACCATGCACGAACCGGGCTGTTCACGTCTTGTTGCAGTTGATGTGGAGGAGGCACTGGCCATGGTCGACGCCTGATGAGCGAAGATAGGGCAGGATTAGTGGGTAAATGCCCCTGACATGTGCGAGAGACGGTGTAAAGTTGTCTTTGGTCGTGCTAGCTTAATGTCACTTGTTTTTTGCGTGGGTAAAACGCCTGTCAGAACATAGAGTTGGCGCCACGTGTTAAAGGGCTTTGAAGCCTTTGTTTTCAAGCATATTTTTATAGAGGCACGGGATTACATGGAAATCGGTCTGCGCGAGTGGCTGATCGTCATCGGCATCATTGTCATCGCCGGTATTCTTTTCGACGGCTGGCGCCGCATGCGCGGCGGCAAGGGCAAGTTGAAGTTCCGCCTGGATCGCAGCTATTCGAACCTGCCGGACGACGAGGGCGGCGCCGAGGTGCTCGGCCCTGCGCGTGTCCTCGACACCCATAAGGAGCCTGAGCTGGACGAAAGCGACCTGCCGTCGCTCAGTGCCCCGGCGCGCGAGCGCGAACCCAAGCCGGCCAAGGCCGCCAAGCGTGGCAAGCGCGGTGATCCACAGCAGGGCGACCTGAACCTGGCCGCCGAGCCCCGTGAGCCCGACCTGTTCGCCGATGCCGACGACGACTACGCCGCCGACAGCAATCGCAACAATGGCTTCGCCACCGGCAACAACGCCGCCAAGGAGCTGCCGCCGGTCGAGGAAGTGCTGGTGATCAGCGTCATCTCCCGCGACGAGGGCGGTTTCAAGGGCCCGGCCCTGCTGCAGAACATCCTCGAGAGCGGCCTGCGTTTCGGCGAGATGGACATCTTCCACCGCCACGAGAGCATGGCTGGCCACGGCGAGGTGCTGTTCTCCATGGCCAACGCGGTCAAGCCCGGCGTGTTCGACCTGGACGACATCGACCACTTCAGCACCCGCGCGGTGAGCTTCTTCCTCGGCCTGCCCGGTCCGCGTCACCCGAAGCAGGCCTTCGACGTGATGGTCGCCGCCGCGCGCAAGCTGGCCCACGAGCTCAACGGCGAGCTTAAGGACGACCAGCGCAGCGTGCTGACCGCCCAGACCATCGAGCACTACCGCCAGCGCATCGTCGAGTTCGAGCGCCGCGCACTGACCCAGAAGCGTTGAGGTACCCCAGCGGGCAGGCCCGGCCTCGATCCTGTCCGCCCTGATACAAACGCAAGAGCAGCCCTGGGGCTGGATGTCGTTCACTCGGGGCTGCTTCACAGCCCATCGCAAGGCCGCTGCCACAGGTCATGACGCGTTTCCCTAGAGCGGCGTTGAATCTGTGGCAGCGGCCTTGTGTCGCGATGGGGCGCGAAGCGGCCCGCAGGCGCAGGCCTGACGTGAACGTCATCGTCCCTTGGCTGCTCTTTCGCTTTGCAAGAGAAGATGAAATGAACGCCGAAAACCGAATCCACGAATTGCGTGCCGAACTCGACCAGCACAATTACCGCTACTACGTGCTGGACGAGCCGAGCGTACCCGACGCCGAATACGATCGTCTGTTCAATGAACTCAAGGCCCTGGAGGCCGAGTATCCGCACCTGGTCACGCCGGACTCCCCGACCCAGCGTGTCGGCGGTGCGGCGCTGGCAGCCTTCAGCCAGGTGCGCCACGAGATCCCCATGCTCAGCCTGGGCAACGCCTTCGAGGAAACCGACCTGCGCGAGTTCGATCGCCGGGTGGTCGAAGGCCTCGACCAGGCCGATGCGGTCGACTACAGCTGCGAACCCAAGCTCGACGGCCTGGCGGTGAGCCTGCTGTACCGCGACGGCCAGCTGGTGCAGGGCGCCACCCGTGGCGACGGCAGCACCGGCGAGGACATCAGCGCCAACGTGCGCACCGTGCGCAACATCCCGCTCCGGCTGCAGGGCAGCGGCTGGCCTGCGGTGCTGGAGGTGCGGGGCGAGGTGTACATGAGCAAGGCCGGCTTCGATCGGCTCAATGCCGCCCAGGCCGAGAGCGGCGGCAAGACCTTCGCCAACCCGCGCAACGCCGCCGCCGGCAGCCTGCGCCAGTTGGACCCGAGGATCACCGCCAGCCGCCCGCTGGAGTTCTGCTGCTATGGACTGGGCCAGGTGTCCGAGGACATCGCCGACAGCCATATCGGCATCCTCGAGCAGCTCAAGGCCTGGGGGCTGCCCATCAGCCGCGAACTCAAGCATGCCGCCGGCGTCGAGCAGTGCCTGGCCTACTACCGCGACATCGGCGCCCGGCGCAACGAGCTGCCCTACGAGATCGACGGCGTGGTGTTCAAGGTCAACAGCCTGGCCGCCCAGCGCGAGCTGGGTTTCCGTGCCCGTGAGCCGCGCTGGGCCATCGCCCACAAGTTCCCGGCCATGGAAGAGCTCACCGAGGTGCTCGACGTCGAATTCCAGGTCGGTCGCACGGGCGCAGTCACGCCTGTGGCGCGCCTGAAGCCGGTCAAGGTG
Organism: Pseudomonas guariconensis; assembly: GCF_024127895.1. Lineage (GTDB taxonomy): Bacteria > Pseudomonadota > Gammaproteobacteria > Pseudomonadales > Pseudomonadaceae > Aquipseudomonas > Aquipseudomonas guariconensis_B. The sequence goes on along the minus strand of NZ_JAMYBK010000007.1, from coordinate 162,660 downwards.
GCCGGTGTCACCGTCTCCAACGCCACCCTGCACAACATGGACGAGATCGCCCGCCTGGGCTTGATGATCGGCGACACCGTGATCATCCGTCGTGCCGGTGACGTGATTCCCCAGGTCATGCAGGTGGTGCCCGAACGCCGCCCCGAGGATGCCCGCCCTGTGCAGGTGCCCAGCCAGTGCCCGGTGTGCGGTTCGCAGGTCGAGCGCACCCAGCTGGTCAAGCGCAGCAAGGGCCGGGAAACCACCAGCGAAGGCGCGGTGTATCGTTGCGTCGGCCGCCTGGCCTGTGCCGCCCAGCTCAAGCAGGCGATCATCCACTATGTGTCGCGCCGCGCCATGGACATCGACGGCCTGGGTGAGAAGAGCGTCGAGCAACTGGTGGACGAAGGTCTGGTCCGCTCGCCGGCCGACCTGTACCGCCTGACCTTCGAGCAGGTGGTCGCCCTGGAAGGCTTCGCCGAGGTGTCCAGCAACAAGTTGCTGGCGGCCATCGAGGCGAGCAAGCGCCCGAGCCTCGCACGCTTCATCTATGCCTTGGGCATCCCCGACGTGGGCGAGGAAACCGCCAAGGTGCTGGCTCGCTCCCTGGGCAGCCTGGCACGGGTGCGGCAGGCCCTGCCGCAGGTGCTGACCTACCTGCCGGACATCGGCCTGGAGGTCGCCTACGAGATCCGCAACTTCTTCGAAGACGCCCACAACCGCGAGGTCATCGAGCAACTGCTCGCCAGCGGCCTGCACCTGCAGGACGAAGGCGACCTGGCCGCCGAGTTCGCTGCCAGCACCACCCTGGCCGGAATGATCGCCAAGCTCGACATCCCCTCGGTCGGCCCGACCGGTGCCGAGAAGCTGGTGGACAAGCTCGGCACGCTGGACAAGATCATCGCGGCCGACGGCATCGACCTGCGCCAGGCGTTGAACACCAAGCAGGCCGACGCCGTGCGCGAGTTCTTCAAGGCCGAGGCCAACCAACGGCTGGCCCGCGACATCGAGGCGCAACTGCAGGCCTTCGGCATGCACTGGGCCAGCGAGAAGAAGGCCGCCGAAGGGCTGCCCCTGGCCGGGCAGACCTGGGTGCTGACCGGCACCCTGGGGCGCATGAGCCGCGACATCGCCAAGGACAAGCTGGAGAGCCTGGGGGCCAAGGTCGCCGGTTCCGTGTCGGGCAAGACCCACTGCGTGGTCGCCGGCCCCGGTGCCGGTTCCAAGCTGGCCAAGGCCAACGAACTGGGGGTCAAGGTGCTGGACGAGGACGCATTCGTCGCGTTTCTCGACGGGCACGGCATCGCCGTGTGACTGGGCGGTGGGGCAAGTTATTGAGAAATGATGGTTTTTTCTTGAGCCAGCGCTTGTAACTTCGCCCCAGACCGGTACAATGACGCGGCTCGTCGCTTGACGAGCCGCGTCGTGGTGGCCCCATCGGTCCCCCCGCAACGATCAGCCGTGAACCCGGTCAGGCCTGGAAGGGAGCAGCCGCAGCGGTGACATCGTGTGCCGGGGTGTGGCTGGTGGGGCCGCCTCCATTTCTGGCGTCCGCCACCTCGTTTCACCCTCCTGTCCTCGTCGTGTCGCCAGCCCCCTGGCGGTGCTCATGCACGCCTTCGTTCTTTTCCCTGCACCTTTGCCCTAGGCGCTTTATCATGCACGGCATTCCTGTCAGTGCATTTCGGCCGTGAGGTAGCGACCATGGATCAAGTTGACGAGCAGACCCGCCAGAGGATCCGCGAATGGCAGCTGCGCCGCCTGGAGATCAAGAACGAGATGGCGGCCCATCCCGAGAAGGTCCTGGAACTGACGAAGGTGCTGGACCAGATGGAAGAGGAGCATGAGCGGATCCTGAGCGAGGCCAGCCTGGCCAGCGACGCGCCGTCCGATAAGCCGGAAGGGGCTCTGCTCGATGGCCTGGACTTCCAGCTGCGGGTCTCGGCCAGTAATGCGAGGGACTTGCGCAAACTCCTGGAAATGGCCCTCCACGAACTCGATGGCCTGCTCGAGGCCGATGCTCGGCAGGTGCCTGTCGACGGGCGGGGCAGGGTGTATCCGGGAGGGATGTCGGGCAGCCTGGGGGCCTACGAGTATGCGCTCGAGGTCGCGGGCGATCCTGAAACCTCCAAGTCCTGAACGATCTTCGCCATCTTGCCGTGAGCGCGTATGCAACCTGAACACCACGACTTTTCCCACCCTGTGTTTCTTCCCGTCACCGCCGAGGTGTGCCAGGGGCTGCTCGACGCTCAGGGCGATGCGGCGCTCGAAGCCTTGAGCGAGGCGGAACTGGCGGCGGTGCTGGTCATTCAGCACCTGGCCAAGGGGGCAGGGCAGGACCTGCGACCGGCCGCGGCGGAGAAGCTGCTGGCGAAACTTCTGGCCTGGGCGGCCGACAGCCGTCACGCGCCCGGCGTTGGGCTGCTTACGGAGGCCCGGCGCTTGTTCGATGCGCAAAGCCTGCATCATGGCCTGAGGCTGCTGAAGAAGGCGAACCTGCGCCTGATGAAGGCCGACGAGGTGGCCGCCCGCGATTACCTGCATGAAGACGGCACTTGGGATTTCACCTTCAGCGGCCACAAGTACCAGGCCGCCAATCCGTTTTCCCAGCAGGTTTTCACCGGTTACGACAAGGAGCGCTGGCTGACCCGGGAGCAGGACAAGCTGCTCAGGATCGTGCGCGCCGACCCAGGAGAGGACCTGCATATCCAAGGCTATGCAGGCATCGGCAAGAGCTACCTGCTGGGGGCCCTGATGGACTGCCTACCGTCGGGCAGGGTGCTGGCGCTTGCCCGTACCCCTGGAAAACTCGATGCCTTGCGCAAGCGCATCGGCCCCCAGGCCCACAAGGCGCTGGGCAAGACCTTCGAGGCCTTCGCCCACATGCTGTTGTCGGGGCCCCGACCCAGGCCGCTTAAAGCGACTGCCAGGCATACGGACAAGCGCGCGCTGGCCGAGCAACTGGGGATCGTCGGTTTTCGCCAGTACGGTGCACGGCAAACACTGGATATCTGCCTGGAGTTGCTGAAGAACTACTGCGAGTCCCGTAGCCACAGCCTGACCTCGCGACACCTGCCATTCTTCGAGATGCCCTTGTCTCGCCAGGACAGCCAGGTCCTGCTGGAGTACTCGAGCCGCCTTTGGTCGTACCTGCAGATAGAGCCCGCCTGGGATTCGCAGACCGGCTTCCCGGCGCTGCTGGCCATCAAGCGGGCCAGCTTGGCGGGCTTCAGCGTGCCGGCGTACTACAGCCACGTCATCATCGACGAGAGCCAGGATGTGCCGGAGTCGTTGCTGCAGATCATCGAGCGAGGCAGGCAGGCGCTGATCACCCTGGGCGATGAATACCAGCGGGCCAAGGGGCCTGGCTTCCAGCAGCGGCGCGAGGTGCGCCAGCGTGATGTCGCGTTGTCGGTGCGCTCCGGCGCCAAGGTCGAGCGCTTGATCAATCCATTGATCAACGTCCACTCGTACAAGTCCAAGCTCGCCTTCGCCGGCGCCAGCCCCGTGGACGTGAGCGTCAAGCGCTATCCCGAGGGGTTCGTGCCGCCGGCCGGTTGCGTGGTATTGACCGCTTCACGCTGGGACACGATGAAGTGGGCCATGGAAATGACCGAGCGCGACCGTGGGATCGGTTTTCCCGATGCCCAGGACATGCAGCATTTCATGCGCTCGGCCACCCAGCTGTCCAGGGCGGCCCTGTATGCCCACAACTACTACGAGCAAGACGCGCAGACGGCGCACCCGTACTTTGCCCATATGACCGACTGGCAGCAGGTACGCCATGCCAACCAGCATGACGAATCGTTCCTGTGGGTGGAGAACAGGCTGAGGGAAGGGTTCCGGGTCGGCGACCTGACCCGGCTGGAGAGCCGGGTCAGCGATCATCCCGACAACCTGATGCTGATGATGGCGCAGGACGCGGGGGGGCTGGAGTTCGACCAGGTGTTGCTGACCCCGGGGTTGATGTCGCTTGGCACCTTCAAGGATGCCTATGAGTTCGATGCGCGGATTTGCGCCGTGTACATCGCCCTGTCCCGCGCCCGCCGACAGCTCTACCTGCCCTACGATGTGGAGGAGTGGATCGCCTACCACAAGGGCAAGTCGTTCCGCGAATCGCATGGTTATTGACGGGGTATGCAGCCAGCAACGCGCACTCGTTTATGAAAAGGTTCGGATTTTCACGGTCGCAGTCTTGCTAGCACCGTCATCGACCGGAGATCTGGCTGGGCACGGCCAGTTGATCGTTCTCGGGTTGATGGGCCAAGGTGCCGTAGCGCTGGACGATGGCCTCGATCTCCCCGGACTGCTTCATCCGCACCAGCGCCCTGAGCACGCGCTGCGTCGGTAGCGCCGGGTCGTTGCGTACCATGCACCCCAGTTCCTGTTCCTCCAACACTGCCAGGGGCTGCAGGCGTTCCTGCGCTGGCAAGGCGTGGTTGAACCATTGCAGCGACAACTGGTTGCTCACCGCATGGCGATAGCGGCCAGCCTGCAGCTTCTGCAGGGCGAGCAACTGGTTGCGGCTGTCCTCGCGACGCAGGCGGCCCTGCTTGAAGAGTGGGGCGAGGGTGGGGTAGGTGTAGCCCAGCACGGTGCCGATGGCCTGGGGCGGGAGCTGTTCAGGCAGGACAGGGCTACGGTCATCGGCCCTGCCGACCAGCAGGTCGCGCTGGCGGATCAACGGTACGCTCCACAGGAAATTGCCGGCGTGATCGTTGAGCCAGTGGCTGGCGACGTAGCAGCGCACATCGATGTCGCCCTCGTCGACGGCCTGCTGCAGGCGCAGGCGGGCCAGCAGGTGGTATTCCGGGCGCACGCCCGCCTCGCGGGCCAGGGCCTGCATGAGGTCGAAGAGGATACCGTCCACCGGCTGCTCGTGCTCGATGCGGATCAGCGGCATGCTCCAGCTTTCGGCCACGGAAAAGCGCAGCGTCGGTTGCTCCGCCAGGCCGTGGCTCGCCCACAGCATCAAGATGGCCAGGACTCGCCGCACGTCAATCCTCCTTGATCGTTGCCCAGGCGTGCGCCTGATCGTTAGCTTAGACGAGTTCGGCAGGGTGCAATTTTGCCCCCGCTCCGCTAGCATTAGCGATCTTCCGCTCGTTCAGGTTGCGATGGTTTTTGATGAGTTATCAGGTTCTTGCACGTAAATGGCGTCCGCGCTCGTTCCGCGAAATGGTCGGCCAGACCCATGTGCTCAAGGCTTTGATCAACGCCCTGGACAACCAGCGCCTGCATCATGCCTACCTGTTCACCGGTACCCGTGGGGTGGGCAAGACCACCATCGCGCGAATCATCGCCAAGTGCCTGAACTGCGAAACCGGTATCACCTCGACGCCCTGCGGCACCTGTTCGGTGTGTCGGGAGATCGACGAAGGCCGTTTCGTCGACCTGATCGAGATCGATGCCGCGAGCCGTACCAAGGTCGAGGATACCCGCGAGTTGCTCGACAACGTGCAGTACGCGCCGAGCCGTGGGCGCTTCAAGGTCTACCTGATCGACGAAGTGCACATGCTCTCGACCCACTCGTTCAACGCCTTGCTCAAGACGCTGGAAGAGCCGCCACCCTACGTCAAGTTCATCCTCGCCACCACCGACCCGCAGAAGCTGCCGGCGACCATTCTCTCGCGCTGCCTGCAGTTCTCCCTGAAGAACATGAGCCCGGAGCGGGTGGTCGAGCACCTGAGCCATGTGCTCGGCGCCGAGAACGTGCCGTTCGAGGAAGATGCCCTGTGGCTGCTCGGCCGCGCCGCCGACGGTTCGATGCGCGATGCCATGAGCCTGACCGACCAGGCCATCGCCTTCGGCGAGGGCAAGGTGCTGGCCGCCGATGTCCGGGCGATGCTCGGCAGCCTCGACCACGGCCAGGTGTATGGGGTGCTCCAGGCGCTGCTGGAAGGCGATGCCCGGGCGCTGCTGGAGGCGGTGCGCAACCTCGCCGAACAGGGGCCGGACTGGAACGGCGTGCTGGCCGAGATGCTCAACGTGTTGCACCGGGTGGCCATCGCCCAGGCGCTACCGGAGGCGGTCGACAACGGCCAGGGTGACCGCGAGCGGGTCCTGGCGCTGGCTTCGGCCCTGCCGGCCGAGGATGTGCAGTTCTATTACCAGATGGGCCTGATCGGCCGTCGTGACCTGCCGCTGGCACCGGACCCGCGCGGCGGTTTCGAAATGGTCCTGCTGCGGATGCTGGCCTTTCGGCCGGCCGACAGCGACGATGCCCCGAGGCCGGTACTAAAGCCGGTGGGGATCAGCCAGGCCACAGCTGATCCTGCAAGCCCGGTGGCAGCTGCGGCGCCTGCCGCCGAGCCAGCTGTCGCCAATACTCCTGTGCACGCCGTTGCACCGGCAGAGGCCGTACCGGTCGTGCCCGCTGCGCCCGTGGTGGAGCAGGCCGTGTTGCCCGAGCCTGTGGCCGAACCCCTGCCGGAGCCTACGCCCGAGCCTGAGCCCCAGGCTGAAGCCGCTGCGCCGGAGCCGGACACGGTCGAGGAAGAGGTCGTCGACCTGCCGTGGGAAGACCCCAGCCCGGCCCCTGTGACCGTCGACCCTGTGCCAGCGGCCCCGGCACCCGAGCCGCGAGCCAGCCAGCCGGCCTACGACGAGCCGCCATTCGACCCGTCTGCCTATGACTCGGCCGGCATGGACCGCGACGACGAGCCGCCGTTGGACGAGGACTACTACACCCCGGACAGCGATCCGGCGGGTTTCAGCTACCTGGACGAGTTGGCCGAGCATGTCCACGAAGCCGAGCCGGCCCCGGTAGTGGAGCCGCTGCCGGCGGCCCAGCCGGCCACGGGCCTTGCCCTGCAATGGCTGGAATTATTCCCACAGTTGCCTGTCTCCGGGATGACGGGCAACATCGCGGCGAACTGTACGTTGATCGCTGCTGAGGGTGACGACTGGCTGCTGCACCTGGACCCTGGCCAGGGGGCGCTGTTCAATGCGACCCAGCAGCGTCGCCTGAACGAGGCGCTCAACCAGCACCTGGGGCGTACCCTGCGGCTGAAGATCGAGCTGATCCGCCCCGAGCAGGAGACCCCGGCCCAGGCTGCCGCCCGCAAGCGTGCCGAGCGCCAGCGTGATGCGGAGGCGTCGATCGAGCAGGACCCACTCATCCAGCAGATGATCCGGCAGTTCGGTGCGACGGTGCGACAGGATACTATTGAGCCTGTAGACGCCCTGGCCAGCCAGGGCCAATGAACGGATAACCGTGCGGCCGGCCTTGTGCTGGGCCGTATCACATGACCCAATCGAGGTGTACCCCATGATGAAAGGTGGCATGGCCGGCCTGATGAAGCAGGCTCAGCAGATGCAGGAAAAGATGGCCAAGATGCAGGAAGAGCTGGCCAATGCCGAAGTGACTGGCCAATCCGGTGCTGGCCTGGTCAGCGTGGTGATGACCGGTCGCCACGACGTCAAGCGCATCAGCATCGATGACAGCCTGATGCAGGAAGACAAGGAAGTGCTCGAGGACCTGATTGCCGCTGCGGTTAACGACGCGGTGCGCAAGGTCGAGCAGAACAGTCAGGAGAAGATGGGGAGCATGACGGCTGGCATGCAACTGCCACCGGGTTTCAAGCTGCCGTTCTGAGGCTGTGTTGCCAGGTAGAGCTGGCTGCATATCGAAAGCCGCTTCCGATTGCCGGAGCGGCTTTTTTATTGTGCTGCAAAATAAGTACGTTGAGTAAAGCCCATTCAGTAACCAAAAACCGCCTGCTCCATCATACGGCCCCTACGCTGCGCTCCGGGGTCCCCTCGCTCCGGCGCCTTCCGGGGCTTCGCGGCCTCCGACTTGCTGCGCAAGTCTACATCTCGCGACTTCGGCTACGCCGAAGGGCGCTGCGCGCCAGGCCCCTCCAGGCGCCTCCACTCGGCCTCCTGAAGTCGCGATTCGCGGCGACTGAGCTATCGCGCACCAAGATCAACAGCAACAGCAACAGCAACAGCAACAGCATCGCATACGCCGTGATGGCTATTCTCAGGAGAGGACCTGCTTCCGCTGATTTGACGTGGATGCCACCGCTCGGTATAAACCGCCTCCTATTGATCTGTCAGGCCTTCCCCATGAGCTTCAGCCCCCTGATCCGCCAACTGATCGACGCCCTGCGCACGCTCCCCGGCGTCGGCCAGAAATCTGCCCAGCGCATGGCCCTGCAGTTGCTCGAACGCGACCGCAGCGGCGGCCTGCGCCTGGCCCAGGCCCTGACCCAGGCCATGGAGGGTGTCGGCCACTGCCGCCAGTGTCGCACCCTGACCGAACAGGAACTCTGCCCCCAGTGCGCCGACCCACGCCGGGACGACACCCAGCTGTGCGTCGTGGAAGGCCCCGTGGACGTATATGCGGTGGAGCAGACCGGCTATCGCGGCCGCTACTTCGTGCTCAAGGGGCATCTGTCGCCACTGGACGGCCTGGGACCCGAGGCGATCGGTATCCCGCAGCTGATGGCACGGATCGAGGAGCAGGGCACCTTCACCGAGGTGATCCTCGCGACCAACCCCACGGTGGAAGGGGAGGCGACTGCCCACTACATTGCCCAACTGCTGGCCGAGAAAGGCCTGACCGCCTCGCGCATCGCCCATGGCGTGCCGCTGGGCGGGGAGCTGGAGCTGGTGGATGGCGGGACCCTGGCCCATGCCTTTGCCGGGCGCAGACCGATTTCGCTGTGAAACGGTGATCGGGGGCCGCTTCGCGCCCCATCACCGGCAAGCCGGCTCCCACAGGGTGAGCGTCGATCACAAGTGATATGGCTTGCAGGGGCCCTGTGGGAGATAACCCAGCCTTTTTGGGTTGCGCTGTCGCGCAGAGAACATACGGCTGGCGAAGGGCCCTGTGGGAGCGGGCTTGCCCGCGAATGGGCCGCCGAGCGGCCCCAGCAGGCGACTCAATACTCGCTGAGCGAAAACTCGGTCAGGCAGAAGGTCGGCACACCAACCGCCTGCAGGCGACGGGAACCCTCCAGCTGCGGCAAGTCGATGATCGCCGCGGCCTCGAATACCTCGGCACCGGTGCGACGCACCAGGTTGGTAGCGGCCAGCAGGGTGCCGCCAGTGGCGATCAGGTCATCGAAAATCAGCACCGAATCGCCTTCGCACAGGCTGTCGGCATGCACCTCCAGGAAGGCTTCGCCGTACTCGGTCTGGTAGGCCTCGGCCAACACCTCGGCCGGCAGCTTGCCCTGCTTGCGGAACAGGATCAGCGGCTTGTTCAACTGATGGGCGATGATCGAGCCGATCAGGAAGCCCCGCGCATCCATGGCGCCGATATGGCTGAATTCGGCCTCCACATAGCGCTCGATGAACTGGTCGGCGACGTAGCGCAACCCACGTGGCGACTGGAACAGCGGGGTGATGTCGCGGAAGATCACGCCCGGCTTGGGGAAGTCCGGCACTGGGCGGATCAAGGCCTTGAGGTCGAAAGTATCGCTGTGCATGCTGCTTTCCTGGAAAACGAATGCGCCAGTATACCCCGCCGCGCGAAGGGCTTCAGGCTTCCATCGCCCCGCCCGCCAGCGCGCACAGCTGGATCGGGTCGAGGATGTGCACTTCCTTGCCTTCGGCCTTGATCAGGCCGTTCTGCTGGAAGCGGGTGAACACCCGCGACACGGTCTCCACCGCCAGGCCCAGGTAGTTGCCTATCTCGTTGCGCGACATGCTCAGGCGGAACTGGTTGGCCGAATAACCACGGGCACGGAAGCGCGCGGAGAGGTTGACCAGGAAGGTGGCGATGCGCTCGTCGGCGGTCTTCTTCGACAACAGCAGCATCATCTGCTGGTCGTCGCGGATCTCCCGGCTCATCACCCGCATCAGCTGGCGGCGCAGTTGCGGCAGTTGGACCGAGAGTTCGTCCAGGCGCTCGAAGGGGATCTCGCATACCGAGGTGGTTTCCTGGGCCTGGGCCGACACCGGGTAGGTTTCGGTGTCCATGCCCGACAGGCCCACCAGCTCGCTGGGCAGGTGGAAACCGGTGATCTGCTCCTCGCCGGCGTCGCTGAGGCTGAAGGTTTTCAGGGCGCCGGAACGTACGGCATAGACCGAGCCGAAATTGTCACCTTGGCGGAACAGGAACTCGCCTTTCTTCAGCGGGCGGCCGCGTTTGACGATTTCATCCAGTGCATCCATGTCTTCCAGGTTGAGCGACAGAGGCAGGCACAGGGGGGCCAGGCTGCAATCCTTGCAGTGGGCCTGGTTGTGTGGGCGCAGTTTGACTGGCTCGGACATTTCAATCGATCCTTGTGGGAAAGCACACATAAGCTGTAAGGGTAACTCACAGCAAGGTTGTAGGCCAGCGGGCGCTATGGTGTTGCGACCTGGCGAGGCCTTGTCCGCAGCGGGTCAAGGCCGATGATGGCCAATAGTGTGCCTGGCAAGGAAATAAGTCCATGCGGTCGATCGACTCGCTCGTCAGATCACCCGCGAGAAGCGCTGGCGGTCCTGCAGGGCCAGGTAGGCGTCGAACACCATGCACACCGAGCGCACCAGCAGGCGCCCGGCGGGCAGTACCCTGATGCCCTTGCCGTCCAGGCTGATCAGGCCGTCCCGCTGCATGGCCTGCAACTGGGGCCATTGGTCCTTGAAGTACCCCCGGAAATCGATGGTGAACGCCTGCTCGATCGCTTCGAAGTCCAGCTCGAAATGGCAGATCAACTGCTGGATCACCGCGCGGCGCAGGCGGTCGTCCTGATCGCACAGCAGCCCGCGCTGGGTCGCCAGTTGGGCGGTGGAGAGGGTGTCCTGGTAGGTGGCGAGGTCGCTGCTGTTCTGGCAGTAGAGGTCGCCGATCTGGCTGATGGCCGAGACGCCCAGGCCGATCAGGTCGCAATGTCCATGGGTGGTGTAGCCCTGGAAGTTGCGCTGCAGGGTGCCTTCCTCCTGGGCGATGGCCAACTCGTCGTCGGGCAGGGCGAAATGGTCCATGCCGATGTAGCGGTAGCCGGCCGCGGTCAGTTGCTCGATGGTGGCGCGGAGCATCTCCAGCTTGGCGGCTGGCGCAGGCAGTTCGTTGCTGTCGATGCGCCGTTGGGGCATGAAGCGTTCGGGCAGGTGGGCATAGTTGAAGACCGAGAGGCGGTCTGGTTGCAGGCGGATCACTTCCTCGACGGTGCGGGCGAAGCCTTCCGGGGTCTGCCGGGGCAGGCCGTAGATCAGGTCGAGGTTGACCGAGCGGAACTGCAGGGTCCGTGCTGCCTCGATCAGTGTGCGGGTCTGTTCCAGGCTCTGCAGGCGATTGATCGCACGCTGCACGGCCGGATCCAGGTCCTGCACGCCGAGGCTGACGCGGTTGAAGCCCAGCTCGCGGAGCAGGCCCATGGTCGACCAGTCGGCTTCGCGCGGGTCGATCTCGATGCCGTAGTCGCCCGAATCGTCGTCCAGCAGGTTGAAGTGCTGGCGCAGGCAGGCCATCAGCTGGCGCAGTTCCACATGGCTGAGGAACGTCGGCGTGCCGCCACCGAAATGCAGCTGTTCAACGCGTTGTTTAGGGGCCAGGTGGCAGGCGATGAGCTGGATTTCCTGCTCCAGGCGCTTGAGGTACGGCTGGGCGCGGCCGCGATCCTTGGTGATGACCTTGTTGCACGCGCAGTAGTAGCAGATGTTGGCGCAGAACGGCACATGCACGTACAGCGACAGCGGCCGTACCGCGCGGCGGCTCTCGCGCAGGGCGTGGAGCAGGTCGAACGAACCCACTTCGCCGTGCAGTTGGACGGCGGTCGGGTAGGAGGTATAGCGGGGGCCGGCCAGGTCGTAGCGACGTATCAGGTCGGCATCCCAACGTAGGTCGTCGAGCATGTGGGTCAATCCCCGGAAGAAGCGGCAGTGTCCGGAGTCTAGGGGCGTCTGTAGGAATCTGTGTTGATTTGTATCAAGGGGGGGCGGAGCTAGCGCCGGGCGGCAAGCGGCAAGAAAAAGCAGTCTTGCGCAGTGCCAACCCCAGCGATTAAGCCTAATCCCACAGATTGGCGTCATTCTTGAGGCTGGCAGTGAACCTGTGGGAGCCGGCTTGCCGGCGATGGGGCGCGAAGCGACCCCAAATGGCAGCAAAGCCCTGGCTCGCCGAAAACTGCTTTGTCTTGCAGCTTGCCGCCGGATCAGTGCCCCATGAGCCAATGCTGGTGCGGACCAGGCAAAGTCCACAGACCGAACAGGATCACCAGTAGGCCGCCGGCCAGGCGCACGCTGCGGCGGCGCAACAGGGCGCCGACACGCTCGGCGGCAAGGCCGGTGGCCAGGAGTACGGGCCAGGTGCCGAGGCCGAAGGCCAGCATCAGGGCCGCGCTGTAGCCGGCATTGCCCTGGCTGGCGGCCCACAGCAGGGTGCTGTAGACCAGGCCGCACGGCAGCCAGCCCCACAGGGCGCCGAGCAGCAGGGCGCGGGGCAGGCTGGAGACCGGCAGCAGGCGTGTGGCCAAAGGTTGGATGTGCCGCCACACGCCGCGGCCGAGCGCCTCGATACGGGTCAGGCCACTCCACCAGCCGGCCAGGTACAGGCCCATGGCGATCAGCAGCAGGGCCGCCACCACCCGCAGCCCCTGGGCCGCCGGGCTGTTGGCCAGGGCCCAGCCGGCCAGGCCCAGGAGCAGGCCGGCGCAGGCATAGCTGAGGATGCGTCCGAGGTTGTAGGCCAGCAACAGGCGCAGGCGGCGGGCGCGTTGCTCTGGCGGGATGGCCAAGGTCAGGGCGCCCATCAGACCGCCGCACATGCCCAGGCAATGGCCGCCGCCGAGCAGGCCCAGGACCAATGCCGAGCCGAGCAGGGGAAACAGGTCAGGCACGAGGCTGAGGATCCTTGTCGTCGGGCTGCCCTGGCGTTTGTTCTGGCTCTGGCTTGACGGCAGCCTGGTGGCGAGGGTCCTGGTCGTCGAACAGGATGCTGTGGGCCGGGCTGTCGAGGTCGTCGTACTGGCCGCTGTCCACCGCCCAGAAGAAGATGTACACGGCCACGCCGACGATCAGCAGGGCGGCGGGGATCATGACGTAGAGGGCGGGCATAGCGGTTTCCTTGCGGGCGACGGCGTCTGGTGTGCGGGCATGCCCGCGCCCTTGGCCAGGCGGGTCAGGCGCAGGGCGTTGAGCACCACGATCAGCGAACTGACCGACATGCCGATGGCCGCCCAGACCGGCGTGATCCAGCCCAGGGCGGCGAACGGCAGCATCAGGCCATTATACAGGGTCGCCCACAGCAGATTCTCGAGGATGTTGCGCCGCGTGCGCCGGGCCAGGTCGAAGGCCTGCACCAGCGCCTGCAGGCGGTTGGACAGCAGCACCGCATCGGCGCAGGTCTTGGCCAGGTCGGTGGCCGAACCCATGGCGATGCTGATGTCGGCCGCCGCCAGCACCGGCACGTCGTTGACCCCATCGCCCAGCATCAGCACCTTGCGGCCTTCGGCCTGCAGGGCCTTGAGGCGGGCGAGCTTGTCGTCCGGGCGCAGGCCGCCGACGGCCTGGTCGATGCCCAGTTGCGCGGCCACTTCGCCGACCATCGGCGAGCTGTCGCCGGACAGCAGCAAAGTACGCCAGCCACGGGCCTTGCAAGCGGCGAGCAGGTCGGGGGCATCCTCGCGCAGGCGATCGTCGAGGCCGAACCAGGCCAGCGGCCCCTGGCGGTCGCCCAGCAACAGCCACTGGCCACGGGGTTCGGGTACGGCGGGCACTGCGGCGCTGCTCAGGGCGCAGACGAACGTGGCCTGGCCGATGCGCAGGCTTTGGCCGTCGACCACGCCCTCCAGGCCCAGGCCAGGTATGGCCTGCACCTGCTCGGCGGGGGTGGCGGTGCGGCCGAAGGCACGGGCGATGGGGTGTTCCGAGCGGTTCTCCAGGGCTGCGGCCAGGGCCAGGCAGCGGTCGGCGGCGAGCAGGCCCAGTGGGCGGATGCTGCGTAGGGCCAGGCGGCCCTCGGTGAGGGTGCCGGTCTTGTCGAAGATCACCGTGTCGATCTGGTTCAGCCCTTCCAGCACATGTCCGCGGGTGACCAGCAGGCTGAGCTTGTGCAGGGTGCCGGTGGCGGCGGTGAGGGCTGTCGGGGTGGCCAGGGACAGGGCGCAGGGGCAGGTCGCCACCAGCATGGCCAGGACGATCCAGAATGCCCGCGAGGCATCCAGCTGCCACCACAGCAGGCCGATGGCGGCGGCGGCGAGCAGGGTGAACAGCAGGAACCACTGCGAGGCGCGGTCGGCGATCTCGGCCAGGCGGGGTTTTTCCGACTGGGCGCGCTCCAGCAGCCGGACGATCGCCGACAGGCGGGTGTCCTGGCCCAGGGCCTCGACCTGCACGGTCAGGCTGCTCTCGACATTCAAGGTGCCGCCGGTGACCCGGTCGCCGGCATGGCGGGCCTGGGGCAGGTACTCGCCAGTCAGCAGCGACTCATCGACGCTGGAGCGGCCGTCGAGGATGCGGCCATCGGCCGGGATCACCGCGCCGGGCAGCACTTGCACCCGGTCGCCGCGCTGCAGTTCGCCGAGCAGGATGCGCTCGCTGTGTCCCTGGTCATCCAGGCGCAGGCAGGAGGCCGGCAGCAGGTTGACCAGTTGCGCGGTGGCCGCCGCCGTGCGCTCGCGGGCGCGGCGCTCCAGGTAGCGGCCGGTGAGCAGGAACAGGGCGAACATGCCCACGGTGTCGAAGTACAGCTCGCCACTGCCGGTGATCGCGGTCCAGATCCCGGCGCCGTAGGCCAGGGCGATGGCCAGCGACACCGAGACGTCCATGGTCAGGTGGCGGGTGCGCAGGTCGCGGGCGGCGCCCTTGAAGAAGGGGGCGCAACTGTAGAACACGATCGGCGTGGTCAGGAACAGCGCCACCCAGCGCAGGATGGTGTGCAGCTCGGGGCTCAGGTCGATGTTGAATTCCGGCCAGGTGGCCATGGTCGCCATCATCGCCTGGAACCACAGCAGGCCGGCCACGCCCAGGCGGCGCAGGGCGCTGCGGTTTTCCCGGGCCAGTTGCTCGGCGGCCTGGTCAGGTTGGTAGGGGTGCGCGGCATAGCCGATCCGGCGCAGCTCGGCGAGCAGGCGCGAGAGGGGCGTTCGTTGGTCGTCCCAGTTGAGCAGCAGGCGGTGGTTGGACAGGTTCAGGCGTGCCTCGGCCACGCCCGGCAGGTTGCGCAGGTGTTTCTCGATCAGCCAGCCGCACGCTGCGCAGCTGATGCCCTCGACCAGCAGGGTGGCCTCGGCCAGTTCGCCCTGGTGGTGGACGAAAGCCTGCTGCACGTCGACGCGGTCGTAGAGTGCCAGCTCATCCTGCAACTGCCGGGGCAGGGCCTCGGGGTTGGCGCTGGCGTCGCTGCGGTGCTGGTAGTAGCTCTCCAGGCCGCCGGCGACGATGGACTCGGCCACTGCCTGGCAGCCAGGGCAGCAGAACTGCCGGGGTTCGCCGAGGACCACCGCGGTGAAACGGCTGCCGGCGGGGACGGGCAGGGCGCAGTGGTAGCAGGGGGTTGGCTCGGTCATCGTGATGCAGTCATTCGTGATGCTCGGCCCCTTGCAAGGCCTCGTCGCCCAGCTCCAGGGTGACGCCGTGGGCGACCTTCTCCTCCTCGAACAATCGCCATACCTGCCCGTCCTGGCTGCCCAGCAGCTCGACGAAGCGCCGCCCCTCGACCCGGTCGTCCAGCTGGCCGACATAGCGGCCCGGCTCGCTGCGGGCCAGCTCGACCTTGCGGTCCTTGTCCGGCTGGGTCGGTGAGATCAGGTTCAGTTCCAGGGCTTGCGGATCGCTATTGCCGGTCAGGCGCACGTCCACCTCGCCAGTCAGCTCGTCCAGGTGCACGCTGGCCTTGAGCTTGAGGTCCTGGGCCAGCAGCTCGCGGTCCAGCGAGCGGTTGATGCCCTTGCCGGCCTCGTAGTAGTTGTCGTTGACCAGGTTGTCCGGGTTGTTCACGGCGATGCTGACCATCGTCAGGCTCAGGCACACCGAGGTGGCGAGGATGCCGATGATGATCCAGGGCCAGAGGTGCTTGTACCACGGGCTGGCGGCGGTTGCGGCAGGCATTGTCGACTTCTCTCTCAACGGATTTGCGGGCCGATGAAGCGGCTCTTGGCTTCAACCTGGGTGGCGCTGTCGTCGGCGTCCTTGAGGATGAAGGTGATTTCATTGGTGGTCGAGGGCAATTGCTCGGGCGCGACCGACAACTGCACCGGCAGGCTGACGATATCGCCGGCGGCGACCCGGATCTCGCGATGCCCCTCGAGCTGCAGGCCTGGCAGGCCGCTGGCGTCGAGCACGTAGACGTGGTCGCGTTGGTCCTTGTTCATGACCTTGAGGCTGTAGACGTTCTCGATCCGCCCTTGCGCGTTCTCGCGGTACAGCACCCGGTCCTTGCTGACGTCGAAACCGACCAGCGAACGGGTGGCGAAGGCGGTGACCAGGATACCGATCATCAGCAGCAGCACCAGGGCGTAGCCGATCAGCCGTGGGCGCAGCATGTGGGTCTTCTGCCCGGAGAGGTTGTGCTCGGTGGTGTAGCTGATCAGGCCCTTGGGATAGTTCATCTTCTCCATGATGCTGTCGCAGGCGTCGATGCAGGCAGCGCAGCCGATGCACTCGATCTGCAGACCATCGCGGATGTCGATGCCGGTGGGGCAGACCTGCACGCACATGGTGCAGTCGATGCAGTCGCCCAGGCCCTTGGCCTTGTAGTCCATGTCCTTCTTGCGCGGGCCGCGGGTCTCGCCGCGGCGCGGGTCGTAGGAGACGATCAGGGTGTCCTTGTCGAACATCACGCTCTGGAAGCGCGCGTAGGGGCACATGTACACGCACACCTGCTCGCGCAGCCAGCCGGCGTTGCCGTAGGTGGCGAGGGTGAAGAACGCCACCCAGAAATAGGCCCAGCCATCGGCTTGCCCGGTGAAGAACTCGATGACCAGCTCGCGGATCGGCGAGAAGTAGCCGACGAAGGTCATGCCGGTGACGAAGCCGATCAATAGCCACAGGCTGTGCTTGGCCGCCTTGCGCAGGAACTTGTTGGCGCTCATCGGCGCCTTGTCCAGCTTCATGCGCTGGTTGCGGTCGCCCTCGGTGACCTTCTCGCACCACATGAAGATCCAGGTCCAGACGCTCTGCGGGCAGGTGTAGCCGCACCAGACCCGGCCGGCGAACACGGTGATGAAGAACAGGCCGAAGGCAGAGACGATGAGGATGCCCGAGAGCAGGATGAAGTCCTGGGGCCAGATGGTGGCGCCGAAGATGTAGAACTTGCGCTCGGGCAGGTTCCACCAGACGGCCTGGTGCCCGCCCCAGTTCAGCCACACGGTACCGAAGTACAGCAGGAACAGGAACGCCCCGCCGACCATTCGCAGCCGGCGGAACACGCCGGTGAAGGCGCGGGTGTAGATCTTTTCCCGGGAGGCGTAGAGGTCGACGGAGTCCTTTCCCTTCTTGGCAGGCGGGGTGACGTCATGTACCGGAATCTGCTTGCTCATCATCAAGTCCCACGGCAGTGGAGAAGTGCCGCGGCCAGTACGTGCCGGCCGCGGTCGTACGCATTCTGCTAGCGCTCTGCGGCCCATGATACGCCGCTGCTGGCAGGCTGGGAGCGCGTTGCGACCTTTAGTCGCATTGGGTTGGTGGTTTGAATCGTGTTATGGCGGCTGTCAATTGATCCAGGTCATGGCGGGAGGCGAAATGTCCGGCGTTGCGCCGTAACCTGGGGGAGCATGGCCCTGCCAGCGATGGCAGGGCCTTGGATGGGCTCACTCGGCCTTGGCGGTTTCCGACTGCTGCTGGTGCGACAGGCTGTAGACATAGGCTGCCAGCAGGTGGACCTTGTCGTTGCCCTGCAACTCGGCCTGTGCCGGCATCTGGCCCTGGCGGCCGTAGCGGATGGTCTGCTGCAACTGGGCGAAGCTTGAGCCGTAGATGAACGCCTGCGGGTGGGTCAGGTCAGGCGCGCCCATGGCCGGGGTGCCCTTGCCCTCGGGGCCGTGGCAAGCCACGCAGTTGGCGGCGAAGATCTCCTTGCCCTTGGCGGCATCGGCCTTGATCCCTTCGGGCAGGCTACGACCGTCCAGGTTGGTCAGGACGAAGGCGGCGACGTCGGCCACGCCCTGTTCGCCGATCACCTCGGCCCAGGCCGGCATCACGCCGTGGCGACCGTTCATGATCGAGGCCTTGATGGTCTCCGGCTCGCCGCCCCAACGCCAGTCGTTGTCGGTGAGGTTGGGGAAGCCGTAGGAGCCACGGGCATCGGAGCCGTGGCACACCGAGCAGTTGGAGGCGAACAGGCGGCTGCCCATCTTCAGCGCTTGCGGGTCCTTGGCCACGTCCTCGATGGGCATGGCGGCGTACTTGGCGAAGATCGGGCCGAAGCGGGCGTCGGCCTTGGCCATCTCCTTTTCCCACTCGTGCACGCCGGTCCAGCCGGGCTGGCCGTTGGAGAACTCGGTCTTCTTCTCGTTATCCAGGTACTGGTAGCCGGGCAGGATGCCTTTCCAGTTGCCCAGGCCCGGGTACAGCACCAGGTAAC
This sequence comes from Pseudomonas guariconensis, assembly GCF_024127895.1. Taxonomy (GTDB): domain Bacteria; phylum Pseudomonadota; class Gammaproteobacteria; order Pseudomonadales; family Pseudomonadaceae; genus Aquipseudomonas; species Aquipseudomonas guariconensis_B. Next base: position 144,224 of record NZ_JAMYBK010000007.1, on the reverse strand, counting down.
CCAGGGCGAACACGATGGTGCCGACGAACAGCCAGAACCACCATTTCGGCAAGGGGTTATCGTACTCCTCGATACCGTCGAAGGCATGGCCGACGGTCTCGTCGGTGACCTCTTCGCGCTGGCCCTTGCGGGTCGACAGCAGCAGCCAGGTCAAGGCGAAGATGGTGCCCAGGGTCAGGACGGTGACGTACAGACTCCAGAAGGTTGTCATTGTTCTTTGCTCCTAGAAGCTTTCGCTTGCGCTTGCTCGACGTGCTTGCTGGCCTCGGGGTCGTCGGCGAAGGGCAACCGGGTCGCCTCGTCGAATTCCTTCTTGCGCCGTGGGTTGAACACCCACAGCGCCAGGCCCACGAAGGCCACCATCACCACGACGGTGCCCAGGCCACGAATCATCCCGATATCCATCAGCGTCACCGTTTGCTCTTGATGATGGTGCCCAGGCCTTGCAGGTACGCCACGATGGCGTCCATCTCGGTCTTGCCCTTGACCGCGTCGCGGGCGCCGGCGATGTCCTCGTCGGTGTAGGGCACGCCCAGGGTGCGCAGCACCTCCATCTTTTTCGCGGTGTCCTTGCCGTCGAGCGTGTTCTCGACCAGCCACGGGTAGGACGGCATCTTCGATTCCGGTACCACGTTGCGCGGGTTGTACAGGTGCGCGCGGTGCCAGTCGTCGGAGTAGCGGCCGCCGACGCGGGCCAGGTCCGGGCCGGTGCGCTTGGAGCCCCAGAGGAAGGGGTGGTCCCAGACGCTCTCGCCGGCCACCGAGTAGTGGCCGTAGCGCTCGGTCTCGGCACGGAACGGGCGGATCATCTGCGAGTGGCAGCCGACGCAGCCCTCGCGGATGTAGATGTCGCGCCCTTCGAGCTCCAGTGCGGTGCGCGGCTTCATGCCTTCGACCGGCTTGTTGGTGACGTCCTGGAAGAACAGCGGGACGATCTGGGTCAGGCCGCCGATGCTGACGGCGATGACCATGAAGAAGGCCAACAGGCCGATGTTCTTCTCGACTGCTTCATGCTTCATCAGTGAGCTCCCACGACGACGATCTTGGCGGCTTCTTCAGCGTCGGCCGGCTTCGAGGCGCGTACGGTGCGGTAGACGTTGTAGGCCATCAGCAACATGCCGGAGGCGAAGAACGCACCGCCCAGGGCGCGGACGATGTAGCCCGGGTGGCTGGCCTGCAGGGCTTCGACGAAGGAGTAGGTGAGCGTGCCGTCGTCGTTGATGGCGCGCCACATCAGGCCCTGGGTGATGCCGTTGACCCACATCGAGGCGATGTACAGCACGGTGCCGATGGTCGCCAGCCAGAAGTGCGCGTTGATCAGACCCACGCTGTGCATCTGTTCGCGGCCATAGACCTTCGGGATCAGGTGGTACAGCGAGCCGATGGAGATCATCGCCACCCAGCCGAGGGCGCCGGCATGCACGTGGCCGATGGTCCAGTCGGTGTAGTGCGACAGCGAGTTGACTGTCTTGATGGCCATCATCGGGCCTTCGAAGGTGGACATGCCGTAGAACGCCAGGGACACCACCAGAAAGCGTAGGATCGGGTCGGTGCGCAGTTTGTGCCAAGCCCCGGAGAGGGTCATCATGCCGTTGATCATGCCGCCCCAGCTCGGTGCCAGGAGGATGATCGACATCACCATGCCCAGCGACTGGGCCCAGTCGGGCAGGGCGGTGTAGTGCAGGTGGTGCGGGCCGGCCCAGATGTACAGGGTGATCAGCGCCCAGAAGTGGACGATCGACAGGCGATAGGAGTAGATCGGGCGTTCGGCCTGCTTGGGTACGAAGTAGTACATCATCCCCAGGAAGCCCGTGGTCAGGAAGAAGCCCACGGCGTTGTGGCCGTACCACCACTGGATCATGGCGTCGGTGGCCCCGGCATAGGCCGAGTACGACTTGAACAGGCTGACCGGCAGGGAGATGTGGTTGACGATGTGCAGCATCGCCGTGACCACGATGAAGCCACCGTAGAACCAGTTGCCGACGTAGATGTGCTTGGTCTTGCGCTTGACGATGGTGCCGAAGAACACCAGGGCGTAGGTGACCCAGACGATGGCCAGGAGGATCGCCAGCGGCCACTCGAGCTCGGCGTACTCCTTGGTGGTGGTGTAGCCCATCGGCAGGGTGATCAGCGCGCCGACGATGACCGCTTGCCAGCCCCAGAAGCTGAAGGCGGCCATGCCATCGGAGATCAGCCGGGTCTGGCAGGTGCGCTGCACGACGTAGTAGGAGGTGGCGAACAGCGCGCAACCTCCGAAGGCGAAGATCACCAGGTTGGTGTGCAGCGGGCGAAGGCGGCCGAAGCTCGTCCATGGCAGGTCCAGGTTCAGCTCGGGCCATACCAGTTGCGAGGCGATGTACACGCCTAGCCCCATGCCAAGGATCCCCCAGACCACCGTCATGATGGCGAACTGGCGGACGACCTTATAGTTATAAGCAGTCGGACTGATTGCAGTGCTCATTGCTAAGGTTCCACGGTTTGGGTGTTCTTGTTGGTTGGAAAATCGGCGCCAGTATCGGTAACCACCAGGGTTATCGCAACGCAAGACCTCTCGCCGACCCGTGTCCAGGCCCTTTCCACCACCGTCCCGCGGTTTGGGGGCTGGATGATTGTACACAAATAAATGTTTGTAATGTGTACCGTTTTTCGCCTTTTTCTGATCGATCGGTCAAGCTTTTTTTCAGGGTGGGCAGGCAAGGCTCCCCTCCCGACGCTATGGGCGAGCGATGTCGAAGTCGTTGCGCGGTGTCAGGCCATGCACCGCGTCTGCTTCGGTCGCTGCGAGCGAAGCCTCTCTTAGGCAAACAAGCTTAGTTCCGTTCGGAGGGGGTGCAAGGAAGGGAGGTGTGGCGGGGAGTTGGGGCCGCACTGCGGCCCCGAAAGATCAACGGGCAGTCAGATTGTCGCCCGCTTCATCTTGCGACAGGCTGTACACATAGGCCGCCAGCAGGTGGACCTTGTCGTTGCCCTGGATGTCGCGCTGGGCCGGCATCTGGCCCTGGCGACCGTAGCGGATGGTCTGTTGCAGTTGGGCGAAGCTCGAACCGTAGATGAACGCCTGCGGGTGGGTCAGGTCAGGCGCGCCCATGGCCGGGGTGCCCTTGCCCTCGGGGCCGTGGCAGGCCACGCAGTTGGCGGCGAAGATCTCCTGGCCCTTGGCGGCATCGGCCTTGACCCCCTCGGGCAGGCTGCGACCGTCCAGGTTGGTCAGGATAAAGGCGGCGACGTCGGCCACGCCCTGTTCGCCGATCACCTCGGCCCAGGCCGGCATCACGCCGTGGCGGCCATCCATGATCGAGGCCTTGATGGTCTCCGGCTCGCCGCCCCAGCGCCAGTCCTTGTCGGTCAGGTTGGGGAAGCCGTAGGCGCCCTTGGCATCGGAGCCATGGCACACCGAGCAGTTGGAGGCGAACAGGCGGCTGCCCATCTTCAGCGCCTGCGGGTCCTTGGCCACTTCCTCCACCGGCATGGCGGCGTACTTGGCGAAGATCGGGCCAAAGCGTGCATCGGCCTTGTCCATTTCCTTCTGCCACTCGTTGACCTGGGTCCAGCCGTTCTCGTAACCCGGCAGGATGCCTTTCCAGTTGCCCAGGCCCGGGTAGAGGATCAGGTAGCCCACGCCGAAGGCCAGGGTGCCGACGAACAGCCAGAACCACCACTTGGGCAGCGGGTTGTCGTACTCCTCGATGCCGTCGAAGCTGTGGCCCATGGTCTGGTCGGTGGTGTTGTGGCTCTGGCCCTTGCGCGTGGCGAGCAGCAGCCAGGTCAGGCCGATCAGGCTGCCGATGGTCAGTACGCTGATGTAGGTACTCCAGAAGGTGGTCATTGCCGGTTATTCCTCATGGCAGGTTCCTGCCCAGCAGGGGGCAGGCGGTCGTCGACGAAGGGCAGCAGGCGCGCTTCGGCGAAATCACGGTCGCGGCGACGGTTGAATACCCAGAGGCACAGGCCCAGGAAGGCGATCATCACCACCAGGGTGCCCAGGCCACGGATCAGGCCGATGTCCAGTGACAGTTCCATCGCTTACCTCTTGTTCTTGATCGCGGTGCCCAGCACCTGCAGGTAGGCCACCAGGGCGTCCATCTCGGTCTTGCCCTTGACCGCGTCGCGGGCGCCGGCGATGTCCTCGTCGGTGTAGGGCACGCCCAGGGTGCGCAGGGTGCGCATCTTGGTGTCGGTGTGGCTGTTGTCGACCTGCTGGGCGACCAGCCACGGGTAGGACGGCATCTTCGATTCCGGTACCACGTTGCGCGGGTTGTACAGGTGCGCGCGGTGCCAGTCGTCGGAGTAGCGGCCGCCGACGCGGGCCAGGTCCGGGCCGGTGCGCTTGGAGCCCCAGAGGAAGGGGTGGTCCCAGACGCTCTCGCCGGCCACCGAGTAGTGGCCGTAGCGCTCGGTCTCGGCGCGGAACGGGCGGATCATCTGCGAGTGGCAACCGACGCAGCCTTCGCGGATGTAGATGTCGCGGCCTTCGAGCTGCAGGGCGGTGTAGGGCTTCATGCCTTCGACCGGCTTGTTGGTGACGTCCTGGAAGAACAGCGGGACGATCTGGGTCAGGCCGCCGATACTGACGGCGAAGACCATCAGCAGGGCCAGCAGGCCTACGTTTTTCTCGATGACTTCGTGTTTCATCAGGCTTGTCTCCTCAGGCCAGCTGGGCGGTCGCAGGGGCGGCCTCGGCGGCCGGGGCACGCACGGTGCGCCAGGTGTTCCAGGCCATCAGCAGCATGCCGCTGAGGAAGATCGCGCCACCGACGAAGCGCACGATGAAGCCAGGGTGGCTGGCCACCAGGGTCTCGACGAAGGAGTAGGTGAGCGTGCCGTCGGCATTGACCGCGCGCCACATCAAGCCCTGGGCGATGCCGTTGACCCACATCGAGGCGATGTACAGCACGGTGCCGATGGTCGCCAGCCAGAAGTGCGCGTTGATCAGGCCGATGCTGTACATGCGCTCCTTGCCGAACACTTTCGGGATGGTGTGGTACAGCGCGCCGATGGAGATCATCGCCACCCAGCCGAGGGCACCGGCATGCACGTGGCCGATGGTCCAGTCGGTGTAGTGGGACAGGGCGTTGACCGTCTTGATGGCCATCATCGGGCCTTCGAAGGTGGACATGCCGTAGAACGCCAGGGACACCACCAGAAAGCGCAGGATCGGATCGCTACGCAGTTTGTGCCAGGCACCGGAGAGGGTCATCATGCCGTTGATCATGCCGCCCCAGCTCGGTGCCAGGAGGATCAGCGACATGATCATGCCCAGCGACTGGGCCCAGTCGGGCAGGGCGGTGTAGTGCAGGTGGTGCGGGCCGGCCCAGATGTACAGGGTGATCAGCGCCCAGAAGTGGACGATCGACAGCCGGTAGGAATACACCGGGCGCTCGGCCTGCTTGGGCACGTAGTAGTACATCATCCCCAGGAAGCCCGCAGTCAGGAAGAAGCCCACGGCGTTGTGGCCGTACCACCACTGGACCATGGCGTCGGTGGCACCGGCGTAGACCGAGTACGACTTGGTCAGGCTGACCGGCAGTTCCAGGTTGTTGACGATGTGCAGCATCGCCACGGTGAGGATGAAGCCGCCGAAGAACCAGTTGCCCACATAGATGTGCTTGGTGTTGCGTTTCATCAGCGTGCCGAAGAACACGATGGCGTAGCAGACCCAGACGATGGTGATCAGGATGTCGATCGGCCATTCCAGTTCGGCGTATTCCTTGGAGCTGGTGTAGCCCAGCGGCAGGCTGATCGCCGCCAGCAGGATCACCAGTTGCCAGCCCCAGAAGGTGAACGCGGCCAGGCCCGGTGCGAACAGGGTGGTCTGGCAGGTGCGTTGCACCGAATAATAGGAGGTGGCGAACAGGGCGCAACCGCCGAAGGCGAAGATCACCGCATTGGTATGCAGCGGGCGCAGGCGACCGAAGCTGGTCCAGGGAAGGTCGAAGTTCAGGGAAGGCCAGACGAGTTGCGCGGCGATGAAAACGCCGAGCCCCATCCCGACGATTCCCCACACCACCGTCATGATGGCGAATTGGCGGACCACCTTGTAGTTGTAGGCGGTACTGCTGGTTGTGTTCATGTATGGGTTCCCATCCACGGTTATAGGCAGGCTAGACAGCGAGGCAAGCATGAGTAATGGGCAAATGGCCGGTATTGACGGGGATCAATGGGCGCAAGTGGGAAATGTCCCAGGCTTGCGCTGCGATCCCCCACGCATCCGGGGGGACCAGGGCTATGCTGGCTGCCTGGTCCTGGCCCATGGCGCGGGGGCGCCGATGGACAGCGATTTCATGCAGGACATGGCGCAAAGGCTGGCGGCGCAAGGGGTAGGCGTGGTGCGCTTCGAGTTTCCCTACATGGCCCAGCGGCGCCAGGGCGGCGGCAAGCGGCCGCCCAATCCGCAGAAGGTGCTGCTCGACTGCTGGCGCGAGGTGTACCGCCAGGTGCGACTATTGGTCGCGGGGCCGGTGGCCATTGGCGGCAAGTCCATGGGCGGGCGCATGGCCAGCCTGCTGGCCGACGAACTGGGGGCCGATGCCCTGGTGTGCCTGGGCTATCCGTTCCATGCCGTGGGCAAGCCCGAGAAGCCCCGGGTCGAGCACCTGGCGGGGTTGCGTACGCGCACGCTGATCGTCCAGGGCGAGCGCGATGCCCTGGGTAACCGGGAGCGGGTGCAAGGGTATGTGTTATCGCCGTCGATCGAGGTGTGCTGGCTGGCGGCGGCCGATCATGACCTCAAGCCGCTGAAGGCCTCGGGGGCGACCCATGAAGGGCATCTGCAGGCGGCGGCGCAGCGGGTGGCCGGGTTCCTGGCGGGGGGGAACTAGCCTATCAATTGGGGCTGCGAAGCAGCCCCAGCATCTGTTACATCCAACGGGCCGCTAGAGGCTGGCCCCAGGGCTCGATTGCGCCGCCCTGAAAAATCGAACGCCTCAGTCGCGGTACTCGCACAGGTAGGCCGTATCCACCGCCACCTTCAGCTGGAACTTGCTGTCGGCCGGCACATTGAACTGGCTGCCGGCCTTGAAGGTTTCCCAGTTGTCGCTGCCCGGCAGCTTGACGGTCAGGGCACCGGAAACCACATGCATGATCTCGCGCTTGGCGGTGCCGAATTCATATTCGCCCGGGGCCATGACGCCGACGGTGGCCGGACCTTCCTGGCCAGTGAAGGCGATCGACTTGACGGTGCCATCGAAGTACTCGTTGACCTTGAACATGGGCGACTCCTGAAAGAAGGAATGAAAAAAGGCTGGCCAGTATGCCCAAGGCCCCCGGCGCCGTCATCTGCTTTCAGGGGCCGTTGGCGGGCAGGCTCAAGGGCAACAGCCGTGCGGTATTGCGGGCATCTTCCAGGGCGCGGTGCTGCTGCCCGCAGAACTGCAGGCCCGCCAGCTGCAGCGCGCCGTTGAGGCCGGCAGGCCGCTGCAGGTGGCGGGCCTTGGCGAAGCGTTGCTTGAGGTTGATGTGGGGCAGGGCTTGCAGCAGGCTCTGCACCTGATGCTGCTGCCATTCCTGGCACAACTGCTGGCGATCGTAGTCGCCCCAGCTGACCCAGGCCTGCAGGTGCCCGCGGTGATGGCCGAGCCAGCGCTCGAACTGTGCCCACACCTCGGGGAAAACCGCGGCGCCGTCGACATCGGCCTGGCTGATATGCGTCAGTTCGCGGCAGAACGGCGTCAACTGCCGCCGTCGCCTGGGCCGCACGAAACGCTGGAAATGGTCGACCTCGCGGCCTTCGCGGGTGACCAGGCTTGCGCCGATTTCAATGATTTCCATCTCCGTGACCGGCCAGCCACCGTCGTCGGTGGTGGCCTCCAGGTCGATCACCAACCAATGGCCCATACCAGGCTCCCTTGCAAGATGCAGAGGCCTGCAGGGTCGGCCTCGACCCGACAGGCCAGTGAAGCGTAGCCAATCTCCGGCCTGCCGACATCCCCTGGCACAATGCTGTTATTTTGCTATGGCCATCGGTTGTGCCCCGGCGGGAAAGCGCCTAGCTTAAATGGATCCAGGTCACAAACCGTGATGAGTGTCTCCCTTGACTCCTGCGTCCGGCCGCAAGGCCCTGTCTTCCTTGTTGATGGTTGCCGCGTTGTGGCTGGCCACCCCGGCCCAGGCTGGCGACGCGCTGGAGGTGAGGGTCGGCGCGGCGCATTTCCCGCCCTATACCGTGCGCCCGGAGCAGGGCGCCGAGCGCGGCCTGCTGGCGCAACTGGTCGAGGCGCTCAACCGCCTGCAGCAGGATTACCACTTCGTGCTCGTGCCCACCTCGATTCCCCGGCGTTTTGGCGATTTCCAGCAAGGGCGCACCGACATGGCGATCTTCGAGAACCCACAATGGGGTTGGCAGCAGATTCCCCATGAGGCCGTGGACCTGGGCCTGGAGGATGCCGAGATCTTCGTCGCGCGCCAGCAGCCGGGGCGCGACCAGGGGTATTTCGATGACCTGCAGGGCAAGCGCCTGGCGCTGTTCAACGGCTACCACTACGCCTTCGCCGGCTTCAATCCCGACCCGCGCTACCTGAGCGAGACCTACAACGCGACCCTGACCTACTCCCACGACAGCAACCTGTTCATGGTCCAGCGCGGGCGCGCCGACATCGCCCTGGTGACGCGCTCCTTCTATAACGACTTCCTGGTGCGCAACCCCGCCAGCCGCGGCCACCTGATGGCCTCCGAGCGGGTCGACCAGATCTACCACCACTATGCCTTGCTGCGCCCGGGTGCGCCCCTCTCGGGCGAAACCTTCGCCGCGCTGTTGCAGCGCCTGCGCGACAATGGCGAGCTGCTGCGCATCTTCAAGCCCTACCGGATTGGCGTCCAGGCCACGTCGGGTGACTAAATCCCAGGGCGCTGGTCACGTCTACAGGAATGAGTCTTTCCCTACCTTTTCCGTGAGCCATGACCATGCCGTTCGATGCCGCTTCGCAGCCTCTCTCCCTGCCGCGTTGGCGCAGCCTCAGCGCCGACGAGGGCGATTGCCGGCTGAGCCTGACACTCGAAGGACGCCCGCTGATCCAGATCCGCCTGGTACCTGCGAACCCCCTCCACGTGCACCTGGAATCCCTCTGCCCGGAGCGCGCCGAGCAGGCGCTGTGGGCCGCCTGCTACTGGCTGCTGTCGCGCGATCCGGCCTGCCAGCGCCTGGCCTGGCATCTGCCTGAGCCGGTCCCCCAGGCCGTGGCCAGTGGCCTGTTGCTGGCGGGCGAACAGCCGGGGGTGTACCTGTGCGAGCGCACCCTGTTCTGGCAATTACCGCAGCCTTGGCTGGGCGATAATGGTTCGGGCGTCTATCCGCAGCAGATGCAGATCAGCAACGGCAAGCGCCATCCACGTCGGGCACCCAAGCCGCGTGGCGAGGTGTACCGGCGCTTCGATGCGCGCCTGGGCGCCTGGGTGTCGCTGCGCACCCTGGAGATCGAGCAGGACCTGGCGCGTTTCAACCGCTGGCAGAACAACCCGCGGGTGCTGCAGTTCTGGCAGGAAGGCGGCACGCTCGAGCAGCATCGCGAGTACCTGGCCAAGCTCGAGGCCGACCCGCATGCCCTGACCCTGATCGGTTGTTTCGACGATGAGCCGTTCGCCTACTTCGAGGCCTACTGGGCCAAGGAAGACCGCATCGCACCCTTCTACCCGGCCAATGACTACGACCGTGGCATCCACATGCTGGTGGGGGAGGAGGCCCATCGCGGCCCGCACAAGGTCGCTAGCTGGCTGTCGGCGCTGGTGCACTACCTGTTCCTCGATGACCCGCGCACCCAGCGGGTGGTGGCCGAGCCGCGGGCCGACAACGGCAAGATGATCGGCTACATGCACGACCAGTGCTTCCATTGCGAGAAGGAGTTCGATTTCCCGCACAAGCGGGCAGCGCTGATGATTCTCGGGCGGGAGCGCTTTTTCGACCGCTGCAGGCTCGTCTAGCGGCTCCAAGCGGCAAGCGGCAAGAGAAGAGCGGGCTGGTGTGCGCTTGCTGCTTGCTGCTCGTAGCTTGAGGCTCGCCGCTGCCGTTACTCCTGGCGGCTGGCGGTCTTGCGGCAGTGGATCAGCGCGTCGCGGATCATGAAGTTGACCAGCGTCGGCGAGACGCCCAGCTCCTTGGCGATGTCCTTCTGTGGCACGCCGTGCAGGCGGTACATCTCGAAGGCATAACGGGTGCGCTGGGGCAGTTCGGTGAGGGCGTCGGCGATGTGTTCGAGGGTGGCGAGGTTGATATGGGTGGCTTCCGGCGAGGCGTTCTGGATGACGATATTGAGGCCTTCCTCCTCGCTGCCGGAGTACTTCAGCTCCATGGCCTGCTTGCGGTAGTGGTCGATGGCCAGGTTGCGCACGATCTGGAACAGGTAGCTGAGCTGGGCCTTGAACGACGACGTGATCTGTGGCGCGGCGCTGAGCCGGAAGAACGCATCCTGCACCACATCCTCGGCGCGTGAGCGGCAACCGGTGATGCGCGCGGCGATCTTGACCAGGATGCTGCGGTTGTCGACGAACGCTTGGAGTAACGGTGAATCGCACCTACTTGTGGACAATTGTTCCGCCATGGAAGTCACCTTGTTCTCTGAGGGGAAGGCAGCGCGCCGGGAGGGTGGCTACCTACGACGTGCGACAAGCTATTCAGAATGATAATGATTGTCAAATACGAAAGTTAATGAGTATCTATTCGTATCGGTTCTAAAGCGCCGTCGCGTGAACCCGTTCACGCCTTGTGCCATTCGTCGTCGAGCAAGGGCCGGTGTTGGCGCGGCTGCGAATCACCCGGGCGTTTAATTATTTCCCCCGCCCATCCGTTCCCCTGTGTACCCAGCTGCCGAACGCTGCCCGCCGACTCGTGCGGCGCCGCCCAGGCACGACTCACCCAGACACTGGCAGGAACTCCCCATGACGGACGCCTTCGAACTCCCGCACTCGCTGGTCCAGGCCCTGGCGCAACGCGCCACGCAGACCCCGGACCGGGTCGCCTTGCGCTTTCTGGCCGACGACCCCAGCGAACAGGCCGTGCTCAGCTACCGGGACCTGGACCTGCGCGCGCGTACCATCGCCGCCGCCTTGCAGGCCCGTGCCGGCTTCGGCGATCGCGCGGTGCTGCTGTTCCCCAGTGGCCCGGACTACGTCGCCGCGTTCTTCGGTTGCCTCTATGCCGGTGTCATCGCCGTGCCGGCCTATCCGCCGGAGTCGTCGCGGCGTCACCATCAGGAGCGCCTGCTGTCGATCATCGACGACGCCGAACCCCGTCTGCTGCTGACAGTAGAAGCGCTACGTGACAGTTTGCAGGGCCTCGATGCCCTGGCCACGGCGCAGGCGCCGAGCCTGCTGGCGGTGGATCGCCTGGACCCGGCGCTGGCCGAAGGCTGGCGCGAGCCGGCCCTGGCGGGCGACGATATCGCCTTCCTGCAGTACACCTCCGGCTCCACCGCGCTGCCCAAGGGCGTGCAGGTCAGCCATGGCAACCTGGTGGCCAACGAGCAACTGATCCGCCATGGCTTCGGCATCGACCTGAACCCGGACGACGTCATCGTCAGCTGGTTGCCGCTGTACCACGACATGGGCCTGATCGGCGGCCTGCTGCAACCGATCTTCAGTGGCGTGCCCTGCGTGCTGATGTCGCCGGGCTACTTCCTCGCCCGGCCGCTGCGTTGGCTGCAGGCGATCAGCGAATACCGCGGCACCATCAGCGGCGGGCCGGACTTCGCCTACCGCCTGTGCAGCGAACGGGTCAGCGAGGCGGCCCTGGCCGGCCTCGACCTGAGCCACTGGCGCGTGGCTTACTCCGGCTCCGAACCGATCCGCCAGGACAGCCTGCAAACCTTCGCCGACAAGTTCCAGTCCTGCGGCTTCGACCCGCAGAGTTTCTTCGCCAGCTACGGCCTGGCCGAAGCCACCCTGTTCGTCAGCGGCAGCCGCCGTGGCCAGGGTATCGCCGCGCTGGAGCTGGATGCCGAGGCCTTCGCCGCCAACCGCGCCGAAACCGGCCAGGGCAGCGTGCTGATGAGCTGCGGCTATGCCCAGCCGGGCCATGCGGTGCAGGTCGTCGATCCGCAGCGCCTGGAGACGCTGGCTGACAACCAGGTCGGCGAGATCTGGGCCGCCGGCCCGAGCATCGCCCAGGGCTACTGGCGCAACCCCGAGGCCAGCGCGCGTACCTTCGTCGAGAAAGACGGCCAGACCTGGCTGCGCACCGGCGACCTGGGCTTTTTGCGCGACGGCGAACTGTTCGTCAGCGGGCGGCTGAAGGACATGCTCATCGTCCGTGGCCAGAACCTCTACCCGCAGGACCTGGAGAAGACCCTCGAACGTGAGGTCGATGTGCTGCGCAAGGGCCGTGTGGCGGTGTTCGCCGTCGACGACCAGGGCGAGGAGGGCATCGGCGTGGCGGTGGAGATCAGCCGCAACGTGCAGAAGGCGGTCAAGCCCCAGGACCTCATCAAGACCTTGCGCCAGGTCATCGCCGACGCCTGCCGCCAGGCACCGGCAGTGGTCCTGCTGCTCAACCCCGGCGCGCTGCCCAAGACCTCCAGCGGCAAGCTGCAGCGCTCGGCCTGCCGCCTGCGCATGAACGACGGCAGCCTGGACTGCTACGCGCGCTTCCCCGCAGCCGAGGAACAGGCCACCCCGCAGCTAGCAGGCGATGACTTGCAGGCACGTATCGCCGCGATCTGGCGCGAGCTGCTCGGTGTCGAGTCGGTGGCCGCGGACGATCATTTCCTGCTGCTGGGCGGCAACTCCATCGCCGCCACCCAGGTGACGGCGCGGCTGGCCGACGAGCTGGGCATCGAGCTGGGCCTGCGCACCTTGTTCGAAGCGCCGCTCCTGGCCGACTACAGTGCCGCCGTGGCTGGCATACTCGCCCAGGGCACTGGCGGCGCTCGCGCCATCGATACCCTGGCGCGTGGCCAGGCGTTGCCGCAATCCCTGGCCCAGAACCGCTTGTGGTTGCTGTGGCAACTGGAGCCGCAATCGGCGGCCTACAACATCCCCGCCGGCCTGCACTTGCGTGGCGAGCTGGACGAGGCAGCGCTGCAAGCCAGCTTCCAGGCGCTGGTGGCACGCCATGAATCGCTGCGCACCGTCTTCAGCGAGGTCGACGGCCAGGCCCTGCAACACATCCTGCCCACGCTCGCATTCGAGCTGCAGCGGATCGACTTGCAGGGGCAGGATGGCGCCCAGGTCGCCGCGCAGCGTGAAGCCCAGGCCCGGCAGCCGTTCGACCTGACCCAGGGGCCGTTGCTGCGGGTGACCCTGGCACGCCTGGGCGACGAGGAGCACCAGCTGTGGGTGACCCTGCACCACATCGTCGCCGACGGCTGGTCGCTGAACATCCTGCTCGACGAGTTCGCCCGGCTGTATGCCGCCCAGGGCCAGCAGGCCGACCTGGCGCCACTGCCCCTGGGCTACGCCGACTATGGCCAGTGGCAGCGCCAGTGGCTGGCCGACGGCGAGGCCGCGCGGCAATTGGCGTACTGGAAAGCCCGGCTGGGCGATGACCTGCCGGTGCTCGACCTGTGCACCGACCACCCCCGCGCCGGCCAGCGTGGCAAGCGCGCCGCGCGCCTGGGCGTGAAGGTGCCCGCCAAGCTGGGCGAGGCCATCAAGGGCCTGGCCCGCGAGCAGCAGGCCAGCCTGTTCATGGTCCTGCTGGCCGCCTGGCAGGGCCTGCTGCACCGCTACACCGGGCAGGGTGACATCCGTGTCGGCGTGCCCAATGCCAACCGTCCGCGCCTGGAGACCCAGGGGATGGTCGGCTTCTTCATCAACACCCAGGTGCTGCGCGCCGAACTCGATGGCCGTACGCCGTTCCAGCAGTTGCTGGCTCAGGTGCGCCAGGCCACCCTCGACGCCCAGGCCCACCAGGACCTGCCGTTCGAGCAACTGCTCGAGGCGCTGCCGCAGGCCCGCGAGCAGGGCCTGTTCCAGGTCATGTTCAACCACCAGCAACGCAACCTCTCGGCCCTGCGCCGCCTGCCCGGCCTGCTCGCCGAGGAGTTGCCCTGGCACAGCCGCGAGGCCAAGTTCGACCTGCAGCTGCACAGCGAGGAGGATCACCAGGGGCGCCTGAGCCTGGCCTTCGACTATGCGGCCGAGCTGTTCGAGGCCGACACCATCCAGCGCCTGGCCGGCCACCTGCTGGCGCTGCTCGAGCAGGTCTGCGAGCAGCCGCAACTGGCCCTGGGCGAGGTACAACTGCTCGATGAACACGGCCGCGCCCAATTGCAGGCCTGGGGCCAGGCCCCAGCGCCAGCGGCCCAACGGCTGCTGGTCGAGCAGCTCAATGAGCAAGCGCGGCAAACCCCGGAGCGCACCGCACTGGTGTGGGAGGGTGGTAGCCTCGACTACGCCACCCTGCACCTGCAGGCCAACCGCCTGGCCCACTACCTGCGCGACAAGGGCGTCGGCCCGGACACCTGCGTGGCCATCGCCGTCGAGCGCTCGCCGCAGTTGCTGGTGGGCCTGCTGGCCATCCTCAAGGCCGGTGGTGCCTATGTGCCGCTGGACGTCGACTACCCGGCCGAACGCCTGGCCTACATGCTCGGCGACTGCGGCGCCAGCCTGCTGCTCAGCCACAGCGCGCTGCTCGGCCGCCTGCCCCAGGTGCAGGGCGTCAGCGCCATCGCTCTCGACCAGTTGCACCTCGACAGCTGGCCGAGCCATGCGCCCGGCCTGCACCTGGACGGCGACAACCTCGCCTATGTGATCTACACCTCCGGCTCCACCGGCCAGCCCAAGGGTGTGGGCAACACCCATGCGGCGCTGGCCGAGCGCCTGCAATGGATGCAGGCTACCTATGCGCTGGACGACAGCGACGTGCTGATGCAAAAGGCGCCGATCAGCTTCGACGTCTCGGTGTGGGAATGCTTCTGGCCGCTAGTGAGCGGCTGCCGTCTGGTGCTGGCCGGCCCCGGCGAGCACCGCGACCCCCAGCGCATCGCCCAGTTGGTGCAGGCGCATGGGGTGACCACGCTGCATTTCGTGCCGCCGCTGTTGCAGGTGTTCGTCCAGGAACCCCTGGCGGCGGGCTGCACCAGCCTGCGCCGGCTGTTCTCCGGTGGCGAGGCGCTGTCGGCTGCCTTGCGTGACCGGACCCTGCAACTGCTGCCACAGGTGCAACTGCACAACCGCTATGGCCCGACCGAAACCGCGATCAACGTCACCCACTGGCACTGCCGCACCGAGGACGGCGAACGCTCGCCGATCGGGCGCCCGCTGGGCAACGTGCTGTGTCGGGTACTGGACGACGACCTGCAGCCGACCGCGCCAGGCGTGCCGGGCGAGCTGTGCCTGGGCGGCGCGGGCCTGGCCCGTGGCTACCTGGGCCGCCCGGGGCTGACCGCCGAACGCTTCGTGCCCCAGCCCGACGGCAACGGCCAGCGCCTGTACCGCAGCGGCGACCGTGCTCGCTGGCTGGTCCAGGCCGGGGCCCTGGAATACCTGGGGCGCCTCGACCAGCAGGTGAAGGTGCGAGGTTTTCGTGTCGAACCTGAAGAAGTGCAGGCCTGCCTGCTGGCCCAGCCGGGCGTCGAGCAGGCGCTGGTGCTGATCCACAAGGACGCGTTTGGCGCCCAGCTGGTCGGCTACTACAGCGGCGTCGAGCAGGATACAGCGTTGCTCGCGGCCCTGGCCGAACGCCTGCCGGCCTACATGGTGCCGGCGCAACTGATCCACCTGACCTGCATGCCCCTGGGGCCGAGCGGCAAGGTCGATCGCAAGGCGCTGCCGGCCCCGGTCTGGCAGCAGCGCGAGCACATCGCGCCGCAAAGCGAGTTGCAGCAGCAGGTCGCGGCGATCTGGCGCGAGGTGCTGAACCTGCCACAGGTCGGCCTGCAGGACGACTTCTTCGCCCTCGGCGGCCATTCGCTGCTGGCCACCCAGATCGTCTCGCGCAGCCGCCAGGCGCTGGACGTGGAGCTGCCGCTCAAGGCGCTGTTCGAGGCCAGCGAACTGGGCGCCTTCTGCGCCGAGATCGCGCGCATCCGCGAGGCGGGCGAGCGCAACCTGCAAGGCGAGATCGCCCGGGTCGACCGACGCCAGGCGGTGCCGCTGTCCTATTCGCAGCAGCGCATGTGGTTCCTCTGGCAGATGGAGCCGGACAGCCCTGCCTACAACGTCGGCGGCATGGCACGCCTGCGTGGGGTGCTGCACGTGGATGCCTTCGAGCGCGCCCTGCAGGCGTTGGTGGTACGCCACGAGACTCTGCGCACCACCTTCCCGAGCATCGACGGGGTGCCGTACCAGTGCGTGGCCAACGATAGCCCGCTGCACCTGGCCTGGCATGACTTCAGCGCCGAGCCGGCCAAGGTGCGCGAGCAACGCCTGCAGCAACTGGCCGACGAACAGGCGCACCAGCCGTTCGACCTGGAGCGCGGCCCGCTGCTGCGCGCCTGCCTGGTCAAGGCCGACGAGCGCGAGCACTACTTCGTCCTGACCCTGCACCACATCGTCACCGAAGGCTGGGCCATGGACATTTTCGCCCGCGAGTTGGGCGAGCTGTACGAGGCCTTCGTCGACGAGCGCGAATCGCCCTTGGCGCCGCTGCCGGTGCAGTACCTGGACTACAGCGTATGGCAGCGCCAGTGGCTGGAGGGCGGGGAAGGGGAGCGCCAGCTGGCCTACTGGAAAGCCCGCCTGGGCGACGAGCACCCGGTCCTGGCGTTGCCCTCGGACCGTCCGCGCCCCGCCGTGCAGAGCCACCGTGGCGAGTTGTACCGCTTCGACCTCGACCCGGCACTGGCGGCGCGGGTGCGGGCCTTCAACAGCGAGCGTGGCCTGACCCTGTTCATGACCGTCACCGCCACCTTGGCCCTGCTGCTGCACCGCTACAGCGGTCAGCGCGACCTGCGCATCGGCGCGCCGGTGGCCAACCGCATCCGCCCGGAGAGCGAAGGGCTGATCGGTGCCTTCCTCAATACCCAGGTGCTGCGCTGCGCGCTGGACGGGCAAATGAGCGCCGCCGAACTGCTCGAGCAGGTGCGCCACACCGTGGTCGAGGGGCAGTCGCACCAGGACCTGCCGTTCGACCAACTGGTCGAAGCCCTGCAGCCGCCGCGCAGCAGCGCCTACAACCCACTGTTCCAGGTGATGTGCAACGTCCAGCGCTGGGCCTTCCAGCAGAGCCGCGAACTGGCCGGCATGCAGGTGGACTACCTGGTCAACGACGCCAGCGCCACCAAGTTCGACCTCTACCTGGAAGTCACCGACCTGGACGGCCGCCTGGGCTGCTGCCTGACCTATAGCCGCGACCTGTTCGACGAGCCGCGCATCGCCCGCCTGGCCGAGCATTGGCAGCAACTGCTGGTAGCGCTGCTCGACGACCCGCAGCAGCGCCTGTGCGAACTGCCGATGCTCAGCAGCGCCGAGCAGCAGGTGCTGATCGGCCAGTTGCAGGGCGAGCATGACTTCGAGCTGAACCACACCGTGCATGGCCTGTTCGCCGCCCAGGCGGCCAGCACCCCGCAGGCCCGAGCCTTGACCTTCGCCGGCCAGCACCTGACCTACGCCGAGCTGGACCAGCAGGCCAACCGCCTGGCCCGAGCCCTGCGCGAGCGTGGTGTCGGCCCGCAGGTCCGGGTCGGCCTGGCCCTGGAGCGCTCGCTGGAGATGGTGGTCGGCCTGCTGGCCATCCTCAAGGCCGGTGGCGCCTACGTGCCGCTGGACCCGGAGTACCCGCTCGACCGCCTGCGCTACATGATCGAGGACAGCCGCATCGGCCTGCTGCTGGGGCAGCGCGCGCTGCTCGCGGCATTGGGCGAGCTGCCCGCAGGTGTCGCCCACTGGAGCCTGGAGGACGATGCGGCGACGCTTGCGGCCTACAGCGATGCGCCGCTGGACAACCTCAACCTGCCGCAGCACCAGGCCTACCTGATCTACACCTCCGGCTCGACTGGCAAGCCCAAGGGCGTGGTGGTCAGCCATGGCGAGATCGCCATGCACTGCCAGGCGGTGATCGCCGCCTTCGGCATGCGCAGCGACGACTGCGAGCTGCATTTCTATTCGATCAACTTCGATGCCGCCAGCGAACGCCTGCTGGTGCCGCTGCTGTGCGGTGCTCGGGTGGTGCTGCGTGGCCAGGGCCAGTGGGGCGCCGAGGAAATCTGCCAACTGGTGCGCGAGCAACAGGTGAGCGTGCTGGGCTTCACCCCCAGCTATGGCAGCCAGCTGGCTCAGTACCTGGCCGGGCGTGGCGAGCAGTTGCCGGTGCGGCTGGTCATCACCGGCGGCGAGGCGCTGACCGGCGAGCACCTGCAGCGCATCCGCCAGGCCTTTGCCCCGCAACAGTTCTTCAACGCCTACGGCCCCACCGAGACCGTGGTCATGCCGCTGGCCTGCCTGGCGCCCGAGCAGATTCCCGCCGACGCCGGCAGCGTGCCGATCGGTCGGGTGATCGGGGCACGCACCGCCTATGTGCTCGACGAAGACCTGGCGCTGCTGCCCCAGGGTGGCGTCGGTGAGCTGTACGTCGGCGGTGCAGGCCTGGCCCAGGGCTACCACGATCGACCGGGGTTGTCTGCCGAGCGCTTCGTCGCCGACCCGTTCAGCCAGGATGGCGGTCGCCTGTACCGCACCGGCGACCTGGTGCGCCTGCGCGCCGACGGCCTGGTGGAGTACGTCGGCCGTGCCGACCAGCAGGTGAAGATCCGAGGCTTTCGCATCGAGCTGGGCGAGATCGAGAGTCGCCTGCAGGCCCATGCCGACGTCGACGAGGCGGTGGTCCTGGCCCTCGACCTGCCAGGCGGCCGGCAACTGGTGGGTTACCTGGTCTGTGCCCAGGCCCAGGCCGACGGCGAGGCCCAGGCGGCCCTGCGCGAGACGGTCAAGGCCCATGCTCGTCAGCACCTGCCGGACTACATGGTGCCGGCGCACCTGGTGCTGCTCGATAGCCTGCCCCTGATGGGCAACGGCAAGCTCGACCGCCGCGCCCTGCCGGCGCCCGACCTGGAGCAGGCGCGCCAGCACTACCAGGCGCCGGCCAACGAGCTGGAGCAGCAGTTGGCGCAGATCTGGCGCGAGGTGCTCAACGTGTCGCGGGTCGGTGTGCAGGACAACTTCTTCGAACTGGGCGGTGATTCGATCCTGTCGATCCAGGTGGTCAGCCGTGCGCGTCAGTTGGGGCTGCAATTCACCCCGCGCGACCTGTTCCAGCACCAGACCATCCAGACACTGGCGGCGGTGGTGCGCAGTGGCTCGGCGCCGAGCAGCATCGAGCAGGGCCCGCGCCAGGGGCGCACTGCGCTGACGCCGATCCAGCATTGGTTCTTCGACAGCGCCATGAGCCAGCCCCAGCACTGGAACCAGGCGGTTCTGCTGGAGGCTCGCCAGCCGTTGCAGGCCGATGCCCTGGAGCGTGCCCTGGCGGCGTTGCTGGAGCATCACGACAGCCTGCGCCTGCGCTTCACCCAGGCCAATGGGCAGTGGCAGGCCGACTATGCCCAAGCGGCGACGCAAGCGCTGCTGTGGACCGCCACCGTGGCCGATTTCGACGACTGCCAGGCGCTCTACACCGACGTGCAGCGCAGCCTGGACCTTGACCGGGGCCCGCTGTTGCGTGCCTTGCTGGTCAGCGACGGGCAGGGTGGGCAGCGCCTGCTGCTGGCGATCCACCACCTGGTGGTCGATGGTGTGTCCTGGCGCGTGCTGCTGGAAGACCTGCAGGCGCTCTACCGTGGCGAGCGACTGGCAGCCAAGACCCACGCCATGGGCGACTGGGCCGCGCGCCTGGCCAGCTATGCCGGCAGCGACTCGCTGCGCGACGAGCTGGGCTGGTGGGTCGGCCAACTGGGCAATGCCCGTCACGAGCTGCCGTGCGACCATCCCCAGGGTGGCAACCTGCATCGCCATGCCCGTACCCTGGCCATCGAACTCGATGTGGAGCAGACCCGGCAACTGCTGCAACAGGCGCCGGCGGCTTACCACACCCAGGTCAACGACCTGCTGCTCACCGCCCTGGCCCGCGCCCTGTGCCGCTGGAGCGGTGACGATGCGGTGCTGGTGCAACTGGAGGGGCATGGCCGCGACGGGCTGTTCGAGGACATCGACCTGACCCGCAGCGTCGGCTGGTTCACCAATGCCTACCCGCTGAGCCTGAGCCCGGCAGCGGGCGAGGGCGACGTTGCCCGTGCCAGCTCGATCAAGCGCATCAAGGAGCAACTGCGCCAGGTGCCGCACAAGGGCATCGGCTACGGCGTGCTGCGCTACCTGGCCGACGACGCCAGCCGTGAACGCATGGCGGCGTTGCCCCAGGCGCGGATCACCTTCAACTACCTGGGCCAGTTCGACCAGCAGTTCGATGCCAAGGCGCTGTTCCAGCCGCTGGATGCACCGACAGGCCTGGCCCACGACCAGGACGCACCGCTGCCCAACTGGCTGAGCGTCGATGGCCAGGTGTATGGCGGCGCGTTGCAACTGCGCTGGACCTTCAGCGCCGAGCGCTACGAGGAGCGCACCATCGCCGAGCTGGCCGAGGCCTATCGCCAGGAACTGCTGGCCCTGGTCGAGCACTGCCTGGGCGAGGGCAACGGCAGCTTCACGCCCTCGGACTTCCCCCTGGCGCAACTGACCCAGGAGCAGATCGACAGCCTGCCGGTACCGGCCGCCGAGATCGAGGACGTCTACCCGCTCACGCCGATGCAGGAGGGCTTGCTGCTGCACACCCTGCTCGAGCCAGGCACCGGCATCTACTACATGCAGGACCGCTATCGCATCAACAGTGCCGTCGACCCCGAGCGCTTCGCCCAGGCCTGGCAGGCCGTGGTGGCGCGCCACGAGGCCCTGCGCGCATCGTTCAGCTGGAACGCCGGCGAGGCGATGCTGCAGATCATCCACAAGCCCGGCAAGACACCGGTGGACTACCAGGACTGGCGCGGCCTCGACGAGGCGGTCCAGGAAGAGCGCCTGCAAGATTTGCACAAGCAGGAGCGCGAGGCCGGCTTCGAGCTGCTGCGCGAGGCACCGTTCCACCTGCGCCTGGTGCGCGTCGACGATGAGCGCTACTGGTTCATGATGAGCAACCACCACATCCTCATCGATGCCTGGTGCCGCTCGCTGCTGATGAACGACTTCTTCGAGATCTACCAGGCCCTTGGCGAGGGTCGCCAGGCCCAACTGCCGGTGCCGCCGCGCTACCGCGACTACATCGGCTGGCTGCAACGCCAGGATCTGGACGAAGCACGCCAGTGGTGGCAAGACAACCTGGCCGGTTTCGAGCGCGCCACGGCCATCCCGAGCGACCGCCCACTGCGTCATGAGCATGCCGGTGACGGCATGATCGTCGGTGACTGCTACACCCGCCTGGAGGTCAAGGACGGGGTGCGCCTGCGCGAGCTGGCCCAAGCCCACCAACTGACCGTCAACACCTTCGCCCAGGCGGCCTGGGCCCTGGTGCTGGCGCGCTACAGCGGCGAGCGCGACGTGGTCTTCGGCGTCACCGTGGCCGGGCGCCCGGTCAGCTTGCCGCAGATGCAGCGCACGGTCGGCCTGTTCATCAACAGCATCGCCTTGCGCGTGCAGTTGCCCGAGCCAGGCCAGCGGCTCAGCGTGCGCCAGTGGCTGCAGGGCCTGCTGGAGCGCAACATGGAGCTGCGCGAATACGAGTACCTGCCGCTGGTGGCGATCCAGGAGTGCAGCGAGCTGCCCAAGGGCCAGCCGCTGTTCGACAGCCTGTTCGTGTTCGAGAATGCACCGGTGGAAACGGCGGTGCTGGATCATGCGCAGCACCTCAATGCCAGCTCCGATTCGGGCCGTACCCACACCAACTTCCCGTTGACCGCGGTGTGCTACCCGGGCGACGACCTGGGCCTGCACCTGTCGTTCGACCAGCGCTACTTCGACTACCCGACCGTCGAACGCCTGCTGGCCGAGTTCAAGCGCCTGTTGCTGGCGCTGGTGCAAGGTTTCGAAGGGGAGGTGGCCGAGCTGCCGCTGCTGGGCGCGGACGAGCAGCGCTTCCTGCTGGAAGACTGCAATCGCACCGAGCACGCCTACAGCCTGGAGCAGAGCTATGTGGCGCTGTTCGAGGCGCGGGTCGCCGCCCATCCCGAGCGTGTCGTCGCCCGTTGCCTGGAGGCGGCCTATGACTATGCCGGGCTGAACCTGGCGGCCAACCGCCTGGGCCATGCCCTGGTCGCGGCGGGCGTGGCCATCGACCAGCCCGTGGCGCTGCTGGCCGAGCGTGGCCTGCCGTTGCTGGGCATGATCGTCGGCAGCTTCAAGGCCGGCGCTGGCTACCTGCCGCTGGACCCGGGCCTGCCCTCGGCGCGCCTGCAACGTATCGTCGAGCTGAGCCGCACGCCAGTGCTGGTGTGCACGGCGGCCTGTGCCGAACAGGCGCGCCAGTTGCTGGACGAGCTGGGCGGCGCGGCACGGCCGAAGCTGCTGCTGTGGGAGGCGGTCCAGGCCAGCGATGTGGCCAGCCACAACCCCGGCATCCACAGCGCGCCGGACAACCTGGCTTATGTGATCTACACCTCCGGCTCCACTGGCTTGCCCAAGGGGGTGATGGTCGAACAGCGCGGCATGCTCAACAACCAGTTGAGCAAGGTGCCCTACCTGCAACTGGACGAGCAGGACGTGATCGCCCAGACCGCCTCGCAGAGCTTCGACATTTCGGTCTGGCAGTTCCTCGCCGCGCCGTTGTTCGGTGCCCAGGTGAACATCGTGCCGAACGCCATCGCCCACGACCCGCAGGGCTTGCTGGCCCATGTGCAGGCCACCGGTATCAGCGTGCTGGAAAGCGTGCCGTCGCTGATCCAGGGCATGCTGGCCAACGAGCACCAGCCCCTGGACCGCCTGCGTTGGATGCTGCCGACCGGCGAGGCCATGCCGCCGGAGCTGGCGGCCCAGTGGCTGCAGCGCTACGCCGAGATCGGCCTGGTCAACGCCTATGGGCCGGCAGAGTGTTCGGACGACGTGGCGTTCTTCCGCGTCGACGCCGCGTCGACCCGTGGCAGCTACTTGCCGATCGGCACGCCGACCGACAACAACCGCCTGTACCTGCTTGGCGAGGACCAGGCGCTGGTGCCGCTGGGGGCGGTGGGCGAGCTGTGCGTCGCCGGTACCGGTGTCGGCCGCGGTTACGTCGGTGACCCGGTGCGTACTGCCCAGGCCTTCATACCGCATCCCTATGGGGCTCCGGGTGAGCGCCTGTACCGCACCGGCGACCTGGCACGGCGCCGTGCGGACGGTGTGCTCGAATACGTCGGCCGCATCGACCACCAGGTGAAGATCCGCGGCTACCGCATCGAGCTGGGCGAGATCGAGGCCCGCCTGCATGAGCAGGCCGAGATCCGCGATGCTGCTGTGGGCGTGCAGGAGGGCGTCAATGGCAAGCACCTGGTCGGCTACCTGGTGGCTCACCAGGGCATAAGCGCCGATGCCGCGTTGCTGGAGCGGGTCAAGCTACGCTTGCGGGCCGAGCTGCCGGACTACATGGTGCCGCTGCACTGGGCCTGGCTGGACGGCCTGCCGCACAACGCCAACGGCAAGCTCGACCGCAAGGCCCTGCCAGCCATCGACATCGGCGGCCAGCACAGCCAGGACTACCTGGCGCCGCGCGACGAGCTGGAGCAGACCCTGGCTGGTATCTGGGCGGACGTACTCAAGGCCGAGCGGGTTGGCGTGCGCGACAACTTCTTCGAACTGGGCGGCCACTCCCTGCTGGCGACTCAGATCGCCTCGCGGGTGCAGAAGCAGTTGCAGTTGAACGTACCGCTGCGGGCGATGTTCGAGTGCAGCACGGTGGAGGCGTTGGCCGAGTACGTGCGCGGGCTGCAGGACAGTGCGCTGGACGATGACAAGGTCGACCGGCTCAGTGACCTGATGGCGGAGTTGGAGGGGTTGTAAGCGTCGCTCTTGACCCTATCGCCGATTCTACGGCCATAGGGTCAAGAGCAGGTTGCTGCACATCGCCATTACACAGTGGCATTGATGAACGCTTCATCAAGTGAAGTGGCATGGTGACGGGTCATGAACTGGTCGCCGCTATCAAATTCCTCGAGTCGTTGGCGGGCAAGCATGTAGAAGCGATGACAGTGAGTGGCGATCTCATGTGTGTAGTGAGATGAGATCAACACAGCTGCACCTTCTTGGCAGGCATTACTGATACCAAGCCATATGTAATGACGGAATTCTGGGTCGACACCTGCAGTAGGTTCGTCGAGTATGATCAAGTCGCTGCCCATGAGGAGTAGCGTTAGGGTGAAAAAACTCCGAATCTCACCGTAGCTGCACGTAGAAGCCTTCTTTTTTGATATCTCGGAATAGCGTTTGAATAACGGAGGCGACCAAGTGTAGAGGCGTGCAAGCGTTTCAGAGTGGCTGGGTGTGGATGTTGAGCTTAAACAGGAAATTAAGTTGTAAACTTCGGCCATATGCAGTAGCGGTGGAGGGGTTAGAATTTGAGTAAGGTAAAGCTGTTGCTGGGAATTGTTGATTATCTTTCCGTGGGTAGGCTTTCTAATTTTGCAGATTAGGTCGAAAAGTGTCGTTTTCCCAGCTCCGTTGCTACCAAGAATACCAACTATTTCGCCTTTGTTTAGAGCTAGGCCTATATTGTCAAACAAGGTTTGATTTTTATAGGAGAAGCTCAGGTTTTTGATGCTTAGTATGCTCATTTAGTATCTACTCCAAATAGGCTGGATTCTGAAATATTTACCAGTCAGGTAACTGCCAAGAAGGGAGCTGGTAAGTGCTGCGAGAAAGCTGTTGATCAGTGAAATCTCTCCGTGAAATATTTTTGTGCTCAGATGTAGTGGGTTTATAGAAGGAATGTCCTGAGTGTGCATGGCGCCTATATAGCCTGAGAGTAACATTATGAAAGACAAGAGAGAGAAAAGTGTGTTGGCAGTGGTGAACTTTATGGGTAATGCTGCTATGGCAAGTCCAATGCATGAAAACATCAGATAGCTCGCATAAAAGCAGGATAGTAAATACAGAAATTCATAGGTCGAGTAGTCGCCGTATAGTGGTTTGGTTGTTAAGTAGAAAAAGCTGAAATAGATGATGCTGATCAGGGTGTAACTAGTGAGGTGTGAGCACAAGAATAGAGCGATTGCTGTTTTCTGATAGATAAATGATCGGATGAATCCACTTTCTCTTCTGCCGATGAGATAAAAGCTCAGGCCAAAAAAAGCGACGCTTGACGAAATGTATGCGTAGAACCATGCTGCTGCAGTGATATATGCTTGGCTCGTTTGTTGAGATGTCGGGGTGCTTTGCGTCAAGATGATGAACATTATACAAGGCGATAGTGCTGTCCACAGAAGTGCAGTGGGCTCCTTCAAGTGCTCGAGAACTAAAATCTTTGAGATTCTTGCAATTCTGACCACCCTAGGCGTCGCACATTGAGGAAGGCTGCTCATGGGAAGGGGACCATTCTGGTTAGTTGTGTAGTGATGATTTTTTTGGAAAAGAAATCGGAATAAGTGTTTTTGGTATTTAGGTGGAAGGCATTGTTCATGTGGAGGAACAGATTGGGTGAGGTGTACTTGCAAAAGTGAATGTTGGATTTTTTGGTGGGCAGCGCGGATAAGTATAGGTAGCCATTTAACTTGAGTTTTCTTATTGCGCTAATAAGGTTTTGGCAGGTGAGTGGGACGGTGTCGTTGGATGAGGACTTGGGGTGACTCATATCTATGTTGCTGGAAATTGTATTGTAGGTACTGTAATGGTTGCATTCCATGAAATAGCTGAGGTAAGGGTCCTCAATTTCTTTTTTAAAGTTATTGGTGCTGCTAAATGACTGCATGAATCGGAAGGTTTGCCATAATTCGATGGTTGCCTTTTCCAAAGCACTGGCGAGGTTGTCCGAATAAGCCATTCCAGCGCAGTATTTAACGCGGGCGTGCTTGTCGTTTTTGTTGCCGTAGCACAGTAAAATGCAGCTGCCAGGGAATTTATCGTCAGTTAAGTTTAAGATGCATAACTCTCCGTTTTTGTGTAATTGCTGGAGTAGTGGTCGGCTGGGTAGATTTTTCAGGGTCGAACAGGCATCAAGATATGAAACTTTGTCTGTGCAAGTTTTGGTAAGCCAGAATCTAAGTAGAAATTGCCTCTCTAGAGACTCTTTGAGTGCTCCCAGGATTGCTCTTTCAATTGTCACATGGGCACTGCATCCGCAGGTGTCTCTCATTGGGTAGAACTTGTTATCGACGGGGTTCCTGCCTGGCGAAATGGATATGCAGACAGTGGGAATCCTGCAGGGCGTGAAGTCAGTTATCCTGAAAACATTAGTGCGATCAAAAAGGTGCGAGTGTAATGGTGTCTTATGGCCATTCGTGGATGTCTGTGAGAATGCCTTGGAAAACTCGTCACATTCTTCGGGGGTCAGCCCATTATCTAGTTTGCTTGTGTCGTGTACGGGAACGTCAAGATAGAAGTGCTTTCTCTCGAACTGTTCGCCAATAGCACAGTTAATTACTTCTGATGACCATCCACTGCTTGAGCCGTAGGTGCCCCATCGACTGCCGCACTCAACACTATGAGGGAGATGGGACACTGCCCCCGGTCGGTGCAACTCAAAGTCTGTAGCAGCAGGGGTATGGATTTCGTTATAGATATTCATGAAACTAGCCTATGAGTTGAATACAAGCGGGTAGAAATAATGCTGGGTTCAAGTTTAGTTCTTTCGTGACCTCGTAATCGGTAAAGCCTGACCAAGGTCTGCTGTGCAGTTGTAACTCTTTGCAGCGTAAATCTGTAAGCATATACATGGATCCAGCTTCCATAAGGGCTAACCGATATCCTCTATATCGATATTTGAATATTGCCTTTGGTAAGTAGATGAAGTAGATGATTGCTAATGATGGTGAACCTATGTTGTCGTGCTCCTGGGTGATGGCATTGGACAATAAGTCTATATTAATTTTCGGGCTGTATGCCTCCAGCGTTCTTGAGGATGGAAGTAGGTGGAGAGCGCTGCTCTCAGTTGGCCAGTGCTTGATTTTATTGTTTAAATTGATGCAGAAAACTTCAATCGGGTAAAGTGCCCCGCCACTTGGGTAACCCCTCCTGTAGCTTGATCCACCTTTTACTAATAAGGGGGAAAGAAGGGCTTTGACAGTTTCGAACTGCATTTCCCGCTCATCGAACCAGTTACACGAGTTATTTCTGTGCAGACTATGGTTTTGACGTAAGGGTTGCAGAGCCTCCCCTCTATGGCCCTTTTCTGAAGTAAAGATATTCAACTTGAGTTCGTTGCCAGTTAGCTTTTTTAATTCTTTTAATGGGATGTGATGCAAGGTGCTTAAATGCCGGGTTGCTCTATGGATAACGAAATTTCCTTTGGCGTGAAAGGCTAATGTTTCATCTGTTACTTCGCGGGTTGTGAATTTCAGATAATGATCGTGAGGAATGCTCATGGTTTGAATCCTAAGCATTGGCAAAGTGGCCAGTGAATGCTATTGTCTTCTGTAAATGTGCCATTTTCTAAATTTAGAGTTCTAGATAGCAAAGTTTGGTCTTGAGTGAGTTTGGATTTTTGAGGGTGTATTAATTTGTTTGAGAATGAAGTGACTGTTCCGAGAATTAATGCGTTTTGAAGTTCGTCGATTGCTGTCTTAGGTAATGCTATTTTTTTTGATCGGCAAAAAGCCCATATTTTGTACCAGTGATGATGGCTGGGTCTCAATTGCTCATAGTGTGCGATTCTATCTAGGGTGCAAAAAGCGCATGGATTACCGATTGAGGGAATATAGACTTCGGTCAAGTGGAAGTACTTTCCACTGATGAATCCAACACTGATCCCACAATCAGGGTTGCTATCTAAGATTGCCGTGTAGGTTTTTCTGAGTAAGTCCGGGCATAGCTTTAAATAAGCAAGAATAAACAGGGTTGGCGTTTTTGCTTTGGGCGTTTTGGATAGAGGGAGTTTTCGGATCTGGGTTTTATCATGAGATTTCCTTTTCAAGTAGGACTTGAGTTCATTTGATATGTCCCAGTCAGTATAAATAATGGCGTTTTCAAAATAGGGAGGCTCTGCGTGTTCACCAATAATGGATATTGATCTAAGGAAGTCAATGCCACTGGCAGGGTTTAGGTTTTCACTTAGCAGTATTTGCTCGAGTTCATCTTGCGGTAGCAGTGTTGATTGAGTTTCGGCAAGGTGTTGTAGTGCCTTCGCCATTTTTGGTTCAGTGATTTTGGTAAATCCAATGGGGGAAAAGACCATTGGATCAGAGTCAAAGTTGAGTATTTCGTAGTTGTAGATCCTTAGTGTTTTCATTTTTGCTCCTCGGGTGGAGGAGGGCATCTTCTTTGGTGGGTGAAGACGCCCTACTTTTAGTTAGCAGTTCTCATGCTCAAGGTTGTCGATAGCATTACCGCCGCATCCTCCTGAACCCCCGCTACCACCTTTACATCCACCACCACCTCCACAACCACCACTTCCTCCGCAGCCTCCTTGGCTTCCGGAGCCTCCAAAGAATTCCGCTTCCATATCGCAATCGTTGTCAAAGTCCAGCTTCATGACATTGATGCCAAATTGATGGTCCATTGTTCTCTCCTTGGTTGTTGCCCCGAGTTCGAGTTCGGGGTTTGTGCAGGTTTAGGACCGTCGTTGATGCATGTCAAGTTGCGGCTGAAAAGTGTTTTTTAAAATTCCTCGGTCTTCTGTTTTATTCGGAGGTAAGGTTGTGTGAATGTTCCTAGGTGTTTGCTTACGGAGAATTCTTATTTTTGATTTTTTGGATTTTTTTTGTCAGAACATTCCTATTTTCATGTGTGAATTATTTTGCTGTTCGTTGAGGAATTTCTGGAGTTGTTGTTCGTTTGTTTTTCAGGAGGAAGTAATATTTATTGAGCCGCTGTGGGCAAAAAATGTTTCATTATGTGTAAATAGCCGTCTCTCAGTGTTTCTGTTTGAACGATTGCCGTGCTTGGAGATACACGATAGGGCGTTTGGGTTATGCGTCGTTGGCTTGTTGAATTAGGCGCTTGACAGCGAGATCACGTGGTCAGCCATATCCAAAGTGTCATGCCAAATGGTGGGGGGGAGGCAATGCCTGTCAGTTAAGCCTGGGGCTGCTCCGCAGCCCTTTCGCGGCACAAGGTCGTTCCAGATTCGGCGCTGGCTTGCAGGCAGCGCTATGCCTGAGCGGCCTTGTGTCGTGAAAGGGGCGCAAAAGCGCCCCCAAATGGCAGCTGGAAGTCTTAACTGGCCGGCATTGGGGTTGGAGGAGATTTTTAGATCTCTGCAGCCTGCGATGGCAGGTGAAAGAGGCACATCAATCAAGGCCATGGGGACGACACAGAGATCCAGACATTGACATTAGCGCCTGCCGAGAATCTATGCCTATGGTCAGCCCTTTCAAGATGTTCGAAGTGAGCTAAGTTAGGGCTGCTTTGCCGTCCTTTCGCGACGTAAGACTGCTCCAATCGGATGGTCTGTCAGCTGAAAGCTCTTTGCGCAACAGCGCAGCCAGGAGACTGGTGGGCTCTACAGGCACAGCGCTGAATCGCGGAACAGCGCGGTATCCCTCGGTGTGGCCTTGCCGGGGCGCCGGACCTATCGGAAAAGGCTGCAAAGCAGCCTCAGCCATTTTTACCTTCAGCGCTTGCCGAGAATCTTGCCCAGCATCTCGGGTCGCGGCGCGCCTTGCTGGCTCTGCAGGTTCCCTTGCTCATCCTGATAGAAGATCGCCGGCGTCGCCCGCAACCCCAACTCTTCCATAAACGCCAGATTCCCCTCCAGCTTGGTCTGCACAGCCTCCGGTATCGTGTCCAAGGCCTTGAGCGTGCTGGCCTTGCCCGCTTTCTCATGTTGCTCCAGCGCCTTGGCCGGGTCCTTGGCGGCGAGCAAGGCCGCCGACTTGCCTGGGCTGTCCTCGCGGATGATGCCGACCATGATATGGCGCAACTGCACCTTGCCCGACTCGACCCAGGGCCGTGCCTGCTGCCAGAACATGTTGCAGTACGGGCAGTTCGGGTCGCTGAACAGGTAGACGATGCGCGGCGCGTTGGCCTTGCCATCGGCGATCCAGGCGGTCTTTTCCATCTTCGCCCAGATAGCCTTGGTCATTGGGGCATACACCAGTTTTTCCAGCGGCTCTGCACTGAGGTCCTTGCCCTGTTCGTCGAACAGGCTGCCGACCAGCACATGTTTGCCGTCGGGAGTCAGGTACAGGGCGATGCCGTTGTTCTGGTATTCGGCGGCATAACCGCGCAAGCCGTTGGGGGCATCGAAGCTGCCCTTGATCACGGCGCCCTTGGCTTGTATCTGCTGGACCGCCTTGGGCAGTTCTTCGGCCTGCAAGGCCGGGGTCGCCAGCAGGGCCAGGCTCAGGGGCAGCAGTGCATTCAATCGCATGTCAGTTTCCTTGTGCGGCGGAGGAGGGCGCGGTGGCCCGTTCGAAGGGTTGCAGCGCATGGCGCAGGCTGGCACGGGACAGTTCGCCCAGGTGGCTGCCGACCAGCCGCCCTTCGGCGCTGTAGAACAGGGTGGTGGGCAGGGCCATGGAGCCGACCCGCTGGGCCAACTGGCCGCTGCCGTCGAACAGTACATGGGTCAGGCTCAAGCCGGTGGTGGCCAGGAACGTACTGACGTTCTCCGGCGTCTCGCCCTGGTTGACGAACAGGAAGGTCACCTGCGGGTAATCGTGCTGGGCCTGCTGCAGCACCGGCATCTCGCGTCGGCAGGGCGGGCACCAGGTGGCCCAGAGGTTGATCACCAGTGGCTTGCCACGGTAGTCGTGCAGCGCTACCGACTGCCCTGTGGCATTGCGCAGGCTTAGCGCCGGCAACTCGGTGCCCTTGCTGTAGAGGTGGCTGCCAAGGCTCGCCAGCCCCCAGAACAGCGCGCCGCTGAACAGCGCCCAGCCCAGCGGACGGCGCAGGCCCGGGTGGCGCCAGCCCTGCCACAGGGTGCCGAGCACGATGCCGATCAGGCCGGCCCAGAGCAGGAAGCCGCCGTCGCGAATGTCGATCACCTGCACAGGGTCGTCGCGGTACATCGGCCAGTAGGCCAGCACGAAGCCCAGGCGGGCGAACACCAGCCCCAGCAGGAACAAGTTGAACAGCGCCGACTCGGGGCTTTCGCCGCCGCGCCGGGCGACCCACCAGCCGACCAGGCTGGCGATCCCGAGAGCTGCGAGCAGCAGCAGGTGGTTGAGGGCCATGGTCAGCGGCCCCAGGGTCACGGTCAGCATCAGCCTTGGCCCCTGGTCTGTGTCCAGTGCTGCAGGAAGGTGGCGGCATCCACCTCGCCGGTGATGCGCCGGGCGCGGCGTTCCTCGCCTTCCGGGCCGATCCAGATCAGGCTGGGCGGGCCTGGCACCTGGTAGCGCTGCAACAGTTCGCGGCTCTGCGGGCTGTTGGCGGTGACGTCGAGGCGCACCAGGTGCACGTTGGCCAGGTCGGCCTGGACATCAGGCCGGGCAAATACCTGTTTTTCCATGACCTTGCACGCCACGCACCAGTCGGCATAGTAGTCCAGCATCACCCACTGGCCGCGCTCCCGGGCGGCGTCCAGTTCACGTTGCAGCGCCTCGGGGCGGTTGACCGTGACGAAGGCATCCTCGGCCTTGGCGTTCGCCACGGGGGCACCGCCCCCCGCGAAGGGTTGCAGCGGTTGCCAGAGGTCGTCACCGCCGGCTGCGGCGCCGACCAGCAACAGGCCACCCCACAGGGCGCCGAGCAGCGGCATGGCGCGCAGCGCGGGCAGGCGGTGCAGGGCAGGCCAGGCGGCCCAGGCCAGGGCGATCAGCCAGGCGCCAGCGAGGGCCAGCAACAGCGTTGCCGGCAGCAGGCTGCGCAGGGTGTACAGGGCCATGGCGAGGAAGACGAAGCCGAACGAGCCCTTGACCAGGTTCATCCAGGCGCCGGGGCGCGGCAGGTAGCGATTGCCCAGGGTCACCAGCAACAGCAGCGGCACGCCCATGCCCAGGCCCAGGCTGAACAGCACCAGACCACCGTGCAGCATGTCGCCGCTCTGGGCGATATACAGCAGCGCACCGGCCAGCGGTGCGGTCATGCACGGCCCCAGCAGCAGGCCGGAGAGGGCGCCGAGCAGCGCTGCGCCATACAGGTTGCCACCACGGGTACCCTGGCCTGCGCGGTCGAGGCGGTCGCGCAGGGCCGCCGGCAGTTGCAGCTCGAAGGCGCCGAACATCGGCAATGCCAGGATCACGAACAACGCGGCCAGGCTGCCCAGCAGCCAAGGTTGCTGCAACCACGCCTGCAGGCTGGCGCCGAGCAGCGCGGCGACCACGCCCAGGGCCGCATAGACCAGGGCCATGCTCAGCACATAGACACCGGCCAGCACCCAGCCACGGCGGGCGCTGGCACCGTTGCCCAGGACCAGGCCGGCGAGGATCGGCAGCATCGGCAATGAGCACGGGGTGAAGGCCAGCAGCAGGCCGAGGCCGAAGAAGGCCAGCAGGCTCCAGGCCAGGCTGGCGTGCTGCAGGTCGCTGGCCAGGGCCTGGTCGCTGGCCAGCTCGGTGGTCGCCGGGGCTTGGCCGCCGAGTTCGATCACGGTGGTTTGCGGTGGGTAGCACAAGCCGGCGTCGGCGCAGCCCTGCCAGCCCAGGCGCAACTGGCCCTGGGCATTGGCGGGGAGCAGCAGCTCGAGCTGCTGGCGGTAGACGGCGCTGTCGCCGAAGAACTCGTCGTGGTGGTTCAGCGCCGGCGGGAGCTGCGGGTGCTGATCGGCGGGCAGGCCCTCGAACTTCAGGCGTTTCTGGTAGAGGTAATAGCCGTCCTGGATCTGGAAGTGCAGGCGCATCTGGCCGTCGGGCAGGCGATCGTGGCTCAGGACGAAAGCCTGGTCGACGGGTAGGAAATCCGGTTTGACCTCGAAGGGGTTGGCCTGGAGCGGGCCGGCCAGGAGGAATGTCAGCAAGAGCAGGAAAATGCGCATGTCTTCGCCTTGGCAGTGCAGTGAGGGGGCCCATGCTGGCCTGGGCTGATTAACCGAGGGTTAACCGGGTCCTACAGGCTGCCTTGTAGGACTGTTGGGTTCGGATGCTGGTCAGTTAAGCGGTATTGGAGCTGCTTTGCAGCCCCACTACCAACAATCACCCCAGCGCGACGAATCTCCCCGCCAGGCGTCATAATCCCCCCTTAATCCCCCCACTGTGCAATGCAAGCCAAGCTTCCCCACTGGAGAACCTCCCATGCACGTACTGCTCTGCGAGGACGACGACCTGATCGCCAGCGGCATCTGCGCCGGCCTCGCCGCCCAGGGCCTGACCGTGGACCGGGTGGCCAGCGCCGGTGCCGCGCGGGCGCTGCTGAAGGCCGCGCAGTTCGACGTGATGATCCTCGACCTGGGCCTGCCCGACGAAGATGGCCTCAGGCTCCTGCGCCGCCTGCGCCAGCAGGGCGAGACCCTGCCGGTGCTGGTGCTCACCGCCCGTGACGCGATCACCGACCGGGTCGATGGACTGCAGGCCGGCGCCGACGACTACCTGCTCAAGCCCTTCGACCTGCGCGAACTGGCCGCGCGCCTGCACACCCTGCTGCGCCGCGTGGCCGGACGGGCGGTGAACGTCATCGAGCACGGCCCGTTGCGCTACGACCCCAGCAGTTGCGAGGCGACCCTCGCCGGCCAACCGGTGGACCTGTCCCGACGCGAGCAGGCGCTGCTCCAGGCCCTGCTGCAGAACCCCGGCCGGGTGCTCTCCAGCGAGCAGCTCAAGGACTGCGTCTACGGTTTCAGCGACGAAGTCGAGAGCAACGCCCTCAACGTGCATATCCACCACCTGCGCCGCAAGCTCGGCAACAGCATCGTCGAGACCGTGCGTGGCCTGGGCTATCGCCTCGGGCCGGCCCAGGCCTCCCAGGAGACCACCCCATGAGCCTGCGTGCACGCCTCTCGCTGATCCTGGGCAGCGCCTTCGTCATCATCTGGGTGCTCGCCGCCGCGTGGATGCTGCGCGACCTGCGCCAGCAGATGATGTTCTCCCTCGACCAGCGCCTGGTGGCCTCGGCGCGTATGGTCGCCGGCTTGATCGACCAGTTGCCGCAGCCGCTGACGGCCAAGGGCGAAGACGCACATTTTTCTGCCGACCAGCTCAGCGTGCCGGACGGCATGGCCTGCCAGGTCAGCTCCCTGCGCGGCGAAATCCTCGCCAGCAACCACAAGCACGACGGGGCCATGGACGACCAGAGCAGCGGCTTCCGTGACCAGTCCATCGATGGCGCGTCCTGGCGCACCTTCACCTACAACCATGGCGATGTGCGCATCACCACCGCCGATCGCCACCTGGAGCGCGAGGCGCTCAACCGTTCGATCCTCCTGGCAGCCTCGGCGCCGGTGCTGATGGCCCTGCTCGGCAGCCTGGGGCTGCTGTGGATCGGCGTCGGCAAGGGCCTGGAGCCGCTCAACCGGATGCGTGACGCCCTGCGCCGGCGCCGCGCCGACAGCGTCGAGCCGTTGCAGGTGACCGGCATGCCCAGCGAACTCCAGCCGCTGCTCGAGACGCAGAACCAGTTGTTCCTGCGCATCGCCCAGACCATCGAGCGCGAACGGCGCCTGACCGACGACGCGGCCCACGAGCTGCGCAGCCCGCTGACCGCGATCAAGACCCACCTGCAAGTCGCGCGCATGACCGACGGCACGGTTCGCGAGCAGGCGCTGGAACACGCGGAGCAGGGGGCCGATCGTATGCACCGCACCCTGGAACAGTTGCTGATGCTGGCCCGGGTGGAGGGTAGCCTGTCGTTCGAAGATGGCGTGCAATGCAGCGCCGAGCAGGTGGCGCGCCAAGCGGTGCAGGATGCTGGCGGAGGCGACAACCGGCGCATCGTCCTGCGCCTGCCGGAGGAGGCTGCCCAGGTCTACCTGGGCATGCCCGCGCCGCTGGCGGTAGCGGCCTTGCGCAACCTGCTGGACAACGCCCTGCGCCATGGCGGCGATACCGCCGTGGAGCTGGAGGTGCAGGCGGCCGACGGGCAGGTGGGCTTTTTGGTTCGCGACCATGGGCCGGGCATCGCCGAGGAGGACCTGCAGCACCTGACCGAGCGTTTCTGGCGCCATGGCCAGAGTGGCGGCTGTGGCCTGGGCCTGGCGATCGTCCAGGCGATCGTGCAGCGCTGTGCTGGCAGCCTGCGCTTCGACAGCCGCAGCGATGGGCTGCGGGTATGGCTGCAGGTGCCGGCGCGTCACTGACGGTGTCGCGCCCCTTCGCGGGCTTGCCCGCGAAGGGGCCACACAAATCCTGTAACAACTGCTAAATCCTCGCCCCGCTGAAGCGTTTTTCAAGCGATGACAACCCGACACACATCCGGCTCCAGGGGCGTGGCGGGCACTTTCGCTTGCTTGCGAGGATTTTTCCGATGTCGACCGCTTCCAGCCTTGCCCAGGTCCTGCCGGCCACTGCGCCGCAGGCGCTGTACGAATTCGAGGATTCACCCCTGTTGCAGCGCCAGCAGCAACAGGAATCCAACGCCCGCAGCTACCCCCGGCGTATTCCTCTGGCCCTCAAGCGCGCCCGTGGCATCCATGTCGAGGATGTCGAGGGCCGTCAGTTCATCGACTGCCTGGCGGGGGCGGGGACCTTGGCCCTGGGCCACAACCACCCTGTGGTGATCGAGGCGATCCAGCGCGTGCTGGCCGACGAACTGCCGCTGCACACCCTGGACCTGACCACGCCGGTCAAGGATCGCTTCGTCCAGGACCTGTTCGGTGTGCTGCCCGAGGCACTGCGCCGTGAGGCGAAGGTGCAGTTCTGTGGCCCCACCGGTACCGACGCCGTGGAGGCGGCGCTCAAGCTGGTGCGCAGTGCCACCGGGCGCAGCACGGTGCTGGCATTCCAGGGGGCCTACCATGGCATGAGCCAGGGCGCGTTGAGCCTGATGGGCAGCCATGGCCCCAAGCAGCCGTTAGGTGCCTTGCTCGGCAACGGTGTGCAATTCATGCCGTATCCCTACGATTACCGTTGCCCGTTTGGCCTGGGCGGCGAAGCCGGGGTCAAGGCTGGCCTGCATTACCTGGAGAACCTGTTGCTCGACCCTGAAGGCGGTGTACCGCTGCCGGCAGCGGTGATCCTGGAGGTGGTGCAGGGCGAGGGCGGGGTGATCCCGGCCGATATCGAATGGCTCAAGGGGGTGCGCCGTATCACCGAGCAAGCCGGGGTGGCGCTGATCGTCGACGAGATCCAGAGCGGCTTCGCCCGTACCGGGCGGATGTTCGCCTTCGAGCACGCCGGCATCGTCCCGGACGTGGTCACCCTGTCCAAGGCCATCGGCGGTAGCCTGCCGCTGGCGGTGGTGGTCTACCGCGACTGGCTGGACACCTGGAAGCCAGGTGCCCATGCCGGTACGTTCCGTGGCAACCAGATGGCCATGGCTGCGGGCTCGGCGGTGATCGGCTACCTGGTCGAGCACCGCCTGGCCGAGCATGCCGAGGCCATGGGGCAGCGCCTGCGTGAGCACCTGCTGCGGTTGCAGCGGGATTATCCGCAACTGGGCGATATCCGTGGTCGTGGCCTGATGCTCGGGGTCGAGCTGGTCGACCCGCAAGGCCGGCCCGATGCCTTGGGTCACCCTCCGGTCAACCGCGAACTGGCACCGAAGATCCAGCGCGAGTGCCTCAAGCGGGGCCTGATTCTCGAGCTGGGTGGGCGCCATGGTGCGGTTGTGCGTTTCCTGCCACCGCTGATCATCAGTGCCGATCAGATCGACGAGGTGGCGCAGCGGTTTGCCGAGGCGGTGACGGCGGCGGTCTGATCGTACCCTGGGGCTGCCGCGCAGCCCCAGGTATCGCTCATTCGAACGAGCGTCCCCTGCGCCAATACCCCATCAGCGTCAGGCATGCACGATCAAGGTGCCGAACATTGATCAGGTGCCGACGAATCCGCATCACAGTGGCCGATTCCCCGGCCACCCAGGCATAGAAATCACCCCGTCGGGCTTTTGCCAGTTCCCAGGGGCGTCGTTGCTCGATGTCGATTTCCTCCAGAAGGCACGCTTTGTTCGGGGCCTGCATGATCGGCAAGTCGGCCAACTGCTCGACGGCCTGCAGCAGGGCGGTGCCGTGGGTGCTGCCGAGCACATCTCGCGGTAGCCAGTGCAGGTGGGTGTCGCGGGGGCAATCCAGGCTCAGGCAGTCGGCTTGCAAGGGGACTTCGACAAAGGCCTGCACCAGGGGTGGTTGCGCGCTTGCGGCCAGCTCTTCGAGGATGCTGGCGATGGCTGGCAAGGCCGTTTCGTCGCCCACCAACAACACGTGGTTTACGCCGGCAGGCGGGTTCCATTCATGGCCGCCTGGGTCTTTTCGGTAGGCCAGGTCGGGTGCCAGCATCTGCAGGCGATCGCCGCTGCGGGCCTGGGCCGCCCAGGCCGAGGCAGGGCCGTTGACACCATGCATGACGAAGTCGATATCCACCTGCGCCTCGGGGCGGCGTAGGGCGCGAATGGTGTAGGTGCGCATTGGCGGTCGCGAGGCCTCCGGCAGTTGTTTGCGCGCTTCGTTCCAGTGGCTGTCGTGGGGCAGTGATGGCAGGCTGCCGTCGGCGGCGGGGAAGAACAGTTTTACCCGCTGGTCGGGCCCGGCGCATTGCATGCTGGCGACATCGGGCCCGGTAAACACCAGGCGGCAAAGCGAGGGGCTGAGTTCGATCTTGTGCAGCAGTTGCAAGTCGAACATCCGGTAGGCGCTGGGTTTTTGCGCCAGGCCGCTGGTCAGCCTGCGAAGGCCCCGCTGCATGGCACTGGCGAGAGAGGAAGAGGTGGACATGGCAGGTCCTTTGGCATCGGGTTCACCGATTGGACGAACCCTGCGCCGGCCAATTTAGCGGCTGTATGGGCCCGCTCGGCTTGCACAGGTGGGGCAGCGCTAATTTTTCCGGCCTGGGTTCGTTCTATAGGGACGACCTGTCATCGGGTCATTCGATCCACGCTCCGGATGCCAAGAAATGAATGCTGAAGACGCCCTGAAACTCGCTCGCCGGTTCATCGGTCTGCCCGTGGAAAAACGCCAGGTATTCCTGGCGGCGCTGCGCAAGGAAGGGGTGGATTTCTCCCAGTTCCCCATCCCGCGGAATGTAGAGGCCCAGGACCGTCAGGCCCTGTCCTATGCCCAGCAGCGGATGTGGTTTCTCTGGCACCTGGACCCGCACAGCGGCGCCTACAACCTACCGGCCGCGGTACGCCTGAAGGGCGCGCTCAATCGCCAGGCCCTTGAGCAGGCTTTCGCCAGCCTGGTCGAACGCCACGAGACCCTGCGCACGGTGTTCCGCCAACAGCCGGACGATAGCCTGTGCCAGGTTCCCTGCGAGCAGGCGTTGACCATTGCCTGGCGCGACCTGGGCAAGCTGGCGCCCGAGCAGCGCGAGGCCGAAGTGGCGGCCGAGGCCGAAGCCCAGGCGCAGCAGCCGTTCGATCTGGCCCAGGGCCCGCTGCTGCGGGTGCGCCTGCTGCGCCTGGCCGAACAGGAGCACGTGCTGCTGCTGACCCTGCATCACATCGTGTCCGATGGCTGGTCGATGACCGTGCTGATCGATGAGTTCTGCCGTTTCTACGATGCCCATGATCAAGGCGGCCAGCCACAGCTGGCGGCGCTGCCGATACAGTACAGCGACTATGCCCTGTGGCAGCGTCGCTGGCTGGAGGCGGGCGAGCAGCAGCGCCAACTGGATTACTGGATGGCGCAACTGGGTGACGAACATCCGGTGCTGGAGTTGCCCAGCGACCATCCGCGCCCGGTACAGCCGACCTACCAGGGGCGCCGCCACGAACTGGCCCTGGATGCACAGTTGGTCGAGCAGATGCGCGCACTGGCCCGGCAGCAGGGGGTGACCCTGTTCATGCTGATGTTGGGGGCGTTCAACATTGTCTTGCATCGCTACAGCGGCCAGGGCGACCTACGTATCGGCGTACCCATCGCCAACCGCAACCGTAACGAGACCGAGGGCCTGATCGGCTTCTTCGTCAACACCCAGGTATTGCGCACCCGGCTCGATGGCATGACCTCGGTGGCTGAGCTACTGACCGATATCAAGGCCGCCTCCATGGGCGCGCAGGATCACCAGGACCTGCCGTTCGAATGCCTGGTGGACGCCCTCAAGCTCGAGCGCAGCCTGAGCTACAACCCGCTGTTCCAGGTGATGTACAACCACCAGCCGGAAGTGGCCGACGTCACCCGCCTGACAGTGGGCAAGGGCCTGGAACTGGGCGTCATCGAGTGGGAAAGCCGCACTACCCAGTTCGACCTGAGCCTGGACACCTACGAGCAGGGTGGCCGCTTGAATGCCGCCTTCACCTACGCCTGCGACCTGTTCGAGGCGCCGACCATCGAGCGCCTTGCCCGGCACTGGCTGACTGTGCTGCGGGCGATGGTCGCCAACCCGGCCCAGCGTATTGGCGAGATCGCCCTGCTGGACCAGCAGGAATACCGCCAAGTGGTCGAGGGCTGGGGCCGCAACGAGGCCCAGTACCCCAACGAGCTGACCGTGCATGAGCTGTTCCAGGCCCAGGCTGCGTGTGCGCCGGATTCGCTCGCGCTGATTTTCGACGGTCAGCAACTGACCTACGGCGAGCTCAATGCTCAGGTCAACCGCCTGGCCCGCACCCTGGTCGAGCGTGGTGTGGATCGCGAAGTATTGGTGGGCATCGCCCTGGAGCGCGGCCTGGACATGGTGGTCGGCCTGTTGGCAGTGCTCAAGGCCGGTGGCGGTTACGTGCCGCTCGATCCCCAATACCCGGCCGACCGCCTGCAATGCATGATCGAAGACAGCGGCAGCCGCCTGATCCTGACCCATGACGGCCTGCTGCAGCGGCTGCCGCTGCCCCAAGGCGTGCAGACCCTATGCCTGGATCGCGACGAGGCCTGGGTGCACGGCGACGACAGCGACCTGCCCAACCGTGCCTTGCCCGACAACCTGGCCTACGTCATGTTCACCTCCGGCTCCACCGGCCGGCCCAAGGGCGTCGGTATCAGCCACCGTGCGCTGGTGCGTCACGCCCATGTGTCGTTGGGCTTCTTCGAACTGAGTGCCGCCGACCGGGTGCTGCAGTTTGCCACCTTCAACTTCGACGGTTTCGTCGAGCAGCTCTACCCGGCATTGATCTGCGGTGCCTCGGTAGTGATCCGTGGCAGTGAGATCTGGGACAGCGAAACCCTTTACCGCCAGTTGATCGAGCAACGCATCAGCGTGATGGACCTGACCACCGCTTACTGGCACATGCTGGCCAAGGAGTTCGCCGCAGTCGGTCCGCGTGACTATGGCGTGCTGCGCCAGGTGCACGGTGGTGGCGAAGCGATGCCACCTGAGGGCCTGCTGGCCTGGCGCCAGGCTGGCTTGGGTCATGTACGCCTGCTCAATACCTACGGTCCCACCGAGGCGACGGTCACCGCCACTACCCTCGATTGCGACGATTATGTGCACGGCCAGCGCCCGATCCCACTGACCCTGCCGATCGGTGCCGTCCTGCCGGGGCGCAACATCCTGGTACTGGACGACAACGGCTTGCCGGCACCGGTGGGTGTGGTCGGCGAACTGGTGATCGGTGGCGAGTTGTTGGCGCGTGGGTACTTCCAGCGCCCGGGTTTGAGCGCCGAGCGCTTTATCCCCGACCCGTACAGCGGTGTTGGTGCACGCCTGTACCGCACCGGCGACCTGGCTCGTTTCAATGCCGAGGGGGTGATCGAGTACGTCGGCCGAATCGACCACCAGGTGAAAATCCGCGGTTTCCGCATCGAGCTGGGCGAGATCGAAGCACGCTTGCTGGAGCGTGACGAGGTGGCCGATGCCCTGGTGCTGGCATTGCCGGGGGCCAATGGCCTGCAACTGGTCGGCTATGTGGTGCCGGCCGAGCGCGAGCTGGTCGACGCGGATCTGGCCACCCAGGCCGCCCTGCGTGAAGCCATCCGCAGCGGCTTGCAAGAGCAACTGCCCGACTACATGGTGCCTGCGCAGTTGCTGCTGTTGGCTCGGTTCCCCCTAAGCCCCAACGGCAAACTCGACCGCAAGGCCCTGCCACGCCCCGACGCCAGTCAATTGCAACACAGCCATGTGGCGCCCCGCACTGCGTTGGAACAGCGAATCGCAGCCATCTGGCAGGATGTGCTCAAGTGCGCGCAGGTCGGTGTCACCGACAACTTCTTCGAGTTGGGCGGCGACTCGATCATGTCGATTCAGGTGGTCAGCCGTGCCCGCCAGGCCGGCTTGCTGTTCAGCCCCAAGGACCTGTTCCAGCACCAGACCGTACAGGGCCTGGCCAGCGTCGCTCGCCTGGGCGATGACGTTGTGGTGATCGACCAGGGGCCGGTGACCGGGGCCCTGGGATTGCTGCCGATTCAGTACGATTTCTTCGCTCAGCCCATACCCGCCCGCCATCACTGGAACCAAGCGTTGCTGCTGCAGCCGAAGCAGGCGTTGCAGGTCGATACCTTGCACCAGGCCCTGGCATCGCTCGTTACCCATCACGACGCACTGCGCTCG
The DNA here is from genome assembly GCF_024127895.1 of Pseudomonas guariconensis. Lineage (GTDB taxonomy): Bacteria > Pseudomonadota > Gammaproteobacteria > Pseudomonadales > Pseudomonadaceae > Aquipseudomonas > Aquipseudomonas guariconensis_B. The sequence continues at coordinate 102,873 of NZ_JAMYBK010000007.1, read as the reverse complement.
CGCTTCGTGGTGCAGGACGGGGGCTGGCGGGCATGGATTGCCGAGCCGACCGCGAGCGATGACGACCTGCTGTGGCTGCGCGAGGGCGTGTCCCTTGAACGGCTTGGCGAACTGAACACCCAGGCACAAGCCAGCCTGGACCTTGTCAAAGGGCCATTGCTACGTGCGGTGCTGGCGACCCTGGACGATGGCAGCCAGCGCCTGTTGCTGGCCATTCACCACCTGGTGGTGGACGGGGTGTCCTGGCGCATCCTGCTGGAGGACTTGCAGCACGCCTACACCCAGTTGCTGCAGGGGCGACCGGTACAGTTGCCGGCCAAGACCAGTTCGACCCAGGCTTGGGCCGAGCGCCTGACTGCATTGGCGCAAACCCCTGCCATGCAGGACGAACTGGGCTACTGGGCCGGCGTGTTGAGCGATGCCCCGCTCGACCTGCCGTGCGATCGCCCGCAGGGCAGCCTGCAAAGCCGTCACCGTCAGGTGGTCCGCGGCCGTCTCGATCGCGAGGCCACCCGCCAACTGCTGCAACAGGCGCCCGCCGCCTACCGTACCCAGGTCAACGACCTGTTGCTCACCGCCCTGGCCCGCACCCTGCGTGGCTGGACTGGCCATGCCGACGCGCTGATCCAGCTCGAAGGGCATGGCCGTGAAGACCTGTTCGCCGACATCGACCTGAGCCGCAGTGTGGGTTGGTTCACCAGCCTGTTCCCAGTGCGCCTCACCGCCCACGACGACCTGGCGGCCAGCCTCAAGGGCATCAAGGAACAACTGCGCGCCGTACCGGCCAAGGGCCTGGGCTTCGGTGTGCTGCGCTACCTTGGCCAGCAGCCGGTGCGGGATGCCCTTGCGGCATTGCCGCAGCCACGGGTGACCTTCAACTACCTGGGCCAGTTCGACGCCAGCTTCGACGACGGTGCGCTGCTGGTGCCGGCCCATGAAGGCGCTGGTGCTGAATTGAGCGAAGACGCGCCGCTGGGCAACTGGCTGGAGGTGGAGGGCCAGGTCTATGACGGCGAGCTGGAGATGCGCTGGACCTTCAGCGGCGAACAGTTCGACACCGCTACCATCGACCACCTGGCCGCCTGCTTCGATGAGCAGCTACGCGCCCTGGTCGAGCATTGCTGCCAGCCTGGGGTCATGGGCGTCACGCCGTCCGACTTCCCGCTGGCGGGCATCGACCAGGCTCAGTTGGATGCGCTGGACGTGCCGGCCAGCCAGATCGAGGATATCTATCCGCTGTCGCCCATGCAGCAGGGTATGTTGTTCCACAGCCTGCTGCGACAGGGCAGTGGCGAGTACATCAACCAGTTGTGCTTGGATGTCAAAGGCCTTGAGGTCGAGCGTTTCCGCGCCGCCTGGCAGGCAGCGATGGATAGCCACGACATCCTGCGCAGCGCCTTCGCCTGGCAAGGCGGTGGCCAGCAGTTGCAGATCATCCACCGCCACCTGCCGCTGGACTTCACCTGCCATGACTGGCGTGGTCGCGACGACCTGGCCGTCGCCCTGCGAGCGTTGGCCGAGCAGGACCGCGCCCGAGGCTTCGAGTTGTCGAGCCCCGGCCTGCTGCGCCTGACCCTGGTGCGCACCGGCGAGCATAGCCATCACCTGATGTTCACCAACCACCATATCCTCATGGACGGTTGGAGCAGCTCGCAGTTGCTGGGTGAAGTGATGATGCGTTATCACGGCCAGGCGTTCGAGCGCCCACTGGGGCGTTATCGCGACTACATCCAGTGGTTGCAGCAACGCGATGCCCAGAGCAGCGAGCGCTTCTGGAAAGAGCGCCTGGCGGCGTTCGAGGCGCCGACGTTGCTGGCCAAGGTGGGCGCCGAGCATGCTGGCGGCAGCGGCCACGAGCTGTTGCATCATGATTTGGATACGGCCTCGACCCAGCGCCTGAACGCCTTCGCCCGGCAGCAGAAAGTGACCCTCAACACCCTGGTGCAAGCCGCCTGGCTGCTGCTGTTGCAGCGTTACACCGGCCAGGATTGTGTCACCGTCGGCACTACTGTGGCCGGCCGCCCGGCCGACCTGCCGGGGGTAGAAAGCCAGTTGGGGCTGTTCATCAATACCCTGCCGCTGGCCGCCAGCCCGCACCCGCAGCAGACCGTGGCGCAATGGCTGCATACCCTGCAGGACCTGAGCCTGGCCATGCGTGAGCACGAGCACAGTGCGCTGTTCGAAGTGCAGGGCTGGGTCGGTCACAGCGGTGAGGCGCTGTTCGATAACATTCTGGTGTTCGAGAATTTCCCGGTCTCCGAGGCGCTGGAGCGTGGAGCATCGCAGGGCCTGCGTTTCGGCCCGGCCAAGCACAGCGACTTGACCAGTTACCCACTGACCTTAGGCGTGACCCTGGGCGAGCGGCTGGCGCTGCACTACAGCTTCGACCTGGCGCACTTCAGCGCCGAGCGCATCCGCCGCATCAATGGCCACCTGGCCCAGTTGCTCGAAGCTTTGGCGCAGGACCCGCAGCGCACCCTGGGCGAGCTGGACATGCTCGCTGTGTCCGAACAGGCGCAGGTGGTCGAGCAGTGGAACGCCACTTTCGTCGATTACCCGTCGGACACCTGCGTACACACCCTGATCCAAGCCCAGGCGCGGAAGACTCCGGACGCTGTGGCCCTGGTGTTCGGTGAGCGTCAGTTGAGCTACCGCGAATTGGACCAGCAGGCCAACCAGTTGGCTCACCAGTTGATCGAGCTGGGGGCGGGCCCGGACGTGCTGGTAGGCATCGCCGCTCAGCGCAGCCTGGAGATGGTCCTTGGCCTGCTGGCGGTGCTCAAGGCCGGTGCCGCCTACGTGCCGCTGGACCCGGAGTACCCACGCGAACGCCTGGCCTACATGTTCGAGGACAGCCGTATAGCATTGCTGCTGACCCAAACCGAGGTGCTGCCACAACTGCCGCTACCGGCGGGCTTGCACGCCCTGTGTCTCGACCGGCAGGCTCACCTGGGCTACCCGCTGAGCGCGCCTCAGGTACAGCCTGCGCCGGAAAACCTGGCCTACGTGATCTACACCTCTGGTTCCACCGGCAAGCCTAAAGGCGCGGGCAATCGCCACAAGGCTTTGACCAATCGCTTGTGCTGGATGCAGCAGGCCTATGGCCTGGATGCCACGGACGCGGTGCTGCAGAAAACCCCGTTCAGCTTCGATGTGTCGGTGTGGGAGTTCTTCTGGCCGCTGATGGTCGGTGCCCGCCTGGTGGTCGCGGCGCCGGGCGATCACCGCGAGCCGTCGCGGCTGGTGCGGCTGATCGAGCAGCAGGGCATCACTACGCTGCACTTCGTGCCGTCGATGTTGCAGGTGTTCCTGCAGGATGAAGGCGTGTCGCGCTGCACCAGCCTCACGCGCATCGTCTGCAGCGGCGAGGCGCTGCAGGTGGATGCCCAGCAGCAGGTGTTCGCCAAACTGCCGAATGCGGGCCTGTACAACCTCTATGGCCCGACCGAGGCGGCCATCGACGTGACTCACTGGACCTGCCGCGACGAAGGTCTGGACAGCGTGCCGATCGGGCAGCCGATTGCCAACCTGAGCACCTACGTGCTGGCCGACGATCTGTCGCCACTGCCAGCAGGGCTGGTGGGCGAGCTGTACCTGGGTGGCGAAGGGCTGGCGCGGGGCTACCACCGTCGCCCGGGGTTGACCGCCGAGCGTTTCGTCGCCAGCCCGTTCGCCACTGGCCAGCGCCTGTACCGCACCGGCGACCTGGCGCGTCAGCGCGCCGACGGGGTGATCGAGTACATGGGGCGCATCGACCATCAGGTGAAGATCCGCGGCCTGCGGATCGAACTGGGCGAGATCGAGGCGCGCCTGCTGGAGCAGCCTGAAGTGCGCGAAGCGGCAGTGCTGGCGGTCGGTACCGGTGCCGACATGCAGTTGGCGGCCTATGTGGTAGCGCATCAAGCAGATTCGGCGCAACTGGGCGAACAGCTCAAGGCCCGCCTGCGCACGCTGCTGCCCGACTACATGGTGCCTACCCACCTGGTGCAGCTGGCCAGCCTGCCCCTGAGCCCCAACGGCAAGCTCGACCGCAAGGCCCTGCCAGCGGTCAGCGCGGCGGTGAGCAGTGCGCAGTTCCGCGCCCCGCAGAGCGAACTCGAGCGCCAGCTGGCGCAGATCTGGCAGGACGTGCTGGGCCTTGAGCGGGTTGGCCTGGATGACGACTTCTTCGCCCTGGGTGGCCACTCGCTGCAGGCGGTGATGCTGCTGTCGCGTATTCGCGGTGCGTTCGGGGTCGAGCTGCCGGTCAAGGAATTCTATGAACTACGCCAGCTCGGACAGCTGGCGGCGCATCTGCAAGGTGATGCCGGTCAGGCGGCCGATGAGCTGGACCTGATCTTCGGCGCGCTCGACGAACTGGAGGAAAGTAATGCCTGAGCACAAGCAGGACCGTACGCAGGAACTGGTTGCGCGTCTGCGCAACCTTGATGGCGAGCGCCGTCGGCAGCTGTTTGCCAAGCTGGCCCAGGCCGGTGTCAATGTTGCGCGCCTGCCCATCGTGCCGGCCCTGGAGCAGGGGCCGCAGCCGCTGTCCTACGCTCAGCAGCGCCAGCACTTTCTGTGGCAGTTGGAGCCGTCGAGCAGCGCCTATAACATCCCGGCGGTGCTGCGCTTGAACGGCGCCCTCGACATGGCTGCGTTGCAAGCTGGCCTCGAAGACCTGGTGCGTCACCAGGGCAGCTTGCGCACACGCTTCGTCGAGCACCAGGGGCAGGTCTGCCAGGTGCTCGATGATGCGTTGCACCTGACGCTGGTGGTCGATGAAGTGGGCGCGAACGATGAAGTCGAGTCAGCCATCAAGGCGTACGCCGAGCGCTGCACCGCCCAGCCATTCGACCTGATGCAGGGCCCGCTGGCCCGGGTCAATCTGCTGCGTGTGGCGTCCGACGACCATGTGCTGGTGCTGACCTTGCACCACAGCATCGCCGATGGCTGGTCGATCAACGTGCTGATCGAGCAGTGGCTGGCCTGCTACGCCAGCCGCCTGCAAGGCCAGGTCGCACACCTGGCCGAGGCGCCGATCCAGTATGCCGACTATGCCGCCTGGCAACGTCAGTGGCTGGAGTCGGGGGAGGGAGACCGCCAGCTGGCCTACTGGAAAGACCAGTTGGGCGAAGCGCCTGAGGTGCTGACCCTGCGGACCGACCGGCCACGTCCGACCCAGGCCAGCCACCGGGGCGCGGTGCTCGACCTGAACCTTGATCCGGCCTTGCTGGAGGGGCTGAAGGCGTTGGCCCAGCGCCAGGATGTCAGTCTGTTCATGCTGTTGCTGGCGTCGTTCCAGGCGCTGTTGCATCGCTACAGCGGGCAGGCCGAGATCCATGTTGGCGTGCCGGTGGCCAACCGCAACCGGATGGAGACCGAACGGCTGATCGGCTTCTTTGTCAACACCCAGGTGATGAAGGCGCGCATCGACGGCCTGCAGCCTTTCGAAGCCCTTCTGGCGCAGGTGCGCGAGGCGGCGCAGCAGGCCCAGGCGCACCAGGACTTACCCTTCGAACAGCTGGTTCAGGCGCTGCACCCGGAGCGCAGCATGAGCCACAGCCCGCTGTTCCAGGTGATGTTCAACCATCAGGTCGCAGGTGCAGGCCAAGGCATGGCCCTGCCGTGCCTGGACGTGCAGCCGGTGCAGCGCGATGAACGCTCGGCGCAGTTCGACTTGAGCCTGGATACCGTCGAAACCGCCACGGGCCTTGTGGCTAGCCTGACTTACGCCACCGACCTGTTCGACCGCGTCAGCGCCGAACGCCTGCTGCGTCACTGGCAGAACCTGCTGTACGGGGTCGTGGCCAACCCGGTCGAACGGGTGCAAGCCTTGCCATTGTGCGATGCCAGCGAGTTGCAGCAACTGGTTCACGGCTTCAACGACACCTTCGTCGATTACCCATCGGGCACCTGCGTGCACAGCCTGATCGAGGCGCAGGCGCAGAAGACCCCAGACGCCGTGGCCCTGGTGTTCGGCGAACGCCAGCTGAGCTACCGTGAGTTGGACCAGCAGGCCAACCAGTTGGCCCATCAGTTGATCGAGCTGGGGGTGGGCCCGGACGTGCTGGTAGGCATCTGCGTCGAGCGCAGTATCGAAATGGTGCTGGGCCTGCTGGCAGTGCTCAAGGCCGGTGGCGCCTATGTGCCGCTGGACCCTGAATACCCGCGCGAGCGCCTGGCCTATATGTTCGAAGACAGCGGTATAGGGCTGCTGTTGACCCAGTCGCACCTGCGCGACCAACTGCCGGTGCCAGGTTCGGTGCGTGCCCTGAATGTCGACGAGCAGGGGCACTTCGCGTGTTCCGTCGAGGCCACCGGCGTACAACCGCAGCCAGAAAACCTGGCCTACGTGATCTACACCTCCGGCTCCACCGGCAAGCCTAAAGGCGCGGGCAATCGCCACAAGGCTTTGACCAATCGGTTGTGCTGGATGCAGCAGGCCTATGGCCTGGATGCCACGGACGCGGTGCTGCAGAAAACCCCGTTCAGCTTCGATGTGTCGGTGTGGGAGTTCTTCTGGCCGCTGATGGTCGGTGCCCGCCTGGTGGTCGCGGCGCCGGGCGATCACCGCGAGCCGTCGCGGCTGGTGCGGCTGATCGAGCAGCAGGGCATCACTACGCTGCACTTCGTGCCGTCGATGTTGCAGGTGTTCCTGCAGGATGAAGGCGTGTCGCGCTGCACCAGCCTCACGCGCATCGTCTGCAGCGGCGAGGCGCTGCAGGTGGATGCCCAGCAGCAGGTGTTCGCCAAACTGCCGAATGCGGGCCTGTACAACCTCTATGGCCCGACCGAGGCGGCCATCGACGTGACTCACTGGACCTGCCGCGACGAAGGTCTGGACAGCGTGCCGATCGGGCAGCCGATTGCCAACCTGAGCACCTACGTGCTGGCCGACGATCTGTCGCCACTGCCAGCAGGGCTGGTGGGCGAGCTGTACCTGGGTGGCGAAGGGCTGGCGCGGGGCTACCACCGTCGCCCGGGGTTGACCGCCGAGCGTTTCGTCGCCAGCCCGTTCGCCACTGGCCAGCGCCTGTACCGCACCGGCGACCTGGCGCGTCAGCGCGCCGACGGGGTGATCGAGTACATGGGGCGCATCGACCATCAGGTGAAGATCCGCGGCCTGCGGATCGAACTGGGCGAGATCGAGGCGCGCCTGCTGGAGCAGCCTGAAGTGCGCGAAGCGGCAGTGCTGGCGGTCGGTACCGGTGCCGACATGCAGTTGGCGGCCTATGTGGTAGCGCATCAAGCAGATTCGGCGCAACTGGGCGAACAGCTCAAGGCCCGCCTGCGCACGCTGCTGCCCGACTACATGGTGCCTGCCCACCTGGTGCAGCTGGCCAGCCTGCCCCTGAGCCCCAACGGCAAGCTCGACCGCAAGGCCCTGCCGACACCCGACAGCAGCCAGCGCCAGCAGGCCTACGTGGCGCCGCAGACCCCGCTGCAAGAGCAGTTGGCGCACGTCTGGCAAACCCTGCTCAAGCTCGAGCGGGTCGGTCTGCACGACAACTTCTTCGACCTCGGCGGCCACTCGCTGCTGGCGACTCAGATGATGATGCAGATCCGTCAGCAACTGGGCGTCGACGTGCCGCTCAAAGCCCTGTTCCAGACCGCCAGCCTGGAACAGTTCGCCGATCAGGTGCAGCAGCTGCAAACAGACGTCCAGCCCGTTGAAGACGAGTTGGCTAAATCCTTGGAGGCCCTCAAACGTCTATCAGCACAAGAGCTTGAAAGTCTGATTTCCTAGTTTGGGGGTTGCGCGTGCAAAAGTTGATCGAGTCGGTGGAAGGGCTGTCCTTGGCCGAGAGGAAAGCCCTCGCCGTGATGCTTGGGAAGAAAGGGATCAATCTGTTCGGCATAGCGCCGATGTTCAAGCGTGATGCCTCCCAGCCGCTGCTTTTGTCTTATGCGCAGGAACGTCTGTGGTTTCTCTGGCAGCTGGATCCTGCCGGTAGCGCCTACAACATGTCGTCGGTACTGCGCCTGCAAGGCTCGCTGGACAGCGATGCCCTGCAGGCGGCTTTCGATGAGCTGGTCGTCCGGCACGAGTCGCTGCGCACCCGCTTCGCCGAAGTCGACGGCCAGGTGGTGCAGCAGGTCGATGGCCAGGGCTGTATCCAGGTCGAGCACCAGTCAGTGGCCGACCCGGCAAGCCTGGCCGAGCTGATCGAAGCCCATGGGCAACAGCCGTTCGACTTGCGTGAAGGGCCGCTGCTGCGGGTCAAGTTGCTGCGCCTGGATGACCAGCAACACGTGTTGTCGTTGGTGCAGCACCATATCGTTTCCGATGGCTGGTCGATGCGCATCATGATCGACGAGCTGATCAAGTTGTACAGCGCCCGTGTCTCGGGTAGCACGGCAGCGCTGGCGGCATTGCCGGTGCAGTACGCCGATTACGCCCTGTGGCAGCGCAGTTGGATGGACGCCGGCGAGCGCGAGCGCCAGCAGGCGTACTGGAAGCAGCAACTCGGTGGCCACCAGCCGGTGCTTGAGCTGCCCATCGACTTCCCCCGGCCCCAGGTCATGAGCTATCGCGGCGACCGGGTGGACTTCCAGCTTTCACAAGCGTTGACCCATGGCCTCAAGGACCTGGCCCGGCGCGAGGGCGTGACGCTCTATACCTTGCTGCTGGCCGCGTTCCAGGCATTGTTGTACCGCTACAGCGGCCAGGAAGATGTGCGCGTCGGTGTACCTGTGGCGGGGCGCAATCGCCCCGAGGTCGAAGGCCTGATCGGTTTCTTCGTCAACACCCTGGTGCTGCGCGCTGTGGTCGATGGCAGCCAGCCCTTCACCGCATTGCTTGCCCAAGTGCGTGAGGCGACCTTGCAGGCCCGGGAATATCAGGATCTGCCATTCGAGCAATTGGTCGAGCTGCTGCAGCCACAACGCAGCATGAGCCACAGCCCGTTGTTCCAGGTCATGCATAACCACCGTGGCCAGGAAGTCGGTGAAGCCTCGGTTACCCGCCTGCCGGGTCTTGAGGTGAGCAACCATGAAGCCCGCCAGCACACCGCGCAGTTCGACCTGACCCTGGAAACCGTCGAAACCCCCGACGGTATCGGTGCTTCCCTGGTGTTCGCCACCGACCTGTTCAGCCCCGCCACGGTCCAGCGCCTCGGCCGCCACTGGCAGAACCTGCTGCAGAGCCTGCTGGCCAAGCCCGCCGAGCGGGTCGATGCCTTGGCGCTGTTCGACGCCGCCGACTGGCAACAGTTGGTTCATGGCAACAACGCCACGGCCATGGCCGTGCCGGCATTGTCGGTGCACCAGCAGTTCGCCGACCTGGCGGCACGCACCCCGAATGCCCCGGCGCTGGCTTTTGCCGAGCAGGTACTGAGCTACGCCGAACTGAACCTGCGCGCCAACCAGTTGGCCCATCGGCTGATTGCCCTGGGCGTTGGTCCGGAAGTGATGGTAGGCCTGGCCGTCGAGCGCGGGGTTGATCTGGTGGTCGGTCTGTTGGCCATCCTCAAGGCAGGCGGCGCCTACATTCCGCTGGATCCGGCCTACCCACAGGCGCGCCTGGACTACATGATCCAAGCCAGCGGCATGGGCCTGCTGCTGACCCACGAAGCCCTGGCGCCACGATTCGAAGGCCGCGGCGCGCAGTTGTTGTGCCTGGACCGTCTGCCCGAGGCAGCGGTGGCGCAGGGTGACCCGCAGTTGAACCTGCCCGCCGATTCGGCGGCGTATGTGATCTACACCTCCGGCTCCACCGGCAACCCAAAAGGCGTGGTGATCAGCCATCATGCCCTGGCCAACTTCGTCGCCAGCATGGCGCAGCAGCCTGGCCTGGACGCTGCCGACCGCATGCTGTCGCTGACCACCTTCTCGTTCGACATCTTCGGCCTGGAGCTGTACGTGCCGTTGACCTGTGGCGCCCAGGTGGTGCTGGCTGGCAAGGACATCGCCCAGGACCCGGCCGCGGCGTTGGCGTTGGCCCGGCGCTGGTCGGTCACGGTCTTGCAGGCCACACCGTCGACCTGGCGTATGTTGCTCGACCACGGCGACACCCAGGCACTTGCAGGCTGCAAGTGCCTGTGCGGTGGCGAGGCCCTGGCGCCAGAGCTGGCCGCGCGCATGCTGGAGGCCATCGGCCCGGTCTGGAACCTCTATGGCCCGACCGAAACCACCATCTGGTCGGCGCGCTACCGGCTGGACGCTGAGCGAACGCGGCCGCTGCTTGGCCGGCCGATCGGCAACACCGAGCTGTATGTGGTCGGTGCCGACTTCAGCCCGGTGCCAGAGGGTGTGGCGGGTGAACTGATGATCGGCGGCCAGGGCCTGGCTCGCGGTTACCTCAACCGCGCTTCGCTCACCGCCGAGCGCTTCCTGCCCAACCCATTCTCCGACCAGGGTGAGCGGTTGTACCGCACCGGTGACGTGGCGCGGCTGAACGCTGGCGGTGAATACGAATATATTGGCCGCGCCGACCACCAGGTGAAGATTCGCGGTTTCCGCATCGAGCTGGGCGAGATAGAGTCGGCCCTGCTGGGTTGCGAGGCCGTACGCGAGGTGGCCGTGGTCGCCCAGCCGGGGATCGGCGGCGACCAGTTGGTGGGTTATGTCGTAGCGCACGACTCGGCGTTGGCCCAGGCCGACAGCGCTGCCCAGCATGCCGTTCGCGAGCAGCTCAAGGGCCGGCTCAAGGCGCAGTTGCCAGAGTACATGGTGCCGGCGCAGGTGATGTTCGTGGCGGCGATGCCGCTGACCCCTAACGGCAAACTGGACCGCAAGGCCTTGCCCAAGCCGCACGCCAGCCAATGGCAACAGGCCTATGTGGCGCCACGTACCGTGCTGGAGCAGCAACTGGCCGCCATCTGGCAGACCCTGCTGAAGCTCGAGCGGGTCGGCCTGCACGACAACTTCTTCGACCTGGGCGGGCATTCGCTGCTGGTCACCCAGCTGGTGTCGCGCATTCGTGACGAGTTGGGCCGCGAGGCCAGCCTGCGTCAGGTTTTCGAAAACAGCACCCTGCAAGCCCAGGCGGCGATGCTTGAAGCCCTGCAATTGGGTGGCGGGCCACGTATCGCTCGAGCGCCGCGTGAAGGTGCATTGCCGTTGTCGTACGCCCAGGAGCGTTTGTGGTTCCTCTGGCAGATGCAGCCCTTCAGCGCCGCCTACAACCTGCCACGTGCCCTGCGCCTGCGTGGCGTGCTGGACATCGAGGCCCTGCGTGCCAGTTTCGACAGCCTGGCCGCCCGCCACGAGCCGCTGCGCACCACTTTCGCCCATGACGCCGACGGTGTTCGTCAGGTGGTGCATGCCACGTTGCCGGTGCAGATTCAGGTACACGCCCAGGCCGATGAAGGTACGCTCATCACCCACTTCATCGATGAGCAGGTGCGCCAGCCGTTCGACCTGGTCAATGGCCCGCTGCTGCGTGTAGCCCTGTTGCCGCTGGGGGAGCAGGACCATCTGTTGGTGCTGACCCAGCATCACATCGTCTCCGATGGCTGGTCGATGCAGGTGATGGTCGATGAGCTGGTGCGCAGCTACGCCGCCCAGGTCGAAGGCCGTGATCCAGGCTTTGCCGCCTTGCCGATCCAGTACGTCGACTACGCCCTGTGGCAGCGCCAGCGCATGGAAGGCGGCGAGCGCGAGCGGCAGTTGCAGTACTGGCGTGCGCAGTTGGGCGAGCAGCAACCCGTGCTGCAACTGCCAGGCGACCGTGCGCGCCCGGCCCAGCCTAGCCATCGTGGCGGGCAGCTTGAGCTGCAACTGGACGCGCCGTTGTGCGAAGGCTTGCGCCAGCTCGCCCAGCGCCAGCAGGCGACCTTGTTCATGGTCTTGCTCGCCGGGTTCCAGGCGCTGCTGCACCGCTACAGCGGCCAGGACGATATTCGCGTCGGTGTGCCGGTGGCCAACCGTAACCGCCAGGAAACCGAAGGCCTGCTCGGTGTGTTCATCAACACCTTGGTCATGCGCGCCAGTGTCGATGGTCGCCTGTCGTTGGGGCAGTTGATCGAGCAGGTGCGCCAGACCACCCTGCAGGCTCAGGACCATCAGGACCTGCCATTCGAGCAACTGGTCGAAGCCTTGCAGCCTGAGCGCAGCCTGAGCCACACCCCGTTATTCCAGGTGCTGTTCAACCACCGTGCCCAGGGCACCCAGGCACAAGGCCCGGTGGTGGCAGGGCTGAACATCGAGACGTTGGCCGCCGACGTTCAGGAGGCCAAGTTCGACCTCAACCTGGAAACCGTCGAAGCCCCCGAGGGCGTGATCGCCACCCTGGTGTATGCCGTCGACCAGTTCGACCCGGATACCGCCGAGCGCCTGCTGGCTGACTGGCGCTGCCTGCTGCAGGCGATGGTGGACGACGCCACCCAACCGGTCGGGGCAGTGCAGTTGGGCAGCGAGGCGTCGCGCCAGGCGCTGGCTGCGCTGTGCCAGGGTGACGTACGGGGCGATAGCCAGGCGCTACAGGCCTTGCAATTGTTCGAAGAGCAGGCAAGAGTCAACCCATCCCGGGTCGCGCTGGTGTGTGGCGAGCAGCGCCTGAGCTACGGCGAGCTGAACCAGCGCGCCGTGGACCTGGCCGTGCACCTGCAAGCCAACGGTGTTGGCCCGGAACGTGTGGTGGCGATTGCCGCCGAGCGTTCGGCGCAGTTCGTGATCGGCCTGCTGGCGGTGTTCAAGGTCGGTGCGGCGTTCCTGCCGCTGGACGTACGGGCACAACCTGCGCGTACCCGGCAGATGCTCGAGGACAGCCAGGCAAGCCTGCTTCTGGGCCCGGCTTCCTGGTTGGTCGAACACACCACCTTGCCTGCGCTGCGCGGCCTTGCTTTCGAAGAACTTGCCCAGTTGCCGCAAGGCGGTTCGCTGGATGCCGTACAGCGCGAGGCCGAGTTGGCCGCCTACGTGATCTTCACCTCTGGTTCCACAGGCCGGCCGAAAGGCGTGCTGGTCAGCCAAGGGGCGCTGGCCGACTACCTGGCTTCGGCGCTGGCGGTGCTGCCATTGGAAGGGGTAGAGCGCATGGCGCTGGCCTCCACTTTGGCCGCCGACCTGGGTTACACGACCCTGTTCGCGGCCCTGTGCAGCGGCCGCAGCCTGCACCTGCTCGACGAGCAGTTGGCCATGGACGCCCAGGGCATGGCGCAGTACATGAGCCGCGAGGCGATCGACTTCATCAAGCTGGTGCCTTCACACCTGCAATCGTTGCTCAAGGTGGCCGAGCCGGCCCAGGTACTGCCGCGTCGTTGCTTGGTGCTGGGCGGCGAAGCCTGCAGTGTCGAGCTGCTCGCCGAGGTTCGGCGACTGGCGCCGACGTGCCGGGTAGTCAACCACTATGGCCCGAGCGAAACCACCATCGGCGTGTTGGCCACTGAACTGCCGACAGCCGCGCAATTGCAAGGTGTGCCCTTGGGGCGTCCGTTGCTCAATGTGCGCCTGCAACTGCTGGACGCCAATCTGCAAGCGGTGGCCGAAGGGGTTCATGGCGAACTGTATGTGGGGGGGCCGAGCCTGGCCCGAGGCTACCTGGGCCGCCCAGGGCTCACCGCCGAGCGCTTTGTCCCGGACCCGCAGGCCAGCCATGGCGAGCGGCTGTACCGCACGGGCGACCGGGTACGTATCCACCACGGCGCGATCGAAACCCTTGGCCGTATCGATGACCAGGTGAAAATCCGTGGTTACCGGGTCGAGCCCGGTGAAGTCGGTGCCTGCCTGCGCGGCATGGCGCAGTTGGCCGATGCCGCCGTGGTCGCCCGTGACACCGAGCAGGGCAAGCAGCTGGTGGCCTATGTGGTGGCGCTGGACGACGCGGGTGGGCTGCGTGAGCAGGTACAGGCCTACCTGCGCCAGCACCTGCCCGAACACATGATTCCGGCCCACGTGGTGAGCCTTGCGGCCCTGCCGCTGACCGCCAACGGCAAGCTCGACCGCCAGGCCTTGCCTGCCCCAAACCTGGATGCCGCCCGGGTGGCGTACCAGGCACCGCAGACCCCACTGCAGGAACAGGTCGCGCAGATCTGGCAGGACGTGCTCAAGGTCGAGCGGGTAGGGCTGGGCGACAACTTCTTCGAACTGGGCGGTCATTCGCTGCTGGTCATGGGCGTGCTGTCACGCCTGCAACTGGAAATGGGCATCGGCGCCGCACCGCAACTGATGTTCCAGTTCCCTGTACTCAATGAGTTCGTCGATCACCTGGAACCGCCCGCCGGCGTGCTGGATGCGGACCGTTTGAATCGACTGGAAAGTTTGCTGGATGAGGTGGATGAAGCATGATGGACAATAAAGCAGCTGCACTGAAGATCGCCGAGCGCTTCATCCTGCTACCGCTGGAAAAGCGTCGGATCTACTTGCAGAAAATGGCTCAGGAAGGCATTTCCCCGGCCAACCTGCCCATCCCCCGCACCCGCGCCCAGTTCGAGCATGTGCCGCTGTCGTTCGCCCAGCAACGCCAGTGGTTCATCTGGCAGATGGAGCCGCACAGCAATGCCTATGCCATTGCGCGTGCGTTGCGCCTGCATGGCGCCCTCGACCTGGCGGCGCTTGAAGGTGCCTTCGCCCACCTGATCGCCCGCCACGAGCCACTGCGCAGTACCTTCCATGAGCATGATGGCCAGGCGGTGCAAGTGATTGCCGAGCCGAGCGCGCCGAACATCGTCGTCGAGCCGCTGGTTTGTTCGGCCGACCCAGAGCAGCGCGACCAACAGATTCGCGCCGCGGTAGAGGAGGAGACCCAGCGCCCGTTCGACCTGGGCAGTGGCCCGTTGCTGCGGATCAAGCTGCTGCGCCTGGCCGCTAACGATCATGTGCTGGTGCTGACTCAGCACCACATCGTCTCCGATGGCTGGTCGATGCAGATCATGGTCGACGAGCTGATCCACGTGTACGCCGCGCTCAGCACCGGTGGCAGCGTCGACTTGCCGGCGTTGCCGATCCAGTATGCCGACTATGCCATCTGGCAACGCCGCTGGATGGAGGCAGGCGAGCAGGAGCGCCAGTTGACCTACTGGCGCGAACAGCTTGGCGCGACCCAGCCGGTGCTGGAACTGCCCACCGACTACCCGCGCCCGGCGGTGCAGAGCATGCAGGGCGCTCGCCTGCAGGTACCGTTCAGCCGTGCGCTCAGCGACCAGCTCTCGGCCTTGGCGCAGCAGCAGGGCGCCAGCCTGTTCATGGTGCTGCTGGCTTCGTTCCATACCCTGTTGTACCGCTACAGCGGCCAGCAGGACATCCGCATCGGCGTGCCACTGGCCAACCGTAACCGGGTGGAGACCGAGCGCCTGATCGGCTTCTTCGTCAACACCCAGATCATCAAGGCCGAGCTGCATGGCGAGCTGAGCTTCCTCGATTTGCTCGCACAGGTACGCGCCACCACCTTGCAAGCCCAGCAGTACCAGGAGCTGCCGTTCGAGCAACTGGTCGAAGCGCTGCAACCGGAGCGCAGCCTCAGCTACAACCCGCTGTTCCAGGTGATGTACAACCACCAGAGCGCGGGCAAGGGCGCTGGCCAGTCGCTGGGCCAGTTGCCAGGCCTGAGTGTGGGGGGCCTGGATTGGGAGATCCGCAGCGCCCACCTGGACCTGACCCTGGACACCGTCGAAGGCCCAGAAGGGCTGTCGGCCAAGCTGGTCTACGCCACCGACCTGTTCAGCCCGGCCACCGCCCAGCGTCTGGTCGACCACTGGCTCAACCTGCTGCAAGGCATCACCGCCAACCCTGCGCAAACCCTGGGCGCCTTGCCGCTGCTCAGTGACGCCGAACAACGCACCTTGCTGCTCGATGGCCAACCGCAAAGCGATGCCCAGGCGCCGCTGGTGCACCAACGCATTGCCGAGCAGGCGCGGCTCACCCCGGATGCGCCGGCAGTGGTGTTTAGCGGTCGCACGTTGACCTTCGCCCAGCTCGATCAGCAGGCCAACCGCCTGGCCCACGCCCTCGTCGCCCGTGGTGTCGGCCCGGAAACCCGGGTGGCGGTGGCCTTGCCGCGCAGCGAAAACATGATCGTGGCCCTGCTCGCGGTGTTCAAGGCAGGTGGCGCCTACGTGCCGCTGGATAGCCAGTACCCCCGCGACCGCCTGGCCTACCTGATGGGCGACGCTGGCATTGGCCTGTTGCTTACCGACACCAGCCTGCAAGCGCAACTGCCGGTGCCTGAGCAGGTCGCCGTGCTGCTGTTTGACAGCCTCGACCTGAGCACCTTGCCGACCCAGGCGCCCGAGGTGGACGTCGACCCGCGCAACCTGGCCTATGTGATCTACACCTCCGGCTCCACCGGCCTGCCCAAGGGCGTGGCGGTCAGCCACGGCCCTCTGGCCATGCACTGCCGCGCCATCGGTGAGCGCTACGAGATGCATGCCGACGATTGCGAGCTGCTGTTCATGTCGTTCGCCTTCGACGGTGCCCAGGAGCGCTGGCTCACCGCGCTGACTCACGGCGCGCGCCTGCTGGTGCGCGACGACAGCCTGTGGACACCGGAGCAGACCTACCGGCAGATGCACGAACACGGCGTGACCGTGGCGGCGTTCCCGCCGGTGTACCTGCAACAGCTGGCCGAGCATGCCGAGCGCGAGGGCAACCCGCCGGCGGTGCGCGTCTACTGCTTTGGCGGCGACGCGGTGCCCCAGGCCAGTTTCGAACTGGTCAAGCGGGTGCTGCGCCCGCAGTACATCATCAACGGCTACGGCCCCACCGAAACCGTGGTCACGCCGCTGATCTGGAAGGCTGCGGCCAGCGACGTCTGCGCGTCGGCCTACGCACCGATCGGCACGCGCATCGGTCACCGTCGCACCTGCACTCTCAACCTTGAACTGAACCTGCTGCCGCCGGGTGCCAAGGGCGAGCTGTACCTGGGCGGCGAAGGGTTGGCCCGTGGTTATCTGGACCGGCCTTCGCTGACCGCCGAACGCTTCGTACCCGACCCGTTCGATGGCCAGGGCGGGCGTTTGTATCGCACCGGAGACCTGGTCAGCCAACGCCAGGACGGTGTGTTCGACTACCTCGGCCGGATCGACAACCAGGTCAAGATCCGTGGTTTCCGTATCGAGCTCGGTGAAGTCGAAGCCCGCCTGCAAGGGCTGGCCGAGGTTGCCGACGCGGTGGTCGCGGCCCAGGACGGCAACACCGGCAAACAACTGATCGGCTACGTGATCGCCCAGCCCGGTACGGCCCGCGAAGGCCTGGCCGAGCGCCTGCGCGGCCAGCTCAAGGCGCTGCTGCCCGACTACATGGTGCCGGCGCACATCCTGTTCCTCGAGCGTTTTCCGGTCACCCCCAACGGCAAGCTCGACCGCAAGGCCCTGCCCAAGCCGGACACCAGCCTGCTGCAGCAAACCTACGTGGCGCCGCGCACCGAGCTGGAGCAGCGCATCGCCGAGATCTGGCAGACGGTGCTCAAGCTCGAGCGCGTCGGCCTGAGCGACAACTTCTTCGAGCTGGGCGGCGACTCGATCATCTCCATCCAGGTGGTGAGCCGGGCGCGGCAGATCGGCATTCGTTTCACCCCCAAGGACCTGTTCCTGCACCAGACCGTGGAAGGCCTGGCGACGGTGGCCCAGGTCGATGACGGCATCGCCCAGGACGACCAGGGGCCGGTGAGCGGCCCGATTACGCTGCTGCCGGTGCAGCAGGCGTTCTTCGCCGAGCCGATGGCCGAGCGTCATCACTGGAACCAGGCCGTGCTGCTGCAACCGCAGCAGGCGCTGGACGCCGCAGCGCTGGGCCAGGCCCTGGATGCGCTGCTTGAACACCATGACGCCCTGCGCCTGCGCTTCGTCGAGCAGGACGGTGTGTGGAGCGCCAGCCATGGCGAGCCGGGCCCGCGCCCGCAACTGCTGTGGCAGGTGAGCCCGGATTCGCTGGAGGCACTGGACGCCGTGGCCAATCAGGCCCAGGCCAGCCTTGACCTGGCCAGCAGCGAGCTGGTGCGTGCAGTGCTGGCGACGTTGCCCGATGGCAGTCAGCGGCTGTTGTTGGTCGTGCATCACCTGGTGGTCGATGGTGTGTCCTGGCGCATCCTGTTCGAAGACCTGCAAAGCGCCTACCAGCAGATCGTCCAAGGCCAGGCGGTGCGCCTGCCGGCCAAGACCAGTGCCTACCAGGCCTGGGCCGCCCAGCTTCAGGCGCATGCTCGCAGCCCACGTTTGCTGCAGGAGCTCGAAGGCTGGCAACAACGCCTGCAGGGCGCCCCTGAAGGCCTGCCGTGTCGCAACCCGGCGGCCAGCCAGGAAAGGCGCCACGCCGTGAGCGTGCACACCGTGCTCGACAAGGACCTTACCAGCCAACTGCTGCAACGTGCCCCGGCGGCTTACCGGACCCAGGTCAACGACCTGCTGCTGACCGCCCTGGTCCAGGTGCTATGTGACTGGAGCGGGCACGGGTCGGCGCTGGTCCAGCTCGAAGGCCATGGCCGCGAGGCGCTGGACGACGCGATCGACCTGACCCGCACTGTCGGTTGGTTCACCAGCGTGTTCCCGGTGCACCTGGCCCCGGCGGCCGACATCGGCAGCTCGATCAAGCGCATCAAGGAACAATTGCGCGCAGCGCCCGATAAAGGCCTGGGCTTTGGCGTGCTGCGCTACCTGGCCGATGCGGACGTACGTCAGGCCATCGAGGTGCTGCCGGTGCCGCGGGTGACGTTCAACTACCTCGGCCAGTTCGACGGCAGCTTCGATGCCGAGCAGGGTGCGTTGTTCACCCCGGCGCCAGAGTCGGCGGGCGAGGAGCAAAGCCCGTCGGCGCCGCTGGGCAACTGGCTGACCGTCAACGGTCGCATCTATGACGGCGAGCTGAGCCTGAACTGGACCTTCAGCGGCGAGCGCTTCGAGCAGGCGGCCATGCAGGCCTTGGCCGATGCCTATGGCGTTGCCCTGCGGCGTGTGGTCGAGCACTGCTGCCAGGCCGACAGCCAGGGCGTGACCCCGTCGGACTTCCCGTTGGCCCGCCTGACCCAGGCGCAACTGGACAGCCTCGGCCTTGCGGCCGGCCAGATCGAAGACATCTACCCGCTATCGCCGATGCAGCAAGGCATGCTGTTCCACAGCCTGTACGAGCAGGGCGATGGGCATTACATCAACCAGCTGTGCCTGGAAGTACGTGGGCTCGACCCGCAGCGCTTCGTGCAGGCCTGGCAGGCCATGCTCGAGCGCCACGACATCCTGCGTACCGGCTTTGTCTGGGGCGGGCTGTTCGAGCAACCCATGCAGGTGGTGCACAAGCACCTGCAACTGCCGTTCGCCGAACACGACTGGCGCCATGAGGCCGACCAGCCGGCGCGCCTGACTGCATTGCTGGCCAGCGAGCGCGAGCGCGGCTTCGACGTCGCCCAGGCGCCATTGCTGCGCCTGGTGCTGGTACGCACCGGCGAAGACAGCTACCAGGTGGTCTACACCAACCACCACGTGCTGATGGACGGCTGGAGCAACTCGCAGCTACTGGGCGAGGTGTTGCAACACTACGCCGGCCAGCCTGTCCAGCGACAACCGGGGCGTTTCCGCGATTACATCGGCTGGCTGCAGCAGCGTGACGCGGTGCGCGGCAAGGCGTTCTGGGATGGGCAACTGCGCCACCTGGGCGAACCGACCCGGCTGGTGCCGGCCATGGCCAGCGGCAAGCTGCTGGGCCTGAGCGGCCACGGCCACTGCGCCCGCCTGCTGGACCAGGCCACCACCCAGCATCTGGCCGACTTCGCCCGCCAGCAGCGGGTCACCCTCAACACCCTGGTGCAGGCTGCCTGGTTGTTGCTGTTGCAGCGCTACACCGGCCTCGACACCGTGGTCTTCGGTGCCACCGTGGCGGGTCGCCCGGTTGAACTGAAGGGCGTCGAGCAACAGATCGGCCTGTTCATCAACACCCTGCCGGTGATTGCCCCGATTCGTCCGGACCTGCGTTTGAGCGCCTGGCTGCAGGCCTTGCAGGACGACAACCTGGCCCTGCGCGAACACGAGCATACCGCGCTGTTCGATGTGCAGCGCTGGGCCGGCCTTGAAGGGCAGACGCTGTTCGACAACCTGTTGGTGTTCGAGAACTACCCGGTGTCGCAAGCCTTGCAGGAAGGCGCGCCGCAAAGCCTGGAATTCGGCGATGTCGATGTTCATGAACAGACCAACTACCCGCTAACCCTGGCGGTGAACATGGGCCAGACCCTGTCGTTCAACATCAGCTATGACCGCGCCTGCGTCGACGAAGCCAGCGTCGAGCGTCTGCTTGGCCAGATGGCGCGCCTGTTGTTGCAGATGAGCGATGATGCCGAGCGTGCCCTGGGCGAGTTCCAGGTGCTGGAAGCCGATGAGCATGACCGCGTCATCCGCCAGTGGAACGCCACCGAGGTGCGTTACCCCGACGAATTCGCCGTGCACCGTCTGTTCGAGCACCAGGCCCAGGTACAGCCGGAAGCGATTGCCCTGGTCAGCGGTGCGCACAGCCTGAGCTACAAGGCACTCAACCAGTGTGCCAACCGCCTGGCTCACGACCTGGCTGCACGTGGCGTAGGGCCGGACGTGCTGGTCGGTGTAGCTGCCGAGCGCAGCCTGGAAATGGTCGTCGCCCTGTTGGCCATTCTCAAGGCCGGCGGCGCCTACGTGCCGCTCGACCCCGAGTACCCGCAGGACCGCCTGGCCTACATGATCGAGGACAGCGGCATCGAACTGCTGCTGACCCAGGCGCGCCTGCGGACCGTGTTGCCGGTGGGCGAGGCCGTGCACATCCTGACGCTGGACGGCTACGCCGATGCGCTCGAAGGCAAGCTGCTGGGCAATCCACACGTCGAGCTGAGCCCGGAAAACCTCGCCTATGTCATCTACACCTCCGGCTCCACCGGCAAGCCCAAAGGTGCCGGCAACCCGCATCGGGGCCTGAGCAACCGCCTGTACTGGATGCAACAGGCCTACCCGCTGGGTGCCCACGACTGCGTGCTGCAGAAAACCCCGTTCAGCTTCGACGTGTCGGTGTGGGAGTTCTTCTGGCCGCTGATGACCGGCGCACGCCTGGTCATGGCGGCACCTGGCGACCACCGCGAGCCAGCTCGCCTGGTGGCGGTGATCGAGGCGCAGCAGGTCACCACCTTGCACTTCGTGCCGTCCATGCTCCAGGCCTTCATGCAGCACCCGGAGTTGTCCGGCTGCACGAGCCTGCGGCAGATCATGTGCAGTGGCGAAGCGTTGCAGGTGGATACCCAGCAGCGGGTGTTCGAGCGTCTGCCGCAGGTAGGGCTGTACAACCTCTATGGCCCGACCGAGGCGGCCATCGACGTCACTCATTGGACGTGCCGTGACGAAGGCGCCGATACCGTGCCGATCGGCCAGCCCATCGCCAACCTGGCCACCTATGTGCTCGACGGCGAACTGGCACCGGTGCCGGTCGGTGTCACCGGCGAGCTGTACCTGGCCGGTACCGGCCTTGCCCGTGGTTACCACCGTCGCCCGGCGCTGACCGCCGAGCGCTTCGTAGCCAGCCCGTTCGTGCCCGGAGCACGCCTGTATCGCACCGGCGACCTGTGCCGTCAGCGCGCCGATGGGGTGATCGAGTACCTGGGCCGCACCGACCACCAGGTGAAGATCCGCGGTTTGCGCATCGAGCTGGGGGAGATCGAATCGCGTCTGCTGGAGCAACCGCAGGTTCGCGAGGCCGTGGTGCTTGCCGTGGAGTTCAATGGCAGCAAGCGCCTGGTCACCTACCTGGTGCCCACCGACGCCAGTCTGCTGGACGATGCGCAAGGCCAGCAGGCCCTGCATGAGACCCTGAGCCAGGCGCTGCTGCGCGACCTGCCGGACTACATGGTGCCGACCCAGACCCTGGTGCTGGCGCGCATGCCGCTCAGCCCCAACGGCAAGCTCGACCGCAAGGCCCTGCCGCGCCCTGATACCGGTTCAGGCACTGCTGCCCTGGTGGCGCCGCGCAATGACCTGGAAGCCAGCCTGGTGCAGATCTGGCAGGACGTGCTTGGCTTGGAGCAGGTGGGTGTCACCGACAACTTCTTCGCCCTGGGCGGTGACTCGATCATCTCCATCCAACTGGTCAGCCGCGCCCGTCAGATGGGCATCGTCTTCAGCGCCAAGGACCTGTTCCAGCAGCAGACCATCGAGAAGCTGGCGCTGTGCTGTGGCAACAGCGATCAAGCGCCGGCCACAGCCGTGCCGGTGGTGCCGCTGCATGGCCTGAGCGAAGCGCAAGTGGCGGCCCTGCCGATCGAGCATGCGCGGGTCGAGGCGCTCTACAGCCTGTCGCCGATGCAGAAGGGCATGCTGTTCCTTGGACTCAACACTCCAGAGGCCGACCTGTACGTCAACCAGCTGAGCATTCCGGTGCAGGGTCTGGATGGTGAGCGCTTCGCTGCCGCCTGGGCCGCCGTCAGCCAGCGCCATGCGGTGCTGCGTACCGGCTTCCTGTGGCAGGACTTGGAAGAGCCGCTGCAGTTCGTCATGGGCGAGCTGCCGGTGCCGCTGAGCACTTACGACTGGCGCGGCGGGCAGGAGATCGAGACGCGGGTGCAGGCATTGGCCGAGGCCGAGCGCAAGCGCGGTTTCGCCCTCGAGGCGCCGCCCTTGCAACGACTGGTGCTGGTACGCACCGGCGAAGACAGCCATCAACTGATCTGGACCTACCACCACATCCTCGTCGACGGCTGGAGCACGTCGCAACTGATGGGCGAGGTGCTGGCCCACTACGCCGGGCAGACGCTGGAACCGGTGGTCGCCTATGGCAACTACATCGCCTGGCTGCGCACCCAGGACGTGAACGCCGCCGAAGGCTTCTGGCGCCGCCAGCTGGCGCGCCTGGACGAGCCGACCTACCTGGTCAATGGCTTCCCGGTGCAACCGGCCGGGCAGGGCCACCATGTCCTGTACACCCGCCTGGACGCCCAGGCCACCGAACAGCTCAAGGCTTTCGCCAAGGCTGAACAAGTCACCCTCAACACCCTGGTGCAAGGTGCCTGGCTGTTGCTGCTCAGCCGTTACAGTGGCCAGCGCACCGTGGCCTTCGGTGCGACCATGGCCGGCCGCCCGGCAAACCTGGCGCACAGCGAGCGTATTATGGGCCTGTTCATCAACACCTTGCCGGTGATCCAGGAGATTGCCCCAGGCCAGTCGGTCGGCCAATGGCTGCGCGCGCTGCAGGACTACAACCTGGAAATGCGCGAGCACGAATACACCCCGCTCAGCGACATCCAGCGCTGGTCGGGCCGCAGTGGCCAGTCGTTGTTCGACAGCATCATCGTTTTCGAAAACCAGCCAGTGGACCGCACCCTGCGCGAGTGGAGCGGTGAATCGCTGCGCTTCGGCGACCTGGAAAGCGCCGGTGTGACCAACTTCCCGATGGACCTGATGGTCACCCTCGAAGAAGGCCTGGTGATCGAATACATGTATATGCGCGAGCACTTCAGCGAGGCGGCAGTAGCGTCTATCCGCGCCAACATGCAGGGCTTGCTGACGCTGCTGGCCAGCGACGCCGACCGCCTGCTCGGTGAGATCGGCCTGCCCGAGGGCTTGGCCCAGCTCGACGGGCCTCGCTTGCCCGCGCCTCTGGACGAGCCGGCCTTGGTGCCGGTGCACCAGCGCATCGCCCAGCTTGCCCTCAGCCAGGGCGAACGGCCGGCCGTGCGGGTGGGCGAGCAGGTGCTCGACTTCGCTGAGCTTGACACCCGTGCCAATGCCCTGGCCCATGCGCTGATCGCCCGTGGCGTTGGTCCGGAGATTCGCGTGGGCGTGGCGATGCCGCGCAATGCCGGGCAGGTGATTGCCCTGCTGGCGGTGCTCAAGGCCGGCGCGGGCTATGTGCCGCTGGACAGCAACTACCCCCGTGAACGCCTGGAGTACCTGATCCAGGATTCCGGCATCGCCTTGCTGCTGACCGAGTCGTCGCTGCTGCCGTGCCTGCCGGTGCCGGCCACCCTGCAGGTGCTGAGCCTCGACACCCTGGCGCTGGACGACCAGCCACGCACCGCGCCGCAGGTCGAACTGCATGCCCACAGCCTGGCCTACGTGATCTACACCTCTGGCTCCACTGGCCGACCCAAGGGCGTGGCGGTCAGCCATGGCCCGCTGGCCATGCATTGCCAGGCGATCGGCGAGCTTTACGAGATGAGCCCGCAAGATTGTGAACTGCACTTCATGTCGTTCGCCTTCGACGGTGCCCACGAACGTTGGCTGACCACCCTGACCCATGGCGGCAGCCTGTTGTTGCGCGACGACAACCTGTGGACGCCGGAGCAGACCTACCATGCCATGCAGCGCCACGGCGTGACCGTGGCCGCATTCCCGCCGGTCTACCTGCAACAGTTGGCCGAACACGCCGAACAGGCCGGTAACCCGCCTGCGGTGCGGGTCTATTGCTTCGGTGGCGATGCCGTGCCGCAGGCCAGTTACGATCAGGCGCGCCGGGCATTGCAGCCGCGCTACATCATCAACGGCTATGGCCCGACCGAAACGGTGGTGACCCCGCTGCTATGGAAGGCGGCCGAAGGCGAGGCATGCGGTGCGGCCTACGCGCCCATCGGGCGCTGTGTCGGGGCGCGGGTCGGCTATGTCCTCGACCAGGACCTCAACCCATTGCCGGTGGGCGCTGCCGGAGAGCTTTACCTGGGCGGCGAAGGCCTGGCCCGTGGCTATCTGGACCGTGCCGGACAAAGCGCCGAGCGCTTCGTCGCCGACCCGTTCGGTGGTCCGGGTGACCGCCTGTATCGCACCGGCGACCTGGTGCGCAAGCGTGCCGATGGTATCTACGACTACCTGGGCCGTATCGACAACCAGGTGAAGATCCGCGGTTTCCGTATCGAGCTGGGCGAGATCGAGGCCAGCCTGCGCCAGGCTTCGAGCGTGGCCGATGCCGTGGTAGTGGCCCGCGAGGGTGGCAGCGGCAAGCAGCTGGTCGCCTATGTGGTGACGGCCAGCGGCCAGACAACGGGCCTGTGCGAGGCGCTTCGTGCGCAACTGCAGCAACGTCTGCCGGACTACATGGTGCCTGCCCAATGGGTGGTGCTCGACAGCTTGCCATTGACCCCCAATGGCAAGGTCGACCGCAAGGCGCTGCCAGCGCCGGAGGCCGTGCGTCAGGGTGACGACTTCGTCGCGCCGCGGACCGAACTGCAGTGTGCCCTGGCCGAGATCTGGCAGGCGGTGCTGAAGGTCGAGCGGGTGGGCCTGACGGACAACTTCTACGACCTGGGCGGCGATTCGATCCTCAGCCTGCAGGTGATCGCCAAGGCGCGTCGTCTGAAAGCGCTGGGGCTGAACCTGAAGCTGCGCGACCTGGTGCAGAAGCCGACCATCGGCCAACTGACGGGGGAGCAGGACAGTGCCTCGGTGTCGCCGCTGCTGACGCTCAACAGTGTGGTCGAACAGGTGCCGGCGTTGTTCTGCGTGCACGCAGGGTTCGGCACCGTGTTCGACTACGAGCCGCTGGCCCGACGCCTGAACGGCAAGCGCACGCTGATCGCCATCAGCAACCGCATGCTGCTCGACGCGCAGTGGCAGGACGACTCGCTGGAGAGCATGGCGCGGGACTACGTGACCTACCTGCGCCAGGCCCAGCCCCAGGGGCCGTATCACCTGGCCGGCTGGTCGCTGGGCGGAGCCCTGGCGCTGCTGATGTCGGCCGAGCTGGAGGCTCAAGGCCAGCAGGTTGCCTTCGTCGGCCTGCTCGACAGTTTCGTGCCGTCCGCCAGCCACAGCGTGCAGGACGACTGGCTGGAGGACTTGCAGTCCTTCGCCCGGGTGATGCTGCCAGGCGCCACGGTACCGGTGGCAGACGTGCCGGAAAGCCCCGACGCCATTCGCCGTTTGCTGACGCAGATGGTCGCCGAGCGCGATGCTGACGAGACTGCCCGTTCGACCTATGCGGCGCTGGGCAGCGACGAGCTGGCCAACGTGTTCGTGGTGGCCCGCAAGCTCAAGCAGTTGTCGGTGCAGTTGCCGCGCTGCCGCGAAGTGGCTGTCGAACCCATCAGCTGGTGGGCGCCGAATCGCGATGCCGAGCGCCAGGCCCTGGCGGAGCAGATCGGCCAGTCATTGGCCGGCGACGTGTTGCCGTGCGGGCACTTCGAAATCCCGCGCGAGGCTTCCCTGCTCGCGGCGCTCGAAGATGCCCTGGATACCCTGACCCTGCCCGTTACCCTCTGCTGACCCTTTCTTTTTCTCTCAACCGCCGGTCGTGCCTTGCGCCGACCGGCCTGGAGCATTCGCACCATGTCCCTGAACCTTGATATCGCTGCCTACCTGCAGCTGGTCGAAGCCGGCCGCGCCGAAGGCAAGACCCTGGCCATGCATGCCGCCAGCCCTGAACAGGCCCGCGAAGCGTTCGACCAATCGTCGCTGCTGATGAGCGCGGGCGGCGACGACCTGGAATACATCGAGGAGCTGGAGATTCCGGCCCGTGATGGCACGCAGTTGCCCGCACGGCTGTACAGCGCCCACGGTATCGACCGTGATCACCTGCAGCCGGGTGTGTTGTATTTTCATGGGGGTGGCTATGTGGTCGGTAGCCTGGATTCCCACGATGCCCTGTGCCGCACCCTGGCGGCGTTGTCCGGTTGTGTGGTTCTTTCGGTGGCCTACCGGCTGGCACCGCAATGGCGCTTCCCCACCGCGGTGGAGGACGCCCTGGATGCCTGGCAGTGGCTGCAGGCCCAGGGCGCGGGGATCGGCATCGATGCCGGGCGCCTGGCCGTTGCCGGTGACAGCGTCGGTGGCAGCCTGGCCACGGTGGTGGCCAACCACGCAGCGGTGGCGCCGCGCCTGCAGGTGATGATCTACCCGGTCACCGATGCCAGCCGCTGGCACGATTCGGTGCAGCGCTACGCCACCGGCTACTTGCTGGAGGCCGACACCCTGGAGTGGTTCTACCAGCATTATCAGCGCAGCGCCGAAGACCGCTTCGACCCGCGTTTTTCGCCACTGCTCGAAGCGAGCGAGCGTTTGCGTGTGCCGGCGTTGCTGCTGGTTGCCGAATGCGACCCGCTGTTCGATGAAGGGCGTGCCTATGCCGCGCACCTGCGTGCGGCGGGTGTCGAGGTGGAGGAGCGGGTTTACGAAGGTATGACCCATGACTTCATGCGCATGGATGCACTGGTGGACGAGGCGCAAGAGGCGTTGGAAGTGATTGCCGAGGCGTTGCGGCGGCTGTAGGAGCCGGCGCCATACATCACGTTGTCTGCATCGCCGGCAAGCCGGCTCCTACAGGGACTGCGTAACTTCTGTAGGAGCCGGCTTGCCGGCGATGGGGGCGTCAGACTAAATCAGAACTTGGCTCGCAGCGCCAGGTTGAAGTTGCGTGGCTCGCCGTAGAAGTTCCAGTAGTTGGGGTTACCCAGGGTCTGGTAGTACTTCTTGTCGAACACGTTATCCAAGTTGTACTGGACTTCGAGGTTCTTGTTGATCTCGTAGATCGCGTGCAAGTTGGTCAGGTGGTAGGCGTCCTGCTGGATCTTGTAGGTCTCGCCAACCTCGGTCTGGGTCATTTTGCTCTGGGCGTAGAAGCTGCCGCCCACACGCAGGTGGTTGAGCGCGCCCGGCAGACGGTAGTCGGTGGCCACTTTGAACAGGTGACGTGGCGAGGCGCCGTTGAAGTCATCGCCCTTCTGCTCGCCGCCGATGTACTTGGACTGGGTATAGGTGTAGCCCGCGGACAGGTTCCAGTCCGGCAGGATTTCACCGTTCATCTCAAGTTCGATGCCCTTGTTGCGCACCTTGTCGGACGAGCGGTAGCACGACCAAGGCCGGTCGCAGAAGATCGCCTCCGCACGACCGGTCTGGTCGGCCTGGAACACGGCGATGGAGGTTTGCAGGCGCTTGTCGAAGAACTCGCCTTTCAAGCCGATCTCGTAGTTGGTGCCGGTCATCGGCTTGAGCATGCTGCCGTCGAGGGCCTGGTTGTCTTGCGGTTTGAAGATTTCGGTGTAGCTGGCATAAGCCGACCAGTTCTCGTTCAAATCCTGGACCAGGCCGGCGTACGGGGTGATCTCGCCACTTTTGGAGAAGTGACCATGGTCACTGTCTTCACGGATGCCGTTGGTGTCGGTCAGGGAGTCGAAGCTGTACCAACTGATGCGGCTGCCGAGAATGAACTTGGTGGTGTCGGTCAGGCTGAAGCGGCTGGCGACATAGATGCCTTTCTGTTCCTGGGTGCGGTTGTATTTCCACTGGTTGACGTCCAGGCCGGTCGGCTTGGGTGGGTCGAACGCACCGAGGTTGTTCATGTCGACGATGTAGCGATAGGAAGCATCGCGGCCGCCATGATAGTCGTGATCATCTTTGTTCCAGTTACCGCCGATGATCAGGTCATGCTGGCGTCCGAGCAGTTGGAAAGGGCCGGTGAAGTACCCATCGATGCTGGTCTGGGTGTCGTCGTAACGAAACAGGCGTGGGTTCAGGGTAAACAGGTCGGTGCCACCGCCTGGGAAGGTGTAGTTGCCCAGGAAGTCCGACTTGGACCACATCTGGTTGACGGCGAGGACGCCTTTCCAGCCATTGTCGAAGGTGTGCTGGATATCGGCGAACAGCGTGGTGTTGCGCTTGTCCAGGTGGTTCCAGTCGCCGGTCAGCGAGGTGGAGCGGGAAATCGGGTAGAACTCGCCGTTTTCCCGACTTGGCAGGCCCGACCAGTCGTAACCGGAGTTACGTTCCTTCTGGTAGGTGAAGCCGAAGGTGGCCATGGTCGACTCGCTCAGGTCGGCCTCGAGGATGCTGTAGAACAGCTGGTTTTCTTTCTGGGCGGTGTCCAGGTAGCTGTTTGCATTGTTGTACGAAATCACCGAGCGACCCCGCACGGTACCGGCTTCGTTCAGCGGCGAGGACAAATCGACCATGGTCTTGTAGTTGTCCCAGGAACCGACAGAGGTCTCGATCAGGGCCTGAGGCTCGGCGGTAGGGCGCTTGCGGACCATGTTGATGGAGGCCGAAGGGTTGCCCGCGCCTTCCATCAGGCCGGTGGCGCCACGCACGATTTCAATACGGTCGTAGATATCGGTGTTGGGCTTGGAGATGACGTCCATCGAGTAGGGGTTGCTGATGTTGGTCGGTACACCGTCGATCTGCAGGTTGTCTACCGACTGGCCGCGCGCCTGGTAAATCGAGCGCTCGCCGCCGTTCTTGACGATGGTGATGCCGGTGGCGTTCTTCATCACGTCGTCGAGGGTCTGCATGTTCTGGTCGTCCATGCGTTGACGGGTGACCACGGTCACCGATTGCGGTGTTTCACGCAGGGACATGGGCAGCTTGGTGGCGGTATTGGAGGTACCGGTGGCGTAGGAGTGGGTGCCTTCGGTGGTGTTGCCCAGGGCAGCGCCACTGATGTTGGTCGGTGCCAGCTCCATGCCAGAACTGTTGCTCTTGCGCAGCAGAATCACCTGCGGGTTGCCCTGCAGGGTGAAGGTCATGCCGGTGCCACCGAGCAGTTGGGCCAGTGCACGGGCCGGTTCGGTGCGCTGCTTGATCGCCTGGCTGGTGAGGCCGCTGACGTCATCGGGGTTGAACAGGATCTGCATGTCGGCCTGGTGGCCGAAGGTTTGCAGGGCGCTGGCCAGTGACTGGGCAGGGATGTCGAAGCTGGCCTCCTGGGCCTGGACCTGGGCTGTGATGGGCAGTGCCAGCAGCAGGCCGAAGCGTGGCAGAGGTTTGAGACGGAGGGTGCAGCGCATGACGAAGCCGGCGAGGCTCAAGGGTTTGTGGACGGGCGACATTTCAAATGCTCATGTAAGTGAACGGCAGATTTTTTGGTTGTTGATAAGAAGACGCATTCATCGACAAATTCCGGAAAGAATCCGTCGCTGTTTTTTGTCGTCTCAGGCCGGTACGGGGGATGAGCTCACTTTGCCGCTGTTCATCCTCACCAACTGGTCCGCCACATCGAAATAGCGGTCGTCGTGGGAGATGACGATGATGGTCTTGCCCAGCCGTTTAAGGTCGGGCAGCAGCTCGGTGTAGAAAATGCGGCGGAAGGTCGGGTCTTGGTCCGCCGCCCACTCGTCGAAGACCAGTACCGGGCGCTCTTCGAGCCAGGCGTTGATCAGGGCCAGGCGCTTGCGCTGGCCGGTCGACAGGTCGGTGGTGGTGAAGCTGCCGTCGCGCACGCTGACCTTGTGGCCGATTTCCAGGCGTTGCAGGTAGCGGTTGGCATCGTCGGGGATGTGCAGGTCGCCTTCGACCACGTCGTCGAACAGGTAGTAGTCGGCGAAGATGGTGGTAAACAGCTGGCGGTACTCGTCACGGTTGCTTGGGTCGATGGCCTTGCCGTTGAGGCGGATCTCCCCCTGGTGCGGGGCGTACAGGCCCAGCAGCAGTTTGATCAGAGTGGTCTTGCCGCAGCCGTTCTCGCCGACGATGAAGATGATGTCGCCTTGCTCGATGCGCAGGTTGACCGGGCCCAGGCGGAATGGCTCGCTGCCTTCGACCGGCGGGAAGGCGTAACCCACGTTCACCAGCTCCAGGCTGTGCACCGGCTCGGGCTTGCTGGCCTTGGCGTCGAGCAGCAGGTGCGGTTCGGGCGAGGAGAACTGCTCGGACAGCTGGGCGATGCGGGCGAAGGCCACCTTGGCGCGGCTGACGATGGGTAGGGTGCCGATCAGGTGTTCCAGCGGGCCTTTCATGTACAGCAGCACCAGCACGAAGCCGCTCATGACCGTCTTGTCGTTGCTAGGCCACAGCGACTGCAGCACCAGGGCCATGCCGATGACCACGAAGAACAACATGGAGCCGAAGGTCTTGGCCACCACGAAGGTGTTGATGGCCTTGATCTGGGTCTTGCAGATGAAGTCTGCGGTGGCCTGTACGCCCTGGCTGAACATGCGGTTGCGGCGCGGGCGGTGGATGCGCAGTTCCTTGGCGCCTTCGGCAATGGCGCTGTAGTTCTTCTGCAGGGTGTCTTCGGCTTCACGCGCGGCGGCGAAGCCACGGCCGCCGCTGGCCTGGGCGACGAACTGGGCGACGCTGCCGATGGCGATGGCCACCACCATCAGCAGGAACATCGGCCAGGACAGCATGGCCAGGTAACCCAGGCAGCCGAGGGTGACGGTCATCGAGATGGCCAGCGGGGCGAAGGCGAAGGCGAAGTCGCTGATGGTGTCGACGTCGTGGGTCAGCACCGGAATCAGGCGATGGCTGCGGTAGCGTTCGATCTGCTCGATGGGGGCGGCGAGGGTTTTCTCGCCCAGCTCCTTGCGCAGCTTGGCGATGATGTTCTGGCCGACGTAGTTGGTGCCGATGTCGGAGCTGATCGAGCAGGCCAGGGCCAGCAGGCACAGGCCGGCGAAGGCGGCGATGGCGGTGCTGGTGATGTTGCTGTCACTGTGCAGGGCGGTGTTGATGCTGGCGAGCAGGGCGGTGACGCTGAGGCCGCCGACCATGCCCAGGACGATGGAGAGGGCGACGATGGGCCAGAAGGGTCTGAGCAGGGCGAACAGTTCGCTGAGGGCGCCGCGGGGTGGCTGAGTCATGGGGCAGGGTTCCGCTTAGGAAAATGGCTTTGGGCTCCCTGTAGGACGACTGGTGGGCGGGGGAATTTAGCGGGAATCTGGGGGGCTGCAAGGCAGCCCCGGGCCTTACGTCGACTAAAGATCGCGCACTACACGAAAACCGATCCAGTCGCCACGCTCGTTCGGATACAGGTCGTTGCGGTTGCCGGAGCGGGAGAACACCGGGGCTTCTCCGTAGTCGTTGCCGCGAATGCTCTGGAACTTGCAGTCCTTTTCCAGCCAGGGGCTGCCGTCGGCCGGTGCCCCGACATAATTGTCGTGCTTGCAGTCAGCGGTCCATTCGTAGACGTTGCCGTGCATGTCGTACACGCCGAAGGCGTTGGCCGGGAAGCTGCCGACCGGCGCGGTGTAGCTGTAGCCGTCGGCGGGGCCATAGGTGTTGGCGTGTTTGGCGATGCTGTATTCCTTGCCCTCATCGAAGGGGAAGGGGAAGGGGCCGGTGCTGCCGGCGCGGGCGGCATATTCGCGGATCGATTCGCTGGTCAGGCGGTACTGCTTGCCGGTTTTTTCCGATAGCCAGGCGACGTAGCTCTGGACTTCCTCGAGGTTCATGCACACGGCCGGGTGTCGGCTGGTGACCTGGTGGTTGCCACCGTAAGTGGGCCGGCCACCCTGGGTCGATGTGCCTGCCTGGCACAGGCGGCCGGGGCGGTCGTCGCCGCTGGGCATCTTGTAGCCGGTGGCCTTGATGAACGCATCCCATTCGCCGAAGGTGATCTGGAAGCGACTGATGGCGAACGGTTTGCTGAAGGTGACCTTGTGCTGGGGGCCTTCATCGGCCTGGCGACCGACTTCGTCGTCGGGAGTGCCCATGATGAATGAGCCGGTCGGCAGCACGACCATCTCGGGGCAGTCCTTTGCGCAGTCCTTGAAGACAGTGCCGGGCGCAGCCGTGTCGGCTTGTGCCGGGGCGGCCGCGCACAGCAGGGCCAGCAACGTCAGTGGGGCGAAGGCGATCAGCGGGCTGCGCGGGGCAGCAGGTAGGGTCGGGTTCATGGGGCGTCTCGTTCAAGGTGGTCAGAGATCACAGCTGGGCGCTGAGCAGGGTCATGAAACGGTCGATTTCCGATTCGTCGTTGAGCAGGCCCGGTGCGGTGCGGACAACCGGGCCAACGTCGCGGTACACCGCATCGACGATCGCCTTGCGCTGAAGCAGGGCAGCGGCGACCTTGTCGCTGTCGCGGTCCTTGACCCGGAAGAAGGTGAAACCAGCGCTGTGCTCGGGGGACAGCGGCGTGACCAGTTCCACCTGGGCATGTTCGCTCAGGCGCTGCTTGAGATAGCTGTTGAGCTGGTGAATACGGCCTTGGACCTCGGCCTTGCCCAGTTGCAGGTGCAGCTTGAAGGCTTCGTCCAATGCCCAGCGGTGCTCGAAGGCGTGGTAGCCGCCGGGGGTGAGGCTGGTGGCGAAGTCGGTGTCCTGGGAGAAGGTTGGGATCAGTGGTGTGATGTCCTTGAGTTGCTCGCTGCGCGCGCAGACGATTCCGGTGCCGCGCGGGCCGAACATCCACTTGTGGGTGCCGGCGATGAAATAGTCGCAGTTCATCTGCGGGAAGCTCACATCTTCCACACCAAAGCCATGCACACCGTCGACTACATAAAGGATGCGATCGGCTTCGGCACGATCGCGGTTGTGCCGCTCGACCAGGGCGCCGATGTCGGCCAGGGGCAGCTTCACGCCGCTGCCCGACTGCACCCAGGTCATACCCAGCACGCGCGTGTTGGGGCGGATGCTGCGGTCGATGTTGCCGACGATCTCGTCGGTGCTGATCTTGGCCGGGTCCTTGAACAGGCGGATCCGACGGACCTGGGTGCCCTGGCGTTGGGTGCGGAAATCGAGAATCGCTTCGACGGCCGAGTGCTCGTGCTCGGTGGTCAGGATCTCTTGATCAGGGCGCACGTGCAGCCCGCCATAGATGATCGCCAGCCCTTCGGTGGTGCTGCCGGTCAGGGCGATCTGGCCGGGGCGCGCTTGCAGGTACTTACCGGCCCATTCGCGCACGCGGGCTTCGTGCTGCCAGGGCTCCTGACGGTCCCAGTCCATCACCAGGCCTGGGTTGCGATCGATACGGGCACGGTAGCGGTCGATGGCGTCCTGCACGGGGCTGGGGTGGGGGGTGATCAGGAAGTTGGAAAGATGCAGGTAGTCCGGGTCCTGGTTGAACAGTCGGCGCAGTTGCGCCCATCGATCCCCCGCTGCCGGCGCACTGGCGGAGCTGGCCAGGGCCTGGCCGAGGCCGCCGCTCAGGGGCAGAGTGACGGCGAGCAGGCTGGCGTGTTTGAGGAAGGTACGGCGGTCGCTCATGGTTGCGCTTACCGGGTCGAGGAGAGAGAAGGGCTGGCGGCTTTTTCCACCTGAGCCCAGACACGCAGGAAATTGCCGCCCCAGAGCTTGGCGATATCGGCCTCGGAATAGCCGCGCTGGATCAGTTCGGCGGTTACGTTGCGCACTTGGCTGACATCATCCCAGCCCTGCACACCGCCGCCTTCGTTGAAGTCCGAGGCGATGCCGACGTGGTCGATGCCGATCTTGCGCACGGTGTAGTCGATGGCATCGCCCAGGTCCTTGAGGCTGGCCTTGGGCTCTTCGTCGAGGATGGCGTAGAGCTGGCTGGCGTAGCTGCCGAAGCGTTGTTCGGGCCAAGCGGCGATGATCGGGTCGCCCGGCATCAGGGCCATCGCCAGGTTGGGCAGCGGTGGCAGGTCGAATTTGGCACGCAGGGCGTTGAGTTTGTCCTGGGTCTTTTGCGTGAGTGGCCGCAGGTAGCTGGAGAAGGCGACGATCTGCACCACGCCGCCACTGTTCTTGATCAGCTGCAGCTCGCGATCGCTGAGGTTGCGCGGAATGTCGACCATGGCCCGCGGTGCCGAGTGCGAGGCGACGATGGGGGCACGGGTCAGGGCGCTGACCTGCTCCAGGGCCTGGGTGGACATCTGCGAGACGTCGATGATCACCCCTAGGTCGTTGAGCCGCTGTACGGCTTGCTTGCCAATGGGCGAGAGGCCGCCAAGGGCGTCTGGCGAGTCGTTGAAGAACGGTAGCGGGCGCGACGAGTCGGCCCAGTCGTTGTTACCGATGTAGCTGAAGCCGAACATGCGCATGCCCCGTGCGGCCCATTTGTCCAGCAGGTCCAGGTCGTTGCCCAGCGGGTAGGCGTTGAGCATGCTGATGAAGATGGCGAACTTGCCTTCGCCGTGCAGGCGGCGGAAGTCGTCAGGGGTGTAGGCGATGCCGACCTGGTTGGGGAAGTCGCGCACCAGGCCAGAAATGATCTTGTAGCGTACTTCCTGCTGGTTGCGGGCTTCATCGAGAAAACCTGCGGTCGGCCGATGCGGCGCGTTGGGGCCGTTCCAGATTTCCGGCCAGCCGAAGATAGTCAGCGCCGCACCTGACAGCCTGCCTTTGGCAGCCTTGACCAAGTCGAACTGGCCGTCACCATCCTTATCGGCTTCCTGGCCGTAGGTGCCGAAGTCCAGTGGCAGGGTGATGTGGCTGTCGAAGGAGATCAGCCTCTCTTGCAGTTCATCGGCCTGCTTCATCACTTCCCGTGGGTAGTGAGGCGTCGGGCTGAGCCACCGATCCCAGGCCAGGTAGCTGCCGGCGCCGAGCAGCAGGGCCAGGGGCACGCCGATGTACAAGGTTTTCTTCCAGCGAGGTCTTGTCATTGCCATCTCGATTCAGGTCCGCGAATGCCGGGGGCTTGAGCTATCTGGGAGGGACGAGCGGCTTGGGCGAAAATTTACCCGGGGAGGGGCTGGGCGCGTTGCGTCGTCGCTAAATTTTGCCGGGCAACATACGTCCTTGCTGGGATAGAGCCTGCTTCATGGCGGACACAGGTAGGGTAATGACGATTTCTCGACGAGGGTTCATGGCCGGTGTGGCCCTGGCGGGCGCGGCCTTGCCGGCGGCCTATTACGCGCACCGCGAACTGACCAAGGACGAATTCCCGGTAACTCCCGCAGAGGCCAGCGTGGAGCTTGCCGACGCCGCCGGTCAGCGGCTGGGCAACCGCCTGCGCGGTATCTGGAGCTTGCGTCTGGAGGGGGCCGATGTCGGTCTTGAGGGCTTGCCGGCGGAGGGGCTGGAACTGTTCATCGATATTGCCGCGCGTGGGCGTGGCGTGCGCGGTTGCCTGGACAGCGCGCAACGTCTGCGCAGCGAACAGGCGCCGCGTTACCAGCTGATCGGCGACCTGGTCGAGGCCGAGCCCAACCGCCTGTATTGGCGCCTCAAGCCGGAGGATGGCAGCCACCTGGGTTACGAAATGGCGATCACCTTCGATGAAGTGTGGGGCGAGTTCGGCAATGCCGGCAGCGAGACCTTGAGTGGGCGCATCGCCGCGCTGAACCGGCCGCTAGCGCTGCCGCTACAGGACAACCGTTTCGTCGCCATTCGCCAGCGCTTCCCCGAAGCGCGCCAGACCATCGCCCTGGAACCGCCATTGCTGGACTGGCTGATTTCACCGGAGCACCGTCTGTTCCACCAGCTCTGGCATGCCTCGCGAGACAAATGGCATAGCCTGCCGGATGACAAGCGTGATGCCCTGCGCGGCCTGGGCTGGCAACCCGGCCCCCGTGATCGGGAGCGCGATGCTCGGGGCAAGCTCAAGGACCGCAACGGTTCGGGCGAGGACTTTTTCTTCATGCACCGGCACATGCTGGCCGCTGCCCGTGCCTTGCAGCCACTCCCGTCGTGGTCGCGCTTTCCGTTGCCGCAGCCGGAGCTAGAACGTGATCGCCTGGGCTTTGCCCGTTACTTCGATAACCTCGACGGTTGTTCGGTGCCGCCGACCTGGTTGGCCCCGGGGGACGACTCGTTCAGCGAGTGGCTCAACGGCATCAAGCGGGCCGAGACGTTCCATGGCAACTTCGCGGTCTGGGAGTCGCAGTACCGAGATCCACGCTACCTGTCGCGGATGACCTTGGGGCAACTGGGTTCGGAGATGGAGCTGGGCCTGCACGACTGGTTGCACATGCGCTGGGCTTCGGTACCACGCGACCCTTCCAACGGGGCGCCGGTGCCGTTGGCCCGTGAGCTAGACGACTTCGCGCCACGTTGGTTCGCGGCGGAAAACGACTTTCTGGGCGACCCGTTCTCGTCACATGTGCACCCGGTGTTCTGGTGTTTCCATGGTTGGATCGATGATCGTCTGGAGGACTGGTTCGCGGCACACGAGCGTTTCCATCCGGGGGAGGTCAGCCGCTTGCAGGTCAACGGCGTCCCCTGGTTTGCGCCGGGGCGCTGGGTGGAAGTGGCCGACCCTTGGCTGGGGCCGGATACCCATGGTTGCAGCACGGTGCCAGGGGGCAGGCCGGGCAAATCGGTGGAAATGGATGTCGAGACCATGAAGCTGGCGTTGCGCATCATTTTTGGCGAAGACGAAGGCAAGCTGGCCGGGCTCATGCGCCAGGTGCCGAAGCGACCGTGGTATGCGCGGCATCTGTCGCTGAAGGGATTGCTGGCCTGAGGGCTTTACAGGGCAGGGCGCGACTGTGCAGCCGACGCTCCCAGGCCGGATCCCGCTGGGCTTGGTTACCCTCCCAAGACGTTGAACATCAGTCTGGCTTTTAAGACGTAGCCCAGGTGTCTACTGCATCGTCCCGACGTGCCAGCCGCCTCCCAGCGCCTTGTACAGCGCCACGCTTCCTTGCAGCCGCGCCAGTCGCAGCTGCGCTTGCTGATCCTGCGCCTCATACAGCGTGCGTTGGGTTTCCAGTACCGTCAGCAGCGTTTCGGCGCCGGCACTATAACGCTGCTGGGCAAGGTCGAAGGCCAGGCGCGCCTGTTGCACTTCCTCGTCCTGCCACTGCCGTTGGCGGTCGACGCCGTAGATGGCGTTGAGCGCTTTCTCGACATCGGCGAAACCGGCCAGGATGCTGCTGCGATAAGCTTCCAGCAATTCCTCCTGCTCGGCCTTGGCCAAATCATGCGAGGCGCGCAGGCGACCGTTGTTGAAGATCGGCGCGACCAGGCCGGCGGTCAGCGTGTAATAGGGGTTTTCGAAGACTTCCGGGAGGGTGCGTACCCTGCTGCCTAGCTCGGCGCCGAGGGTTAGCCTGGGCAGCATGGCGGCCCTGGCCACCTGCACGTTGGCGCTGGCCGCAGCCAGGCGTGCTTCGGCTGCGGCGATGTCGGGGCGGCGGGTCAGCAACTCGCTGGGCACGCCGCTGCCGATCGTTGGCCAGAGCACGGCGTCGATACGTTCGTCGCTATTGGACAGGTTCTGCACGGGGTCGCCAAGCAGGGTGGCCAGGGTCACTCGGTTGTCCTGCCGGCGTTGTTCCAGCAGCGGCAACTGGCGTTCCTGGGCCGCCACCAGGCTGCGTTGCTGCGCCAGCTCCAGGCGCGTGGCCGAGCCGGAACGCTGGCGCGCCTCGACCAGGCCCAGCACATCCCGGGCATTGCGCAGGTTGAGGCGAGCAATGCGCAACTGCTCATTCAGCGCCAGCCCTTGCAAGTAGCTGTCTGCCACGGCACTGACTAGGGTCAGTTCCACTGTCTGGCGGTCGAAGCGGCTGGCGTCAAGGTCGAGCCTGGCACTGTCGCGGGCTGCGCGCAGCCCGCCCCAGAAGTCGATTTCGTAGGTCGCGCTCAACCGGGTGCCGAACGAGGTGCTGGTGCGTTCGCTGCTGCTGGCGTCGAGCTGGTCGCTGCCCGCCTCGCGCATCAGGTGCTGGCGGCTGCCATCTAGGCCGAAGGTCAGTTCCGGCAACAACGGTGCCCCGGCGATCACGGCCCGAGCCTGGGCCTGGCGCACCCGGGCGGTGGCGGCGGCGAGGTCGTGACTATTATGGCGGGCGCGCTCGACCAGCCGGTCCAGCTCGCGGCTGGCGAAGGCCTGCCACCATTGGGCCTGGGGGGGGGCGAGCGAGGGGGCGCCGGAATCACCCTGCCAGGTGCGGGGTGGGCTGATGTCGCTGGCGGGTGGTGGGGGCGTGCTGCAGGCGGCGAGGCAGAGACTCAGGGTCAGCAGGCTGATGCGGCTTGGCAATGTCATGGATTATTCGCTGGTAAGGGCTTTGACCGGGTCGAGACGGGCCGCCTTGCGGGCAGGCATGAAGCCAAACACGATGCCGGTGATCACGGCGCAGGCGAAGGCGCCGAGGATGGCGGGTAGGGCAAAGGCCACGGCGACACCTCCCAGCATAAGGCCAGCGCCGATGCCCAGGGCCAGCACGATACCGGTCACCCCGCCGACCATCGACAGCATCACCGCCTCGCTGAGGAACTGGCGCAGGATGTCGCGCTGGCGGGCGCCGGTGGCCATGCGGATGCCGATCTCGCGGGTACGCTCGCGCACGGTCATGAGCATGATGTTCATCACGCCGATGCCGCCGACCAGCAGGGAAATGGCAGCGATGGCACCGAGCATCAGCGACAGGCTGTTCTGCGTGCGCGCCTCGGCCTGGATCAGTGCAGCGTCGTTGGTCAGCTCGAAGTCCCGCTTGCCCTGGTGGCGCTGGCGCATCAGGTGATCGATGGCCCGTTCGGTCTCGCTCACCCGGCTCGAGTCGGCGGCGGCGATGATCACATATTCCGGGTCGTGCTTGCCGAACAGGCGCACGGAAGCGGCGGAGTAGGGCACCACGATGCGCTCGTCGCTGTCCTGGTCGCCGGAGCTGGCCCCCTTGCCGGCGAGCAGGCCGACCACCTGGAAGGGTACGTTGCCGATCAGCAGGTACTGCCCTAGCGGGTCGCTGCCGGGCTCCATGAGTTTGTCCCGGACCTTCTGGCCGATCACCGCGACGGCAGCGCCGGCCTGCTCGTCGGCTTCGCTGAAGAAGCTGCCTTCGACCACCGGCCAGTTGAGGATCTCGGAGAACTGGGTGTTGTTGCCGCCGACATAGAACTGCTGGTTGTTGTTGCCGTGGCGCACGGTCAGTTGATCGCCGATCACTGGCATGATGCGCTTGACCTGGGGCAACTGGGCGATCGCGGCGACATCGTCCAGGGTGACGATGCCGGCCGGTTCGCGCAGGGTGGCGTGGTGGCCATTGAGGTAGAGAATGTTCGAGCCGAACGCGGCCATCTGCGCCATGACCTGGCGCTTGCTGCCTTCGCCGACGGCCAGCATCACCACCACCGAGGCGACGCCGATGACGATACCGAGCAGGGTCAGCGCGGTGCGGAAGCGGTTGATCCACATGACCCGCCAGGCCGCCT
This sequence comes from Pseudomonas guariconensis, assembly GCF_024127895.1. Classification (GTDB taxonomy): domain Bacteria; phylum Pseudomonadota; class Gammaproteobacteria; order Pseudomonadales; family Pseudomonadaceae; genus Aquipseudomonas; species Aquipseudomonas guariconensis_B. The sequence goes on along the minus strand of NZ_JAMYBK010000007.1, from coordinate 63,316 downwards.
GCAGGGCCTCGAGCAATTCGCCCTTCCAGGCCCCGCGCAGGGTGGCGCCGCGGTCCAGGCGCTGGCGCAGGTCGTCGGCCTGCAGGCCGGGGTGCGCTTGGCCGGCAGGCTGGTCGGCCGCCGAGTCGCTGATCATCAGGCCGTCGCGGATCTCGATCACCCGTCGCGCCCGGGCCGCCACTTCGCGATCGTGGGTGATGAGGATGATCACATGGCCCTGGCTGGCCAGCTCGTCGAGCAGGGCCATGACTTCGGCGCCGCTGTGGCTGTCCAGGGCGCCGGTGGGTTCGTCGGCGAGGATGATGTGGCCGCCGTTCATCAGGGCCCTGGCGATCGACACCCGCTGCTGCTGGCCGCCAGACAACTGGTGCGGACGATTGCCGGTGCGGCTGGCCAGGCCCAGGCGATCGAGCAGGGCAGCTGCGCGGGCGTGGCGCTCGGCGGCCGGGGTGCCGGCATAGATGGCCGGCATCTCGACGTTCTCCTGGGCCGAGCCGGAGGGGATCAGGTGATAGCCTTGGAACACGAAGCCAAAGGCCTCGCGGCGTAGCCAGGCCAGTTCGTCGCTGTCCAGTTCGGCGACATCCTTGCCGGCGAAGCGGTAGTTGCCGCTGGTGGGGCGGTCGAGGCAGCCGAGGATGTTCATCAGGGTCGACTTGCCCGAGCCGGAGGCGCCGACGATGGCGACGAATTCACCGGGGTGGATGCTCAGGCTGATGCCGCGCAGGACTTCCACCTTCGGCGAGTCGATGCCGCCGTAGTGCTTGCGGATGTCGCTGAGTTCGATCAGGGGCGCTGTCATTCAACCTCCGCTGGCGGCCGGGGCGCCGATGACCAGTTGCTCGCCTTCGGCGAGGCCATCGAGGATCTGCACGCGCAGGCGGTCGCTCAGGCCGGTGCGCACCTTGCGCTGTTCGACCTTGCCGTCGCGGGTGAGCACCTGGGCCAGGCGCAGGCCGTCGGTGCCGGCGTCGTCCAGGGCCGCCAGCGGCGCGGTGAGCACCTGGCTGGCCTGGCCGGCGACGAAGAACACCTGGGTGGTCATCTCGGCCATCAGGGCGCCGTCCGGGTTGTCCACGTCGAGCAGCACGGTGTATTGCACCACCTGGGCGCCGGTGGTGCCGGCGGTGGCGCTGGTAGGGCTGCCGCCGCCCTGGCTGGCCTGGTCCAGCGGCTTGGGCGGGATCGGCAGGATCTGCCGCACGGTGCTGGTCCAGCGGCGCTTGCCACCGGCCAGGGTGGTGAAGTAGGCAGTCATGCCGGGCTCGACCTTGCCGATGTCGGCCTCGGACACCTGGGCCCAGACGGTCATCGGCGAGAGTTTGGCGATGCGCAGGATCAACGGTGTCTGCTGCTGGGCGTTGAGGGTCTGGCCTTCGCGGGCGTCCACGGCGACCACGGTGCCGGTCATGGGGGCATAGATGCGGGTATAGCCCAGCTCCGCCTCGTCGCTGCGCAGGCTGGCCTGGGCCTGGCGGATCTGCGCCTGGTACATGTCGATGCGGGCCTGGGTCACCTTGAGCTGGGCGTCGGCTGCCTGCAGGTCTTCTTCGCGGGTGGCGCCGGCGGCGGCCAGGTCGCGCTGGCGCCGGTATTGCTGCTGGGCCAGTTGGAACTGGGCGCGCTGTTCGGCGAGCTGGGCCTTGAGGTTCTCGATCGAGTAGCGCCCGGCGTCGAGCCTGGCCTGCTGGGTGGAGGGATCGATCTCCACCAGCAACTGGCCCTGGCGGACTTCGTCGCCGACTTCCACGTGCAACTTGCGGATCTGCCCGGAGGCCTGGGCGCCGACATCGACGTAGCGGCGCGGCTGCAGGGTGCCCAGGGCGGTGACGCTGCTCTCGATGTCGGCGCGGGTGACGGTCACGGTATCGACCGGCAGCGCGCCGAAGGGCAGGGTCTTCCAGGCCAGCAGCGCACCCAGGCCAAGCAAGCCTAGGCCACCGAGCAGGATACGACGGCGGGTGTTGGTTAAACGTCTCATGCGTACTTCCAGCCAGAGGTGATGGCCGCTCGCTGCCAGATCGTAGCGTGCAAGGCGGTCCCAGATAAACGAAGGCAAGGAGCGGGGATTTAGCTGGATGGAGGCGAGGGCTGTATGTTGCTGAGAATAATTATAATTTGTAAGATGCCGTGTTGATATCACTCAAGTCCCGCACCCCTGTTTTTCAGCGTCAGCAGGGAGACCCCAGGTGCCGTCGTGGAACATTACTATCGCGAACTGGTGAGCTTCTTATCCGCGCGCCTGGGCAATCGCCAGGCGGCGGAGGATGTCGCCCATGATGCCTACCTGCGTGTACTGGAACGTACCGACGCACAGCGGATCGAGCATCCGCGCGCCTTTCTCTATCGCACCGCGTTGAACCTGGTGGTCGATCGTCATCGGCGCCACCTGGTGCGTCAGGCCGAGCCGTTGGAAGTGCTCGACAGCGATGAGCGCTGGCATGGCCCGGCGCTATCGCAGCGCCTGCAACTGGACCAGCGCCTGGACCTGATGCAGCGGGCCCTGGACGAACTCAGTGGGCCTTGCCGCGACAGCTTCTTGCTGCGCAAGCTCGAGGGCCTGTCGCACCAGCAGATCGCCGAGCAGTTGGGGATCTCGCGCAGCCTGGTGGAAAAGCACATCGTCAATGCCATGAAGCACTGCCGGCTGCGCATGCGCCAGTGGGAGTCCTGAGACGCCGGTCGATGGCCAGGTGGCCCCTGGCAGGCAGGGGCGTCGCTGAAAACCCCAGGGCGTGGAAATTCCCGGTGCTGGCGACTTGATTTCTCCTGGTTTCCCGACAACTATCAATGAAGACCCCGCCAGGTACCGTCCTGCCGGCAGCCTGCACTGGCGCAGTATGGTCAGGGAGCGTCTCTCAACAGCCAACTGCCCAGGTCCGGATGATGCCGAACAAAGCCATGCGCATCCTCATCGCCGAAGAGCACCCCTGCCAGCGCCTGCAACTGGAGAAGATGCTCAATGGGCTGGGCTATTACCGCATCGCCCCGGTGGACAGCTTCGACGACCTGCAACGCCTGGTCGAGAGCGCGTTGCAGCCGTTCAACCTGCTGGTCGGCAATATCGAGCTGGCCAGCCATGCCGGCGTCGACCTGGCGCGCTTCTGCCGCGTCAGCCCGCAGATTCAGCATGCCCTGTTGTACCACGCGCAGCACCTGAAAGTACCCGCGGTGCCGCAGGCCGAACGGCATGCGGTGAATGTCAGCCTGGCCAGGGTGCCGGACAGCGAGGCGCTGGAGTCGTTCATGGCGATCATCGACCTGCCGGTGGTGGTGGGGCAGGTGCCCCTGCCGCCTGGGCTCTGTGCCGGAGCGCCGCGTCCCAGGCCACGCATGAACTTCGCCCAGACCGTGTTCAGCCGCACGAGCTGAGGCATGCAGGACCACAGGCAGCGGGCATTTGCTATCCTCTTGCCCTTTGCCGATCTGCAGGACCCCTGCCATGACTGCCATCGATACCCCGCGCCAGGCCCGGTTAAGCCGCAGCGACCACCGGACCCTCGGCCTGGCGGCGCTGGGCGGCGCGCTGGAAATCTACGATTTCATCATCTTCGTGTTCTTCGCCCTGACCCTGAGCCAGCTGTTCTTTCCGCCGCAGATGCCCGAATGGCTGCGCCTGCTGCAAAGTTTCGGGATCTTCGTCACCGGCTACCTGGCCAGGCCCCTGGGGGGCATCCTCATGGCCCACTTCGCCGATCACCTGGGGCGCAAGCGGGTGTTCAGCCTGAGCATCCTGATGATGGCCCTGCCGTGCCTGCTGATCGGGGTGATGCCGACCTACGCCGACATCGGCTATGCCGCGCCGCTGCTCCTGCTGGCCCTGCGCATCCTGCAGGGCGCGGCGGTGGGTGGCGAGGTGCCCAGTGCCTGGACCTTCGTCGCCGAGCATGCCCCGCCCGGGCGGCGAGGCTATGCCCTGGGCTTCCTGCAGGCCGGGCTGACGTTCGGCTACCTGCTCGGCGCCCTGACCGCGACCTTGCTGGCGCAGCTGTACAGCCGGCAGGAGATCCTCGACTACGCCTGGCGTTATCCCTTCCTGCTCGGCGGTGTTTTTGGCGTCATCGGTGTCTGGCTGCGCCGTTGGCTGAGCGAGACACCGGTGTTCCTGGCCTTGCGCGAGCGCCAGGCGCAGCCGGTGGCCTTCCCGCTGCGCAGCGTGCTGGGCGAGCATCGCCGGGCCCTGGTCCCGGCGGCACTGTTGACCTGCGTGCTGACCTCGGCGGTGGTGGTGCTGGTGGTGATCACCCCGACGGTGATGCAACAGCGCTTCGGCATCGCCGCCGCAGACACCTTCGCCTTGAGCAGCGTGGGGATCGTCTTTCTCAACATCGGCTGCGTGCTGGCAGGCATGCTGGTCGACCGTATCGGTGCCTGGCGCGCGCTGGTGATCTACAGCCTGCTGCTGCCCGTGGGGACCGGTGCGCTGTACGCGAGCCTGGTGGGGCAGGTGGGCTGGACCTGGCTGGCCTATGCGTTGGCCGGGTTGTCTTGCGGTGTGGTGGGGGTGGTGCCGTCGGTGATGGTCGGGTTGTTCCCGGCCGAGATTCGTGTCTCCGGTATCTCCTTCACCTACAACATCGCCTACGCCCTGTGGGCCAGCACCACGCCGCTGGCGCTGATCGCGCTGATGCCGTGGAGCCCGTGGGTGTGTGTCGGCTTCTGTCTGGCCATGGGCGTGGTCGGGTTGCTCACGGCCTTGTACTTCGGGCGTCGGGAGCCCTTGGGGTTCGCCGCGGAGCCTGTGCCGATCATGTGTGGTGACAAATGAGGCGATAGCGCCTGATCGAGGAAGTACGCACTGCCAGATATGAAAAAGCCCCCGAGCCATGTGGCCAGGGGGCTTTTTCGTGGGGCGGGGAAGGCCTCATGTGGTCTTCAGTCGCCATTTGGGGCTGCAAAGCGGCCCCTGGGGCCCGCAGTGGATCTTACATGTTCGGGTAGTTCGGCCCGCCCGCGCCTTCAGGGGTGACCCAGGTGATGTTCTGGGCCGGGTCCTTGATGTCGCAGGTCTTGCAGTGCACGCAGTTCTGCGCGTTGATCTGGAAGCGCTTGCTGCCGTCTTCCTGGGTGACCACTTCGTACACGCCAGCCGGGCAGTAGCGCTGGGCCGGCTCGTCGTACAGCGGCAGGTTGCTGGCGATCGGCACGTTCGGGTCGGCGAGCTTCAGGTGGCAGGGCTGTTCTTCTTCATGGTTGGTGCTGGAGAGGAACACCGAGCTGAGTTTGTCGAAGCTGAGTTTGCCGTCGGGTTTGGGGTAGTCGATCTTCTTCGCGTCGGCCGCGAGCTTGAGGCAGGCGTAGTCCGGCTTGGTGTCGTGCAAGGTGAACGGCAGCTTGCCGCCGAACCAGTTCTGGTCGACATAGTTGAAGGCTGCGCCGAAGATCGGGCCGAACTTGTGCATGGCCGGGCCGAAGTTGCGGCTGGCGTACAGTTCTTCGTACAGCCAGCTGGCCTTGAAGGCATCGACATAGCCCTCGAGCTTGTCGCCGCCTTCGCGGCCGGCGGCCAGCGCGTCGGCCACTGCCTCGGCGGCGAGCATGCCGGACTTCATGGCCGTGTGGCTGCCCTTGATCTTGGCGAAGTTCAGGGTGCCGAGGTCGCAACCGATCAGTGCGCCACCGTCGAACACCATCTTCGGCAGCGAGTTCAGGCCGCCCTTGCAGATGGCGCGGGCGCCGTAGCTGATGCGCTTGCCGCCTTCGAGGTACTGGCTGATCACCGGGTGGTGCTTCAGGCGCTGGAACTCATCGAACGGCGACAGGTAGGGGTTGGCATAGGACAGGTCGACGATCAGGCCGACCACGACCTGGTTGTTCTCCAGGTGATAGAGGAAGGAGCCACCGGTGTTCTCGGCGCTCAGCACATCCAGCGGCCAGCCGGCGGTGTGCACCACCAGGCCTTGTTCGTGCTTGGCCGGGTCGATTTCCCAGATTTCCTTCAGGCCAATGCCGTAGTGCTGGACGTCGGACTCGCTGTCGAGGTCGAAGCGCTTGATCAGCTGCTTGCCGATGTGGCCACGGCAGCCTTCGGCGAACAGGGTGTACTTGGCGCGCAGCTCCATGCCGGGGGTGTACAGGCCGTCCTTGGGGTTGCCTTCGCGGTCGACACCCAGATCGCCCGTGACGATGCCGCGGACTACGCCGTTGTCGTCGAACAGCGCTTCCTGGGCGGCGAAGCCCGGGTAGATCTCCACGCCCAGGTTCTCGGCCTGCTGGGCCAGCCAGCGGCACAGGTTGCCCAGGGAGATGATGTAGTTGCCCTGGTTGTGCATGGTCTTGGGCACGAACAGGTCAGGGACCTTGGTCGAGCTGCCGGCATCCTTGAGCACATAGATGTCGTCGCGCTTGACCTCGGTGTTCAGCGGCGCGCCGAGCTCTTTCCAGTCGGGGAACAGCTCGTTCAGGGCACGGGGTTCGAACACCGCGCCGGAGAGGATGTGGGCGCCGACCTCGGAGCCTTTCTCGACCACGCAGACGCTGATCTCGCTACCGGCTTCGGCGGCCTTCTGCTTCAGGCGGCAGGCGGCGGACAGGCCCGCCGGGCCGGCGCCGACGATGACCACGTCGAATTCCATGTATTCGCGTTCCACTGGTTCTCTCCTACTCAAGGCTCATCGCTGTTGCTTGTCTTATTGGGTGTCGGATACCTACGCACGGCTACGCAAGCTGTAGCTTCGTGAACGACGGACTACACCGTTTTCTCTTGGCCGCGCATTATATCTACACCACTTGGCGGGTCCAATACAAACGTTTGTTTGAATTTGCCGGAGCCCAGTAAAATCACTGGAGCGCGGCTGGAGGCTGGCCAATTTGCCGTATTGACCGGATTGGGTGTTACGGTCAAGATACGAGCGGTTTTACGCTCGCCGTAGGCTGACCGTCGGGCGCAGGTGCACCCCTAAAGACCAGGCGTGGAGCAGGGTTTTCAGGCCGAATCCCGTTTTGTAGTGGAGTCTACACGCCACGACAGGAAATGACCCGTCGGTTTTGCCCTGGCAGTCGCGATAGGACTTATCGGTCACTGGAAATTTCCTCTGCGCCGGAACGTTTTTAGAGGTGCCCTTGTACCCACGCGCAATCGCAGGGGTAGGGTTTGTACGAAAGATCGCGCAGGCACTTTTCGTACAAAGCCTAATTGCCCCAGGCGACATTCTTTTCACCGGAGAGTAACGAGGAATCCATGAAGGTTCTTGTAGCTGTCAAACGAGTGGTCGACTACAACGTCAAGGTTCGCGTCAAGGCGGACAACTCCGGCGTCGACCTTGCAAACGTCAAGATGTCCATGAACCCCTTCTGCGAGATCGCCGTCGAAGAAGCCGTGCGCCTGAAAGAGAAGGGTGTGGCCACCGAGATCGTCGCCGTTACCATCGGCCCCACCGCTGCCCAGGAGCAGCTGCGTACCGCCCTGGCCCTCGGCGCCGACCGCGCCATCCTGGTCGAAACCAGTGAAGAGCTGAACTCCCTGGCCGTGGCCAAGGCCCTCAAGGCCGTGGTCGACAAGGAACAGCCACAACTGGTGATCCTCGGCAAGCAGGCCATCGATAGCGACAACAACCAGACTGGCCAGATGCTCGCTGCGCTGACCGGCTATGCCCAGGGCACCTTCGCCTCCAAGGTCGAGGTCGCTGGCGACAAGCTGAACGTCACCCGCGAGATCGATGGCGGCCTGCAGACCGTCGCGCTGAACCTGCCGGCGATCGTCACCACCGACCTGCGCCTGAACGAGCCACGCTACGCGTCGCTGCCGAACATCATGAAGGCCAAGAAGAAGCCGCTGGAGACCGTGACGCCGGACGCGCTGGGCGTTTCCACCGCCTCCACCAACAAGACCCTGAAGGTCGAAGCGCCGGCTGCGCGCAGCGCCGGTATCAAGGTCAAGTCGGTGGCCGAACTGGTCGAGAAGCTGAAGAACGAAGCGAAGGTAATCTAAATGACTATCCTGGTTGTCGCTGAACACGAAAACGGTGCCGTTGCCCCGGCTACCCTGAACACTGTCGCTGCCGCCGCCAAGATCGGTGGTGATATCCACGTGCTGGTCGCTGGCCAGAACGTCGCTGGCGTTGCCGAGGCCGCCGCCAAGATCGCCGGCGTTGCCAAGGTGCTGGTCGCGGACAACGCCGCCTACGCCCACCTGCTGCCGGAAAACGTCGCCCCGCTGGTTGCCGAGCTGGGCAAGGCTTACAGCCACGTGCTGGCCCCGGCCACCACCAACGGCAAGAACATCCTGCCGCGCGTCGCCGCACTGCTGGACGTCGACCAGATCTCCGAGATCATCTCGGTCGAGTCCGCCGACACCTTCAAGCGCCCGATCTACGCCGGTAACGCCATTGCCACCGTGCAATCCAGCGCTGGCGTCAAGGTCATCACCGTGCGCGCCACCGGCTTCGACGCCGTGGCCGCCGAAGGTGGCTCGGCCGCGGTCGAGGCCGTTGGCGCCGTGCACGACGCCGGCAAGTCCGCCTTCGTCGGTGAAGAGCTGGCCAAGTCCGACCGTCCTGAGCTGACCGCTGCCAAGATCGTCGTTTCCGGCGGCCGCGGCATGGGCAACGGTGACAACTTCAAGCACCTGTACGCCCTGGCCGACAAGCTCGGTGCTGCCGTCGGCGCTTCCCGCGCCGCGGTCGACGCAGGCTTCGTGCCCAACGACATGCAGGTCGGCCAGACCGGCAAGATCGTCGCGCCGCAGCTGTACATCGCCGTGGGTATCTCCGGTGCCATCCAGCACCTGGCGGGCATGAAGGACTCCAAGGTGATCGTGGCGATCAACAAGGACGAGGAGGCGCCGATCTTCCAGGTCGCCGACTACGGCCTGGTCGCGGACCTGTTCGAAGCGGTTCCGGAGCTGGAAAAGCTGGTCTGATCCGCCTGCTTCACTTATAAAGAAGCCCGGCCCTCCTGCAGGGGGCCGGGCTTTTTTTGTGTGCGAGGCCGAGCCTGCAGGGTTGATAGCGTGAGGAGTGAGGCATGGAGTTTCGCGGAACGGGCAGGGCGCTGGCCTGCGTGGCAGCGCTGCTGTCGCCGCTGGCGATGGCGGCGGGCAAGTGCGAGCGCCTGGTGGCGACCGGCAGCCCGGATGCGCCACCGTATTCCTGGCAGGACCCGAACGACCCCCGGCACCTGATCGGCGCCAATGTCGACTTGCTGCGCCAGGTGGCCAGGGAGCTTGGCGTGTCGCTCGAGGTATTGCACGCCGGTAAGCGCGAGCAGGCGCTGGAGGAGGTACGCAGCGGGCGCATGGACCTGCTGGTCGATACCCCCATGCAGGTAGGCCAGTTGACCGCGCTGGACTATATCCATCCGCCCCTGCAGCTCAACGAGTATCTGGTCTGGACTCGTCATGACGCCTCGGTGGTGTTCGATGGCCCGGCGGACCTGGCCCGCTATCGGGGTAGCCTCTCGGAAAGGGCACGCCTGACGCCGGCCTTCGAAGCCTTTGCCAAGGCCCAGCTCAAGCTGGAGCCGGCGCAGAACCTGACCCAGGCGTTCCAGAAGCTGGTGCTGGGTCAGGTCGACTACGTGCTGGCTGGCCGTTATGCGGGCATGGGCATGATGCAGAGCCTGGGCATGGGCAACGACCTGATCGCCCGTGGCCTGCCGGTGGACCGCCCGGGCCTGTACCTGGCCGTGTCGCACAACTCGGCCTGCAATGACGCCTGGTTGCGCGGACAACTGGCGAAAAAACTGACAGAATTGCCGATTTCCGGGGCATCCGAGGCGGTGCTGCAGCGCAATGTCGAGCGCTGGAAGGCACAGATGCAGGGGCCGCAGGATGCTCCCAAACAGTAGGAAGATTGCGTGAGAACCCAACCATTGATCCTGGCCCTGGTCGTGCTTGGCCTGTCGGGCTGCGCCAACGATCCGGCGCCCAACGAGCAACTGCGCTTGTCCGAACAGGCGTTGGAGCAGGCCAAGGCCGTCGGCGCCACCGACCAGGTGGAGGCGCTCAAGCTGGCTGAAGACAAACTGGCGCGGGCCAAGGCCAACATGACCCGTGCAAGCTACCGTGAAGCGCGCATGCGTGCCGAGCAGGCCGAGCTGGATGCGCGTCTGGCCGAGGCCCAGGTGCTGACCAGCAAGAGCGAGGAGCAGCTCGAGCTGCTGCAATCGCGGGTCACGCGCCTGCGCAAGCAGCTGGAGGTGCAGCCATGATGGGCAAGCCATCGATGGCCGCCCTGGCGGTGCTGGCGCTGGTCGGTTTGCAGGGCTGCGCCAGCCAGCGCAGCGCCTCGGCGCTGGATGAGGCCAGCACCGCATTCCAGCGGGTCAAGGACGATTCCGATGTGCTGCGCAGCGCTCCCCGCGATGTGATCCGCGCAGGCGAGTCGCTGGCCAAGGCCGAGCGTCTGTCCAGCTACATCGGTACCGGGGCCGATGTTCGCCACTATGCCTACCTGAGCCGGCGCTACAGCGAGATTGCCGGCGAGCACGCCAAATTGGCGCTGAACCAGGAGCGGCTGGCCAAGCTCGATCTGGAGCGCCAGCGCCTGCAGTTGGCCTTGCGCGAGGCCAAGCTGGCCAGTGTGCAGCAGCAGGGCAAGTGGGTCGAGGCGCAGATCGCCGCCTTGGCTTCCGAGCAGAGCGACCGAGGGCTGGTGATGACCTTGGGCGACGTGTTGTTCGATACCGGGCGCGCCGACCTGAAGAACTCGGCCAGCCGCACAGTCCTCAAGCTGGTTCAGTTCCTTCAGCTCAACCCGCGTCGGGTGGTGCGCATCGAGGGCTATACCGACAGCACCGGCGCTCCCGAGGACAACCTCAAGCTGTCTCGCGACCGGGCCCAGGCCGTGGCCGACATGCTGGTCGACCTCGGTGTCGACGAGAAGCGCATCCAGGTCGAGGGTTATGGCGACCAGTACCCGGTCGAGGCCAATGCCTCGGAGCGGGGCAGGGCGCAGAACCGGCGGGTGGAGATCGTCTTCTCCGACGACAAGGGCAAGCTGGCGCCGGTGCGCTGATATTCGAGCCAGGGCTGCTGCGCAGCCCTTTCGCGACACAAGGCCGCTCTCACAGGTACGACGCTGCGCTGTAATCCAGCGCCGTACCTGTGAGAGCGGCCTTGTGTCGCGAAGCGCCCCCAAAAGGGCCGGCGCAGATCATATCGGGCGCGAACGAGGCCAGTTCTTCATTCGTCGGAACGAAGCGCCAGCATCCATCGCATGGCTGTCACGCAACTGTATTGTTGACTATTCTGCGATCTGTCCCAGTACACTTTGCAACTGTTACGGTATTCTGTCTCGTCAGTGAGCCGCACAAGAACAACGAACCCGTTTGCGCTTCGAGAAACCGCCATGACCAACCTGCTGCTGTACCAGCGCATCGCCCAGCAACTGGCCGACGACATCCGCCGGGGTGTCTACCAGCCCGGCGAGCGCGTACCGTCCGTACGCAAGATGAGCGCCCAGCTCAACGTCAGCCACGCCACGGTGCTGCAGGCCTACGCCAACCTGGAGGACCAGGGGCTGATCCGCGCGCGTCCGCAGTCGGGGTACTACGTGCACCAGACCCCAGCGCTGACCGCCCAGACACCGGATATCGCCCGGGTCGAGCGGCCTGGCCTGGTCACCCGCGCCAGTATCATCCAGCAGGTGCTGACCGAGGCGCGGCGCGATGGCGTGTTCCCGTTCGGTGCGGCGGTGCCCCACGTGGACTACCTGCCGGTGCGGGCGCTGCACCAGCAACTGGCCAAGGTCACGCGCTTCCATAGCCCACGGGCGTTCAGCTATATGTTCAGCCCCGGCTTCGAGCCGTTGCGCCGGCAGATCGCTATCCGCATGCGCGATGCCGGGGTGCTGGTCGATCCGCGCGAGGTCGTGGTCACCCACGGCTGCGTCGATGCCCTGCAGATGTCGCTGCGGGTGCTGACCCGGCCGGGCGACCTGATCGCCGCCGAATCGCCGACCTACTACGGCTTGCTGCAACTGGCCGACCTGCTGGGCCTGAAGGTCATCGAGATTCCCAGCGATCCGTCCACTGGCATCAGCCTCGAGGCCCTGCAACTGGCGGCCAACCAGTGGTCGATCAAGGCCCTGGTGCTGACCCCGCGGCTGAGCAACCCGCTCGGCGGCACCATTCCCGAGGAGCGCCAGAAGCAGCTGTTGCGCCTGGCCTCGGACTTCGACATCCAGATCGTCGAGGACGATATCTACGGCGAGCTGATGTTCGAGCAGGGGCGCACCAAGGCGCTCAAGGCTTTCGATCGCCTGGACCGGGTGATCTACTGCTCGAGTTTCTCCAAGACCTTGTCGCCAGGGGTGCGTGTTGGCTGGATGATCGCCGGGCGCTACCAGGACGAGATCCAGCGCCTGCAGACCTTCACCACCCATTCGGCCTGCAGCGTGACACAGATGGGCGTGGCGGCCTACCTGGAGAACGGAGGCTATGATCGACACCTGCGCTACATCCGCCAGGAGTACCGCAAGAACCTCAGCGCCTATCAGTTGGCAGTGCAGCAGCACTTTCCGGAAGGTACGCAGATGACCCGGCCCACGGGGGGATTCATCCTCTGGGTCAGCCTGCCGGGGCGGGTCAATACCCAGGAGTTGCACGTGCGGGCGCTGGAGCAGGGGATCAGCATCGCGCCGGGGCTGATCTTCAGCAACACCGAGCAGTTCAACCACTGCATCCGGCTCAATTGCGGTATTCCGTGGAACAAGGAGGCGGAGCGCGCGGTGATCACCCTCGGGTTGCTGGCCCACCAGCTGTGCAAGGCGCCGGCAGGTTCGCTGCTGTAGGCTTGCCAGGCGCGAAAGGAACAGAGAGCATACGCATCTTTGCAGCTGGCCTTCGATGTCGATGAAAGCGCTTCGCTCTCTTGCCCTGTTCTTCTGCCTGGCGCCTCTGTGCCTGTCCAGTGGGGCGCTGCAGGCTGCACAACCGGCGGTCCAGGCGCAATCGAAACCCGGCGCGGTCGTGGCCAAGCCCAAGCCCGTGGCGCGCAAACCACTGCGTAAGGCCGTGGCGAAACCGCTGCCAAAGCCCAAGCTGGACTTGAGCCTGCCTGTGGAGATGGTCAAGGACCTCAAGCCCGACGTCGGCACCTCGACGCCAGGCCGCGCGCCGCTGTTGCCGTCCATGTTCCCGGTAAAGCCGATGTCCGACGACAGTCCGTTCCAGCTCAATGGCCGCTTGATCAGCAACGAGATGCAGCTGCAGTTGCGCAACGACAGCCGGCGTGACGTAGACGGGGCAGCCATCGATTTCGAATTCCGTCAGTAGTCGGTCCAACTGACTGCCCGGTCAGGGCAGATTTCATCCGGCCAGCAATTTCAAACGTATGTTTGAGCGGTTACCATCCAGGGACGCTCGTCCCATTCTGTTCCAGGGAGTCCTGTTTTCATGAAATGCCGAGAGGGCTGTGGCGCCTGCTGCATCGCACCTTCCATCAGTTCGCCGATGCCGCGCATGCCCCAGGGCAAGCCGGCGGGTGAGCGTTGCCTGCACCTGACCGTGGAAAACCTCTGCGACCTGTTCGGCAAGCCCGAGCGGCCGAAGGTGTGTGGTGGTTTCAGGGCGGACGTGGAGGTGTGCGGCGACGACCGTGACGAAGCGATCAGGATTCTCGGTTGGCTGGAGCGGATGACGGCGGCGTGACAGGCTGGAACTTCGACAACAAGGACAAAGATGATGAGATCGTTCAAGCGTATTGCACTGCTGTGTGGCATGGGTGTCCTGCTGGCGCCGGCCGCCTGGGCCGAGAACTGGCAGGTAGCCAAGGACGAGGAGGGGATCAAGGTGTCCCTCAGCGAGGTGCCTGGTTCCAAGTACAAGGCCTACCGTGGGGTGACGGTGATCAAGGCGCCGCTGGCCAAGGTCAAGGCGCTGCAGGAGGATGTGGCGGGCGCCTGTGCCTGGATCCATGAGTGCAAGTCGCAGAAGTTGCTCAAGCATGAAGGTGACCAGAGCTGGACCTATACCCAGTTCAATACGCCCTGGCCGGTGACGCCGCGTGATTCGGTCCTGCACGTGACCACCACCGTCGAGGCCGACGGCAGCGTGACCCGCAGGATCGAGGAGGATCCCAAATACATTCCCGAGGAGAAGGGCTATGTGCGGGTGGCGCAGGTGAAGGGGTACTGGAAGCTGGTGCCCAAGGGGGACAGTACCGAAGTGACCTACCAGGTGCATACCGAGCCTGGGGGGAGCGTGCCTTCGTGGCTGGCCAACAAGTTCGTGGTGGACGCGCCGTTCAATACGCTCAAGGGGTTGCGGCAGTTGGCCGAGAAGCCTTGAGGTTGTGCGCCATCTCGATGGAGGCTGGGTTGGTGTGTTTACGAAGCTTTCGGTCCTAGGGGTGCGAAGCGGCCCCGGCGGTGGTGCCACTGCTCAAACGGATATTCGTACGCCAGAAAGCCCAAAGAAAAAGGCCACCCAAGGGTTAATGTCAGTCAGTTAAGCGGCGCTTTGTCATTTTTGGGGCTACCTTGCAGCCCATCGCCGGCAAGCCGGCCCCCACAGGGGCCGCGGCGACCACACACGATGCGGTTTGCACGGACAATGTGGGAGCCGGCTTGCCGGCGATGGGGCGCGAAGCGGCCCCAAATGACAACTGAAAGCCTAACTGACCGGCATTGACCCAAGAGTGGTCTTTTTCATGTCACGCATCCGGCGTTGCCAGGCAACCCTTAGGCGCGATCCTTCAGGTCAACGATGTCGCGCTGCTCGTGACCGGTGTACAGCTGACGCGGGCGGCCGATCTTGTACGGGCCGGAGAGCATTTCCTTCCAGTGCGAGATCCAGCCCACGGTACGCGCCAGGGCGAAGATCACGGTGAACATGCTGGTCGGAATGCCGATCGCCTTGAGGATGATGCCCGAGTAGAAGTCGACGTTCGGGTACAGCGAGCGCTCCTTGAAGTACGGATCGGTCAGGGCGATCTCTTCCAGGCGCATGGCCAGCTCCAGCTGCGGATCGTTGATGCCCAGCTCGCTGAGCACTTCGTCGCAGGTCTGCTTCATCACGGTGGCGCGCGGGTCGCGGTTCTTGTACACGCGGTGGCCGAAGCCCATGAGCTTGAACGGATCGTTCTTGTCCTTGGCCTTGGCGATGAACTTGTCGATGTTCGACACGTCACCGATCTCGTCCAGCATGTTCAGCACCGCCTCGTTGGCGCCGCCGTGGGCCGGGCCCCACAGCGCGGCGATGCCGGCGGCGATACAGGCGAACGGGTTGGCGCCCGAGGAACCGGCCAGGCGCACGGTGGAGGTGGAGGCGTTCTGCTCGTGGTCGGCGTGGAGGATGAAGATCCGGTCCATCGCCTTGGCCAGTACCGGGCTGATCGGTTTGATCTCGCACGGGGTGTTGAACATCATGTGCAGGAAGTTCTCCGCGTACGACAGGTCGTTGCGCGGATACATCATCGGCTGGCCCATGGAGTACTTGTAGACCATCGCTGCCAGGGTCGGCATCTTGGCGACCAGGCGTACCGCGGAGATCTCGCGATGCTGCGGATTGTTGATGTCCAGGGAGTCATGGTAGAACGCCGACAGGGCGCCGACCACGCCGCACATCACCGCCATCGGGTGGGCATCGCGACGGAAACCGTTGAAGAAGGATTTCAGCTGCTCGTGGACCATGGTGTGGTTCTTCACGGTGCTGACGAACTGGGCCTTCTGCTCGGCGTTCGGCAGTTCGCCGTTGAGCAGCAGGTAGCAGGTTTCGAGGTAGTCCGATTTTTCGGCGAGCTGTTCGATCGGGTAGCCGCGGTGCAGCAGGACGCCCTTGTCGCCATCGATATAGGTGATCTTCGACTCGCAGGATGCGGTCGCCATGAAGCCAGGGTCGAAGGTGAAGTGACCGGTAGCCCCCAACCCGCGGACGTCGATAACATCGGGACCAACGGTGCCGGTTAAAATGGGCAGCTCGACGGGGGCTGCGCCCTCGATGACCAACTGCGCTTTTTTGTCAGCCATGTGGCCTCCTATTAATGCTTGAAATCATCAGACAGACCCCCCACGCAGGGCCCGCACCACTATAGAGGGATAAATTCGAATGTCAATTTGCCTAAAGGCTGGTTGAAACGCCCTCGCAGCCTTGGTTTTTCGCGAAATTGTCGCCCATTTACGCCTTTTGTTCGCCAAAGGCAATGCGCTATTTGGGCTAGCCCCTCACGTTGTCATAAGCAGCCTAACTGTCTATACTCCGCAACCGACCGCCAGGGGCTTGCA
Organism: Pseudomonas guariconensis; assembly: GCF_024127895.1. Lineage (GTDB taxonomy): Bacteria > Pseudomonadota > Gammaproteobacteria > Pseudomonadales > Pseudomonadaceae > Aquipseudomonas > Aquipseudomonas guariconensis_B. The sequence continues at coordinate 47,153 of NZ_JAMYBK010000007.1, read as the reverse complement.
AGCCCGTTCCGCTGGGGGTCGTCGCTCCCTGGGTGGTGGGTACCTGACCAGTACACTTACCAACAACTTTGCCCTGTTAGCTAGGGGCTCTTCAGTGTGAAAAAAGCCGTGAAAAGCCAACGACCTGTAAACCTAGACCTAAGGACCATCAAACTCCCGATCACCGCTTACACGTCCATTCTTCACCGTATCTCCGGCGTCATCCTGTTTCTCGGCCTGGCCATCATGCTCTATGCATTGAGCAAGTCCCTGGGTTCCGAGGAAGGTTTCGCGGAAGTGAAGGCGTGTCTGACCAGCCCGCTGGCCAAGCTGGTGACCTGGGGGCTGCTGTCCGCCCTGCTGTATCACCTGGTGGCTGGCGTACGCCACCTGATCATGGACATGGGCATCGGTGAGACGCTGGAAGGCGGCAAGCTGGGCTCGAAAATCGTGATTGTCATCTCCGTGGTGGTGATCGTTCTGGCGGGAGTTTGGGTATGGTAACCAATGTCACGAACCTGTCGCGTTCGGGCCTCTATGACTGGATGGCGCAGCGCGTCTCTGCGGTCGTTCTCGCGGCTTATTTCATCTTCCTGATCGGCTACCTCGTGGCCCACCCGGGCATCGACTATGCCCAGTGGCACAGCCTGTTCTCCAACAACGCGATGCGTATCTTCAGTCTGTTGGCCCTGGTGGCCCTGGGCGCTCACGCCTGGGTCGGCATGTGGACCATCGCCACCGACTACCTGACGCCGATGTCCTTCGGCAAGTCGGCGACTGCGGTACGTTTCCTGTTCCAGGCGGTTTGCGGCGTCGCGATGTTCGCGTACTTCGTCTGGGGTGTACAGATTCTCTGGGGTATCTGATTCATGGCTAGCCTTCCAACGATTTCCTTCGACGCCATCATCATCGGTGGCGGCGGCGCCGGCATGCGCGCAGCGCTGCAACTGGCCCAGGGCGGTCACAAGACCGCGGTCATCACCAAGGTCTTCCCGACCCGTTCCCACACCGTGTCCGCCCAGGGCGGCATCACCTGCGCCATCGCTTCGGCCGACCCGAACGACGACTGGCGCTGGCACATGTACGATACCGTCAAGGGTTCCGACTACATCGGTGACCAGGACGCGATCGAATACATGTGTCAGGAAGGCCCGGCCGCGGTCTTCGAACTGGACCACATGGGCCTGCCGTTCTCCCGTACCGAAACCGGCCGCATCTACCAGCGTCCGTTCGGCGGCCAGTCGAAAGACTACGGCAAGGGTGGCCAGGCTGCCCGTACCTGCGCGGCCTCCGACCGTACCGGTCACGCGCTGCTGCACACCCTGTACCAGAACAACGTCAAGCACGGCACCGTGTTCCTCAACGAGTGGTACGCCGTCGACCTGGTGAAGAACCAGGACGGTGCCATCGTCGGTGTGATCGCCATCTGCATCGAGACCGGCGAGACCGTCTACGTGCGTTCCAAGGCCACCGTACTGGCCACCGGCGGTGCTGGCCGTATCTATGCCTCCACCACCAACGCCCTGATCAATACCGGTGACGGTGTCGGCATGGCCCTGCGTGCCGGCGTGCCGGTGCAGGACATCGAGATGTGGCAGTTCCACCCGACCGGCATCGCCGGCGCCGGTGTGCTGGTCACCGAGGGTTGCCGCGGCGAGGGTGGCTACCTGATCAACGCCCACGGCGAGCGCTTCATGGAGCGTTACGCGCCGAACGCGAAGGACCTGGCCGGCCGCGACGTGGTCGCCCGTTCCATGGTCAAGGAAATCATCGCCGGCAACGGCGTGGGCCCGAACAAGGACCACGTGCTGCTGAAGCTGGACCACCTGGGCGAGGAAGTGCTGCACAGCCGCCTGCCAGGTATCTGCGAACTGTCCAAGACCTTCGCCCACGTCGACCCGGTCGTCGCGCCGGTGCCGGTCATCCCGACCTGCCACTACATGATGGGCGGCATCGCCACCAACATCCATGGCCAGGCCATCACCATGGACGCCAACGGCCAGGATCACATCATCGAAGGCCTGTTCGCCGTAGGTGAAGTGGCGTGCGTATCGGTCCACGGCGCCAACCGTCTGGGCGGCAACTCGCTGCTCGACCTGGTGGTGTTCGGTCGCGCCGCCGGCCTGCACCTGGAGAAGGCGCTGAGCGAAGGCATCGAGTACCGCGACGCCAGCGACACCGACGTCGACGTGGCCCTGAACCGCCTGAACAAGCTCAACGAGCGTACCGCTGGCGAAGACGTCGCCAGCCTCAAGCGCGAGCTGCAGAGCTGCATGCAGAACTACTTCGGTGTATTCCGTACCGGCGAATACATGCAGAAGGGTATCGAGCAGCTGGCCGGCCTGCGCGACCGTATCGCCAACGTCAAGATCAACGACAAGTCCCAGGCCTTCAACACCGCGCGTATCGAAGCGCTGGAGCTGCAGAACCTGCTGGAAGTCGCCGAAGCTACTGCCATCGCGGCCGAAGCCCGTAAAGAGTCCCGTGGCGCCCACGCCCGTGAAGACTTCGAAGACCGTGACGACGAAAACTGGCTGTGCCACACCCTGTACTACCCGGGTGAGAAGCGCGTGGCCAAGCGTGCAGTCAACTTCGCGCCGAAGACCGTACCGGCCTTCGAACCAAAAGTCCGGACTTACTAAGGGTGGCCGCTATGTTGCAAGTCGAAGTTTATCGTTACAACCCGGACACCGATTCGGCCCCGAAGATGCAGGCCTTCCAGGTCGACACCGGTGGCAAGGACCTGATGGTGCTGGACGTGCTGGCCTTGATCAAGGAGCAGGACGAAGGTTTCTCCTACCGTCGCTCCTGCCGTGAAGGCGTCTGCGGTTCCGATGGCATGAACATCAACGGCAAGAACGGCCTGGCCTGCATCACCCCGCTGTCGTCGGTGGTCAAGGGCAACAAGCTGGTCCTGCGTCCGCTGCCGGGCCTGCCGGTCATTCGTGACCTGGTCGTCGATATGAGCATCTTCTACAAGCAGTACGAGAAGGTGAAGCCGTTCCTGCAGAACGACACGCCGGCCCCGGCCATCGAGCGTCTGCAGTCGCCGGAGGACCGTGACAAGCTGGACGGCCTGTACGAGTGCATCCTGTGCGCTTGCTGCTCGACCTCCTGCCCGTCGTTCTGGTGGAACCCGGACAAGTTCCTCGGTCCCGCCGCGCTGCTGCAGGCCTATCGCTTCCTGGCCGACAGCCGTGACACCAAGACCCAGGAGCGCCTGGCGTCCCTGGATGACCCGTTCAGCGTATTCCGCTGCCGCGGGATCATGAACTGCGTAAACGTTTGCCCGAAAGGTCTGAACCCGACCAAGGCGATCGGTCACGTACGTAACATGCTGCTGCAAAGCGGCACTTGATGTAAGACCGCTGTAACCGTTGCAAGCCGAGGTGCGGGTGCTGAGCCCGCACCGAGGTAAAACCCGAGCAAGGGCCCACAAAGCCCGCGCTCATTACCTATGAAGATATGAGACCAGCAGGGGCTTCCGGGCTGGTACCCGGAAAATCTGCAGGATCCTCGGTGGCGTGGTTCAGTCGCTGTACTCGGACTTTTCCAGGTTTGCTGTGGCTCTTGCCGATCAGTCCCCTAACCGAGGGTGACCAAGCATGCAAGAAAGCGTGATGCAGCGCATGTGGGAAAGCGCCCACCTTTCAGGTGGTAACGCTGCATATGTGGAAGAGCTTTATGAGCTCTACCTGCACGACCCTAACGCTGTGCCAGAAGAGTGGCGCACTTACTTCCAGAAGTTGCCCGCCGACGGCAGCACCGCTACCGATGTATCGCACTCTACAATCCGCGACCATTTCGTACTGCTGGCGAAGAACCAGCGCCGCGCCCAGCCGGTTTCCGCCGGGAGCGTGAGCAGCGAACACGAGAAGAAGCAGGTTGAAGTACTGCGACTGATCCAGGCCTATCGTATGCGCGGTCATCAGGCTGCCAAGCTCGACCCGCTGGGGTTGTGGCAGCGCCCTGCGCCCGTAGACCTGTCGATCAATCACTACGGCTTGACCAATGCCGACCTTGATACGACCTTCCGTGCCGGCGACCTGTACATCGGCAAGGAGGAGGCGAGCCTACGCGAAATCTTCGACGCGTTGCAGAAGACATATTGTCGCACCATCGGCGCCGAGTTCACCCACATCGTCGATTCCGAGCAGCGCAGCTGGTTCCAGCAGCGCCTGGAAAGCGTCCGTGGCCGTCCCGAGTTCTCCGTCGACGCGCAGACCCACCTGCTCGAGCGCGTCACCGCGGCCGAGGGCCTGGAGAAGTACCTGGGCACCAAGTACCCAGGCACCAAGCGCTTCGGCCTGGAAGGTGGCGAGAGCCTGATCCCGATGCTGGACGAAATGATCCAGCGCTCCGGCTCCTACGGCACCAAGGAAGTCGTGATCGGCATGGCCCACCGTGGCCGTCTCAACGTGCTGGTCAACACCTTCGGCAAGAACCCGCGCGAGCTGTTCGACGAGTTCGAAGGCAAGAAGATGAACGAGCTGGGCTCCGGTGACGTGAAGTATCACCAGGGCTTCTCCTCCAACGTGATGACCACCGGCGGCGAAGTCCACCTGGCCATGGCGTTCAACCCTTCCCACCTGGAAATCGTCTCGCCGGTGGTGGAGGGTTCGGTGCGTGCCCGCCAGGACCGTCGCAACGACCGTGTCGGTGACAAGGTCCTGCCGATCTCGATCCACGGCGACGCGGCGTTCGCCGGCCAGGGCGTGGTCATGGAAACCTTCCAGATGTCGCAGACCCGCGGTTTCAAGACCGGCGGTACCGTGCACATCGTGATCAACAACCAGGTCGGTTTCACCATCAGCAACCCGCTGGACTCGCGTTCCACCGAGTACTGCACCGACGTCGCCAAGATGATCCAGGCGCCGATCCTGCACGTGAACGGCGATGACCCGGAAGCGGTGCTGTTCGTCACCCAGCTGGCCATCGACTATCGCATGCAGTTCAAGCGTGACGTGGTCATCGACCTGGTCTGCTACCGCCGTCGCGGCCACAACGAGGCCGACGAGCCGAGCGGCACCCAGCCGCTGATGTACCAGCAGATCGCCAAGCAGCGCACCACCCGCGAGCTGTACGCCGAGTCCCTGATCCAGGCCGGACGTATCGACGCCGAGCGCGCCCAGGCCAAGATCGACGAGTACCGCAATGCGCTGGACAACGGCCTGCACGTGGTCAAGAGCCTGGTCAAGGAGCCGAACCGCGAGCTGTTCGTCGATTGGCGCCCATACCTGGGCCATGCCTGGACCGCCCGTCACGACACCCGCTTCGACCTCAAGACCCTGCAGGACCTGTCGGCCAAGCTGCTCGACCTGCCGGAAGGCTTCGTGGTCCAGCGCCAGGTCTCGAAAATCTACGAAGACCGCCAGAAGATGCAGGCCGGCGGCCTGCCGATCAACTGGGGCTACGCCGAGACCATGGCCTACGCGACCCTGCTGTTCGAAGGCCACCCGGTGCGCATCACCGGCCAGGACGTAGGCCGCGGCACCTTCTCGCACCGCCATGCGGCGTTGCACAACCAGAAGGACGCCAGCACCTACCTGCCGCTGCAGAACCTGTTCGCCGGCCAGCCGAGCTTCGAGCTGTACGACTCCTTCCTGTCGGAAGAAGCGGTACTGGCCTTCGAATACGGCTACTCGACCACCACGCCGAACGCGCTGGTGATCTGGGAAGCCCAGTTCGGTGACTTCGCCAACGGCGCCCAGGTGGTGATCGACCAGTTCATCACCAGCGGCGAGCACAAGTGGGGGCGCCTGTGCGGCCTGACCATGCTGCTGCCGCACGGCTACGAAGGCCAGGGCCCCGAGCACTCCTCGGCACGCCTGGAGCGCTACCTGCAGCTGTGCGCCGAGCACAACATCCAGGTTTGCGTACCGACCACGCCGGCACAGATCTACCACCTGCTGCGTCGCCAGGTCATCCGTCCGCTGCGCAAGCCGCTGATCGTCCTGACGCCGAAGTCGCTGCTGCGCCACAAGCTGGCCATCTCGACCCTGGAAGAACTGGCCGAAGGCTCGTTCCAGACCGTGATCCCGGAAGTCGATGCCCACGACCCGGCCAAGGTCGAGCGCATCGTGCTGTGCAGCGGCAAGGTCTACTACGACCTGCTGGAAAAACGCCGTGCCGAAGGCCGCGAAGACATCGCCATCGTGCGTATCGAGCAGCTGTATCCGTTCCCTGAGGACGACCTGGTCGAGATCCTTGCTCCGTACACCAACCTCAAGCATGCGGTGTGGTGCCAGGAAGAACCGATGAACCAGGGCGCCTGGTACAGCAGCCAGCACCACATGCGCCGTATCCTGACCCGCCACAACAAGGCGCTGGTCCTGGAGTACGCCGGTCGCGAAGCGTCCGCCGCGCCCGCTTGTGGTTACGCATCGATGCACGCCGAGCAGCAGGAAAAACTGCTGCAGGATGCCTTCACTGTCTAATGCCTTCGCGCACCTGAAACCGAATTTAAGGAATCACTGATAATGGCTATCGAGATCAAAGCCCCAACCTTCCCGGAATCGGTCGCCGACGGCACCGTTGCCACCTGGCACAAGAAGCCGGGCGAAGCCGTCAAGCGTGACGAGCTGATCGTCGACATCGAGACCGACAAGGTCGTCCTGGAAGTCCTGGCCACCGCCGACGGCGTGCTGGGTGACATCGTCAAGGGCGAGGGCGACACCGTCCTGTCCGACGAAGTCCTGGGCTCGATCGTTGAAGGCGCCGCCGCTGCCCCGGCTGCTGCACCTGCCGCTGCCGCCGCCGCTCCGGCTGCCGCCGACGCTGGCGAGGACGACCCGGTCGCTGCCCCGGCCGCACGCAAACTGGCTGAAGAAAACGGCATCGACCTGGCTGCCGTTGCCGGCACCGGCAAGGGTGGCCGCGTGACCAAGGAAGACGTGGTCGCCGCCATCGCCAACAAGAAGGCCGCGCCTGCCGCTGCCCCGGCTGCCAAGCCTGCCGCCGCCGCTGCAGTGGTCACCGCTGCTGGTGACCGCACCGAGAAGCGCGTGCCGATGACCCGCCTGCGCGCCAAGATCGCCGAGCGCCTGGTCGAAGCCCAGTCGAACATGGCCATGCTGACCACCTTCAACGAAGTGGACATGACCGAAGTCATGGCCCTGCGTTCGAAGTACAAGGATCTGTTCGAGAAGACCCACAACGGCGTGCGCCTGGGCTTCATGTCGTTCTTCGTCAAGGCTGCCACCGAAGCGCTGAAGCGCTTCCCGGCGGTCAACGCCTCGATCGACGGCAACGACATCGTCTACCATGGCTACGCCGACGTCGGTGTCGCGGTTTCCAGCGACCGTGGCCTGGTGGTGCCGGTCCTGCGCAACGCCGAGTCGATGAGCCTGGCCGAGATCGAGAACGGCATCGCCACCTTCGGCAAGAAGGCCCGTGAAGGCAAGCTGGCCATCGAAGAGATGACTGGCGGTACCTTCACCATCACCAACGGTGGTACCTTCGGTTCGATGATGTCGACCCCGATCGTCAACCCGCCGCAGGCAGCGATCCTGGGCATGCACAACATCATCCAGCGTCCGATGGCGATCAATGGCCAGGTGGTCATTCGCCCGATGATGTACCTGGCGCTGTCCTACGACCACCGCCTGATCGACGGTAAGGAAGCCGTGACCTTCCTGGTGACCATCAAGAACCTGCTGGAAGATCCAGCGCGTCTGCTGCTGGACATCTAATCACGCAGCTACGAGCTGCAAGCGACCCGCTTCCTGGGAAGCGGCTCGTCTTGCAGCTCGCGGCTTGTAGCTTGAAGCTGATAAGGAATCTTTTATGACCCAGAAATTCGACGTGGTGGTGATTGGTGCTGGTCCTGGCGGCTACGTTGCCGCGATCAAGGCTGCTCAGCTCGGCCTTTCGACCGCCTGCATCGAGAAATACACCGACGCCGAGGGCAAGCTGGCCCTGGGCGGTACCTGCCTGAACGTGGGTTGCATTCCTTCCAAGGCCCTGCTGGACAGCTCCTGGAAGTACAAGGAAGCCAAAGAGAGCTTCAACGTCCACGGTATCTCCACTGGCGAAGTGAAAATGGACGTCGCCGCGATGGTCGGTCGCAAGGCCGGCATCGTCAAGAACCTGACCGGTGGCGTCGCCACCCTGTTCAAGGCCAATGGCGTGACCTCGATCCAAGGGCACGGCAAGCTGCTGGCTGGCAAGAAGGTCGAAGTCACCAAGCCTGACGGTTCGGTCGAAGTCATCGAGGCCGAGAACGTGATCCTGGCCTCCGGTTCGCGTCCGATCGACATTCCGCCGGCTCCGGTCGACCAGAAAGTCATCGTCGACTCCACCGGCGCCCTGGAATTCCAGGCCGTGCCGAAGCGCCTGGGCGTGATCGGCGCTGGCGTCATCGGCCTGGAGCTGGGTTCGGTATGGGCCCGCTTGGGTGCCGAAGTCACCGTCCTGGAAGCCCTGGACACCTTCCTGATGGCCGCCGACACCGCGGTTTCCAAGGAAGCGCTGAAGACCCTGACCAAGCAGGGCCTGGACATCAAGCTGGGCGCCCGCGTGACCGGCTCGAAGGTCAACGGCGACGAAGTCGAAGTCACCTACACCGACGCCAACGGCGAACAGAAGATCGTCTTCGACAAGCTGATCGTCGCGGTCGGCCGCCGCCCGGTGACCACCGACCTGCTGGCCGCCGACAGCGGCGTGACCATCGACGAGCGTGGCTACATCTACGTCGATGACTACTGCGCCACCAGCGTGCCGGGCGTCTACGCCATCGGCGACGTGGTACGTGGCCTGATGCTGGCGCACAAGGCCTCGGAAGAGGGCATCATGGTGGTCGAGCGCATCAAGGGCCACAAGGCACAGATGAACTACGACCTGATCCCGTCGGTCATCTACACCCACCCGGAAATCGCTTGGGTCGGCAAGACCGAACAGGCCTTGAAGGCCGAGGGCGTTGAGGTTAACGTGGGCACCTTCCCGTTCGCGGCCAGCGGCCGTGCGATGGCGGCCAACGATACCGGTGGTTTCGTCAAGGTCATCGCCGATGCCAAGACCGACCGCGTCCTGGGCGTTCACGTGATCGGCCCATCCGCTGCCGAGCTGGTCCAGCAGGGTGCGATCGCGATGGAATTCGGCACCAGCGCCGAAGACCTGGGCATGATGGTCTTCAGCCATCCGACCCTGTCCGAAGCGCTGCACGAAGCCGCGCTGGCAGTGAATGGCGGTGCCATTCACGTGGCCAACCGTAAGAAGCGTTAATTATAAGAAACCACGGCGGGCTGCCCGTCGTGGGTCTTGCGTGCAAGACTCACCGCGGAACGTCCGCCGGACCGGGCCCTCGGGACAACCCGCGGGTCAACGGTCACAGGTGGCGCGGCACCGGTAACGGTGCAGCGCCGAAGCGCAGTACCTAACGAAGACGGTAAAAAGCATGAATCTTCACGAGTATCAGGGTAAGCAGCTGTTCGCTGAATACGGCCTGCCAGTTTCCAAGGGTTTCGCTGTCGATACCCCTGAAGCTGCCGCAGAAGCCTGCGAAAAGATCGGCGGTTCCGAGTGGGTCGTAAAGGCCCAGGTCCACGCCGGCGGTCGCGGCAAGGCGGGCGGCGTCAAGCTGGTCAAGAGCAAGGAGGACGCCAAGGCGTTCGCCGCGCAGTGGCTGGGCAAGCGCCTGGTGACCTACCAGACCGACGCCAACGGCCAGCCAGTCAGCAAGATCCTGGTCGAATCCTGCACTGACATCGCCAAGGAACTCTACCTGGGCGCGGTCGTCGATCGTTCCAGCCGCCGCATCGTGTTCATGGCCTCCACCGAAGGTGGCGTGGACATCGAGAAGGTCGCGCACGACACTCCCGAGAAGATTCTCAAGGCCACCATCGACCCGCTGGTCGGCGCCCAGCCGTTCCAGGGCCGTGAGCTGGCGTTCAAGCTGGGCCTGGAAGGCAAGCAAGTCGCCCAGTTCGTCAAGATCTTCACCGGCCTGGCCAAGCTGTTCCAGGACTACGACCTGGCCCTGCTGGAAGTCAACCCGCTGGTCATCAAGGCCGACGGCGACCTGCACTGCCTGGACGCCAAGATCAACATCGACGGCAACGCGATCTATCGCCAGCCGAAGCTCAAGGCCATGCACGACCCGTCCCAGGACGACCCGCGTGAAGCCCACGCCGCCAGCTTCGAGCTGAACTACGTGGCCCTGGAAGGCAACATCGGCTGCATGGTCAACGGCGCAGGCCTGGCCATGGGTACCATGGACATCGTCAACCTGCACGGCGGCAAGCCGGCCAACTTCCTCGACGTTGGCGGTGGCGCTACCAAGGAACGCGTGACCGAAGCGTTCAAGATCATCCTGTCCGACAGCAATGTCGCGGCCGTGCTGGTCAACATCTTCGGTGGCATCGTTCGCTGCGACATGATCGCCGAAGGCATCATCGGTGCAGTGAAGGAAGTCGGCGTCAAGGTGCCGGTCGTGGTTCGCCTCGAAGGCAACAACGCCGAACTGGGCGCTAAAGTTCTGGCAGAAAGCGGTTTGAACATCATTGCGGCTACCAGCCTGACCGACGCTGCTCAACAAGTTGTCAAAGCTGCGGAGGGCAAGTAATGAGCGTCCTGATCAATAAAGACACCAAAGTCATCTGCCAGGGCTTCACCGGCTCGCAGGGCACTTTCCACTCCGAACAGGCCATCGCCTACGGCACCAAGATGGTTGGCGGCGTCACCCCGGGCAAGGGTGGCACCACCCACCTGGGCCTGCCGGTGTTCAACACCGTCAAGGAAGCCGTTGAGACCACCGGCGCCGAAGCCTCGGTGATCTACGTTCCGGCTCCTTTCTGCAAGGACTCGATCCTGGAAGCGGCCAACGCCGGCATCAAGCTGATCGTCTGCATCACCGAGGGTATTCCTACCCTCGACATGCTGGACGCCAAGGTCAAGTGCGACGAGCTGGGCGTACGCCTGATCGGCCCGAACTGCCCAGGCGTCATCACGCCGGGCGAGTGCAAGATCGGCATCATGCCGGGCCACATCCACCAGCCAGGCAAGGTCGGTATCGTTTCCCGTTCCGGCACCCTGACCTATGAAGCGGTCAAGCAGACCACCGACGCCGGCTTCGGCCAGTCGACCTGCGTTGGTATCGGTGGCGACCCGATCCCGGGCTCCAACTTCATCGATATCCTCAAGCTGTTCCAGGAAGACCCGCAGACCGAAGCGATCGTCATGATCGGTGAGATCGGTGGTTCCGCCGAGGAAGAGGCCGCGGCCTACATCAAGGCCAACGTCACCAAGCCTGTCGTTTCCTACATCGCCGGTGTTACCGCGCCTGCAGGTAAGCGCATGGGCCACGCTGGCGCCATCATCTCCGGTGGCAAGGGCACCGCGGACGAGAAGTTCGCCGCCCTGCAGGACGCCGGTGTGAAGACCGTGCGTTCCCTGGCTGACATCGGCAAGGCCCTGGCCGAGCTGACCGGTTGGGAAATCAAGAAGTAATACGCTTTACCCCCCACGCAACACAAAGGCCACCTTCGGGTGGCCTTTGTGTTTCTTGCGAGCAGGGATTCAACGCCCCCTGCGTCATGCACGATGAATTCGATCGGTTTGATAGGAATTTTCAGACAGACATCTCATCAGGTGCCTGAGAGAATTCTCGCAGCTCAGAGTCACCCAGACGACAAGAACATACGCACATCGGACAAGCACGACTGTACCAGTGCGTTTGCTGGGTAAAACGGTTACCCTACGCGCTCACTCTGTGCCCGTACCCCAAAAGGGAACGACACGCTAAACGGGTCTGGCTCATCAAGCCGGGCAGCATTTCCCCCGACCCATGGGGAAATCCCCTCACGAATCCCGATTTCAGCAGTGTGGTACTTCCTTAAATGAAAGTGTTAAAAGGCCAGGACATCCTGGCGCTTGGCTTTATGACGTTCGCGCTGTTCGTCGGCGCTGGCAATATCATCTTCCCGCCCATCGTCGGTCTGCAAGCCGGTCCGCACGTGTGGATGGCGGCACTGGGCTTTTTGGTCACGGCCGTTGGCCTGCCGGTCATCACCGTGGTCGCCCTGGCCAAGGTCGGTGGCGGCATGGACGCCCTGAGCAGCCCGATCGGCAAGTTCTTCGGCGGCCTGCTGGCTGCCGTGTGCTACCTGTCGGTCGGCCCGCTGTTCGCCACCCCACGCACCGCCACCGTGTCCTTCGAGGTGGGCGTGGCGCCGCTGACCGGTGAAAGCCCGCTGGCGTTGTTCATCTACAGCCTGGTGTATTTCCTGGTGGTGCTGGCGGTGTCCATGTACCCGGGCAAGCTGCTCGACACCGTCGGCCGCTTCCTCGCGCCGCTGAAGATCATCGCCCTGGCCGTGCTGGGCATCGCTGCCTTCGCGTTGCCGGCCGGGACCATCGGCGAGGCGCAACCGGCCTACGTGGCCTCACCGTTCTCCCAGGGCTTCATCAACGGCTACCTGACCATGGACACCCTGGGTGCGCTGGTCTTCGGCATCGTCATCGTCAACGCCATCCGTTCCCGGGGCGTCGAGTCGCCGAAGCTGATCACCCGCTACGCCATCATCGCGGGCCTGATCGCCGGTGTGGGCCTGGCCCTGGTGTACATCAGCCTGTTCCGCCTGGGTGCCGGCAGCCATGACATCGCCATGGGCGCCACCAACGGCGCGGCGGTTCTGCATGCCTACGTGCAGCACACCTTCGGCTCGCTGGGCAGCGGCTTCCTGGCCGTGCTGATCGCCCTGGCCTGCCTGGTCACCGCGGTCGGCCTGACCTGCGCTTGCGCGGAGTACTTCAGCCAGATCCTGCCGCTGTCGTACCGTGCGCTGGTGGTGATTCTCGCTGGTTTCTCGCTGCTGATCTCCAACCTGGGCCTGACCAAGCTGATCCTGTTCTCGATCCCGGTGCTGACCGCCATCTACCCGCCCTGCATCGTGGTGGTGGGCCTGAGCTTCTGCAAGGAGCTGTGGAACTCGCCGGTGCGCATCCTGGCGCCGGTGATGCTGGTATCCCTGCTGTTCGGCATGGTCGATGCGATCAAGGGCAGCAGCCTGGCGCACCTCCTGCCGGATGCCATGGCGCACCTGCCGCTGAGCGAGCAGGGCCTGGCCTGGTTGGTGCCGTCGGTGATCACCCTGGCCGCTGCCGTGGCCTGCGACCGTATGCTCGGCAAGCCGCGCGAGGCGCTGGCGTGATGCGTTGACACCGTCAGGTGGGCGCCGGCCACAAGCCGAAGGGCGCCCGTCGATGGTCGAGACCGAAACCCCGTGTCCGCAAGGGCACGGGGTTTTTTCATCGCAGGTCCCAATACCGGTCGGTTAGCAACATTGGCGCGCGGAGCGGCCCCGGTAGGGTGCCTGACAGTCTTAACCCCATCTCCTCCTGGATTTTTTACGACCAAGGCGTGCCTTTTCCGTCGACCGAGCGTCGAAAGCCGGTCTATATCATTCTGTGCACCGGAACGATCAGGAGCCTGCATGAGCTTCATACAAAGCAATCTGAGCAACCTGCTGGCGGTTTGCTGGTTCGCCCTTTGCTGGGGCGGCTACACCCGCTATGCCATCTGGAAAGGCCGTGACACCGCCTGCCTGGCCAGTGTGCTGCACCTCTACCGGGAAGACTGGATGCGCCGCATGCTGCTGCGCGACAACCGCATCGCCGACGCCAGCGTGATCGGCAACCTGGAGCGCAATGCCTCGTTCTTCGCCTCCAGTACGCTGATCATCCTGGCCGGCATCCTCACCGTGCTGGGCGCCTCGGACCGGGCGTTGTCGCTGCTGGCGGACCTGCCGCTGGTACAGCAGGCCTCCCAGGGGATGTCGGAAATCAAGCTGCTGTGCCTGGCGATGGTGTTCGTCTATGCCTTCTTCACTTTCAGTTGGTGCATGCGCCAGTACAACTTCGCCGCCGTGCTGGTCGGCTCGGCGCCCATGGTCGGTGAGCGCCAGGTCAACGAACTGGAGCGCAAGGCATTCGCATCGCGGGCGGCCCGGGTATTGTCGCTGGCAGCCAACCAGTTCAACTTCGGCCTGCGTTCGTATTATTTCGGCATGGCCATGTTGAGCTGGTTCATCAGCCCATGGCTGTTCATGGCCATGAGCGTTGGTGTGGTATTTATCCTCTATCGCCGGGAATTCCACTCCGATGTACTGGACGTCATGGTCTTCACGCCGACGGAACATGTACCGCAGGACGCGGGCAAGGAAAGTACCGGTAGCATTAACTGAAGCGTTTCATCTAAAGCGCCAGGCACAAAAAAACCCGACAATGTCGGGTTTTTTTGTATGTGCCGCTTACTGCTTGGCTGGCTCGGTCGGCGCGGTGTCCGGAGCAGGGGTGGCAGGTGCGGTTTCCGGAGCCGGCGTAGCCGGGGCGGCTTCCTCGGCGGCCTTCTGCTGCGCTTCGGCCTGATCTTTGGCGGCTTCGGCGTTTTCCTTGGCGGCCTCGTTCATCTTATCCTGAGCTTCGCCCATCTTCTCCTGGGCTTGCTCGGCGTGTTGCTGTGCGTCCTGGGCTTTGTCCTCGCTCGCTTTGTCGCAAGCGGCCAGACCCATGGCAGCGGCCAGCATCAGAGCAAAAGCAAAAGGTTTACGCATGGGGGTGTCTCTCCTTGGTGGAATAACTGACTTGTTCCTTCGAGTTCAAGTAAGCGGAATAAGTTCCGCAAACATGTCAGATATATAACACGCGGATCTATATGGACTTTTCACCGTTTTCATGCCGCTGTGAAATCGATCACGGAAATAGCCGCAGATGACCGATACGACCTTGATGGCCATGGCCGAACGTTTCTTGTCGGCCTTGAAACATTGCCAGCTGTTGCAGATGCGTGTGCATCATGCCGATGCCGACGGCATGACCCTGGTTCTGCCCTGGTCGCCGGCGATCGTCGGCAACCCGCAGACTGGCGCCGTCCATGGCGGCGCCCTGACCACGCTGATGGACACCACCTGCGGCATGGCGACCTTGTGCGCGCTGCCGCGCTTCGAAGTCTGCCCGACCCTCGACCTGCGCATCGACTACATGCATCCGGCCCAGGCGGGCAAGGACATCTTCGGCCATGCCCAATGCTACCGGGTGACCCGCGACGTGATCTTCACCCGTGGCACGGCCTACCAGGACGACTCCGCGCAGCCGATCTGCCAGGTGGTCGGCACCTTCATGCGCTTGGGCTCGCAGGTCAAGGGCGGAATCCATTTCGGCAACAGCCTCAAGGAGAGCAGGGCATGATTCCACGGGATGTCCGCGAACGTCTCAACCAGGCCCATGCCGTCGGTGACTACCGGCCCTTGCTGGCGTTGATCCCCTATGCCGGGCTGATCGGCATCGAATGCGAGCGCCAGGGCGACGACCTGCTGTTCCGCCTGCCTGCCAGCCAGGACAACATCGGCAACCCATTGCTGCCAGCGATCCATGGCGGCGTGATCGCAGGCTTCATGGAGCTGTCGGCGGCGCTGTACCTGCTGATCTACAGCGAAAGCGCCAGTATCCCGAAGATCATAGACTTCTCCATCGATTACCTGCGGGCCGGGCACTACCGCGACACTTTCGCCCAGTGCCAGCTGTGGCGCCAGGGCCGCCGGGTGACCAACGTCGCCATCACCGCCTGGCAGGGCGATCGCGACTCGCCGATCGCCACTGCCCGGGCCCATTTCAAGATCGAACCGGAAAAGCCCTTGAAATAGCCAAGCGAGCCCCCATCTGCAGGACATCCGCCATTCAACGCAGGCCACCGCGGCCGCCAGGCGACAACTGCAATCAGATCGGAGTTTTGAAGACCATGAGTGTGGAGACTCAAAAAGAAACCCTGGGCTTCCAGACCGAGGTGAAGCAACTGCTGCACCTCATGATCCATTCGCTGTACTCGAACAAGGAGATCTTCCTGCGCGAACTGATCTCCAACGCCTCCGACGCCGCCGACAAGCTGCGTTTCGAGGCCCTGGCCAAGCCTGAACTGCTCGAGGGCGATGCCGATCTGAAGATCCGCGTGAGCTTCGACAAGGATGCCGGCACCGTGACCCTCGAGGACAACGGTATCGGCATGAGCCGCGAGGACGTCATCACCCACCTGGGCACCATCGCCAAGTCCGGCACCGCCGACTTCATGAAGAGCCTGACCGGTGACCAGAAGAAGGACTCGCACCTGATCGGCCAGTTCGGCGTCGGCTTCTATTCGGCGTTCATCGTCGCCGACAAGGTCGACGTCTTCAGCCGTCGCGCCGGCTTGCCAGCCGCCGAGGGTGTGCACTGGTCGTCCAAGGGCGAGGGCGAGTTCGAAGTCGCCACCGTCGACAAGCCCCAGCGCGGCACCCGTATCGTCCTGCACCTGAAGAAGGGCGAGGAAGAGTTCGCCGACGGCTGGCGCCTGCGCAACATCGTCAAGAAATACTCCGACCACATCGCCCTGCCGATCGAGCTGCCCAAGCAGCAGCCTGCGGCCGCCGAGGGCGAGGAGCAGCCGGCCCAGGAATGGGAAACCGTCAACCGCGCCAGCGCCCTGTGGACCCGTCCGCGCACCGAGGTCAAGGACGAGGAGTACCAGGAGTTCTACAAGCACATCGCCCACGACTTCGAGAACCCGCTGGCCTGGAGCCACAACAAGGTCGAAGGCAAGCTGGAATACAACTCGCTGCTGTACGTGCCGGCCCGTGCGCCGTTCGACCTGTACCAGCGCGAAGCGCCACGCGGCCTGAAACTGTACGTGCAGCGCGTGTTCATCATGGACCAGGCCGAGTCGTTCCTGCCGCTGTACCTGCGTTTCATCAAGGGTGTGGTCGACTCCAACGACCTGTCGCTGAACGTCTCCCGCGAGATCCTGCAGAAGGACCCGATCATCGATTCGATGAAGACGGCCCTGACCAAGCGCGTGCTGGACATGCTGGAGAAGCTGGCGAAGAACGAGCCCGAGCAGTACAAGGGCTTCTGGAAGAACTTCGGTCAGGTGATGAAAGAGGGCCCGGCCGAGGACTTCGCCAACAAGGAGAAGATCGCCGGCCTGCTGCGCTTTGCCTCCACTCATGACGACAGTGGCGAGCAGAGCGTCGCCCTGGCCGACTACCTGGCCCGCGCCAAGGAAGGCCAGGACAAGATCTACTACCTGACCGGCGAAACCTACGCGCAGGTCAAGAACAGCCCGCACCTGGAAGTCTTCCGCAAGAAGGGCATCGAGGTCCTGCTGCTGACCGACCGCATCGACGAGTGGCTGATGAGCTACCTCAACGAGTTCGACGGCAAGGGCTTCGTCGATGTCGCCCGCGGCGACCTGGACCTGGGCCAGTTGGATTCCGAAGAAGACAAGAAAGCCCAGGAAGAGATTGCCAAGGAGAAGGAAGGCCTGGTCGAGCGCCTGAAGACCGCGCTGGGCGACAGCGTCGCCGAGGTGCGGGTCTCTCACCGCCTGACCGACTCGCCGGCGATCCTGGCCATCGGCGAACAGGACCTGGGCCTGCAGATGCGCCAGATCCTCGAAGCCAGCGGGCAGAAGGTACCGGAAGCCAAGCCGATCTTCGAGTTCAACCCGGGCCACCCGCTGATCGAGAAGCTGGACAACGAGCAGAGCGAGGATCGCTTCGCCGAGCTGTCGCACATCCTGTTCGACCAGGCGGCCCTGGCGGCCGGTGACAGCCTGAAGGATCCGGCGGCCTACGTTCGTCGCCTGAACAAGCTGCTGGTCGAGCTGTCTGCTTGAGTTGATGCAAGGAAAGCCCGCTTCGGCGCAATGCCGGTCAGTTAAGACTTTCAGTTGCCATTTGGGGCCGCTTCGCGCCCCATCGCCGGCAAGCCGGCTCCCACATTGTCCGTGCAAACCGCATCATGTGTGGTCGCCGCGGTCCCTGTGGGAGCCGGCTTTGCCGGCGATGGGCTGCAAGGTAGCCCCAAAAATGACAAAGCGCCGCTTAACTGACTGACATTGCGCTTCGGCGGGCTTTTTTCATGGTGCAAGGAGGGTTTGATGAGCAAGGTAATCGTCGAGTCGCTGGTCTATCACCTGTCGGGCAAGGCTTATGAGAGCCGCCTGGTCTACACGCCGGGCGCGTTGCCTCAGCCGGGCTTGGTGATGGCGCCGAACTGGATGGGGATTGGCGAGGGTGCCGAGCGGATCGCCAAGGAAGTGGCCGAGAAAGGCTATGTGGTGCTGATCGCCGACCTGTATGGGCAATCGGTGCGGCCATCCAACGCCGATGAGGCGGGGGCGGCGATGATGCCGCTGAAGAACGATCGCGGCGAGCTGCGCAAGCGCATGGAAGAAGCCCTGGCGCAATTGCTGGGGCAATCGAAGGCGCTGCTGGAGCCGGGCAAGGTGGCGGCTTTCGGTTTCTGCTTCGGTGGCTGTTGCGCCCTGGAACTGGCCCGTGCCGGGGCCGATCTCAAGGCCACGGTCTCCTTCCACGGCACCCTGGACACGCCGAACCCGGCCGATGCCAAGCGTATCCAGGGTTCGGTGCTGGTGCTGCACGGGGCGTCCGACCCATTGGTGGCCAAGGAGCAGTTGCCGGCCTTCGAGGATGAGATGAACGCCGCCAAGGTCGACTGGCAACTGGTCAGCTATGGTGGGGCGGTGCATTCGTTCACCGATCCTGGGGCGAACGTGCCGGGCAAGATGCAGTATGACCGGCGTACCTCGGAGCGGGCCTTCCGTGCCATGCACAACCTGCTGGCGGAGGTCTTCCAGGGCTGAGGTGCCTGGGTGGGGCCGCGAAGCGGCCCCACGTCAGCGAGGCAGTTCGATCCGCGAAGTCTCCCCCGGCACCCTGGGCCAGTCACCCGCCGCCCAGCGCGCACGGGCCTGTTCGATCAGCTCCGGATCGCTGGCCACGAAGTTCCAGTTCATCCGCCGTGGCCCATCCAGTGGCGCGCCGCCGATAAGCACCAGCTGGCATTCGCTTTGCGCGTACAGCGTCACCTCTTCGCCCTCCGGCAGCACGACCAGGCTGCACGGGTCGACCTCGTCCTCTCCGAGCAACAGTTCACCATCGAGCAGGTACAGGGCACGCTGCGCATGCTCCGTCGGCACGTTCAGGGTCGTGGCCGGCTGCATCCGCACATGGGCGTAGAGGGTAGGGGAGAGCACCGGCACTGGGGATCGCAGGCAGAAACCTTCGCCGGCGATCATGCAGATGCGCACGCCGAGGCTGTCGCTGACCGGCAGGCTGTCCGCTGGGTGGTGGCTGTAGCTGGCCGGCCCCTGCTCGGCCTCGCGTGGCGATGCCAGCCAGACCTGCAGGCCATGCAGGCGCGACCCTGCGGCCACGCTGTCCACGGGAGTGCGTTCGACATGGGCGACGCCGCGGCCGGCGGTCATCCAGCTGACCTCGCCGGGCAGCACGCGCTGCTCGGAGCCCAGGCTGTCCTTGTGCAGGATCTCGCCCTCGAACAGGTAGGTCAGGGTCGACAGGCCGATGTGCGGGTGCTGGCGGATGTCCATGCCGCTGCCCGGTGCGTAGTCGGTCTCCAGCATGTGGTCGAAGAACACGAAGGGGCCGACGCTGCGGCATTGGGCCGAAGGCAGCGGACGCAGGATGGGCTGGCCCTCGACCGATTCGGCGCGTGGGTGGATGACCAGTGGGCTGCTCATGACAGGGCTCCAGGCAAGGCGGTGGATGCCCCAAGCATAGCGGGTTGGCGGCCGTCGCTGAACCGTCCGCTGCGCTTGCCGGTCTACTCTGTTCGTACTTGGAGAAGGAAGCTGCCCATGATCGCCAGAGCACTGGCCTGCTTGCTGTTGTCTGGAGGGCTGTGCCTGGCCGCGCAGGCACGTGACTACCGCTACAGTGACGCCCACTTGCATTACGTCGATTTCTTCCAGGAGAGCGAGGGCATGCCGGCCTTGCTCAAGGCCATGGACAGGGCGGGGATCGAGCAATCGATGATCTCGGGCATCCCGGTGGCCAAGAAATGGCACGAGGATGAGCCCAAGCGCCCACGCTATTACGCCGGGGATGATGCCGATGCCTACTGGTACAGCGCTACCGATGTTTATGTGGCGGCCGCCCTGGAGCGCCTGCCGCCGGAGCAACGGCGTCGCTTCCATCCGTTTCTCAGTGGCTTCAACCCGGTGGACAAGAATGCCGTCAGCCATATCGAGCGCATGCTCGACCTGTATCCCGGGCTCTGGCAGGGGATCGGCGAGGTCTTCACCCGCCACGACGACCTCACCGCCCTGACCACCGGCGACACCCCCAGGGCCAACAACGAGGCCATGACCCGGATCTACCACCTGGCGGCCGAGCGTGACCTGCCGGTATTGATCCACTCCAACGTCACTTCCAAGCGCGAGCGTAATCCGCTGTACCTGGCGGAAATCGAGGAGCCGCTGCGCAACCATCCGCATACCCGCTTCATCTGGGCCCATGCCGGGACCAGCATGGAGATCCACCGCCACCAGACGCGCATGAACTTCCTCCTGCCGCTGCTGGGCCGGCTGCTGGAGGACTATCCGAACCTGTATGTCGACCTGTCCTGGAGCGTGCTGGAGCCCTACCTGCTGGATGAGCAGGGCAAGCCCAGGCAGGCTTGGGTCGAGCTCGTGAAACGGTTTCCCGATCGTTTCATGCTAGGGTCCGATGTGGTCGGGCGGTTCTCCAGCCTGGGGGAGCAGATGCACGCCTTCGACCCGTTCCTGGATGCCTTGCCGCCAGAGGTGGCGGACAAGGTGGCGCGGGGCAATTTCCTGGCGGTACTGCCCAAAGGGCATTGAGCGGTCTGGATGGTATTGGGGCGCGAAGCGGCCCCGCACAGGCTGTGAGGGCGGCCTGGGAGGCGGTACAAAAGAAAACGCCCCGAACCGGTCGGGGCGTTTTCAACAGGCCTTCAAGGCATCACTTGCCCTGCCAGCGCTTGAGCACCAGGGTGGCGTTGGTGCCACCGAAGCCGAAGCTGTTGCTCATGACGGTGTCGACCTTGGCGTTTTCCTCGGTCTTGCACAGGATCGGCATGTCGGCGACTTCCGGGTCCAGCTCGTCGATGTTGGCGGAGCCGGCGATGAAGTTGTTTTCCATCATCAGCAGGCAGTAGATCGCCTCGTGGACACCGGCGGCGCCCAGGGAGTGGCCGGACAGGCTCTTGGTCGAGCTGATCTTCGGTGCCTTGTCGCCGAACACTTCGCGAACGCCCTTGATCTCGGCGACATCGCCGACCGGGGTCGAGGTGCCGTGGGTGTTCAGGTAGTCGATCGGGGCGTCGACGGTGGACAGCGCCTGCTGCATGCAGCGGATCGCGCCTTCGCCGCTCGGGGCGACCATGTCGTAGCCGTCGGAGGTGGCGCCGTAGCCGACGATCTCGGCATAGATCTTGGCGCCACGGGCCAGGGCGTGTTCCAGCTCCTCGACCACCACCATGCCACCACCGCCCGCGATGACGAAGCCATCACGGTCGGCGTCGTAGGCGCGCGAGGCCAGCTCCGGCGTCTCGTTGCGCTTGGTGGACAGGGCGCCCATGGCGTCGAACAGGAACGACTGGCTCCAGTGCTCTTCTTCACCGCCGCCGGCGAAGACGATGTCCTGCTTGCCCATCTGGATCTGCTCCATGGCGGTGCCGATGCAGTGTGCGCTGGTGGCGCAGGCCGAGGCGATGGAGTAGTTC
This sequence comes from Pseudomonas guariconensis, assembly GCF_024127895.1. Lineage (GTDB taxonomy): Bacteria > Pseudomonadota > Gammaproteobacteria > Pseudomonadales > Pseudomonadaceae > Aquipseudomonas > Aquipseudomonas guariconensis_B. Next base: position 25,640 of record NZ_JAMYBK010000007.1, on the reverse strand, counting down.
AGGCCCTTGATCTTGAACGGCGTGGCCAGGCACGCCGAGACGGTGCTGCTCATGGTACGGGTGACGCGGTACGGGCCGACACGCTTGACGCCCTTCTCGCGCAGGATGTCCAGCGCTTCCATCTGGTTCAGGGTCGAGGCGCCGCCGCTGCCGGCGATCAGGCCGGTGCGCGGGTTGGACACCTGTTCTTCGGTCAGGCCCGAGTCCTTGATCGCCTGTTCCATGGCCAGGTAGGCATAGGCGGCGGCGTGGCCGACGAAGCGGAAGACCTTGCGGTCGATCAGTTCTTCGAGGTTGAGGTCGATGGAACCGGAAACCTGGCTACGCAGCCCCATTTCCTTGTATTCCGGGTTGAAACGAATGCCCGGACGGCTCTTGCGCAGGTTTTCGGTGACGGTAGCTTTGTCATTGCCCAGGCACGATACGATGCCCAGACCAGTGATAACGACGCGGCGCATGCGAATAACCCTTAGAAATTGTCAGTGGAGGTGAACACGCCGACCCGCAGGCCTTCGGCGGTGTAGATCTCGCGGCCATCGACGCTGACCGAGCCATCGGCGATGGCCATGTTCAGCTTGCCCTTCAGGACGCGCTTGATGTGAATGTTGTAGGTGACCTTCTTCGCTTCCGGCAGGACCTGGCCGAAGAACTTCACTTCACCTGAGCCCAGCGCACGGCCACGGCCCGGCAGGCCCTGCCAGCCGAGGAAGAAACCGACCAGCTGCCACATGGCGTCCAGGCCCAGGCAGCCCGGCATGACCGGATCGCCTTCGAAGTGGCAGGCGAAGAACCACAGGTCCGGATTGATATCCAGCTCGGCGACCAATTCACCTTTGCCGAACTTGCCGCCTTCCTCGCTGATATGGGTAATGCGATCGACCATCAGCATGTTCGGGGCGGGCAGTTGCGCATTACCGGGGCCGAACAGCTCACCGCGACTGCAGCGCAGCAGGTCTTCCCGAGTAAAGGCGTGTTGTTTGGTCATGCGAGCTCCTCAATAACCCCCTGCGGCAGGGGATGAATCTTCCCGGCCGGCCCGGAACCCTCTGAGTCCGGGGCGGCAGCCTACAGGTAGACTATTGCGTTGTGGTGAAAGTCACAGCGCACCTGGCAAAAGAAGTACAGGTGTGCACTGAAACCGGTATTTTCAGGCCCAGTGATGGGTTCTGTCCAGCCTCTAGACTGCCGCAATTTAGCTTTTATCGCCAGTCGCAGCTGTCTGCCCGGGCAGCCAACGTTGCAGGACCTGCTGCAGGTCGGTGCGCTTGAAGGGTTTGCTCAGGTAATCGTTCATCCCGATGGCCAGGCAGCGCTCGCGGTCGCCCTGCAGGGCATTGGCGGTCAGGGCGATGATCGGTACTTGGGCGCCGCGGGGTAGCAGGCGGATGCGCCGGGTGGCTTCGTAGCCGTCCATCCGGGGCAGGCGGCAGTCCATCAGCACGGCCGCGAACGACTGCTGCTGCACCTGCTCGATGGCCTGCAGGCCATCGAGCGCCACGCTGACATCGAAGCCCAGGCTACGCAGCATGGCCTCGATGACGCTCTGGTTGACCGGATTGTCCTCCACCAACAGGATCCGGCCGCCCAAGGCGGCAGGCCGGCCCTGCTCTACGTTGCCTGGGAGCAGGGCCGCAGGGGCGCTGGCCAAGGTCAGGGGGATCTCCAGGGTAAAGGTCGAGCCCAGGCCTTCACGGCTCTCGCCCCGCAAGCGGCCCCCCATGCGCTCGGCCAGGGTGCGGGCGATCGCCAGGCCCAGGCCGGTGCCGCCGTAGCGCCGGGAAATCGAGCTGTCGGCCTGCTGGAAGGCGACGAACATCATCTCCAGCCGTTCGTTGTCGATGCCGATACCGGTGTCGCGCACTGCACAGGTGAACCAGACCTGTTGCTGATCGAGCACCTGCCAGTGGGTCTGCACGTGCACTTCGCCTTGTTCGGTGAACTTCAGGGCGTTGCCGATCAGGTTCAGCAGGATCTGGCGGATCCGCGTCGGGTCGCCCGTCACCCCTAGCCGTTCGATCCCCGTCTGCTGTTGCAGGCGCAGGTCCAGGCCGCGCTGCTGGGCGCTGTGCTGGAACGACTGGACGCTGCTGGCGATCAGTTCGCCCAGGTTGAAGCCGATGTGTTCCAGCTCCAGGGCGGTGCGCTCGATCCGCGAGAAATCGAGGATGTCGTTGATCACCTTGAGCAGGTGGCCGGTGGATTCGCTGGCCACCGCGGTGTATTCGGCCTGTTCGCTGGTCAGCTGGGTGGTTTCCAGCAACTGCAGCATGCCGAGCACGCCATTCATGGGGGTGCGCAGCTCATGGCTCATCATCGCCAGGAAGTCCGACTTGGCCCGGTTGGCCTGCTCGGCCTCCTCGCGGGCCTGGATCAATTGCGCGATGGCCTGTTTCTGCTCGTGGCTGGCCTGCTCCAGGGCGCTGGCCAGGTTGTTGATGTGACGGGCCAGGTGGCCCAGTTCGCTGTCGTCGACCACCGGGACCGGCGCATTGAACTCGCCCTGCTGGATCGCCTTGACCGCGTGGCCCATGTCGCTGATCGGCTTGGCCAGGCTCCTGGCCAGGCGTCGCGCCAGCAGGAAGGTGAACAGCAGGGCGAACAGGGCGAGGATGCCGGCCTTGATGACGATTTCCTGCTGGCGCTGGCTGAAGGCATCGTCGGACATGCCGACGATCACCCGCCCGAGGTAATCGTCGCCGACGCTCGGGGTGGGCATGTCGCCCTGTTGCAGGAAGTCGTCGTCCAGGCGGATCTGCTGCAGGCGGATGGGGGCCTGGAACACTTCCACGCGCTGGGAGCGGCTGCTGTTCTCGCTGCCCTGTTCCACGTACACCAGGATGTGGTTGCGGCTGTCCTGCACCTCCAGGAAGCGCACGTGGGGAATGCTCAAGGTGGCCCGCATCAGGCTCTCCAGCACCTCGTTGTTGCCCGAGATCACCCCGTATTCGGAGGCCGGGGCCAGTTGGTTGGCGATCAGTTGGCCGGTGTGGTTGAGCTCCTGGCGCAGGTCCTGGATACGCACGAAGGTGAAGAAACTGATCAGCAGCAGGGTCAACAGGAGCGCTGGGCCCAGGCTGATGATCTGGGTACGGGTGTGGATGTCCCAGCTCAGGCGTCTGCTCATGGGGTGGGTTCTCCTTCGGCCAGGGCCAGGGCGGCGGCCTTCGGATCGATCGGCTCCAGGCCCAGGGCCCGTGCCACCTGCTGGTTGCCACTGACTCCGAAGTGCTCGGGGTAGAGGCTGCGCGGCCAGCGGGCCGGCGCCTGGTCGAGCAGCCGGTCGAGCACCGCCAGCCAGTCGTCCTGGTCGCTGTAGGTGCTCGCCAGGGCGCCGGCGCGGACGAAGCCGGCGCTTGGCCCGATCAAGGCCATTTGCCGGCCATAGCTGCTGAGCAGCACGTTCTTGGCGGTCGTGGAGTTGTACAGGTGGGGGTCGTCGATGCCCAGCAGCACGTCGCTGCTACCCAGCAGGTGCTGCAACGGACGACTGTCGCGCGGGTCGGGCCAGTCCTGGGCGACGATCTCCAGGCCCAGCGGGCTGGCGGCCAGGCGCAGTTCGTCGAGCAGGAAGCGGCTGTGCTCGCCGTACAGCACCCCGACCCGTCGTGCCTGGGGCAGCAGGTAGCGGGTCAGGCGTAGTTGCCGGGCCGGGGGCGGGTCGCTCCACAGCAGGCTGAGGAAGGCCGGACGGGCCTTGCCCAGGCGCTGTTCGGCCTGCACCCGGCTGACCCGCAAGGCCAGGGCGGGTGGCCCGGCTGCCTCGGTCATGCGCCAGTCGAGGGCGACGCCGTCGAGCAGCACCAGGCGGATGTCGGCTTTCAACTGGCCCGGGCGTGGCAGCTCGGTCACTGTCTGGAAACGTACCTGGTCGTGGCTGCGACGTGCGTCCAGGGCCGCGACGAAGCTGCGGATACCGGGCTGGTCTTCGGCGCCGACCAGCAGGACTTCGCCGGCCGACAGCGACCCCAGCGGCCACAGGCATAACAGCAGCAGGCCCAGCAGGCGGCGCATCAGAACTCAAGCTCCGCGCTGACGCTCAGGCGGTGGCGGCTGTCATAGCGGTTCTGCGGGGCGGTGATCGGCTCGTCGTCCAGGCGCTGCTGCCAGAGCGCGGCCAGTTCCAGGCTGGTGCCCTGCAGGCGAATGCGCTTGGCCAGGCGCAGGTCGAGGCGCTCGTAGCGGTATTGGTTGAGGGCGTCGTCGCCATAGTAGAACAGCGCGCTGGACCAGCCGTCGCCCCAGTCGCGCATCCACCCGGCCGAGCCACTGTTGCGGGCACTGAGACGGCGGTCGGCGGGGTTGCTGGCCCAGGCGTCGACATAGGCATAGGTCAGGCGCAAGCGGTCGTGCTGGGTGGGGCGCCAGTCCAGTTGCGCCTCGCTGCCGCTGAAGCGGGCCTTGTTGGCATTGCTGGCGATGTATTGGTTGTTGCGCAGCGGCTCGCTGATCATGCCGGTGATCTCGTCATAGAACAGCTTCACGTCCATGCTCAGGTCGATGTCGCTGAAGTGGCCGTTGTAGCCCAGCTCCCGCGAGCGCATGCGCTCCTGGTCGAGGTTGCCCGGGCCACGGGTCTTGACGAAATACTCGGCGTGCTGCTGGCCGAACGCGGTGGGGCTGAGGTTGTTGACCCGGTAGCTCCAGTTGACGTTGTTCTCGAACATGTCGGGCGAGCGCACCGCTTCGGAGTACACCGCGCGCAGGCCGTGGCGCGGGGTGATCAGGTAGTTGACCGCCAGGCGCGGGGTCAGTGAGCTGCCAGAGAGGCGGGTGTCCTCGAACATCGCCCCACCCTGGAGGATCCAGTGCTCATCGGCGCGCCATTCCAACTGGCCGAACAGGCGCCAGGTCTGGTCGTCCAGGGCGCCGTTGAAATAGGTCTGCGAATCGGCCCGGTCGTAGCGGTAGTTCATGCCGCTGAGCAGGCGCAGGTTGTCGGTCAGGCTGAGGGTGTCCTGGATCTCCAGGTCGTAGCGGGTCTCGCGGGTGCTCTGGTCGACGTCGCCGCACACCACCTGCTTGCCGCCGAGGTTGTCCCACTGGTTCTTGATCTGGTCGCGCAGGGCCTGCTGCACCGGGTCGCTGCTGTTGGGCGGGTCGAAAGCCCGGCGGGCCACCTGCTCGGCGTAGTCGGGGTTCAGTTGCCACAGCCGGGTCAGTTCGGGGCTGAACGCCAGGGCCGCGTCACAGGCACGCCACACCTGCTGGCGGTCGAAGTGCTGGGCCGAACCCTGGACGTACAGGCTGTGCTCGGGGTTGAAATCGATGTTCCAGCGCACCGAGCCTGCGTAGTCCTTGGCGTTGACGTCGGCGTTGTCGCCACGGGCGGTGACGAAGGGAAACACCGGCTCGTAGGTGTAGGGCCGCTGGTTGCTGCCTTCCTTGGCCGCCAGTTGCCATTCCAGGGTCTGGTTGGGCGCCAGGTTGTGGCTGACGCTGAGGTTGAAGCGGTTCAGGCGTCGGCTGTCGCGGTAGTCCTGGCCGAACTGGTCGCTGTCGAAGCCGTCGTCCTGCATGCCGGACAGTGACAGGCGCAGGTCGCCACCGTCCCAGCCGAAACCATGGCTGACGTAGTAGTCGTTGATGCCGTCCTGGCCGCGGGTGACCTTCAGCCGCGTGCCATGGCTGTCGGCGGGGTTGCGGGTGAGGATGTTGACCACCGCCATCAGGGCGTTGGCGCCATAGCTGACGGTATTGGGGCCACGGAACACTTCGATCCGCTCGATGTCTTCCATTGCCAGCGGGATGTCGCTCCAGTCCACCGTGGCCAAGCCAGCGCGGTACACCGAGCGGCCATCGATCAGTACCTGCATGCGCCGGGCGTCGTTGACGTTGCTGCCGTGGTAATTGACCGTCGGCTGGTTGCCGGCGCCATAGCCGATCATCATCCCCGGCACCAGGCGCATGAGCTCGGGAATGTCTCGGGCGCCGCTGGCACGGATCAGCTCGCGGTCGAGCACGGTCATGCTGCCGGGCACCGCCGCGGGGGACTGTTTCAGGCGGGTGGCGGTCAGAATCTGTGGCAGGTCCTGGTTGTCGAGGAACAGGTCGTCGGCCACGGCCGGCCCGCCCACCAGGGCAGTCAGCAATAGCAGGCGAGGGAAGGGTGGCGTGCCAGGGAACACGGTACGGCCTTGTTTCAGGGATGAGTCAGGCATGTTAACCGACCGTGGGGGTTTTTCCAGTCGGGCGGTGAGACACAAGCCACAAGCTGCAAGCTGCAAGGAAAAGCGGGGGTGGCTTCGGGTTGGGAGAGCGAGACGCTGGTTCTGGCGTAAGCGCGCCGTATAATGCTCCGGTCGCCACTTACATTTATATATTGGTTTAATGGATTGAATATGACTGAACAGCAACCTGTTGCAGTTCTGGGAGGCGGTAGCTTCGGTACCGCCGTGGCGAACCTGCTGGCGGAGAACGGTGTCCCGGTGCGGCAGTGGATGCGCGACCCGGAACAGGCCGAGGCCATGCGCCTGAACCGCGAGAACCCGCGCTACCTCAAGGGCATCCGCCTGCTGGAGGGCGTCGAGCCGGTCAATGACCTGCTGGCCACCCTGCAGGCCTGTGAACTGGTCTTCGTCGCCCTGCCATCCAGCGCCTTGCGCGTCGTGCTGGCGCCCCATGCCGAGCTGTTGCGTGGCAAATGCCTGGTCAGCCTGACCAAGGGCATCGAGGCGCAGAGCTTCAAGCTGATGAGCCAGATCCTCGAAGAGATCGCACCCCAGGCCCGCATCGGTGTGCTCTCAGGGCCGAACCTGGCCCGCGAGATCGCCGAGCATGCCCTGACCGCCACCGTGGTCGCCAGCGAGGACGAGGCGCTCTGCCAGCGCGTGCAGGCCGTCCTGCACGGGCGCACCTTCCGCGTCTACGCCAGTGCCGACCGCTTCGGCGTCGAGCTCGGCGGTGCGCTGAAGAACGTCTATGCGATCATCGCCGGCATGGCCGTGGCCCTGGGCATGGGCGAAAACACCAAGAGCATGCTGATTACCCGCGCCCTGGCGGAAATGACCCGCTTCGCCGTGAGCCTGGGCGCCAACCCCATGACCTTCCTCGGCCTCGCCGGCGTGGGCGACCTGATCGTCACCTGCTCCTCACCCAAGAGCCGCAACTACCAGGTCGGCCATGCCCTGGGCCAGGGCCTGACCCTGGAGCAGGCGGTCAGCCGCCTGGGCGAGGTGGCCGAGGGCGTCAACACCCTCAAGGTGCTCAAGGCCAAGGCCCAGCAGATGCAGGTCTACATGCCGCTGGTGGCGGGGCTGCACGCCATCCTGTTCGAGGGGCGCACGCTGAACCAGGTGATCGAGCACCTGATGCGTGCCGAGCCCAAGACCGATGTCGATTTCATTTCCACCAGCGGTTTCAACTGATCCGGAGCACGACATGAACGACACTGCCAACCGCGCCCAGCGCGAATCGATCATCCTGCGGGTGCTGTGGATGCTGGTTTTCCTGGTGATCTGGCAACTGGCCGAACTGTTGCTCGGTGGCCTGGTGCTGGTCCAGCTGATCTATCGCCTGATCTATGGCGCACCCAGCGCCAGCCTGATGAACTTCGGCGACAGCCTGAGCCAGTACCTGGCGCAGATTGGCCGCTTCGGCACCTTCCACAGCGACCAGAAACCCTGGCCGTTCGCCGACTGGCCGGCGCCACGCGCCCCTGAGGGCGAGACGCCGCATGCGGTGGCGCCGGCGGCGCATCCGGTACGCGACGAGGAGCCGAAGCTGTGAAGGTCTGGGTGCTGCGCCATGGCGAGGCCGAGCCGCGTGCCAACAGCGATGCCGAGCGGCGCCTGACCGCCCACGGCCGCGAGCAGGTCCTGCGCAGCGCTGCACGCCTACTGGGCCAGCCACTGCAGGCGATCCTTGCCAGCCCCTACGTGCGGGCGCAGCAGACCGCGGCGCTGGTGCACGAGGCCCTCGGTTTCGCCGAGCCGGTGCGCACCGTGCCCTGGCTCACGTCCGACCACGATGCCGGGCAGGTGATCGGCGAGCTGGAGCGCCTGGGGCTGGAGCAGGTGCTGCTGGTCAGCCACCAGCCGCTGGTGGGGACTTTGGTTGGCCTGTTGGAGCATGGCCATGGCCAGCAGCCGGCGCCGATGAGCACTGCCAGCCTGGCCGAGCTGGAGGGGGACTGGCCGCTGGCGGGGGTGATGACGTTGCGTGGCCTGTATCATCCTGGTTGAGGCTTGGCTATAGCGGCCCCAGCATTTGCCAAACCCAGCGCTGTAGAAGGGGTAGACCCTAAAGCGCGCTGGCGGTCCAGGCCGCAAATGACCTGATCGTCATGGGCGATGACCTTTCCGAACGTTGCCGCCCCGGCGCACCTTGCCGACAATGGGCCATCATCCCCCACGCGGTCCCGGCGGTCATGTCGCAGCAGATCTTCTTCGCCCACGCCAACGGCTTCCCTTCGGCCACTTACGGCAAGCTGTTCGCTGCCCTGGCGCCGGACTACCAGGTCCGGCACCTGGCGCAGCATGCCCACGACCCGCGCTTCCCGGTGAACGACAACTGGCAGAACCTGGTCGACGAACTGCTGCACCACCTAGCCCGCCAGGACCAGCCGGTATGGGGTGTCGGGCATTCCCTCGGCGGGGTGCTGCACCTGCATGCCGCCCTGCGTTGCCCACAGTACTACCGCGGCGTGGTGATGCTCGACTCGCCAGTGCTGACCCGCGCTGACCAGTGGCTGATCCGCGCAGCCAAGCGCTTCGGTTTCATCGACCGGATCACCCCGGCCGGCCGTACCCTGGGCCGACGCGAGGCCTTCGCCGACCGTGATAGCGCACGGGCCTACTTCGCCAGCAAGACATTGTTCCGGCACTTCGATCCCGAGTGCCTGGAGGCCTACCTGGAGCATGGCCTGCAGGCTGGCCAGGAGGGGCTGCACCTGCGCTTCGACCCCGCCACGGAGATCCGTATCTACCGCAGCATCCCCCATGTCAGCCCGGCACCGGCGCGTCAGTTGCAGGTGCCGTTGGCGATGGTCCGTGGCGATCGCAGCCGAGTGATCCGCCGCCATCACGCCCTGGCGGTGCGGGGCATGCCACGGGGCGAGTACCATTGTGTGCCGGGTGGGCACATGTTCCCGCTGGAGCGGCCAGACGATACCGCCAGCCTGATCAAGGGGCTGTTCGACCGCTGGAGCCAGGCATGAGCGCCCAGGTCGAGGAGATCCGCCTGAGCCTGGGCCATATCGAACTGGCGGCGCACCTGTTCGGCCCGGCCGATGGCGTGCCGGTGATCGCCCTGCATGGCTGGCTGGACAACGCCAACAGCTTCGTCCGCCTGGCGCCACGGTTGAAGGGCCTGCGCATCGTCGCCCTGGACCTGGCCGGGCACGGCTACTCCGAGCATCGTCCGCCCGGCGCCGGCTACGCCCTGGCCGACTATGCCCATGACGTGCTGCGGGTTGCCGAGCAACTGGGCTGGCCGCGTTTCGGCCTGCTCGGGCATTCGCTGGGGGCGATCATCTCGGTGCAGCTGGCCGGCGCCTTGCCGGAGCGGGTCAGCCACCTGGCGTTGATCGATGGCGTCCTCCCGCCCACGGCGGACGAGCAGGGCGCCGCCGAACGCCTGGGGATGGCGCTGCAGGCGCAACTGCGCCTGGAGGGCAAGCGCAAGTCGGTCTACGCGACCCTGGAAGAGGGTGTGCAGGCGCGGATGAAGGGCATGGTCGCGGTCAGCCGTGAAGCCGCCGAACTGCTCGCCCAGCGCGGCCTGATGCCGGTGCCGGGCGGCTACAGCTGGCGCAGCGACAGCCGCTTGACCTTGCCGTCGGCGGTGCGTTTGAACCACGCCCAGGCCATGGCCTTCGTGCAGCGGGTCAGTTGCCCGGTCTGCCTGGTGGTGGCCGCTGACGGCATGCTCGCTCGCCACACGGCGTTGCTGGAGCAGCTACCCTTTGAGCAGGCCATGCTACCCGGGGGCCATCACCTGCACCTGAACGACGAACAGGGGGCAGCCCTTGTTGCAGACTGTTTCAATCGCTTCTTCGGCTTTTCTTGACTTGCACCGGACAAGTGTCGAGGCTTGGCGGGTTGAACAGGGAGACAACCATACATGCCAGACATCCATGAGCTTTTCACCGGCGCCGCCTGCGGCAAGGGTGGCCGATGAGCGCGCGTGCACCCATTCGTACCTTCATCGTCGGCTGCCTGGGCTTCGCCAGCCCACTGCTGTGGGCCGCTAGCCTGCCGGTACCGGTGGATGCCAAGGTGGTCGACCAGCGCCCGGCGGTGGAGCAGGAGCGGGTCTACCCCATGGGAGGACTGCGCAGGATCAGTGGGCGGCTGCGGGTCGAGGAGAAGGTCGAGAGCCGTGGCCTGGTCAGTTCCGTCACCTACGAGCTGCCTGTCGAGCGCACCGCCCGCGAGGCGTTCACCAGTGCCCGCGAAGCCCTGCAGCGCGAGGGCGGCTATCCGCTGTTCTGGTGCCAGGGGCGTGACTGCGGCGAGGCCAGCCTGTGGGCCAACCAGGTGTTCGGCAATGCTCGCCTCAACGGCGGCGACGAGCAGCAGGCGTTCATCCTCCTGCGTCGCTCCGCCGAAGAGGCCGATACCCTGGTCGCGCTCTACAGCGTGACCCGTGGCAACCGCCGGGCCTACCTGCATGTCGAGGAGTTCGTCGCCAGCAGCCCGCTGGGCGAACTGCTGCCGACCCCGGCCACGGTGCTGCGCGAACTGCGCGACACCGGCAAGCTGGACTACCCTGATCTTGCCTCCCCGCAACCGGCCTGGGTGGCTTTGCTCGGGCGCAGCCTGAACCTGGACAGCACCCTGCGCGCCAGCCTCAGCGGCAGCGAGGCCGAGGCCTGGCGCGAGGAGCTGGTCAAGGCCGGCGTGCGCAGCGCCCGCCTGGAGGTGGGGGAGGCGACGACGACCGGGCTGCACCTGGAACTGATCCGTTGAGTGAGCGCCGGCATGGCCAACAATGACCGCCTGTTGATCCAGATCCTCCTGCTGGCCTTGCTGGGCGCCGGCCTGTGGGTGATGGCACCGTTCATCTCGGCGCTGCTCTGGGGCGCCATCCTGGCGTTCGCCAGCTGGCCGCTGATGCGTCTGCTCACCCGGGCGCTGGGTGGGCGCGAAACCCTTGCCGCCAGCCTGTTGACGGCGGCGTGGATTCTCGTGGTGGCCTTGCCCCTGGTGTGGCTGGGTTTCAACCTGGCCGACCATATCCGCGATGCCACCGCCTTCGTGCGGGACGTGCAGGTCGACGGCCTGCCTGATGCACCGGCCTGGCTGGGCAGTATCCCCTTCGTCGGCGAGCGCCTGGTCGGTTGGTGGGAGTCCCTCGACCAGCAAGGCGCGGCCCTGCTGGCCTCGGCCAAGCCCTACCTGGGCCAGGTGGGTAACTGGTTGCTGGCGCGCAGTGCGCAGATCGGCAGTGGTGTCCTCGAGCTGACCTTGAGCCTGGTCTTCGTGTTCTTCTTCTACCGTGACGGCCCGCGCCTGGCGGCCTTCGTCCTGCGCCTGCTGCAGCGGCTGATGGGCGAGCGCGCCGAGTACTACCTCGACCTGGTGGCCGCCACCGTGCAACGGGTGGTCAACGGCGTGATCGGCACCGCCGCGGCCCAGGGCCTGCTGGCGATGATCGGTTTCCTGATCGCCGGCGTGCCGGGGGCCATCGTCCTTGGCCTGGTCACCTTCATGCTCAGCCTGATCCCCATGGGCCCGCCGCTGGCCTGGATCCCCGCCACCGCCTGGCTGGCGTGGAAGGGCGAGTACGGCATGGCGGTGTTCCTCGGGATCTGGGGCACCTTCATCATCAGCGGCGTGGACAACGTGCTCAAGCCGTACCTGATCAGCCGTGGCGGCAACCTGCCGCTGGTGATCGTCCTGCTCGGCGTCTTCGGCGGCTTGATCGCCTTCGGTTTCATCGGCCTGTTCATCGGCCCGACCTTGTTGGCGGTGGGCTACAGCCTGCTGCTCGACTGGAGTCGCAACGTTGGGCAGCAAACACCGCAACGGTAAGCTGCAAGCTGCAAGCTGCAAGAAAAAGCGAGACCGAGTGAGCAACACGATCCGCTTTTGCTTGCAGCTTGAGGCTCTGAACTGCGCCGAAACCTTTACGCATTCTTTATGCCCTGAGACCCGCTCCGGCCTCGTTCCTTTACGCCCCGTTCTTCGACAATTTCCCTGAAGCGGCCGACGCCGCAAGAAGGGGAGATTCGCATGAACAGGCTCGATGAGGTGTCGCTGCTCCTGGCAGTGGCGTTGGCGGTGTACCTGCTGGTGGCGCTGCTGCGCGCCGATCGCGGCTAGGGGGCGGCCATGCACGGTCATGACTTCGCATTGCTGCTGGCCTTCTTCGCCATCGTGCTGCTGCCAGCGCCCTGGCTTGGGCGTTTCTACTACAAGGTGATGGAAGGCCAGCGCACCTGGCTGTCGCCGATCCTCGGCCCGTTGGAGCGGGCCTGTTACCGCCTGGCCGGGGTGCGTGCCGACCAGGAGCAGAACTGGAAGCAGTACGCCCTGGCCCTGCTGACCTTCAACCTGGTCGGCTTCGTGCTGTTGTTCGCCTTGTTGTCGCTACAGGGCCACCTGCCGCTCAACCCGCAGCACCTGCCCGGCCAGGAGTGGTCGCTGGCGTTCAACACCGCGGTGAGCTTCGTCACCAACACCAACTGGCAGGCCTACAGTGGCGAGACGTCGCTCAGCTACCTGAGCCAGATGCTCGGCCTGACCGTGCAGAACTTCGTCAGCGCGGCTACCGGCCTTGCCGTGCTGGTCGCCTTGTGCCGGGGGATCACCCGGCGTTCGGCTTCGACCCTGGGCAACTTCTGGGTCGACATGACCCGCGCCACCCTCTATGGCCTGCTGCCGTTATGCCTGCTGCTGGCACTGGCGCTGGTCTGGCAGGGCGTACCGCAGACCTTCGCCGACGCTGTTCAGGCCATGACCTTGCAAGGTCATGAGCAGACCATCCCCCTGGGGCCAGCCGCCAGCCAGATCGCCATCAAGCAGTTGGGTACCAACGGTGGTGGCTTCTTCGGCAGCAATTCGGCACATCCCTTCGAGAACCCCACGGCCTGGAGCAACCTGTTCGAGGTGGCCTCGATCATTCTCATCCCCGTGGCCCTGGTCTTCATGTTCGGCCACTACGTCAAGGACCTGCGCCAAAGCCGGGCGATCCTCGCCTGCATGCTTGCCCTGTTCCTGATGGGGGGCAGCGTCGCGCTGTGGTCCGAGCACCAGCCCAACCCGGCCCTGGACAGCGTCCAGGTGCAGCAGCAGGCACCGCTGGAAGGCAAGGAAAGCCGCGTCGGCATCACCGGCTCGGTACTCTGGACAGTGACCACCACCGCGGCTTCCAACGGCTCGGTCAACGCCATGCACGACAGCCTCAACCCGCTCACCGGCCTGGTGGCCATGCTCGACATGATGGTCGGCGAGGTGATCTTCGGCGGTGTCGGCGCAGGGCTGTACGGCATGTTGCTGTTCGTGTTGATCACGGTGTTCCTGGCCGGGCTGATGATCGGCCGCACGCCGGAGTACCTGGGCAAGAAGCTGCAGGCCCGCGAGGTGCAGTTGCTGGTGGCGAGCCTGCTGGTGATGCCGGTCGGCGTGCTGGTGCTGGGGGCGATCGCGGCGAGCCTGCCGAGCGCTGCCGGTGCGGTCAGCAACCCGGGCGCCCATGGCTTCAGCCAACTGCTGTATGCCTACACCTCCGGCACCGCCAACAACGGCTCGGCCTTCGCTGGCTTCGGCGCCAACACGGTCTTCCACAACCTGATGATCGGCCTGGCCATGCTCATCGGCCGCTTCGGCTACATCCTGCCGGTACTGGCCCTGGCCGGTAGCCTGGCGGCGAAGACGAGCGCGCCCCAGGGGCTGAACAGCTTCCCCACCCATGGCCCGCTGTTCGCCACCCTGCTGTTGCTGACCATCCTACTGGTGGGCGGCCTGACCTTCCTGCCAACCCTGGCCCTTGGGCCGATCGCCGAACACCTGAGCCTTGGTTTCTGAGGAACGCACCATGAACATGCCCATTTCTGAAGTGAAAGCGCAGCGTGGCGGGGCGGATCACACCCGTTTTTCCGCGCTCTGGCGCCCGGCCCTGGTGCAGGCGTTCCTCAAACTCGACCCCCGCCAGCTCAAGCGCTCGCCGGTGATGTTGGTGGTGGCCCTGACGGCCACCCTCACCAGCGTACTGTGCGCCGTGCCTGGCAGCGGTGTCGGTACTGGCGTGGCGCTGCAGATCACCTTGTGGCTGTGGTTCACGGTATTGTTCGCCAACTTCGCCGAGGCGCTGGCCGAAGGCCGTGGCAGGGCCCGTGCCGACAGCCTCAAGGCGGGCAGCCAGGGCATGAGTGCCCGGCGCCGCACCGCCAGCGGCGATTTCGAACAGGTATCGGCCAGCGAATTGCGCAAGGACGATGTGGTCAAGGTGCTGGCCGGTGAGCTGATCCCCGGCGATGGCGAAGTGCTCGAGGGCATCGCCGCGGTCAACGAGGCCGCCATCACCGGCGAGTCCGCCCCGGTGATCCGCGAGTCCGGGGGCGACCGCTCGGCGGTGACCGGTAACACCCGCCTGGTTTCCGACTGGCTGCTGGTGCGCATCACCAGCAACCCCGGCGAGTCGACCCTGGACCGCATGATCGCCCTGGTCGAAGGTGCCAAGCGGCAGAAGACGCCCAACGAGATCGCCCTGGACATTCTGCTGATCGGCCTCACCCTGATCTTTCTGATCGTGGTGGTGACCCTGCAGCCATTCGCGCATTTCGCCGGCGGCAGCCTGCCGCTGATCTTCCTCGCCGCCTTGTTGGTGACTTTGATACCGACCACGATCGGCGGCCTGCTCTCGGCCATCGGCATCGCCGGCATGGACCGCCTGGTCCGGTTGAACGTCATCGCCCGTTCCGGCCGCGCCGTGGAGGCCGCCGGCGACGTGCACACGCTGATGCTCGACAAGACCGGCACCATCACCTTCGGCAACCGCCGTTGCAGCGCCGTGCACCCCGCGCCGGGCGTCAGCGCCCGCGAGCTGGGGGAGGGTGCCTTGCTCGCCTCGCTGGCCGACGACACCGCCGAGGGCAAGTCGATCGTCGAGTACCTGCGCCAGCGGCAGGACGTGATCGAGCCGCCTGGCGAGCAGCCGTTCGAACCGATCGCCTTCAGCGCCGAAACCCGCCTGTCGGGCGTCGATTTCCAGCAGCGCCGCTATCGCAAGGGCGCCGTCGACGCGGTACTGGCCTTCGTGGGTTTGCCACGCGAGGAAATGCCGGTGCCCCTGGCCCGTGAAATCGAGCGCATCGCCCAGGGTGGCGGTACGCCGTTGCTGGTCTGCCTCGACACGCGCCTGTTGGGGGTGATCCACCTCAAGGATGTGGTCAAGCCCGGTATCCGCGAGCGCTTCGCCGAGTTGCGCAAACTTGGCATCCGTACCGTGATGGTGACGGGCGACAACCCGCTGACTGCCGCCGCCATCGCAGCCGAGGCGGGCGTGGACGATGTGCTGGCCGAGGCCACGCCGGAGAAGAAGCTGGCGCGCATCCGCCAGGAGCAGAACGAAGGCCGTCTGGTAGCCATGTGCGGCGACGGCGCCAACGACGCCCCGGCACTGGCCCAGGCCGATGTCGGCATGGCCATGAACGATGGCACCCAGGCAGCCCGCGAGGCGGCCAACATGGTCGACCTGGACAGCGACCCGACCAAGCTGCTGGATGTGGTCCAGGTGGGCAAGGAGCTGCTGGTTACCCGCGGCGCACTGACCACCTTCTCCATCGCCAACGACGTGGCCAAGTACTTCGCCATCCTGCCGGCGCTGTTCGCCTCGATCCACCCACAACTGGGCGTGCTCAACCTGATGCACCTGGCCAGCCCACGGAGCGCGATCCTCTCGGCGATCGTGTTCAACGCGCTGATCATCATCGTGCTGATCCCGCTGGCCCTGCGCGGTGTGCGGGTACAGGCGGCGAGCGCGGCGCACCTGTTGCGGCGCAACCTGCTGATCTACGGCATGGGTGGGATCATCGTGCCGTTCGCCGGCATCAAGCTGATCGACCTCTTGCTCAATGCCTTGCACCTGGTTTGAAGGAGATGAACATGAACCCTTGTGTACGCCCAGCCGTGAGCCTGATCCTGCTGATGAGCCTGGTCACCGGCGTGCTCTACCCCTTGCTGGTGACCGGCATCGCCCAGGCCGCCTTCCCCGGGCAAGCCAACGGCAGCCTGGTCCGCGACGAGCAGGGCCGGGTGCGCGGTTCGCTGCTGATCGCCCAGGGTTTCACGGGGGATGCCTGGTTCCAGGCACGCCCTTCGGCGGCCGGCTATGCCACGCTCCCCAGCGGTGCCAGCAACCTGTCGCCCAGCAACCCAGCACTGGCCGAGCGGGTCCGGGCCGATGCCGGTGCGCTGTACCAGGCGCAGCAGGGGCCGGTGCCCCTGGCGCTGCTGACCACCTCCGGCAGCGGCCTGGACCCGCACCTGCCGCCCGAGGCGATCGCCTACCAACTCCCTCGTGTGGCGGCGGCGCGCCAGGTTGCGGTGGAGCGCTTGCAAGTGCTGGTGGATGAGGCCACCCTGCAGCCATTGGTCGGCCCGCCGGTGGTCAACGTGCTGGCTCTGAACCAGGCCTTGGAACGCCTGGCGCCAGTTGGCGACAATGCCGGACGTTGATGTTGGGGCCGCGAAGCAGGCCCAGGACTCCTGATCGCCGTACACGTAAAGGATGCAACATGAGTGATTCCGCCCGCGCCGATGCGCTGCTGGCGAGCCTGCCGCGCGAGGGGCGCGGCAAGCTCAAGGTGTTTCTCGGGGCCGCGCCCGGTGTGGGCAAGACCTACGCCATGCTGCAGGCTGCACATGCCCAGCAGCGCCAGGGGGTACGGGTGCTGGCCGGGGTCGTCGAGACCCACGGCCGCGCCGAGACCGAGGCGCTGCTCGGCGGCCTGGCGCAGCAACCCTTGCTACGCAGCGAATACCGTGGGGTGATCCTCGAGGAAATGGATCTGGACGGCTTGCTCGAGGTCGCTCCCTCCCTCGTGTTGGTCGATGAACTGGCGCACACCAATGCCCCGGGCAGCCGTCATGCCAAGCGCTGGCAGGATGTCCAGGAGTTGCTGGGCAGCGGCATCGACGTGTACACCACGGTCAACGTCCAGCACCTGGAGAGCCTCAACGACAAGGTGCGCGACATCACCGGCGTGCAGGTGCGCGAGACCGTACCGGACTGGGTCCTGCAGGAGGCCTTCGAGCTGGTGCTGATCGACCTGCCGCCGCGCGAGCTGCTCGAGCGCTTGCGCGAGGGCAAGGTCTATGTGCCGGAGCAGGCGCGGGCGGCGATCGATGCCTTCTTCTCCCAGACCAACCTCACCGCCCTGCGCGAACTGGCCATGCAGACCGCCGCGGCCCAGGTCGATGCCGACCTGGCCCACGGCTATCGCCAGCGTGGCCAGGAGGCACCGGCCCTGCGCGGGCGTCTGCTGGTCGGTGTCGACAGCGACGACCAGGCCGAGCGCCTGGTGCGCCATGCCAGCCGGGTGGCGCAACGCCGCCACCTGCCCTGGAGCATGGTCCATGTGGACAGCGGCCGCCTGCGCGACGAAACCGCGCGCCAGTGCTTGCAGGCGGCCCAGCAACTGGCCGAACGCCTGGGGGGCGAGGTGGTGGTGCTGCGTGGGGGCGAAGTGGCGCGAACCCTCATCCAGCATGCCACCGAGCGTCGGGCCAGCCTGGTGTTGGTGGGGCAATCCCGCAATCGCCTGCGACGACGCTTCTTCGGGGCCGGTGTGGCAGCGCGCTTGTTGCGCGAAAGCCATGGCCTGGAGATCAACGTGCTCGACCGCGATGAACAACCGCAGCCGGTGCGGGTGGCGGTCAAACGGGTCTGGGCCTGGCGTCACTACGTGCTGGCGCTACTGGCCACCGCGCTGGCCTCTGGCCTGGCGTGGGCGGTGTCGAGCGTGCTGGCCTTGCCCAACATTTCCCTGGTGTTCCTCGCCGCGGTGCTGATGGTGGCGGTGCGCAGCAGCCTGGGCCCGGCCCTGGTGTGCGCGGCGCTGTCGTTCCTGGCCTACGCCTTCTTGTTCATTCCACCGAACTTCTCCTTGAGCATCCAGCGCGAAGAGGACGTGCTGACCTTGATGTTCTTCCTGTTCATGGCCGCGCTGACCGGCAACCTGGCCACGCGCCAGCGCCGCCAGTTGCAGGCCCTGCGCGAAACCCAGGCCGAGACCAGCCAATTGCTCGAGCTGTCGCGGCGATTGACCGTGGCCACCGACCGCCAGGCGGTCTTCAACGCCGCCGGCCAGCACTTGGGCGGCTGGCAGGACGTGCAGGTGTGCCTGTTGGAGCGCGACGGCGAAGGATTGCTGCGGGTAGCCGGCGGCCAGGCGTCGTCATTCACCGACAACGAACGCGCCGCTGCCGAGTGGGCCTGGCAGCATGGCCAGGCCGCCGGCCATGGCAGCGACACCTTGCCCCATGGCCGCTGGTGGTGGTGGCCGTTGTCGGTGGAGGCGCAGCCGTTGGCCCTGCTCGGCGTGCTGCCGCGTTCCGGCGAACCGTTGAGCGCCCAGCGCCGGCGACTGCTCATGGCCCTTGGCGAGCCGCTGGCCCAGGCGCTGGCGCGGGCCAGGCTGGCCGAGCAGCTGGAGGCGGCGCGGCTGCAGGGCGAAACCGAGCAACTGCGCAGCGCCTTGCTGGCCTCCGTCTCCCACGACCTGCGCACGCCCCTGACGGCCATGCGCGGCAGTATCGACAGCCTGCTCGCCCTGGGTGACGCGATCTCCCCCGATGACCGCCGGGACTTGCTGGAAGGCACTCGCAACGAGGCCGAGCGCCTGGACCGCTACATCCAGAACCTGCTGGACATGACCCGCCTGGGCCATGGCGGCCTGAAGCTCGCCCGTGACTGGGTCGCACCGGCGGACATCGTCGGCAGCGCACTGAATCGCCTGCGTGTGGTGCTGGCGCCGTTGCGCGTGCACACCGAGGTGCCCGCCGAGCTGCCGTTGCTGTTCGTGCACGCGGCGTTGATCGAGCAGGCGCTGGTCAACGTGCTGGAGAATGCCGCGCGCTTCTCGCCGGCCAAGGGGCGCCTGGAGCTGCGGGTCACGACGCAGGACGAGCAGTTGTGTTTCGCTGTCAGCGACCAGGGGCCGGGCATCCCGGCGGCCGAGCGGGAAAAGATCTTCGACATGTTCTACACCGCGGCGCGTGGTGACCGGGGAGGGCAAGGCACCGGCTTGGGCTTGGCCATCTGCCAAGGCATGATCGGTGCCCATGGCGGGCGGATCCTGGTCGGCGAAGGCATCGATGGCCAGGGCACCTGCATCACTCTATGCTTGCCGTTGCCCACT
Organism: Pseudomonas guariconensis; assembly: GCF_024127895.1. Classification (GTDB taxonomy): domain Bacteria; phylum Pseudomonadota; class Gammaproteobacteria; order Pseudomonadales; family Pseudomonadaceae; genus Aquipseudomonas; species Aquipseudomonas guariconensis_B. The sequence goes on along the minus strand of NZ_JAMYBK010000007.1, from coordinate 6,337 downwards.
CAACCTGAGCCTGAACGCGAAACCCCATGAGCCAGCCCGCCACCCTCCTGGTCATCGACGACGAGCCGCAGATCCGCAAGTTCCTGCGTATCAGCCTGGTGTCCCAGGGCTACAAGGTGATCGAAGCCGCCACCGGTGGCGAGGGTTTGGCCCAGGCCGCCCTCGCGCGGCCTGACTTGGTGGTGCTGGACTTGGGGTTGCCGGACATGGACGGCCAGCAGGTCTTGCGCGAGCTACGCGAGTGGAGTGCGGTGCCGGTGATGGTGCTGTCGGTGCGGGCCAGCGAGGTGCAGAAGGTCGATGTCCTGGACGGTGGGGCCAATGACTATGTGACCAAGCCGTTTGGCATCCAGGAGTTCCTTGCGCGCATCCGCGCCTTGCTTCGCCACGCCCCGCAAACCGGTGCCGTGGAACCGGTAGCGAGCTTCGGCCCGCTGACCGTGGATTTCGCCTACCGCAAAGTGATGCTCGACGGCGTCGAGGTGCCCCTGACCCGCAAGGAGTACGCCTTGCTGGCACAACTGGCGGCGCATCCCGGGCGGGTGATCACCCAGCAGCAACTGCTCAAGGACATCTGGGGGCCGACTCATGTGGACGATACCCACTACCTGCGGATCGTCGTGGCGCATGTGCGGCAGAAGCTCGGCGATGACCCGACCGCGCCCCGCTTCATCATCACCGAGGCAGGGGTGGGCTATCGGTTGGTGGCGCCTGGGTAGCCGTGAGGTCCAGGCTGAAGTCGCCTGGCTTCATCGACCCACTGGAGCTGTGGGATGTACTGCCGCGCAGAGAACATACGGCTGGCGAAGGGCCCAGTGCAGGCTGTGTACGCGTATTCTGGGTGAGTTGAGCAGCCAAGCTTTTCCAGATTTCGCGTAGAAGCGCGATCCTGAAAAAGCATTGGAGGTTTTCACACAGCCTGTGTGGGAGCGGGCTTGCCCGCGATCACCGACGAAGTCGGTGCCATACACCCCGGTGCTTATTTCGTGGAGCCTGCACGGTGCCGAAGTGATTTTTGGCCTAGACATGGCTCAGGGTTCTGTTTGCAGGATGACTTCGAGCAGGCCTTGCGGAACAGCCTCGGGGTCGTGCTTTCGAGCGGCCAACAGGAAACGTTCGAGCAACTCATCTTTTTCGAAGCGCGTTCCTGGTGGGCACGTCAGTGCGGCGTAGGGCGTTTTCATCAACGGGTGATCGATGAACGGGTTGGCCAGCCCCAAAGAGCGGCGCAGGTTGAGGATGGCCAGGATTTCAGCGGGGTAGACCGCCTCGAAGGGGGAGCCGAATTCGAAGTTGCCGGAGTCGAGCTCGCGGGAGGTCAGGGCGATGCGCTCGACATGGGTATCGCAGGCGGTGAGTAGAACGGGGAGCAGCTTCTCGGGATCGGGCTCGCGCCAGTGGGCGACCAGTTGGCCCCAGGCGGGGTCGCGGGGTAGGGCATGTTTATCGAGGTCGAGCGGTTTGCCGAGCCAGTTGCCGATGATGGTCAGGCCGAATGCGGCGTAGCGCAGGGTGGTGCCGATGGGTAAGTTGTGACCGTCACGAACCCCGTAGCCGTTCTCAAGGCCAGCGAAAACAGCCCGGTGGAAGGGCTCGATCAGACTGAATTGGCCTGTGGCTAATGCACATAGCATTATGAGAGTAATGCCATCTAAATCGTCAAAGCTTATATTTCGAGTGCCTTGGAGTCTCTTGATTAGTATCGAGTCGGCGGCCACTAATATTCTGGTGCCCGCGGCTATCTGTTTTGTTGATGTTGTTGTGGATGAGTTGGAAGGTGTTTGAAAAGCTTTTCCGATCTGGTTCATGCCAATCATGAAAAATTCGTCGGCCGCAATTCCGACGGAACCGCCGTACTCTACGTAGGTCGTGATGTTATTGATATCTTGGGGAAGCTCGCTAAGTGCCCAGGAGTGGATTGTGTTCAGGCTTTTTATAAGGCGTGCTTGTGGTTCTCTAATCATGTGAAGTCCATTTTTGAGCTGTATTTCGGTTGCATTTTCTGTCAGGGGTGGTTGTCTATTGGTGTTAAATAATACTTGTGCGTTATTTATGAGATTTTGTTGTCGATTAATTGTCATGTATTGTTTTTAACTTGGAGGCAAAGGCGAGGTCGGCTTGCATTAATGTCTCTGCTTTCCATCCTTGGTGCTGCTTACTTATTAAGTCTTTGATACGTTGCAACCTCTCAGCGCCTCCGACCGCCTGGGTCTTCAGAAACCAGGTGTCTTGCTTTTCCCCAGCGTCGTCTTCACCTCGATTACCAACAACGTTCCTTCTTCAAACCGCATCTCTTCCACCGGCGCCGAGTTCAGCTTGCCGAGTTCATTTGCAGTGCGGCTTCATAGAAACCGTCTGGGACATCCTCGGGGTCGTACTTTCGAGCAGCCAACAGGAAGCGTTCGAGCAGCTCATCTTTTTCGAATCGCGTTCCTGGCGGGCAGGTCAGTGCGGCGTAGGGCGTTTTCATCAAGGGATGATCGATGAAAGGGGTGGCCAGCCCCAAAGAGCGGCGCAGGTTGAGGATGGCCAGGATTTCAGCGGGGTAGACCGCCTCGAAGGGGGAGCCGAATTCGAAGTTGCCGGAGTCGAGTTCGCGGGAGGTCAGGGCGATGCGCTCGACATGGGTATCGCAGGCGGTGAGTAGAACGGGAAGCAGTTTCTCGGGATTGGGTTCGCGCCAGTGGGTGACCAGTTGGTCCCAGGCTGGGTCACGGGGTAGGGCATGTTTGTCGAGGTCGAGCGGTTTGCCGAGCCAGTCGCCGATGATGGTCAGGCCGAAGGCGGCGTAGCGCAGGGTGGTGCCGAGGGGTAAGTTGTGACCATCACGAACGCCGTAGCCGTTCTCAAGGCCAGCGAAAACAGCCCGGTGGAAGGGCTCGATCAGACTGAACTGGCCTGTGGCCAATGTACAAAACATGAGTTGGGTGATGCCATCTAAGCTTTCAGTTGCCCACCGTTGAGTGCCTTTTCTGGTTTGAATCAATATGCTATCAGCCAGCAGCATTTTTATGATTCCTGAGCCCAAATAGCTGGTGGCTATGTAGCATGGTCCCTCTGGCGCAAGTGCCAAGGCTTTGCCAATCGAATTCATGCCAGCTCTGAAAAGTTGCTTGCACGCAACGCCTACCGTTCCTCCGTACTCGATATATGAGTTTAATAAGATTTCGTTAACTGATAAATCATGGGTTGCCCACTCTGGAAGGGACTTGAGGCTGGCCTTGAGTCGGTCTTTTCGATTGCTGCTCATCGCTAGTTCCAAATGTTTAGTTGAATGCCTGGAGTATTGCCCATCAGGACGCGAGGGTGGCCTTTCGTGTCAAAGAATACCTGTGCATGAAGGAAGAAGGCTTTTCCTGTCTCGATACTTTCATCAATGGCCTGTATTTTGGCTTCGAAGACAGGGTCTGTATTTTTCAGGATCGCTTCATCCCACCCTTGCTGTTTGTGTTCTAGAAGTTGTTGGATTCTCTCCAAGTTGATCGCGCCGCCTTTAGCCTGTGTAGGTAAAAACCCAGGCGTCTTGCTTTTCCCCAGCGTCGTCTTCACCTCGATCACCAACAACGTTCCTTCTTCAAACCGCATCTCTTCCACCGGCGCTAAGTTCAGCTTTGCAGCACGGCTTCATAGAAACCGTCTGGAACATCCTCGGGGTCGTACTTTCGAGCGGCCAACAGGAAGCGTTCGAGCAGCTCATCTTTTTCGAATCGCGTTCCTGGCGGGCAGGTCAGTGCGGCGTAGGGCGTTTTCATCAAGGGATGATCGATGAGAGGGTTGGTCAGCCCCAAGGAGCGGCGCAGGTTGAGGATGGCCAGGATTTCGGCGGGATAGACCGCTTCGAAGGGGGAGCCGAATTCGAAGTTGCCGGAGTCGAGTTCGCGGGAGGTCAGGGCGATGCGCTCGACATGGGTATCGCAGGCGGTGAGTAGAACGGGGAGCAGCTTCTCGGGATTGGGTTCGCGCCAGTGGGCGACCAGTTGGCCCCAGGCTGGGTCACGGGGTAGGGCATGTTTGTCGAGGTCGAGCGGTTTGCCGAGCCAGTCGCCGATGATGGTCAGGCCGAAGGCGGCGTAGCGCAGGGTGGTGCCGAGGGGTAAGTTGTGGCCATCACGAACGCCGTAGCCATTTTCAAGTGCGGTGAATATGACTTTACGTATTGGCGCAATCAGTTCGAATTGACCAGTGGCAAGAGCACACAGCATTAGGAGAGTGATATCGTCCAGTACAGCGATGTCTTCGTCTTGAGTTTCCCTCAATCGCTGAATGAGGATCGTATCAGCCACCAGCATTTCGCGGACTGCCCATGCTAGGCTTTTTTGTGCAGCCAAGCTGGAACCATTGGCTGCAAGCAGAAGGCCATTGCCGATATTTATCATTCCGGTAGAGAATAGCTCTCTGCAAGCTCTATAGAGACTTCCAGAGCCTTCGATGTAGTCAGCTATTAGGTGTTCTTTACTTGGGAAGTTGTCCGCAGCCCATGTTGGTGTGTTGGTCAAGCTCCTTTTTAGGCGCATGGGGATGTCTGTGCTCATGTTAGTTCCAATTGTTTAGTTGAATATTTGTAGTATTCGCTGATAGGCCGCTTAAGGTGCCTTTGCTGTTAAAGAATATTTGCGCATGTATGTATTTGATTTTTTCTCTTCAAGGGCATTGTCTATGGCTGCTAACTTAGAGGTGAAGATAGGGTCTAGATTTATTAAGTGGGATGGATTCCAACCTTGGGCTTTATTGTGTATGAGGCGCTGAATGCGCTTGATGTTGATACTCCCCCCATTTTGTTGGGTTTTGAGAAACCCAGGCGTCTTGCTTTTCCCCTGCGTCGTCTTCACCTCGATCACCAACAACGTTCCTTCTTCAAACCGCATCTCTTCCACCGGCGCCACCCCTTCAATCCATCGATGTGATGGCGCATTTCATTGGTCGTCGGATTCCTCACTCAGCTTGCCGTGTTCGTTTGCAGCACGGCTTCGTAGAGACCCTCCGGAACAGCCTCGGGATCGTATTTTCGAGCGGCCAACAGGAAACGTTCGAGCAGCTCATCTTTTTCGAAGCGCGTTCCTGGTGGGCACGTCAGTGCGGCGTAGGGCGTTTTCATCAACGGGTGATCGATGAACGGGTTGGCTAGCCCCAAAGAGCGACGCAGGTTGAGGATGGCCAGGATTTCGGCGGGGTAGACCGCTTCGAAGGGGGAGCCGAATTCGAAGTTGCCGGAGTCGAGTTCGCGGGAGGTCAGGGCGATGCGCTCGACATGGGTATCGCAGGCGGCGAGTAGAACGGGGAGCAGTTTCTCGGGATCGGGCTCGCGCCAGTGGGCGACCAGTTGGCCCCAGGCGGGGTCGCGGGGTAGGGCATGTTTGTCGAGGTCGAGCGGTTTGCCGAGCCAGTCGCCGATGATGGTCAGGCCGAAGGCGGCGAAGCGTAGGCGGGTGCCGATGGGTAAGTTGTGACCGTCACGAACGCCGTAGCCGTTCTCAAGGCCAGCGAAAACAGCCCGGTGGAAGGGCTCGATCAGACTGAATTGGCCTGTGGCTAATGCACATAGCATCACGTGAGTGACACAGTCCAAATCTTCCGTAGCTACTCTATGCGTTCCCTGAAGTCTCGTTATCAGTATTGCATCGGCCACTAGAGTCATTGTGAAGCCCGAAGATAATAAATTTGTTGATTCTATTCTGTAGGCGTTTGTCGGAGCTCGTAAGGCTTTCCCTGTTTTAGTCATGCCGAGCTTAAAGAGCTCATTGCATGCCTTTCCTAGGGAATTGTCGCCATCTATGTAAGATGTGATGTTTTTGTCGTTCAACGGGAGCTCGCTCAAGGACCAAGAATGTATTGCTCTAAGGCTTTTATTTAAACGGCTGGATGATTTTGGTTTCATGTTAATTCCAGTGATTAAGCTGAATTCCAGTGTTGTTTCCTGCTAGATGATTTGGTTGGCCTTTATGGTTTAAGAATACCTGGGCGTGTAGGTATGAGATTTTTCCGTCAAATAATTTGTCTTCAATTATCTGTAGCTTAGATACGAAAGCTGGGTCTTCTGTTTTCAAGGTTTCAGTTTTCCAACCTTGGCGTTGTCTTGATATGAGGCCGTGGATACGTTGCAAATTCTCAGCGCCTCCTACCGCTTGGGTCTTCAGAAACCCAGGCGTTTTGCTTTTCCCCAGGGTCGTCTTCACCTCGATCACCAACAACGTTCCTTCTTCAAACCGCATCTCTTCCACCGGCGCCATTCCCTTCAAACCATCGATGTGATGACGCATAGCCTGGGTAGTCGGATTCCTCACCTTCATCGACGGTGGTGGCGGCACATACACCAACATGTCGATCCCATGGTCGCTCT
>NZ_JAMYBK010000006.1 GCF_024127895.1 Pseudomonas guariconensis | reverse complement strand
AGCCGGCTCCCACAGGGACCGCGGCGACCACACATGATGCGGTTTGCACGGACAGTGTGGGAGCCGGCTTGCCGGCGATGGGGCGCGAAGCGACCCCAAATGACAACTGAAAGTCTTAACTGACCGGCATTGGGCCAGCCAGCCGGGTTTTTAATGCCTCAAAGCAGCATCACTTGCTCGCGCGCTTACGCTCGTTCTCGGTCAGCAACTTCTTGCGCAGGCGGATCGACTTCGGCGTCACTTCGACCAGTTCGTCTTCGTCGATGAACTCCAGGGCCTGCTCCAGGGTGAACTTCACCGCCGGGGTCAGCTGGACGGTGTCGTCCTTGCCGGAAGCACGCATGTTGTCGAGCTTCTTGGCCTTGGTCGGGTTGATGACCAGGTCGTTGTCACGGCTGTGGATACCGGCCAGCATGCCTTCGTAGACTTCGTCGCCCGGCGACAGGAACAGCTTGCCGCGGTCCTGCAGGGTTTCCAGGGAGTAGGTCAGCGCGGTACCGCCAGCCATCGAGACCAGCACGCCATTCTGGCGGTGGGTCACGCCACCGGCCTTGATCGGGCCGTACTTCTCGAAGGTGCTGGTCAGGATGCCGGTACCCGAGGTCATGGTCAGGAAAGCGTTACGGAAGCCGATCAGGCCACGGGCCGGGATGATGTACTCCAGGCGGATACGGCCCTTGCCGTCCGGCACCATGTTGGTCAGGTCGCCCTTGCGCAGGCCCATCTGCTCCATCACCGGGCCCTGGTGCTGTTCCTCGATGTCGATGGTGACGTTCTCGTACGGCTCCTGCTTCTCACCGTCCTTCTCGATGATCACCACTTCCGGACGGCCCACGGCCAGCTCGAAGCCTTCACGGCGCATGGTTTCGATCAGGACCGACAGGTGCAGCTCGCCACGGCCGGAAACCTTGAACTTCTCCGGGCTGTCGCCCTGCTCGACACGCAGCGCCACGTTGTGCAGCAGCTCCTTGTCCAGGCGGTCCTTGATGTTACGGCTGGTGACGAACTTGCCTTCCTTGCCGGCGAACGGCGAGTCGTTGACCTGGAAGGTCATGCTCACGGTCGGCTGGTCGACGGTCAGCGGCGGCAGCGCCTCGACGTTCTGTGGGTCGCACAGGGTGTCGGAGATGAACAGCTCGTCCATGCCCGAGACGCAGACGATGTCGCCGGCTTCGGCCTCGGCGACTTCGACGCGCTGCAGGCCCGAGTGGCCCATGATCTTCAGCACGCGACCGTTGCGCTTGGTGCCGTCGTCGCTGATGGCCACGACCGGGGTGTTGGTCTTGATCTTGCCGCGGGTGATGCGACCGATGCCGATCACGCCCAGGAAGCTGTTGTAGTCCAGCTGGGAGATCTGCATCTGGAACGGGCCTTCGGTGTCGACGACCGGGGCCGGCACATGGTCGATGATCGCCTGGAACAGGGCGTCCATGTTGTCGTCCATGTTCTCGTGGTCCATGCCGGCGATGCCGTTCAGGGCGCTGGCGTAGACGATCGGGAAGTCCAGCTGCTCATCGGTGGCGCCCAGGTTGTCGAACAGGTCGAAGATCTGGTCGATGACCCAGTCGGGACGGGCGCCCGGACGGTCGATCTTGTTGACCACGACGATCGGACGCAGGCCGGCCTTGAACGCCTTCTGGGTCACGAAGCGGGTCTGCGGCATCGGGCCGTCCTGGGCGTCGACCACCAGCAGTACCGAGTCGACCATCGACATCACGCGCTCGACCTCGCCACCGAAGTCGGCGTGACCGGGGGTGTCGACGATGTTGATGTTGTAGCCGTTCCACTTGATGGCGGTGTTCTTCGCCAGGATGGTAATGCCGCGTTCCTTTTCCTGGTCGTTGGAGTCCATCACGCGCTCGCTTTCCGCCTCTTTGCGGTCGAGGGTGCCGGAGAGCTTCAGCAGCTTGTCGACGAGGGTGGTCTTGCCATGGTCGACGTGGGCAATGATGGCAATGTTGCGCAGATTCTCAATCACTGTGTGTTTCTCGATCTAGGTATTCGGTGACCGCTGCCCGCAGGCATCGGGTTCAAGGCATTCGGCGCTCAGTACCGGTCGGGAGGACGATGGCGAGAACGGTCGCCATCGTGCTTCCTAGGCGGGGCGATAAACGCGCACATTGGCGTGTCCCTCGCTGAGCAGGTGATGAGCATGCAGACGGCTCATGACACCTTTATCGCAATAGAGCAGGTACTGACGGTTGGCATCCAGGTGCTTGAAGCGGCTGTTGAGCGCATAGAACGGCAGCGCCTGGACTTCGATGCCTTCGAGCACCAGGGGTTCGTCTTCCTGGGCGTCCGGGTGACGGATGTCGAGGATGATCTGGCCCGGCAGGGCCTCGCTCACTTCCTCGACCTCGATGTCCTGGCCCAACTCGTCGATGACGTGGTCGATCGAGATGAAGCGGGCGCGCTCCAGGGCGCGCTCGAGCACCGCCATGTCGAACTGGTTCTCTTCATGGGCGACCCGGTGCGGCTTGGCACAGGTGGTCGGGTTCACCGAGATCACGCCGCAATATTCGGGCATGTGCTTGGCGAACTCGGCGGTGCCGATCTGGTAGGCGGTGTCGATGATGTCTTGCTTGTGGCTGGCCAGCAGCGGGCGCAGCACCAGCTTGTCGGTGGCCTGGTCGATCACCGCCAGGTTCGGCAGGGTCTGGCTCGATACCTGGGAAATCGCCTCGCCGGTGACCAGGGCGTCGATCTCCAGGCGCTCGGCGACCTTGGCCGCGGCGCGCAGCATCATGCGCTTTAGGGTCACGCCCATGTAGCTGTTGTCGACCTTGCCGAGGATCTCGCCGACCACTTCCTCGAACGGCACGCTGATGAACAGCACGCGCTGGCTGCTGCCGAACTTCTTCCACAGGTAGTGGGCGACTTCCATCACCCCCAGCTCGTGGGCGCGGCCACCGAGGTTGAAGAAGCAGAAATGGGTCATCAGGCCGCGGCGCATCATCTGGTAGGCGGCCACGGTGGAGTCGAAGCCGCCGGACATCAGCACCAGGGTCTGCTCCAGGGCGCCCAGCGGGTAGCCGCCGATGCCCGGGTGACGGGTGTGTACCACATAGAGGCGCTGGTCGCGGATCTCCAGGCGCACTTCCACCTCGGGGTGCTTCAGGTCGATACCCGCGGCGCCGCATTGCTGGCGCAGCTGGCTGCCGACATAGCGGTCGACGTCCATCGAGGTGAAGTCGTGGTGGCCGCCGCGCTTGCAGCGCACGGCGAAGCGCTTGCCGGCCAGCAGCGGGCCGAAGTGTTCCTTGCACTTGGCGACGATGTCGTCGAAGTCGCCCAGCGGGTATTCCTCGACCTGCAGGAAGTGGGCGATGCCCGGGGTGCAGGTGAGGCGCTCGACCATCTCGCGCTGGACCTTCTCGTCCTCGACGCGGGTGACCACCTCGAGATTGTCCCAGACACCATCGACCACCAGCTCGGGATCCAGGTCCTTGAGCACCAGGCGGATGTTCTTGCTGAGCTGGCGGATGAAACGCTTGCGCACCGGCCGGCTCTTGATGGTGATTTCAGGGAAGACTTTGACGATGAGTTTCATTGGATAACAGCGCGCGCGGGGCCTGCCGAAAATGAGGGGCGCGAATTATAGCGGAAATTGCTCAAGGTTTGAGCAGAAGGTTTTGGTATTTCGACGATAGGGAATGATTTTCGGGGTGCCTGTACCGCCCCTGTCGCCGGCAAGCCGGCTCCCACAGGGGCCCAAGCCCTGCAAACCGCATCGACTGTTTGACTCGCCCCTCTGCGGGAGCGGGCTTGCCCGCGAATAAGGCCAAGGCAGTCAGCGCAAAATCCAGCAAGCACCATATTGGTGCATCCAGCCAGAAAAACGCCTCTTATAGGTGCAGCCTAAAGCCCCCTAACCCCGCAAAACGCCCGAAACCGCCAGGTTTTATCCCCGCCTCGCCATTTTTGGGCACTGGCATGCAATTTGCTCTCTTGTGAGGCAGGTAAGCTTGGCCGACTATCCGCGCCCGGCGACACCCTTTTTCCAGGGCAGCGGCCCACCGCGCCCTAGACCCATCCGGAGGACAACATGTCGAAGTCGGTTCAACTCATCAAAGATCATGACGTCAAGTGGATTGATCTGCGTTTCACGGACACCAAAGGCAAACAGCACCACGTCACCATGCCCGCTCGCGATGCGCTGGACGAGGACTTCTTCGAAGCCGGCAAGATGTTCGACGGCTCGTCGATCGAAGGCTGGAAAGGCATCGAAGCCTCCGACATGATCCTGATGCCGGACGACTCCTCCGCCGTGCTCGACCCGTTCACCGAAGAGCCGACCCTGATCCTGGTCTGCGACGTGATCGAGCCTTCCACCATGCAAGGTTACGACCGCGACCCACGCGCCATCGCCAAGCGCGCCGAGGAATTCCTGAAGTCCACCGGCATCGGCGACACCGTGTTCGTCGGCCCGGAGCCTGAGTTCTTCATCTTCGACCAGGTCAAATTCAAGTCCGACATCTCCGGCTCCATGTTCAAGATCTACTCCGAACAAGGCTCCTGGATGACCGACCAGGACGTCGAAGGCGGCAACAAGGGCCACCGTCCGGCCGTCAAGGGTGGCTACTTCCCGGTTCCGCCATGCGACCACGACCACGAGATCCGTACCGCCATGTGCAACGCCATGGAGGAAATGGGCCTGGTCGTCGAAGTTCACCACCACGAAGTGGCCACCGCCGGCCAGAACGAGATCGGTGTGAAGTTCAACACCCTGGTCACCAAGGCTGACGAAGTCCAGACCCTGAAGTACTGCGTGCACAACGTCGCCGACGCCTATGGCAAGACCGCGACCTTCATGCCGAAACCGCTGTACGGCGACAACGGCTCGGGCATGCACGTCCACATGTCGATCTCCAAAGACGGCAAGAACACCTTCTCCGGCGAAGGCTATGCCGGCCTGTCCGACACCGCCCTGTACTTCATCGGCGGCATCATCAAGCACGGCAAGGCCCTGAACGGCTTCACCAACCCGTCCACCAACTCCTACAAGCGCCTGGTGCCAGGCTTCGAAGCGCCGGTCATGCTGGCCTACTCGGCCCGCAACCGCTCGGCCTCGATCCGCATCCCGTACGTCTCGAGCCCGAAAGCCCGCCGTATCGAAGCGCGCTTCCCGGACCCGGCCGCCAACCCGTACCTGTGCTTCGCCGCGCTGCTGATGGCCGGCCTGGACGGCATCCAGAACAAGATCCACCCAGGCGATGCCGCCGACAAGAACCTGTACGACCTGCCGCCTGAAGAGGCCAAGGAAATCCCGCAGGTCTGCGGCAGCCTGAAGGAAGCCCTGGAAGAGCTGGACAAGGGCCGTGCGTTCCTGACCAAGGGCGGCGTGTTCTCCGACGACTTCATCGATGCCTACATCGAGCTGAAGTCGGAAGAAGAGATCAAGGTCCGCACCTTCGTCCACCCGCTGGAATACGACCTGTACTACAGCGTCTGATGTAGGCGACGCCTCGCGTCGACGCCCTCATCGAAACGGCCTCCCTCGGGAGGCCGTTTTCGTTTTCGCGTCCCGCTCCGATGGAAAGCGGCAGGCAGCCCTCTCGCACCCTATGCTCTATATTGGTGCACAGAAAACCGCTACGCCCCGCCATGCATCCCAATTTGGGTCAGCAGCCACGGAAAACCAGGGCTTTCTGGCCCGAATTCGCGCAGATCCAGGGCTTTATCCGCAAATGCCGCTTCTTTTCGGAGCTTTGGTTTGTTTCTTGCATTTTCCTGGCAACGAGCGGACACCTGCGCGCCCGCCCCTGTTTACCGCCAGGGCACTCCATGTGCCAAAAGAGGTCAACGACGCCTTATGACCATCAGCGATGCACAGCACCGTCTGCTCCTGGACAACCTGACCACCGCCACGCTCCTGCTCAATGCCGAGCTGCGCCTGGAGTACATGAACCCGGCCGCGGAGATGCTCCTGGCCGTCAGCGGCCAGCGCAGCCACGGGCAGTTCATCAGCGAGCTGTTCACCGAGTCCACCGAAGCGCTCAACTCCCTGCGCCAAGCCGTGGAACAGGCGCACCCGTTCACCAAGCGCGAGGCCCAGCTGACCTCGCTGACCGGCCAGACCATCACCGTCGACTATGCCGTGACGCCGATCCTGCACCAAGGGCAGACCCTGCTGTTGCTGGAGGTCCACCCCCGCGACCGGCTGCTGCGCATCACCAAGGAAGAGGCCCAGCTGAGCAAGCAGGAAACCACCAAGATGCTGGTGCGCGGCCTCGCCCACGAGATCAAGAACCCGCTCGGCGGCATTCGCGGCGCGGCGCAGTTGCTGTCGCGCGAGCTGCCCGACGAGGGGCTGCGCGACTACACCAACGTGATCATCGAGGAGGCCGACCGCCTGCGTAACCTGGTCGACCGCATGCTCGGTTCGAACAAGCTGCCGTCGCTGGCCATGACCAACATCCACGAAGTGCTGGAGCGGGTCGGCAGCTTGGTGGAGGCGGAAAGCCAAGGCAGCATCACGTTGGTGCGCGACTACGACCCGAGCCTGCCGGACGTGCTGATCGACCGCGAGCAGATGATCCAGGCCGTGCTCAACATCGTGCGCAACGCGATGCAGGCGATCGGCGGGCAGAACGAGCTGCGCCTGGGCCGCATCACCCTGCGCAGCCGCGCGGTGCGCCAGTTCACCATCGGGCACATCCGCCACCGGCTGGTGGCGCGGGTCGAGATCACCGACAACGGCCCGGGCATCCCCGCCGAACTGCAGGACACCCTCTTCTATCCCATGGTCAGTGGCCGCCCGGACGGTACCGGGCTCGGCCTGGCCATCACCCAGAACATCATCAGCCAGCACCAGGGCCTGATCGAATGTGACAGCCACCCCGGCCACACCACATTCTCGATCTTCCTGCCTCTGGAACAAGGAGCCACCGCCTCATGAGCCGAAGTGAAACCGTCTGGATCGTCGACGATGATCGCTCCATCCGCTGGGTCCTGGAAAAAGCCCTGCAACAGGAAGGCATGACCACCCAGAGCTTCGACAGCGCCGATGGCGTCATGGGCCGCCTGGCCCGCCAGCAGCCGGACGTGATCATCTCCGACATCCGCATGCCTGGCACCAGCGGCCTTGACCTGCTGGCCCAGATCCGCGAGCAGCACCCGCGTCTGCCGGTCATCATCATGACCGCCCATTCCGACCTGGACAGCGCCGTGGCCTCCTACCAGGGCGGCGCCTTCGAGTACCTGCCCAAGCCGTTCGACGTGGACGAAGCGGTGTCGTTGGTCAAGCGCGCCAACCAGCATGCCCAGGAGCAGCAGGCCCTCGACGTGCCGCCAACCCTGGCCCGCACCCCGGAGATCATCGGCGAGGCGCCGGCGATGCAGGAAGTGTTCCGCGCCATCGGCCGGCTCAGCCATTCCAACATCACCGTGCTGATCAACGGCGAGTCGGGCACCGGCAAGGAACTGGTGGCCCACGCCCTGCACCGCCACAGCCCGCGGGCAGCATCGCCGTTCATCGCCCTGAACATGGCGGCCATCCCGAAGGACCTGATGGAGTCCGAGCTGTTCGGCCATGAGAAAGGCGCCTTCACCGGCGCGGCCAACCTGCGGCGCGGCCGCTTCGAGCAGGCCGACGGCGGCACCCTGTTCCTCGACGAGATCGGCGACATGCCCGCCGACACCCAGACCCGCCTGCTGCGGGTGCTGGCCGATGGCGAATTCTACCGGGTCGGCGGCCATGTGCCGGTCAAGGTGGACGTGCGCATCATCGCCGCCACCCACCAGAACCTCGAGTCGCTGGTGCAGGCCGGCAAGTTCCGCGAAGACCTGTTCCACCGCCTGAACGTGATCCGCATCCACATTCCACGCCTGGCCGACCGCCGCGAGGACATTCCCGCCCTTGCCCGCCACTTCCTTGGCCGCGCGGCGCAGGAGCTGGCGGTCGAGCCCAAGCTGCTCAAGCCGGAAACCGAGGAATTCATGCGCAACCTGCCCTGGCCGGGCAACGTGCGGCAATTGGAGAACACCTGCCGCTGGATCACCGTGATGGCTTCCAGCCGCGAAGTGCTGATCGGCGACCTGCCGCCGGAATTGCTCAACCTGCCCCAGGACGCCGCTCCGGTGACCAACTGGGAGCAGGCCTTGCGCCAGTGGGCCGACCTGGCCCTGGCCCGGGGCCAGTCGAACCTGCTCGACAGCGCCGTGCCCAGCTTCGAACGCATCATGATCGAGACCGCCCTCAAGCACACCGCCGGCCGCCGCCGCGATGCCGCCGTGCTGCTGGGCTGGGGACGCAACACCCTGACCCGCAAGATCAAGGAGCTGGGGATGAATGTCGATGGCGGGGATGACGACGACGGCGAGGAACACTGAGGTTTCGCGTTACCCCACAGGCGCTTTCGCGGGCAGGCCCGCTCCCACAGGGTCCGGCGCCGCACTCAAGCGCAACGGCACACCTGTGGGGCTGCTTTGCAGCCCCGCCTTCGCCAGGATCGCCATCAATCCCCCCGCGCACCGATTCTGTGCCCGCTGCACCGCCCAGATGCATGCTGGCCCGAAAATCCCCCAGAAAAACCGCTCCAACCCCACTATTTCCGGGCTTTGCAAAACTGGCACGGCATCTGCAATAAGCCAGGTATCTCCAGTTTTGGGGACCTCGGTACAGGCAGGCCGGGATATCCCCTCTTTTATTCGTGCAGCCTCACCTGCACCCGCCAGCGCCCCGCCTCCTTCGCACCGGCCCATTCGCCGTGCAGGGGGCGCGCGGCGACCACGGTCAGCAACAACCCTTCCTCGCTTTTGCGCACACGCCAACCCACCGGCTTCCCCTGCAAGCGCAACTGGCCCTGCTGGGCCTTGCCTTCGGCCTGGAACAGCAAGGCCAGGGTCCCGTCCACGTTCTCCCCATGCAACCTGGGCTCGTCGTCGAACCACAGGTCCAGGCCGTCCTGCACCACCTCCACCCGCTCCAGCACGTGCTCCTCGGGCGCGGTCAGGCGGCCGATCATCAGCCCGACCATCAGGCCGACGATGGCCAGGGAAAACAGCACGCGCGGCCAGGCCTTCGAACGCGGGTCGGGTTCGAGGGTAGAATGCTCGCCATCTTCACGCCTGGAGCCGTGCATGTTTCATGTCATCCTCTTTCAACCAGAGATTCCGCCGAATACCGGCAACATCATCCGGCTCTGCGCCAACAGCGGTTGCGACCTGCACCTGATCGAACCGCTGGGCTTCGAGCTGGACGACAAGCGCCTGCGCCGGGCAGGGCTGGACTACCACGAGTATGCCACGCTCAAACGCCACCAGAGCCTGGCTGGATGCCTGGAAAGCCTTGGCCATCCGCGCTTGTTCGCCTTCACCACCAAGGGCTCGCATCCGTTTCATGAAGTCGACTATCAGCCGGGCGACGCCTTCCTGTTCGGCCCCGAGAGCCGTGGCCTGCCGGCCGAGGTGCTGGACAGCCTGCCGGCCGAGCAGCGCCTGCGCCTGCCGATGCGGCCAGGGTGCCGCAGCCTGAACCTGTCCAATACGGTGGCGGTGACAGTGTACGAGGCGTGGCGCCAGCAAGGGTTTGCTTGAGGTGCCGCCAGCTCCGCCGACACACCCCATGAAAAAAGCGCCCCGCAGGGTAATGCTGCTCACTTAAGCAATTGGGGCCGCCTTGCGGCCCTTCGCGGGCAAGCCCGCTCCCACAAGTACGCTGCAAGCCTCAAGGAATGCACGATCCTGTGGGAGCCGGCTTGCCGGCGATGGGCTGCAAGGCAGCCCCAATCGATGTCGCATCAGACTTAAGTGAACAGCATTACCCCGCAGGGTTTTCGTCTCTCGCGGCAGATCACTGCAGCGAAGGCGCCTCGCCGGCTTCCTGCATGCGCTGCATTTCTTGAGCGTACAGGGCGTCGAAGTTGACCGGCGACAGCATCAGGGCCGGGAACGAACCACGGGTCACCAGGCTGTCCAGGGTCTCGCGGGCGTACGGGAACAGGATGTTCGGGCAGAACGCGCCGAGGGTGTGGCTCATGGAGGCCGCGTCGAGGTTCTTGATCAGGAAGATGCCCGCCTGCTGCACCTCGGCGATGAAGGCGACTTCCTCACCGTTCTTGACGGTCACCGACAGGGTCAGCACCACTTCGTGGAAGTCGCCTTCCAGGGCCTTCTGCTTGGTGTTCAGGTCCAGCGAGACGCTCGGCTCCCACTGCTGGCGGAAGATCTGCGGGCTCTTCGGTGCCTCGAAGGACAGGTCGCGCACGTAGATGCGCTGCATGGAGAATTGCGGGGCGTTGTCGTCGGCGGCTGCGCCGTTGTTCTGTTGGTCGGTCATGGCAGATCTTTTCCTAATGGTCTTGAAAAAGGTGTGAGTCAGGCCTCGAGCAGGGCATCGAGCTTGCCCGCCCGCTCCAGG
This sequence comes from Pseudomonas guariconensis, assembly GCF_024127895.1. GTDB lineage: Bacteria > Pseudomonadota > Gammaproteobacteria > Pseudomonadales > Pseudomonadaceae > Aquipseudomonas > Aquipseudomonas guariconensis_B. The sequence goes on along the minus strand of NZ_JAMYBK010000006.1, from coordinate 230,203 downwards.
GCATAGAGGTCATCGCATCCACCGACATGGGTACTGCCGATCCAGATCTGCGGCACCGAGGTGCGGCCGGCCTTCTGGCTCATCTCGGCACGCACCTGCGGCTTGCCATCGACCTTGATTTCCTCGAACGCCACGCCCTTGCTCTCGAGCAGGTACTTGGCGCGCATGCAATAGGGGCAGTAGTCGCTGGAATAGACGATGACAGGCTTCATGTTCACTTCACCAGGGGCAGGTTATCGGCTTTCCAGCTGGAAACGCCACCGCTGAGCTTGGCGGCGGTGTAGCCCGCCTTGAGCAGCTCGCGGCAGATGGAGCCGGATTGCTGGCCCATGCTGTCTACCACGATCAGGGTCTTGCCCTTGTGCTTTTCCAGCTCGGCCATACGGTTGACCAGCTTGTCCTGCGGGATGTTCAGCGCGCCGACGATGTGGCCGGACGAGTACTCCTTGCTCGGACGAATGTCGATCACCACGCCTTTCTCGGCGTTGATCAGTGCGGTCAGCTGGCCACTGCTCAGGCTCTGGCCGCCACGGCGGATTTCGTTGACCAGCAGCAGGATCAGCAGAACAAAGAAGATCGCCACCAGGATGTAGTGGTTTGTCGCAAATTGAATCAGGTTAGCAACCATCAGGGGTGTTCCACGCGATTGAAAATGCCGGCCAGTATACACAGCCCCCCAAGCCGGCCAAAGCCCGACGGACCGGCCGCGAAACAGCTTTCATGTCCGGTCTGTGGCGGCGCTGGTCGGGCGCCAGGAGGAATATTCGCCGCACATGGCGTATTTGCCCTAAAATGCGTGTCTTTATCATCTTTGAACAACCGTGAGTGGGATTGATGACGAGCACGCCTAAACCCCTGGTCCTGATCATCCTGGATGGTTTCGGTCACAGCGAAAGCCCCGAGTACAACGCCATCTTCGCAGCCAACACCCCCGTCTACGATCGCCTGCGCGCCAGCCAGCCGCACGGCCTGATCTCCGGCTCGGGCATGGATGTCGGCCTGCCCGACGGGCAGATGGGCAACTCCGAGGTCGGTCACATGAACCTCGGTGCCGGGCGCGTGGTGTACCAGGACTTCACCCGCGTGACCAAGGCCATCCGCGACGGCGAGTTCTTCCACAATCCGGTCCTCACCAATGCGGTGGACAAGGCGGCCTCCGCCGGCAAGGCCGTGCACATCCTCGGCCTGCTCTCCGATGGCGGCGTGCACAGCCACCAGGACCACATCATCGCCATGGCCGAACTCGCCGCCCAGCGGGGCGCCGAGAAGATCTACCTGCACGCCTTCCTCGATGGCCGCGACACGCCACCGCGCAGCGCGCAATCGTCCCTCGAGCTGCTCGACGCCACCTTCGCCCGCCTGGGCAAGGGCCGTATCGCCAGCATCATCGGCCGCTACTACGCCATGGACCGCGACAATCGCTGGGACCGCGTCAGCGCCGCCTACGAGCTGATCGTCGACAGCGTCGCCCAATACAGCGCCGATAATGCCGTGGCCGGCCTGCAGGCAGCCTATGCCCGCGACGAGAGCGACGAGTTCGTCAAGGCCACCCGCATCGGCGAGGCGGTCAAGGTCGAGGATGGCGACGCCGTCGTCTTCATGAACTTCCGCGCCGACCGCGCACGCGAGCTGTCCCGCGTGTTCGTCGAGGCCGATTTCAACGAGTTCCCGCGCACGCGCCTGCCCAAGCTCGCCGCCTACATCGGCCTGACCCAGTACTCGGCCAAGATCCCCGCCCCGGCGGCCTTCGCCCCGGCCAGCCTGGACAACGTGCTCGGCGAATACCTGGCCAAGCACGGCAAGACCCAGCTGCGCATCGCCGAGACCGAGAAGTACGCCCACGTCACCTTCTTCTTCTCGGGCGGGCGCGAAGAGCCGTTCGAGGGCGAGGAGCGCATCCTCATCCCGTCGCCGAAGGTCGCCACCTACGACCTGCAGCCAGAGATGAGCGCGCCGGAGGTCACCGACCGTATCGTCGAGGCCATCGAGCAGCAGCGCTATGACGTGATCGTGGTCAACTACGCCAACGGCGACATGGTCGGCCATACCGGCGTGTTCGACGCCGCGGTCAAGGCGGTCGAGGCCCTGGACAACTGCGTCGGGCGCATCGTCGAGGCCCTGGAGCAGGTAGGCGGCGAAGCACTGATCACCGCCGACCACGGCAACGTCGAGCAGATGGAGGACGAGTGCACCGGCCAGGCGCACACCGCCCACACCACCGAGCCCGTGCCGTTCATCTATGTTGGCAAGCGCAACCTCAAGGTCCGCGAAGGCGGCGTGCTGGCCGACGTGGCGCCGACCATGCTCAAGCTGCTGGGCCTGGAAAAACCGGCGCAAATGACCGGGACCTCCATTCTGGTCGACGGCTGAGCGCCCCCCACAGGTTCTGCGCCAACCTCAAGGGCGGCGCGGTCCCTGTGGGAGCCGGCTTGCCGGCGATGGGCTGCAAAGCAGCCCCAGGATCACAAGGCCCCGCCTGACTGCCAGCACAGGCCGCCAGTTGAGCTTTTTCTTGCCGCTTGCAGCTCGAAGCTTGCCGCTGATACCGCGAAACGTTTTTTTTGCAGCCCCGGGCGGGCATACTAGGCCAGTCTCCATCCCTGGTACGCCCGACTCCATGCTCCGCGCCCTGATCCTACTCGCCCTGTCCTGCCTGCTCAGCCCGGCCTTCGCCGACGAGCGCGCGCAGACCCAGCAACAACTGGACGCCACCCGCCAGGACATCGCCGAGCTGAAGAAGATGCTGGGCAAGCTGCAGGCGGAGAAGTCCGGCGTGCAGAAAGACCTCAAGGCCACCGAGACCGACATCGGCAATCTCGAAAAGCAGGTGGAGGCTCTGCAACAGGAACTAAAAAAGACCGAGGGCGAGCTGGAGCGCCTTGATACCGAGAAAAAAAAACTCCAGAGCGCCCGCGTTGAACAACAACGACTGATCGCCATCCAGGCCCGCTCCGCCTACCAGAACGGCCGCGAGGAATACCTCAAGTTGCTGCTCAACCAGCAGAACCCCGAGAAATTCGCCCGCACCCTGACCTACTACGACTACCTGAGCAAGGCGCGCCTGGAGCAATTGCGCGCCTTCAACGAAACCCTGCGCCAACTGGCCGGCGTCGAACAGGACATCAGCCGCCAGCAGGCCCAGTTGCTGGTCCAGCGCGGCAACCTCGACAGCCGTCGCCAGGCGCTCGAGGCCGTGCGCAGTGAGCGCCGGCAGGTCCTGGCCAAGCTCGACAGCGACCTGAAGGCGCGCGACAAGAAGCTCCAGGCCCGCCAGCAGGACCAGGCCGAGCTGACCAAGGTACTCAAGACCATCGAGGAAACCCTGGCGCGCCAGGCCCGCGAAGCCGAGGAGGCACGCAAGAAGGCGCTCCTGGCCCAGCAGGAAGCCGAGCGACGCCGCCAGCAGCAAGCCTCGGCCAACCGCGAGGAAGAGGCACCGAAAAAGGCCCGCACCACCCTCGGCCCGATGGTGTCCAGTACTGGCGCCAGCTACGGCGGCGCATTTTCTGCCGCGCGAGGCAAACTTCCATGGCCGGTCAATGGTCGATTGCTGGCACGCTTCGGAGATGCGCGAGGCGGCGATGCCCGGGCCAAGTGGGACGGCGTGATGATCGGTGCCGCGCCCGGCACCCAGGTACGTGCCGTGCACGGCGGGCGCGTGGTGTTCGCCGACTGGTTGCGCGGCGCCGGACTTCTGGTCATTCTCGATCATGGCAATGGTTACCTGAGCCTGTACGGCCACAACCAGAGCCTGCTCAAGAGCGCCGGCGACATCGTCAAGGCCGGCGAGGCCATCTCCACCGTCGGCGACAGCGGTGGGCAGGACAGCGCAGGCCTGTACTTCGCCATTCGCCAGCAGGGCCGACCGACCGACCCTGCGCAATGGTGCCGTGGCTAGTGGCCCGGGCGGTTGATTCGAGTGCACGAATCGAGCACGCAGGCCACTAGGCACATTCACTCTCTTACGGCGTAGCGCAGGCCCTGGCTGCGCCGATGCTCCTCGCGGAGCGCCAACAGGATCAGGAGTTCGTTCGACATGCTGCACTCGCCTCGCCTCACCCAGTTGGCCCTGACCATCGCCCTGGTGGTCGGCGCGCCCCTGGCCATCGCCGCCGAACCGGCCAGGCCTGCCGCGGTGCCCGCCACCGAGGTGACGGCCAAGGCACCCCTGCCGCTGGACGAACTGCGCACCTTCGCCGAGGTCATGGACCGCATCAAGGCCGCCTACGTCGAGCCGGTGGACGACAAGACCCTGCTGGAGAACGCCATCAAGGGCATGCTCAGCAACCTCGACCCGCACTCGGCCTACCTCGGCCCGGAAGACTTCCAGGAGCTGCAGGAAAGCACCAGCGGCGAATTCGGCGGCCTGGGCATCGAGGTCGGCATGGAGGACGGCTTCGTCAAGGTGGTGTCGCCAATCGACGACACCCCCGCCTCGCGCGCGGGCATCGAGGCAGGCGACCTGATCGTCAAGATCAACGGCGCCCCGACCCGCGGCCAGAGCATGACCGAAGCGGTCGACAAGATGCGCGGCAAGGTCGGCGAGAAGATCACCCTGACCCTGGTGCGCGATGGCGGCACGCCATTCGACGTGACCCTCGCCCGCGCGGTGATCCAGGTCAAGAGCGTCAAGAGCCAGTTGCTGGAGAACGACTACGGCTACATCCGCATCACCCAGTTCCAGGTCAAGACCGGCGACGAGGTGGGCAAGGCCCTGGCCAAGCTGCGCAAGGACAACGGCAAGAAATTGCGCGGCCTGGTCCTGGACCTGCGCAACAACCCCGGCGGCGTGCTGCAGTCGGCGGTGGAAGTGGCCGACCATTTCCTCACCAAGGGCCTGATCGTCTATACCAAGGGCCGCATCGCCAATTCCGAGCTGCGCTTCTCCGCCAACCCTGCCGACGCCAGCGAGCGCGTCCCGCTGGTGGTGCTGATCAACGGCGGCAGCGCCTCGGCCTCGGAAATCGTCGCCGGCGCCCTGCAGGACCAGAAACGCGCGGTGCTCATGGGCACCGACAGTTTCGGCAAGGGCTCGGTGCAGACCGTGCTGCCGCTGGCCAACGACCGCGCGCTCAAGCTCACCACCGCGCTGTACTTCACCCCCAACGGCCGCTCGATCCAGGCCCAGGGCATCGTCCCGGACATCGAGGTGCGCCCGGCCAAGCTCACCGCCGAGGCCGACACCGACAACTTCAAGGAAGCCGACCTGCAGGGCCACCTGGGCAATGGCAACGGCGGCGCCGACCGACCATCCGGCAGCAGCAAGCGCAAGGAGCGCCCGCAGGACGATGACTTCCAGCTCAGCCAGGCCCTGAGCCTGCTCAAGGGCCTGAACATCACCAAGGGCGACTGACCCAGCCCATGCGCTTGCTGTTGCTGGCCCTGTCCTGCCTGCTGGCCGGCGTCGTTCACGCGGCGCCGGCCAAGGCCTACATGAGCATCATCATCGACGACCTGGGGCAGAGCATCGAACGCGACAGCCGCACCCTCGCCCTGCCTGGCCCGGTCACGCTGGCCATCATGCCCGACACGCCCCATGCCACCGACTTCGCTCGCCAGGCCCACAAGGCTGGCAGGACGGTCATCCTGCACATGCCCATGGACCCGGCCACCGGCCCCTACGCCTGGCACCCCGGCGCGCCGACCGAGGAACTGGCCCGGCGCCTGGACGCCGCCTTGGCCAAGGTGCCCTTCGCTGCCGGGGTCAACAACCACATGGGTAGCCGCATGACCGCCCAGCGCGAACCCATGACCTGGCTGATGAGCGAGCTGCAGCGGCGCCACCTGTTCTTCGTCGACAGCCGCACCAGCGCGGCCACGGTGGCGGCGGCCGAGGCGCAGGCGCAGGGGCTTGCGCACGTCTCGCGGGATGTGTTCCTGGATGATGTACGCACCCCCGAAGCCATCGCCGGGCAACTGCGCCAAGGCATCGAGCTGGCGCGCAAACAGGGCTCGGCGGTGCTGATCGGTCACCCCTACCCCCAGACCCTCGAGGTGCTGGAAAAGGAAATGCCCCGGCTAAAGAGCCAGGGCATCGAATTGATCGGCCTCGAGCAGATGATCGCCGAACGCGGCAACCAGGCCATGCCTGCCCATGGCAGGCAAGGCCGTTACACGAACCGCTAGGCCGCTCACGTCAGGGGAATGATGCCCGCCACATCGGCACGCGTCAGGCGCCCCCGATGCACCCGCTCACCACTGACGGTTTCGTAGCGCCGCCCCAGGTGACGATGGGACCAGAGCTTGAGGTGCCCATGGGTGAAGTCTTCGAGCGACGCATCTTGCGAAAGCAGATGAAAATGCGCAGCCCAGATGACCCGGCCCTTGTCGACACCAGGAGCATTCAAGCGGGTGATCTTGAACTCGTCGAACGGGCTGGTCATGGCCGACGTATCGCGCCTGACATAGTCCACCTTGATCAATCGCTGGTCGTGGAGGAAACGCAAGGCATCGGCGGTCGGGTACTTGGTGCGCGTGTACAGTTCGGTCAACAGGCTGATCCTGAGCGACTCCAGGTCTTGTACCGCAGTATGCAGGCGAGCCGTCACGCCCGCGCTAGCCCCTTGCTCGGCCAGCTCCGCAGCCGTGCGTTGCAACCGCTCCACCTGGCGTTGCAGCAAGGCGTCCAGTGTCGCGCCGTTGGCGCCTTCGTCAACATACGCCCTGGCAATGGAGATAACGTCCTGGTTGTCGTTGAGCAACGCCTGCACCTGCTCATCACCGCCTCCTTCGCCCAACGGGCTCGCCTCGGGCGACTCGCCAGGGCGCTCCACCCAGGCACCGTCCTTGAGGTCGAAGACCTGCAGGATGTCCCCGCTAAATGGCGCGCGCACTTCATAGACCGTGCGCTCGTCTTCCTGCACTTCGGTGGCGATGACGATCTGGCCGGCGTTGTTATGCAGTACGCGCTGGGGCTTGCTGGAAATCCTGTAGGGCGAGTACTTCGGGGGTGGGAGCGGCGTGCCATCCTGCTCGGCGATGGCGGCTACCAATCGACGCCCAGCATCGTCCTTGAGCAGCTGCATGTGCTCCCGGTAGCGCTCGAGCATCGCGACATCGACCAGCGCCCCACCCGTGCGCTCGATGTGCAGGGTGCGGATGATCGCCGCGGCGTACTCGTCCCATGCCTCCTGCAGGATGCTGATCCTGTCGGCCACGTCCAGGTTGGCCATGAGCGACTCGCCATGGGCGTTGGCTGCACTCTGGAGGCGAGTACCGGCAAGCCCCTCCCTGACCCGCGTCACTCGTCGTCCTCCCGTGGCGAGCTCCAAGTGCACGGTCAGCTCCGCCAGCACCAGGACCTGCTGGAAGCGAAGGTCGACGGTCGAGTATTTTCGCTCATCGATGAGGTCGGCCACCGTCCTGTGGGTATCGGCCACGCTGATTTCCAGGTCGCGGGGAGCCTCGGTCAGCAACTCATCCAGTCCGCCCATGGCAACGAGCATACGCTCCTGAAATCCGGTCAAGGCTTGTAGATAACTGCGAAGCTCCAGATAGTCTTCGCGAACTTCCGTAATGAGACGCCCCTCGTGTCGCTTCATCATCTCGTTGATACGCGGATAATCCGCCAGGCTCTTGAGCTCGCTCAGAATGAAGTCACTGTTGCGGATCAGGCTGGTCATGACCTCGACCTTCTTCTCCCCTATGCTCTCCTCGAGCCCGTCCTTGAGGTAGGAGCGATACTTGGCTTCGAGCATGCTTTCCAGAATCCCGCGTTGCTCGCGGTCGAACCGCACTGCGGACTCCAGGTGCTCGACCGCCCGCAGCCGCTTGGACCTCAGCTCGGCAGCGAACTCAGCGGAACGCGTATCGTAGGACGCCATCATCCGGTCGGAAGCGGCCCAGTCAAAGGAGGCGTTGTCTTCCCCAGCCGCGTTTCGCCTGGCAGTTTCGGCTTGCCTCAACTTCTCTAGGCCATCGACCCTGCCTTGCAACTGGACGATTTCCTTGCCCAGGCGAGTGAAAACATCCGTAGCCGCATTGGCCTTGAGGGTCAGGTCGTTGGAAGACGCATACAGCTTGCCGAAGTGCTCCTTGACACGTCCTCCAGGCGCTCCCCCACTCAAGCGCAACCGCGCGTCGATGCGCCAGGCCCCTAGTTCGAACGACAGCCAAGGCCCCAGGTTGCCCGTGGCATCGACGACCCGGACGCCCTCCTCCAGCACACTCACGGCAAAGGTTTCACCCAGCATCGTCACATAGCGCTGCTCGCCGAGCTGATAGAGCCCATCCGCCGAAGACTGCAAACCATCGAGACCGACCTTCGAACGCATGGCCATCAATGCCTTGCGCTGTTCCGGCGCCAGCCAGTTGAAGCCCCGATTGCCACGCCAGGAGAAATCGAGCTGCAGGCCCGCCTCGCTCGGCGCCAACGCAAACGCCAACGGCCCGGCCATGCCGACCTTGCCCTGGGTTGGCCTGACACGCATTGCCTGGTAGCCGCCATCTTGCGCGGGCGGCCCATCGAAAGCGGCAGCGCCGGGCAGCGGCTGCGAGCTTGCCGGGGCCTCGCTTGGCAGGCGCGCATGCAACAACGCCATGCCAAGGTTCACGATCAGGTCGACGGTGGCAGCGCTGCGGTCGAATTCGCTGCCTTGCTCGAAAGCCCCGGTATCGCGCTCGAGGCTGGAGATGGCCTGCACGAGCCAGGCTGCCGAAGCGACGGGCCCGCGCAACAGCAGCGTGGCCAGGTCGAACAGCAGCCAGGCGCCCTGGCTGAGGATCGCCCAGCGGCTTTGCGCAGTGGAGGTTGCCTGCCGGTTGGCGAGTTCCAGCAACAGCTCGTAGTTCGCCGTGTACAGCTTTTCATCCACGTCGGTCAGCCACAGGCGTGCACCCAGTGCAGCGGGCTCGGGCTTTTCAGGCAGGTCGTAAGGGTCCATGCCGATGCTGGTGACATGGGGTTCGGTGAACCCGCCGTGGTCATAGATATGCCGCACATGGGGTTCCATCCAGTTCACCATGCTGGCCTGGAGCGACTCGGACTCACGGATACCCGCCATCATCGCCTCGATGCTGGCGAACTGCCGTAGCGGATCATGGCCATACAGGGGGCGATACAGCAGCACCACGGCAGGCTCGGCCGAAAAAAGCACATACATGCCGCGAACCAGGTCATGCTTCGCGGAATAGGGCTGACGCTTGAAGGCGAGCGGGATCAGCGCGATGTTCGGCAACACGCTATCGACATGGCCCCTGCAGAAGTCGACGATGCATTGCAGCCCCAGCTCCGTGATCTTGCGATCGAGCTTCGCCTGCAGGGCGCTGAACACCAAGGACTGGCGCCATTCCCGGGCAAACCGCCTGGTACGCTCGGAACGCGTCTGCGGGTCGTTCAGGGCATCGGCCACGTAGCGGGGATAGTTGCCCCCGATATCGACGGCCTGCACCAGCGACTTGAGGTAGTCGGCATTCATCCAAGGCATGATCAGTTGATCGTCCCGATGCCTGATCCCTTTGATAACGGCGCCTGCGAGCGAACTGAGGTTGCCGATGGCGAACTCGGTGAGGGTCTTTTCGCCTGCCGGCTCCAGCGGCTCGCCGCCTCCGCTGCCTGTGGCGGCGCCACCCGGCATGCCACGGGCGATTTCAAGCTCCAGGATCAGGTCGTCAGGGAAGTAGTTGGCCTCCACCGGGTAGTCCGCCAGCATCCGCTCCCGCAGGCGCTGGCGGGTGTAGCTTTGCAGGTCCAGGACACCATCCAGCGCCGCCAGCCCGTCGGCATCGGCGTGATCCAGCGCCAGGTCCAACAGCGCCTCTTGGTAGGCGAAGCTGTCGTTGGCCGACGCCCAGTAGATACCAGGTGGAGGCATGACCGTGGTGCTTTCCTCGATGTAATAACCCTCGACGAACCACTGCGCGGGGTCGCTGAGGTCGGCGAAAAGGCGCTCCATCTGCGCCACGGTGAGGCCCTGGTAGCGTACTCGCCCGATGTTATCGAGCATACGGGCAAGCAGCAGCGTGCATTGCTGGGCGAACACATTGCCTTCGAGTGCCTGGCGATCCCAGCGCAGGGCGTCGAAATGGTAGCGAAGGGCGAGTTCGTCGCGCAGCGCCAGGGCAAAATCATCCAGGGTATCGAATGCCCTGACCTGGCTCGATGGCGAACACCACAGGACAGCCTGTCGCTCATCCCATTCAGCGATGACCAGCAGGCCAGGCTGCATCTCGTTGAAATGCTGCTCGCCCACTGTCAGACGAGCCTGCACGGCAAAGACCGGGGGTTGCTGCGCACCGCCCTTGACCAAGCCACGAATGACAGCTTGCTGCTGCTCGTCCAACCCTTGCAGGGGCAGGTTACGCAGCAGCGCCATCTTCAACAGCAACTGCAACCACTGATCACGGCTCTTGCCGGAGGCCCCCTGACCACGCCAGTAGTCCACTTGCGCCTGGCAGAAATGCTCCGTCAACTGGAGCAGGCGTTCGTTGAACGCTTCGCTCGTTCCCACCAGGCGCCGTGTATCGAACGCGCTGTGGGAACCGGGGAAACGATGGGTGTCCGCCAGCCCAAGGTTATGGGAACGCGCGCCAATGGGCTCCAGGTCCAGCGGTTTGCCCTCCAGCATCGCCTGCAGCACCACGTCCACCAAGGGTTCGGTGGTCCAGTACTCGGTATCGGGATCGGGGCTGTCGAGCATGAGCGGATCGGCGTCCACCAGCTTGGGTTCGACATAGGCCAGCCAGGGAAGCTGCTCGAGCAACAGGTCCAGGACCTGCCTGCTCACCACCTGGCGCAGGGTCGGGCGGCTGGCGAACTGCCTGGCGGCAGCGGCTTTGAAATCGAATATCGGGGTCGATGGGTGCGTCATGGGATTGGCCTGCTGGTTGATGAGGCGCCAACGATGCGTCGCATCCCCTCGCCACAGGCACTACATATTGCAACTGACGACTTACCGCTCCCGAAACGACAGGGGCCCGACGCTCGCACGCCGGGCCCCTGCCCACTTCGGCCTCGATCAGCTGTACACGCGCCCCAGCAACTGGCGGTGGCTCTCGAACTGATCCAGCACGTCACGCACGATCTGGTCAGGGGTGAAGCCCATCAGGTCGTACTCCTGGCTGCCATCGTGCAGGTACACCTCGGCGCGGTAGAAGCGCTGACGTACTTGCGGTTCGCCTTCGACCGGCGCCTCGCTCGGCGCGGCCAGGTAGCCATCCAGGCTCACCTCATAGACGAAGGGGTTGCCCTCCTCCATCATCACCCGCAGGCCCATCAGGGCACGGGACTGGCCGACACGGGTCTCGACCTCGAAGCCCAGGGTGCGCAACTGCGCCGCAGCGTCCTTCAGCGCCGGGCTGACCTGCTTGTCCATGAAGCGCTGGACCACGGCCTGGGTCGGCTGCAGCTCGAGCTGGGTCAGACGCTCGCTGAAGCCACGACGACCACGGGCAGCCAGCTCGGCACGCTCCTGTTCGACCTGGGCATCCTGTTTCATGGCCTTGTACAGGCCGAACATGAACAGCACCAGGACCACCGAGAACGGCAGGCCGGCCAGCACCACCATGGTCTGCATCGCCTCGAAGTTGCCGGCGAACAGCAGGCCGATGGTCACCAGGGTGATCACCGCCGACCAGAAGATGCGCAGCCACTTGGGCGCGTCTTCATCCACCTGGCCGCCCTTGCACGACAGGTTGGCCATCATCACCGCACCGGAGTCGGCCGGCGTGAGGAACAGCACGAAGCCGACGAACACCGCCACACCGACGACGATCTTGGCCGCCGGGAAGTATTCCAGCAGCTGGTAGATCGACATCGACGGCTGCTCCAAGGCAGTCTTGCCCAGCTCCACCGCGCCCTGGTTGATCACCAGGTCCAGCGCGGTGTTGCCGAAGATCGACAGCCAGGCCAGGGTGAAGCCCAGCGGGATCAGCAACACGCCGGCGACCAGTTCGCGCACGGTGCGGCCCTTGGAGATACGGGCGATGAACATGCCGACGAACGGACCCCAGGAGATCCACCAGGCCCAGTAGAACACGGTCCACAGGCCCAGCCAGCGCTCGGACTTGCCACCTTCGCCCTCGTACACGTAGAGGTCGAAGGTCTTGAGCACGATGCCATTGAGGTAGTCGCCAACGTTCTGCACGAAGCCGTTGAGCAGGTGCAGGGTGTTGCCACCCAGCAGGACGAACACCAGCAAGCCGCTGAACAGCAGGATGTTCAGGTTGGACAGGCGGCGGATGCCATTCTCCACGCCCGACACCGCGGCGATGGTGGCCACGCTGCTCATGGTCAGGATCACCGCCAGCAGGTTGGTCTTGCTATGGTCCATGCCGAACAGGTATTCCAGGCCCGATGCCACCTGCATCGAACCGATCCCCAGGTTGGTCACCAGGCCCAACAGGGTGACGAACATGCCGAAGATGTCCACGGCATGGCCGGCGCCACCCTTGACCCAACGCTCGCCGACCAGTGGGTACAGGGCCGAGCGCAGGGCCAGCGGCTGGTTGTGACGATAGGCGAAGTAACCCACGGCCAGGCCCACCAGGGCGTAGATCGCCCAGCCGTGCAGCCCCCAGTGCAGGAAGGTCAGTTGCAGGCCCTGGCGTGCAGCCTCGAGACTGGCGGGCGTGCCTTCCGGCGGGTTGAAGTAGTGGTCCAGCGGCTCGGAGGCGCCGAAGTACAGCAGCGAGATACCGATACCGGAGGAAAACAGCATGCCGGCCCAGGCGCCATAGCTGAAGTCCGGCTTGTCATCCTTGCCGCCAAGCTTGAGCTTGCCGAAGTCGGAGAAGGCAAGAACGATCACGAACAGCAGGTAGCCGCAGATCACCAGCATGTAGTACCAGCCGAACGTGCGCGTCAGCCACGACTGGGCGACGCCGAGCACACGGCCGGCAGTGTCAGGGACAGCGATAAGCAAGGCAGTCAACACGAGGATCAGCAGCGCCGAGGTGTAGAACACCACGCTGTTGACCCGGACCCTCTCGGCGGGGGGTTTGGTTAGGGAGGCAGAACTCATTGCACGAATGCTCCGGGCAGTGCGGGAGTGGAGGCTAATCAGTCTTTTCCCGAGCAAATGGTGCAATAGCCCCACTGCGTCAGGTGTTATAAAAGCACCTTGGAAACCGTGATCCCGAATCGAATCGATGCGAAAAAACAGACCGAAGCCCCGCTCCGAGGGCTTGCCGCACAGCCAACGACCGTTCGGCAGAATCTGCCACATGCATCGCTCATGCCCGTCAACGCCTTGTATTCCGGGGGTTACGCGATTTCCTGGGGTGTCAATCCGTGCCTGCTCGACCGCCTGAAAAACTGTCAATGGCACAAATTGTCGCAGAGCTTATTCTTTATTGATTGAACGTTCAATCAAAACAAAATAGACTGGCCTTCGCCGAGTCAGCCGCTCGTCGTCTGCTCGCAGGCCTGAGGAGATAGCAAGATGCCCAAGGTCGGTATGCAACCCATCCGCCGCCAGCAGTTGATCGAAGCCACCTTGCAGGCGGTCGATCAGGTCGGACTGGGAGATGCCAGCATTGCGCTGATCGCCCGCTTGGCCGGGGTGTCGAACGGCATCATCAGCCACTACTTTCGGGACAAGAACGGCCTGATCGCAGCGACCATGCGCTACATCATGAGCATGCTCAACGAAGGCGTGGCAGCACGGCGCCAGGCACTGACGGACGACAGCCCGCGCGCCCACCTGAAGGTGATCATCGAGGGCAACTTCGATGCGAGCCAGGTGAACGGCCCGGCGATGAAAACCTGGTTGGCCTTCTGGGCCTCCAGCATGCACCAGCCGTCCTTGCACAGGTTGCAGCGGATCAACGACCACCGCTTGTATTCCAACCTGTGCTGCCAGTTCCGCCGCGCCATGCCGCTGGATCAAGCGCGCACGGCAGCCCGCGGGCTGGCGGCCCTGATCGACGGCCTGTGGCTGCGTGGAGCCCTGTCGGGAGACGCATTCGACACCGACCAGGCGATACGGATTGCTTACGAATACATGGAACTACAACTGGCTAAGCAGCAGCGCCCGGACACGATCGACCAGGCCTCTGAACACCCGCGCGAAGCGATTGCCCAAACGGCAGGAGCACGACGCGGATAGCCCACCACACACTGCACTTGCGAGGACACTATGGCCCGTTTCGGAACGCAAAAACTCTACATCGATGGTGGTTATGTCGACGCTGGCAGCGATGCCACCTTCGAAGCCATCAACCCGGCCAACGGCGAAGTCCTCGCCCATGTGCAGCGCGCGACCGAAGCTGACGTCGAGCGCGCGGTCGAGAGCGCCGAACGTGGCCAGAAGGTCTGGGCCGCGATGACCGCCATGCAGCGTTCGCGCATCCTGCGCCGCGCCGTGGAGATCCTGCGCGAGCGCAACGACGAGCTGGCCATGCTGGAAACCCTGGACACCGGCAAGTCTTACTCCGAGACCCGCTACGTCGACATCGTCACCGGCGCCGACGTGCTGGAGTACTACGCGGGCCTGGTCCCGGCCATCGAGGGCGAGCAGATCCCGCTGCGCGAAAGCTCCTTCGTCTACACCCGCCGCGAGCCACTGGGCGTGACCGTCGGCATCGGCGCCTGGAACTACCCGATCCAGATCGCCCTGTGGAAATCCGCCCCGGCCCTGGCCGCCGGCAACGCGATGATCTTCAAGCCTTCGGAAGTCACCTCGCTGACCACCCTGAAGCTGGCCGAGATCTACACCGAAGCCGGCCTGCCGGACGGCGTGTTCAACGTCCTGACCGGCAGCGGCCGTGAAGTCGGCACCTGGCTGACCGAACACCCGCGCATCGAGAAAGTCTCCTTCACCGGCGGCACCACCACCGGCAAGAAAGTCATGGCCAGCGCCTCGAGCTCCTCGCTCAAGGAAGTCACCATGGAACTGGGCGGCAAGTCGCCGCTGATCATCTGCGACGACGCCGACCTGGACAAGGCCGCCGACATCGCCATGATGGCCAACTTCTACAGCTCCGGCCAGGTCTGCACCAACGGCACCCGCGTGTTCGTCCCGGCTGCGCTGAAAGAGGCCTTCGAAGCCAAGATCGTCGAGCGCGTGGCCCGCATCCGCGCCGGCAACCCGCAAGACGAGAACACCAACTTCGGCCCGCTGGTCAGCTTCCCGCACATGGAAAGCGTGCTCGGCTACATCGCCAAGGGCAAGGAAGAAGGCGCCCGGGTGCTGTGCGGCGGCGAGCGCATGACCGAGGGTGACTTCGCCAAGGGCGCCTTCGTCGCGCCGACCGTGTTCACCGATTGCCGCGACGACATGACCATCGTCAAGGAAGAGATCTTCGGCCCGGTCATGAGCATCCTGACCTACGAAACCGAAGACGAAGTCATCCGCCGCGCCAACGACACCGAGTACGGCCTGGCCGCCGGCGTGTGCACCAACGACATCAGCCGCGCGCACCGCATCATCCACAAGCTCGAGGCCGGTATCTGCTGGATCAACGCCTGGGGCGAGTCGCCGGCGGAAATGCCGGTCGGCGGCTACAAGCAGTCGGGTGTCGGCCGTGAGAACGGCGTGAGCTCGCTGGCCCAGTACACCCGTATCAAGTCGGTCCAGGTCGAGCTGGGTGACTACACGTCGGTATTCTGACCGACCGCCAAGCGCCACGCCTCAAGCTGCAAGAAAGAGCCGGTCGGCGTTGCGCCACCGGCCCTTGCAGGCCTCAACCATTCGCACGCTTCGCACGACTACCCTTACTTGTCGCTTGAAGCCTGCCGCTCAAATGGGAGAACCCCATGGAATACGATTACATCATCGTCGGCGCCGGCTCTGCCGGTAACGTGCTGGCCACCCGCCTGACCGAAGACGCCAACGTCAGCGTCCTGCTGCTCGAAGCCGGCGGCCCGGACTACCGCCTCGACTTCCGCACCCAGATGCCGGCCGCCCTGGCCTTCCCGCTGCAGGGACGCCGCTACAACTGGGCCTACGAGACCGACCCGGAGCCACACATGAACAACCGCCGCATGGAGTGCGGCCGCGGCAAAGGCCTGGGTGGCTCGTCGCTGATCAACGGCATGTGCTACATCCGCGGCAACGCCCTGGACTTCGACGGCTGGGCCAAGCTGCCAGGCCTGGAAGACTGGAGCTACCTGGACTGCCTGCCGTACTTCCGCAAGGCCGAAACCCGTGACATCGGCCCCAACGATTACCATGGCGGCGACGGCCCGGTCAGCGTGACCACGCCCAAGGCCGGCAACAACCCGCTGTTCCACGCCATGGTCGAGGCCGGCGTACAGGCGGGCTACCCACGTACCGAAGACCTCAACGGCTACCAGCAGGAAGGTTTCGGTCCGATGGACCGCACCGTGACCCCGAAAGGCCGCCGCGCCAGCACCGCCCGTGGCTACCTGGACCAGGCCAGGAAGCGCCCCAACCTGACCATCGTCACCCACGCCCTGAGCGACCGCGTGCTGTTCGACGGCAAGCGTGCCATCGGCGTGACCTACCTGGTCGGCGACAGCGAGGAGCGCGTGCAAGCCCGTGCACGCAAGGAAGTCATCGTCAGTTCCGGGGCCATCGCGTCGCCGCAGCTGCTGCAGCGCTCCGGCGTCGGCCCGCGCGCCCTGCTGGAAAGCCTGGACATCCCGGTGGTGCATGACCTGCCGGGCGTCGGCGAGAACCTGCAAGACCACCTGGAGCTGTACATGCAGTGGGCCTGCACCCAGCCGGTCTCGCTGTACCCGTCGCTGCTGTGGTGGAACCAGCCGGCCATCGGTGCCGAGTGGCTGTTCAACGGCACCGGTATCGGCGCCAGCAACCAGTTCGAGGCCGGCGGGTTCATCCGCACCCGTCCCGAGTTCGAATGGCCGAACATCCAGTACCACTTCCTGCCGGTGGCCATCAACTACAACGGCTCCAACGGCGTGAAGGAGCACGGTTTCCAGGCGCACATGGGCTCGATGCGCTCGCCGAGCCGTGGCCGCGTCCAGGTCAAGTCGAAGGATCCGCGCCAGCACCCCAGCATCCTGTTCAACTACATGGCCACCGAGCAGGACTGGCAGGAGTTCCGCGACGGCATCCGCCTGACCCGCGAGATCATGAACCAGCCGGCGCTGGACCCGTACCGCGGCCGCGAGATCAGCCCGGGCGAGCACGTGCAGACCGACGAGCAACTGGACGAGTTCATCCGCACCCACGCCGAAACCGCCTTCCACCCGTCCTGCTCGTGCAAGATGGGCGACGACGACATGGCGGTGGTCGATGGCCAGGGCCGCGTGCATGGCATGCAGGGCCTGCGGGTGGTCGATGCGTCGATCATGCCGATCATCATCACCGGCAACCTCAACGCCACCACGATCATGATCGCCGAGAAGATCGCCGACCGGATCCGTGGCCGCCAGCCACTGCCACGCAGCACCGCCAAGTACTATGTGGCGGGTGATGCGCCGGTCAAGGGCAAGCCGATGCGTGAAGTGAAGCAGGGCTGACCCCGCGGGGCCGCTGCGCGGCCCATCGCCGGCAAGCCGACCCCACAGGGTTCGCCGCCGTTCCTGAACGTTGCGGTGAACCTGGGGGCGACTCAATGGCTTTTGAAAAGTTCTAAGCAACCCAAGAGTCGAGCTGGCTTGCCAGCGATGGGCGGCATGGCAGCCCTGATTCGCAAGCCCTGCGGATCGTCAGACTCACGAAGCCAGCGCAAAGAACCGGCGCATCAAAGAGTCGTCGCCACCCCCAAGGCGCTGCGCCAATACCTCCCGGTCGAATAGCTCACCGTTGTACAGGTCATGCACAGCAGCGCCAGGTGCCGGCTTGTCCAAGGCCCTGAGGCGTACCTGCATGAAACGGTAGTTTTCCCCCTCCACCGCCTTCACCTCCTCGACCCTCAGATACCTCCCCGGCATCACCAGCGATTCGGCCTCGTGCTGCAAATCGGAAAAAGGCGCCACGGGTACCGCATGTGCCAATTCCCCCGGTTCCAGCACATACACGACAGCGGTTTCGTCGAATACCCCCCTGCCACTCACCTGCGCCGCCGGATCGTTGAATGTCTCCCAGAGGACATAAGGGTTTTCGGTGAACGAGGTGAAGTCTGTCGTGACCAGCACATCGCCCACCCCCAACCGCCCTTCATGCCAGGCCGCCATGCCGGTCCCTCGACAGGCCGATACGGCTCGATACAGCCGTGCCTGGCCATTGGCACCGATGTACTCCAAGGCTTCAGCAAGGTCATGGCTACGCCTGATATTCGCAGCAAGATCATCCTCCAGAGGCAGGCCACGCCACAGGTTGTTGTAGCGGTTCGGCGCGTGGGTGTATTCACGAATGGCCCGTGAGCCAAAGCCAAGCCCATCCTGGTACACCGCATAGGGCTCGCCAAAGCTATCCAGGTACCGCCCCACCGCGTCGACCGACTGCCCATCGCACCACGGCACCTGCCCCAGCAGCCCGCGTTGACGTACCAGCGCCTGATCCGAGAGTTGCAGGAGTTCATCCGCCGCCGGACGCATATAGCGGCCCCACCACGAATCCGTGGGCGTGGTTATTTCTGGCGCTACCTGTCGCGGCAGCGGCGCCTCACTGAACAACGCGCCTGAGCGGATCATCAGGGAATCCAGGATGATGTACAGCACATCCAGCAACACAGCCCACCAGGCGGCTGCGCGCCACGCCGTCTTGCCAGCGATCGCTTGGTCCAGATGCAAAGCCAGGCTGCCCATGCCGACGCCAAGCGCTGTCAGCGCAACAGGCCACCCCAGCGGGGCCATGGGCGCGATGACGAGGGTCGCGGTGTGCAACCCTGACAACCAATTGGCCTTGCGCAACTGGGCATTGGTGGTCAGGCGCTCGTGGGCGTTGCTCGCCAGTTCATCCATGGCCTGGTCGCGCAGGCGCACGAATACATCGCCGGGCACTTGCTGGTTTTCAATACGGACCGTGGAGGGCGAGGCGTGTAACCGCTCACAGATTTTCTCCAACTGCGGACGCATCGACCGGGCGTGCGCATCCTCGCCGAGAAAATACGCCATGAAGCGCTCGCGACCTTGCATCGTGCCGACGAGTCCCCGCATCCAGTCTTCAAGACCCCGAAGCCCCTTGAACATCATCAGCGCGCCCTGGTCGTCCGCCGCATACAGGCAGTGCCTGCCCGTATCCAGCACAAGGTGCAGCAGGGTACGCGCCGGGATCCCATCGACCATCAACATACCGAAACCCCGAGCTGCCCCCTGCTCGCGAGGCGCCCGCAGGGCCTCGAGCGTGAGGGGGGTTTGCGCTTTGCCCAAGGCAGCGGCAAGCACTTGCTTGCGCTCCTGCGCTTCGAGCGATGCCCGAGCGACCGCGGCTAGAAAGCGCGCCCGCGCCAATACGCAGAAGTCTTCGCCACGCTGCGTCTGGAAACGCACCAGCCGACGCGCGTACACCTGGGCGAAATCCATTGCCCAGAACATCTCGAGCACCGCCTGCGGTGCCAGGCGCAGCTCATTGCGCTCGTCATAGCACGCATGGCTGCCGTCCACGCGATAAAAGCCACCGTAGGTCGCCAGCAGATCGGCATTGTCCTGCTGCTGTGGACTAAAACGCTGTATCACCAGCTCCGTAAGGGTCAAGGACCTGCGCGGCCGCCCAAGGTGCTGCCAACCGGTATAACTGCGCCGGCTGCCGATTGCAGTATCGAAGCCATGCCAATAGATCTTGTCGGGATCGAGCCAATAGCCCAATTGTCGCCTCAGTACATGGCCGGCGGCCTGGCGGGCCAGCCCTTGCAGATCAGGAAACTGCCCCAGGTAGCGCTTGGCAATCATCTCCAGTGTCGGTTCATCGTGGGTACTCATGGCGCTCGACCTTCGCTTCGTTATTAAAGAGCCCACTGAACCCTAAGTCTCGGATAGCCGTGCGGTAACGCTTTACAGCCCGCTGCGGCATCAGGTTAGAATCGCTTGGCACACAGCCTGTGCGCGCGCAAGTCGCCCCTCCCTTCGCTTTTCCCCGGAGTACTGCCTTTGGATGCGAGCACCATCAATAGCCTGTTTCTGATCGGCGCATTGCTGGTGGGCGCAAGTATCCTGGTCAGCTCGCTCTCGTCCCGCCTGGGCATTCCTATCCTGGTCATCATCCTCGCCGTCGGCATGGTCGCGGGCGTCGATGGTGGCGGCATCATCTTCAACAACTACCCGACCGCCTACCTGGTGGGTAACCTGGCCCTGGCCGTGATCCTCCTCGACGGCGGCCTGCGCACGCGAGTGGCCAGTTTTCGCGTGGCCCTGTGGCCGGCGTTGTCGCTGGCCACCGTGGGCGTGCTGATCACCACCGGGCTGACCGGCATGGTCGCGGCCTGGCTGTTCGACCTCAACCTGATCCAGGGCTTGCTGATTGGCGCCATCGTCGGCTCCACCGACGCTGCGGCGGTGTTCTCCCTGCTCGGTGGCAAGGGTCTGAACGAACGGGTCATGGCCACGCTGGAGATCGAGTCGGGCAGCAACGACCCGATGGCGGTGTTCCTCACCGTCACCCTGATCGACATGATCGCCAGCGGCCAGACAGGCCTGGACTGGGGCCTGCTCGGCCATCTGGTCCGCGAATTCGGCATCGGCGGCCTGCTCGGCCTGGGCGGTGGCTGGCTGGTGCTGCAACTGGTCAACCGCATCAACCTGGCCAGCGGCCTGTACCCGATCCTGGTAGTCGCTGGCGGTCTGGTGGTGTTCTCCCTGACCAACGCCCTGCACGGCAGCGGCTTCCTCGCCGTGTACTTGTGCGGCCTGGTGCTGGGCAACCGGCCGATCCGCAGCCGTCATGGCATCCTGCACATGCTCGACGGCATGGCCTGGCTCGCGCAGATCGGCATGTTCCTGGTGCTCGGCCTGCTGGTCACGCCCCACGACCTGCTGCCCATCGCCGTGCCGGCCCTGGGCCTGGCGCTGTGGATGATCCTCTTCGCCCGGCCGCTGTCGGTGGTCGCCAGCCTGTTGCCGTTCAAGTCGTTCCACGGCCGCGAGAAGGCGTTCATCTCCTGGGTCGGCCTGCGCGGCGCGGTGCCGATCATCCTGGCCGTGTTCCCGCTGATGGCCGGCCTGCCGGATGCCCAGCTGTTCTTCAACCTGGCCTTCTTCATCGTCCTGGTATCGCTGCTGGTGCAGGGCACCAGCCTGCCGTGGATGGCCAAGCTGCTGAAGGTCACGGTACCGCCCAACCCCGCGCCGATCTCCCGTTCCGCACTGGAAGTGCACATCACCAGCGAGTGGGAGCTGTTCGTCTATCGCCTGGGCGCCGAGAAGTGGTGCATCGGCGCCGCCCTGCGCGAACTGAAGATGCCCGAAGGCACCCGTATCGCCGCGCTGTTTCGCGGCGAGCAACTGCTGCACCCTTCGGGCAGCACGGTACTGGAAGCCAACGACATGCTCTGCGTGATCGGCCATGAGCACGACCTGCCAGCCCTGGGCAAACTGTTCAGCCAGCCGCCGCAGCGTGGCCTGGACCTGCGCTTCTTCGGCGACTTCGTCCTCGAAGGGGATGCCGAGCTGGGCGCGGTGGCGGCACTTTATGGCCTGAAACTGGACGGCCTGGACGCGAAAATGTCGTTGGCGCAGTTCATCCGACAAAAGGTCGGAGGCGCTCCAGTAGTAGGCGATCAGATCGAATGGCACAGCACGTTGTGGACCGTCGCGCTGATGGAAGGGAACAAGATCCTCAAGGTGGGCGTCAAATTCCCGGAAGGTACTCGACCCGGCCCCGGGTTGTTCCTCTAAACTCCGATCTGCCCCGTTTCGCAAGAATTCTGCCTATGTCCCTGCGCGTGTACATTCGCGCAGCCCTGCTCGGGCTGTGCCTGTCCCTCTCGTTCGCCGCCACGGCGGCCGAGGCCCCGACCACCGCCAACATCCAGAACAGCCTCGACAAGATCGCCGAGCGCAAGCTGCCCGAAGCCGAGCAGAAGGCTCTGCAACAAGTGCTCGAGCAGACCCTGGCCCTGCTCGTCAGCAAGGAAGACAGCGAAAAGAAACTCGCCGCGCTCAAGCAGCAGTTGGCCGATGCCCCGGAACAGACCCGTGAAAGCCAGCGCGAGCTGGCCAAGCTCAAGGACAGCAAGAGCGTGCCGGTGGCCCAGCGCTACGCCAACCTCACCGTGCCGCAGCTGGAGCAGATGCTCAACGAGCGCAGCACCCAGCAGGGTGAGCTGCAGAAGGCGCTGTCCGAGGCCAACAGCCTGATCATCAACTCCCAGACCCGTCCCGAGCGGGCCCAGGCCGAGATCAGCAACAACCAGACCCGTGCCCAGCAGATCAACAACAGCCTCAAGTCCGGCAAGGACAACGGCAAGCCGCTGTCCACCGATCAGCGCAACCAGCTCAATGCCGAGCTGGCCTCGATCACCGCCCTGACCCAGCTGCGCCGCCAGGAACTGGCCGGCAACAGCTTGCTGCAGGACCTGGGCAATGCCCGCCACGACCTGCTGATCGAGCGTGCCACGCGACTGGAGCAGGAGATCCAGGAGCTGCAGACGCTGATCAACGACAAGCGCCTGGCCCAGTCCCAGCAAACCGTCACCCAGCAGTCGATCGAGGCGCAGAAAGCGGGTGGCAGCACCCTGCTGGCCAACGAGAGCTCAGCCAACCTCAAGCTCTCCGACTACCTGCTCAAGAGCACCGACCGCCTCAACGAACTGACCCAGCAGAACCTGCGGACCAAGCAGCAGCTCGACACCCTGACCCAGGCCGACCAAGCCCTGGACGAGCAGATCAACGTGCTCAAGGGCAGCCTGCTGCTGTCGAAGATCCTCTACAAGCAGAAACAAGCCCTGCCACACCTGACAGTCGACCGCGACCTGGCCGACCAGATCGCCGACATCCGCCTGTACCAGTTCGAGGTCAACCAGCAGCGCGAACAGATGAGCAGCCCGTCCACCTACGTCGACCGGCTGCTGGCCAACCAGCCCCAGGAAAACGTCACGCCCCAGCTGCGCAAGGCCCTGCTGGAAGTGGCGCTCACTCGCAGCGACCTGCTCGAGCGCCTGAACCGCGAGCTCTCGGCACTGCTCAACGAGTCCATCACCCTGCAACTGAACCAGAAGCAGTTGCTCAGCACCGCCCAGAACCTGCGCACCACCCTGGAAGAGCAGATGTTCTGGATCCCCAGCAACAAGCCGCTGGACTGGGAGTGGCTGCGCTACGTGCCGCAACGGCTCGCCGAGCAGGTGATCAGCCTGCCTTGGGGCTCAGGCATCAAGGAACTGACCGATGGCCTGGTCCAGCAACCACTGCTGTTCCTGCCCCTGCTGCTGGTGATCGGCGCCCTGCTGTGGCGTCGCAAGTACCTGTACCAGCGCCTGGGCAAGGTTCACCAGGACATCGGCCACTTCAAGCGCGACAGCCAGTGGCACACGCCCCAGGCGATCCTGATCAACGTCCTCCTGGCCCTGCCGGTCAGCCTGGCCCTCACCCTGGGCAGCTACGCCTTGCAGATCGATGCCCGCGGGCAGAACGCCAACCTCGGCGCCGCACTCTGGCAGATCGCCCAGGCCTGGTTGGTGTTCTACACCGCCTACCGCATCCTCGCCCCCGGTGGCGTGGCCGAGATCCACTTCCGCTGGCACAAGCCGCAGGTCGAGTTCCTCCGTGGCTGGGTGCGCCGCCTGGGCACCGTGGTGCTGGCGCTGGTCGGCGTGGTGGCAGTGGCCGAACACCAGCCCTCGGCCCTGGCCGACGATGTCCTCGGCATCGGCGTGGTGCTCACCTGCTATGCGCTGATGGCCTGGCTGCTCAGCCGCCTGCTGCTGAGCAGCCCGGCACACCGTGACACCTCGCTGTTCCGCAAGGCAGTTGGGGTGGCCTTCACCGCCCTGCCGATCGCCCTGTTCGTGGCGGTGTGCTTCGGCTACTACTACACCGCCCTCAAGCTCACGGACCGGCTGATCTACACCCTCTACCTGCTGCTGTTCTGGCTGGTGATCGAGGCCGCCTTCGTCCGTGGCCTTTCCGTGGCGGCGCGACGCCTGGCCTACCAGCGCGCCCTGAGCAAGCGCCAGGCGGCCAAGGAAGGCCTGGATGGCGAAGTGATCACCGAGGAACCGGCCCTGGACATCGAGCAGGTCAACCAGCAGTCCCTGCGCCTGATCCGCCTGGCCCTGCTCGGCGGCTTCATCGGCGGCCTGTACTGGGTCTGGTCGGACCTGATCACGGTCTTCTCGTACCTCAACAACGTCACCCTGTACGAGTACAGCAGCGGCACCGGCGCCGCCGCCAGCATGGTGCCGATCAGCCTCGGCGACCTGCTCGGCGCACTGTTGATCGTCGGCATCACCTTCGCCCTGGCCGGCAACCTGCCTGGACTGCTGGAAGTGCTGGTGCTGTCGCGCCTGAACCTGGCCCAGGGCAGCGCCTATGCCACCACCACGCTGCTGTCCTACGTGATCGCCGGGGTCGGCTTCGTCAGCACCCTGTCGACCCTCGGGGTCAGTTGGGACAAGCTGCAATGGCTGGTGGCCGCGCTATCGGTGGGCCTGGGCTTCGGCATGCAGGAGATTTTCGCCAACTTCATCTCCGGCATCATGATCCTGTTCGAGCGCCCGGTGCGCATCGGCGACACCATCACCATCGGCAACCTGTCCGGCACGGTGAGCAAGATCCGCATCCGCGCCACCACCATCACCGACTTCGACCGCAAGGACATCATCGTCCCCAACAAGACCTTCATCACCGGCCAACTGATCAACTGGTCGCTGACCGACACGGTCACCCGGGTGACGTTGAAGCTGGGCATCGACTACGGCTCGGACCTGGAACTGGTGCGCGAGCTGCTGCTCAAGGGCGCCCACGAGAACCCGCGGGTGCTCAAGGACCCGGAGCCGATCGTGTACTTCCTCAACTTCGGCGAAAGCTCGCTGGACCACGAGCTGCGCATGCATGTGCGCGACCTGGGCGACCGTAACCCGACGCTGGACGAGATCAACCGCTACATCGACCGCGAGTTCAAGGCCCACGGCATCAAGATCTCGGTGCGCCAGGTCGAGGTGTTCCTCATGGACCCCAGGGACGGCAAGCAACAGTTGATCCCTGTGGAACAACCAAAATCGGATGGCACTGCGCCGGCCTGAGTGCACTCGAATACTTTATCCTGTCCTGTATCCTCGCGAGGGCCGCGCCCTCGCTCGCGATTTTCCAGGAGCCGGCCCGTGAAAGCCCTCGATCAACTGACGTTCGACAACCGCTTCGCCCGCCTGGGCGATGCCTTCTCCACCCAGGTTTTGCCCGAGCCGATCGCCGAGCCACGCCTGGTGGTGGCGAGCGAGTCGGCCATGGCCCTGCTCGACCTCGACCCGGCCCAGGCCGAGCTGCCAGTGTTCGCCGAGCTGTTCAGCGGCCACAAGCTGTGGGAAGAAGCCGACCCTCGGGCGATGGTCTACTCCGGGCACCAGTTCGGCTCCTACAACCCGCGCCTGGGGGACGGCCGAGGCCTGTTGCTGGGCGAGGTGGTCAACGAGGCCGGCGAGCACTGGGACCTGCACCTCAAGGGCGCCGGCCAGACCCCGTATTCACGTATGGGTGACGGCCGCGCCGTACTGCGCTCGTCGATCCGCGAGTTCCTCGCTTCCGAGGCCCTGCAGGCCCTCGGCATCCCCACCAGCCGGGCGCTGTGCGTAGTCGGCTCGAGCACGCCCGTGTGGCGCGAGACCCGCGAAAGCGCCGCCATGCTCCTGCGCCTGGCCCAGAGTCACGTGCGCTTCGGCCATTTCGAGTACTTCTACTACACCCGTCAGCCCGAGCAGCAGCGCCTGCTCATCGACCATGTCCTGGAGCAGCACTACCCCGAGTGCCGCGAAGCCGAGCAGCCCTACCTGGCCATGTTCCGCACCATCGTCGAACGCAATGCCGAGCTGATCGCCCGCTGGCAGGCCTACGGCTTCTGCCATGGGGTGATGAACACCGACAACATGTCGATCCTCGGCATCACCTTCGACTTCGGCCCCTACGCGTTCCTCGACGACTTCGACGCCAACTTCATCTGCAACCACTCCGACGACCGGGGCCGCTACAGCTACGCCAACCAGGTACCGATCGCCCACTGGAACCTCAGCGCCCTGGCCCAGGCGCTGACCACGGTGATCGAAGTAGAACCGCTCAAAGAGGCGCTGGGGCTGTTCCTGCCACTGTACCAGGCCCATTATCTGGACCTGATGCGCCGACGCCTGGGCTTCACCAGCGCCGAGGACGATGACATGGCGCTGGTCGAGCGCCTGCTGCAGCGCATGCAGAGCGGCGGCGTGGACTACAACCTGTTCTTCCGCCGGCTCGGCGAACAGCCCGTGGCCGAGGCCCTGAAGGTGGTACGCGACGACTTCGTCGACCTGGCCGGCTTCGATGCCTGGGGCAAGGACTACCTGACCCGCTGCCAGCGCGAGGCCGCCCACGCCGAAGGGCGACGCGAGCGCATGCATGCCGTCAACCCGCTGTACGTGCTGCGCAACTACCTGGCGCAGAAGGCCATCGAGGCCGCCGAGGCGGGCGACTACAGTGAAGTGCGGCGGTTGCACCAGGTATTGTGCAAACCGTTCGAGGAACAGCCCGGGATGCACGCCTATGCCGAGCGACCGCCGCAGTGGGGCAAGCACCTGGAGATCAGTTGTTCGTCATAGCAGGGCGGCCTTGCCGGCGATGGGGCGCAAAGCGCCTCAAGACGACGGCTGAAAGTCCATCTCGTACCGATAAGGAGCTCCCATGTCCGACCCGCTACTGATCCCCTGCCCCCACTGCAACGGCCTCAACCGCCTGCCCGCCGCCCGCCTGGGCGACAACCCCAAGTGCGGTCGTTGCAAACAGGATGTGCTGCTGAACAAGCCCTTCGACCTCACCGAGCGCAGCTACGCCAGCCAGATCAAGGGCGACCTGCCACTGCTGCTGGACGTCTGGGCCGACTGGTGCGGCCCGTGCAAATCCTTCGCCCCGACATTCGAGCAGGCCGCGCGCCAGCTCGGTGGCCGCTGCCGCCTGGCCAAGCTCGACAGCGAAGCCAACCGCAACCTGGCCGGGCAACTGGGCATCCGCTCGATCCCCAGCTTGATCCTGTTCAAGAACGGCCGCGAAGTGGCACGCCAGGCCGGCGCTTTTCCACTCCAGTCACTGCTGGAGTGGTTGCGCGGCCAGGGGGTCTAGAGTTCACCACACAGGCCACAATTCCCAGAACTTCACCAAGGTACTTTTGGCAATGACGCGCATCCAAGCAGTTCTCCCTTTTTGGGAGATCCCAATGGATATCTACGTTTGCCGCAAGCGACGCCCTGTTCACTCGAGCCGCTCAAGCAAGTCATGCAACTCCACGAACTGCTGGGTCAGCTTGTGCCGCGGCTCCAGGTGGATCAACGGCAGGCTGGCATGGTGGGACTCGCGCATCTTCACCGAGCTGCCCAGGTATACCGGCAACACCGGCAGGCCTTCGGCCAGCAGCTCGTCGAGCATCTGCTGGGGCAGGCTGGCCCGCGACTGGAACTGGTTGACCACGATGCCCTCGACCAGCAAGTCTTCGTTGTGGTCGTCCTTGAGTTCCTCGATCTCGGCCAGCAGGCCGTACAGCGCCTGGCGCGAGAAACTGTCGCAATCGAAGGGGATGAGCACGCGATCGGCGGCGATCAGTGCAGAAACCGCATAGAAGTTCAAGGCTGGCGGCGTATCGATGTAGATCCGCTCGTAGTCGTCGTCCAGCTCGTCGAGCAGTTTGCGCAGCTTGTTGATCTTGTGCTTGGCCTCGAGCTTGGGCTGCAGGTCGGCCAGCTCCGGGGTCGCCGTGACCACGTGCAGGTTGTCGAACGGCGTTTCGTAGATATCGACCCGGTTCTTCTTGGCGAACGGCCCGCTGGACAGGCTCTGCTTGAAGAAGTCGGCGATGCCCATGGGGATGTCCTCGCCGGTCAGCCCGGTGAGGTACTGGGTCGAGTTGGCCTGGGCATCCAGGTCGATCAGCAGGGTCCGGTAGCCTTCGCTGGCGCTGACCGCCGCCAGGTTGCAGGCGATGCTCGACTTGCCCACGCCACCTTTCTGATTGAACACCACGCGCCGCATGGAAGACCTCCGTGTATCAACGAATGCCCGAGTATGTGGCGGCACAACGGCAATGGCCAGCATTCTTCATTCAAGTTGCCCCTGGCCCTGACCGACAACCTCAGTCAGACCGATTATCGGAAAAAGCGCACATAACTCATCAGACGATGCCACGTACGACTGAAGGCAATGTCTGATTGAAACCATATGCATTGATCCATGACTCCGGCACCGGGATAATGCGCGCCACTCGGCGAATGCGCCAACCCTGTCAGGTCGTTGTTCCGAGTCATTCCCTCGGCAAGGAATTCCCGCAGGGCGGGAAGTAGAAAGCACCGTGATCACCTTCGATATCAGCCAATGGCGCGCCTGGGCTCCGGGCTTGCAGACGCCTGCCGACTGGCAGGCGTGGGCGCTCGGTCACCAGGCCCCGCACAGCGACGGGCCGGCACCTGACGTGTCGTTCTTGCCCGCCATGCAACGCCGCCGGCTCAGCCGCCTGGCGCGCATGGCGTTCGCAGTTGGCTGGCCATTGGCCGAAGGGCACGAAACATTGCCGCTGGTGTTCGTCTCGCGCCATGGTGAAACCCCTCGGACATTCTCGATTCTCAGCGAGCTGGCCGAGCGCCAGCCGCTGTCGCCGACCCAGTTCAGCCTGTCGGTGCACAACGCAGTGATTGGCCTATGGTCGATCCTGCGCGGCGAAACCAGCGAGATGACCGCCCTGGCCGCGGCCGGCGATGGCTTCGAGCACGGTGTGCTGGAGGCCTCCGCGCTGCTGGCCGAGGGGGCCCCGGCGGTGCTGTTGATCGTTACCGAGGAGCTGCCGCCGGAGGCTTACAGGCCATGGATAGACGACGTGCCCTTCGCCTATGCCCTGGGTCTGCTGCTCACGCCTGGTACGCATTGGCGACTGGCCCAGGGCCAGACACCGGCCCCCGAGGCCACGGAACTGCCCCATGCCCTGAACTGGCTTCGTGCCTCGCTCAACGGCACGGGCTCCTTCACTCATACATGGAAGCGTCGTACATGGAACTGGCAACGGCAGCCGTGAGACGGCCACGCGATGCCTACTACTGGCGCCTGCTGGCGACGGCCGCGAGCTTCTTTCTGTTCGGGCTGGGCGGCCTGTGCCTGCGGTTGCTGGTGTTCCCGCTGCTCGCCTGCCTGCCCGGTAGTGCAACGCGCCACCGTCAGCGCGCCCGTCGTACCATTGGCTGGTTGTTCTGGCGCTTCATCCGTTTCATGCACGCTGCGGGCGTGCTGACCTATGAGATAGACGGCGCCGAACGTTTGGGGCGTCCCGGCCAGATGATCGTCGCCAACCACCCGTCGCTGATCGATGTCGTGTTTCTCATCGGCCTTGTGCGCCAAGCCAACTGCGTGGTCAAGCACAGCCTGTTCGAGAACCCCTTCACCCGCGGCCCGGTGAGCGAAGCCCAGTACATCGGCAATGACGGCAGCCTGGACATGCTCGACACCGCCGTGCAATCCCTGCGCCACGGCCAGCCGCTGATCATCTTTCCCGAAGGCACGCGCACACCACCCGGCCAAACGCCAACCTTTCATCGCGGCGCCGCCGCCATCGCTCTACGGGGTGCGAAGATCATCACCCCGGTGACCATCGAGGTCAGCCCCACCACCCTGACCAAGAACGAACCCTGGTACCGCATTCCCAGCCGCCGCGTCCATTTCACCCTCAAGGTCGGCAGCGATATCGACCCCCAGGCCTTCGCCGTCCAGGGACCCGCGCCCCAAGCATCGCGCAAACTCAACGACTACCTGCACCAGTACTACATCAAGGAGCTCGCC
Organism: Pseudomonas guariconensis; assembly: GCF_024127895.1. Taxonomy (GTDB): domain Bacteria; phylum Pseudomonadota; class Gammaproteobacteria; order Pseudomonadales; family Pseudomonadaceae; genus Aquipseudomonas; species Aquipseudomonas guariconensis_B. Next base: position 200,469 of record NZ_JAMYBK010000006.1, on the reverse strand, counting down.
GCCGATGAGCGATCCACAGCAAGACCTGCACCGTGACCTCAAGCAACTGATCATCGACGCCCTGGGCCTGGAGGACATCAGCGTGCAGGACATCGACGACCAGCAGACCCTCTTCGGCGAAGGCCTGGGTCTGGACTCGGTGGATGCGCTGGAACTCGGCCTGGCGATCCAGAAGCGCTATGGCATCAAGATCGATGCCGACGCCAAGGACACCCGCAACCATTTCAGCAACGTTGCCGCCCTGGCCGCGTTCGTCACTGCCCGTAAGGCCGCCTGAGACCGCCCCATGCAAACCCGCGAAGACATCTTCAACATCCTGCGCGACGCCCTGGTAGAACTGTTCGAACTGGAACCGTCTCGCATCAGCCTGGACGCCAACCTGTACCAGGACCTGGAGATCGACAGCATCGACGCCGTCGACCTGATCGACCACATCAAGCGCCAGACCGGCAAGAAAATCACCGCCGACGACTTCAAGTCGGTACGCACCGTCAACGATGTGGTCGAAGCGGTGTTCCGCCTGGTCAACCCTCCGGCATGAAGCGCCTGATCGGCCTCGGCTTGCTGGCGGCCGGTGTGCTGTATCCCTTTGCAGTGCATTTCGGCATGACGCACTTCGCCCCGTGGCAGTTCGGCCTGCTGCTCGGTGCCTTGTGGCTGGCCCGCGCCCTGAGCGCGCCACACCGCCCCGGCAGCCTCGGGATGGCAGTGGCGGCCCTGGCCTTCTGTGCCCTGCTGGGCCTTTCCGACAGCCCGCATCTCTTGCGCTGGTATCCGGTGCTGATCAGCACATTCATGCTCGTCCTGTTCGGCGCCAGCCTGCTGCGCGGCCTGCCGGTCATCGAACGCCTGGCGCGCCTGCGCGACCCGCAGCTCCCCCCGCACGCGGTGCGCTACACGCGCCGTGTGACCCAGGTCTGGTGCCTGTTCTTCCTGGCCAATGGCCTGATCGCCACCGCCCTCGCCCTGTGGGGGCCGCTGAGCTGGTGGACCCTCTACAATGGCCTGGTCGCGTATGCCGCCATGGGCCTGCTGTTCGCCGTCGAATGGCTGATAAGACAACGCGTGCGAGGACGCCCATGAACTGGATCGACCTTGAGCACCTGCTGCGCCCGCTGGATGCGCCACGCCAGGTGACCCAGGCCCCGGCCCTGGACCATGCCGCCCTGTGCCAACAGGCCCTTTGCCTGGCCGGCGGCCTGCGCCAACGTGGTGTGCAGCGCCTGGCAGTGCATCTGGAGGATGCCGCACAGCTGGCTGTCGCCCTGCTCGGCGCCTGGCGTGCCGGGGTCGAGGTATTGTTGCCCGCCGACCTGCAACCGGGCACCCGCGAACGCTGGAACGCCCACGTCGATCTCTGGCTCAGCGACCAACCAGGTGACCTGGCCCCAGAGGCCCTGCAGGCCGCCCCATTGCCACCGGCGGACCTCGACCTGGATCAGTGCCGCATCAGCCTGTGCACCTCCGGCTCCAGTGGCGAACCCAAGCGCATCGACAAGCGACTGCGCCAACTGGCCAACGAGGTAACGGCCCTGGAACAGCTCTGGGGCGGGGCCCTGGGCGACGCCTGGATCATCGGTAGCGTCGCCACCCAGCACATCTATGGCCTGCTGTTTCGCGTGTTATGGCCGCTCTGTGCCGGGCGCGGTTTCGACAGGCGCCAACTGCCCTTCCCCGAAGACCTGCAGCGCGCCAGCCGCGAGCACCCGGCGTTCGCCTGGGTGGCCAGCCCCGCCCTGCTCAAGCGCATGGGTGACAACCTCGACTGGCCGGCCCTGAGCCTGGTACGCAAGGTCTTTTCCTCCGGTGGCGAATTGCCTGCCGATGCCGCCGAGCGCTTGCACCAGCGCCTGGGCCAATGGCCAACGGAAATTCTCGGCAGCTCCGAAACCGGCGGTATCGCCTGGCGGCAAGGTGAAGCCCTGTGGCAACCGTTCGCCGACATGCGCTTGAGCCAGGATGAACAGGGCGCCTTGCGCATCGCATCACCGTACCTGCCTGCTGGGCATGTCGAGCAGAGCGCCGACGCCGTCGAGTTCACCAGCGACGGCCGCTTTCGCCTGCTCGGTCGCCTGGATCGCATCGTCAAGCTGGAAGAAAAGCGCATCTCCCTGCCCATGCTCGAACAGGCGCTGTGCACTCACGCCTGGGTTGCCGAGGCGCGCCTGGGCATGATCGAGGAAGGTCGCGCCTACCTTGGGGCGCTCCTGGTGCTCTCTGCCAACGGCCTGCATACCCTGCGCAACCATGGTCGCCGCACCCTGGTGGAAGGCTTGCGCCAACACCTGGCCGCCCATTGCGAGGCCCTGGCGCTGCCACGCCGCTGGCGCCTGCTCCGGCAGTTGCCCCTCAATGCCCAGGGCAAACTCCCACAGGCTCAACTCCAGGCCCTTTTGCAGGCCCCTCGCAGCATGGCCGCAGAATGCCTGGAACAGCGCCAGGAAGGTGACACATGGCACCTGCGCCTTGCCGTACCCGTGGATTTGGCCTGCTTCACCGGGCACTTCCCGCAGGCACCGGTGCTACCGGGAGTGGTGCAGATCGACTGGGCTATCGCCCAGGCCCGCGAACTACTCGGCATCGATGGCCGCTTCGTCGGCATGGAGGTGCTCAAATTCCAGCAACTGGTCCGCCCTGGCGACGAGTTGGCACTGACCCTGCGCTTCGATACCGAGCGCGGCAAACTGTATTTCGCCTACAGCTGCGCCGGACAAGCCTGCGCCAGTGGCCGCATTCTGCTGGAGGCTTCCCGTGCATAGGGCCTGCGCTGTGATCCCGGTGTACAACCATGAGCAAGCAGTGCCGTCGGTGGTCGACAACCTGCTACGCGCCGGCCTGCCTTGCGTGCTGGTCGACGACGCCAGCCATGCGCCCTGTGCCCAGGTACTGCGGCAACTGGCCAAGCAAGACGATGTGCACCTGGTCAACCTGCCGGTCAACCAAGGCAAGGGCGGCGCCGTCATGGCCGGCCTGCGCGAAGCCGCACGCCTGGGCTTCAGCCATGCCTTGCAGGTGGACGCCGATGGGCAGCATGACCTGGCCGACGTCAGCCGCTTCCTGGAACAGTCGCAGGCTTATCCACAAGCGCTGGTGTGCGGTTATCCACAATACGATGCCAGCGTACCCAAGGGCCGCCTGTACGCCCGCTACCTCACCCACGTGTGGGTGTGGATCAACAGCCTGTCGCTGCGCATCCCCGACGCCATGTGTGGTTTGCGTATCTACCCATTGCCCGTGACACTGGCCTTGATCGACAGCGTCAACCTCGGCCGGCGCATGGACTTCGACCCGGAGATCCTGGTGCGCCTGTCATGGCGTAACCAGCCAATGCGCTGGCTGCCGACACGGGTCCACTACCCGCAGGACGGCCTGTCGCACTTTCGCCTGTTCCACGACAACGCGCTGATCTCGAAGATGCATGCCAAGCTGTTCTTCGGCATGCTCCTACGTGCGCCGCTGATCCTCTGGCGCAGGTATCGCGCATGAGCGGGCAACCACAGCACTGGGCCGAGCAGCAGGAGCGCGGCAGCTTCTGGTTGATGAAGCTGACCGCGACCTTGGTGCGCTTGCTTGGCCGCCGCATGCTCAGCCCGCTGATCCATGTGGTTGTCGCCTATTTCTTCCTGTTCGGCCGTCGCGCCCGGCGCAGCGCCTGGCAATACCAGCAGCGGCTCAACCAGTGGAGCGGCGGGCAGGTACCGGCTCCCAGCCAATGGCGGGTGTTCCGTCAATTCATGGCATTCGCCGAGGCCCTGCTGGACAAGCTCGACGTGTGGAACGGCAGGCTGCGCCTGGAAGACATCGAGATCGAGGACCCGGCCCAACTGCGCCAGCGACTGCATGGCGAACGCGGCCAACTGCTGGTGGGCGCACACCTGGGTAACCTCGAGGTGTGCCGCGCCCTGGCCGAGATCGGCGAACAGGTCACCATGAACGTACTGGTCCACACTCGCCATGCCGAGCGCTTCAACCGCCTGCTGGGCGAGGCCGGGGCCAGCAACCTGCGGCTGATCCAGGTCAGCGAGCTGGATCCGGCAGTGATGCTGCAGTTGTCCGAACGCCTGGAACGCGGCGAGTGGTTGGCCATCGCCGGTGACCGCATCCCGCTGCACGGCACGCGCACGGTCGAGGTGGACTTCCTCGGCCATCCGGCCGCCTTTCCGCAGGGCCCGTGGTTACTGGCCGGGCTGCTGGGCTGCCCGCTCAACTTGCTGTTCTGTCTCAAGCACGAGGGCCGCTACCGGGTCGTCCTCGAACCGTTCGTCGAGCGCCTGCACTGGCGGCGTGGCCAACGCGAGCAGGTGATCGCCGAATGGGCCGTGCGCTACGCCGATCGTCTCGGCCATTACTGCTGCCAGGCCCCCCTGCAATGGTTCAATTTCTACCCCTTCTGGAAGACCGATGACGATGCATCCGCATGAGCCTGTAACCTTCGGCGAGTCGCCGCTCGCGATCGAGGATGTCCTGGCCCTGGCCGAGCGCCGGGCCCCGGTGCGCCTGCAGGACGATCCTGCCTATCGCGAGCGCATCGACCGCGGCGCACGCTTTCTCGACACCTTGCTCGACAAGGAAGGGGTGATCTATGGCGTGACCACCGGCTATGGCGACTCTTGCGTGGTGGCCGTACCGCTGGAGCACGTGGAAGCGCTGCCCCGACACCTGTACACCTTCCATGGCTGTGGCCTGGGCAAGCTGCTCGGCCCCATCGCCACTCGCGCGGTGCTCGCCGCCCGCCTACGCTCGCTCAGTCATGGCGTGTCGGGCGTGCGCCTGGCATTGCTGGAGCGCCTGCGGGCGTTTCTCGAACACGACATCCTGCCGCTGATCCCGGAAGAGGGCTCGGTGGGCGCCAGCGGCGACCTGACCCCGCTGTCGTACGTCGCCGCCGCACTGTCCGGCGAACGCGAGGTGCTCTACCAGGGCGAGCGCCGTAGCAGCGCGGACGTACACCGTGAATTGGGCTGGCAACCGCTGGTGCTGCGGCCCAAGGAAGCCCTGGCACTGATGAACGGCACCGCGGTGATGACGGGCCTGGCCTGCCTGGCCTATGCCCGCGCCGACTACCTGCTGCACCTGGCCACGCGCATCACCGCACTCAACGTCATAGGTCTGCAGGGCAACCCCGAGCACTTCGACGAGCGCCTGTTCGCCGCCAAACCGCACCCTGGCCAGGCCCAGGTCGCCGCCTGGCTACGCCAGGATCTCGCCCTCGACGCCCCGCTGCCGCCGCTGCACCGCTTGCAAGACCGTTACTCGCTGCGCTGCGCTCCCCATGTACTAGGGGTGTTGGCCGATAGCCTGGGCTGGCTGCGAGGCTTCATCGAGACCGAGTTGAACAGCGCCAACGACAATCCGATCATCGATGGCGAAGCCGAGCGTGTGCTGCACGGCGGGCACTTCTATGGCGGCCATATCGCCTTCGCCATGGACAGCCTGAAGACCCTGGTCGCCAATGTCGCCGACCTGCTCGACCGCCAGCTCGCGCTGCTGGTAGACGTGCGCTACAACCACGGCCTGCCGAGCAACCTCTCCGGCGCCGAAGCCGACCGGGCGATGATCAACCACGGTTTCAAGGCCGTGCAGATCGGTGCCAGCGCCTGGACGGCCGAAGCCCTCAAGCAGACCATGCCGGCCAGCGTCTTCTCCCGCTCCACCGAATGCCACAACCAGGACAAGGTGAGCATGGGCACCATTGCCGCGCGCGACGCCCTGCGCGTATTGGAACTGACCGAGCAAGTCGCCGCCGCGACCCTGCTGGCAGCCAACCAAGGTGTCTGGCTGCGTGCCCGCCAAGCCGCTGCGCGGCCATTGCCGCCGGCCCTGGCACGCATGCATGAGGCCCTGCTGGAAGACTTCGCCCCGGTCATCGAAGACCGAGCCCTGGAAAGCGACCTGCGCCTGTGCCTCGAACGTATCGGCGAGCGCCACTGGAGGTTGCATGCGTAGCCCCGGCGTCTTCCATGTCGACAGCGAGATCGTCGTCCCCTTCTTCGACGTCGACAGCATGCATATCGTCTGGCACGGCCACTACGTCAAGTACCTGGAGATAGCCCGTTGCGCACTGCTCGACCGTCTCGAGCACAACTACCTGCAGATGCAGGCCAGCGGCTATGCCTGGCCGGTGATCGACCTGCAGCTGCGCTACATCCGTGGCGCCACCTTCGGCCAGCACCTGAAGGTGCGGGCCAGCCTGGTGGAGTGGGAAAACCGCTTGAAGATCCACTACCTGATCAGCGATGCCGCCACAGGCGAGCGCATGACCCGCGCCAGTACGGTGCAGGTCGCGGTGCATATCGACAGCGGGGAAATGCAACTGGCGTCACCGCAGGTCATGCTCGACGCGGTGCAGAAGGTATTGTCATGAAGCGCCTCGCGCACCTGCTCGCCACGCTCGCCCTACTGGCCGCCAGCGCCTTGGCCCAGGCCTTCGACTTGGACGATCTGCAGAAACACCTGGGCGACACGGCGGTGGTCAAGGGGCCATTCATCCAGGAAAAACACCTGCGTGCCCTGCCGCAACCGCTGCTGAGCGAAGGCCGCTTCGTCCTCGCCCGCGACCATGGCCTGCTGTGGCAGCTGCAAGCGCCCCTGCGCCAGGACTACCGTATCGACGCCAGCGGCATCGCCCGGCGTACCCCGGAGGGCTGGCAAGCCTTGCCCAGCCGCAGTGCCGCCGCCGAACAAAACCGCCTGTTCTTCGCCGTGCTGCAAGGCGACAGCAGCGGCCTGCAACGTGACTTCGAACTGAGCCTGTCGGGCGACGCGCAGCACTGGCAACTGCGCCTGACACCTCGTTCGCTACTGCTCAAGCAGGTCTTCAAGCATATCGACATCACCGGTGGGCGCTTCGTTGAGCGCATCGAACTGAACGAAACCCAAGGCGACAGGACCGTTCTGCGCATGCCCCAAAGCAGCGGCGCGGCCACCCTGGACGACCCGGAGCGCCGTGATTTTGCCGACTGAACGCCTGTTGCCCCGCCTGTTCCTGGCCTTGTTGCTGGTCATGCTCGCCGTCGTCGGCTGGCAATGGCACCGGGGGGCACCGCTGTCGGCCGATCTGATGACCCTGGTCCCCGGCGCGAGCCAAGACCCGCTGGTCAAGCGCGCCGAACAGCGCATGCAAGAGCCGCTGAACCGCGAATTGCTGGTGCTGGTCGGTCACCCCGACCGCCAGCAGGCGCTCGCCATGACCGAGCGTCTGGCTGGACAATGGCAGGCCAGCGGGCTGTTCGAAAAGGTGCAGTGGAGCCTGCAGACCGACCTCGCCGCCGTACGCGAACAACTGCTGCAAGGGCGCCTGGCCATGCTTTCGGCCACGGATCGCCAGCAACTGCGCAAGGATCCCGACGCATTCGTCGAGCAGCGTGTGCACAACCTGTTCGACCCCTTCGCCGGCTTCAGCCTGGTGTCCAGCCAAGACGACTGGCTGGGCCTGACCGGACGTATCCAGGCCAGCCAGCCCAAACCTGCCAACGTCGAGCTGGACACCGCCGGTGGCGCCCTGATCGCCAAGGCCGAGGGCAAGCATTGGGTACTGCTGCGCGCACGTACCTACGCCGATGCCTTCGACATGCACCTGCCCTTGCAGGTGGCCGACCTGCTCGCCAGCAGCCGCACCCAGGCCGACCAGCAGGGCGCCCATCTCCTGGCAGCCAGCGGCCTGCTGCATGCCGCCGCTGGCCAACGACAGGCCAGCCGCGAGATCACCTGGGTCGGTGGTGGCGCCACCCTCGGCATCCTGCTGCTGTTGCTGCTGGCGTTCAAGCGCTGGCGAGTGTTGCTGGCGTTTGTCCCGGTCCTGGTGGGCATGCTGTTCGGCTCGGTGGTCTGCGTGATGCTGTTCGGCCAGATGCACGTCATGACCCTGGTGCTGGGCTCCAGCCTGATCGGCGTGGCGGTGGATTATCCCCTGCACTACTTGTCCAAGAGCTGGAGCCTGACGCCTTGGCGCAGTTGGCCAGCCGTACGCCTGACCCTGCCGGGCATGAGCCTGAGCCTGGCGACCAGTTGCATCGGCTACCTGGCCTTGGCTTTCACGCCCTTCCCGGCACTGACCCAGATCGCCGCCTTCTCCGCCGCAGGCCTGGTCGGCGCCTACCTGAGCGCGGTGTGCCTGCTGCCTGCCCTGCTGGGGAAGGTCGAGCTGCAGCCGGCGCAGTGGCCACTGCGCATCGCCGAAACGCTCACCGATTGGCGCGAACGCCTGCTGCGCAGGGTGCCAAGCAGTGCGCTGCTGGTCCTGCTAGCCCTGTTCTGTGCCACCGGCCTGTGGCACCTGAACAGCCGCAACGATATCCGTCAATGGGTCGGCAGCCCACCCCAGTTGCTCGAAGAAGCCCAGGCAGTGGCACGCATCACAGGCTACCAGCCGACCAGCCAGTTCTATCTGGTGCGCGGCGCCGACCAGCAAGCGTTGCTCGATCGTTTGGAGGCGCTGTCCAGCAAGCTCGACGAATGGGTGGCGCAGGGCGAGCTCAAGGGCTACATGAGCCTCAGCCAGATCATCGCCAGCCCCGCTGAACAAGCGCAGGCACGTCAGGCCCTGGGAGCCCTCGGCGCGCACTGGCAACCGCTCGTGGCCCTGGGCGTGCCAGAAGCGGCCCTGGTCGCCGAGCAAGCACAATTGTTGCAGCTACCCGTGCAGACCATCGACCAAGTGCTCGCCGGCCCCCTGGGCGAAGCCTGGCGGCCGTTGTGGCTGGGCCAGGACGGTACGGGCGTGGCCGCCATCGTCAGCTTGCAGGGCCTGGGCGATGCCGCCCTGCTGCGCCTGCACACCGCTGAACTGGCCGGGGTGCAACTGATAGACCGGCTGGGTGAGCTGAACCAGGTATTCGCGGCCACCCAGGTCAGCGCCGCCGAACTCAAGCTGCTGTCCTGCGCCCTGATCCTGGTGCTACTGGCCCTGCCCTTCGGCCTTCGCGGCGCCCTGCGCATCGTGGCCCTGCCACTTCTGGCAGCCCTGTGCAGCCTGGCCAGCCTCGGCTGGCTCGGTCAGCCACTGACCCTGTTCAGCCTGTTCGGCCTGCTGCTGGTAACGGCGATCAGCGTCGACTACGCGATCCTGATGCATGAGCGCATCGGCGGCGGTGCCGTGAGTCTGCTGGGTATCCTGCTGGCGGCACTCACCACCTGGCTGTCGTTCGGCCTGCTGGCCTTGTCGAGCACGCCAGCAGTGAGCAACTTCGGCCTGGCGGTAAGCCTGGGCCTGGTCTTCAGCTTCCTGCTGGCCCCCTGGGCTGCCCCTCGCGATGGAGCGCACACCTCGCCATGACCCGCCTTCTGTCATGGGCACCGGCCCTGGCGATGCATGCGCCGGCCAGCACGCTCGGCACGCGTCTCGGGTTGCCCTCAATCGCCAGCCAACGACCACCGATCACCCTGCTGCCTGCAATGGCCAGCCTGACAACTGCTCCACCGGCAAGGAGGCCTCATGCCGAACCCTGAACTGCAACATCACCCCGTGGTGGTGATTGGCGCCGGCCCATCCGGTGCTATCGCCGCCACCCTGCTCAAACGTCGGGGGCACGACGTGCTGGTCCTCGAGCGCCAGCGGTTTCCGCGCTTCTCGATCGGCGAAAGCCTGTTGTCGCACTGCATCGACTTCGTCGAGGAGGCCGGCATGCTCGATGCCCTCCAGGCGGCAGGTTTCCAACTGAAAAACGGCGCTGCCTTCGCCTGGGGTGAGGCGTACACCGACTTCGACTTTGGCCAGACCTTCAGCAAAGGCCGGCCGACCACCTTCCAGGTGCAGCGGGCACGCTTCGACCAACTGCTGGCCGACCAGGCCGAAGCGCAAGGCGTGGAAATCCGCTACGAGCATGAAATCGTCAGCGCCGATATGGATGGGGAACGACCGTACCTGCAGGTACGCCGTGCCGACGGCAGCGAGTACCCCGTGCATGCCAGCTTCGTGCTCGACGCGAGCGGCTATGGCCGTGTGCTGCCACGGCTGCTCGACCTGGAGGCGCCGTCGAACTTCCCAGTGCGCCAGGCCGTGTTCACCCATATCGAGGACCGCATCGACCACCCAGGCTTCGACCGCGACAAGATCCTCATCACCACCCACCCCGAACACCGCGACATCTGGTTCTGGACCATCCCGTTCAGCGATGGCCGCACCTCGCTAGGGGTCGTTGCCGCTGCCGAGCGCTTCGCCGACGCGCCCGGCGACCTGGACGCCTGCCTCAAGCACTTCGTGGCCCAGGCCCCCAGCCTGTCCAAGGTGCTGGCCAACGCCGTCTGGGACACCCCGGCGCGCGCCATCGGCGGCTACTCGGCCAACGTCAAGGCCCTGCACGGCAAGGGCTTCGCGCTGCTGGGCAATGCCGCCGAGTTCCTCGACCCGGTGTTTTCCTCGGGCGTGACCATTGCCATGCGTTCGGCCAGCATGGCCGCCGGCCTACTGCACCGCCAGCTGCAAGGCGAGGCGGTGGACTGGCAGCGGGACTTCGCCGAACCGCTCAAGCGTGGCATCGATACCTTCCGCGCCTATGTCGAAGGCTGGTACGACGGCAGCTTCCAGGACGTGATCCACCACCCCGGCAGCTCACCTGAGATCCGCGCCATGATCAGTTCGATCCTCGCCGGCTATGCCTGGGACCTGCGCAATCCGTTCGTCGTCGAGCCCAGGCGCCGCCTGCAGACCTTGGCCGAACTGTGCGCGAGGGCGCCGGCATGAGCCAGCAACCGTTCCTCAGCGACACCTACGTCGAAGAGACCCGCTTCGGCTTCTGGTTCCTGCGCAGCCACACCTGGCAGCATCATGTGCTGCGAGTGGCCATCAACGACCTGCGCCGCCTGTTCGACGACGAGCCGCCGCAGGCACCGGTACTGCTCGACGCCGGCTGTGGCCAGGGCAAATCGTTCAAGCACCTGCAGCAGGTGTTCGCGCCGTCGCGGCTGCTCGGCACCGATGCCGACCCGCACAGCCTCGAGCTCAGCGCGGCGGAGGCAGAACGCCTGGGACTCGACGTGGAACTGCGTGGCAGCGACTGCGCTCGATTGCAGTTCGCCGATGCCAGCATCGACATCCTGTTCTGCCACCAGACCTTCCACCACCTGGTGGAACAGGAACAAGCCCTGGCCGAGTTCTACCGGGTGCTCAAGCCCGGCGGTTACCTGCTATTCGCCGAATCTACCGAGGCGTACATCGACACCTGGGTGATTCGCTGGTTGTTCCGTCACCCCATGCACGTGCAGAAGAGCGCCGAGCAATACCTGCGGATGCTGCGCGATCAAGGGTTCGAATTCGCCTCGCACAACATCTCGTACCCCTACCTGTGGTGGAGCCGGGCCAAAGACTTCGGCCTGCTCGAACGCCTCGGCCTGCGCAAGCCGCCGCCCGTTGGCCAACGAGAAGAGACCCTGGTCAACGTAGTGGCACGCAAGCCCCTGGAGCATCCGTGAAGTACCTGCTGGCAATCATCCTGTGCCTGCTGCTCGGCGCCTGTGCCGCACGCCCGCCGCTGCCTACGCAGCTACCGCAGCTGGATCTGCCGCGGCAATTGCACGTCGAGCGCGAGCAGGCCGGGCAGCGCCAGGACTGGCTGCTGGTGATCCAGCGCGAGGAAGGCCGATTGCGCTGGTCGCTGCTCGACCTGCTAGGCATCCCCCTCGCCCGCCAACTGCTCGAAGGTGAACACTGGCAGGCCGACGGCCTGTTGCCACCCAACCCGCAAGCCCGCGAACTGTTCGCTGCCGTGCTGTTCGCCCTGACACCGTCCGGGCAATTGCCACAGCTCTATCCGCAAGCACATCAGCAGGGCGAGTTGCGCTGGTTGGGCGACCGTTGGCAGGTCACCTATCGGGCGGCCGACACCTTCGACTTGAACCTCGGCCAAGGCCTGCGCTATCTAATCAGCCCACTGCCCAGCGAGAATACGCCATGACCGCCTACCTCAATGCCTTGGGCCTGGTCTGTGCCCTAGGCCGTGGCCAAGCCGAAGTCGCCGCCCATCTGTTCGCGGGAGATTGCTCCGGCATGCAGCCCCAAGAGGGCTGGATCGCCGAGCGCAGCCCACCGGTCGGCGCGGTGACAGGCGAGCTCCCGGCAGTCCCCCTGCCAGGGCAGCACAGCCGCAACAACCAACTGCTGTACAGCGCCGCCCTGCAGATCGAGCCGGCCATCCGCCAGGCCATCGACCGCCATGGCGCCGGTCGGGTTGCGGTGATTCTGGGCACCAGCACCTCGGGCATCGCCGAGGCCAGCGATGGCATTGCCGAGTACCTCAAGACCCAGCACTTTCCCGAGCGCTACCGCTACGACCAACAGGAACTCAGCGCCCCCGCGAACTTCCTTGCCGACTGGCTACAACTAAGCGGCCCGGCCTACGTGATTTCCACAGCCTGCACGTCCAGTGGGCGTGCCCTGTCGAGTGCGCGCCGGCTGCTCGACCTGGGCCTTTGCGACGCGGTTCTGTGCGGCGGTGTCGACAGCCTCTGCGGCCTGACCCTCAACGGCTTCAGCGCCTTGGAAGCGCTCAGCGACCATCGCTGCAATCCGTTCTCGGTGAACCGCAACGGCATCAACATCGGTGAAGGCGCGGCGCTGTTCCTGATGACTCGCGAACGTAACCCCGCAGGCCCGTCCATCGCCCTGCTCGGCACGGGTGCCGGCTCCGATGCACATCACATCTCGGCGCCGGACCCAACCGGCAAAGGTGCCTTGCAGACCATGCGCAAAGCCTTGGACAATGCTGGCCTCGTGCCAGGGCAAATCGACTACCTGAACCTGCATGGCACCGCCACCCCCCATAACGACGCCATGGAAAGCCTGGCAGTGCATGAGCTGTTCGGTTCCGCACTGCCGTGTTCCTCGAGCAAGCCCATGACAGGCCACACCCTTGGCGCCGCGGGCGCACTGGAGGCGGCATTCTGTTGGTTGAGCCTGAGCGAGCACAACCCGATGGGCCTGCTGGCGCCGCATGTCTGGGATGGCCAGGCCGATCCGCAATTGCCGGCCCTGTCGCTGACCAGGGCAGGCCAGTGCCTGAGCACGCGAAGCCCACGTCGATTGATGAGCAATTCGTTCGCCTTCGGCGGCAACAACGTCAGCCTGATTCTCGGAGACGTCCCATGATCCCCTGGCCATTGGCCGAGCTGCTGCCTCACGCCGGCGACATGATCTTGATCGACCAGGTCGACAACTGCGATGAAGAGCAGATACACACCCGCGCCACCGTTCGCCCCGGCGGCCTGTTCAACCGTGCCGACGGCAGCCTGCCAGCCTGGCTCGGCATCGAGTTGATGGCACAGAGCGTTGCCGCCTATGCCGGTTGCCGTGCACGCCGCCAAGGCCAGCCAGTGGCGCTGGGTTTCCTGCTCGGTACCCGCAAGTACGAATGTGACGTCGAGCACTTCCCGGCAGGCACCGAGCTGCACATCCACGCCTTGCGCTCACTGGAAGACGAGAACGGCATGGGTGTGTTCGAATGCCACCTGCGCGCCCCCGGCATCTACGCCACGGCCCGCCTGAATGTCTATCGTCCGCCGCAAGCGGCCAGTTACCTGGCTGAAGCAGGCCCAGAGGAGTCACCCCATGACTGATACCATCCTGGTCACCGGTTCGAGCCGGGGCATCGGCCGAGCCATCGCCCTGCGCCTGGCCCGCGCAGGCTTCGACCTGGTTCTGCACTGCCGCAGCGGTCGTACCGAGGCAGAGGCCGTCGCCAGCGAAGTCCGGGGGCTGGGCCAACAGGCGCGGGTGTTGCAGTTCGACGTCGCCGACCGCGCCGCCTGCCGGGCCATCCTGGAAAGCGACGTGGACACCCACGGCGCTTACTACGGGGTGGTATGCAACGCCGGGCTGACCCGTGACGGCGCCTTCCCCGCGCTGACCGACGAGGACTGGGACCAGGTCATGCGCACCAACCTGGATGGTTTCTACAACGTCCTGCAGCCGCTGACGATGCCGATGATCCGCCGCCGAGCACCGGGCCGTATCGTTTGCATCACCTCGGTCTCGGGGCTGATCGGCAACCGCGGCCAGGTCAACTACAGCGCCTCCAAGGCCGGCCTGATCGGCGCCGCCAAGGCCCTGGCGATAGAGTTGGGCAAACGCCGCATCACCGTCAATTGCGTCGCTCCCGGGCTGATAGACACGGCGATGCTCGACGAACACGTACCGGTCGAAGAACTGCTGAAGATGATCCCGGCCGGGCGCATGGGTACGCCAGAAGAAGTAGCAAGTGCGGTGAACTTCCTGATGTCGCCGGAGGCGGCCTACATCACCCGCCAGGTATTGGCGGTCAACGGGGGGTTGTGCTGATGCGCCGCGTCGTGGTCACCGGCATGGCCGGCCTTACCGCCCTGGGCAACGACTGGGCAACCATCGCCGGGCATTTCGCCAACCAGCGCAGCGGTATCCGGCGCATGGACGAGTGGGATCGCTTCGAGGAGCTCAACACTCGCCTGGCCGGGCCCATCGATGATTTCAACGTGCCTGGCCACTGGACCCGCAAGCAATTGCGTAGCATGGGCCGCGTCTCGCGCCTGGCGGTGGCTGCCGCCGAGCGCGCCCTGGCCGATGCCGGCCTGCTCGACGACCCGAGCATCCGCGACGGGCGCATGGGGGTGGCCTGTGGTTCTTCGACCGGCAGCACCGACGAAATCAAGGCCTTCGGCAACATGCTGCTGAACTCGGTGGCCGACGGGCTCAACGCCAACTCCTATGTGCGCATGATGCCGCACACCACTGCGGCCAACATCAGCATCTTCTTTGGCCTGACCGGGCGCCTGATCCCGACCTCCAGCGCCTGCACCAGCGGCAGCCAGGGTATCGGCTATGCCTACGAAGCGATCAAGTACGGTCGCTTGCCGATGATGCTCGCGGGCGGAGCCGAGGAGCTGTGCCCCACCGAGGCCATGGTCTTCGACGCCTTGTATGCCACCAGCCTGAAGAACGACACCCCGCACCTGAGCCCCCGCCCCTATGACAGTGGCCGCGACGGCCTGGTGATCGGCGAGGGCGGCGGCATGCTGGTGCTCGAAGAGCTCGAACACGCCTTGGCCCGCGGGGCACGCATCCACGCCGAAATCGTCGGCTTCGGCAGCAATGCCGACGGTCAGCACACTACCCGTCCGGAACAAGCCACCATGCGCCGGGCCATGGAGCTGGCGTTGGAGGACGCAGGCCTTGCCCCCGAGTCCATCGGCTACGTCAACGGCCATGGCACCGCTACCGAACAAGGTGACATCGCCGAGACCCT
The DNA here is from genome assembly GCF_024127895.1 of Pseudomonas guariconensis. GTDB lineage: Bacteria > Pseudomonadota > Gammaproteobacteria > Pseudomonadales > Pseudomonadaceae > Aquipseudomonas > Aquipseudomonas guariconensis_B. The sequence continues at coordinate 185,260 of NZ_JAMYBK010000006.1, read as the reverse complement.
GGCCACCAGCAGCCTGTTCGGCCCGCGCATGCCGATCAGTTCGCAGAAGAGCTTCCTCGGCCACACCTTGGGGGCCTGCGGCGCGCTGGAATCGTGGTTCAGCATCGAGATGATGAACAGCGACCGCTACGTGCACACCCTCAACCTCGATCACATCGACCCACGCTGCGGCGAGCTGGACTACCTGCAAGGAGAGTTCCGCGCCATGAGCCGCGAGTACGTCATGAACAACAACTTCGCCTTCGGCGGGGTCAACACCTCGTTGATCTTCCGCCGCTGGCCTTGAAATACCACCCTACTGGAGAGCAAGGAATGTCTTCACTGATCCGCGCCGCGGCCCTGGGCCTGGCGTTGACCGCGCTGACCGGCTGCACCTCGAAGCCTGTGATGAACCCGGCGGAACAACTGGCCGCCAATCACGGCTACAGCCAGGCACAGGTGCAGCTGGCGATCCTCAAGGCCATCGCCGATCGAGGCTGGACCGCACGCAACGTCGGCCCCAACCTGATCCAGGCCGACATCACCGTACGCAACACCTTCTTCGCCGCGGTGGATATCCACTACAGCACCAGCCAGTTCCGCATCGCGTACCGCGACAGCCGCGAGCTGGGCTACAAGAACGGCAAGATCCACCGCAACTACAACCGCTGGGTCTACAACCTCGACCGCAGCATCCTGCGCGAGCTGAACCTTCTGGCCACCCAGAACATCCTGCAACAGCAGGGCACTGCAACCCTCCACAACTGATCGAGGAACGATCCCATGCGTCTGAAGACCTGGACCGCCACCACCGCCCTGTTGCTCTGTGCCCTGCCCGGCCTCAGCCAGGCCCGTGACACGGCGCTATACCTGCCGTTCGAGAAGGTCGTGCAGCAAATGCTGGCCGAGAAGAAGCTCGATGGTTCGGTGAAGTTCTACCTGGCCGGCGTGCAGCCACGTGGAAAGGTCAAGGTGATCAGCCCCAATGCAGTCACCAACAAAAAGACCAACGCGTTCAACAAGAGCGACGAGGCGGCCTGTGAGTGGGCATTGCAGTCAGCGCTGCTGACCTTGCAGGACGCCGCGCGCAAGGCCAATGCCAACGCCGTGACCAATATCGCCAGCTACTACAAGAAGAACGAGCGCAAGGACCCTGCGACCTATGAGTGCCATGCCGGTGCCGTGATCGCTGGCGTTGCCCTCAAGGGCGACCTGGCTCGCGTCGACTGACCCAGACCCGCGTCGATCACCGGCACGCTGGCTACTGAAAGCCTGTGCCGGTGAGCAATTCGGCAAAGGCCTTGGCCATCGCTGAGCCCGCGCCACTGCGCTGCACCAGCCACACCGCCGTCGTTGCCTCCTCGTCCAGCAGCAGCCGATACACCACCCCTTCGATGCGCATACGCTGGAACGACGCCGGCAACACCGACACCCCCAGCCCCGCCGATACCAGGCCGATGATGGTCATCGCCTCGCCCGCCTCCTGGGCGAAATGCGGGCTGAAGCCGGCCTGCCGCGCCAGGCTCAGCAACTGCGCATGCAGCCCGCTGCCATAGCTGCGCGGGAAAAACACGAACGGTTCAGGCGCCAAGTCGGCCATGTACACCCCCTGCTCGCGGCTCACAGCCAGCGGATGCGAGGCGTTGAGCACCGCCACCAGCGGCTCGCGAAACAGCTCGGTGGCCACCAAGCCATCTGGCAAGGGCATGGGGCGCATCAGCCCGACCTCGATGGACTCGTCGAATACCGCATCCGCCACGTCGCGGCTGCTCATTTCCTTGAGGTTCAGGTGCACCGCCGCAAAGCGCTGGCGGAAGGCATGGATGGCCTTGGGGATCTTCGAGGTGAAGGGCGCCGAGGAGGTGAAGCCGATCTTCATCTCGCCCAGCTCACCCAGTTGCGCGCGCCGTGCCACGTCGGCGGCCCTTTCCACCTGGGCCAGGACCTGGCGGGCCTCCTCGAGGAACAGCCGCCCCGCTTCGCTCAGCTCGACCCGACGGTTGGTACGCTCGAACAACCGCGCGCCCAGCTCCTGCTCCAACGCCAGGATCTGCTGGCTCAGCGGCGGCTGCGAGATGCCCAGTTGCTGGGCGGCCCGGCCGAAATGCAGCTCCTCGGCCACGGCGATGAAATAGCGTAGATGGCGCAGCTCCATGATCGGCTCCAGACAAGTCGCCAAACGTCTTAAATAGGTCGAATAATATATTGGATCTAATCATTAGCCAGCTATATGCTTTTTCCATCGCAATACCGGCCTGCGCGCCCGAGGTACCCCGATCGTGAAAACAGCCGTAGCCCCGCTCCCCGCCGAACCTGAACCCGCCACGCCCGCGCTGGACGACACCTGGATCGAGAAAGGCACCCCGGCCTTCATGAAGACCGTGTTGGCCCTGTTCAGCGGCGGTTTCGCCACCTTCGCCCTGCTCTACTGCGTGCAGCCGATGATGCCGCTGTTGTCGCAGGAATTCGCCATCAATGCGGCGCAGAGCAGCCTGGTGCTATCGGTGTCCACCGCCACGCTGGCCTTCGGCCTGCTGGTCACCGGGCCGATCTCCGACCGTATCGGGCGCAAGCCGGTGATGGTCTGCGCCCTGCTCTGCGCCGCCCTGGCGACCCTGGCCAGCGCGGTGATGCCGACCTGGGAAGGGGTGCTGGCGACCCGCGCGCTGGTGGGGCTGGCCCTGAGCGGCCTGGCGGCGGTGGCGATGACCTACCTGAGCGAAGAGATCCACCCGCAACACATCGGCCTGGCCATGGGGCTGTACATCGGCGGCAATGCCATCGGCGGCATGAGCGGGCGGTTGATCACCGGCGTGTTGATCGACTTCGTCAGCTGGCACACGGCGATGCTGACCATCGGCGGCCTGGCCCTGGTGGCGGCGCTGGTGTTCTGGAAGGTGCTGCCCGAGTCACGCAACTTCCGCCCCCAGGCGCTGAACCCGCGCAGCCTGCTGGATGGCTTCGTCGTGCACCTGCGCGATGCCGGCCTGCCCTGGCTGTTCCTCGAGGCGTTCTTGCTGATGGGGGCCTTCGTCACCCTGTTCAACTACATCGGCTATCGCCTGCTCGCCGAGCCTTACCACATGAACCAGGCGCTGGTCGGCCTGCTTTCGGTGGTCTACCTGTCGGGTATCTACAGTTCCGCCCAGGTGGGCGCCCTGGCCGACCGGCTAGGCCGGCGCAAGGTCTTCTGGGCCAGTATCGTGGTGATGGCGGGTGGGCTGCTGATGACCCTGGCCAGCCCGCTGGCGATGGTGATCCTCGGCATGCTGGTGTTCACCTTCGGCTTCTTCGGCGCCCATTCGGTGGCCAGCAGCTGGATTGGCCGCCGGGCCTTGAAGGCCAAGGGGCAGGCATCTTCGCTGTACCTGTTCTGCTATTACGCCGGGTCGAGCGTTGCCGGGACGGCGGGCGGGGTGTTCTGGCACCAGGCCGGGTGGAACGGGATCGGGCTGTTCATCGGCAGCTTGCTGGCGGTGGCGCTACTGGTGGCGTTGCACCTGAGTCGCTTGCCGGCCAAGACGGCCTGAGCAAGGGGGCTGCTTCGCAGCCCATTCGCGGGCAAGCCCGCTCCCACAGGGCCCGCGTCGATCACAAATGATGTGATTCGCAAGGCCGTGTGGGAGCGGACTTGCCCACGAATGGGGCGCGAAGTGGCCCCTTTTGCGCGATCAGTTGACGATCTCGACGATATCCACATCCACCTCGCGGCTCATCAGATGCTTTTCCACCTCGCCCGTCAGCTTGACCTTGGTCTTCTCGTCGAACGGCGTCGACGGCAGGTCTTCGTCGTCGATCTCAACGGTGATGGTGCCGGTGCTGTCCTTGAACTCGTACTTGTCGTCGTTGTTGATCTTCTTGGTCACGAACCCCTGCAGCACCACCGGGGTGTCGTCAGCAGCATCGTTGGCGGCGGCAACGGTGGTCACCGGCTGGGCACCCGGGCCGGTGTAACCGGCGGCCAGGGCGGTGGTGCTCAGCAGCGGGGCGAGGATCAGGGCAAGGTAACGGGTTTTCATGGGAATCGGGTCCTGTTTCGGTTTCGATGGGACCAGATTAGCGATGATCACTGAATTGAAACTTAATGCGACAGCTCGGGGCCGCTGTGCGGCCCCGGCCCAAGTCATGCGTGATAGCGCGCCGACAACTCGTGCACGGCGTTGATGAACACGCCGGCGTGCTCCGGATCGACCTCTGGCGTGATGCCATGGCCTAGGTTGAATACATGGCCGCTGCCGTGGCCGTAGCTTTCCAGGATCCGCGCCACTTCCTTGCGGATCGCTTCGGGCCTGGCGTACAGCACGGTCGGGTCCATGTTGCCCTGCAGGGCGACCTTGTCGCCGACCCGGCGACGGGCATCGCCGATCTCGCAGGTCCAGTCCAGGCCCAAGGCATCGGCACCAGCTTCGGCGATGCTTTCCAGCCACAGGCCGCCGTTCTTGGTGAACAGGATCACCGGCACCTTGCGGCCTTCGTGCTCACGGATCAGGCCACTGACGATCTTGCGCATGTAGGCCAGGGAAAATGCTTGGTAGGCCGCCGCCGACAGGTTGCCACCCCAGGTGTCGAAGATCTGCACGGCCTGGGCACCGGCCTGGATCTGGCCGTTGAGGTAGCTGGTGACCGACTGGGCCAGCTTGTCCAGCAGCAGGTGCAGGGCCTCGGGGTTGTCGTAGAGCATCGCCTTGGTCTTGCGGAAGTCCTTGGAAGAACCGCCTTCGACCATGTAGGTGGCCAGGGTCCAGGGGCTGCCGGAGAAGCCGATCAGCGGCACGCGGCCATTCAGCTCGCGGCGGATGGTGCTGACCGCATCCATGACGTAGCCCAGGTCCTTCTGCGGATCAGGGATCGGCAGCGCCTCGATGTCGGCCGGCGTACTGATGACCTTCTTGAAGCGCGGGCCTTCGCCGGTTTCGAAGTACAGGCCCTGGCCCATGGCGTCGGGGATGGTGAGGATGTCCGAGAAGAGGATCGCCGCATCCAGCGGGTAGCGGTCCAGCGGCTGCAAGGTGACCTCGCAGGCGAACTGCGGGTTCATGCACAGGCTCATGAAGTCCCCGGCCTTGGCGCGGCTGGCGCGGTATTCCGGGAGGTAGCGGCCGGCCTGGCGCATCATCCAGACGGGGGTGACATCTACGGGTTGCTTGAGCAGTGCACGCAGGAAACGATCGTTCTTCAGGGCAGTCATGTCGGCATCCAGCAAAAAAGTGCGGGCATTTTCTCAGAGGCCAGCACAAAAGGCACGGCCAGGACCATGCGTTTTGTCTATTGGATGCCGTGGATCAAGCATTTTTGTATACAAGAGCACGGCCAATCTGGGTTGAACAATCCTAGGGGCCGCGTTGCGGCCCCTAGGATCGATCAGACTTCGAGGTAGTCCAGGATACCTTCAGCGGCGGTACGCCCTTCGAAGATCGCCGTCACCACCAGGTCCGACCCGCGCACCATGTCGCCACCGGCGAACACCTTCGGGTTGCTGGTCTGGTGCTTGAACTTGCCCTTCTCCGGCGCCACCACGCGGCCCTGGTTGTCGGTCTGGATGCCGAACTGCTCGAACCACGGCGCCGGGCTCGGGCGGAAGCCGAAGGCGATGACCACGGCATCGGCCGGCAGGATCTCCTCGGAGCCGGGGATCGGCTCGGGGCTGCGGCGGCCACGGGCGTCCGGCTCGCCCAGGCGGGTCTCGACCACCTTGACGCCTTCGACCTTGTCCTCGCCGACGATGGCGATGGGCTGGCGGTTGTAGAGGAACTTCACGCCCTCTTCCTTGGCGTTCTTCACCTCGCGGCGCGAGCCCGGCATGTTGGCCTCGTCACGGCGATAGGCGCAGGTGACCGACTTGGCGCCCTGGCGGATCGAGGTGCGGTTGCAGTCCATCGCGGTGTCGCCACCGCCGAGTACCACCACCTTCTTGCCCTGCATGTCGACGAAATCTTCCGGCGACTTCTCGAAGCCCAGGTTGCGGTTGACGTTGGCGATCAAGAAGTCCAGCGCGTCGTGCACGCCCGGCAGGTCCTCGCCCGGGAAACCGCCCTTCATGTAGGTGTAGGTACCCATGCCCATGAACACTGCATCGTACTCGGCGAGCAGTTGCTCCATGGTGACGTCCTTGCCCACCTCGGTGTTCAGGCGGAACTCGATGCCCATGCCGCCGAAGACTTCGCGGCGGTTGGCCAGCACGGTCTTCTCCAGCTTGAACTCGGGGATGCCGAAGGTCAGCAGGCCGCCGATCTCCGGGTTACGGTCGAACACCACCGGGGTCACCCCGGCGCGCACCAGCACGTCGGCACAGCCCAGGCCCGCCGGGCCCGCGCCGATGATCGCGACACGCTTGCCGGTTGGCTTGACCTTGGACATGTCCGGGCGCCAGCCCATGGCGAAGGCGGTGTCGGTGATGTACTTCTCCACCGAACCGATGGTCACCGCGCCGAAACCGTCGTTCAGGGTGCAGGCACCCTCGCACAGGCGGTCCTGCGGGCAGACCCGGCCACACACTTCCGGCAGGGTGTTGGTCTGGTGCGACAGCTCCGCCGCGGCCAGGATGTTGCCTTCGGAAACCAGCTTCAACCAGTTGGGGATGAAGTTGTGCACCGGGCACTTCCATTCGCAGTACGGGTTACCGCAGCCCAGGCAGCGGTGCGCCTGCTCCACGGACTGCTGCGGCTTGAAGGGTTCGTAGATCTCGACGAACTCCTTCTTGCGCTGGCGCAGCAGCTTCTTCTTCGGGTCCTTGCGCCCCACCTCGATGAACTGGAAGTCGTTGTTCAGACGTTCAGCCATTTTTCAAAACCTCTTAACAGCAGCCGCAAGCTACACGCTGCAAGCCGCAAGACGATCACTTAAGCCGGGCAAACCTCGTACTGCTTTTGCGTGCAGCGTGAGGCTTGCCACTTGCAGCTGTTGTTACTGCGGGTTGGCACGGGTGCTGGACAGCAGTTGCTTCAGGTTGGCCGCCTTCGGCTTGACCAGCCAGAAGCGCCGCACGTAGTCGTCCAGGTTCTCCGAGAGCTCACGCCCCCACTCGCTGCCGGTCTCTTCCACGTATTCGGCAAGGACCCGCGCCAGGTGGCTGCGGTAGGCCTCCATCGCTTCGCCACTGATACGCTGGATTTCCACCAGCTCGTGGTTGAGCTTGTCGACGAAGGTATTGTCCATGTCGAGCACGTAGGCAAAGCCGCCAGTCATGCCAGAACCGAAGTTGTAACCGGTCTTGCCCAGGACGCAGACAAAGCCGCCGGTCATGTATTCACAACAGTGATCGCCGGTGCCCTCGACCACAGCGTGGGCGCCGGAGTTACGCACAGCGAAGCGCTCGCCCGCGGTACCGGCAGCGAACAGCTTGCCGCCGGTGGCACCGTACAGGCAGGTGTTGCCGACGATGGCGCTGTGCTGGGTTTCGAACGGGCTGCCGGCAGGCGGCACGATGGTCAGCTTGCCGCCGGTCATGCCCTTGCCGACATAGTCGTTGGCGTCGCCTTCCAGGTGCAGGTTCAGGCCACCGGCGTTCCACACGCCGAAGCTCTGCCCCGCGGTGCCCTTGAAGCGGAAGGTGATCGGCGCCCCGGCCATGCCCTGGTTGCCGTGCAGGCGGGCGATCTCGCCGGAGATGCGCGCGCCGATGGAGCGGTCGCAGTTGCAGATGTCGAGCTCGAACTCGCCACCGGACAGGTCGCGGATCGCCGGCAGGGCCATCTCGACCATCTTCTCGGCCAGTTCGCCCTTGTCGAACGGCGGGTTCTTGTCGACTTCGCAGAACTGCGGCTTGTCGGCCGGGATGTGCGAGCTGCCCAACAGCGGCGACAGGTCCAGGTACTGCTGGCGCTCGGTGTCGCCCGGCAGCACTTCGAGCAGGTCGGTGCGGCCGATCAGCTCGCCGAGGCTGCGCACGCCCAGCTTGGCCAGCCACTCGCGGGTCTCTTCGGCGATGAAGGTGAAGAAGTTCACCACCATGTCGACGGTACCGATGTAGTGATCCTTGCGCAGCTTGTCGTTCTGGGTGGCCACGCCGGTGGCGCAGTTGTTCAGGTGGCAGATGCGCAGGTACTTGCAGCCCAGGGCGATCATCGGCGCGGTGCCGAAGCCGAAGCTTTCGGCGCCGAGGATCGCGGCCTTGATCACGTCCAGGCCGGTCTTCAGGCCGCCGTCGGTCTGTACCCGCACCTTGCCGCGCAGGTCGTTGCCGCGCAGGGTCTGGTGAGTCTCGGCCAGGCCCAGTTCCCAGGGCGCGCCGGCATACTTGATCGAGGTCAGCGGCGAAGCGCCGGTACCGCCGTCGTAGCCGGAAATGGTGATCAGGTCGGCATAGGCCTTGGCCACGCCAGCGGCGATGGTGCCGACGCCGGCCTCGGCCACCAGCTTGACCGACACCAGCGCCTGCGGGTTGACCTGCTTGAGGTCGTAGATCAGCTGGGCCAGGTCTTCGATCGAGTAGATGTCATGGTGCGGCGGTGGCGAGATCAGGGTCACGCCCGGCACCGCATAGCGCAGGCGAGCGATCAGGCCGTTGACCTTGCCGCCTGGCAGCTGGCCGCCCTCGCCAGGCTTGGCGCCCTGGGCCACCTTGATCTGCAGCACTTCGGCGTTGACCAGGTATTCCGGGGTGACGCCGAAGCGGCCGGTGGCCACCTGCTTGATCTTCGAGCTCTTGATGGTGCCGTAGCGCGCCGGGTCCTCGCCGCCCTCACCGGAGTTGGAGCGGGCACCCAGGCGGTTCATCGCCTCGGCCAGGGCCTCATGGGCTTCCGGCGACAGGGCGCCGAGGGAAATACCGGCGGAGTCGAAGCGCTTGAGGATGTCCTCCAGCGGCTCGACCTGCTCCAGCGCCAGCGGCTGCTCGGCCACCTTCACGTTCAACAGGTCGCGGATCATCGACACCGGACGCTGGTCGACCAGCGTGGTGTATTCCTTGAACTTGGCGTAGTCGCCCTTCTGCACGGCGGCCTGCAGGGTGTTGACCACGTCCGGATTGTAGGCGTGGTACTCGCCGCCGTGGACGAACTTGAGCAGGCCACCCTGCTGGATCGGCTTGCGCGCGCTCCAGGCTTCGGCGGCGAGCAGCTTCTGGTCGTTTTCCAGGTCGACGAAACGCGCGCCCTTGATGCGGCTGGACACACCCTTGAAACTGAGGTCGACCACTTCCTCGGCCAGGCCCACGGCTTCGAACAGCTGGGCGCCGCGGTAGGAGGCGATGGTCGAGATGCCCATCTTCGACAGGATCTTCAACAGGCCCTTGGAGATGCCCTTGCGGTAGTACTTGAACACTTCGTCCAGGTCGCCCAGCACCTCGCCGGTGCGGATCAGGTCGGCCAGCACTTCGTAGGACAGGTACGGGTAGACAGCCGAGGCACCGAAGCCCAGCAGCACGGCGAAGTGGTGCGGGTCGCGGGCGGTGGCGGTTTCCACCAGGATGTTGCTGTCGCAGCGCAGGCCCTGCTCGGTCAGGCGGTGGTGCACCGCACCGACGGCCAGGGAGGCATGCACCGGCAGCTTGCCCGGGGCGATGTAGCGGTCGCTCAGCACCAGCTGGGTCTTGCCGGCACGCACGGCCTCTTCGGCCTGGTCGGCGATGTTGCGGATGGCCGCTTCCAGGCCGACGCTCTCTTCATAGTTGAGGTCGATCAGCTGGCGCTCGAAGCCTTCGCGCTCCAGGTTCATCAGCGAGCGCCACTTGGCGGGCGAGATGACCGGCGAGCTGAGGATCACCCGCGAGGCGTGCTCGGGGGACTCCTGGAAGATGTTGCGCTCGGCGCCCAGGCAGATCTCCAGGGACATGACGATCGCTTCACGCAGCGGGTCGATCGGTGGGTTGGTCACCTGGGCGAACTGCTGGCGGAAGAAGTCGTACGGCGAACGCACGCGCTGGGACAGCACGGCCATCGGCGTGTCGTCGCCCATGGAGCCGACCGCTTCCTGGCCCTGCTCGCCAAGCGGACGCAGGACCTGGTCACGCTCTTCGAAGGTGACCTGGAACATTTTCATGTACTGCTTGAGCTGGTCGGCGTCGTAGCTGGCCACGCCCTGGTCGTCGCTCAGGGTCGCCTGGATGCGCAAGGCGTGCTGGCGCAGCCAGCGCTTGTAGGGGTGGCGCGACTTGAGACGGTTGTCGATGGCGTCGGTATCGAGGATCTGGCCGGTCTCGGTGTCCACGGCGAAGATCTGGCCCGGGCCGACACGGCCCTTGGCCAGGACGTCCTCGGGCTTGTAGTCCCACACACCGATTTCCGAGGCCAGGGTGATGTAGCCATTGCGGGTGGTGACCCAGCGTGCCGGGCGCAGGCCGTTGCGGTCGAGCAGGCAGACTGCGTGGCGGCCTTCGGTCATGACGATGCCGGCCGGGCCGTCCCAGGGCTCCATGTGCATGGAGTTGTATTCGTAGAACGCACGCAGGTCGGCGTCCATGGTCTCGACGTTCTGCCAGGCCGGCGGCACCAGCATGCGCACGCCCCGGAACAGGTCGATACCGCCGGTGACCATCAGCTCGAGCATGTTGTCCATGCTCGAAGAGTCGGAGCCGACGCGGTTGACCAGTGGGCCGAGTGCCTCGAGGTCGGGAATCAGGTCATTGGCGAACTTGGTGCGACGGGCCATGGCCCAGTTGCGGTTGCCGGTGATGGTGTTGATCTCGCCGTTGTGGGCGAGGAAGCGGAACGGCTGCGCCAGCGGCCACTTCGGCAGGGTGTTGGTGGAGAAGCGCTGGTGGAACACGCAGATCGCGGTCTTCAGGCGCTCGTCACCCAGGTCGGGATAGAAGGCGGCGAGGTCCGCCGGCATCATCAGGCCTTTGTAGATGATGGTCTTGTGCGAGAAGCTGCAGATGTAGTGGTCGGCGTCGTGGGCGTTGGCCACGGACGAACGACGACGGGCACTGAACAGCTTGATGGCGAACTCCTGGTCGCTCAGGCCTTCGCCACCGATGAACACCTGTTCGATCTGCGGCAGGCGCTCCAGGGCCAGGCGGCCGAGCACGCGAGTGTCGATCGGCACCTTGCGCCAGCCAACCAGCTTCAGGCCGGCCGCGAGAATCTCACGGTCCATGTTGGCGCGGGCCGCTTCGGCCTTCACCGGGTCCTGGTTGAAGAACACCATGCCGACGGCGTACTGCCCGGGCAGTTCGGTGGCGAAATGTTCCTGGGCAACGGCACGCAGGAACTGGTCGGGCTTCTGCATGAGCAGGCCGCAACCGTCGCCGGTCTTGCCGTCGGCGTTGATCCCGCCGCGGTGGGTCATGCAGGTCAGCGCCTGCATGGCGGTTTGCAGAAGATGGTGGCTCGCCTCGCCCGTCATATGGGCAATCAGTCCGAAACCACAGTTGTCCTTGAATTCTTCGGGATGGTACAGACCTGTTTTCATAGACACTTTCTCACCAGGTTCGCCTCTCAACCAAGGCAAATCTCTTTTTAGTACAACCACTTACCATCCACGCCGATCGAATGCCAGCTTTTTGCGGTGGGCAATGGGAAACCATTGTTGCACAGCGACAGCGAAGCTCACAAATTTTCAAGACGCTTCATTGAAAATTCATGTCGCATTTTTGAATGTTTTTGCGCCATGCGCCGTGATAGCGGCTTGGCTCGAGTCTGAAGCGTTTCAGCCCTGACTGCAAGTGAGGCTTGTGGCCGGCAGTTCGGGACAGAAAAGCCTGCCGCGCGAGAGCACAGCAGGCTAGACGAAGTTCAGGAGTCGCTCAGCAACTGGGCGGCGGGGTGATGCCGCCCGGCAGGTATCAGCGGGCCGCGGCGAGCTCTTGTTGGACGCTGCCGACGGTTCGAGGCCAAGGTTTACCAGCCTGGACCTTGGCTGGCAAGTTCTTGATTGCCGCAACCGCTGCATCGCGGTTGGCGAAATTGCCATAGGTGACCACGTAGAGTGGCTTGCCCTGCAGGGTTTTGCGGAAGTAGCGATAGTCGCCACCCTGGGCCTTGACGAAGGCCTGGGCCGACGCTTCGGAGCTGGTACCGAGGATCTGTACCACGTAGTTGCCCGGTTTCTGGCCAGCGTACCAGCTACTGTTACCGACACCACCGGCGGCCGGCTTGGCGCTGGCGACCTGGGTCGGTGCCGGGGCCGGCTTGGCAGGCGCAACCGGCTTGGCCGGCTGGGTGGCGACAGGCTTCTGCGCAGGTGCAACCGCGACCGGCTGGGTGGGCGCGCTGGTGGTCGGCAGTGCCTGGGTCGGCGCCGGGCCGGCCGGTACGCCCTGAGGCGGCGCGGTGGTGGTCACGGTCGGCGGGTTGCCAGGCTGCAATGCGGTGTTGCCGGCCGGGCCGCCTTCTTCGCCATCCCCCATGCCTGCCGCCTGGGCCAGCGGCTCGCGCATCACCGGTTGCGACTGGCCGACCAGCGGCAACGGCGTGGGCTGGGAGGAGCCGGAGAATTCGATCGCCGGGCCGCCATTGCCGGGCTGGCCCTCTCCCAGCGGCAACTGGGCCTGGGCCACAGGTTCCTCGGCAGGTGCCTTGTCTCCCTTCTTGGGCATCAGCACCGCGGCGGCCACGGCGACCACGACGACAGCAGACAGCGCGAGCACGTGTTTCTTAGGCATATTGAACCCCATGGATGGTCGCTTGGCCGTACTGCGGCTGGCGATCATGGCTTCGATCAAGGTATCGCGGGCAACCTGGTTGATGGTGCCAGGCCAGCCGTCGGAGTTTTCATGGATATCGACGATCTGTTCGCGGGTGAACACCTCGATGCCCCGGCCCGCGCCTTCCAGGCGCTGCTCCAGGTATTCGCGGGTCTCTTCTTCACTGTAGGGGGCAAGCTCGATGACGTGGAAACGCTCCCCACCGACATCGAGCCCCTCCAACCCAGCGATCAGTGACGGCTCGCCGAACAGGAACACGTGCGGACGCCCTTCCGGGACACCTGCCGCCAGTTCCAGCAAGGCTTGGAGTGCCGAGTCGTCGAGTTGTTCCGCATCGTCCACCAGCAGATAGACTTCCTGGCCGGTCAGCGCCAGTTGCACCACCTGGGCGAGGATCGCCTGGACCTCGGCATGGGCCACGTCGAGCGCCTGAGCTACCTGGCCGAGCACGCTGGCAGCATCGCCCGCGCCACGGGCGGACACCACCACGCTCTGCACCGACTGTTTGTTGGTGCTGGCCACCAGGGCCTGGCGCAGCAGGGTCTTGCCACTGCCCAGGGGGCCGGTGACCACCAGCATCAGCTGGCTGTAGCGCGCCAGGTGATGCAACTGGCCCAGCACCGGCTTGCGTTGGGCGGGGAAGAACTTGAAACCGGGCACGCGCGGTGCGAACGGGTCATGGTTCAACTGGTAGTGGTCGAGAAACGCCTCATCGGCATGCAAACTGGTCATCGCGCTGTCACAACCTCAAAGCTGGGCCACGATCGCGCGGTAATCCGCCGCCAACGTGGCCTGAAGGATCTCTTTCGGATAGTCGTCGGTGACCACGGCTTCCCCCAACTGGCGCAGCAGCACCAGGCGCAGGCGACCGTCGAGCACCTTCTTGTCGACCGCCATGTGCTCCATGAAATGCGCCGGGGTCATTTCCTGTGGTGGCACCACCGGCAAGCCTGCCGCCTGCAGCAGGCGAATTCCGCGATCGCGCGCCGGCTGGTCGATCCAGCCCAGGCGCATGGACATCTCCAGGGCCATGACGGTACCTGCCGCCACGGCCTCGCCATGCAGCCAGACGCCGTAGCCCATGTGGGTCTCGATGGCATGGCCGAAGGTATGGCCAAGGTTCAGGGTCGCACGCACCCCCGACTCCCGCTCGTCGGCACCGACCACCGCGGCCTTGGCCGCGCAGGAGCGGCGGATGGCCTCGGTCAGGGCGGCGGACTCCAGGCGGCGCAGGGCCTCCATATTCTCTTCGAGCCAGCTGAGGAAAGGCTTGTCGCAGATCAGGCCATACTTGATGACTTCCGCCAGGCCCGCCGACAGCTCGCGCTCGGGCAGGGTCTTGAGGCTGGTGGTGTCGATCAGGACCGCGTTGGGCTGGTAGAAGGCCCCGACCATGTTCTTGCCGAGCGGGTGGTTGATGCCGGTCTTGCCGCCGACCGAGGAGTCCACCTGGGACAACAGGGTGGTCGGCACCTGGATGAAATCCACGCCGCGCTGGTAGCAGGCTGCGGCGAAGCCGGCCATATCGCCGATCACACCGCCGCCCAAGGCCACCACGGTGGTGCGGCGGTCGTGCCGTGCGCTGAGCAGGGCGTCGAAGATCAGTTGCAGGGTTTCCCAGTTCTTGTAGGCCTCGCCGTCGGGCAGCACCACCGGCAGCACCGAATAGGCGCCCAGCGTGCGGCTCAGGCGCTCGAGATACAGGGGCGCGACGGTTTCGTTGGAGACGATGGCAACCTGCCGCCCAGCAATGTGCGGCGCCAGCAGTTCGGGCTGGTCCAGCAGGCCTTCGCCAATGTAGATCGGGTAGCTACGTTCGCCCAGGTCGACCTTTAGTGTCTGCATGTATCCCCACAATGTACTAGGGCGCGGCATCGCCCAGGCGACCCGCGCGGTCACGTTGAAACCCGCCTCGGCGTTGGTCGCCGAGAATAGTCCCGGCTTACCGGGGCGGCAACTTCTGCAGGCGCTCGAGGATGTCGAGCACCACCATGCGCGGTGGCCGTTCGTCGGTTTCCACCACCAGGTCGGCGATCTCCCGGTAAAGCGGGTCGCGTGTCTCCAGCAGGGTACGCAGGGTCGCCTCCGGGTTGGCGGTACGCAGCAGCGGCCGGTTACGGTCACGGGCGGTGCGCCCCACCTGCTGCTCCACCGAGGCGTGCAGGTAGATGACCCGGCCGCCTTCACGCAATGCCTTGCGGTTGGCCTCGCGCATCACGGCGCCACCGCCGGTCGCCAGGACCACGCCGTCGAGCGCACTGAGCTCGGCGATCATCGCCTGCTCGCGGTCACGAAAGCCCGGCTCGCCTTCCTTGTCGAAGATCCACGGGATGTTGGCGCCGGTTCGCAGCTCGATTTCCTTGTCGGAATCCTTGAACAGCAGGCGCAGCTCTTTGGCCAACAGGCGCCCGATGGTGCTCTTACCAGCGCCCATGGGCCCCACAAGTATCAAATTTCGCACAGAATCAACGACTCACAGCAATCGCCTGGTCACTCATGATACGCGGAGTCAGGAAGACCAGCAGCTCGGATTTTTTCTCTTGTAATGCATCGCGTCGAAACAGCCGTCCAACATACGGCAGATCGCCCAAAAATGGCACCTTGTCGACCACATTGTTTTGCGTGGTCGAGTACACCCCGCCGATCACGATCGTTTCACCATCGGTCACCCGGACCTTGGCATTGACCTCGTTCTTGCGGATCGGCGGCACGTCGTTCAGTGCATTGACGTAGTCAGGCTCGTCCTTGGTCACCCGCACGGTCATGATGACCTTGCCGTCCGGGGTGATCTGCGGGGTCACCTCCAGCGACAGCGATGCCTCGCGAAACGAAACGGAGGTGGCGCCGCTCTTGCTGGTTTCCTGGTAGGGCACCTCGGTGCCCTTGAGGATCCGCGCGGTTTCCTTGTCCGCCGTCACCACCTTGGGCTGGGAGATGATTTCGCCGTTGCCGCTCTTTTCCATGGCGCTGAGTTCGAGGTCCAGCAACGTGCCACCACGTAGCAGGCCCAGGCCAATGGCCGAGGTCGCCCGTTCCACGCCCAGGTCGACGAACAGGTCGCTGCCCAGGCGGGCGTTCTCGCCCTTGAGCGGGGCTCCCCAGCGTACGCCCAGGCTTTTCTCGTAGTCGACATTGGCTTCGACGATGCGAGCCTCGATCAGGACTTGGCGCACCGGCACGTCCAGTTGAGCCACCAGCTGTCGCAGTTCGGCGAGGCGGTCGGCGGGCTGGTGAACGACCAAGGTGTTGGTGCGGGCATCGACGCTCAGGCTGCCGCGCCCGGTGAGGATGCCATCGTCGGCGAGCGTGGCCAGCAGCAGCTCGGCCAGCTCCGAGGCCTTGGCATGATGGATGGGCAACAACTCCCGGCGCATGGGCTGCAGTTGCGCATCCAGCGCCTGGCCAAGGCGGGCCTCCCGGGAGTGCTCCGCCAGTTCGGCTGCCGGTGCCACCAGCAGCACGTTGCCCTCTTCGCGCCGGGCCAGCCCCTTGCTGCGCAGTACCAGGTCCAGGGCCTGGTCCCAGGGCACATCCTCGAGGCGCAGGGTGATGTTGCCCTGTACCGCATCGCTGGCAACCAGGTTGATGCCTGCGTAGTCGGCCAGCACCTGCAGCACCGAACGCACTTCCACATCCTGGAAATTCAACGACAGGGGTTCACCCCGGTAGATCGTCGCCGATGCCACCTGAATCGGCAGCATCACTGCCATTGCCCACGTCGACAGCCGTTTCACGCTCATCCCTGACCTCTTTGCCCACAGGCTTGCTCAATGCTAGGTAGGTCGACCGCTCGTGCCACGCCCCGCCGAGGAACAGGCGCTCGCGCACTTCGACCTGCTGCCGGTCGACCCGTACCACGACGCCGTCGCCCCGCCCCAACCGGTCGCCGGGCGCCACCCGGTAAAGCCGCCCGGCTGACCACAGCAAGGCCTGGTGCTGGCCAGCCCGCGACAGGCTGCCGACCATCTCCAGCTGCGCCAGCGGTATCCTCGCCAGGCCGCCCGAGGCCATGCGCGATGACCAAGGCAGGAACAGGTCTGCCTGCGCGCCCTGCACGGCTGGGCGGGCCGGCTCGTCCGCCAGCGATGCCGGCGGCGGCAATACCTGGCCTGGATGGTAGGCATTCACGTCCAGGTCCAGGCGCAGCAACCCCGACGGCTCATCCACCCTGGCAAGCCGCAGGCCTGATACACGCAGCAGGCGCACCTGGCCCAGCCACTCCTCCAGCCAGGCACGCAAGGCCGCATAGTTCCCTACCACCTGGTGCTTCAAAGGCACCTGCCGATAGCCGGCCTGCGCGACTTCATCCAGCACTTCGAGCTGCTCGAAGATCAGCCCATGGGCATGCCCGGAGCTCGCCAGCTCATCGAGCAGGTCGCTCATGCCGACACCCGCCGAAAGGCGCCAGCGGGCCTCCCGCAACTGGTGTTCGGCATCGGCCAGCGCCACCTCCGCGGATGCCAGCTCGCGAGCCTGGAGCGCCCGCTCCTGCCACATGCCATCCAGTTCGTGTGCCCGTGCCTGGCCAAGCCGGTAGGCCTGATCCGAGCCCTGCAAGCGGACCAACCAACCCAAGGCGATCACCAGCAGCGAAACCGCAACCAGGGTCGCCCCCATGGCCACCCGGGACGTTCCGATAGCTTCCAGCCAGCCACGCGCCGATGCCACGATCATGACCAGGACGCCAACAGACGCGCCACCAACTGGAACTCATCGCCTTGCGGTAAATGGCGCAGTTGCTTCAGCTCCAGGCCCTGCAACACAGGCGCACGCTCCAGGTCGCGCATGAGCTGGGCCAGCACCGCGGGAGACGCTGCCACGCCAACGACCTGCAAGCGACCACCCTGCAGCGTCAGTTCAGTCAGGTGCAAGCCGCCGGGCATTGCCCGCTCGAACTCCGCGAACATCGCCACGACCAGCCCCTGGCCTGCCCGCAGCTCGGCCAAGGCCGCATACTGCGCCTGTATGTCGTCACGCGCCTCCTGCAGGGCTGCGATTCGCTGCAACTGCGTCTCCAGGCTTTCCACGGCCGTCTGTCGACCAGCATTGGCCAGTGCCTGCTGCTGCAAGCGCTGGCGGGCCAGATGATCGAGCAGCATCACACCACAGAAGGCGAGCAGCAGGCTGACCACCAGTGCGAGCTGGAATCGCCGCACCGCCGCGCGACGTTGCCGCTCCCGCCAGGGCAAAAGATTCAGACGTACCATCAGTGCGCCCCTCCCAACGCCAGGCCACACGCCAGCGCCATGGGCGAGAAGTCACGCAATAGCGCCTGGGTAGCGGCCTCGTCAGTTCCCGCTGCCAGGTCGATGCAGGGCACCAAGGGTTCGCAGGGGATGCCCAGGCGCACCTTCAGCGCCTCGGCCCAGCCCTCATCCGCAGGAGCGCTTGCCGCAATCCAAAGGTGCTCGACCCCGATCGTAGGCAGGTTATGGTGCAGCAGTTGGCCAATGCCCTCGAGCCTTCGCTCCCACGAGTCCGAACGCGCGAACCGCAGCGCCAGCCGTTGCGGCAAGCCGCCCTGCGGCCAGGCATGCAGGGTCGCACTGTCTGCCTCGAGCCGCAGCAACCCCGTCGACGCGCTGCTGGCCGAGGGCAACAGGCGCCCTAGGGCGATGCTGTCGACTTCCGCCGCCTCGGCGTGCAAGCCCGCATCCTCGAGCAACTGCTCCAGCGGTTCGAGCAGGCCTTGACGGCACGCGCCCACCAGCACGTCCACATGGCCAGGCTGCCCCGACGCAGGCCCCAGGATCTGGAAATCCAGGGCCAGGTCCTGTAGTGGAAAGGGAAACAGGCGGTCGGCATCCGTGAGCAACTGCGCCTCCATCTCCCCCGCGGACAAGGTCGCCGACAAGTGGCAGACCTTGCAGATCACCTCCGAGCCTGGCAACGCGATGGCCGCCCGGCACTGTCGGCTGCCGCTGCGCAAGCGCGCCCGGCGCAATGCATCCACCACGGGTTGCGGGTCCTGGGAGGCGTCACCGCGCCAGGGCGTGTCGAAGGGCTCCAGGGCCCAAGCGGCCACAACCCGACGCCCACGACGCCGGTGCAATTGAAGGATTCGTACGGAGTCGGAGGCAATTTCTACCCCCAGCAGTGAACCGGCATCCCTGCCGAAGCGTCCAAGCATGGCTATTTCCTGAGAAATCGTAGCGATATCGCGCCGTCGGATCCGGCCGCCAGGGCCGGCCGGTCGCCCCGGCGAGGCTAAAAATGCTTATAATGGCCAGCGTTTTTTCCCTGTCCGCCGGACCCGCGTGCAATCCACTCCCAACCTGGACACCCAAAAGCCTTGATACGCCTGCTGAAGTTCTTCTGGTGGTCTTTCGTCGCAGTCATCTGTGCGCTCGTACTCGGTGTGAGCGGTGCGTTTCTGTATCTTAGCCCCAGCCTGCCCTCGGTCGAGTCCCTTAGAAGCATCCAGTTGCAGATCCCCCTGAGGGTGTACAGCAGCGACGGCAAGCTGATCGCCGAGTTCGGCGAAATGCGGCGTTCGCCGATCCGTTTCGCGGATATTCCCCCGCAGTTCATCCAGGCACTTCTGTCAGCCGAGGACGACAATTTCCTCAATCACTACGGGGTCGACCCGAGCAGCCTGATGCGTGCCGCGACCCAGCTGGTGAAGTCCGGCCATATCCAGACCGGCGGCAGCACCATCACAATGCAGGTGGCTAAGAACTTCTTCCTCACCAGCGAGCGCAGCTTCTCGCGCAAGACCAACGAGATCCTCCTGGCCTTGCAGATCGAGCGCGAACTGACCAAGGACGAGATCCTCGAGCTGTACGTCAACAAGATCTACCTGGGCAACCGCGCCTACGGCATCGAGGCCGCCGCACAGGTGTACTACGGCAAGTCGATCCGGGACGTGAGCCTGGCCCAGATGGCCATGATCGCCGGCCTGCCCAAGGCGCCATCGCGCTTCAACCCGCTGGCCAACCCGGTGCGTGCCAAGGAGCGACGCGACTGGATCCTCGGCCGAATGTACAAGCTCGGCAAGATCGACGAAGCCAGCTACCAGGCAGCCCTGGCCGAGCCCCTGAACGCCAGCTACCACGTGCCGACACCGGAAGTGAACGCCCCCTACATCGCCGAGATGGCCCGTGCCGAAATGGTCGGGCGCTATGGCAGCGACGCCTACACCGAAGGTTTCCGCGTCACCACCACGGTGCCGAGCGACATGCAGGAGATGGCCAACAGGGCCGTACTCGATGGCCTGTCCGACTACGACGAGCGCCACGGCTACCGGGGCCCCGAGTCGCGCTTCCCGGGCAAGACCCGCGCCGCCTGGCTGCAGGAGCTGGCCAAGCAGCGCACGCTTGGCGGCCTGGAGCCGGCCATCGTCACCCAGGTCGACAAGGCCGGCCTGAAGGTGCTGACCCGCAACGGCGAGGAACAGGACGTGGCCTGGGAAACCATGAAGTGGGCCCGCCCCTTCCTCAACAGCAATGCCCAGGGGCGCTCGCCGCAATCGCCCGCGGACGTGGCCCAGATCGGCGACCTGATCCGCGTGCAGCGCCTGGACGACGGCACGCTCAAGTTCAGCCAGGTACCTGGTGCGCAGAGCGCGCTGGTCACCCTGGACCCGTACAGCGGCGCCATTCGCGCCCTGGTGGGTGGTTTCTCGTTCGAGCAGAGCAACTACAACCGTGCGATGCAGGCCAAGCGCCAGCCAGGCTCGAGCTTCAAGCCATTCGTCTACAGCGCCGCGCTGGACAATGGCTACACCGCCGCCAGCCTGGTCAACGATGCGCCGATCGTGTTCGTCGACGAGTACCTGGACAAGGTCTGGCGCCCGAAGAACGACACCAATACCTTCCTCGGCCCGATCCGCATGCGCGAGGCGCTGTACAAGTCGCGCAACCTGGTGTCGATCCGCCTGCTGCAAGCCATGGGCGTGGACCGCACCATCGACTACATCGCCAAGTTCGGCTTCAACAAGCAGGACCTGCCCCGCAACCTATCGCTGGCCCTGGGCACCGCGACGCTGACGCCGATGGAGATCGCTACCGGCTGGAGCGCCTTCGCCAATGGCGGCTACAAGATCAATCCGTACCTGATCGAGCGCATCGAGAGCCGCAACGGCGAGACCCTGTTCACCGCCAACCCGGCACGGGTACCGCAGGCCAACGAGGACCAGGCCGGCCTCGCCGCGCCGGAGCAGCCGATCAGCACCGAGGCATTGCCCGGCGAGGCACCGTCGGCCCTTGGCCAGGTGGCGCCGCCACCCCAGCTGCCGGCGGTGGCCGAGCGCATCATCGACGGGCGCACCAGCTACATCCTCACCAGCATGCTCCAGGACGTGATCAAGCGCGGCACCGGCCGCCGCGCCCTGGCCCTGGGCCGCAGCGACCTGGCGGGCAAGACCGGCACCACCAACGAGTCCAAGGATGCCTGGTTCTCCGGGTACAACGCCGACTACGTCACCACCGTATGGGTCGGTTTCGACCAACCGGAAACCTTGGGTCGCCGCGAGTACGGCGGCACCGCTGCGCTGCCGATCTGGATGAACTTCATGGGCGCCGCGCTCAAGGACAAGCCAGAACATGCCCCGGCCGAGCCGGAAGGCATCCTCAGCCTGCGGGTCGACCCGATCAGCGGCCGGGCGGCTACGCCGAGCACACCGAATGCCTACTTCGAACTGTTCAAGGCCGAGGACTCGCCGCCTTCGATGGACGAACTGGGCAATGGCGTCGTACCCGGCAGCCCACTGCCAGCCGACGAGACGGCGCCTATGGATCTCTTCTGAGCTACACGCTGCAAGCTGTCTTGCGCTGAGCCAGATGCCGAGCAAGGTATCGAAGCCTGCGCAACACCTCTTGCAGATCGAAGCTCGAAGCAAAAAAAACCGGCTCATATGAGCCGGTTCTTTTTTGCGTGCCGTTAGCCGTTGAAGACTTCGTCCACGCTCTGCAGCGGGTAGTGCTGCGGATACGGCAGGGTCGCCACGCCAGACTCGATGGCCGCCTTGGCCACGGCGTCGGAAACGACGGTGATCAGGCGTGGGTCCATCGGCTTCGGAATGATGTACTCACGGCCGAACTCCAGCGCCTGCACGCCATAGGCGTCGCAGACTTCCTTCGGTACCGGCAGCTTGGCCAGGTCCTTCAGGGCGATGGCGGCAGCGATCTTCATCTCTTCGTTGATGCGCTTGGCACGTACGTCCAGGGCGCCACGGAAGATGAACGGGAAGCCCAGCACGTTGTTGACCTGGTTCGGGTAGTCGGAACGACCGGTGGCCATGATCACGTCGCTGCGGGTCTCGTGGGCCAGCTCCGGCTTGATTTCCGGGTCCGGGTTCGAGCAAGCGAACACGATCGGGTTCGGCGCCATGGACTTCAGGCCTTCGGGGCTCAGCAGGTTCGGGCCGGACAGGCCGACGAACACGTCCGCACCTTCCAGGGCATCGGCCAGGGTGCGCTTGTCGGTGGCGTGAGCGAACTGCGCCTTGTACTGGTTCAGGTCGTCGCGACCAGCGTGGATCACGCCGCTGCGGTCGATCATGAAGATGTTCTCGACCTTGGCGCCCATGCTCACCAGCAGCTTCATGCAGGAGATGGCGGCAGCACCGGCACCCAGGCAGACGATCTTGGCGTCTTCGAGCTTCTTGCCGGCGATTTCCAGGGCGTTGATCATGCCGGCCGCGGTAACGATCGCGGTGCCGTGCTGGTCATCGTGGAACACGGGAATGTCGCACTGCTCGATCAGGGTACGCTCGATCTCGAAGCACTCCGGCGCCTTGATGTCTTCAAGGTTGATGCCGCCGAAGGTGATGGAGATGCGCTTGACGGTATCGATGAAGGCCTGTGGGCTTTCCGAGTCGACTTCGATGTCGAACACATCGATGCCGGCGAAACGCTTGAACAGAACGCCCTTGCCTTCCATGACCGGCTTGGAGGCCAGCGGGCCGAGGTCGCCCAGGCCCAGGATGGCGGTGCCATCGGAAATCACGGCGACCAGGTTGCCCTTGCCGGTGTATTGGTAGGCCAGTTCCGGATCACGGCCGATCTCGCGCACCGGTTCGGCGACGCCCGGGCTGTAGGCCAGGGCCAGGTCGCGGGCGGTTGCGGTGGGTTTGGTGAGCTCGACGCTCAGTTTCCCCGGACGAGGCTGAGCGTGGTATTCGAGAGCGGCGGTTTTCAGGTCTGACATGGTGGGCATTCCGCTATTTACTGTTCTGACGGACCGCCGAGGATACGCAAAGAGCCGGGGGGCCACAAGACTGCCCGGTCACTTCTGTCAAGGCCTTCAGCCTACGACTTTACGCTATAACCCGCGGGGCATACGGCCTCAGTGTGTACAATTCATCAGCGTAATGTCTACAATTTTTTAGCCTGAAATGCGCTCCAACATGCTCGGATCGGTCAATGGCAATACCCAGCGTCGCTGCCCCGGCTTCAACCCGCCCTTGCGGGAGCGATCCACGACCCAGCCGCGCGCCTCGACCTGGCGTCCCTTGAGGTTATCGAAGAAGCCTGAGGGGAAGTTGCGTTGTAGACGAGCGGGAACCTGGAGCACCACGGCATCGTCCAGCTCCAGCCAGATCCCGCCACGATTGCGCTCGATACCGCGGATCTTGCCGCCGATGACGGCAAACCCTGATTGGCGCACGTCGCTGGCGCGGATGACCGGCGACTGCCGCCAGAGCCCCGCCCGCACGGTGCGGGCAGCCTGTTCGGCCTGCTGCTGGCAGCCGGCGAGCTTGACGTTGGGAGCGACCGCAACCCGGTAGCCCAGCCCTTCGCTGAGCAGCCGTGCCTCGAAATTGTCGCCATCGCGCCCATAGATGTGCGCCAGGGTGCGCCCGTACTTGTCTTTCGCTTCGACACCCGGCAGCAGCCCGACACGGCCGTCGCTGGCCTTGACCAGCGCCTGCAGGCGGCGCCGTGCAGCCTCGGCATAGGGTTCGCTGGTACGGCCCTTGCGGCCGATCTCGGGCGCATTGATGCCGATCAGGCGTACGCTGCGCCCGTCGCTCAGGCGCAGGGTGTCGCCATCCACCACCTGGCGCACCGCTACCTGCTGTACCTTGTCGGGCAGTGGGCAGAAGGCCAGCGCCGGAACATGCCAGATCGCGCCCATGAAAAAGGCGCCCACGAGGGGCGCCTTTTTCCACAGCAGCGCGAAACCCGAAGGATTCGCCATGCGCATGATTACTTCTTGGTACCGAACATACCGAAGCGATCGGCGAACTTCTGTACGCGACCACCGGTGTCCAGGACCTTCTGCTTGCCAGTGTAGAACGGGTGGCACTGGGAGCAGACGTCGATCGCCAGCGGCTTGGCCAGGGTCGAACGGGTCTCGAACTTGTTACCGCAGCTGCAGGTGACCGCAACTACTTCGTAATTCGGGTGAATTTCTGGTTTCATCGTCACTTCCTCGAGCTGCGTGCCGCCACCCAACACCAATTGTTGAATACCGCACGGAAATAGGCGGCGAATAATACCAGAGCATTGCGCCAACGCAAGTTGTCGCGAGCACCGACCGTCGTCTGCTAGTCTCGCGTGATTTCCGAAATACCCTCCAGAGACCTTCCGCGTGTCCGACGTCATCCTGCGCCTTGCCCTGCCCTCGCCCCTGCGTCGCCTGTTCGACTACCGGGCGCCGGCGAGCATGGCCCGCCAGGCACTCACGCCAGGCATGCGCATCCGCGTGCCGTTCGGCCGCCGCGAAATGATCGGCGTACTGGTGGAAGTCTGCGACAAGAGCGAGGTGCCGGCCGATAAGCTCAAGCCGGCCACGGCCCTGCTCGACCCGGTCTCGCCACTGCCACCGGCACTGTTCAAGCTGTGCCTGTGGACCGCCCAGTACTACCAGCACAGCCTCGGCGACACCCTGAACTGGGCACTGCCGACCCTGCTGCGCCAGGGAGAGCCGGCGCAGATGCGCCAGGAGCGCTTCTGGCATGTCGCCCCCGGTGCCCGCCTGGAAGACCCGCGCATCGCCCGTGCGCCACGCCAACGCGATGCCCTCAAGACCCTGTCCCAGCACCCCCATGGCGTGGCCCACAGCCTGCTGGGCAAGCTCGGCCTGAACAAGGACAGCCTCGACCTGCTGCTGGCCAAGGAGCTGGTCCAGGTGGAAGTACGCCGCTACCTGCCGCTTTCCCGCCACGAACATTGGCTGGCCCAGCCGGAACTGCCGCTGAACGACGAACAGCAAGCCGCGTTCGACGCCGTGCGCTCGGGCTTCGGCAGTTTCCACGCCTTCCTCCTGGCCGGGGTGACGGGCAGTGGCAAGACCGAGGTCTACCTGCAATTGATCCGCGAGGCCCTCGAAGCAGGCAAGCAGGCGCTGATCCTGATCCCCGAGATCAATCTCGGGCCGCAGACCCTGGCGCGCTTCGAGCAGCGCTTCAACGCCCGCATCGCCCTGCTGCACTCGGCAGTGGGCGACCGCGAGCGCCTCGATGCCTGGCTGGCGGCCCGCGATGGCGAGGCCGACATCATCATCGGCACGCGCTCGGCGCTGTTCACGCCGATGAAGCATCCGGGGCTGATCATCATCGACGAAGAACATGACGGCTCCTATAAACAGCAGGAAGGCCTGCGTTACCATGCTCGCGACCTGGCCGTGGTGCGCGCCCACCAGGAGAACATCCCCATCCTCCTCGGCTCCGCCACGCCCTCGCTGGAGAGCCTGCACAATGCCCACAGCGGCCGCTATGGCCTGCTGCGCATGACCCAACGCGCCGGCGGCGCACAACCGCCACGGCTGCTGCGCCTGGACGTGCGCAGCCGACCGCTGGACAGCGGCATCAGCGGCCCGCTGCAACAGGCCATCGGCCAGACCCTGGCGGCGGGCCAGCAGGTGCTGGTGTTCCTCAACCGCCGCGGCTTCGCCCCGACCCTGCTGTGCCATGACTGCGGCTGGCTCAGCGAGTGCCCGCGCTGCGATGCGCGGATGACCGTGCACCAGCGTTCCGGCGTGCTGCGCTGCCATCATTGCGGCCATGACGAGCGCCTGCCACAGCAGTGCCCGCAATGCGCCCATGTGGACTTGCGCCCGGTAGGTGCGGGGACCGAGCGTGCAGAGGAGCGCCTGAAGGTCCTCTTCCCGGACTACCCGGTGCTGCGCGTCGACCGCGACAGCACCGCGCGCAAGGACGCCATGCACAACCTGTTCACCACCATCCAGCGCGGGCAACCGAGCATCCTGGTCGGCACCCAGATGCTCGCCAAGGGGCATCATTTCCCCCGGGTGACGCTGGTCGCCATTCTCGATGCCGATGGCGGCCTGTTCTCCGGCGACTTCCGCGCCAGCGAGCGCATGGCCCAGTTGATCGTCCAGGTGGCTGGCCGCGCCGGGCGCGCCGAAGACCCCGGCAAAGTGATCATCCAGACCCACCTGGCCGAACACCCGCTGTTGGTGCAACTGACAGAACAAGGCTACTTCGCCTTCGCCGAGCAGGCCCTGAGCGAGCGCCGCGCCGCCGGCCTGCCCCCCTTCGCCCACCTCGCCCTGCTGCGCGCCGAGGCGCACAAGCCGGGCCAGGCCGAGGGTTTCCTCGACGAGGCCTGCAGCGCCGCCGAACGCTTGCTGGCCGAACAGGGCCTGCAGGGCATCGAGCTGCTCGGCCCGGTCCCCGCGCCCATGGAGCGCCGCGCCGGGCGCTTCCGGGCACAGTTGCTGTTGCAGGCCAATGCCCGGGGAGCATTGCATCGGCTGATCAGCGCCTGGTTGCTGGCATTGGAGCAGATGCCGTCGGGACGCCAGGTGCGCTGGTCGCTGGATGTGGACCCGGTGGATCTTTATTGAGCGGCAAGCTGCAAGAAGCCGAAAGGTTGGCAACCCGGCTCCGGGAACGGATAATGTTCAGTTTTTCCACCTGCGCATCGAAGCGCCCTACCGCGCTTGCGGTCGAAAAGAGACCCCCATGAAAGACACCATTCGCCAGCTGATCCAGCAAGCCCTCACCCAACTCGTCGCCGACGGTGTGCTGCCTGAAGGGCTGACGCCGGCGATCCAGGTGGAAAACGCCCGGGACAAGACCCACGGCGATTTCGCCAGCAACATCGCCATGATGCTGGCCAAACCCGCCGGCATGAAGCCGCGCGACTTGGCCGACAAGATCATCGCCGCCCTGCCGACCAGCGACGACATCAGCAAGGTCGAGATCGCCGGCCCGGGCTTCCTCAACTTCTTCCAGAACATCGACGGCCTGGCCAGCCGCCTGGACGCAGCCCTGGCCGATGACCACCTGGGCGTGCGCAAGGCCGGCCCCGCCGAGAAGGTGGTGATCGACATGTCGGCACCCAACCTGGCCAAGGAGATGCACGTCGGCCACCTGCGTTCGACCATCATCGGCGACAGCGTCGCCCGCGTCCTGGAGTTCCTCGGCGACCAGGTGATCCGCCAGAACCACGTGGGCGACTGGGGCACCCAGTTCGGCATGCTGCTGGCCTACCTGGAAGAGAATCCGATCACCAGCGACGAGCTGTCGGACCTGGAGAACTTCTATCGCGCCGCGAAGAAGCGCTTCGACGAGTCCGAGGCGTTCGCTACCCGCGCCCGTGGCCTGGTGGTCAAGCTGCAGGCCGGCGACCCGGACTGCATGGCGCTGTGGACACGCTTCAAGGACATTTCCCTGTCCCACTGCCAGAAGACCTACGACCTGCTCAACGTCAAGCTGAGCATGGCCGACGTGATGGGCGAGAGCGCCTACAACGATGACCTGGCCAACGTGGTCGCCGACCTCAGGGCCAAAGGCCTGCTGGTCGAGAACCAGGGCGCCCAGTGCGTGTTCCTCGACGAATTCAAGAACACCGAGGGCGAGCCGCTGCCGGTGATCGTGCAGAAGGCCGACGGCGGCTACCTCTACGCCACCACCGACCTGGCCGCGGTGCGCTACCGCAGCAACGTGCTCAAGGCCGACCGAGCCTTGTACTTCGTCGACCAGCGCCAGGCCCTGCACTTCAACCAGGTGTTCGAGGTGGCGCGCCGCGCCGGCTTCGTTGGCCACCCGATGCAGATGGAACACATGGGCTTCGGCACCATGAATGGCGCCGATGGCCGGCCGTTCAAGACCCGCGACGGCGGCACCGTGAAGCTGATCGACCTGCTCACCGAAGCCAAGGAGCGCGCCTACGCGCTGGTCAAGGAGAAGAACCCGAGCCTGTCCGAGGACGAGCTGCGCCGTATCGGCGAAGTGGTCGGCATCGGCGCGGTGAAGTACGCCGACCTGTCCAAGCACCGGACCAGCGACTACAGCTTCAACTTCGAGCTGATGCTCAACTTCGACGGCAACACCGCGCCCTACCTGCTGTATGCCTACACCCGCGTGGCCAGCGTGTTCCGCAAGCTGGGCAAGGGCTTCGACGAGGTCGACGGCAAGATCGTGCTGCAGGCGGCCCATGAGCAGGACCTGGCCGCGCGCCTGGCGCAGTTCGGCGAAGTGCTCAACAGCGTGGCCGACAAGGGCACGCCGCACGTGCTGTGCAGCTACCTGTACGACATCGCCGGCCTGTTCTCCAGCTTCTACGAGAACTGCCCGATCCTCACGGCGGAAACCGCCGAGCAACAGCAGAGCCGCCTGCGCCTGGCGGCCCTGACCGGTCGCACCCTCAAGCAGGGCCTGGAACTGCTCGGCCTGGAAACCCTGGAGCGCATGTAAGTTGGCTGCCAAGAAGAAACCCGCCCCCAAGCGTGGCGCCAGCCGCTACCAGCCCCCGGCCAAGCAGCCGATCCCTGGCTGGATATGGCTGGCGGTCGGCCTGACTGTCGGCGCCTTCATCGTTTTTCTGATGAAGCTCGAACCGGGTAGCGAAGACATCAAGCGCACCAAGCCCGAACAGCAGAAGCCAGCCAAGGTCGCCGAAAGCGCCAAGGCCACCGCGCCGGCACCGCAGCAGCCGGTCAAGCCGAAATACGACTTCTACACGCTGCTGCCGGAGTCCGAGGTCATCGTGCCACCCGAGGCCGTGCCGGAGAAAACGCCGCCAGTACCGGCCCAGCCGGTCAAGCCGGTGACGCCTGAGGAAGCGGCGAAGATCGACACGGCCAGGGCCCAGGCTGCGCTGATGGGGCAGACGCCACCGCCGGCGCCACCGGTCATCAAGCCGGCGGCGACCACCCAGTTCTTCCTCCAGGCCGGCTCGTTCCGCAAGCAGGCCGACGCCGACAAGGTCCGTGCGCAGATCATCCTGCTCGGCCAGTCGGTCAAGGTGGAGTCGGGGACGGTGAAAGAGGAAACCTGGTACCGCGTGCTGGTCGGCCCGTTCAGCAACCGCGAACAGCTGACCGTGGCGCAGAAGCAGCTGGCAGGTGCGGGTTTCAGCAACCTGCTCTTGCAGCGCAGGCAGACCCGCCAGCAATGAAGACCAAGGCCTTGTCGCTCTCAGCTACAAGGCCTTTTTTAACTGCAAGCGGCAAGCAAAAGCAGGCGGCGCTCATATGAGCCGAGCACGGCCATGGCAACCTGCGGCTTTCCTAGCGGCGTTCGGCGTTGACTTGGGAGATCTGGCTGTTGAGGGTCCAGAAGTCGTACAGCACGCCCAGCAGGAACAGACCGCCTGTGAACAGGTAGATCAGGGCACTGATCCATTTGCCCTGGTACAGGCGATGCGCACCGAATATGCCAAGGAAGGTCAGGAGGATCCAGGCCAGGTTGTAGTCCACCCGCCCGGACTGGAAGCGCATGTCGGCCTCACGGTCCATCGACGGGATCAGGAACAGGTCGATCAGCCAACCGATGCCGAGCAGGCCCAAGGTGAAGAACCAGATCGTCCCGGTGATCGGCTTGCCGTAGTAGAAGCGGTGCGAGCCGGTGAAGCCGAAGATCCATAGCAGATAGCCGAGGACCTTGCTGTGGGTGTCGTGGAACGGCACGCCCTGTTGATAACTGTTCATTCATAGCTCCCAGGGGTTAGCGGAAAATTTTCTAAGGAAAAATGTGACTTTTTCGCGAGAAGCCGACGTATGGCAGCGGCGCATCGACCAACGGATCAGAATTTGATCAAAAAGCTGTTATAAAGTTGCGCGCCAACACATACCTAGATAATACAAAAGAGCTTCAACTATGCCGCCTTTCTTCAAGACATGGCTGACCCTCTGCCTTTTATTGCCATTGGCCGCCCACGCCACCAACCGTGAGCAACGCCTTCCCAACGGGTTCACCGGCTATACCACCAATGCCAGCAGCACGGTGAAACGCGCGCCGGTCAAGCACAGCACCCTGCGTGCCCGCCCGAGCAATGCCGCCAAGGCCCCCGGCAACCTGCCGATCGCCGCGATGTCGGCCAAGCAGAGCAGCGACGTGCTCAGCCGCGCCGTGAATGTCCTCGGTACGCCCTATCGCTGGGGCGGCAGCAGCCCGAGCAAGGGCTTCGATTGCAGCGGGCTGGTCAAGTATGCCTTCAACGACGTGGCCGACGTCGACCTGCCGCGCACTTCCAATGCCATGGCCCACGGGCATGGTATCAAGGTAGCCCGCAGTGACCTCAAGCCGGGTGACCTGATCTTCTTCAACATCAAGAGCCGCCGGGTCAATCACGTCGCCATCTACCTGGGCAACGACCGCTTCATCCATGCGCCCCGGCGCGGCAAGCGGGTAAGCATCGACAACCTGAACAAGCCGTACTGGCAGAAGCACTACGTGGTCGCCAAGCGGGTGCTGCCGAAGGAACAGGAAAGCCAGGTATTGAGCCTGGCCAAGCGCTGATCCGCCCCCGGCATCGGCGTCCTTTGGGGCCGCTTCGCGCCCCAAAGAGTCGAGCCAAAATGATGTGACTTGCAGGCTGCACGGGCTTGTCGCGGCATAGGCACTAGAGCGCTCCAACCAAGCCCTGGTCCCTCAACCCCTGCATCGCCGCCTCCATCGTCCGCATCCCCGCCGCCGCCCCGGCCTGCATCATCGAATACAGCTGCGTCACCCGCCCCTCGCGCACCAGGTTGCGCACCGCCGGCGTGGCCACCAGCACCTCCCGCGCCGCCACCCGGCCACCGCCAATACGCTTGACCAGCACCTGCGCCACCACCATGCGCAGCGACTCCGCCAGCATCGCCCTCACCAGCGGCTTCTCCTCGGCAGCGAACACCTCCACCAGCCGATCGATGCTGTTCACCGCCGAGCGGGTATGCACCGTCGCCAACACCAGGTGCCCGGTTTCCGCCGCGCGCAGGGCCAGGCGGATAGTCTCCAGGTCACGCAGCTCACCGATCACGACCACGTCCGGGTCCTGGCGCAGGGCGCTGCGCAGGCCGTGGGCGAAGCTGCGGCAATGTCGGCCGATCTCCCGCTGGTTGACCAGGCTGCGCTGCCCGCTGTGGATGACTTCGATGGGGTCTTCCAGGGTGATGATATGCAGCGCCCGCTGGCGATTGAGCTGGTCGACCAGGGCCGCCACGGTGCATGACTTACCACTGCCGGTCGGCCCACCGATCAGCACCAGCCCGTCATGCAACTGCGCAACAGATTGAAATACTTCATTCAGCCCCAGCGCATCGACGCTCGGGATGCCGGCCGGCAGCAAGCGGACGCTCGCCCCCGGCCCATTGCCCTGCCGGAACAGGTTCAGGCGAAAGCGCCCCAGCTCCGGCAGCGTGAGCGCCAGGTCCAGTTCGTCGCCAGCCGCCCACTCGCGCCGCTGCGACTCTTCGAGCAAGGGCGCCATGCCCTCGGTGAGGGCTTGCGGCGCCAGGCGTGGCAGCTCCAGGCGTTGTAATTCACCATCCAGGCGCAGCATCGGTACTTCGCCCGCGGCCAGGTGCAGGTCGGAAGCCCCCGCAGCCACGGCCCGGGCCAACAGGTCGGTCACGTCCATGAGACTCCCCAAAGGCCATCAAGCAGGTAGAATGCCGCAGACCACTGAGCCGTCGGCACCGATCCATGTCCACCATAGCAGACAACCTTTCCGCCCTCGCCGCCCGCATCGCCAGCGCGGCCAAGGCCGCCGGACGCGACCCGGCCAGCATCCAGCTGCTGGCGGTGAGCAAGACCAAGCCGGCCAGCGCCATCCGCCAAGCCCATGCCGCCGGCGTGGTCGACGTGGGCGAGAACTATCTCCAGGAAGCCCTGGCCAAACAGGAAGCCTTGCGCGACCTGCCCTTGACCTGGCACTTCATCGGCCCCATCCAGTCGAACAAGACCCGTGCAATCGCCGAGCATTTCGACTGGGTACATTCCGTGGACCGCCTGAAGATCGCCCAACGCCTGTCCGAACAGCGCCCCGCCGGCTTGGCGCCACTGAACATCTGCCTGCAGGTGAACGTCAGCGGCGAAGACAGCAAGTCCGGCTGCGCCCCGGACGAGTTGCCTGCCCTGGCCAAGGCCGTCGCCACCCTGCCCGGCCTGCGCCTGCGCGGGCTGATGGCGATCCCCGAGCCTACCGAGGAACGCGCCGCGCAAGAGGCCGCCTTCGCCACCCTGCGCCACTTGCAAGACAGCCTCGGGCTGGAGCTCGACACCCTGTCCATGGGCATGAGCCACGACCTGGAAGCCGCGATCGCCCAGGGAGCGACCTGGGTCCGTATCGGTACCGCCCTGTTCGGTGCCCGCGACTACGGGCACGCCTGAATCCATGCTTTACTCACTCTTTCCCTCAAGGACCTGACATGAGCAAGACACGTATTGCCTTTATCGGCGCCGGCAACATGGCCGCCAGCCTGATCGGCGGTCTGCGTGCCCAGGGCCTGGACGCCGCGCAGATCCGCGCCAGCGACCCAGGCGCCGAGACCCGCGCACGGCTCCAGGCCGAACACGGCATCGCAACCTTCGAAGACAACGCCCAGGCCATCGCCGGCGCCGACGTGATCGTCCTGGCGGTCAAGCCGCAGGTCATGAAAGCCGTGTGCCAGGCCCTGCAGCCGCACCTCGAGGCGGGCCAGCTGATCGTTTCCATCGCCGCCGGTATCACCTGCGCCAGCCTGCAAGCCTGGCTCGGCGCCCGCCCGGTGGTGCGTTGCATGCCCAATACGCCGGCGCTGCTGCGCCAGGGCGTCAGCGGCCTGTACGCCACCGGCGAGGTATCGGCCGAGCAGCGCCAGCAGGCCGAGCAACTGCTGCGCGCCGTGGGCACCGCCCTGTGGCTGGAACAGGAGCAGCAACTGGACGCCGTCACCGCCGTATCCGGCAGTGGCCCGGCCTACTTCTTCCTGCTGATCGAGGCCATGACCGCCGCCGGCGAAAAACTCGGCCTGCCGCGCGAAACCGCGTCCCAACTGACCCTGCAGACCGCCCTGGGTGCCGCGCGCATGGCCGTGTCCAGCGACGTGGACGCCGCCGAGCTGCGGCGCCGGGTAACCTCGCCGGCCGGCACCACCGAGGCGGCGATCACGTCGTTCCAGGGCAACGGTTTCGAGGCCATCGTCGAGCAGGCGCTGGAGGCCGCGGCGAAGCGTTCCGCCGAGCTGGCCGAACAATTGGGCAAATAAGGAGCTGTCGATGAATGCACTGTCCGGCGCCGCGATCTTCGTGGTGCAAACCCTGGTCAGCCTGTACCTGGTGATCGTCCTGCTGCGCTTCGTGCTGCAGATGGTCAAGGCCGACTTCTACAACCCCCTGAGCCAGTTCGCGGTACGCGCCACCCAGCCGCTGCTCAAGCCGATCCGTCGCATCATTCCCAGCATCGGCGGCCTGGACACCTCGTCCCTGCTGCTGTCGGTGGTGATCCAGGCGCTGCTGATGGCGTTCGTGCTGATGGTCAGCTACGGCACCTTCGGCGACGTGCTGCACCTGCTGATGTGGGCCATCATCGGCGTCACCTCGCTGTTCCTGAAGATCTTCTGGGTCGCGATGATCGTCATGGTGATCGTCTCCTGGGTCGCACCCAACAGCCACAATCCGGCGGCGCAACTGGCCTACCAGATCAGCGAACCGGTACTGGCGCCGTTCCGCCGGCTCATCCCCAGCCTGGGCGGCATGGACATCTCGCCGATCTTCGCCTTCATTGCCATCCAGGTGATCCAGTCGTTCGTCATGCCCCCTCTGGCAGCCTACGCCGGCATGCCCCAGGAGCTGTGGCGGATGATCTGATTCGACCGACGCCCCCGGTGGCAAGCCTTCGCTTGCCGCTGGGGGTGGCCCTCTTTAGACTTACGCCTCCGTCAAGCGTGAGCAGGGTCGATGTCCACTGTCCTTCCCGAAGATTCCGTCGGTCTGGTAACACCGCAGATTGCCCGGTTCGATGAACCGCTGGCCCTGGCCTGTGGCCGCTCCCTGGCCACCTACGAACTGATCTACGAAACCTATGGCACCCTCAACAGCACCGCCAGCAACGCCGTGCTGATCTGCCATGCGCTGTCCGGCCATCACCATGCCGCCGGCTACCATGCGCCTACCGACCGCAAGCCGGGCTGGTGGGACAGCTGCATTGGCCCGGGCAAGCCGATCGACACCAACCGCTTCTTCGTGGTCAGCCTGAACAACCTCGGCGGCTGCAACGGCAGCACTGGCCCCAGCAGCATCAACCCGGCCACCGGCAAACCCTACGGCGCCGACTTCCCGGTACTGACCGTGGAAGACTGGGTACACAGCCAGGCGCGCCTGGCCGATCGCCTGGGCATCGGGCAATGGGCAGCGGTGGTCGGTGGCAGCCTGGGCGGCATGCAGGCGCTGCAGTGGACCATCAGCTACCCGGACCGCGTTCGCCATTGCGTGGACATCGCCTCGGCGCCCAAGCTCTCGGCGCAGAACATCGCCTTCAACGAAGTGGCACGCCAGGCCATCCTCACCGACCCGGAGTTCCATGGCGGCTCGTTCCAGGACCAGGGCGTGATCCCCAAGCGCGGCCTGATGCTGGCACGCATGGTCGGGCATATCACCTACCTGTCCGACGACTCCATGGGTGAGAAATTCGGCCGCGAGCTCAAGAGCGACAAGCTCAACTACGACTTTCACAGCGTCGAGTTCCAGGTCGAGAGCTACCTGCGCTACCAGGGCGAGGAGTTCTCCGGCCGCTTCGACGCCAACACCTACCTGCTGATGACCAAGGCCCTGGACTACTACGACCCGGCCGCAGCCCATGGCGGCGACCTGGCCGCCACCCTGGCCCACGTCACGGCGGACTACTGCATCATGTCGTTCACCACCGACTGGCGCTTCTCCCCGGCCCGCTCGCGGGAGATCGTCGACGCCCTGATGGCGGCGCGCAAGAACGTCTGCTACCTGGAGATCGATGCACCTTACGGGCACGATGCCTTCCTGATCCCCACACCTCGCTACATGCAGGGTTTCTCGAACTACATGAACCGCATCGCCATCTGAGGACAGCATGAGAGCCGACCTGGAAATCATCCACGACTGGATCCCCGCCGGCAGCCGGGTACTGGACCTTGGCTGCGGCAATGGCGAGCTGCTGGCCTCGTTGCGCGAGCGCAAGCACGTCACCGGCTATGGCCTGGAGATCGACCCCGACAACATCGCCGCCTGCGTGGCCAAGGGCGTCAACGTGATCGAGCAGGACCTGGACAAGGGCCTGGGCAACTTCGCCAGCAACAGCTTCGACGTGGTGGTCATGACCCAGGCCCTGCAAGCCGTGGAGTACCCCGACCGCATTCTCGACGAGATGCTGCGGGTGGGCCGCGAGTGCATCATCACCTTCCCCAACTTCGGCCACTGGCGCTGCCGCTGGTACCTGGCGACCAAAGGCCGCATGCCGGTCTCGGACTTCATGCCGTATACCTGGTACAACACCCCGAACATCCACTTCTGCACCTTCGCCGACTTCGAGCAGTTGTGCCACGAGCGCCAGGCCAAGGTCCTCGACCGGCTGGCGGTCGACCATCTGCACCGCAACGGGTGGGCCGGCCGGCTTTGGCCTAATCTTCTAGGGGAGATCGGCATCTATCGGGTCAGCAGCCCGGGCCTGCAGGAACATCAGGTCGC
Organism: Pseudomonas guariconensis; assembly: GCF_024127895.1. Taxonomy (GTDB): domain Bacteria; phylum Pseudomonadota; class Gammaproteobacteria; order Pseudomonadales; family Pseudomonadaceae; genus Aquipseudomonas; species Aquipseudomonas guariconensis_B. The sequence continues at coordinate 149,879 of NZ_JAMYBK010000006.1, read as the reverse complement.
GGTCTGAGCACACGATCGCGGGGCCGGCTTCGCGCTGCCCCATCAATCTGGAGGAACCGCACCATGCGTCGTCTAGCTCTTTTCCTGATCAGCCTGTGCCTGGCGCTGCCGGTCCTGGCTGCCGATGCCGCCAAGCCCGAGCGCAAGGAAGTCTTCGGCGACGTGACGGTCCACTACAGCGCCTTCACCTCGAGCATGCTGCAACCCGAGGTGGCCGCTGCCACGGGCCTGACCCGCAGCAAGAACCAGGGCGTGCTCAACATCACCGTGCTCAAGGGCGGCAAGCCGGGCATGGCGGTGGTCAGCGGCACGGTGCGAGACCTCACGGGGCGCAGCAGCGCGCTGTCGTTCAAGCAGATCACCGACCAGGGCGCGGTGTACTACATCGCCCAGTTCAAGATCGACCAGTCGGAAACCCTGACCTTCGACGTGAATGTCGAAACCGGCGGCGTCAGTCACAAACTCAGCTTCAACCAGGAAGTGTTCCCAGGCGAATGATGAATTTCCAGCAACTCGTATTGGCCAGCCATAACGCCGGCAAACTCAAGGAACTCCAGGCCATGCTCGGTACCTCCGTGCACCTGCGCTCGATCGGCGAGTTCAGCCAGGTGGAGCCGGAGGAGACCGGCCTGTCGTTCGTCGAGAACGCCATCCTCAAGGCGCGCAACGCCTCGCGCATCTCCGGCCTGCCGGCCCTGGCCGATGATTCGGGGCTGGCGGTGGATCACCTTGGCGGCGCGCCGGGCATCTATTCGGCGCGCTATGCCGATGGCAAGGGCGACGCGGCGAACAATGCCAAGCTGCTCGAGGCCCTGAAGGACGTGCCGGCCGAACAGCGCGGGGCACAGTTCGTCTGTGTCCTGGCCCTGGTGCGCCATGCCGAGGATCCACTGCCGATCCTCTGCGAAGGCCTGTGGCATGGCCGCATCCTGTTCGAAGCCAGTGGCGAGCACGGCTTCGGCTACGACCCGTTGTTCTGGGTACCGGAGCGCAATTGCTCCAGCGCCGACCTGGCCCCCGTCGACAAGAACCAGCTCAGCCACCGCGCCCGCGCCATGGCCCTGCTGCGTCAGCGCCTGGGCCTGGCATGACCGACAAGCCGTCCATCCAGCTGCTCCACCCCGGGGCGGCTGGTTCCGGCCTGCCAGCGCCACACCTGGCACTGCCGGAACTCCCGCCATTGGCGTTGTACATCCATATCCCCTGGTGCGTGCGCAAGTGTCCCTATTGCGACTTCAACTCTCACCAGGCAGGCCCCGACCTGCCGGAAGAAGCCTACGTCGACGCCCTGCTCGCCGACCTCGACCAGGAACTGCCCGCCGTGCAGGGGCGCCCGATCCGTTCGATCTTCTTCGGGGGTGGCACGCCGAGCCTGTTCAGCGCACATGCGCTGGGTCGCCTGCTGCGCGGCGTGGAGCAGCGCACGCCGTTCGCGCCTGACATCGAGATCACCCTGGAAGCCAACCCCGGGACGTTCGAGCAGGACAAGTTCAAGGCATACCGGCAGACCGGGATCAACCGGCTGTCCATCGGCGTGCAGAGTTTCCAGCCGGCGAAACTGGAAAAGCTCGGGCGCATCCACAACGGTGACGAGGCCGTGCGTGCCGCCGGCATGGCACGCGCCGCGGGCTTCGACAACTTCAACATGGACCTGATGCACGGCCTGCCCGACCAGTCGCTGGACGACGCCCTGGGCGACTTGCGCCAGGCCATCGACCTGGGGCCGACCCACCTGTCGTGGTACCAGTTGACCCTGGAGCCCAACACGGTGTTCTGGAGCCAGCCACCGGAGCTGCCCGAAGACGACATCCTCTGGGATATCCAGGAGGCGGGCCAGGCCCTGATGGCCGCCCAGGGCTACCAGCAGTACGAAGTATCGGCCTATGCCCAGCCGGGCCGCGCCGCACAGCACAACCTCAACTACTGGCGCTTCGGCGACTTCATCGGCATCGGCGCGGGGGCCCATGGCAAGCTGTCGTTCCCGGATGGGCGCATCCTGCGCACCTGGAAGACTCGCCTGCCCAAGGACTACCTGAACCCGGCCAAGCCATTCAAGGCCGGCGAGAAGCTGCTGCCAGCCGACGAGCTGCCCTTCGAGTTCCTGATGAACGCCCTGCGCCTGACCCAAGGCGTGGAAGCCGAGCTTTTCACCCTGCGCACCGGCCTGCCGCTGGAGCAACTCGCCGAGGCGCGCCGCGAGGCCGAACGAAAGGGCCTTTTGCAGGTCGAACCGGATCGACTGGCGGCAACGCCGCGAGGCCAGCTGTTCCTCAATGACCTGTTGCAGTATTTCTTGACCTGAGGATGACCCATGGACCTGGTACTTGACCTGCTCGCGACCGTTTCTCGCTGGAGCCGCAGCAACCTCTCGGAGATCTCCCTGGCCCTGGTAGGCTGCCTGCTGGTGCTGTTCGGCACCGATATCAAGGGCTGGGTGGAACAGCGCCTGGGCGGCCTGGCTGGCGCCTTGCGCGTGCCATTCATGGCCCTGCTGGTGATGATCGGCAGCGGTGCGGCGCTGATCTATGCAACGCCTTGGGTGGTGAAGGGGCTGAGCCAGTTCAACAACTATGCCCTGGCGCCGGTGCTGCTGGTGGTGCTGGTGTTGATCGGCGTGGTGGCCGATCGGCGGGGGTGATCCTAAAAGCCGCCCTGGAATACCAGGGCGGCCTCTCCACGCCGACTATCCCCTAGAGGGAATCGTCGAAGTGATCACGCATGAAATCCCGCGCGGTCTTGAGCACAGTCAGGACCCGAATGAGCTTCCACACGCGGCTCAGCGCATCAAGCAAACGCTTCATATGCCTTGGCCTCCGTGTTGGCTGGGCCAATCTTCCAGCATCTAGCCGGTACGTCGATGCTTTCGGAATCCATGTGATTGATTTCCAGTGAAGTGGCCAGCTTCGAAGAAAATCACCGGCACGGTTCTCAGGCCGTGTCGAAGGGGCTAGACAGCAAAATCCTTCGCCTACCCAGCCCTTTCATTGGATCCACTCACATGAGAGCAGGGGCGATAATACGCGGAACTGCTTTGCCTGAAGGCAATTAACTACTGCTGGATATGTCAACTCGATTGACGCCCCACTCGATGCTTTCTATCATCGACGCTGTGATTGATTTCCAGTGAAGCATCCGCATTGACGGCCTCTCAATCCGTCATTGCAAAAAAACCGCCCTTCGTAGACTTCTACCATAATGGTACATAGTATCTAGAAGTCCTGCGAAAGCCCACTGACTATGGGCTTTAGGCGTTAAGGCATTACTATGTAGAAATACATAATAATGCATCGCAATTCCTGAGCGTCGGCTGCAATGCCGGCGCTTTCTTTCGTTGGGAGAACCTTGCGGTACGGCACCGTTACCTCAATTTCTGACCTCTCAATATTTCTTGCATCAGTCCAGAATTTCTCTTAGCCAAGAAATCTAGCTACATGACGGTTTAGAATTGGAAGCATTAATATAACTTTTTGATATTGACCTATTAAGTTGTTTCATTATTTTTTGCCTTTTATTCCAGTTCTTGCGGATCTCCAAATTTTCGGTTACCGGACTGTAAAAACCCTGTAAAAAAGTTTGCAGCTCATATACTTGAGAGACTAACTGCCCGGCCGGTCTGCATTCAGAGCCCGTAATAGTGTCAAAGGTAATTTTCGCATTTTGATCGTCCAGTCTAGAGGCATGATCTTTAAATTGGCGATAAATTTTGCCAACACCGGCCTGCATGCCTGTAATTGTACTAGCGAGTAGGTATGGGTCGCGAGTTGGATCCCCGCCTAGAATAGTAGAACTTTGGTCTATCTCGCCTGCGGGACTTTGCATTATTGGCTGAAGAAGGAATACCGAAGGCTTGTGAAGTTTAAAGCTGAATATAGGTGATTTTATTTTTCTTGTGGCTTTAAATTCATCCATCTGCAGATAGCCTGAGTTCTCACCATCTAGATTTAATTTCATGTTGGTGGGATATGGAAAGCCACAGCGCCCTGAAAAAATATAATCACTTGAGCAGTTTATCAAAAAAATGCTGTTGATTCTCAAACCGAATGCCGACGGAGCTCCGTGAAATGAAAGCGTTTCCACACCATGTGCATTTAGTCCTAAACTTTTCTCTTGAATTGGGTAGATCGCGACAAAACGATCTTTTTTTCGTAATCGTGAATTAATATAAAACGAGGGATTAATGCCAGTCGGGTTACCCATCAAGAGATGATAATTTAACCACAAGCCTACCCTAACTTTATCTAGCCAATCCAATAATGTGCAATAATTGGCGGCTGACAAAGCTTGTCGCCCAAGTAGAGCCTCTACTATTGGGCGCACCTCACTTTCTAGAGACGCATACTCTGTGTTGCATTCCTCACAGGCTGGAGTGACTAACGACTTCCAGCGGAAAGAAACTTCTGCTCCTCTTTTATAGTTGTACCCCATGCTAACAACCCTATTAGGATCGCCAGTCAATTTTAGCAACCATTGAGGTAATACGTGCTCTTTGTTTTTTGACTCTGGCGGCCGCCCACAAAATACACAAAACTTCACATCCGCCATTATTGCTCCTTCAAAAATCCAAGATACTTAAAATATATGCGACAAATAGATGGCGATTAGTCTGCGACAATGACGATGTTTTCGGGGCGCCCAAGTTGAACCATTAGCATCGTTTCTACGAATTGAAAACTCTGCCGAAATAACTCATTAATTGCCGCCCCCTCCATCTTCAGCTCCTCACCAATCAAAAGCTTAAATTTATCGAACCAATCTTCATCTTCAATTGCATTCACGAGCATATTGGTTTTTATATGTATGGCGGCATATTGATTTTGGTTTAAAAGCTTTTTGCCGTCGCGCAAATATGTCAAGACGTCTCTTGTATATGACATTTTAAAAAGACCTGATATTACCTCGCGCCAGGTGTAGGGTCGTGATTTGAGCGCTATAGGTAAATATACTGCTACTCGGGTTAATAGCCGCATCACAAATGTCGCAGCGTGATCTGAGTTAATAGGCGCAAATGTACCTAGCACACTGCAGGCTCCAGACTCCAAAAATCCGTTTGCTACGGACGCATGCGAACCTTCAACCGGATGCGTGCTACAAGCAGCTAAAATGACTATTGGTGGGACCCTAGTGGATTGATATAAGTGCCAGACATCTATATTCTCACCCCCAATATGCAGCCAAGCTGAGTCCTTTTCACCCCCATGCCCCCCATGGCAGTCAAAGATAACCATAATCCCTTTGAAGGACTTCAATGCCTCTATTATTTCATCCTTTGATGCTACATCTACCAGTTGTACTCTGAGACCTTTCAGACGCCCTTCGTCATGCCCCCACTGCACGACTTTTGATAGATGATCTCTGATTTCGTCACCTTCATCAAAAGACCGAATTATGAGAATGTCGCACAGTGCGCTATAGGGATAGGCATGTTTGGGAAGAGATAACGACACATTGGTTGTAACATTTCCGGGCGTGGACGGAATCCGAGACAGCTCATGCCTGAACATCGCAGGTAATAGATCAATGGAAACCCATTCGATAGGGAAGTCGCAAATCGCTAAGATTTTCTCTCGATTATTAAATATACCGAAAAGTAGCGCCTCACCAATATCTGCCTTAAGTAGCTCGCTGTACTCGAAGAATTTCCCACTTAGCTTTTCATGCCACTGCCTCACGTTTGAGTTAACAGTTTGCCCTATGTCTTTCAATTTGTCGTGGTGCAGCATGACTGAGTTTGGGAGTCTTAATGCTGGCACAAACTGGTTAGATGCCAATATTGAGATGGTGATAGTAAATATCTTAAGTTCGACCTGACGATCCCTTAGTAACGGGCCAAGTATTTTGTCGTCGTATGGGTTGAATACATCTTCTTTAGAAATGGCCAATGACGAATTGCCGTATCCTTTGCCGCGGATCAAGGTTGCCTTAAGAAAGTTTCGCTTGGGGTTGTTTAATTGTCTATTCAAATCACGCCACTGCTTTCCCTCTGCGCGATAAAGATATGTATAGACAGATGGACAATAGACGATGGCATCATTTTTTCGAAATGGAGATTTCACAACGTCATCTGGGCGAAGGGAGTCTATTTCGCCCATTAAATGTAACATTCCCGAGATGTGCTCTGCAGTGTTGCCTGAAGGCTTTATTCCCGTAACTTTTATTTGCGCTCCATAATTAATAAGCGCCTCAATTAGGGGTTCGGTACAGTTGTGACCTTTGGCATTTAAGTGCGGACCAGCTTTCGCCCGCTTACTAAATCCCGTTGAAACCAGAAAAGTTCTGAATTCGTTGAGTTTTGAGTCGACAGATGCTGCGCGAGCAAAAAGATCATCAACTAATTTTTTAACAGCCTCCTCACTCAAGTCAACTAGCGAGGTGCTCCCCTTGCTATTGGATGTTGTAATATGTAACGGCTTTAAAGACAGCTTGGAAATAGCATCTTCAACATCATCGACCGTTTCGTCAGTGCTCCATAAAACGGTTAAGGGGTTATAGCCAATGTCTAAATGCTGTTTTAGCAGGTCTGCCCGTAGGAAATCTACCTGCAAGCACGCGCCAATAGATCTTGCTTTGACAAAGCTTTCGCCCGAGAGGTATATATCAGAAGCGTCATGCGGAAAAAAAACTAAGCAGCTTAAAATCTTTATGAAATCAGGATGCCAAAAATCTGAATACCCTTGAAAAAATGTGGTTCTTCTAACTTCGGCGTTGCTTGGAACAATAACTAAGTGACTGATCGCGCTGGTGCTCATAACGCTTCCTTGGTTATACGTTCTAGTGAGTCAGGCATCGATGGGTAGTGCCAAGCACTGCTGGTTATCGAATGCTGATGGAGAGTCCAGTCCGTGCAGCTATTTGTACGTTGAGTCGCTTAGTACCTTACGAATCGCCCGGGTAAAGCCTACTTCAAAAATTATCCGGCCGCGCTCGTTGACGATTTCGCCATGGCTACCCTCCCTCAGTCCACGCTCTTCCAGGTAATTCGGCGATATCGCTTTTCTGAACGCTTCGCGCTCAGATTGGGTTAGTCGTGCGGGGATCGCGAGCACTGGTACAGGTTGCACTTCAGGTGTTGCAATGATGGTCGTAGCCAGTGGACGCCGGTCCACAGTCACCTGGCTGTTTGCTTTCAGAACGTTAAGTTGCGCCCTCAGCTTGTCACGCTCAGCGATTGTGGCCTGCATGATGGAGCGAATAGCTGGATCCTCAATGCGCATGAGGTATTCATGGCTCGCTAGTGTTTTAGGCGGCTTGGGCGCAGGCGGCCCTGAATAGGCTGACCAAGCCTCAATTAGTGTTCGATAGTCGGCGGACTGGGCGTTGTAGAGCACACGGCCCTTCATGATACCTTCGGCTTCGGCCAGGCGCCCAATGGCGGGCAGCGAGAAGTCTCGCGAGCCGGTTTCATGCTGCCGACGGCAAACCTCGTGCAGATTTGCGAGGCCGGCACGCCGGTTCGAGCGCCCACCCTTTGCGAGAAGCGAATCGAGAACCGCGTTGGGATGGATGTCTGTTTTCCCATTCATGCTTCATCTCCTGGGAGAGCTGAGTGCTCAGAGAAAGACGGCCGGAGGTGATTTGGCCTGGGCAGCAGGGAGGCGAGGTCCATATCGAAGTGTTGGCTGAGGGTCATGCCTGCATCCATCATGCGAATCACCTTGCGATGGCCGAGCGCAGGATTCGCAGGGTTAATCTGTTGAGCTAGATGTCGTATGAAGGAATTGCCGGCGAGCAGTTGCTCCTGTTCACTCAACAGCATAAACACGGGTTGCAAGTCGTCTCGATAAAGAACCGCGTCTAGCAACTGGCTGCGACGGAATACCGCCTTGCCCGGTTCGAGATCGGGGTAGACCTCGACGTTTTCGCACACACCGGCAAGCTGAAGCATTTCCGACTCCGTTTCCTCAAAGGCAATGTGCACGTCACCCATCGTGCCAGCAGCCACCAGCTGCCTGCCATCGCACTGTGAAGATTCGAGCGCCGCCTTGCAGCGTGCGATGAGGCGCCAGCAAGCTACCAGGTCTTCGGCGAGGTCACTGAAGCGCTTCATAGCGCTTTCCCACACACGCTCGGCTTGCCGGTAGGCGACCATTTGTGAAAATGGCCGGCTCGCATCCTCCGCATCGGCCTTCTGCTTCTTCAGGTTCTGAAGTTCGTTCTCGCGCATGAGACAGAGATTGCGTGATTCATCGAAGTGATAGGCGAGTGTATTGAAGTGGGCGACAAGCGCCGGTAGGTGGTGCGGCTCAGTAACGAACCAGCGGCAGCGAACGCAGTTGCGGATACCGCCCGGAACAGGCCCGAACTTAGGAGCTGAATCCGATGCTAGGTTCGGGCCCCCATTGTGACAGCCACCCACCGAACCGTTATCCTCAATCTCGCTAGTGTTGCCACCGACTAGACATAGGCCGTGGTGCATCGGCATCCATCCCGCCGGATTGCGCGCGGCCGGATGCTGTGGGATCGCGGCGGCGAGACTAGATACGCTATTACAGATAGCCTCTTTCAGTAGTTGGCTATGGTCAGTGTCAAGCAGAAAATTCTGAATGCTCGCTTCCTTGTTCGCTTCCAGCCGCTCCGCCGCACCGAGCAGCAAGTCGCGGATGTGAGATGCACCGGGCTTCGTATAATAAATGGTCATCAGCAGGCGGCTATGGCCGACCAGCTTTTGCAACACAGGGAATGGCACCTGCCCTTCGAGCGCCAGAGCAGTGATAAGGGAAACGCGTAAGCTATGCAGAGGGAAGAGAGTCGTTACTAGATTGTTCCGTTCATCAGCCGGCGGAAGGAAACGAATCGGCATACCATTACGATGGGTTTCGCCTCGCTCAGCCATCCGGAATTCCATAGTTTCCAATAGGCGGTACCAGCAACCGTCCATTATCTTATTCCGGATAGGCAGGTGTCGCTCGCTACTGCTGGCCTCCGGCATCCTGAAGAGGAAGCAGGTGTCCGGGTACCCCGCTAGCTGCACGTCGCTCTTCGCATTGATATGGCGGCCGTCCAATTCTATCCAAGCTGTTCGCCGCGAGATGGGGTTGTATTTCTCCTGCCAGTTGCGCAACCTCTCCAGCCAGTAGAAGGCATCCTGATGCACCGGTCCACCGATGGGCCATGGCATCACATAACCCTTTTCGAGACCGGACTTGACGATGTCGGCCGTCTTGTTGGTGTTGACGTAGAACAAGACCGAGCCCGCTTCGCCTTCGACTAATGAATCACAGCGGCGGAACACCCCCTGTTTTAACGGATGGCGTTCGCTACCCTGCGCGATCCGGCTCTCATTCAACCTCCAGTTTCCCGCCACGTACCGCCATGTATCTGCTTCGCCCGAGTCGAGCATGCGGAGTTGAAAGGTGCGCAACGGCAGAATGAGCTTTAACAGGAGGGCGACCCATCGGACCGGGCTCCACATCTCCAGTACCTGCCCACCGCGATAGCGCTGATCAAACCTACGGAGTCGCCACACACAGTCTGGGTCGTTCTGGTCAATCTGGTCTTCTGTAACCTCGAACCAGCCCGAGCTACTGCGCTCACGTTGACCGCGATTACGCCCCATCGGACTCTGCGCCCAATGCCAGTCTCGGAAGTGCGGACCTGCCGCGAGGATCTGCCGCAGTTCATCAATGTAACCGTAGGGTAGCGGAGAATGCACACTCTCATCGAGCTTCGGAATACCGCTCATGGATAGGCGAGGCAAGGGGTTGCAGAAGGCCGGCGAGACTACCGGTCGGCCGTCGTCCCCCGCGTCGCTAAACTCGCGCAAAAGCACGAAGTGAAGGAAATCATGAATGGTATTGTTGTACCTGATGCCAATCGCTGAATCTGGGCATACCGTTCGATAGAAATCTGGCAGGACAGTGGTCCGTGCCAGGAACACTGCCGGTTCGATTGGTAGACCCTGCTCGATAAGGTAGCGCTCAAAAAAGGCCACAAATGCTTTGAGCCTAACTGCGACACCACGTGTCTCTCCTTTCATCCACTCCACCGCCAAGATTCGCCAGGCAGCGAGGCGTGGATGGTCGCGCTCGACCCAGCCGAGGGTAGTATCCGTTTCACGCCACACTCCCAACTCGTTGCGGCTTTGATTGGCAGACCCCGTGCGCGCACCTCCTATATATTTGGGGGGCATAAAGAATCCTCAATCGTTGAGATCGATACCAGACATGAATGATCGGTAGACGGACGGTATCCCGATTACGCTGAGCTGCAATCGCTGCGCGGCCACCTCCAGTGCCGCCATCGCCTCGCCGATGCTCGCCTGTGTATATACCTCCTGGCTCTCGAGCGACGCATGGTGCATGCAGCGACGAATGAACTCCTTATCGACGCCAGCGCTGCGGAGTCGCCGGCCATAGGCGTGGCGGTGACCGTGTGGCGTAGTGCCCAGCGCCTTGCTTACCGTGAGCCCAATACGCTCGCACGCTGCAGCATGTGCCTTGTTGTACTGGGTTATCGTGTACATGGCGCCGACAGGCTCTCGGCTCAGGTTGATAAAGGCAAAGGGGTGGTCACGTTCAATACGTGCTACCTGTTCGAGATAACGGAGCCAAAGTTGCAGATACCATTCGCCGTACTCGGGCACGAACCAGTACGCCTGCTTGTAGTAAGCCGCATCGTGGATACCTCCCTTCCAGCCAGCGTGACGGCGATCCATTAAATCGGTTCGGGGTGCGAGACCGAACTGATGGGCAAGATATTCCGCTCGGTTGCCTTTACGTGGACGTCCCCGTTTATCGTGCCAATCGGTAGGCGCGGCACCGTCTGTTGGATGGTGGATGAGTACCTTTGCTTGACGCGAATTGGCAGGATCTGGGAACACATCAGAGACGTAGAGGTGGAAGGGTTCTGACTCCCGGAAGCCTGCACCATGCAGCAGCAATGTGATGAGCATGCCACGATAGTCGTAGCGACCAGCTGTGCAAAATCCCTTGACCAGAAGTTCCTCGAAGCGCTCGTCTGGAAATGCTGGTGGTTCGCCTTTCTCTATTTTGGGTAAGCGCCGACCCCGCACACGGTGACTGGTCTCGGCAGGAGATGCGTTCTCCGCCCAAGTATGCCCAAGGAAAGCCTGGCTGCGCCTGTACACGTAAGCGGCCTCGTCTGTCTGGCGGTCAAAGGCGCTACCCGCATAGCGGGGATTCAACTTGGCCGCTTCAGGTCGGGTCTTCCCGAGCCAATCGAAGAAGTCGGTGAGGTGAGTGATTATGTGTGAAGCATCCTGCGGAGAGCGTGGCGGCCAGCACAGGCCGCTGGGGTCAAGTCTGGTCTCGCGGTCGAAGGTTCCTGTATAGAGTCGTTGGGCGAAGTTCTGGAACAGTAGGTAGGTGTCGTGCTCGACCGGATTGGTTTGCAGGTACTCGAGGAACATCCGCACGGAGCGTGTCACCTTCCGCATCCACGCCAGGCTTCGGTCGTGGCTTCGGGAAAGACAGTAGTCGAGCAATGTCTCCAATACACCCTTGGGCGTAAGCAACGCTGGCAGTTCCGTGTAGGCGCCCGTAGCGTCTGTGTATACACGTGCCTTCACCGTAACAAACATGAGGCGCTCCTACGATGATCTGCGCAGGTTAAATCGCCCATTCGCACCCGTTATCAACGACCTGATGAGTTTCGCTAACCACGATGAGCGCCTTACCGCGATGTACCAAGCAGAAGTTAGATACGAGGTCAGCGTTCACACCCGCTGCTGATATTGTGTTGCCAAGCGTGCCGATCCATACATAGCGCTGGGTTTCGAGGCACGCCAAGTAGTAACCTGTCGGCATAGCATTGCTCCAATCGATGAAGTTGCGATACGCGAAACTGGCCAATGCAAGGCTTCTGACACGACGCTTAGAAGCGTAGATCCCAACTCTTTCCCTTGTGCATAGAACTGAGTCTTAGCTACATACCATGGTAGATTACGGTATGGCTTTCACACGCACCGAGCAAAAAAAACCCCTCAGAGAGGGGTTTTAGGATTGTTTATTGCTGCCAGAATCCGAACTATGTATTCCCCGCTGGGGGGAATAATTTCAAAGGCGGTTTTTTTATTGCATTACGCAGGCAGTGTGGCGTCAGCCCAAGCCACTCAACCCAGCTTCTCGAACTTCAGATCCCACACCCCATGCCCCAGCCGCTCGCCACGGCGTTCGAACTTGGTGATCGGGCGCTCTTGCGGGCGCGGCACATAGGTACCGTCGGCGGCCTGGTTGCGATACCCCGGCGCGGCGCTCATCACCTCCAGCATGTGCTCGGCATAGGGCTCCCAGTCGGTGGCCATGTGGAACACGCCCCCGACCTTGAGCTTGCGCCGCACCAGCTCGGCGAATTCCGGCTGGACGATGCGGCGCTTGTGATGGCGCGCCTTGTGCCAAGGGTCGGGGAAGAACAGCATCAGCCGGTCGAGGCTGTTGTCGGCCACGCAGCGGTTGAGCACCTCGATGGCGTCGCAATCGTACACCCGCAGGTTCTTCAGGCCCTGGGTCAGCACGCCGTTGAGCAGCGCGCCGACACCTGGACGGTGCACCTCGACACCGATGAAGTCCTGTTCAGGCGCGGCAGCGGCCATTTCCAGCAGGGAATGGCCCATGCCGAAGCCGATCTCCAGGGTGCGCGGCGCCGAACGGCCGAACACCTGGTCGTAGTCCACCGGGCTGTCGGCCAGGGGCAGGATGAACAGGGGGCCGCCCTGCTCCAGACCGCGTTGCTGGCCTTCGGTCATGCGCCCGGCACGCATCACGAAGCTCTTGATACGGCGGTGGGGGCGCGCTTCGCCGTCGGTGGTGATCGGCGTTTCTTGCGATTCAGTCATCAGGGGCTCTTACTTGATCAGACCTTCCAGCGGCGACGAGGCGCTGGCATAGAGTTTCTTCGGCATGCGCCCGGCCAGGTAGGCCATGCGACCAGCGACGATGGCATGCTTCATGGCCTCGGCCATCAGCACCGGCTGCTGGGCATGGGCGATGGCCGAGTTCATCAGCACGGCCTCGCAGCCCATCTCCATGGCGATGGTGGCGTCGGAGGCGGTGCCCACGCCGGCATCGACCAGTACCGGGACCTTGGACTCCTCAAGGATGATCTGCAGGTTGTAGGGGTTGCAGATCCCCAGGCCGGTGCCGATCAGGCCAGCCAGCGGCATCACTGCGATGCAGCCGGCCTCGGCCAGTTGGCGGGCGATGATCGGGTCGTCGCTGGTGTAGACCATCACGTCGAAACCGTCCTTGACCAGCACTTCGGCAGCCTTGAGGGTTTCGATCACGTTGGGGAACAGGGTTTTCTGGTCGGCCAGGACTTCCAGCTTGACCAGGTTGTGGCCATCCAGCAGCTCGCGGGCCAGGCGGCAGGTACGCACCGCTTCGGCGGCGTCGTAGCAGCCGGCGGTGTTCGGCAGGATGGTGTAGCGGTCCGGTGGCAGCACGTCGAGCAGGTTCGGCTCGCCCGGATTCTGGCCGATGTTGGTACGGCGCACGGCGACGGTGACGATCTCGGCACCCGAGGCCTCGATGGCCAGGCGGGTCTCTTCCATGTCACGGTACTTGCCGGTACCGACCAGCAGGCGCGACTGGAAAGTGCGCCCGGCCAGGGTGAAGGGCTTGTCGCTACGAACGTTGCTCATCGTTGTTCCTCTGGAAAAGGTTACGGGGCTTGCAGGTGAATCGCCGACGGATCAACCGCCACCGATGGCATGGACCACTTCGACCTGGTCGCCGTCGTTGAGCAGCGTGCTGTCGTGCTGGCTGCGCGGCACGATATCCAGGTTGAGCTCCACCGCTACCCGGCGACCGGCCAGTTCCAGGCGGTTCAGCAGGGCCGCGACGCTCTCGCCATCGGGCAATTCGTAAGGTTCACCGTTCAATTGAATGCGCATGCGCACGGCCACCATTGTTCTTTGGGGGCCCGCATTCTAGCCCCGATCAGCGCTCGAACCCAAGGGCACGAGCGGCCATTAGTCGTGATTGTGGACCACTTGGTCAGCTCAATCGCCACGCCGCCAGCCCCAGGCACAGCCAGCCGGCGAGAAAGCACAGGCCACCGATGGGGGTGATGATGCCAAGCTTGCCCAGGCCACTGGTGGTCAGCACATAGAGGCTACCGGAGAACAGCACGATGCCCACGGCGAACAGACCGCCGGCCCAGCCCACCAGGCGTCCGGGCAAGTGCGTCGACAGCACGGCGACGCCGAGCAGGGCCAGGGCGTGGACCAGTTGATAAGTCACGCCGGTGTGGAAGATCGCCAGGTAATCGGCCGTGAGCCGGCTCTTCAGGCCGTGGGCGGCGAAAGCCCCCAGGGCGACACCAGTGAATCCAAAGAACGCGGCGAGCATCAGGAAGCTGCGAAGCATGGGGACGACTCCTCGGGTGGGGTCTGTATAATGGCCCGCTCCACAGGTTCCGGCCAAGCCATCGCCATGCTGTCATCCCTCATCCGCCGCCTCGTCCGCGCCCTGCTCTGGTTCGCCGCCGGCAGCATCGTGCTGGTCCTGGCGCTGCGCTGGGTACCGCCTCCGGGCACGGCACTGATGGTCGAGCGCAAGGTCCAGTCGTGGATGGCCGGCGAGCCGATCGACCTGCAGCGTGACTGGACGCCCTGGGCGCGGATCTCCGACGAACTGAAGGTCGCGGTCATCGCCGGCGAAGACCAGAAGTTCGCCAGCCACTGGGGCTTCGACATCCCGGCCATCCAGGCGGCCCTCGCCCATAACGAACGCGGCGGCAACCTGCGCGGCGCCAGCACTCTCACCCAACAGGTGGCCAAGAACCTGTTCCTGTGGTCCGGTCGCAGTTGGCTGCGCAAGGGGCTGGAGGCCTGGTTCACCGGGCTGATCGAGCTGTTCTGGTCGAAGGAGCGGATCCTCGAGATCTACCTGAACAGTGCCGAATGGGGGCCAGGTGTGTTCGGCGCCCAGGCGGCCGCACGCTATCACTTCGGCATCGATGCCAGCCGCCTTTCCCGCCAGCAGGCCAGCCAGTTGGCGGCCGTACTGCCCAGCCCGATCAAGTGGAGCGCCAGCCGGCCCAGCGCCTACGTGGCCAGCCGGGCCGGCTGGATCCGCCGGCAAATGAGCCAGTTGGGCGGGGCCAGCTACCTGATGCAGCTGGAGGCATCGCGCAGGCCTTGATACTCCTGCACCACCCTGCCCCTGCCCTGCCTGGCCCTATCGCTGGCAAGCCCCACACATGACCCTGCAATCCATATCATGCGTGATCGACTCGGACCCTGTGGGAGCTGGCTTGCCAGCGATAGGGCCAGTTCAGGCACCTTGAAACGCCAGGCATAAAAAAACCGCCTGCCCATAAGACAAGCGGCTCTATCGATCCAGCCCAGCCGTCGATCAGACCGCGATCAACGCCTTGACCTTGTTCATCGCGTTCTTCTCCAACTGGCGAATACGCTCCGCCGACACGCTGTATTTCTCCGCCAGCTCGTGCAGGGTGGCTTTTTCCTCGGCCAGCCAGCGCTGATAGAGAATGTCGCGGCTGCGCTCGTCCAGGCCTTGCAGGGCATCGTGCAGGTTGCTGGTGGAGTTGTCGCTCCAGTCGGCATCCTCCAGTTGCAGGGCCGGGTCGTAGCGGTGGTCTTCCAGGTAATGCGCTGGCGACTGGAAGGCACTGTCGTCATCGGCTTCGGCAGCTGGGTCGAAGGCCATGTCCTGGCCGCTCAGGCGGCTTTCCATCTCGCGCACTTCGCGAGGCTCGACGCCAAGGCTTTCGGCCACGCGATGGACTTCGTCATTGTTCAGCCAGGCCAGGCGCTTCTTCTGGCTACGCAGGTTGAAGAACAGCTTACGCTGGGCCTTGGTGGTGGCCACCTTGACGATGCGCCAGTTGCGCAGGATGAACTCGTGGATCTCGGCCTTGATCCAGTGCACCGCGAAGGACACCAGACGCACGCCCATTTCCGGGTTGAAACGCTTTACCGCCTTCATCAGGCCGACGTTGCCTTCCTGGATCAGGTCGGCCTGGGCCAAGCCGTAGCCTGCATAGCTACGGGCGATGTGTACGACGAAACGCAGGTGGGCCATCACCATTTGCCGAGCGGCCTCAAGATCCTGCTCGTAGTAGAGACGCTCGGCCAGTTCACGCTCCTGCTCGGCCGTCAGCAGGGGGATGCTGTTGACCGTGTGCACATAGGCTTCCAGGTTTGCACCGGGAACCAGGGCATAAGCAGGTTGCAACGAAGTGGTCATTCAAGAACCTCCGACTCACTGAACTCGTGCCTTTTGGGCACTGCCAACATTGACCGGAAACCAAGAAACAAGTTCCCAGACTGAGAAAAAAGTCAATGCTGGCCAGAAAACATTATCGAGGCGCCAACTCGTTCAAGTGGCGGGCGACCGCGATCCATGCACCGATATACCCCAACAGCACGGCCCCGATCAAGAGCGACAGACCATCGGAACCCGGCACGCCGCCCAGGGCGAAGTCGCTGCCGTACAGCCCGGAGAGCCCTATGACCGCATCGTTCAGCCAGTCCAGGGAGAACGCCAGGATCCCCCAGGCCAGCAACCCCGCGCCCAGGCCGTACAGGGCCCCCATATAGAGGAAGGGGCGGCGCACGTAGCTGTCGGTCCCGCCCACCAGCTTGATCACTTCGATCTCGGTGCGGCGGTTCTCGATGTGCAGGCGAATTGTGTTACCAATTACCAACAGCAGGGCCGAAACCAGAAGCACGGCCAGGCCGAAGACGAAACGGTCACCCAGCTTGAGGATCGCCGCCAGGCGCTCCACCCACACCAGGTCCAACTGCGCCACCTCGACCCGCGGCAGCTCCGACAGACGCTGACGCAGGGCTTCCAGGGCCGGCTTGTCGACCTCGGTCGGGGTCACCACCACCACGCCGGGCAACGGGTTCTCCGGCAGCTCGCGCAGGGCTTCGCCCAGGCCGGACTGCTGCTGGAACTCCTCCAGCGCCTGTTCGCGGCTGACATACTGGGCATCGGCCACGCCAGGCATGCCCTTGATCTCGTCGCGCAAGGCCTCGCCTTCCTTGCCACCGGCGTCGAGCTTGAGGAACAGGGAGATCTGCGCGGCACGTTGCCAAGAACCGCCGAGCTTCTCGACGTTCTTCAGCAGCAGCGACAGCCCCATGGGCATGCTCAGCGCCACCGCCATCACCAGGCAGGTGAAGAAGCTGCCGATCGGCTGCTTGCCCAGGCGCCGCAGGCTGTCGGCCAGACTGGCCCGGTGGCTTTCCAGCCAGGCGTGCAGCAGGGTACGGAAATCTGGGCCGTCGTCGTCGTGACCTGCGCGTTTTTTCGCCGGCTGCGGGTCGGCGGCCTTGGGCGCGACGCGCTCGGAAACCTTCGGCGTACGTGTAGTGCTCATTGCCCGGCCTCCCCATCGCCGATCAGTCGACCGCGCTGCAGGGTCAGCATGCGGTGCCGCATGCGCGCGATCAGCGCCAGGTCATGGCTGGCGATCAATACCGTGGTGCCCAGGCGGTTGATGTCCTCGAACACCCCCATGATCTCCGCGGCCAGGCGCGGATCGAGGTTGCCGGTCGGCTCGTCGGCCAGCAGCAGGGCCGGCTGGTGGACGATGGCGCGGGCGATGCCGACCCGCTGTTGCTGGCCGGTGGACAGGTCGGCCGGGAACAGCTCGCCCTTGTCGGCCAGGGCCACTCGCTCCAGGGCCGAGTCCACCCGTTTGGCGATCTCGGGCTTGGACAGGCCTAGGATCTGCAGCGGCAACGCGACGTTGTTGAACACCGTGCGGTCGAACAGCAACTGGTGGTTCTGGAACACCACGCCGATCTGCCGACGCAGGAACGGGATCTGGGCGTTGCTGATCTGGCCCAGGTCCTGCCCGGCCAACAGCAGCTTGCCGTTGGTCGGACGCTCCATGGCCAGCAGCAGGCGCAGCAGCGTGCTCTTGCCGGCACCGGAGTGGCCGGTGACGAACAGGAACTCGCCCCGGCGCGCCCGGAAGCTCAGTTCGTGCAGGCCGACATGGCCGTTGGGGTAGCGCTTGGCAACCTGTTCGAATCGGATCATGGATGCTCCCGCTCGGCGAACAGAGCCTTGACGAATGGCTCGGCCTCGAAGGTACGCAGGTCGTCGATGCCTTCGCCGACGCCGATGAAGCGGATCGGCAGGGCGAACTGCTTGGCCAGGGCGAAGATCACTCCGCCCTTGGCGGTGCCGTCCAGCTTGGTCAGGGCAAGGCCGGTCAGTTCGACGCTCTGGTTGAAGTACTTGGCCTGGCTGATGGCGTTCTGGCCGGTGCCGGCGTCCAGCACCAGCAGGACCTCGTGGGGTGCCTCGGCATCGAGCTTGCCGATGACCCGGCGCACTTTCTTCAGCTCTTCCATCAGGTTGTCCTTGGTGTGCAGGCGACCGGCGGTATCGGCGATCAGCACGTCGATGCCACGGGCCTTGGCGGCCTGCACGGCGTCGAAGATCACCGAAGCCGAGTCGGCACCGGTGTGCTGGGCGATCACCGGGATCTGGTTACGCTCGCCCCACACCTGCAGTTGCTCCACGGCCGCGGCGCGGAAGGTGTCGCCAGCGGCCAGCATGACCTTCTTGCCTTCGAGCTGCAGTTTCTTGGCCAGCTTGCCGATGGTGGTGGTCTTGCCCGCACCGTTCACACCGACCACGAGGATCACGTACGGCTTGCCCTGCGACTGGATCGTCAGTGGCTGTTCCACAGGGCGCAGCAGGGCGGCCAGCTCCTCCTGCAGCGACTTGTACAGCGCATCGGCGTCGGCCAGCTGCTTGCGAGCCACTTTCTGGGTCAGGTTCTGGACGATGGTCGAGGTGGCCTCCACGCCGACATCGGCGGTGAGCAGGCGTGTCTCGATCTCGTCGAGCAGGTCATCGTCGATGACCTTCTTGCCAAGGAACAGGCTGGCCATGCCCTCGCCGATGCTGGCGCTGGTCTTGGACAGGCCCTGCTTGAGGCGGGCGAAGAAACCGACCTTGGAAGGTTCGGCGGCGACAGCGGGCGCAGCAGCGACCGGCTCGGGGGCAGGCTCGACGGGCGTCGGCGCAGCGTCCGGCGCGGGCACAGGCTCGACAGGCGCCGGCGCAGCGACCGGTACGGGTTCGGGGCGCTCGGTTCGAACCTCAGCCGGCACCGGCTCAGGGGCCGGGCGCTCGGGAATGACAGGGGGGGTCCTGGGCTCCAGGTCTGGGACCAGGGCCACAGGCTCCTCGGCGACTGGCAGGGTCAGGGTGCTGGCAGGCTGGGAGGCGCTGCCCGCCAGCGCTGGCGACGGCGTGGCCTCGTTCGCGGGCAAGCCCGCTCCCACAGGGGCCGCCAGGGCTTGATCCTCGGCGACAGGCAGCACCGGCGCGCCAGCAGGGGGCTGCGGCGCGGCGGCAGGTGCGGACTCGACTGGGGCTGGAGCCACGACCGGCGCCTCGGCGACCGGAGCAGGCTGCTCGACAGGCGCCTGCGGCGCTACCGGCTCAGCAGCCTGAGGCTCAGGGGATTGCGGCTGTTCGGCGACAGCTTGCTGCGGCTTCTTGCGAAACCAGCTGAACAGGCCTTTCTTCTCGCCAGCCTCGGCCGGCGCTTTTTTGTCGTCGTTGGAACCAAACATGGAAGACGGCTATCTCAGGGTAGCGATGGGCCATCAACGGCGCATCGGAAATTCTTGGTAACGCAGAACAGACTCTCTTGGATCCGGCTGGTTCATGCGCAACGTTTTGTCGAAGTGGCCTGTGGGCCAGAACGGCGACAGGCATGGTCGCCAGGCAACCGGATCAGTATCCTAGCACCTCCTGGCCCGCCGACGCTAAGCCAAGCGGGCCGCCGTACAGGTTAACCAACGTATGAATGCTCTAGCCCGCCGCGCCGCTGGTCTGTTGCTCAGCGCGCTCTGCCTGCCGCTCGCGGCCCTCGCCGCCGATCCGCAGCCCACCCACGAGTTCATCCTCGACAACGGCCTGAAGGTGGTCGTGCGCGAAGACCATCGCGCCCCGGTGGTGGTTTCGCAGATCTGGTACAAGGTCGGCTCCAGCTACGAGACCCCGGGCCAGACCGGGTTGTCCCACGCCCTGGAGCACATGATGTTCAAGGGCAGCGCCAAGGTCGGCCCTGGCGAGGCCTCGCGCATCCTGCGCGACCTCGGCGCGCAAGAGAACGCCTTCACCAGCGACGACTACACCGCCTACTACCAGGTCCTCGCCCGCGACCGCCTGCCGGTGGCCCTGGAGCTGGAGGCCGACCGCCTGGCCAGCCTGCGCCTGCCGGCCGACGAGTTCAGCCGCGAGATCGAGGTGATCAAGGAAGAGCGCCGCCTGCGCACCGACGACCAGCCCAATGCCAAGGCCTTCGAGCTGTTCCGCGCCATGGCCTACCCGGCCAGCGGCTACCATACCCCGACCATCGGCTGGATGGCCGACCTCGAGCGCATGAAGGTCGAGGAACTGCGCCACTGGTACGAATCCTGGTACGCGCCGAACAACGCCACCCTGGTGGTGGTCGGCGATGTCAGCGTCGACGAGGTCAAGGGCCTCGCCAACAAGTATTTCGGCGCCATTCCCAAGCGCGCCGTGCCGCCGGCCAAGCTGCCGCTGGAGCTGGCCGAACCC
Source organism: Pseudomonas guariconensis (assembly GCF_024127895.1). GTDB lineage: Bacteria > Pseudomonadota > Gammaproteobacteria > Pseudomonadales > Pseudomonadaceae > Aquipseudomonas > Aquipseudomonas guariconensis_B. The sequence continues at coordinate 129,360 of NZ_JAMYBK010000006.1, read as the reverse complement.
GGCCTGCGCCAGCTGACCCTGCATGTGCGCACCCAGTTGCCAAGCCTGATCTACGGCTTCAACGTACCAGGCCTGGCCACCGCCAAGGACCCACGCAGCGTCCATGCCCTGCGCCTGATCTCCGCCCTGCTCGACGGCGGCTACAGCGCCCGCATGCCAGCCCGCCTGGAGCGCGGCCAGGAGCTGGTGGCCGGCGCCTCGTCCAGCTACAACGCCTTCACCCGTGGCGACAGCCTGTTCCTGGTCTCGGCCACTCCGAACGTACAGAAGCAAAAGACCCTCGCCGACGTCGAGAAAGGCATCTGGCAATTGCTCGACGAACTCAAGACCACGCCGCCCAGCGCCGAGGAGCTCGAGCGCGTGCGCGCCCAGGTGATCGCCGGCCTGGTCTACGACCGTGACTCCATCAGCAGCCAGGCCACCACCATCGGCCAACTGGAAACCGTGGGCCTGTCCTGGAAGCTGATCGACAGCGAACTCGACGAGCTCAAGCGCGTGACCCCGCAGGACATCCAGGACGCCGCCCGCACCTACTTCACCCGCGAACGCCTGAGCGTTGCCCATGTACTGCCCGAGGAGTCCGCCCATGAGTGACCGCAGCGCAACTCGCTACACCCTGTTCGGCCTCGGCATCATCGTGCTGGTGGTGGCCCTGGCCATGGCCTTGGCCCGCCCAGCCCAGTCGGACAACGTGGCACAGGCCGACAGCACCGCCGCCCGTCCGGCCAACACCCTGCAGTCCCTGGCCGAGCTGGACGGCAAGGCGCCCAGCCGGCGCCAGCTGAACATCCAGAGCTGGAATACCGCCGAAGGCGCCCGCGTGCTGTTCGTCGAAGCCCGCGAGCTGCCGATGTTCGACCTGCGCGTGACCTTCGCCGCCGGCAGCAGCCAGGACGGCGACACGCCAGGCCTGGCCACCCTGACCAACGCCATGCTCAACGAAGGCGTGGCCGGCAAGGACGTGACCGCCATCGCCGAAGGCTTCGAAGGCCTGGGGGCGGACTTCGGCAACGGCGCCTACCGCGACATGGCGGTGGCCACCCTGCGCAGCCTAAGTGCCGCCGACAAGCGCGAGCCGGCGCTGAAGCTGTTCGCCGAGGTGGTGGGCAAACCGACCTTCCCGGACGATGCCCTCACGCGCATCAAGAACCAACTGCTGGCAGGCTTCGAGTACGAGAAGCAGAACCCCGGCAAGATCGCCGGCAAGGCGCTGTTCGCCAAGCTGTACGGCGATCATCCCTACGCCCATCCGAGCGACGGCACCGCCGAGAGCATCCCCGGAATCACCCTGGAGCAGTTGCGCGCCTTCCACGCCAAGGCCTATGCGGCCGGCAACGCGGTGATCGCCCTGGTCGGCGACCTCAGCCGCGACGAAGCAGAGGCCATCGCCGCCCAGGTTTCCACTGCCCTGCCCAAGGGCCCGGCCCTGCCCAAGCCGGCCGAGCCTGTCGAGCCCAAGGCGGGCCTGACCCACATCGACTTCCCCTCCAAGCAGACCCACTTGATGCTGGCCGAGCTCGGCATCGACCGCCAGAACCCGGACTGGGCCGCCCTCTCCTTGGGCAACCAGATCCTTGGCGGCGGCGCCTTCGGCACCCGCCTGATGAGCGAGGTCCGCGAGAAACGTGGCCTGACCTATGGCGTCTATTCGGTGTTCAGCCCGATGCAGGTGCGCGGGCCATTCATGATCAACCTGCAGACCCGCGCCGAATTGAGCGAAGGCACCCTCAAGCTGGTCCAGGATATCCTCGCCGACTACCTGGAACATGGCCCGACCCAGCAAGAGCTGGACGACGCCAAGCGCGAACTGGCCGGCAGCTTCCCGCTGTCCAATGCCAGCAACGCCAGTATCGTCGGTCAACTGGGGGCGATAGGCTTCTACAACCTGCCGCTGACCTGGCTCGAGGACTTCATGCAGCAATCCCAGGACCTGACTGTCGAGCAGGTCAAGGCGGCCATGAACAAGCACCTGTCGGCAGACAAGCTGGTGATCGTCACGGCCGGCCCGAAGGTGCCGCAGAAACCGCTGCCACCGCTCACTGACAAACCCGCCGAGCAACCGCTCGGCGTACCGGAGCACTAATGGCCAAGCCATCCAGACCCGCCCACCCGGGCCAAGGGCCCAGCAAGGGCCCGGGCCACCTGCGCATCATCGCCGGCGAGTGGCGCAGCCGCCGCCTGACGGTACCCGAAGGAGACGGCCTGCGCCCGACCCCCGACCGGGTCCGCGAAACCCTGTTCAACTGGCTGGCACCGTATATCGAGGGCGCCCAGGTGCTGGATGCCTTCACCGGCAGCGGGGCGCTGGTCCTGGAGGCCCTGTCGCGTGGAGCCGAGGACGCTGTGGCCCTGGACAGCAACCCGGCAGCGATCGCCAACCTCAAGCACAACCTGGAGGTCTTGCGCTGCCCCCGCGGCCAGATCCTGCAGACCGACGCGCTGCGCTACCTGCAAGGGCCGGCCAAGCAGCGGTTCGACGTGGTATTCCTCGACCCGCCTTTCCATCAGGACTTGCTGGCCAACACCTGCAACCTGCTCGAAGACGGCCAGTGGCTGCGTGAACAGGCCTGGATCTACACCGAGAGCGAAGCTGCGCCCTCTACCCTGCCGATGCCTGGCAACTGGCGCCTGCACCGGGAAAAGAAGACCGGCCAGGTGCACTACGCGCTCTGGCAGCGCGGCTGACGTCCAGCGGCAGGCACGGCTGCGACCAATAGCGCAGGTACAGTGGCGACGATTCATGTCAAGCTAGGCAGGCACAACAGGGGTCACCCAGCATGCCTAGCCTCAACGCCACTTTCCGTCCGGCCACCGGCCTGTCCAACCCCCACCTGCAGACCCTGTGGGGGCCGCTGTGGCGCAAGCTCCCCGACCTGCAGCGCACCCGCGAGCGCCTGTGGCTGGCCGATGGCGACTTCCTCGACCTGGACTGGCATGGCCCACACCAGCCCGCCGCCCCGCTGGTGCTGGTGCTGCACGGCCTGACTGGCTCGTCCGCCTCCCCCTACGTCAAAGGCCTGCAGCAGGCGCTGCAGGCCCGTGGCTGGGCCAGCGTCGCCGTCAACTGGCGCGGTTGCTCCGGCGAGCCGAACCTGCTGCCGCGCAGCTACCACTCCGGCGCCAGCGAAGACCTGGCCGAGACCATTCTCCACCTGCGCGCCCAGCGCCCGCTGGCGCCGCTGTATGCGGTCGGTTATTCGCTGGGCGGCAATGTGCTGCTCAAGTACCTGGGCGAGAGCGGTACGGCCAGCCAGCTGGAGGCCGCGGTGGCGGTGTCGGTGCCGTTTCGCCTGGATCAGTGCGCCGATCGCATCGGCCAGGGTTTTTCCAAGGTCTACCAGGCGCATTTCATGCGCGAGATGCTTGCCTATGTGCAGCAGAAGCAGCGGCACTTTCGCGAGAGCGGCCATCACGAAGGGTTGGCGGCGCTCGAGCGCCTGGGGCCGTTACGCAACCTGCGCACGTTCTGGGATTTCGACGGCAAGGTCACCGCACCGTTGAATGGTTTCAGCGATGCCCATGACTACTACCGGCGCTCGTCGAGCCGCTACTACCTAGGCGAGAACCGGACGCCGACACTGATCATCCACTCCACCGACGACCCGTTCGTGTCCGGCCACAGCCTGCCCGCAGCCAGCGAGTTGGCGGCACAGACGCATCTGGAGCTACATGAGCGAGGCGGGCATGTGGGGTTCGTCGATGGCAGCCTGCGCAATCCGGGGTATTACCTGGAGCGGAGGATTGCGCAGTGGTTGGCGGAGGGCGCCTAGAACAGCCCTGACACCCCACTGCCTGCCAGAACTACCTGCTTTCACAGATGACGAAGACCTCGAAAGCTCAGTCCCCTTTCGCCACGCCATGCTGTGGATCATTGATCCACTCGCTCCACGACCCGGCATACAACCGCCCCAGCGGGTACCCCGCCAGCGCCAGGGCGAACAGGTTGTGGCAAGCGGTCACCCCCGAGCCGCAATAGGCTACTAGCTGTTCCGGTGCCCGCCCTGCCAGTGCCTCGTCGAAACGCTGCTTGAGCTGCGCGGCCGGCAGGAAGTGGCCATCCGGCCCCAGGTTGTCGGTGAACGCCAAGCACTGGGCCCCCGGAATATGCCCGGCCACCGGGTCGATCGGCTCGACATCGCCACGAAAACGCGGCAGCGCGCGGGCATCGATGAGGGTCAACTCCGGTTGCCCCAGGCGCTTGGCCAGACGCTCGGCGTCGATCAGCAGCTTCATGTCCGGCTCACCGGTGAAACTGCCCTCGCGTTTGACCGGTGGATCGAGGCTCAGCGGCAGATGGGCGGCATGCCAGGCCTTGAGGCCACCATCGAGGATGAAAACGTCATCGCGCTTGCCCAGCCAGGCCAGCAGCCACCAGGCGCGGGCGGCAAACGCGCCGGGGCCATCGTCGTACAGCACCACCTGGCTGTCGTTGTCCATGCCCCATTCGCGCAGGCGCTCGACCAGCCGTCGCGGATCCGGCAGCGGGTGGCGCCCGGTGCGGCCCTTGACCACCGGCCCGCTCAGGTCCCGCTCCAGGTCGGCGAAGTGCGCCCCCGCGATATGCCCCTCGGCATAGCTGCGTTGGCCGTAATCCACATCCTCCAGGGCAAAACGACAGTCGAGGATCACCAACCCCGGCGACTCCAGGCGGTCGGCCAACTGCTGCGGGGTGATCAATTGCGCAAGGGGCATGACAATCTCCTGATCGATGGCACGAAAGGCCCTGGAGTCACTGCTCCAGGGCCTGGTTGAACGGTACGTGGAACTCCTCGCAGAGCGTGTCCACGGCAGCGCGCGAACTGGCGGTGACGAACCCCAGTTCCAGCACCAGTACCTGGTAGACGCCGCGCTTGAAGGCTTCTTCACCCAGGTGCGCGGAATGTTCGCGCGTGGTGCTGAGAAAACGAACCCACGAGGTCAGGACGATCCAGGCGTTGATGGTCAGCGATTCGATCTGCGCCGCATCCATGGCCAGGATCCCAGCCTCGACGAAGCCCCGGTAGATCGCCTGGCCCTGCTGCAGGCAACGCTGGGAGAAACGCCGGTAACGGGCGGCGAGTTCCGGGTCGCTGTCGAGCAGGTGCTCCAGGTCGCGGTGCAGGAAGCGATAGTTCCACATCGCCGCCAGCAGGGCCTTGAGGTAGAAGCGCTTGTCCTCGACCGTCGCGGTGCGCCCCTGGGGAGGCCGCAGGAAGCTGTCCACCAGCGCTTCGTACTGGCTGAAGAGCACGGCGATGATCGCCTGCTTGTTAGGGAAGTGGTAGTACAGGTTGCCAGGCGAGATTTCCATGTGCGCGGCGATGTGGTTGGTACTGACGCTGCGTTCGCCCTGCTGGTTGAACAGCTCCAGGCTGTTCTGCACGATGCGCTCACGGGTCTTCATGCGCGGGGCCATGCTCAGCTCCAAGTCTGCGTACTTCAATGATCGCCCATCTTAAGGTGTATCTGCCAAGGGATGCACCGTTCTGTGCCAGGGCGCAAAAAACTCGCGCCGGCGCGCAAATTAGAGTATAGGCTCTAGTCATCACAGCCCCCTTTCGTGGAGCCGCCATGACTTCGCCGATCGCCTTGCCTCCTGTGTATTCCGACCCCGACCTGGCTGCGACGTTCGCCGCCCAGCGCCAGGCGTTCGCCAGCCACCCCATGCCCGAGGCGGCCCAACGCCGGCAATGGCTGAAAAGCCTGCGCGAGGCCTTGCTGGCAGGGCAGCAACAGCTGGTCGAAGCCATCGACCAGGACTTCGCAGGCCGCAGCGCCGACGAAACCCTGCTGGCCGAGTTGCTGCCATCGGTACAGGGCCTGCGCCATGCCGAGCGTCACCTGCAACGCTGGATGCGACCTTCGCGGCGCAGGGTCGGCCTGGCCTTCCAGCCGGCCAGCGCCCGGGTGCTGTACCAGCCGCTGGGGGTGGTGGGCATCATCGTGCCGTGGAACTACCCGCTGTTCCTGGCCATCGGCCCGTTGACCTGCGCCCTGGCCGCCGGCAACCGGGTGATGCTCAAGCTCAGCGAAGCCACGCCGGCCACCGGGCAAGCGCTCAAGGCATTGCTGGAGCGAGTGTTCCCCGGCGACCTGGTCAGTGTCGTGCTCGGCGACATGCAAGTCGGCCAGGCCTTCTCCCGCCTGCCGTTCGACCACCTGCTGTTCACCGGCTCCACTGCCGTCGGCCGCCACGTGATGCTCGCCGCCGCACAGAACCTGACCCCCGTGACCCTGGAGCTGGGCGGCAAGTCGCCGGCCATCGTCTCGGCCAGCGTGCCGCTGGACACCGCCGCCGAGCGCATCGCCTTCGGCAAGACCCTCAACGCCGGCCAGACCTGCGTCGCCCCCGACTATGTACTGGTCCCACGCCAACGCCTGGGAGCCTTCGCCGATGCCTACCGGCGTGCCGTGCGCCGCTTGTACCCACGCATCGGCGACAACCCGGACTACAGCGCCATCGTCAACCCGCGGCAATTGCAGCGCCTGGAGCGACTGCTGGAGGATGCCCGCGACAAAGGTGCCCAAGCGCTCGACCTCTACCCTGACGAACCTCGCCAGGGCCGGCGCCTGCCGCCCCATGTGCTGCTGGATGTGAACGATGACATGCAGGTGATGCAGGAGGAGATCTTCGGCCCCTTGCTACCGCTGGTGCCCTACGACAGCCTCGACGACGCCCTGGCCTACATCAACGACCGTCCGCGCCCCTTGGCGCTCTATTACTTCGGCTACGACCGCGCCGAGCAGGACCATGTCATGCGCCATAGCCATTCCGGCGGCGTCTGCCTCAACGACACCCTGCTGCATGTGGCCCAGGACGACCTGCCCTTCGGTGGCATCGGCCCATCCGGCATGGGGCACTACCACGGGCACGAGGGTTTCCTGACCTTCAGCAAGGCCAAGGCGGTGCTGGCCAAGCAGCGCTTCAACGCCGCCCGATTGATCTACCCGCCTTACGGCAAGGCCTTGCAACGCCTGGTCTACAAGCTGTTCATCCGCTGAGCGAGGCGCCCCCATGCACCGCCGCGACCTGCTCCAGTTCAGCCTCGGCGCCAGCGTCTTCCTGGCCGGCGCCAGCCTGGTCGGTTGTTCGCCACAGGCCAGCGCGCCGGGCTTCAGCACGCTGCGCGACGACGACCTGCCGCTGCTGCATGCCCTGATTCCCGTGGTGCTGGCCGGCACCCAAGCGTCGCCGACGCTGGTCCTGCACAGCCTGGACCACAAGCTGGCGGCGCTGTCGCCGGCGATGCTTAAGCTCACCCGGCAACTGTTCGACGTGCTCAACCTGCCGCTGACCCGCGGGCCCTTGACCGGTGTCTGGGGCCGCTGGGAGAACGCCAGCCCCGCACAGGTCAGCGCCTTTCTCGCGCGCTGGCAGGACAGCTCGCTGAACCTGCTGCGCATGGGCCACGCCTCGCTGCTGCAACTGCTGCTCATGGCCTGGTACGAGCGCCCCGAAGCCTGGGCGGCCTGTGGTTACCCCGGCCCTCCGAACATCTGATCCCACAAGAGCCTCCCCGATGCCCGTAGCCGACCCGTTTCGCCAAGGCCTGGAACAAGGCTGGATCACCCATGATGCCTCGCGCCTGGAGCAAGACCTGACCCTGCAAGCCGACGTCGCCGTGATCGGCAGCGGCGCAGGTGGCGCCACCACTGCGGAAATACTCAGTGCCGCCGGCTTCAAGGTCCTGCTGATCGAGGAAGGCCCGCTCAAGACCAGCAGCGACTTCCACCTGCTGGAGAACGAGGCCTACGCCAGCCTCTACCAGGAAGGGCTGGGGCGCATGAGCAAGGACGGCGCCATCACCATCCTCCAGGGTCGAGCCGTGGGGGGGACGACGCTAGTCAACTGGACCTCGAGCTTCCGCACGCCGCCACAGACCCTCGGCCACTGGGCCAGGGAGCACGGGGTGAAAGGCCTGGGCAGCGAAGACCTGCAACCCTGGTTCGAACGCCTGGAGCGACGCCTGGGCATCAGCCCCTGGGCCGTCCCGCCGAACGCCAACAACGAGGTACTGCGGCGCGGCTGCGAAGCCCTCGGCTACCACTGGGCGGTGATCCCACGCAACGTGCGCGACTGCTGGAACCTCGGCTACTGCGGCATGGGCTGCCCGGTCAACGCCAAGCAGTCGATGCTGGTGACCAGCATCCCGGCCACCCTCGACAACGGCGGCGAACTGCTCTACCTGGCGCGGGCCGAGCGCTTCCTGCACGACGGCGAGCGCATTGGCGAACTGCTCTGCCAGGCCCTGGACAGCCAAGGCGTACATCCCAACGGGCGCCAGGTACGGGTCCGCGCTCGCCACTACGTGCTGGCCGGCGGCGGCATCAACAGCCCTGCCCTGCTGCTGCGCTCGGCAGCGCCAGACCCTTACCAGCGCCTGGGCAAGCGCACCTTCCTGCACCTGGTCAACTTCAGCGTGGCGCGGTTCGCCGAACGGATCGCCCCTTTCTACGGCGCGCCCCAGTCCATCTACAGCGATCATTTCCAGTGGCTGGAGGGTGTCGACGGCCCGATTGGCTACAAGCTGGAGGTGCCGCCGCTGCACCCGGCCCTGGCCAGTACCCTGTTGGGCGGGCATGGCCTGGAGAATGCCCAGCGCATGGCCGAGCTGCCCCATACCCACATGATGCTGGCCTTGCTGCGCGACGGTTTCCACCCGCAGAGCCAGGGCGGCCAGGTGGAGCTGCGCAGCGACGGCTCGCCCGTGCTCGACTACCCGCTCACCGACTACCTGCGCGACGGCCTGCGCCGGGCCTACCACAGCATGGCGCAGATCCAGTTCGCCGCCAGCGCCGCCCAGGTGATGCCGGTACATGGGGATGCACGCTACGTCGACGACCTGCGCCAGGCCCAGGCACTGATCGAGCGCCTGCTCCTGGAACCCTTTCACACCCGCCTGGGCAGCGCCCATGTCATGGGCGGCTGCGCGCTGGGCGAGGACCCGCGTCAAGCGGTGTGCGACAGCCTGGGTCGGCATCACCAGTTGCAGAACCTGTCGATCCACGACGGTTCGCTGTTCCCCACCAGCATCGGTGCCAACCCGCAACTGTCGGTCTACGCCATCAGCGCCCGGCTCGGCGAGGCGCTGGCTACCCGCCTGGCGCGTGGCGCATGACAACGATTATCCGCACTGTCTATAGTGCCATCATTCGGCCGCGTGACTTGGCCGGGCGCAGTCCCTGCGCTACCATCCGACTCCCCAACGCACTCCAGCCAGGATGACGCGATGAACCGAGTGTTGTACCCGGGTACTTTCGACCCCATTACCAAAGGCCATGGCGATCTGGTCGAACGTGCGTCGCGCCTGTTCGACCACGTGATCATCGCCGTGGCGGCCAGCCCGAAGAAGAATCCGCTGTTCCCCCTGGAGCAACGGGTCGCGCTGGCCCGCGAGGTCACCAAGCACCTGCCCAATGTCGAAGTCATCGGCTTCTCCACCCTGCTGGCGGCGTTCGCCAAGGAACAGGGCGCCAATGTGCTGCTGCGCGGCCTGCGCGCGGTATCGGACTTCGAGTACGAGTTCCAGCTGGCCAACATGAACCGCCAACTGGCACCGGATGTCGAGAGCCTGTTCCTCACGCCGTCGGAGCGTTACTCCTTCATCTCTTCGACCCTGGTCCGGGAGATCGCCGCGCTGGGTGGCGACATCAGCAAGTTCGTTCATCCGGTGGTGGCCGACGCCCTGAGCGAACGCTTCAGGAAGTGATGCCCCCTGCCTGAACGTCGCGCCCGCGTGCACTGCGGGCGCGAATGCGGCACAATTGTGCCCATTGGTTTGAAACATGCCCGGGCCTCGAGCCCCGGCCGGAGTCCCCATGTCCCTGATCATCACCGACGATTGCATCAACTGCGACGTCTGCGAACCCGAGTGCCCGAACGCCGCCATCTCCCAGGGCGAAGAGATCTACGTGATCGACCCGAACCTGTGCACCCAGTGCGTGGGCCACTATGACGAGCCCCAGTGCCAGCAGGTCTGCCCGGTCGACTGCATCCCCCTGGATGAAGCCCACCCGGAGACCCACGACGAACTGATGGCCAAGTACCGCCGGATCACCGGCAAGGCCTAATGCCGCTCGTCGCCGCGTTTCGCAGCGTATGCCTCGGCACGCTCCTGGCGCTGCTGGCCAGCGCCGCCCTGGCCGACGGGCCCGGTCGCGCCGCCATCGCCAGCCCCCATGGCGAGGCTACCGCAGCTGCCCGGCAGATCCTCGCGCAAGGTGGTAACGCCTTCGACGCGGCCATTGCCATCAGCGCCGCGCTGGCGGTGGTCGAGCCCTATGGCTCCGGGCTCGGCGGCGGTGGTTTCTTCCTGCTCCGCGAAGCCGGCGACACACCACGCTATGCCTTTCTCGACGCCCGCGAGCGCGCCCCTGGCGCAGCGACGCCAGGCATGTACCTCAAAGACGGCAAGCCCCTGCCCAACCTGTCGATCAACGGACCGCTGGCCGCCGCCATCCCCGGCCTGCCCCAGGCCCTGGCCGACCTTGCGCAGGCCCACGGCCAACTCCCCCTCAAGGACAGCCTGGCCCCGGCCATCCGCCTGGCGAACCAGGGGTTCGCCGTCGATCGCATCTATCGCGACCGCGCGACCATGCGCCTGTCTGCCCTGCGCGACAACCCGGAAAGCGCGCGGCTGTTCCTGAGCGACAGCCAGGTGCCAGCCCTTGGCACGGTGATCCGTCAGCCGGAGCTGGCCGACACCCTGCAACGCCTGGCCGATCACGGTCGCGATGGCTTCTACCGTGGCCCCCTGGCGCGTCAACTGGTCGATGGTGTACGCCAGGCAGGCGGGATCTGGACCCTCGACGACCTCGCCAGCTACCACACCGCCTGGCGCGAACCGCTGCGCTTCGCACTGGCCGAGCGCCGCGAGCTGATCAGCAGCCCGCCCCCCTCGGCCGGCGGCGTGGCCGTGGCCCAGAGCCTGGCCATGCTCCAGCGCCTGCCGTGGCAGCAGGCCGAGCCGGTCCAGCGCAGCCACTACGTGGTCGAAACGCTGCGCCGCGCGTACCGCGACCGTGGCTCGCTCGGCGACCCGGACTACGTCGCCAACCCCATCGACCGCCTGTTGGCCCGTGGCTACCTGACAGGTCTGGCCGACAGCATCGATGTCCACCAGGCCACGCCCAGCAGTACCCTGCCACCGGCCAGCGCCTGGCGCGAAGGCGACCACACCACGCATTTCGCGGTGATCGATGCCCTGGGCAATGCCGTGTCGGCCACGCTCTCGGTCAACCTGCCGTTTGGCGCAGCCTTCAGCGTGCCGGGCACGGGTGTGGTGTTGAACAACGAGATGGACGACTTCGCCGCCGACCCTGGCGGCAGCAACAGCTATGGCCTGGCCGGCAGCCAGGCCAATGCGGTGGCGGCGGGCAAGCGGCCGTTGTCGAGCATGAGCCCGAGCTTCATCGAAAGCCCGGAGCAGTTCGCCAGCTTCGGCACGCCGGGCGGCAGCCGCATCCCGAGCATGGTGCTGCTGTCGATGCTGGGTTATCTCGAAGGTCGCCCGGTGGCCGAGTGGCCGGCCATGCCCCGCTACCATCACCAGTACCTGCCGGATGTGCTCGAACACGAACCAGGGACCTTCAGCCAGGCGCAGAAGGAGCAGTTGCAGGCACGCGGCTACCGCCTGAAAGACCTGGGGCGCACCTATGGCAACCAGCAGGTGCTGTACTGGGACAAGGCTGCCGGCACACTGGAGGCCGCGAGCGATCCGCGTGGGGTCGGCGAGGCCATGGTATTCGAATAGCCTGCGAGAGGGGCCGCTTTGCGGCCCTATCGCGGGCAAGCCCGCTCCCACAAGGGGCGCGCTGCTCTTGAGGTCAACGCCAAAGGCGATGGGCTGCAAAGCAGCCCCAAGAGGGATGTCAGCGCTGGCAACGCGGGCAGTAGACGCTCGCCCGCTGCCCCAGCTTCACTTCACGCAGGGTGGTGCCACAGACCTTGCACGGCTGGCCGCCCCGGCCATAGACGAACAGTTCCTGCTGGAAATACCCCGGTTTCCCATCGCCCCCCACGAAATCGCGCAGCGTGGTGCCGCCCTGTTCGATGGCCGCCGCCAGCACCCGCTTGATCTCGATCGCCAGCTTCAGGTAGCGGGCTCGGGAAATGCCGCCGGCCTCGCGGCGCGGGTCGATGCCCGCGGCGAACAGCGCTTCGGTGGCGTAGATGTTGCCCACCCCCACCACCACGGCGTTGTCCATGATGAACGGCTTGACCGCCATGGCCCGCCCCCGGGAAAGCTGGAACAGGCGCTCGCCGTCGAACAGGTCGGTCAGCGGCTCCGGCCCCAGGCGCACCAGCAGTTCGTGGTTGAGCGGATCGAGGCTCCAGAGCATGGCGCCGAAACGGCGCGGGTCGGTGTAGCGCAGGGCCAGGCCCGACTCCAGCTCGATATCCACATGCTCGTGCCTGGCAGCAGGCAAGCCCAGCTCCACCAGGCGCAGGTTGCCCGACATGCCCAAGTGGCTGATCAGGGTGCCGACCTCGGCATTGAGCAGCAGGTACTTGGCACGCCGCTGCACCGTGACGATGCGCTGCCCCGACAGGCGCACGTCCAGGTCCTCCGGGATCGGCCAGCGCAGGCGCCCGTCACGGACCACCACGCGGCTGACCCGCTGGCCTTCCAGGTAAGGCGCGATACCGCGCCGCGTAGTCTCGACTTCTGGCAATTCCGGCATGGATCAGTGCCCACCCAGTTCGCGAATGGTCTGTTTGAGGTTCTCGAAGTCGTACTCCGAAAGGCCGATGTAGTCCAGCACCAGCGGGCCGACCACGTTCCACTCATGGTCAACGCCCTGGTTGCCCAGCACCCGGTAGGAGGCACAGATGTGCTCGGCCATCTTCAGCACCGCCAGCAGGTTCTTCAGTTGGGTCTGGGTATTGCGCGACGACTCGTCGCGGAACACCGCCAGGGCATTGTGGTGGTTGGCGATGGCCGCGCTCAGGTGCTCCGGCAGGCGCCAGGACTTGGCAGTGAAGTAGCCGACCACCGAATGATTGGTGTTGAAGGCACGGTTCTCGGTATCCACCACGCGCCGGTCCTCGCCGGCATTGGCATAGGCCTCCTCCAGCACCTGCATGTAGTCGGGGAAACGCTTGAGCATCAGCGGCACGCCGCAGTCGTGGAACAGGCCCAGGGTGTAGGCCTCGTCCACCGCCTGGAGCCCGGTGCGCTTGGCCAGGGTCAGACAAGTCATGGCCACGTCCTGGGCGGTGTCCCAGAAGCGGTTGAGGGTGACGATGGTCTCGTCGCTCATCTCGCCCTTGATCGACTGGGCGTTGATCAGGTTGATGATCGAACGGCTGCCCAGCAGGTTCACCGCACGCTGGATCGAGCCGATCTTGTTGGCAAGGCCGAAGTGCGGCGAGTTCACCAGCTTGAGCAAGGCACCGGACAGGCCGGGGTCCTGGGCGATCAGCTTGGCGATGGTCTCCAGGTCCGGGTCGGGCATGTATTGCTCGAACTGCAGGTCGACCATGATCTGCGGTTGCGGCGGGATGGTGATGCCTTGCAAGGCTTGCTGGATCTGTTCGGGGCTGAGTTCCTGGGGCATGGACACACACTCGGAAAGGACGGCGAATTCTAACCCTGGATCCCATCGGCGTACCAACCACTGGCACCTTTTCCAGGAACTTTGCCACAGCCCCGCCAGCCTCCTTCTCAGGCCCATCCAGAAAAGGAGCACAACCCCATGAGCGCAGAACTGAACGGCAAGCGCGTGGCCTTCCTGGTCACCGACGGTTTCGAGCAGGTGGAGCTCACCGGCCCCCGCGAAACCCTGGAGCGGCACGGTGCGGTGGTGGATATCCTGAGCGACAAGGAAGGCACCGTGCGTGGCTGGAACCATGACAAACCGGCAGACACGTTCCCGGTCGACGCCACCTTCGAAAGTGCCAGCCTCGACCTGTACGACGCCCTGGTGCTACCTGGCGGCGTGCAAAATTCCGACACCATTCGAGTGATTCCGGCCGCGCAAAAACTGGTCAAGAGCCATGACTCGGCCAGCAAGCCCCTGGCGGTCATCTGCCACGGCGCCTGGCTGCTGGTGTCCAGCGGACTGGCCCAGGGACGCCGGATGACCAGCTACAAGACCCTGCAGGACGATATCCGCAACGCGGGCGGCAACTGGGTCGACGAGGAAGTGGTGGTGGACGGTAACCTGATCACCAGCCGCAAGCCGGACGACATCCCGGCCTTCAACGAACAGTTGGTCAGGGCGCTGGCGAGGTGAAACCGGCAGCCCATTCGCGGCGGTTCGGGGCGCCGAACCGCCGTAAACAGGCCGGACCAGCCCCCCGGAACCCGATCCACGCTTTATCGTCAACCGCCCCGGCCCTATGTCCAACGCGCTATAATCCCGCTCTTTTTCCCGGAGCGACGTCATGTCCCTGCCCAGCCTTCGCCTCAAAGCCAATGCCGACCGCCGCCTGCGCGCCGGCCACCTGTGGGTCTACAGCAATGAAGTCGACGTCGCCGCGACCCCGCTGCAAGGCCTGCGTGCCGGCCAGCAGGCGATCCTCGAGGCCGCCAACGGCAAACCCCTGGGCGTGGTGGCGGTGAGCCCCAACAACCTGATCTGCGCCCGCCTGCTGTCGCGCGATGCCAAGCTGCCGCTGGACAAGTCGCTGCTGGTGCACCGCCTGAACGTCGCCCTGTCCTTGCGCGAGCGCCTGTTCGACAAGCCTTGCTACCGCCTGGTCTACGGCGACTCGGACCTGCTGCCAGGCCTGGTGGTCGACCGCTTCTTCGACATCCTCGTGGTACAACTGGCCTCGGCCACCATGGAGCAGCACAAGGACGAGGTGATCGCCGCCCTGGTCCAGGTGCTCAAGCCCAGCGGCATCCTGTTCAAGAACGACTCCGCCGCCCGCGATGCCGAAGGCCTGGGGCGTTACGTCGAAACCGTCTACGGCGAAGTGCCCGACTGGGTGCCGCTGGAAGAGAACGGCGTGAAGTTCGAAGCCCCGGTGCGCGACGGCCAGAAGACCGGCTGGTTCTACGACCACCGCATGAACCGCGCGCGCCTGGCGCCCTACGTCAAGGGCAAGCGTGTACTGGACCTGTTCAGCTACATCGGTGGCTGGGGCGTACAGGCCGGCGCGTTCGGTGCCAGCGAAGTGTTCTGCGTCGATGCCTCCGCTTTCGCACTCGACGGCGTGGAGCGCAATGCCACGCTCAATGGCATCGGCGAAAAGCTGACCTGCATCGAAGGTGACGTGTTCGAGGCCCTGCGCGAACTGAAGGCCGCCGAGGAACGTTTCGATGTGATCATCGCCGACCCGCCCGCCTTCATCAAACGCAAGAAAGACCTGAAGAACGGCGAGGCAGCCTACCGTCGCCTGAACGAGCAGGCCATGCGCATGCTCACCAAGGACGGCATCCTGGTCAGTGCCTCGTGCTCGATGCACCTGCCGGAAGACGACCTGCACAGCATCCTGCTGACCAGCGCCCGTCACCTGGACCGCAACCTGCAACTGCTTGAGCGCGGCGGCCAGGGGCCGGACCACCCGGTGCACCCGGCGATCGCCGAAACCCGCTACATCAAGAGCATCACCTGCCGACTGCTGCCCAACAGCTGACCGTCACCTGGGGCCGCCTCGCGGCCCCAGGTCGCATCACAGACCCAGCACCTGCGAAGCGATCCCGAAGTACACCAGTACCCCCGCCGCATCGGCGATCGAGGTCACCAGCGGCCCACTAGCAGTGGCCGGATCGAGCTTCAGGCGGCTGAGCATGAACGGCAGGCTCATGCCGATCAGGCTGCCGATGAGCACGATCACCAACATGCTGCTGGCGACGATCACGGCGATCTCCGGCCCGCCCCGCAGCATGCCCAGCGACGCCACGGCGATCGCCATGGTGCCGCCCAGGGCCAGCGCCACCGCGCATTCGCGGGTCAGCATGCGCAGCCAGTCGCGTAACACCACCTCGCCCGTGGCCAGGCCACGGACCATCAGCGTCGCCGACTGGGCGCCGGCATTGCCGCCACTGTCCACCAGCAGGGGCAGGAAGAACACCAGGGCGATATGCGCGGCGATGGTCTCCTCGAACGCGGCGATGCCCGCCCCGGAGAACAGGTTGCCGAACACCAGCAGCACCAGCCACAGCACACGCTTGCGGTACAGCAGGCCAATGGTGGCCTCCTTGAGGTTGCCGACGTGGTTGGTGATCAGCGCGCCCTTGTGGAAATCCTCGGTGGCCTCCTCGACCACCACGTCGATGGCATCGTCGCAGGTGACGATGCCCACCAGCCGGCCAGCCTCGTCGAGCACCGGCACGGCCAGCAGGTCGTGTTCGCGGACCAGGCGGGCCACCTCTTCCTGGCCAGTGGACGTGCCGACGCAAATGACATCGCGCACCATGATCCGCTCGATCGGCTGGTCAGGTGCGGCCAGGATCAGCTCGCGCAGGGACAGGGTACCCAGCAGGTTGCGTTGCCCGTCGAGGACGTAGGCCTGGTAGATGGTCTCGGCATCGGCGGCCTCTCGGCGCAGCATGTCGATGGCCTGGCTGGCGCTCAGGCCGCGGTCGAGACTCGAGTATTCGCCGGTCATCAGGGCGCCGGCGGTGCCCTCGAGATAGCGGCCCTGTTGCAGGAGGCCATCGCGACGGGCCTGGGCGGCCTGGCGCGGGTCGAATGGCGAAGCGAGGGTATCGGATGTGCAGTGCATAAGGTTCTCCAGGCGCCGACCCAGGCGCCCGCAGACCTCAGCCTTGCCGGCTCAAGCCTTCGGTAGCCCTGGCGACGGCGCACTCAGTGCCAGGTTGCAGGTTCGTGACGAACTGAAACTGGGAAGGTCCATTGAGGTCGTGTCTCGTGAAGCCGCACATGCGGCGCGGGGATGATAGGCCAGGCGCACCGGCGCGTCAGTGGCGAAAAGGCCTTCTGGCTACATTTGGGAAGCCTCCTACAGAGCGTCTGTCAGATGAAATCATCGCCGAACCCCGTCCCAGATGGCCGCCGGCCATCCACATCGCCATTCCCTCGCCGCGCCAGCGGTGTAGAATCGGCCTATTCATCGCCAGACATCCCCGGCGGGTTTATGAGCTCTGGTCGAGCACGCGGCGATCCCGCGCTGTCTTCGACCTCATCCGTGCCAGTGGCAACCGGCCTCGGCGCAAAGGACAAGAGAAGCTCACTCCCCTTTTTGTGACCTGATTCAGCCGCCAGGAGTGCTTCATGCCTGCTTACCGTTCCAAGACTTCCACCCAGGGCCGCAACATGGCCGGTGCCCGTGCCCTCTGGCGCGCCACCGGGATGAAGGACGAAGACTTCAAGAAACCGATCATCGCCATCGCCAACTCGTTCACCCAGTTCGTCCCAGGGCATGTGCACCTGAAGGACCTGGGCCAACTGGTGGCCCGCGAGATCGAGCGCGCCGGTGGCGTGGCCAAGGAATTCAACACCATCGCGGTCGACGACGGCATCGCCATGGGCCACGACGGCATGCTCTATTCGCTGCCGAGCCGCGAGATCATCGCTGACGCCGTGGAATACATGGTCAACGCCCACTGCGCCGACGCCATCGTGTGCATCTCCAACTGCGACAAGATCACCCCCGGCATGCTGATGGCCGCCCTGCGCCTGAACATTCCGGTGATCTTCGTCTCCGGCGGCCCGATGGAAGCCGGCAAGACCAAGCTGGCCAACCACGGCCTGGACCTGGTCGACGCCATGGTCATCGCCGCCGACTCGTCCGCCAGCGACGAGAAGGTCGCCGAGTACGAGCGCAGCGCGTGCCCGACCTGTGGTTCGTGCTCCGGCATGTTCACCGCCAACTCGATGAACTGCCTGACCGAAGCCCTTGGCCTGGCCCTGCCAGGCAACGGTTCGACCCTGGCCACCCACGCCGACCGCGAACAACTGTTCCTCAGCGCCGGGCGCACCATCGTCGAGCTGTGCAAGCGCTACTACGGCGAGAACGACACCTCGGTCCTGCCGCGCAGTATCGCCAACTTCAAGGCGTTCGAGAACGCCATGATGCTCGACATCGCCATGGGTGGTTCGACCAACACCATCCTGCACCTGCTGGCTGCGGCCCAGGAAGCCGAGGTGGACTTCGACCTGCGCGACATCGATCGCCTGTCGCGCAAAGTGCCACAGCTGTGCAAGGTGGCGCCGAACATCCAGAAGTACCACATGGAGGACGTCCACCGCGCTGGCGGCATCTTCAGCATCCTCGGTTCGCTGGCCCGTGGCGGCCTGCTGCACACCGACCTGCCGACCGTGCACAGCCGCAGCATGGAGGAAGCCATCGCCAAGTGGGACATTACCCAGACCGATGACGAGGCGGTGCACACCTTCTTCAAGGCCGGCCCCGCCGGTATCCCGACCCAGACCGCCTTCAGCCAGTCGACCCGCTGGCCGAGCCTGGACCTGGACCGCGCCGAAGGCTGCATCCGTAGCGTCGAGCACGCCTACTCGCAAGAGGGTGGCCTGGCCGTGCTGTACGGCAACATCGCGCAGGATGGCTGCGTGGTGAAGACCGCCGGTGTCGACGAGTCGATCCTGGTGTTCGAGGGCAGCGCGAAGATCTTCGAGAGCCAGGACAGCGCCGTGCGCGGCATCCTCGCCGACGAAGTGAAAGCCGGCGACGTGGTCATCATCCGCTACGAAGGCCCGAAAGGCGGCCCAGGCATGCAGGAGATGCTCTACCCGACCTCGTACCTGAAGTCCAAGGGCCTGGGCAAGGCTTGCGCCCTGCTCACCGATGGCCGCTTCTCCGGCGGCACCTCGGGCCTGTCGATCGGCCACGCCTCGCCGGAAGCCGCCGCAGGCGGTGCCATCGGCCTGGTGCGCGATGGCGACAAGATCCTCATCGACATCCCCAACCGCTCGATCAACCTGCTGGTCAGCGACGAGGAACTGGCCGCTCGCCGTGTGGAGCAGGACAAGAAAGGCTGGAAACCGGCCGAAGCCCGCCCACGCAAGGTCAGCACCGCCCTGAAGGCCTACGCCCTGCTGGCCACCAGCGCCGACAAGGGCGCGGTGCGCAACAAGGCGATGCTCGAAGGGCTGTAAGGCTCGCGGCAAATAAAAACCGGCGCCCTGTGCGCCGGTTTTTATTCTTGAGAGTGAACGACTAATTTACTGCACTGACAGGGATTGGACTCGTCCTGAATACAGACAGCTTATTCAAGGCGATGCTGAGGGATTCGTCGTCGAACAGTTTGCTTTTTCGGGCTGCAGCACCTGCCCCCCCGGACCAGGCTTTCAATCCTCGGCGAATCGAGGACACATCCGGCTCAATACCATCTCGATGCAGTAGCCAATCCACGGTGGCGAGAAGCTCCATGCCGAAAGGCGATTCGAAACCGTCAATCAGGCTGGTAGTGAACTCCAGGGCTGGCAGATATGCTTTGGCCTCACTGTTCAGGTACGCCTGGACAAAAGCCTTTCGGCCTTCGTCGAACCAGATGACGTCCATCGGCCCCGCATCGCTGATGCGCTTGCCGCAATGGAGATAGCTCCCATCCAGATTGTCCAGCAGGTGCTCAAGCCGGTTGGCATAAGGACCGTACTTATGGGCAGAAAACTTCAGATCCAGAGGATTATCCTCAGGCGTGAACCGCTCTATCGAACGCTCAAGGAACCAGGCCAACTTCTGGATCTCTAGCAAACTGCACTCCATACCGAGAACCCAGTAGCGGCGCACAAGCTCCGCAATCAGCGCCCGGGCCGGCGTCAGCTTTTCTACACCGCTGCGCTTGGAGACGTTCTGATACTTGCCCGTGGGTTCGAAAACCAGGACATCCGCCTCCAGATCCCCCAGGATCGCTTCGATCTGCTCACGTACGGACGCCCAAGGTAATCCTCCATTACCTGCACCCAAGGGAGGAATGGCGATGGAAATCACCTTGTTCTCGATAACGAATCTGCGCAGATCGTGCAGGCCTTCGATGATCCAGGCGATCTGTGAGGGAGAGCGCCAATGCCGTTTGGTTGGGAAGTTCACGATCCATCGCGGCCCTTCCAATTCTCGGACCTCGGTGACGAACATCTTCCCGGTGACCACCTCGTCCGCTTTGCAGGCAGCCGCGTACAGGCGATAGTTCTCGGCAAAGCGTTCCTTGAACATCAACGCAATGCCTTTTCCCATCACCCCTACGGTGTTGACTGTGTTAACCAGCGCTTCAGCCTTCGCCTCCAGCAGGTTACCTTGTGTAAAGCGGATCATCAGAAGTACCACCCGGGTCGAGCATGCACGGGAAGGTTCAGCTGACGCTGCTGAACCTCCATGTCAACACGACGTTTCAAAGCTTCGTTGTAGCAGACAATACCCAAAAGACCAGCTGTCGGAACATGCCTGTGGATCAAGGCCTCAGCCTGGTAGCGCTCCATTTTTCTTGGATCGTCAGGATCGCGCTTAAAGTCCCTGCGCTGCAGGATCCCCCAATCGATCTTGTCCAGATGCTGCAGCTCGCTGTAGTAGCCTGCCCAATGCGGGTAGGCATGGGCGTCGGTGAAGACGAAGCGCAGGCCAAGAGATCGCGCATGGTACAGGCTTGAGACCAAGATCACGATCTCTTCGTTCCGGCGCTGCTGTACGCTCCAGCCCGAATGGATGTTCTTCATCATCACCGAAAACGGGGTGAAATAGAACGGTACGTAGTCGGCCAATGTACCTCGTGGCTCGATGGGCACATAGCGCTGCGCCCGCTTGCTGATCAGATCTGGATTACCGATACCGACGTAGGCGCTGGAAAGCCTCCCGGAAGAAACCGAGTGCAAACCGTTATCCAAAAGCCAAGGAAGATTGTCGCGATGGACAATTCGCCAAATGAGCGCTTTGGAGGGGTTGAGGCTGGTATAGATCATCGAGGTGGAAACATATTCGGATTCGAGTCAACCCACAGGCGGCTATACCCCGACTGCCGCGCCGCTTGAAGCACGGTTCGCTCGATCTCTGCCGATGGGGTATAGATCTTTGCAAACTGCGCTGCGGGCACGGGCCCAGGAGATAGACATTCCGCCATGCAGACGTGTTTGCAAAGTGGGTCACGGTAATCTCGGCGATCCATCATATCCCAATCTATCGCCGCGAACCCCCTCTCGTAGTCGAGTAACTCGAAAGCCCCACCCGCCAGTGGATGCCGTGGAATCACCCACCAATTGCACCGACGCGCTAAAGATCTTTCCACTGCAATCAGCACAAAGCTCTCATCTGGTCTGTCCTGATGCACCCTGCCATCAAAGGGGTTCCTGGCAAACCAGTGAAATGGCACAAACTGTTCCAGAGCCTCACTACACCGCCCTTCAATGATCTCAGGATCAGCGATATCCGCGAAATCTCCATTCAGCTGAGCTCTAGGGATCAGCCCTCGCTGCATGATTGAAGGCACATTGTGGACACTGGTCAGGTGATAAATGAATTGCTGATCTCGAATAGCCACTGATGACCTCACGCAGAAATGGTAGCCAGTAGCTATCAACCATAGCCATTGGATCCACTTCTGCCAGCGGTCGTAGCTGTCGCTCAGTTTTCATCTGAAACAACCCTACTGGATCTGCTCCGGCGTCACGATCACCCAGTTCTTGTCCGCCGTCACCGGCACTCCTTCCTTCGCCTGGGCCGCGGCCTGCTTGGCGATCATCCCGTTCATCTGCGCCATGTACTTGGCCTTGCGGTTTATCCACAGGTGGATGCCACCCTTGCCCACGTCGACACCATGAAACTGCATGTAGCCATCGCTGGTCGGCGTATCGCCTCCCACCAGCACCGGCTTCTTCCACTCGTCGATGTAGGTGAGGATGGCCGCCTGCTTGCCAGCCATCCAGGTGGCCGGGGTCCATAGGTAAGGGGTCAGCTCCAGGTCCTGGTTGGCCTTGGGATCGTAGCGGCCTTCGCTGATCTGCTTGCGCGCGGTGGTCAACTGACCGGTGGCGGGGTCCTTGAGCAGCAGGCTGACGCCGATGACGTTCTCGGGCTTCACGTTGTAGCCGTACCTGGGGTCGGAGGCGACCATGCGTACCAGCTCCTCCGACGCAGCGGAGATCACATAGACGTCGATGCCATTCTCCATCAGCTTGTTGAACAGCTCGGTCTGCCCAGTGAACACCTTGGGCGGCGGCACCTCCATGCGCTTGACCTGCTCACCGTCGTAATAGGTGGCGGGGACGGGCTTGCCGGACGCCATCAGTTCATCGACCTGGGCCTTCAGCGCCTTGAGGCTGAAGCCGGAGAACACCTGGGCCACCCAGGGGTAGCAGACCATGTCATCGATCTCGCACAAACGGTAGTAATAGCTGAACAGGCTTTCCTTGTGCTCGGCAGTGTCCTTGAACGGGATCAGCTTCAGGGAGGGGTCGAGCGTGTCGCGGCTGATCAGCCCTTTGTTCTCCATGAAGGGCAGCAAGGCTTCTTCCAGGTCGAAGCGATAGCTGGTGTTGTCCATGTCGAAGACGGCGTAGTTGCCCTGGTTGGCATTGGCCGCGATCATCTGGTCGAGCTGCCTGGCGGCATCCTGCGGCCAATGCTTGAGCTCGACGGCCCAGGTAGTGAAGCTGAGCGCCAAGGCCAGGCCGCCGGCGAGGACTTTCGGAGCGATCATGTGCGAATCTCCTGAAAAGTGGCCTTGGAACGCTAGCCAAACAACCCTGCCATCGCCCCCCTGACAACGACCTCCACGCAGCTGCAAACGCCGTGTTCATTGCCAGGAACGACAAGGTGTTATTCCATTTACGACTATCCAAATTCCATTTGGATATAAATTCGTTTGTTTTCAGACTGTTAGCATTTATGTTCGCAATCGCTCACCAGAGGCGACGCCCTTTCTGCTTTATCCTGGAGCTTCAATGAACCTGCCGCTGTCACTCAACCTGCTGGTGTTCCTGGCTTTGCTGCTGGGCCTGGCGCAAACCCGCCGTACCGACTGGAGCCTGGCGAAGAAAGTCCTGCTGGGCCTTGGCCTGGGCGTGCTGTTCGGCCTGGCCCTGCACACGTTCTATGGCGCCGGCCACCCGGTGCTCAAGGCCACCATCGGCTGGCTCGACCTGGTCGGCAACGGCTACGTGGGCCTGCTGCAGATGATCGTCATACCGCTGGTGTTCGCCTCGATCCTCAGTGCCGTGGCGCGCCTGCACAACGCCTCGTCCCTCGGGCGGATCAGCGTGCTGAGCATCGGTATCCTGCTGCTGACCACCGCCATCGCCGCGCTGATCGGCATCGCCCTGACCAACCTGTTCGGCCTGAGCGCCGAAGGGCTGGTGGCCGGAGCCCAGGAAACCGCGCGCCTGCAGGCGATCCAGAGCGACTACGCGGGCAAGGTCGCCGACCTCAACGTGCCACAACTGCTGCTGTCGTTCATCCCCAGCAACCCTGTCGGCGACCTTGCGCGGGCCAAGCCGACCTCGATCATCAGCGTGGTGATCTTCGCCGTGTTCCTGGGCCTGGCCGCGCTGCAGTTGATCAAGGACGACAGCGACAAGGGCGGGCGCGCCCTGGCGGCCATCGACACCTTGCAGGCCTGGGTGATGCGCCTGGTACGCCTGGTGATGAAACTCACCCCTTACGGCGTGCTCGCGCTGATGGCCAAGGTGGTGGCCAGCTCCAACCTGGAGGACATCCTCAAGCTGGGCAGCTTCGTGGTGGTGTCGTACCTCGGCCTGGGGCTGATGTTCGTGGTTCACGGGGTGATCCTGACGATCTCCGGCGTCAGCCCGCTGCGCTTCCTGCGCAAGGTCTGGCCGGTGCTGACTTTCGCCTTCACCAGCCGCTCCAGCGCCGCCAGCATCCCGCTGAACATCGAGGCGCAGACCCGCCGCCTGGGCGTGCCGCAGTCCATCGCCAGCTTCAGCGCCTCGTTCGGCGCGACCATCGGCCAGAACGGCTGCGCCGGCCTGTATCCGGCCATGCTGGCGGTGATGGTGGCCCCGGCGGTGGGCATCGACACCTTCGACCCGCTGTGGATCGCTACCCTGGTGGCCATCGTCACCCTGAGCTCGGCGGGCGTCGCCGGCGTGGGCGGTGGTGCGACCTTCGCCGCGCTGATCGTGCTGCCGGCCATGGGCCTGCCGGTGGAACTGGTGGCGTTGCTGATCTCGGTCGAGCCACTGATCGACATGGGCCGCACCGCGCTGAACGTCAACGGCTCGATGACCGCGGGCGTGGTGACCAGCCAGTTGCTGAAAGAGACCGACAAAGAGGTGCTGGCCGATGACCAGCATGCCGAGCTGAGCCACTCCTGAGCGCCTGGGGCCGCTGCGCGGCCCCAACAGTCTCAAACCTTGTCCCAGACCTCGAAGCGATACGCAGGCCCCTCACCCTCGCCCGCCTGCGGCACACTCGACGTCAACGCCCACTGCGCCTGGTCGAACTCCGGGAACCAGGCATCCCCCTCCGGCGACAGCTCCACGCGGGTCAGGTACATACGGCTGACCAGCCCTTTCTCCAGCGCCTGCCCATACAACTGCGCCCCACCGATCAGCATCAGCTCGTCGACACCCTGCTCCCGGGCCCACTGCTCGGCACGCACCAGCGCCTGCTCCAGCGAAGCGAAGACCTCGGCCCCCGCAAGCGCAAGGCCCGGCTGGCGGCTGACCACGAGGTTCAGGCGGCCCGGCAATGGCCGGCCCAGCGAATCCCAGGTCTTGCGCCCCATGATGATCGGCTTGCCCAAGGTAGTGGCCTTGAAGTACTTGAAATCCCCTGGCAGGTGCCAGGGCATGGAGTTGTCGATGCCGATCACGCGGTTCTCGGCGAGGGCCGCGATCAGGCTGAGGGGAAGTGATGTATTCATGGGGGCGAGGATAGCACTCGTCGCCTGGGTTATGCTTTGCCCTGACTTGTGCAATGGAAGACCTTGTGACTGCACCGACCCCATTCGACAAACGCTGGCTCACCGAAGCGGTGCGCCTGCGCGAGGAGCACGCCGGCCCCCTCGAGGACCAGGAGGCCAACCGCCGCGCCCGACAGCAGGGCGGCGAACTGGCGGCGCGTATCGAAACCCGCGCCCTGTGGCTGGCCGAACGCGACGGCATGACCGCCGCCCTGCACCACTGGAAGCAGGGCGCGCGCCTGGCGCTGCTGGCCCTGCTGGTGCTGGCCGTGCTCAGCGGCGCCGGCCTGGGCCTCGCCGCCCTGGGCGACGGCCAGCGCTCGGTGAACGTGTTCTGGGCCCTGGGCAGCCTGCTCGGGCTGAACCTGCTGATGCTGCTGGGCTGGGCAATCGGCTTCGCCTTGAGCGGCGAACACGGCGCCAGCCTCGGACGCCTGTGGCTATGGCTGAGCGAACGCTTCGCCCGCGACGCCAAGGCTGCGCACCTGGCCCCGGCATTGCTGGTGATGCTGCAGCGCCAGCGCCTGAACCGCTGGCTGCTCGGCCTGCTGGTGCATGGCCTGTGGTCGCTGGCGATGGCCGCGGCGCTGGGCATGCTCCTGGCGCTGCTGGCCGCCCGCCGCTATGGCTTCGTCTGGGAGACCACCCTGCTCGCTGCCGAACCCTTCATCACCCTGACCCAGGCCCTCGGCGCCCTGCCCTCGCTGCTCGGTTTCGCCGTGCCTGACGAAGCCATGATCCGCGCCAGCGGCGATACCCTTCCCGCACTCGACCTGGCGCGCCAGGCCTGGGCCAGCTGGCTGCTCGGCGTGGTGCTGGTCTACGGCCTGCTGCCGCGCCTGTTGCTGGCGGCCATGTGCCTGTGGCGCTGGCGCCAGGGCCGAGCGCGCCTGGCCCTGGACCTGAGCCTGCCCGGCTACAGCCAACTGCGCGACGCCCTGATGCCCAGCAGCGAACGGCTTGGCGTGCAAGATGCCGCCCCGGCTACCCTGCCGCATTTCGAATCCGGCCAGGTGGATGCACAGCACGGCGGGGCGTTGCTGGTGGGCCTGGAGCTGGACGACCAGCGCCCCTGGCCTCCGGCCCTGCCGAAGGCGGTGATGGATGCCGGTGTACTGGACAGCCGCGAGTCGCGCCACAAGCTGCTGGAGCAATTGAGCCGCTTCCCCCCGGCGCGCCTGGCCATCGCCTGCGACCCCCGCCGTTCGCCGGACCGCGGCAGCCTGGCGCTGCTCGCCGAACTGGCGCGCAACGCCGGTGCCACCCGCATCTGGCTGCTCCAGGCATTGCCGGGCCAGGCGCTGGATGCCGCCCGCCTGGGCGACTGGCACGACGCCCTGGACCGCCTCGGCCTGCCGCACGCCGACACCTCGCCGCTGACCTGGCTGGAGCATGGCCATGACTGAGCCGCTGAAACTGGCCGTGGTCGGCCACACCAACGTCGGCAAGACCTCCCTGCTACGCACCCTGACCCGCGATGTCGGCTTCGGCGAGGTCTCTCATCGCCCCAGCACCACCCGCCACGTGGAAGGGGCACGCCTGTCGGTGGACGGCGAGCCCTTGCTGGAACTGTACGATACGCCGGGCCTGGAGGATGCCATCGCCCTGCTCGACTACCTGGAACGTCTGGAACGCCCCGGCGAACGCCTGGATGGCCCGGCCCGGCTGGAGCGCTTTCTCCAGGGCAGCGAGGCGCGCCAGCGTTTCGAGCAGGAGGCCAAGGTGCTGCGCCAGTTGCTGTCCAGCGATGCCGGGCTCTATGTGATCGACGCCCGCGAACCGGTGCTGGCCAAGTACCGTGACGAACTGGAAGTGCTGGCCGGCTGCGGCAAGCCGTTGCTGCCGGTGCTCAACTTCGTCGCCAGCAGCCAGCACCGCGAGCCGCAATGGCGCGAGGCCCTGGCCCGCCTGGGCCTGCATGCACTGGTGCGGTTCGACAGCGTGGCCCCGCCGGAAGATGGCGAGCGGCGCTTGTACGAAAGCCTCGCCCTGCTGCTCGAAGACGCCCGCCCTGCCCTGCAGCGGCTGATCGACGACCAGCAGGCCCAGCGCCAGGCCCGCCAGCAAAGCGGCAAGCGCCTGATCGCCGAGCTGCTGCTCGACTGCGCCGCCTGCCGACGCAGCGTCGAGGCCGAGCCAGCCGCCGAAGCCAAGGCCATCGAAGCCTTGCGCCAGGAGGTGCGCCAGCGCGAGCAACGTTGCGTCGAGGCGCTGCTCAAGCTGTACGCCTTCCGCCACGACGACGCCAACGCTGGCGACCTGCCGCTGCTGGACGGGCGCTGGGGCGACGACCTGTTCAACCCCGAGACACTGAAACTGCTTGGCGTGCGCCTGGGTAGCGGGGTCGCGGCCGGTGCCGCTGCCGGGGCGGGGGTCGATCTGCTGGTGGGCGGGCTGACCCTCGGCGCTGCGGCGCTGGCAGGCGCCATCGCCGGTGGTGCGCTACAAACCGCGCGCAACTATGGCGCCAGGTTGATGGGCAAGCTGAAGGGCCAGCGCGAGCTGACCGTGGACGACGCGGTACTGCGTTTGCTGGCGTTGCGCCAACAGCAGTTGATGGCAGCATTGGATAATCGCGGGCATGCCGCACAGGACAGGGTGCGCCTGGGCGAGCTGGATGAGAAGACCTGGCGCGAAGGCAAGCTGCCCGAGGCGCTGAAACGGGCGCGGGCGCATCCGCAATGGTCGTCGCTCAATGCCGGGGCGCGGATCAACCAGGCAGAACGTCAGGAGCAGCTCGAAGCCTTGGTGGCAGAACTCTAAACAAGCCCCCAGGCCAGTCAGCCAAGCGGTATTGGGGCTGCTTTGCAGCCCCAGATGACAACTGAAGACACTTACTGCTGGGCAACCTTCTCCGACTTGCCGTCATAGCGTTTGCGCCACTCGGCCAGGATCTGGTCACGGTTCTGCGAGGCCCAGTTGAAGTCGTTCTTGATCAGGCGCTGCTCGTAGTCCGCCGGCAATTCGGTCTGCGGCTTGGCGATACCCGGCGCGGCGAGCACGGCGAAGTTTTCCTTGTACAACTCCATGGCAGCGGGGCTCGCGGAGAAGTCGGCCAGGCGCCTGGCGGCCTCGGCCTTGGGCGTGCCCTTGATCACCGCGGTCGCCTCGATCTCCCAGCCCAGGCCCTCCTTGGGCAGGACGATGTCCAGCGGTGCGCCCTGGCGCTTGAGCTGCACGGCCGGGTATTCGAAGGAGATGCCGATCGGGAACTCACCCGCAGCCGCCAGCTTGCACGGTTTGGAACCGGAGTGGACGTACTGGCCGATGTTCTGGTGCAAAGCGTCCATGTAGGCCCAGCCCTGGGGCTCGCCGAAGGTCTGCAACCAGGCGCTGACATCCAGGAAGCCAGTACCGGACGAGGCCGGGTTGGGCATGACGATCTTGCCCTTGTATTCAGGCTTGGTCAGGTCCTGCCAGCTCACCGGCTTGCTCAGGCCCTGCTTCTCGGCCTCGATGGTGTTGAAGCAGATGGTCGCGGCCCACACGTCCATGCCGACCCAAGCCGGCGGATTGGCCGCATCACGGTAGTGTTCGCCGATCTTCGCCAGGTCCTTCGGCGCATAGGCTTCGAGCATGCCGTTCTGGTCGAGGATGGCCAGGCTGGAGGCGGCCAGGCCCCACACCGCGTCGGCCTGCGGGCGATCCTTCTCGGCCAGCAGCTTGGCGGTGATGATGCCGGTGGAGTCGCGCACCCACTTGATCTCGATGTCCGGGTTGGCCTTCTCGAAGGCCTGCTTGTAGCTCTTGAGCTGCTCGGCTTCCAGGGCGGTATAGACGGTCAGTTGGGTCTCGGCGGCCGAAGCCTGCAGGCTGAACACGGCGGATACGGCAGCGGCAAGTACCAGGGGCTTGAACATGGTGCGGTTCCTTACAGGGTTGGCAGTCAGTCAGTGGTCGGCGGCGCGCTGGCGCCAGGCCTGGGAGCGGCGCAACAGGCCGCGGGAAGCACCGGCCAGCAGCAGCGAGGCGGCCGCGCTGGTCAACAGGATCAGGGTCGACATGGCGGCGGCGCCGCCCACGTTGCCGGCGTCGTCCATGTTCAGCACGGCGACGGCGGCGAGGATGGTGTCGGGGCTGTACAGGAAGATCGCCGCCGATACCGTGGTCATCGCCGAGACGAACAGGTAGCGGACGATGTCCAGCAGCGCCGGCAGGCAGATCGGCACGGTGACCCGCAGGAAGTGCCGGTACAGCGGCGCCTTGAGCGACAGCGCGGCAGCCTCGAACTCGCCGTCGAGCTGGCGCAGGGCGGTGGTCGCGGTCATCTGCGCGGTGGTCAGGTAGTGGGCGATGGTGCATACCACCAGCAAGGTCATGCCACCGTAGAACACGTGCAACGGGTTGCCGCTGAGGTTGAAGAAGAACACGTAGCCCAGGCCCAGGACCAACCCCGGTACCGCCATGGGGATGAAGCTCAGCAGGCGCAAGGCCTGGTTGAGCAAGCGCTGGCCCTGGGTCTTCTCCATCAGGTAGGCGCAGGTGAAGATCACGATGCTGCCGACCAGCGCCGTGCCCAGGGCCATGGTCACGCTGTTGCGGTAGGCCAGCCAGCCGCCGCCGGCGGTGTCCTCGAACATGTAGTGCTTGAGCGACAGCGACAGGTTGTAGGGCCAGAACTTGACCAGCGAGGAGTACACCGCCATACCGACGACCAGCAGCAGCACTGCGCAGACCAGCAGCACGATGGCCAGGAAGCAGGCATCGCGGCGACGCGACGGCTTGGGCTGGAACACCTGGGCGCGGCCGCTCATGGCCTCGCCCTGACGGCGGCGCAGCCAGGCGTCGACGGCGAAGCTCAGCAGTGCCGGCACCAACAGGACCATGCCGATCAGCGCGCCACGGCCGAACTGCTGCTGGCCGACTACAGCCTTGTAAGCTTCCAGCGCCAGAACCTGGTAGTCGCCCCCCACCACGACCGGCACGCCGAAGTCGGTGATGGTCAAGGTGAACACCAGACAGAAGGCAGCGAACACCGCCTGGCGCGTGGCCGGCCAGGTGATGCTGCGAAACGCCCGCCAGGGGCCGGCGCCCATGCTCGACGCGGCATCGAACAGACGGGCATCGGCCAGCGACAGTGCCGAGAGCAGGATCATCAGGGCATGCGGGAAGGTGTAGATGGCCTCGCCGAGGACGATGCCCCAGAAGCCATAGATGTTGTCGCTGAGCAAACCGCGCAACAGGCCCTGGTTGCCGAACAGGTACACCAGGGCGATCGCCGGCAGCATCGACGGCGCCAGCAGCGGCAGCAGGGAAATGCCCCGCCACAGGCCCTTGGCTGGGATCAGGGTACGCTGCAAGGCATAGGCGAACAGGTAGGCCAGCGGCACGACGATGGCCGCGACGCTGAAGGCCACGCTCAGGCTGTTGCCTAGCAACCAGTGGAAATTCGCGCTGGCGAACAGCTCGCGGGCAGCCAGCAGGCCGCCACCCTGGCCGGCGTCGCCACTGAAACCGCGCCAGAAGATCGCCAGCAAGGGCATCAGCACGGCGAGGATGAGCAAAACCAGCAGCAGGCTCTTGCCGCCGACGACGAAGAGACGGTCCCCCAGGGCGACACCACTGCGTGGCACGGCCCTGGCCTGGGCGATCGATACGGACATTGGCGCGGCCATCTCAGGCAAAGACCTGCAGGCTGCGCGGCGGCAGGGCCACCCAGATATCCTGGGAACCCAGGCGCGGCATGGCTTCCGGCGCCAGCTCGGCGAGCAGGGCATGACCCGGCAGGGCCTTGAGCTCGAAGCTCATGCGGCAACGGTTACCGAGGAAGGTGATCTCGCGGACCATGGCCGGGAACAGGTTTTCCTCATGCACCGGCGGGTTGACCGTGATCGCCTCCGGACGGCAGAACAGCCGGCCACTGCTGGCGCGCACCGCCCCGGACGCCAGGCGCATGCTCATGCCACCGACCTGGGCATGGCTGTCACTGCTGCGCTGGAACGGCAACCAGTTGCCCTGGCCGACGAACTCGGCAACGAATGGCGTGGCCGGCTGGTCGTAGATTTCCTGGGGCGTGGCGTACTGCTCGACCTGGCCGTTGTTCATCACGGCGATGCGGTCGGCCATGAGCATGGCTTCGTCCTGGTTGTGGGTGACCATCAGGGTGGTGATGCCCAACTGCCGCTGCAGTTGGCGCAGCTCGGTGCACAGGTGCTCACGGACCCGCGCATCGAGGGCCGACATCGGCTCGTCGAGCAGCAGCAGCGACGGCGATGGCGCCAGGGCGCGGGCCAGGGCCACACGCTGTTGCTGGCCGCCGGAGAGCTGGCCGGGGTATTTCTTTTCGCTGCCCGACAGGCCGACCAGCTCGAGCATCTCGGCCACGCGCTGGCGGGCCTCGTCGCGGCTGCTGCCGGTCAGGCCGTAGGCGATGTTGGCCTCGACGGTGAGGTTGGGGAACAGCGCGTAGGACTGGAACAGGATGCCATAATCGCGGGCCTGGGGCGGCAGGTCGGAGATGTTGCGCTCGCCGATGTACAGCTCGCCACGGTCCTGGCGCTCCAGGCCGGCGATGCAGCGCAGCAGGGTGGTCTTGCCGCAGCCCGAGGGGCCGAGCAGGCAGACCAGCTCGCCGGCGGCGATGTCCAGGGAAACATCGTTCAGCGCCGTGAAGGCACCGAAACGCTTGTGGATACCGCGCACTTTCATTTGTGCGCCCGGGGTTGCGATGGCGTTGTTCATGACAGGGCCTCATCGAAGAGATGGAGGCCATGCTAGGGAGGCAATACGAAGGTTATGTGGCTGAGAGGCAAAAGCTGCCGATAGTGATATTCATGGATTTTGGATTGGCCCTGCCGGCGATGGGCTGCAAGGCAGCGCCAGCCGCTTGGACAGACGCCACCGATAGAACGATCAGAACTGCGACCCCGCCACCTCCTGCGCCACCCCCAGGAATGCCGCCGGCAATCGCGCCTGGCGCCGCTCTTTCAGGCAATACAGGTACTCGTGCATCACCGGCGCATCCTCCAGCTCCAGCACCCGCAGCTCCGAGTTATGCGGCGCCTCGTGGCGGGCAATGATGCTGATGCCGATATTGCGCAGCACCGCCTCGCGGATCGACTCGCGGCTACCGATCTCCAGCAGCGCGCCCATCTGCACCTTGGCTTGCGAAAGCATCCGCTCGGTCAGCTTGCGTGTGGTCGAGCCCTGCT
The DNA here is from genome assembly GCF_024127895.1 of Pseudomonas guariconensis. Classification (GTDB taxonomy): domain Bacteria; phylum Pseudomonadota; class Gammaproteobacteria; order Pseudomonadales; family Pseudomonadaceae; genus Aquipseudomonas; species Aquipseudomonas guariconensis_B. The sequence goes on along the minus strand of NZ_JAMYBK010000006.1, from coordinate 97,445 downwards.
CGCGCATCAACAGGCAATGCCCGGCCAGGGCGTCGATGGCAACCACCTGGCGATGGGCCAGGGGATGGTTGCGGTGCACCGCCACCACCAGTGGGTCGCTGCCCAGCACCCGACGCACCAGCCGGGTGTCTTCCACCAGTTGCGACGAGGCGGCGATGTCGACCCGGTAGTCCTCGAGCATTTCCAGCACTTGCTGGGAGTTGCCGATCTCCACCGCCACCTCGACCTGGGGCAGGCGCTCGCGAAAGATCTTCACCAGGTCGAGGACGTAGTACGGCGCAGTGGCGGCGATGCGCAAGCTGCCCTGGGCCTGGCCGCTGTTGCGCAACTCGAACTCGATATCGGCCTCCTGCTGCAGCAGCGCCTTGACCATCGGCAGCAGGCGCGCGCCTTCGTCGCTCAGCACCAACCGCCGCCCGCCACGGTAGAACAGCTCCACCGCATACTGGTTCTCCAGGTTGCGGATCTGCGTGGTCACCGTGGGCTGGCTGAGCCCGAGCTTCTTCGCCGCCAGGGTGATACTGCCCAGCCGGGCCACCATATAGAAAGCCTTGAGTTCGGCGCTCAGCATGGTTTGGGGCCGCAGCGGCAAGCTTCAAGCGGCAAGCTGCAAGTAAAAGCAGGGCCGTGCACATTCATCCAACTCACTGTCACCTCGGTCAACTTGAAGCTGCAGCCGCTACTTGCGCAACAGGCGCAAGCCGTTGAACACCACCAGCAAGCTCACGCCCATGTCGGCGAACACCGCCATCCACATGGTGGCCATGCCGGCAAAGGTGATCGCCAGGAAAATCGCCTTGATGCCCAGGGCCAGGACGATGTTCTGGGTGAGTATCGCCGCGCTTTGGCGCGACAGCCTGACGAACGCCGGGATTTTCCGCAAGTCGTCGTCCATCAAGGCCACGTCGGCGGTCTCGATGGCCGTGTCGGTACCGGCGGCGGCCATGGCGAAACCGATCTCGGCGCGGGCCAGGGCCGGTGCGTCGTTGATACCGTCGCCCACCATGCCGACCCGGTGTCCCTCGGCGTACAGGTCCTCGATGGCCGTGAGCTTGTCTGCCGGCAGCAGGTTGCCTTCAGCGCGGTCGATGCCGACTTGGCCGGCGATGGCCTGGGCCGTGTGCGGATTGTCGCCGGTCAGCATGACAGTCCTGATACCCAGCTCATGCAGCTCGGCGATGGCCTGGCGGCTGCTGTCCTTGACCGTGTCGGCCACGGCGAACAGCGCCAGAGGCCCCGTGCGGCCAATCAGCAGGACCACGCTCTTGCCCTGGCGCTCCAACTGGTCCAGCTCGGCTTCCAACTGCGGCGAGCACAGGCCCAGTTCCTCGACCAGGCGGTGGTTGCCCAGGTGATACAGCTCACCGTCCACCTCACCGCGCACGCCGCGCCCGGCGAGGGCGGCGAACTCACCGACGTCGTCGAAGGCCAGGCCTTGCGCCCTCGCATACTGGGCAATGGCCCCCGACACCGGATGGTCGGAACGGGCGGCGAGGCTAGCGGCCAGCGCCTGGGCGCGGCCTTCGAACAGCGGATCGAGCACGTTGCTGTCAGTCTGCACCGGCTTGCCGTGGGTGAGGGTGCCGGTCTTGTCCAGGGCCAGGAAGTCCAGCTTGCGCCCACCCTCCAGGTACACCCCGCCCTTGATGAGGATGCCTTTGCGCGCCGCGGCAGCCAGGCCGCTGACGATGGTCACCGGGGTGGAGATCACCAATGCACAGGGGCAGGCCACCACCAGCAGCACCAGGGCGCGGTAGATCCAGTCGAACCAGGCACCGGCCATGAACAACGGCGGGACGATCGCCACGGCCAGGGCGACGGCGAACACTGCCGGGGTGTAGATGCGCGAGAAGCGGTCGACGAAGCGCTGGGTCGGCGCCCGGGCGCCCTGGGCCTGTTCCACCGCCTTGATGATCCGCGCCAAGGTCGATTGCCCGGCAGCGGCAGTGACACGGTACTCCAGGGCACCGGCCTGGTTGATGGTGCCGGCGAACAGCTTGTCGCCGGGGGCCTTCTCCACCGGCAGGCTTTCACCAGTGATCGGCGCCTGGTCGACACTGGACTGCCCCATGACCACCTCGCCGTCCAGGCCGATGCGCTCGCCTGGGCGCACCCGCACCAGGGCGCCGATGGGCACCGCGCGCACCTCGACCTCACGCCACTGGCCATCGGCCTGCCGCACCGTGGCCATGTCCGGGCTGAGCTGCATCAGCCCGCTGATGGCATTGCGCGCCCGGTCCAGGGAGCGGGCCTCGATCAGTTCGGCGACGGTGAACAGCACCATCACCATGGCCGCCTCCGGCCATTGGCCGATCAGCACCGCACCCGTCACGGCAATGCTCATCAGCGCATTGATGTTGAGGTTGCGGTTCTTCAGGGCGATCCAGCCCTTCTTGTAGGTACCCAGGCCGCAGCCAAGGATCGCCGCCAGCGCCAATGCAGCCACGACCCACTCAGGTGCCAATGCGCCGAAATGCACGACCTCGGCCATGATCGCCGCCAGGCCGGACAGGGCCAGCGGCCACCACCGGGTCTTGCTGGCGTGGGGAGCGGTGCTGGTGCCATCGTCCTCGTCGGCCAAGGGCTCGGCATGCATGCCCAGGCTGTCGATGGCACGCTCGATCGCAGCGGTACCGTCCAGGGTATGGCGCACGCCAAGCACCCGGTTGATCAGGTTGAATTCCAGTTGCTCGATACCGGCCAGCTTGCCCAGCGTGTCCTGGATCAGGCCCTGCTCGGTGGGGCAGTCCATGGCCTCGATGCGAAAGCGGCTGAGCCGCGCGCTGTCGCTGGCCGATTCGCTCAGTTGCACCAGGGCAGGCGCTGGCGCAGCGGCGCAGCAGCTGTGCGCAGGATGGTCATGGCAATGGCCTTCCTGGCCGTGGTCATGCTTATGTTCGTGGCTGACAGGCTGGTTCATGGTTTCAATCCTTAGGTGAGCCTGTTGCCAAGTGAACACCCTGTAGCCACTATAGGGTCAAGCCCACCCGTGGAGATTGCCAATGAAGATCGGAGAACTGGCCAAGGCCACCGACTGCCCCGTCGAGACCATCCGTTACTACGAGCGCGAGCAACTGCTGCCGGCACCGGCTCGCACCGAAGGGAACTACCGGCTCTACACCCAGGCCCACGTGGAGCGCCTGACGTTCATCCGCAATTGCCGCACCCTGGACATGACCCTGGACGAAATCCGCAGCCTGCTGAGCCTGCGCGACAGCCCCGAAGGCGCGTGCGGCAGCGTCAATGCGCTGATCGACGAGCATATCGAGCATGTGCAGGCACGGATCGATGGCTTGATGGCGCTGCAGGCGCAACTGGTGGAATTGCGTCAACGCTGCAATGCGCAGGGGTCGGAGTGCGCGATCCTGCAGCGGCTGGAGACGAACGGCGCGGTGACCGTACCGGAGGCGGAGCATTCGCACGTGGGGCGCAGTCACGGGCATTGAGCCCTGGCCTGCGAATGTAGGCGCGGGGCACGCCGATCAGTCGAGACTTTCTGCCGCCAGTGGGCTGCCTTGCAGCCCCAATGCGATCCGTCAGACCGCCATCGGCGCCGTCATCGGCGCATGGTGCTCATACCCCTCGAGGCTGAAATCGCTTGGCTCGATCTTCTCCAGCCACTCAGGTTCGTACTTGCCCGTCTCGGCGAACGCCGGCACGCGATCGCTGATCACCAGCTTCGGCGCCGCCAGCGGCTCGCGCTTGAGCTGCTCGTTGAGCATCTCCAGGTGGTTCTCGTACACATGGGCATCGCCGATGAAGTAGGTGAACCAGCGCGGCGTGTAGCCGGTCAGGCGGCCGAACAGCGACAGCAATGCCGCACCCTCGGTGAGGTTGAACGGCGTGCCCAGGCCCAGGTCGTTGGAACGGATGTAGAGGGTCAGGGAAATCTCCTTCGTCTCGACATTCGGGTGGAACTGGTACAGCAGGTGGCACGGCGGCAGGGCCATCTCGTCGAGCTGGGCGCAGTTCCAGCCATGGAACAGGATGCGCCGGCTGCCCGGGTCGTTGGCGATGGTGTCCAGGCACTGGCGCACCTGGTCGATGGCCTTGTACAGGATGACGAACGCCTGGCCGTCTTCCTCGTCCTGGGCGATCTTGCGAAAGCCCTGCCCCTCGGCCATCGCGATGGCCGCCGGATTGCTCAGCGGAATGCGCTTGTAGCCCGGCCACTGGCGCCATTGCACGCCGTAGATCTCACCCAGGTCGTCATGCCCCTGGCGGAACGGGTTGGCCAGCCACTGGGCATTCTCGTTGGCATTCTGGTCCCAGACCTTGCAGCCCAGCTCACGGAACTGCCCGGCGTTCTTCACGCCGCGCAAGAAACCGACCATCTCGCCGATCGCCGACTTGAACGCCAGCTTGCGCGTGGTGATGGCCGGAAAGCCCTTCTGCAGGTCGAAGCGCAGCATGGCGCCCGGCAGGCTGATGGTGCGGATGCCGGTGCGGTTCTCCTGCAGGGTGCCGTTCTCGATGACGTCACGGACCAGATCTAGATACTGTTTCATGGCTTACCTGTAGCAAGGACGGCAGGGGGATCGCCCCTGCCGCATGGATTCAAGCGGCGGCCTTGGCCGTGGGTGTACGGTGATAGGCCCACCAGATCAGGCCGATGCCACCAAGGATCATCGGCACGCAGAGCAACTGGCCCATGGTCAGCCAGCCGAAGGCGATGTAGCCGAGCTGGGCATCCGGTACCCGGACGAACTCGACGATGAAGCGGAAGATGCCGTAGAACAGGGCGAACATGCCCGACACCGCCATGGTGGGACGCGGCTTGCGCGAGAACGCCCAGAGAATCAGGAATAGTGCCACACCTTCCAGGGCGAACTGGTACAGCTGCGACGGGTGGCGCGGCAATTGGGCGGGGTCGCTGAACGGCGGGAAGATCATCGCCCAGGGCACGTCGGTCGGCTTGCCCCACAGCTCGGCGTTGATGAAGTTGCCGATGCGCCCGGCCCCCAGGCCGATCGGCACCAGCGGGGCGACGAAGTCCATCAGCTCGAAGAACGACTTGTTGTGGCGCTTGCCGAACCACAGCGCCGCCAACATCACGCCGATGAAGCCACCGTGGAATGACATGCCGCCCTTCCACACTTCGAGGATCAGCGTCGGGTTGGCCAGGTAGGCGTGCAAGTCGTAGAACAGCACGTAGCCCAGGCGCCCGCCGACGATCACCCCCATCGACAACCAGAACACCAGGTCGGAGAGCTTCTCGCGGTTCCAGGTGGGGTCGAAGCGCTTCAGCCGGCGCGAGGCGAGCAGCCAGGCACCGCCGATGCCGATCAGGTACATCAAGCCGTACCAGTGGATTTTCAGCGGCCCGATGGCGATGGCCACGGGGTCGATCTGCGGGTAAGGCAGCATGTAGGGTCCTCTCGGTTCGAATCAGGAAGCTAGATCAAGAAGCTCAGGCCAACGCAGAACAGCAGCGCGGCGAACAGGCGCTTGAGCAGCCGCGGCGACAGCCTGTGCGCCAGGCGCGCGCCGAAGCGGGCGAAGAACATGCTGGTCACGGCGATGCCGACCAGCGCCGGCAGGTAGACGTAGCCCAGGCTGTGGGCCGGCAGGTGCGCCTCGTGCCAGCCGAGCCACATGAAGCCCAGGGCACTGGCCAGGGCGATCGGCAGGCCGCAGGCCGAGGACGTGGCCACCGCCTGCTGCATCGGCAGGCTGCGCCAGGTCAGGAACGGCACGGTCAGCGAGCCGCCACCGATGCCGAAGATCGCCGAGGCCCAGCCGATCACCCCACCGGCGGCGGCCAGCATCGGCTTGCCGGGGATACCGCGGCTGGCCTTGGGCTTGAGGTCGAGGGCCATCTGCGCGGCGATGACCAAGGCGAACACGCCGATGATCTTCTGCAGCATGGGGCCCTGGATCAACGAGGCGGTCTTGGCACCGATGCCGGCACCGATGAGGATGCCCAGGGTCATCCAGGCGAAGATCGGCCAGCGCACCGCGCCCTTGCGCTGGTGCTCCAGCACGGCGTTGATCGAGGTGAAGACGATGGTCGCCAGCGAGGTACCGACCGCCAGGTGGGTCAGCACGGCGGGGTCGAAGCCCTGCAAGGTGAAGCTGAACACCAGCACCGGCACGATGATGATGCCGCCACCCACGCCGAACAGCCCGGCCAGCACGCCGGCGCATGCGCCCAACAGCAGATAGAGTACGAACTCCATTCGTCGCCCCCCAGGAAAACAATCCGGCATGGTAACGGAAGCCGACCCCAGGGCTCTAGTGAAGTCTGTGTCAGATGATGGATAGAGGCAGGCGCAATGGGTAGAGTGGCGGAAAACAACGAGGCCATGCCATGTGCCTGATCGTATTCGCCTGGCGGCCAGGGCATGCCCTGCCGCTGATCGTCGCGGCCAACCGTGACGAGTTCTATGCCCGGCCGACCCAGGCCCTGGCCGCCTGGGAGGACGCCCCGGGCGTACATGCCGGACGCGATCTGGAGGCCGGCGGGACCTGGCTCGGCGTCGGGCCCGGCGGGCGCTTCGCCGCCCTGACCAACATTCGTGACCCCAGTTCGCCCCCGGGGCCTCGTTCACGGGGCGAGCTGGTGGCGGGCTACCTGCGCGGCGACTCGGGCATGGAGGCGTATCTCGATCAGGTGGCCAGCCGCAGCACCCAGTATTCCGGCTTCAACCTGCTGGTGGGCGATGGCGAACGCCTGGGTTACCTGCATGCCCGCGAGGCCGCGCCGCGCTTGTTGGGCCCTGGGGTGTACGGGCTGTCCAATGCCGGGCTGGATACGCCGTGGCCCAAGCTGCTCAAGGCACGCAGCGGGCTGGAGGGCTTGCTCGGGTCGCCCGAGCCGCAGCGGCTGCTGGCATTGCTGGCCGATGCTGAGCCTGCAGCGGAGACGGAATTGCCGGAAACCGGGGTGGGCCTGGCCACGGAGAAGCTGTTGTCGAGCGTGTTCATCGCCAGCCAGAACTATGGGACGCGGGCCAGTACCGTGTTGATCGTCGATGACCAGGGGAAAAGACGGATCATCGAACGCAGCTTCGGGCCCTTTGGCGGGCACCTCGGGGAAGTGGAGCTACTGGTCTGAGCCGGTGCCGGTCAGTTAGCTTTTCTGCTGCCATTCGGGGCCGCTTCGCGCCCCATCGCCGGCAAGCCGACTCCCACAAGGTCGAGTCGATCACGAATGATGCGGTTTGCACGTCCCTGTGGGAGCCGGCTTGCCGGCGATGGCTGCAAAGCAGCCCCAGCATACAGAGCCCCAACGATGCCTACAGCGTCTTGTTGGCCCCAGGCCCGATCATTCGCGCCAGCCCCAGGTTCTTCAGCGCCAGTTGCAATGAACTGTGGATGACCTGCGGGTTGTCATGGGCCAAGGCTTCGGTCAGCAGCTCCTTGGCCTTGCTCATGTTGATCTGGCGCAGCATCCACTTGACCTTGGGCAGGTTGGTGGCGTTCATCGACAGGCTGTCGAACCCCATCGCCATCAACAACACGGCCGCCGCCGGGTCGCCGGCCATCTCGCCACAGATGCTCACCGGCTTGCCTTCGCCGTGGGCCTCGCGGACCACCGTCAACAGGGCCTGCAGCACCGCCGGATGAAGGTAGTCGTACAGGTCGGCGACCCGTGGGTTGTTGCGGTCGACGGCCAGCAGGTACTGGGTCAGGTCGTTGGAACCGACCGAGAGGAAGTCCACCTGCCGCGCCAGTTCCCGGGTCTGGTAGACCGCGGCGGGGATCTCGACCATCACCCCGACCGGCGGCATCGGCACGTCGGTGCCCTCGTCGCGCACCTCGCCCCAGGCACGGTGGATCAGGTGCAGGGCTTCTTCCAGTTCGTGGATGCCGGAAATCATCGGCAGCAGGATGCGCAGGTTGTTCAGCCCCTCGCTGGCCTTGAGCATGGCGCGGGTCTGGACCAGGAATATCTCCGGGTGATCGAGGGTGACGCGGATACCACGCCAGCCCAGGAACGGGTTCTCTTCCTTGATCGGGAAGTACGAAAGCGCCTTGTCGCCGCCGATGTCGAGGGTGCGCATGGTCACCGGCAACGGGTGGAACGCCGCCAGTTGCTCGCGGTAGATCGCCAACTGCTCCTTTTCGCTGGGGAAGCGCTGGTTGATCATGAACGGCACTTCGGTGCGGTACAAGCCGACGCCCTCGGCGCCACGCTGCTGGGCGCGGGCCACGTCAGCGAGCAGGCCGGTGTTGACCCACAGCGGCATGCGATGGCCATCCGGGGTGACGCACGGCAACTCGCGCAGGGCGTCCAGGCCCTGGGCCAGCTGGCGCTCCTCCTCGACCACGTCGCTGTACTGCTTGCGCAATACCTCGCCCGGGTTGGTGAACACCTCGCCCTTGTAGCCGTCGACGATCATCTCGATGCCGTCGACCTTCGAATACGGCAGGTCGACCACGCCCATGACCGTGGGGATACCCATGGCCCTGGCCAGGATCGCCACGTGGGAGTTGCCCGAGCCGAGCACCGAGACCAGGCCCACCAGCTTGCCTTCCGGCACCTCGCCGAGCATGGCCGGGGTCAGCTCCTCGCTGACCAGGATGGTATTGTCCGGGTACACCAGCGACAGCGAGCGGGCTTCCTGAAGATAGGCTAGCAGGCGCCGGCCCAGGTCCTTGACGTCCGAGGCGCGCTCGCGCAGGTAGTCGTCGTCCATCAGCTCGAAGCGGTTGACGTGCTCGCCAACCACCTGGCGCAGGGCGCCTTGGGCCCACTGGCCAGTCTTGATGACCTCGATCACCTCGCCACCCAGGGCGGCATCGTCGAGCATCATCAGGTAGACGTCGAACAGCGCCCGTTCTTCCGGGCGCAACTGGGTGGCGAGCTTGGCCGACAGCTTGCGCATGTCGGCACGCACACCCTCGAGGGCGTTGTTGAACAGCTTGAGTTCGGTGTCGATGTCATCGACGGTCTTGTCCGGGACCACCTCCAGGTCGGCCGGCGGCAGCATGACCAGGGCCCGTCCGACGGCCGCGCCCGGCGAGCCCGGCACGCCGACGAAGCGCGCCTCCTGGATGCCCTTGCCCTGGCGACCGAGGCCACGGATCGAGCCTGTGGCCTCGGCATGGGCGATGACGCCGGCGAGCTGGGCGCTCATGGTGACCAGGAAGGCTTCCTCGCCCTCGTCGAACTGGCGGCGCTCCTTTTGCTGGATGACCAGCACCCCGACCACACGGCGGTGGTGGATGATCGGCGCACCCAGGAAGGAGGCGAAGCGCTCCTCGCCGGTCTCGGCGAAGTAGCGGTAACGGGGGTGGGCGGCGGCGTTCTCCAGGTTCAACGGCTCTTCCCGGGTCCCGACCAGGCCGACCAGGCCCTCGTTGGGGGCCATGCTGACCTTGCCGATGGAGCGCTTGTTCAGGCCCTCGGTGGCCATCAGCACGAAACGGTTGGTGTCCGGGTCGAGCAGGTACACCGAGCAGACCTGGCTGCCCATGGCTTCCTTGACGCGCAAGACAATGATCCCCAGCGCCGTCTTGAGATCTTTGGCGGAGTTCACTTCCTGGACGATCTTGCGCAGCGTATTGAGCATGGCTCGGGGTCGGACTCCGTCTTCAGTCGCGCGTCAGCAGGCGCGGGGCTAGCTCTTTCAGGGCGCGCCGGTACACCTCGCGCTTGAAGGTCACCACCTGGCCCAGCGGATACCAATAGCTGACCCAGCGCCAGCCGTCGAACTCCGGTTTGCCGGTCAGGTCCATGCGCACCCGCTGCTCGTTGGTCACCAGGCGCAGCAGGAACCACTTCTGCTTCTGGCCGATGCACAGCGGCTGGCTGTGGGTGCGCACCAGGCGCTGGGGTAAACGATAACGCAACCAGCCACGGGTGCAGGCAAGTATTTCCACATCCTCGCGTTCCAGGCCAACTTCTTCGTTCAGCTCGCGGTACAGGGCGTCTTCCGGCGTCTCGTCAGGGTTGATGCCACCCTGGGGAAATTGCCAGGCATCCTGGTTGATCCGCCGAGCCCATAGCACCTGCCCGGCATCATTCGTGAGAATGATCCCGACATTGGGGCGAAAACCATCCGGGTCGATCACGGCAGCAACCTCGCAAACGCATGTCAACGCATTGTTCCACAAAGCTCACGAGCGCAGCAACGCGCCCGCCGAGCTTATGTGCGGCGAGGTGGAAGGTCGGTGTTGCACGGGCATCCCCGGGATGCCGAACAGGTGGCCGGAATGTGTCTGGGGCATCGGATCATCGAGCATGGCCTTGGGGCGGCCTGGCAGCCCCAAGGATCTAGACCGGCTTGGCGCCCATCAGCCCGGCGATGGAGAGGAAGCACACCCCGCTGAACACCGCCAGCGCCAAGGTGAAGCGCAACCCGGTAGGCTCAGCCTTGCGCAGCCGGTTCAGCCGCACCAACAACCACCAGGCGCTGAAGGCTCCGAGGGTGTAGATGACGCTGGACGCCAACACCCAGGTCTGCCCCAGGGGCCAGCCGATCAGGTGCACCAGCCACCAGCCGGTGAACGGCATGCTCACCAGGCACACCCCCATCACCAACCAGACGAACAACAACGGCCGGCGCAGCAACTTGCCATAGGCCTCGACATCGCCGCGCCGGCGCGCACGCCAGGTCCAGACGGCCAGCCCCAGGCCACCGAGGAGCAGCAGCACGGTGCTGAGAATATGCAGGGTCTTGAGCGTGGTCAGGTATTCCATGTCTTCACGTCCTTGAGCGTTACGCCAAGCTTAGCTACTCAACCCAGGAACAGCGTATAAGCCGGGTTGTCGGTCTCGTCCCAGTATGGATAGCCGATCTTGGCCAGGGCCGCCGGTACCAGGTGGCGTTCGTCGTCCGGCACCTGCAGGCCCGCGACCACACGGCCATCGGCCGCGCCGTGGTTGCGGTAGTGGAACATGGAGATGTTCCAGCGCCCGCCCAGCTTGTTGAGGAAGTTGAACAGCGCACCCGGCCGCTCGGGGAACTCGAAGCGCAGCACGATTTCGTCGCTGACGCTGGCGGAGTGGCCGCCGACCATATGGCGGATGTGCAGCTTGGCCAGTTCGTTGTCGGTCAGGTCGGTGACGGGGAAACCCTGATCGATCAGGTGCTGCACCAGCGCCGCCCGCGGGTCGGTTTCCGGGTGGGTCTGCACGCCGACGAAGATATGCGCCTCCTTGTCGGCGTGGTAGCGGTAGTTGAACTCGGTGATCTGGCGCTTGCCGATGGCCTCGCAGAAGGCCTTGAAGCTGCCCGGGCGCTCGGGGATGGTCACGGCGATGATCGCTTCGCGCTTTTCGCCCAGCTCGGCGCGCTCGGCCACGTGGCGCAGGCGGTCGAAGTTGACGTTGGCCCCCGAGTCGATGGCCACCAGGGTCTGCCCCGTCACGCCGTGGAGCTCGACGTAGCGCTTGATGCCGGCCACGCCCAAGGCGCCGGCAGGTTCGGTGATCGAGCGGGTATCGTCGTAGATATCCTTGATTGCCGCGCAGATCTCGTCGGTACTGACGGTCACCACCTCGTCCACATGGTGCCTGCAGATGTCGAAGGTGTGCTGGCCGATCTGCGCCACCGCCACGCCATCGGCGAACAGCCCCACCTGCGGCAGCACCACGCGCTCGCCGGCAGCCATGGCGGCCTGCAGGCAGTTGGAGTCGTCCGGCTCGACGCCGATGATCTTGATGTCCGGGCGCAGGTACTTCACATAGGCGGCGATACCGGCGATCAGGCCGCCACCGCCGACCGGCACGAAGATCGCGTCCAATCGGCCCGGGTGCTGGCGCAGGATTTCCATGGCCACGGTGCCCTGCCCGGCGATGGTGTGTGGATCGTCATAGGGATGGATGTAGACGTAGCCCTTTTCCTCGACCAGCTTCAGCGAGTAGGCCAGCGCCTCGGGGAAGGAGTCGCCATGCAGCACCACCTTGCCGCCCCGGGAGCGAACGCCCTCGATCTTGATCTCCGGGGTGGTCTTGGGCATCACGATGGTCGCCTTGATACCCAGCTCGCGCGCCGCCAGGGCCACGCCCTGGGCATGGTTGCCAGCCGATGCGGTGACCACGCCGTGGGCCAGTTCCTCCGGGCTCAGTTGCGCCAGCTTGTTGTAGGCCCCGCGGATCTTGAAGGAAAACACCGGCTGCAGGTCCTCGCGCTTGAGCAGGACCTGGTTGCCCAGCCGCTTGCTCAGCTGGCTGGCGCTCTGCAGCGGGGTTTCGACCGCGACGTCGTAGACGCGCGAGGTGAGGATCTTCTTGACGTACTGTTCGAGCATCGGGAAAGCATCACTGGGCCGCGGGACAAGGCCAGGGAGTCTACCCCAGCGCTGCGTCGGGCGACCACAGCAAAGCCGTACGAGCCGTTATACTAGGCGAATTTCCAACCGCCCCCGCCCCTCCCGGAGCCCGCATGACCCAGGACCAACTCAAACAGGCCGTCGCCCAGGCCGCCGTCGACTTCATTCTGCCCAAGCTGGATGAGAAAAGCGTCGTCGGCGTCGGTACCGGTTCGACCGCCAACTTCTTCATCGACGCCCTGGCCAAGCACAAGACCGCCTTCGACGGCGCCGTCGCCAGCTCCGAGGCCACCGCCGAACGCCTGAAGGGCCATGGCATCCCGGTCTACGAGCTGAACAGCGTCAGCGAGCTGGAGTTCTACGTCGATGGCGCCGACGAAAGCGACGCGCACCTGAACCTGATCAAGGGTGGCGGCGCGGCCCTGACCCGCGAGAAGATCGTCGCGGCGGTGGCCAAGACCTTCATCTGCATCGCCGATGCCAGCAAGCTGGTCCCGGTACTGGGCGCCTTCCCGCTGCCGGTCGAGGTGATCCCGATGGCCCGCAGCCATGTGGCGCGCCAACTGGTCAAGCTGGGGGGCGATCCTGTGTACCGCGAAGGCGTGGTGACCGACAACGGCAACGTCATCCTCGATGTGCACAACCTGCAGATCACCGACCCGGTAGGCCTGGAGCGCCAGATCAACGCCATCGTCGGCGTGGTGACCAATGGCCTGTTCGCGGCACGGCCGGCCGACCTGCTGCTGCTGGGCACCGCCGAAGGCGTGAAGACCCTCACGGCCGAGTAAGCCAGTCACTTGAATTAGGGCTGCCTTGCAGCCCATCGCCGGCAAGCAGCCCCACACAGGTTCACCGTTGCCCTCGAGCCAGTAGGGGCTTGCCGGCGAATTGGCCAGCCCAGGCCCCGCCTCAATCGGCCGGCTGGCGGAACACGTAGAACAGGTTCGGTTCACTGACCAGGTAGATGGTCCCGGCATCGTCCATGGCGATCCCCTCCGCCTGCGGCACGCTGCGTTCCAAGCCCTGGAACCCCTTGTTCAGCGACAGGGTGCTCAACGGCTTGCCCTTCACATCCAGTTCCACCACCAGCCGAGACTCGTCCGACAGCGCCAGCAGGTGCCCGCTGCGCTCGTCGAACTGCAGGCTCGACAGGTCCCGCACGAACAGCCGCGAATCACGCTTGCGGTCCTGCACCACGTGCACGGCATAGGGCTGCCCGGCATTGTCGTGGGGAAAACCATGGATCTCGTAGATCATCATCGGGTCGCGCTCCTTGGCCACGAACAGGCGCTTGCCCGCCGAATCGTAGGCCAGGCCCTCGAAGCCCTTGTTGCCGCTGCGACCGATAGCGAGGGTCAGTTGCTCGGCATCCTTGGCGTCGAGAAACAGGGTGTCGTCGTCCAGATGCACTCGGATCAACCGCTGCTGGCGCTCATCGGTGATCACGTAGCTGTTGGGTCCGACATACTCCACCGCCTCCGGGTCGCCAAACCCCGTCAGCGGCACCCGGCGCAGGATGCGCCCGTCCAGCGACAGCTCGATCAGCTCCGCGCGCTGGTTGGTAACGGTGAACAGGGTCTTGCGATCAGGGTCGTAGGTCAGCGCCGAGATATCGTCGTCCAGCCCTTCTATGGGCTGGGCCTGGATCACCGCGCGATAGCGATCCAGACCGATGCTCTGCTCGGCAGGCTGCCACCAGGTCTTGAGATTGAACCAGCCGCGCTCGAACAAGCGAAACTCATGGGCCGCCACGCCCAGCAGAAGCAGGACGGCCAGGGCCAGGAAAACAACCAACCGGGTAAGACGTGATGGACGGCGCATGAAGGCAGACTCGACAAAGGAGGCACGAATCTAACCACGAACAGCTGAAGTAAAGCTTAAATGCCAGCATCGAAAACCGGATGATGGCGTCAGTGCTTCCTGAAACGATAGAAAAGATCGGGTTCGCTCACCATGTACAGGTTGCCGCGGTCGTCCATGGCGACGCCCTCGGCCCGTGGGATAGTTTCCTTAAGGCCGTTGAAGCCACCCAGCACCGTCATGAAGCTGACTTGCTCGCCCTTCTCGTCCAGCTCCAGCAGCATGTTGGAATCGGCCGACAACACCAGCAGGTGGCCCGTGCGCGGATCGACGCTCAAGGCAGAAAGATTGCGCAGGTCGAGCTCGTCATTGGGCAGCACCTGTTTCTCGCCCTTGAGCGCACCACGCTCATCCACACCCCAGGTGAACAGCTTCGGCGGCCGCTCCTCGCCGATCACCAGGCGCCGCTGCTGCGGGTCCCAGGCGACCGCTTCGAACCCTTTGTTGCTCTTCACCGACTCGCCCAGGTCGTAGTGCTGGAAATCGGCGTACTTCAGCGACGTGGTGTGGGCATCCACCGTCACCAGGGTGAGGTCGTGCTCACGCTCGTCGACGATCGCCAGTTGCCCGTCTTGCATGACGGCGACCCCTTCCGGATTGCTCCAGCCGACCAGCGGCATCTTGCGCAGCACATCGCCGTCGAGGCTCAGCTCGACCAGGAAGGGGTTCTTGCCCATGACCGCGAACAGGGTACGGGTATGCGGGTTGAAGGCCAGGTCGGAGGCCTCGTCGTCTTCCATCCCCGGCAGGACCTTGGCGTCGATGTCCGCCACGTAGTCCGGCAGCCACACGCTTTCGCGGCGCTCGAGCGTGCTTTCGAAACGTTCCTGCACCCACAGCAGGCCACGATCGTCCCAGTGCATGGCCACGGACAAGCCATAGCCCACCACCACGGCCAGGAGCAGCCAGAATTGCCAACGCAGGAGAACGCCACGCTTGCGCAGCGGAGGAAGGGAAGCACTGGAAGAAAATGCCATTTAAGGTAGTTCCTGGAGGCTGGCCGAGTTCTCCCTAACACCGGCGAATGGACGTTATCGCGTGCATTATCCGGATCATTTGTGAAAAAAACGGCAAAACACCGCCAGGCGGGCACGGCGCACGATGGCAGCCCTAGGGCTGCCGTCGCCACAAGATCAGAGCACGCGGCTTTCGAACCGGCTCGCGCCCGGAAGTTCCAGCACCAGCTCATCGCCCACATTCAGTGGGCCGACGCCGGCCGGGGTACCGGTGAGAATCACGTCGCCCGGCTGCAGGGAAAAGTGCGCGGCGATGTGCTGGATGATCGGCACGATAGGGTTGAGCATCATCGCGCTGTTGCCATCCTGGCGGACTTCACCGTTGATCGACAGGCGGATGCCGATGTCGGCCAGGTCCTCGAAGCAGTCGGCGACCACGAAAGGCGGCAACACACAGGCGCCATCGAAACTCTTGGCCAGCTCCCAGGGCAGGCCCTTTTCCTTGAGCTTGGCCTGGACCTCGCGCAAGGTCAGGTCCAGCGCCGGGGCGAAGCCGGAGATGGCATCGCGCACTTCCTCTTCGGTCGGGTGCGTGGACAGCGGCTTGCCCAGCAGCACGGCGATTTCCGCCTCGTAGTGCACCGCGCCCCGGTCGGTCGGGATCTTGAAGCCATCGTCCAGGGGCACCACGCAACTACCCGGCTTGATGAACAGCAGCGGCTCGCTGGGAATGGGGTTGTCCAGCTCCTTGGCATGTTCGGCATAGTTGCGGCCAATGCACACCACCTTGCCCAGGGGGAAGTGGATGCGTGTGCCGTCTAGGTACTGGTGCTGGTAACTCATGGCCGACTCCTCACTGCTTTTTATTCAGGAGCGAAGATCTTACCCGGATTCATGATGCCGTTCGGGTCGAATACCGCCTTTATCGCCTTCATGCAGGCGATTTCCGCCGGTGAGCGGCTATAGCCCAGGTAGTCGCGCTTGGTCATGCCCACGCCGTGCTCGGCGGAGATCGAACCGTTGTAGCGCTCGACGATCTCGAACACCCATTTGTTGACCGTCGCGCAGCGGGCGAAGAACTCGTCCCTGGCCATGTCGTCGGGCTTGAGGATGTTCAGGTGCAGGTTGCCGTCGCCGATGTGGCCGTACCAGACCACCTCGAAGTCCGGGTAGTGCTCGCCGACGATAGCATCGATGTCGCGCAGGAACGCCGGCACCTTGGACACGGTGACTGAAATGTCGTTCTTGTAGGGCGTCCAGTGGGAGATGGTCTCGGAGATGTACTCGCGCAGCTTCCACAGGTTCTTCAGCTGGGTCTCGCTCTGGCTCATGACGCCGTCGAGCACCCAGCCCTGCTCGACGCAGTGCTCGAAGGTGGCGAGGGCTTCATTGGCCACCTGCTCGGTGCTGGCCTCGAACTCCAGCAAGGCGTAGAACGGGCAGGCGGTGTCGAATGGCGGCGGCACGTCGCCGCGGCCCATGACCTTGGCCAGGGCCTTGTCGGAGAAGAACTCGAAGGCGGTCAGGTCGAGCCGGCCCTGGAATGCATGCAATACCGGCATGATCGAGTCGAAGTCCGGCGTGCCCAGCACCATGGCGGTGAGGTTGCGCGGGGTGCGCTCCAGGCGCATGGTCGCCTCGACCACGAAGCCCAGGGTGCCCTCGGCGCCGATGAACAGCTGGCGCAGGTCGTAGCCGGTGGCGTTCTTGATCAGGTCCTTGTTCAGCTCCAGCAGTTCGCCCTTGCCGGTCACCACCTTGAGGCCGGCGACCCAGTTGCGGGTCATGCCATAGCGAATGACCTTGATCCCACCGGCATTGGTGCCGATGTTGCCGCCGATCTGGCTCGAACCGGACGAGGCGAAATCCACTGGGTAATAAAGGCCGTTGTCCTCGGCGAACTGCTGCAACTGGCGGGTGACCACGCCCGGCTCGCACACCACGGTGCGGTCGAAGGCGTTGAAGTCGAGGATCCGGTTCATGTAGTCGAAGGCCACCACCACCTCGCCATGGGCGGCGACCGCGGCTCCCGACAGGCCGGTGCGCCCGCCCGAAGGCACCAGCGCCACCCTGTGCCGGTTGGCCCACAGGACGATGGCCTGCACCTGCTCGATGGTCTTGGGGAAGACGATGGCGCTGGGTGCGGGCGGAAAATGCTTGGTCCAATCCTTGCCGTAGGCCTCCAGCGAGGCCGGGTCGGTGAGGACCTTGCCAGGGTCGACCAGGGTCATCAGCTCATCAAGTACCGCGGCTTGGGTCATCGGTAGAACTCTCGAACTATTCATAGTCACCCTGAGCACTCTTCACCTGTCGGGATAAGCTCAGATTGTGTCGCGTATGCTAGCATAGCCCTCCCGCTGTTCGTGCTAAGGCCGACGCCGCGCCGCTTCACCCCCTGCCATTTTTTCTCCGGGATACAGGTTTACGCAGATGAGCAAGACTTCTCTCGAAAAGAGCAAGATCAGGTTCCTTCTTCTTGAAGGTGTCCACCAGAATGCGGTCGATACCCTCAAGGCTGCCGGGTACACCAACATCGAGTACCTCACTGGTTCCTTGCCGGAAGCCGAGCTGAAGGAAAAGATCGCCGATGCCCATTTCATCGGCATCCGCTCGCGCACCCAACTGACTGAAGAGATCTTCGACTGCGCGAAGAAACTGGTCGCGGTCGGCTGCTTCTGCATCGGTACCAACCAGGTCGACCTCAACGCGGCCCGCGAGCGCGGCATCGCCGTGTTCAACGCGCCCTACTCCAACACCCGCTCCGTCGCCGAGCTGGTGCTGGCCGAAGCCATCCTGCTGCTGCGCGGCATCCCCGAGAAGAACGCCTCCTGCCACCGTGGCGGCTGGATCAAGAGCGCGGCCAACTCCTTCGAGATCCGTGGCAAGAAGCTGGGCATCGTCGGCTACGGCTCGATCGGCACCCAACTGTCGGTCCTGGCCGAAAGCCTGGGTATGCAGGTCTACTTCTACGACCCGCTGACCAAGCTGCCGCTAGGCAACGCCACCCAGGTGACCAGCCTGCACGAACTGCTGGGCCTGGCCGACATCGTCTCGCTGCACGTGCCTGAGCTGCCCTCCACCCAGTGGATGATCGGCGAGAAGGAAATCCGCGCGATGAAGAAGGGCTCGATCCTCATCAACGCCGCCCGTGGCACCGTAGTCGAGCTGGACCACCTGGCCGCCGCGATCAAGGACAAGCACCTGATCGGCGCTGCCATCGACGTGTTCCCGGTCGAGCCGCGCTCCAACGACGAGCAGTTCGAAAGCCCACTGCGTGGCCTGGACAACGTGATCCTGACCCCGCACATCGGTGGTTCCACCGCCGAGGCCCAGGCCAACATCGGCCTGGAAGTGGCCGAGAAGCTGGTCAAGTACAGCGACAACGGTACCTCGGTATCGTCGGTCAACTTCCCGGAAGTGGCCCTGCCGGCGCACCCGGGCAAGCACCGCCTGCTGCACATTCACCAGAACATCCCGGGCGTGCTCAGCGAAATCAACAAGGTGTTCGCCGAAAACGGCATCAACATCTCCGGCCAGTTCCTGCAGACCGACGAGAAAGTGGGTTACGTGGTCATCGACGTGGATGCCGAGTACTCCGATCTGGCCCAGGAGAAACTCCAGCACGTCAAGGGCACCATCCGCTCCCGCGTACTGTTCTGATCCCAAGGGCTGCGTTGCAGCCCATCGCTGGCAAGCCAGCTCCTACAGGTTGGGCGCCGATCTCAAGAGTGGCGCCACCTTGTGGGAGCCGGCTTGCCGGCGATGGGGCGCTCAGCGGCCCCTAATACCGCCGAGCGCCCCCATCAGCATTATTTGACGTCGACGGTGATCTTCTGCGATTCCACGCTCGGCTTGAACGGCACGTGGTACAGATCCCCCAGCACCAATTGCAGGGTGTGCTTGCCCGGCGCCAGGGTGATGGTCGCTTCGGTCTGCGCCTTGCCGAAGTGCAGCACTTGCGGACCAGCCGGCAGCGGCTGGTTGTTCTCCGGCATCAGGCTGGTGGGCAACGGCTGGTCGGCGGCAGGCGCCTCGTTCACGTCCACCAGCAGGTGATGGTGGCCAGTATGAGGGGTCGCATCACCCGCAGGCTTGAGGTCCATGCCCTCGATACCGAACTTGACCGTGAAGGTCTTCTCGACCGTCGCACCGTCGGCGGGGGAAACGATGAAGACCTTGGCGCCCTCCGGCGGCTCCTGGCTCTTCAGGGCATCCGCGGCGCTGGCGAACACCGACGCCCCCATCAGCAGGCCGGCAACGGCAGCACGCGAAAATAGGCTGTTCATTCACTTCTCCTGTGATTCACTTCATTGACCGCTACCGGTTTAACGAATGGCAGCGGTAGTTCAACATAGTCCAATTGTGGCCAAAGGTGTCCTTCGGCGCCGCCAGAAATATTTCCGCAAGGCCTAAACATCGCCAAGGTGTCGAGGTCATAGCCTGCGTCGCGGCGAAGGCCATTCACCCACCGCACAGGAAAGGGAGCATCCATGCGTTTGACCATTGGCGTACTGCTGGCAGCACTGATCAGCCCATTGGCCCAGGCCGAACTGATAGACGAGGTCAATGACCGGGGCGAGCTGCGCATTGCCGTACAGGCCGACACGCCGCCCTATGCCTACAGGGAAAACGAGCACCTGACCGGTTTCGAGATCGAGCTTGGCCAGGCCCTGGCCAACGAGCTGGACGTGCGCGTGGAGTTCATCGAAACGACCGCCGATGACATGCTGCCGGGCGTGGAGAACGGCAAGTACGACATCGCCCTCAACCAGACAGGCGCCGAACAGAAAACCGACGGCGCACTGGACCTCAGCCAGCCCTATGGCCGCGAGAGCCTGGTGATTCCTTTCCAGAAAGACAACCCGGCCTTCGAGAGCGCGGTGAACAACGCCCTGCAGCGGATCGAGGCGGATGGACGGCTGGCGGCGCTGGAGCAGAAGTGGCTCGAGGGGCGGGCAGCGAATGAACCGTAGGCTTTCGGCGTTCCAGCGCTGGGGCTGCAAAGCGGCCCCAGCTACAGGGCTATCCCATCCAGCACCTGCTGCGCCGCTTCCAGCTCCAGCTCGCTGAACACCTGCACCCCTTCCCGTCGCAACAACGCCGTGGTCACCCCTTCACCCGCCACCTTCACGCCGCTGAAGCTACCGTCGTAGGTCAGCCGATTGCCACAGGACGGACTGCCGGACTTGAGCACCGCCACCCGGATCCCATACCGGCGCACCAGCTCCAGGGCCTGCCGGGCACCGGCGAGAAAGGCCTCGCTGACATCCTCGCCACCGACCGTCAGCACCTGTACCTGCCCCTCCAGCACTTGCGCGCCCTGCCCGCCCAGAATCTCCGCAGGCGGACGCGGCGTCGGCAAGCCGCCCGCCACCTCCGGGCAGAGCGGCACCACGCGCCCCTCGGCCTGCCAGCGTTGCAGCAGGCCCGGATGGCCACTGTCACGCCCGTCGTAGCGCACCGGCTGGCCCAGCAGGCACGCGCTGACCAGGACCTTCGGCAGGTCAGAACGGATCGTTGCCACGGCGGCGGAACCAGCCGGTCAGCGACAGGCGCTCACGCCC
The DNA here is from genome assembly GCF_024127895.1 of Pseudomonas guariconensis. Taxonomy (GTDB): domain Bacteria; phylum Pseudomonadota; class Gammaproteobacteria; order Pseudomonadales; family Pseudomonadaceae; genus Aquipseudomonas; species Aquipseudomonas guariconensis_B. Next base: position 76,843 of record NZ_JAMYBK010000006.1, on the reverse strand, counting down.
GGCCGGCAGGACTTCGTGGGGGATGTCGCCGGAGAGGAACACCACCAGGCACCCGGCCTGCGGCTGCACGTCGTGCACCACCTCGTCGGCGAGGAACATGCGCAACTGGCCACCGTCCTCGGGCTGCCAGTCTTCGTTGAGGTAGAGGATCGCCGAAACGGTGCGTCGGTCGTCATCGCGGAAGCGGTCCAGGTGCCGACGGTAGAACGCACCCGGCGGATACAGGGCGAAATGGCACTCGAAGTCCTCCAGGCCCAGGTACAGGCCCTGGTTCAGCGCCTGACGCAGATCGTCCATGGCCGCCAGATACTGGTCGCAGGCCTCGGACTGGCCCGCTTCGAGCCATTGGATGCGGTCGCCACGGATCGCTTCGCGGACCTCCTGGCCGGCGCCACGGCCGACGCTGGCCGGGCTCAGTTCGCGTTGACGGCACTCGGCGGCAAGCTGGCGCAGCAGGCCTGGCGGCAGGACGGCGTCCTGCCGGCTCCAGCCACGGGACGCCAGGTCGTCGACGATGGCCCAACGCAGGGGATGTTCGGATGAAGTGTGCATGGCGCGCATGATAGCCACTCGCCCCGAAGCCCTCCAGCGCCACTTGGCCGACGGTCGCCATTGCGTCTCGACAAAGCCCCGCTACGCCAAGGACAATAGCGACCTGCCGACAGGAGTCCTGAATGCGCCGCTTGTTTTCCCTGCTTCTGCTGATGATCTGCACCATGCCTGTCTGGGCAGACACCCTCGACCAGTTGTACAAGGCCGCCGGCTGGCCCGACCAGCGCGCCCATTTCATCGATGCCGTGAACGCCGCCCAGCAGCGCTACCGCAACAGCCTGCCACCTGCGGTCTACCAGGCGCTGGTCAGCAACAGCAACCAACGCTTCCAGCCCCAGGCCATGGACCGTCGCGCCCAGGCGCAACTGCGCGCCAACCTGGCGAATCCCACGCCCGCCCTGGCGTTCTTCCAGTCGCCGCTCGGCCGCAAGGTGGTGGCCGCCGAGCTGCTGGCCACCCGCAAGGACCAACTGGCCAAGCACGCCAAGGGGCTGCCGAAGGTCCAGGCCAGCGACGACCGCCTGCTGATCATCGGTCACCTGGCCCAGGCCCTGCCGGCCCGCGAAGCCGGTGCCGAGGTCAGCCTGGCGATCGCCGGCGTGGCGGCCGACAGTCTCAGCTCGATGATCCCCGGCCTGTTCGGCGCAGGCCAGGCCCAGGGCCTGCTCGATGGCCAGCGCCAGCGCTTGATGCAGCAGATCGGCGAAGACCTGAACAATACCCTGCTGTACGTCTACCGGGATCTGTCCGATACCGAGCTGGAGGCGTTCGCCACCTTTGCCGAATCCACGGAGGGCCAGGCCTACTACAAGGCGGCCCTGGCGGCGGTACGCGCAGGCCTGGCGGTAGGCCAGAGCACCGCCGACCTGCAGTGATCAGCCCAGGCGCTGGTCGATGAAACTGAAGTAGCGCTGGCGGATGCCCGGCAGCTCGTTGGCCAGATGGTGGCGTGCCTCGGGCAGCATGAGGATCTGCGGTTCGGCGAACTTGGCCTTGAGTACCTTGAGGTTGTAGGGCCAGTCCACCGTGGCGTCCGCTTCCCCTTGCACGATCAAAGGCCGGCGCAGGCTATGCGGCGCCGCCTCGATACGCTTGACCCAGGCCACCAGCGCCCCGACCCAGGCGGTCGGCAGGCGCCTGGGCTGCAGCGGGTCGGCCTCGAGGAAGGGCAGGAAGGCCGGGTCGCTGCTGTTGTCGGTGAAACGCCGCTCGATGCCATTGACGAAGTGGCGCAGCACGCAATAGCTGAATTTCGACCAGTACCAGGCCCGTGGCCGCACCAAGGGGGCCAGCAGGATCACCTGGCCATCGACCGGGCTCTGTTCGCCACGGTGCAGGAGATGATCCACCGCGATCGCGCCGCCGGTACTCTGCCCGCACAGGTGCCAGGGGCGTGGCAGGTCGAGGTCGCGTGCCTGTTCGAACAGGGCATCGAGCGTCTGCTGGTAGAGGCCGAAGTCGGCGATGCTGGCACGCTCGCCGCTGGACAGCCCATGGCCTGGCAGGTCGCAGCTGATTACCGCGAAACCTTGCTGCAAGGCCCACTCGATCACATGACGGTACAGGCCCATGTGATCGTAGTAGCCGTGCAGCAGGAACAAGGTCGCCACCGGCGCCTCAGGCAACCAGACTTGCCCGACCAGCTCGAACCCCGCGGCCCGGAAGCTGCCCAGCCAGCTCTGTGCCGGCAGGTCCAGGCCGTAGTAGCGCTGGTAGTCGCCGGCCTGGGCCGACAGGGGTTGGCGATGCGCGAGGGGAGACAGGCTGGCGCGCAGCAGATCGGGGTGGAATGAGGCGGGCATCGGTACATCCGGAGCGAGTATTGATCTGCGATATTCAGCTCTGGGCCTCGTCGTGGCAAGCTGGAGCACCTTTGCAACGAGCAAGACAGGCCGGGCCCCAGGCCCTTGCGGACAACTCATGGCTCCACGACCCCTCAAACGACTACTGACCCTGCTCGCCGTTCTGCTCTGCGCCGCCGCCCTCTGGTGGGCCTACGACAGCTTCCAGTCCCGCTACCTGCGCCCTTTCGACAGCCAGGCCACGCTGTTCGACGGCAGCCAATTGCGCCTGCCCGCCGAGCTGGCCGGCCCGGGCCCGATCCGCGTGGTGCACTTCTGGGACCCAGGCTGCCCGTGCAACGTCGGCAACCAGCAGCACCTGGGCGAGTTGGTCGAGCGCTTCGCCGCCCAGGGTGTCACCTTCCACGTGCTGTCCAAGCCCGGCAGCCATGGCCAACCACCGGCCGACCTGGGCGCCTTGCAGCCCCTGACGCAACTGCCCGGCAGCGAGCGCCTGCCCGCCAGCCCCGCCGTGGCCATCTGGGATCACCAGGGTCGCCTGGCCTACTTCGGCCCCTACAGCGAGGGTGCCGTGTGCAATGCCAGCAACAGCTTCGTCGAGCCAATCCTCAAGGCGCTCATCGACGGCCGCCAGGTCAATGCCTCCAACACCCTGGCGGTAGGCTGCTACTGCCCCTGGGCCGGCTGACGCACCCGTGCGGGGTTGCCCACCACGACGGCTCCGGCCGGCACATCGCGAGTGACCACGCTCCCTGCGCCGACCACGGCGTTGTCGCCGATGGTCACACCCGGCAGGATGATCGCCCCGCCACCGATCCAGACGTTGTCGCCGATCGTGACCGGCCGCCCGCTTTCCAACCCTGTGCGGCGTACCTCAGGGTCGAGCGGGTGATCGGCGGTGTAGATCTGTACGGCCGGGCCGATCTGGCAGTCGGCACCGATGCGCACGGGCAGCACGTCGAGGATCACGCAGTTGAAGTTCATGAAGGTGTTGGCACCGACACTGATGTTGTAGCCGTAGTCGCAATAGAATGGCGGGCGGATCACCGCCCCTTCGCCAACCTGGGCGAAATGCTCGACCAACAGGCCATGGCGCGCGTCGTTGAGCAGCTCGACGCTGGCGTTGTAACGGTGCATCCAATGCTTGTTGGCGATCTGTTCTGCCTGCAGTTCAGGACAGCTGGCGTGATAGAGCTGGCCGCTGAGCATCTTCTGTTTTTCGCTGAGAGCCATGCAAACTCCTTTCAGGACTAGTCTCAGTTCGCGATTGCGCCGATGATCGGACCACAATTTCTGCCCGAATGCACAAGGAGTTTCAATGAAGCGCAGCCTGACCCTGCTGGCGGTGGTGATCGCAGTGGCCGCCGGCACCGGTTACTGGTACGTGCAGGGCAAGCTGCCACAGCGGGATGGCGAGGTGGCGCTGGCGGGGCTGCAAGCGCCGGTCAGCGTGCGCTACGACGATCGCGGCGTGCCGCATATCCAGGCACGCAACGAACCTGACCTGTACCGCGCCCTGGGCTACGTGCACGCCCAGGATCGCTTGTTCCAGATGGAGATCATGCGCCGCCTGGCCCGGGGCGAGCTGGCCGAGGTCCTCGGCAGCACGCTGTTGCCCACCGATACCCTGTTCCGCAGCCTGCGCATCGGTGAGCAGGCCGAACGCATGCTGGCGCGCCAGGACCGGCAATCCCCCGCCTGGCTCGCCCTGCAGGCCTACCTGGAGGGCGTCAACGCCTGGCAGGCCAGCCACCCCAAGCCCGTGGAGTTCGATCTTTTGGGCATCGCCCCGCGCCCTTTCACCGCCGAGGACACCCTGAGCATCGCCGGCTACCTGGCCTACAGCTTCGCCGCGGCCTTTCGCACCGAGCCTGCACTGACCTACATCCGTGACCGCTTGGGCCCTGAATACCTGGAGATCTTCGACCTCGGCTGGCAACCCGACGGCGCCCTCTCCACGCCCCTGGCCGATGCCGACTGGCGCAGCCTCGAGCACCTGGCACGCCTGAGCCACGAAGCCCTGGGCAATGCCGCCCTGCCCCAGTTCGAAGGCAGCAACGCCTGGGCGGTGGCCGGCAGCCGGACCCGCAGCGGCAGGCCCCTGCTGGCTGGCGACCCACACATCAGCTTCGCCGTGCCGGCGGTGTGGTACGAGGCCGAGCTGTCGGCGCCGGGCTTCGAGCTGTATGGCTACTTCCAGGCCCTCAACCCCTTCGCCCTGCTGGGCCACAACCGTGACTTCGGCTGGAGCCTGACCATGTTCCAGAACGACGACGTCGACCTGGTCGCGGAACAGGTCAATCCACAGGACCCCGACCAAGTCAGGGTCGATGGCCAATGGCGAACGCTGGAAAAGACCACGCAACGAATCGCGGTAAAGGGCGAGGCGCCGGTCAGCATCACCCTGCGCCGCTCGCCCCATGGCCCTGTCGTCAACGAGGTGCTCGGCGAGACGGCCGGCCCCACGCCGATCGCCATGTGGTGGGCATTCCTGGAAACCGAGAATCCGATCCTGGACGGCTTCCACCAGCTCAACCGCGCCGACACCCTGGACAAGATGCGCGAGGCCGCGGCGAAGATCCAGGCACCTGGGCTCAACCTGGTCTGGGCCAACGCCCAGGGCGACATCGGCTGGTGGGCCGCGGCGCAACTGCCGATCCGCCCCGATGGGGTCGATCCGGCGTTCATCCTCGACGGCAGCAGCGCCCAGGCCGACAAGCTCGGTTTCTACCCGTTCAGCGTCAATCCGCAGCAGGAGAACCCAGCCAGTGGCTATATCGTCTCGGCCAACTACCAGCCGCCAGCCGTGATCCCGGTGCCGGGCTACTACAACCTGCCCGACCGTGGCCGCCAGCTCGATCGTCACCTGGCCGACCCGCAAGTGAAATGGGACACGCAGAACAGCCAGGCCCTGCAACTGGATACCGCCACCGACTATGGCCCCCGCACCCTGGCACCACTGCTCGGCACCCTGCGCACGGTCGCCGCGAACGACGAGGAGCGCGAGCTGGTCGAGCAACTGGCAGCCTGGCGCGGCGACTATCCACTGGACTCCACCAGCGCCACACTGTTCAACCAGTTCCTCTACGAGCTGGCGTTCGCCGCCCTGCACGATGAGCTGGGCGATACCTGGTTCCCGGTGTTGATCGGCACCCGTGCCATCGATGCCGCCCTGCCGAGGCTGGCCGCCAACCCGGATTCGCCCTGGTGGAACCTGCGGGGCGCCAACGAGCGAAGCGATCGCCAGGCCATCGTGCGCCTGGCCTGGCAACGCAGCCTCGCCCACCTGCGCGACAGCATGGGCAAGGACCCGACCCGTTGGCAGTGGGGCAAGGCGCATACCCTCACCCACAATCACCCGCTGGGGGCGAAGAAGCCACTGCACCTATTGTTCAACGTCGGCCCCTTCGCCGCGCCGGGCACCCACGAGGTGCCGAACAACCTGTCGGCGAAGATCGGCCCGGCGCCCTGGCCGGTCAACTATGGCCCCTCGACCCGCCGCCTGATCGACTTCGCCGACGCAGGCCAGGCACTGACCATCAACCCGGTCGGGCAAAGCGGTGTGCCCTTCGACAGGCACTACGACGACCAGGCCGAGGCCTACATCGAAGGGCGTTACCACAAGGCCCGACTGGGGCCGATCCCGGCGCACAGCACCTTGCGGCTGGTGCCGACGGCAGGGGCGGCGTCCGGGCAGTGAAGCCTTACCCTGGGAATCGCCTGACGATGACTGTCATTTCTACCAGTAGCCGTGGCGCAGCGGTACGGCTACTTTTCCTTCTTCCCCTCTCTCAGTAAGGAAGCGTCCATGCGCAAGCAATTCGTAGAAATCGACGGAGCCAGGATGAGCTACGTCGACCAAGGCCAAGGCTTCCCCGTGGTGCTAGGCCACAGCTACCTGTGGTCGGCCGCCATGTGGGCGCCGCAGATCGAACAACTGTCAAAGCACTTCCGGGTCCTGGTGCCTGAACTCTGGGGCCATGGCGACTCGGAGGCGCCACCGGCCACGACCACCGACATGAGCGCGCTCACCCGTCAGCACGTGGCCTTCCTCGATGCGTTGGACATCCAGCGATGCCACCTGGTGGGCCTGTCGGTCGGCGGCATGTGGGGCGCGCCGTTGGCCATCGAACATGCCGAGCGGATCGATCGACTGGTGCTGATGGACACCTACCTGGGTGCCGAACCGGAGGAGACCCGGCAGAAGTACTTCGCGCTGCTCGACATGGCCAGCGCGGCGGGTGAGTTCACCGATCAGTTGCTCGACATCATCGTGCCGATCTTCTTCCATGCCGGTGGGCAGACCGTTCCACACATCCGCGAACGCTTCCGTGCCGAGCTCAAGGCCAGTAGCGCCGAAGCCATCCGCAACAGCCTCGATCCGCTGGGCCGGGTGATCTTCGGGCGCCCGGACCTGTTGTCTCGCTTGGGCGAGCTAGCGGCCGAGCGTACCATCGTGCTCTGCGGCGACCAGGACATTCCAAGGCCGGCGCATGAGTCCAACGAGATGGCGCGGCTCATCGATTGCCTGGCGGCGCAAATTCCATGCGCCGGGCATATCTCCTGCCTGGAGAACCCGCAGGTCGTGAGTGATTTCCTGCTGAACTGGTTGCCACGCAATCGCTAGCGGTTGATCCACTGGGGCTGCTTTGCAGCCCCCGGGGAACATCCCCTGTCTCCGGCCCTACGCTCCCAGGCTTGGTACCCTCGCTCAATTCCTTGCATATGCATGTCGAGCGCCTGCACCGACGGGTAACCGCAAATTTCCTTTGTTTGCTCGGGATTTTTCCTGCAAAAGCCGCCTCAAACAGTTTTCGAACTGTGGCCTGCATGGCCCATCCAAGAGCAACCAGGACGATAGCGATGAACAGCCCCAGCACACCGGCTTCGAACGAACAACTCCAGTGGTTGCTGGCCTTGCGCAAGGCCCTTGGGGAGCAGCGCTGAACTGGGGCTGCGTTGCAGCCCTGCTGTTCTGTGCACCGCACAAACGAAAACGCCGACGCAAATGCGTCGGCGTTCTTTGATGGGCAATGCCGTGGCGATCAGAACGCCGGCAGTACCGCACCGCTGTACTTCTTCTCGATGAATGCCTTCACTTGCGGACTGGTCAGCGCCTTGGCCAGCTTCTGGATGGCGTCGCTGTCCTTGTTGTCCGGGCGGGCCACCAGGAAGTTCACGTAAGGCGAGTCGCTGCCTTCGATCACCAGGGCATCCTTGGCCGGGTTCAGGCCGGCTTCGAGTGCGTAGTTGGTGTTGATCATGTCCAGGTCGACCTGGTCCAGCACGCGCGGCAGCATGGCCGATTCCAGCTCGCGGAACTTCAGCTTCTTCGGGTTCTCGGCGATGTCCTTGGGCGTGGCCAGGGCATTCTTCGGATCCTTCAGGGTGATCAGGCCAGCCTTCTGCAGGAGCAGCAGGGCACGGCCACTGTTGCTGCCTTCGTTGGGGATGGCGACGGTGGCGCCTTCCTTCAGCTCGTCCAGGCTCTTGACCTTCTTCGAGTAGCCACCGAAAGGCTCGACGTGCACGCCGATCACGGTTTCCAGGTGGGTGCCCTTGCCCTCGTTGAAGTTCTTCAGGTACGGCAAGGTCTGGAAGTAGTTGGCGTCCAGGCGCTTCTGGTCGACTTGCACGTTGGGCTGGACGTAATCGGTGAAGACCTTCACTTGCAGGTCCACCCCTTCCTTGGCCAGGGTCGGCTTGATCAGCTCGAGGATCTCGGCGTGGGGTACGGGGGTGGCAGCCACCACCAGTTTCTCGGCCGCCTGGGCCAGGCCAGTCAACGACAGGGCGGCAGCCAGGGCGGTGGTCAGCAGGGTTTTCTTCATGGCGATCCTTGTATCAAGCTGGGGCCATCGGGGATGGCGAAGTCGGTTGCTCACCGCTATCTGCAGGAGCGTGAAGCGGACGATACCGGGAATTTTTATTCCGTAACAATATCTTTTGCTTAGCTGCTTATTCCAAAAACAAAAAGCCATTACGGCTTTTGCTTATGACCGACTTCGCGCCGCTCTAGCGCGCGGGTTCCTCCAGGCTGGCCAGGGATGCCAGCAGGATCTGGCGCAGGGTCGCCAGGGTTTCCGGTTCGCGGCTGCGCCCCAGTTGCGCCAGTTGGCCGGCCAGGCTGGCCAAGGGCGTTGTGTCCGGCAGGTCCAGGTGCTCGGGCAGGATCTGCTCGCCGTCGCTCACCAGCAGGGCGAAATGGATGACGTTTTCCAGCTCGCGGGTATTGCCTGGCCAGGCATGGGCTTCCAGGGCCTGCTGGGCCAGCTCGCTGATCAACGGCACCGCGCGGCCCAGGCGCGCACTGTAGATGCCGACGAAGTATTCGGCCAAAGGCAGGATGTCGCCCACCCGCTCGCGCAGGGCCGGCAGTTCCAGTTCGCCTTCGCGCAGGTAGAGGTATAGTCGCTCGTTGAAACGCCCGGCACGCACGGCCTGGGCCAGGTCGATGCTGGTGGCGGCGACCAGCCGTACATCCACCGGCTGCGGACGCTGGGCGCCTACCCGGGTGACTTCACGGTTTTCCAGCGCCGCCAGCAGCTTGCCCTGGATCACCAGTGGCAGGTCGGCGATCTCGTCCAGGTACAGGGTGCCGCCATTGGCCGAGCCGAACCAGCCAGCCCGGCTGCTGGCAGTACCGCCGTGGGTTCCGGCGCTGTAGCCGAACAGTTCGGCGTCGGCATAGGTCGGGCTGATCGCCGCGCAACTCACCGAGACGAACAACCCGCTGCGGTCGCTGGCGCGATGCACCTGGCGGGCCAGCAGCTCCTTGCCGGTGCCGGTCTCGCCGCGGATCAGCACCGGCAATGGCTGCGGCGCCAGGTGCTCGAGGGCCTCGCGCAGTTGCTGCGAGCGCGGATCGATGAACACCAGCGCCTTGGCACGGATGCTCAGGGGGCTTTTATCCAGTTCAGGAAAGGTCAGCAAGGGCTGGCCGAAGGTGTTGTGAAATGTCATGACGAACTCCCGCCCAGGGCCGTTGCCGGCCGGGCGTCAAGGCATTCGATGGATAATCGCCGGATCAGGCGCGACGCAGCGCGCGCTGTTCGATCCGGCCCTGCAGGCGATAGAGGTAGGCGAAGCCCTGCTCCCAGCGTTCGTGGCCGGACTTGACGTTGATGTGCCCGGCGTTGGCCAAAAGACCCGCCTCGGCGCCCCAGGCCCGGGCCAGGTACAGCGCCCGCGGTACGCTCACTGCCGGATCGTTGTCGGAGCTGACCACCTGGCTGGGGAACGGCAAGGCCTGCAGCGGAATAGGTGCGAAGTTGCGCAGGGCCGGCGCGCAGGTTGGCCGCTCGACATCTGCCGGCGCCACCAGCAAGGCCCCGCGTACGCGGCGCAACAAGGCTGGGGAGGCCTGGGCAGCCCAATGGGCAACGGTAACGCAGCCCAGGCTATGGGCGATGAGGATCACTGGCGAGCGTTCGGCGGCAATCGCCTGCTCCAACGCCTGCACCCAGTCGTGCCGCTGCGGTGTCAGCCAGTCCTGCTGCTCGACGCGCGCACTGTTGGGCAACGTACGCTGCCAGTGACTCTGCCAATGGTTGTCTGGCGATCCTTGCCAGCCCGGCACAATCAGATAACGAATCGACTCATTGCGCATGGGGACGCCTCCTGGAAGTTTGCGTGCTTGGGACCAGTATAGGGAGGCGAATATATTCGTAAAGGAATAAGAAGCTATTTATTAATAACTTTTTTGCCTGAAAGCGTGCAGCTAAAAAAAAGGGCCATCCCCTAATGCCGGTCAGTTAAGCGGCGCTTTGTCATTTTTGGGGCTACCTTGCAGCCCATCGCCGGCAAGCCGGCTCCCACAGGGACCGCGGCGACCACACATGATGCGGTTTGCACGGACAATGTGGGAGCCGGCTTGCCGGCGATGGGGCGCGAAGCGGCCCCAAATGACAACTGAAAGTCTTAACTGACCGGCATTAGGCCATCCCCTGCCAAGAGATATGGCCCTGAAGCACTTGCCTGAAGAGGGGTGGGCGGATCAGCGCGCGGTAATCACCGCCAGCTTGGTGATCCCGGCGCGTTCGATGGCCGCCATCGCCCGCGCCACCTCGCCGTAGTTCACGCCGTCATCGGCCTGCAGCTGCACACGCAGCTCGGCGTCCTTGTCCTTGGCGGCCTTGAGGTGGGTTTCCAACAGGTCGGGCTGGATCTCGTCCTTGTTGATGAACAACTTGCCATCGCCGTCGATGCTCACCACCAGCGGGTCCTTCTGCTCCACCGGCGCCACGGCCTCGGTCTTGGGCAGGTTGATGGGGATAGCGTTGGTCAGCAGTGGCGCCGTGACGATGAACACCACCAGCAACACCAGCATGACATCCACCAGCGGCGTGACGTTGATTTCACTGAGGACTTCGTCGCTGTCCTGGGTCGAGAACGCCATGTCAGGAGGCCTCCTTCACCGGCTGGGTGAAACCGGCCTGGGGCTTGTGCGCGGTCGGGTGCACCAGCACGCGGAAGGCACTCTTCTGGGCCAGGCTGTAGAAGTCGTGGGCGAAGTCGTCGAGGTCGGCAGCGGTCAGCTTGAGGCGCCGGAGGAAGTAGTTGTAGACCAGCACCGCCGGCACCGCGACGGCGATCCCCACGCCCGTGGCCACCAAGGCTGCGCCGATCGGGCCGGCGACGGTCTCCAGGCTGGCCGAGCCTGCCGCGCTGATGCCCTTGAGCGCTTCCATGATGCCCCACACGGTGCCGAACAGGCCGATGAAGGGCGAGGTGCTGCCGATACTGGCAACCACCGCCAGGCCAGTCTCCAGAGAGCGACGCTCGCGAACGATCTGCTGGCGCAGGGCACGCTCGAGGCGGTCCTGGTGATTGATGGCGTGGCTCAGGTCGTTGGCCTGGCCCGGCTCGCCAACGGCGATGGCAGCGTAGCCGGCCTGGGCCACACGGGCGGCAGGGCCTGGCAGTTCATGACTGGTCGGCGCAGCCGAGTCCAGGCTGGAGGCCGCCCAGAACTGCGCATGGAAGCGCCTGTCTTGGTTCTTCAGGCGCACGAACTGCGCCACCTTGACCAGGGCCAACGCCCAAGTGACGACGGAGAAGCCGACCAGCAGCCAGATGACTGCGCTTTCAACGGATTCGAGGGGGGATGCCAACAGGCTCATGATGATGTCTTCCTATGTTCGGCCGAGGGACGCGGGTTAACGAAGCTTGAAATCGATGGGCACGCTGACCCAGCCGGCCTGGGCCACATCGCCCTGCTTGGCCGGCACGAAGCTCCAGCGCTTCACGGCAGCCAGGGCGGCGGCGTCCAGTGCCTGGCGACCACTGCTCTTTTGCACCTGGATTTGCCCGGGCTTGCCGCTGGCCAGTACCTCGACGCGCAGCAGCACGGTGCCCTCCCAACCACGACGCAAGGCCATCTGCGGGTATTCCGGCGCCGGATTCTTCAGGTAGGCGGCGTTGGCCGACGGCGGCGTGACCGGTGCCGGTGCGGGCGGCGCCGGCGGCGCGGGGGCCGCCACGGGCGGGGCAGGAGGTGCCTCGACCGGCTTGGGCTTGGGTTGGGGCTTGGCCACCGGCTTGGGTGCAGGCTTCGGTTTGGGCTTGGCTGCAGGCTTGGCCGCCAGCTCGTCGACCACCGGCGGTGGTGGCGGTTCGACGACCGCCGGGGCCGGTGCGGGCGGTGGTGGTTCGACCACGGGCGGCGCAGGTGCGGCGAACTCGATGGTCATGGGGGGAACCTGCGGCGGCACCACCGGCAGCTGCGTTATCGGCTTCTGGCTGATCCAGTAGGCGGCGGCACCGTGCAGGGCCAGGACCAGCAGCCCCAGCGCCAGCTTGTCGCGACGCTTGAGGCCGCTGACCGGTGTGCGTTGCAGGCGCGCGTGCGCCAGTGGCAGACGAAGCGCCCGTCCAAGCTCGACCAGGTCGCCTGGCGCCGGGCGCCACGGCTGGTCGTAGGCCCTGACGGCCGTCTGGACATTACCCATCGATCACACTCCTGGGGTGTTGATTCATGGCTGAATCATCGGTGCCAGAGGCTTATCTCTGAAAGTAATGTTTAAACTTAAAAATAGAACTTTATTGAATATTAATTTTCATGATTTACCGCTGAGCCGCGTCATTCAAGGGCTGCAGCGGGGCAGCGGAATCGCGATGCAGCGTGGGCATGCGAAATATTCATGCAAGGCATCGATGCCGGCGAGAGGAACTGGTGAGGAGCTGGCTTGCCAGCGAAGGGCTGCAAAGCAGCCCCTGGCCCTCTCAACCTGACGGTCGATCAAATATCCACCACCTTCTGCCAGACCTTCGGCCGGAAGAACAAGGTCTCTCCGCGCGCCAGCCCCGTCAGGCTGTCATGGTCCTTGACCACCTCGGCTTCGATCAGCTCGCTCTGCCCCGGCACCTTGAGGGTGACCCGGGTAGTCGCCCCCAGCGGGCGGATGTCGCGAACCTCGGCGGCATGGTGGCCTTCGGTCTCATGGCGCGACAGCGACACCTCGTGGGGACGGAACAGCACATGATGGTCGTCGCTCAGGCTCAACCGGTTGGAATCGCCCAGGAAGTGATAGACGAAGTCGTTGGCCGGCTTCTCGTACACCTCGCCGGGCGAGCCGATCTGCTCGATCACGCCCTTGTTCATCACCACGATACGGTCGGCCACTTCCATCGCCTCTTCCTGATCGTGGGTCACGAACACCGAGGTCAGGTTGATGTCCTCGTGCAACCGCGCCAGCCAGCGGCGCAGCTCCTTGCGCACCTTGGCGTCGAGAGCCCCGAACGGCTCGTCGAGCAGCAGTACCTTGGGCTCCACCGCCAGGGCGCGGGCCAGGGCGATGCGCTGGCGCTGGCCACCGGAAAGCTGCTCGGGGTAGCGGTCGGCGAGCCAGTCGAGCTGGACCATGTTCAGCAGCTCATGCACCTTCTCGGCGATCTTGCTCTCGCGCGGGCGCTCACCCTTGGGCTTCATGCGCAGGCCGAAGGCGACGTTGTCGAACACGCTCATGTGGCGGAACAAGGCGTAGTGCTGGAACACGAAACCGACGTTGCGGTCACGCACGTCATGGCCGGAGACATCCTCGCCATGGAACACGATGTTGCCCTGGTCCGGGGTCTCGAGGCCGGCGATGATGCGCAGCAGGGTGGTCTTGCCGCAACCGGAGGGGCCAAGCAGGGCCACCAGCTCGCCACTGTTGATGTCCAGGTTGATGTTGTCCAGGGCCTGGAAAGTATTGAAGCGCTTGCTGACGTTACGAACTTCGATCGACATGAATTATTCCTCCGCTGCGCCGTGGCGCAGGCGGTCAATACGGGATTCGCTCCACTGCTTGAGCAGCAGGATGAACAGCGCCAGGATCAGCAGCAGGCTGGCCACGCTGAAGGCCGCGACGTGGTTGTACTCGTTGTAGAGAATCTCGACGTGCAGCGGCAAGGTGTTGGTGACGCCACGGATATGTCCGGATACCACCGACACCGCGCCGAACTCGCCCATGGCCCGAGCGGTACACAGCACCACGCCGTAGATCAGGCCCCACTTGATGTTCGGCAAGGTCACGTGCCAGAACATCTGCCAGCCGTTGGCGCCGAGCAGGCGTGCGGCTTCTTCTTCCTGGGTGCCCTGCTCCTGCATCAGCGGGATCAGCTCGCGGGCGACGAAGGGCACGGTGACGAAGATGGTCGCCAGGACGATGCCCGGCAGGGCGAAGACGATCTGGATGTCGTGGTCCTGCAGCCATGGCCCGAGCAGGCCCTGGGCGCCGAACATCAGCACGTAGACCAGGCCGGCGATCACCGGCGAGACCGAGAACGGCAGGTCGATCAGGGTGACCAGCACGCTCTTGCCGCGAAAGTCGTACTTGCTCACGCACCAGGCGGCGCAGACACCGAACACCAGGTTCAACGGCACCGAGATGACCACCGCGAGCAAGGTGAGCCTGAGCGCCGCCAGGGCGTCGGGTTCGAAGATCGCCTCGAAGAAGGTGCCAAAGCCGTTCTTCAAAGCCTGGGACACCACGATGAACAGCGGCAACAGCAAGAACAGCGCGAACACCAGCCAGGCCAGGCCGACCAGTACGCGCCGCGAAGTGGCGCTGCTACGGCGGGCGGCATTGGCCGCGGTGGCGGCGCCAAGGGATGACGAAGACATTACCGGGCCTCCTTCAAGGGGTTTCGATGCGCCGCTGCAGCAGGTTGATCAGCAGCAGCAGGATGAAGGAAACCACCAGCATCAGCACGCCGATGGCGGTGGCGCCGGTGTAGTCGTACTGGTCCAGCTTGACCATGATCAGCAGCGGCAGGATCTCGGTCTTCATCGGCATGTTGCCGGCGATGAAGATCACCGAGCCGTATTCGCCGACACCCCGGGCGAAGGCCAGGGCGAAGCCGGTCAGCCAGGCCGGCAGCAGCGCCGGTGCCAGCACGTGGCGGAACACCTGCAATGGCCTGGCCCCCAGGCAGGCGGCGGCCTCCTCGACCTCGCGGGGGATGTCGGCGAGTACCGGCTGCACCGTGCGCACCACGAACGGCAGGGTGACGAAGGTCAGCGCCAGGGTGATGCCCAGCGGCGTGTAGGCGATCTTGAAGCCAAGGTCGGTGGCGAACTGGCCGACCCAGCCGGCGGGCGCGTACAAGGCAGTCAGGGCGATGCCGGCGACGGCGGTGGGCAGGGCGAACGGCAGGTCGATCATCGCGTCGATGATCTTGCGCCCGGGGAAGTCATAGCGCACCAGCACCCAGGCCAGCAGGGTGCCGATCACGCCATTGATGAGGGCGGCGGCCAGGGCGGTGCCGAAGCTCAGCTTGAGCGCGGCGAGCACCCGTGGTGCGCTGACGATGCTCCAGAACTGCTCCCAGGTGAGCTGCGCGGCATGCACGAACATGGCGGCCAGTGGTATCAGCACGATCAGGCTGAGATACACCAAGGTGTAGCCCAGTGTCAGCCCGAAGCCGGGTATGACGGGGGAAATACGACGTGACATAAAGGTCCCTGGTTGAACGCACGAAGCCCGGGACGCGTCCTGGGCCCATGCAGGCTACTGAAGGGTGAAGCTCGTGTCGGGCAACAATATCACTGTGCCTGGTAGATCTGGTCGAACACGCCACCGTCATTGAAGAATTTCGGTTGTGCAGTCTTCCAGCCACCGAAGTCCTTGTCGATGGTCACCAGTTCGAGTTTCGGGAACTGCTTGGCATATTCGGCGGCGACCTTCTCGTCACGCGGACGGTAGAAGTTCTCTGCCGCGATCTTCTGCCCGGCGGGGCTGTACAGGTGCTTGAGGTACTCGGTGGCGATCTCGGTGTTGCCTTTTCTCTCGGCGTTCTTGTCGACCACCGCCACCGGCGGTTCGGCGAGGATCGACAGGGACGGCACGACGATCTCGAACTTGTCGTTGCCACCGTCTTCCTTCAGTGCCAGGAAGGCCTCGTTCTCCCAGGCCAGCAGGACATCGCCCTGGCCGTTGTTGACGAAGGTGATGGTCGAACCACGGGCGCCGGTGTCCAGTACCGGCACGTGCTTGAACAGTTCCTGGACGTATTCCTTGGCTTTTTCTTCGCTGCCGCCGGTCTTCAGGCCGTAGGCCCAGGCGGCGAGGAAGTTCCAGCGGGCGCCGCCGGAGGTCTTGGGATTGGGGGTGATGACCGAGACGTCCGGCTTGACCAGGTCGCCCCAGTCCTTGATGCCCTTGGGGTTGCCCTTGCGCACCAGGAACACGATGGTCGAGGTGTAGGGCGTGCTGGCGTCCGGCAGGCGTTTCTGCCAGTCCTCCGGCAGGGTCTTGCCGAGCTTGGCGATCTCGTCGATGTCACCGGCCAGGGCCAGGGTCACCACGTCGGCACGCAGGCCGTCGATCACGGCACGGCCCTGCTTGCCGGAGCCGCCATGGGATTGCTGGATCTTCACCTTGTCACCCGGGTGGGACTGCTGCCAGTGCTTGATGAATTCGGCGTTGTACTGCTGGTACAGCTCGCGGGTCGGGTCGTAGGACACGTTCAGCAGTTCGTAGTCCTTGGCGATCGCGGAACCGGCAAAAACGGCACTGGCCAGGGCGGCCAGGGCATAACGGCGGATGGACATGGTGAAGCTCCCGATTGGCATTTTTTCTAGTTGGAAGTGATGCGGTGTCAGCCGGACTTGTTGCCCGGCTGTTGCAGGCGGAACTTCTCCTTGCGCTCGATCTGCACCACCTGGGCGTTATGTACGGTGATCTCCACCGCGCCGAAACGCAGATCCCGCAGTGCGCTCTGGATCTCACGCAGAATGGTGGCTTCGTCCTGGCCGTCGATGCTACGCACAGATGCACTCATGCTCGTTCTCCTGTGAATGAGGGCGCCGGGCAGAGGAAGGGGTTTGCGCCTGGCTTGAGGGCAATCTTAGAGAGCGGTATTTATTCTGAAAAATACTGTTTGAGAATTTTTATATAACCAACCGTCATTGGATGTGAGAGGCCTGGGCTGTTTTGCAGCCCTGGCCGGTCTTCAGCCTTGCGTCTCTGGCTCGCGGATCTTGTACCAGGCCACGTACAACGCCGGCAGGAACAGCAGCGTCAGCAGCGTTGCACTGATGATGCCGCCGATCATGGCGTAGGCCATCGGCCCCCAGAACACCTCCCGGGCGATCGGGATCATGCCCAGGCTGGCCGCCGCTGCCGTGAGCAGGATCGGCCGACGCCGGTGGTTGGTCGCCTCCATCACCGCATCCCAGGGGGCGTACCCCTGCGCCTCGAACTCGTCGATCTGAGTCACCAGGATCACCGAGTTGCGGATGATGATGCCGATCAGCGCGAGGATCCCGAGGATCGCCACGAAGCCCATCGGCGTCCCCGTGGGCACCAGCGCCAGGACCACGCCGATCAGCCCCAGCGGCGCCACGCTGACCACCAGGAACAGCTTCTGAACGCTGTGCAGCTGGATCATCAGGAAGGTCGCCATGAGGAATAGCATCAGCGGGATGACCTTGGCGATCGGCCCCTGGGCCTTGCTGCTCTCCTCCACCGTACCACCGGTGGCCACCTCGTAGCCGACCGGCAACTGGCTGGCGAACGCGTCGATGCTGGGCTTGAGCTGGGCCACCAGGTCGGTGGGCTGGATGTCGCCGTTGACCGAAGCCTTGATGGTGATGGTCGGCTTGCGGTCGCGCCGCCAGACCAATGGTTGCTCCTGTTCGTAGCGCACGGTGGCGAAGGCCAGCAGCGGGATGGACGTGCCGTTGGGACTGACGATCTGCAGGTTCTGCAGGGTGTCGGGCGAGCCACGCTCGCTGTCCTCGGCGCGTGCGATCACGTCGACCAGGTAGATAGTGTCGTTGACCTGGGTGATCGGCACGCCGCTGACGATGCTGTTCATCACGTTGGCCACATCCTCGGACGACAGCCCCAACTGGCGCGCCTTGTCCTGGGCGATCTCCACCCGCAGCACCTTGCCCGGCTCGTTCCAGTCGTAGATCATCTCGCCGATATGCGGGTTGCCATCGAGCAGCGTGGCCAACTCGATGGCATGACGGCGCACCTGGTCGATGTCCTTGCCGCTGACCCGGTACTGGATCGGCCGGCCCACCGGCGGGCCCATTTCCAGCGACTGGACGTTGGTGCCGATGCCGACGAAGTCCTTGCGCAGGCGCTCCTGCAGGCGCGCCATGAGCGCGCCACGGGACTCCAGGCCCTTGCTGACGATCACCAACTGGGCGTAGTAGGGGTTCTGCAACTGCTGGTCCAGCGGCAGGTAGAAACGAATCGCGCCCTGGCCGATATAGGTGCTCCAGCGCTCGATGTCCGGGTCGCCCTTCAGGGTCGCCTCCAGGCGATCGACCACCTTGCGGGTTTCCTCGATCGAGGCATTCTGCGGCAGGTTGAGGTCCACCAGGATCTCCGGCCGGTCCGAGGACGGGAAGAACTGGTTCTGCACGAAACGCATGCTGACCACCGACAGGGCGAACAGCACGATGGTGCCGATCACCGTCAGCCAGCGATGGCGCATGCACCACAGCAGGCCATGCTCGAACGCCTTGCCGACCCGCCCCGCCTCCGCCGCGTGGGGTTTGACCTGGGTGCTGAGGATATGCACGCCCAGCACCGGGGCGAAGAACACCGCCACCACCCAGGACACCAGCAATGCCACGGCGATCACCGCGAACAGGGTGAAGGTGTACTCGCCCGCTGAGCTGGCATTGAGCCCGATCGGCACGAAGCCGGCCACGGTCACCAGCGTGCCGGTGAGCATGGGAAAGGCGGTGGAGGTGTAGGCGAAGGTCGCCGCCTGCTCCTTGCTCTCACCCATCTCCAGGCGGGTGACCATCACCTCCACGGTGATCATCGCATCGTCCACCAACAGGCCCAGGGCGATGATCAGCGCGCCCAGGGAAATCCGCTGCATGGTGATGCCGCTGTACTCCATGAACACGAAGACCATGGCCAGCACCAGCGGGATCGAGCAGGCCACCACCAGGCCGGCACGAATGCCGAGGCTGACGAAGCTCACCACCAGGACGATCACCACCGCCTCGAACAGCGCACTGGTGAAGCCGCCGACTGCCTGCTTGACCACCACCGCCTGGTCGGACACCGTGTGCACGCCAATCCCTACCGGCAGCTCGCCGATGACGCTGTCCATCTTCGTCTTGAGCAACTGGCCGAACACCTCGATGTTGCCGCCGGCCTTCATGCCGATGGCCAGGCCGATCGCGGTCTGGCCGTTGTAGCGGAACATCGGTGACGGTGGATCGGCATAGCCTCGCTCGATGTCGGCGATGTCGGCCAGGCGGAAGAAACGGTCGTTGATGCGCAGGTTGACGCCTTCCAGGTCTTTCTCCGAGGCGAACTGGCCGGTGGTGCGCACGGAGATGCGTTCGGGCCCGGCCTCGATCACCCCCGCCGGGGTCACCGCGTTCTGCGCTTGCAGCGCCTGCATGACCTGGCGCTGGTCGATCCCCAGGGCCGCCAGCTTGCGGGTCGAGAAGTTCAGGTAGAGCACTTCGTCCTGGGTGCCGATCAGCTCGATCTTGCCGATGTTGGGGACATCGCGGACCTCGGCACGCACCTGCTCCACATAGTCGCGCAGTTGGCGCAGGGTCAGGCCGTCGGCGGTGAAAGCGTAGATCGAGCCGAACACGTCGCCGAACTCGTCGTTGAAACCCGGCCCCTGGATGCCCTGGGGAAACTCGCCACGGATGTCCTGGATCTTCTTGCGCACCTGGTACCAGATGTCCGGAATGTCCTCGGCCTTGGTGGTGTCGCGCAGGTAGACGTAGACGGTGGACTCGCCCGGGCGGGTGTAGCTCTTGACGTAGTCGAGCGAATCCAGCTCCTCGAGCTTCTTCTCGATGCGGTCGGTGACCTGGTAGAGCGTCTCGTCCTGGGTCGCACCGGGCCAGCGGGTCTGGATCACCATGGTCTTGATGGTGAACGAGGGGTCTTCCTCGCGGCCCAGGTTGAAGTAGGAGAACACACCCATCAGCAGGCTGACGAACATCAGGTACCAGACGAAGGACTGGTGCCTGAGGGCCCATTCGGACAGGTTGAAGCTTCCTTTCATCGCGCGTCCTCGTCGAAGGTGACCTTCTGGCCAGGCTTGAGGCTGTTGACGCCGGCGGTGACCACCCGCTCGCCCGGCTGCACGCCGGAGGCCAGGACGATACGCTTGGCGCTGCGCTCGATCAGGGTGACGTCACGGGTGGCCACGGTCTTTTGCTGCGGGTCGACCACCCACACCTGGGTCTTGCCGTCGCGCTCGAGCAGCGCGGTGCTCGGCAGTTCGCTGCGAGGGGAAACCGTTGAGGTCAGGGTGACGCTGATCGCGGTGCCCAGGTGAAAGGCATCGGGGGTACTGGCCAGGGTCAGGCGGGCGCGCCGGGTACGGGTGGTGGCGTCGGCCTGGGGCTCCAGCTCGCGCAAGGTCGCGGTGGTGTGGATGCTGGGCTCGAGCTGCAAGGCGACGGTGAAGGTCAGGTCCTTGCGCAACTGTTCGGCCAGGTGGATCGGCAGGTCGATCACGGCCTCCTTGACGTCCGGCCGCGCCAGGGTGACCACCGCCTGGCCGGCGCTGACCGTCTGCCCGGCCTCGGCCTGCCAGGCCGTCACCACCGCCGCGTGGTCGGAGCGCAAGGTGCTGTAGTCGAGCTGGTCGCGGGCCTGGCTGACTGCCGAGCGCGCCTGCTCCAGGGAGGCACCGGTGGTCTTCAGGTCTGTCTGGGCGATGTCCAGCTGGGCCTGGGCACCGACGCCACGGTCGTACAACTGCTGCTGGCGGCGTGCGTTGGCCTGGGCATTGATCCACTGCGCCTGGACCCTGGCCAGGTCGCCCTCGGCGGCGCGCAACTGGTTCTGCTGGTCGGTCGGGTCGAGGGTGGCCAGGGTGTCGCCTGGCTTCACCTGGGTGCCCACGTCCACCCAGCGCCGGGCGATGCGCCCGGACACGCGAAAGCCCAGGGTGCTTTCGTAGCGCGCCTGGATGCTGCCGGCGAAGCGCCCCAATTGCGCCTGTACCTGGGGTTCGACGAGCGTGGACAGCACCGGGCGCACCGGTTCGGTGTTTTGCTCATCGCTGCTGCACGCGGCCAGCAGCAAGGCAGCGCAGAACATCGGCAGCAGGCGCTTCATGGCTCGCCCCCTTCATCCTGGGTGTCGACCTTTTCCACCTGCATGCCCGGATGCAACAACTGGCCGCCACGGACCACCACGGTCTCGCCACTCTTGAGGCCCCCTGCGATCACCACCTTGCCGGTCAGGTAGCGCGACACCTGGACCTTGCGCAGCTCCACCTTGTCGCCCTCGCCCACCACCCATACCGCAGGCTCGTGCAGCGCCTTGGTCAGGGCCGACCAGGGCAGCTCGACGCTCGGCCGCCCCTGGGAACTGGCCGTGGCGGTCACCGGCGAGCCCAGGCGCATGCCCGGCGGCACGTTGCGCAGGCCCACTTTGACCTGCACCGTACCGCTCTGGGCGGAAACGGTCGGGGTGATCTCGCGGACATGCCCCTCGGCACGGACCCGCGGATCGTCCAGCAGGCTGACGATCACGCCCTCATCGCTCGCCGGCGCCACCAGCAGGGACTCGTAGACGTTGAACACCGCGTCGCGATCGCCGTCGCGGGCCAGGCTGAAGATCGGCATGGTCGCCTGCACCACCTGGCCGACCTCGGCCTGGCGCGCGGTGATCACGCCGTCCGCCTCGGAAACCAACGCGGTATAGCCCAGTTGCTCCTGAGCGTTGGCCAACTGCGCCTGGGCGGCCTTCAGAGCGCTCTGGCTGCTGCGCAGGGCGGCTTCGGCGGCGTCGTATTCACTCTGGCTGGTATAGCCCTTGGGCAGCAGTTTCTGCTGGCGCACGAAGGCGGCGCTGGCCTGGGTGACCCGCGCCTGCTCGGCGAACACCTCGGCCTTGGCCGAGTCGACGTTGTTCTGCAGGTCCTTCGGGTCCAGGCGCGCCAGCACCTGGTTGGCCTTGACGTGGTCGCCCACATCGACACTGCGGGAAATGATCTTGCCGCCCACGCGAAACGACAGGTCGGTCTGGACCCGCGCCTGGACATCGCCGGTCAAGGTCACCCGGGCTGCGAAATCGGTGGGCTCGACCCGCAGGACACCGACCCTGGGCAGCGCTGGCGTGCTCTCTTCCCTGCTACAGCCCGACAGCATGTACGGCAGCACCAGGCAAACGACCAACAGCAGACGCGTCAACGTCATGCAGGCTCCTTGTTTGCGCGCAATGATTCGAGGGATGCGACTATTAGCGTAGATCAGGGTTCGATAAACAGCACTGGGGCGGTGTGTTCGAGGCGAGGTGGGGCAGTCAGGCGGGGACGTTGTCATCCTGGGGCCGCGAAGCGGCCCCAGGAAGTGGATCAGGCGGATGCCGCAGCCGGTGGGCGCTGGCCCTCTGGCTGGCGCCACTCGCCGGCGGCACTCTCCTCGATCGCCTGCTGGATCGCCCGGCGGCGACGCTCTTCGGCGCGGCGGCTGAAATACCAGACCAGGAAGGTCATCAGCGATACCGACAGCAGGATCAGGCTGGCCACCGCGTTGATCTCAGGCTTCACGCCCAGGCGCACGGCAGAGAACACTTCCATCGGCAGGGTGGTCGAGCCCGGACCGGACACGAAGCTGGCCAGTACCAGGTCGTCCAGCGACAGGGCGAACGACATCATGCCGCCCGCCGCCAGCGACGGGGCGATCATCGGGATGGTGATCAGGAAGAACACCTTCCACGGCTTGGCCCCCAGGTCCATGGCCGCTTCCTCGATGGACAGGTCGAGCTCGCGCAGGCGCGCCGACACCACCACCGCCACATAGGCCGCGCAGAAGGTGGTGTGGGCAATCCAGATGGTGACGATGCCACGCTCCTGGGGCCAGCCGATCATCTGGGCCATGGCCACGAACAGCAGCAGCAACGACAGACCGGTGATCACCTCGGGCATCACCAGCGGCGCGGTGACCAGGCCGCCGAACAGCGTGCGGCCCTTGAAGCGGGTCACCCGGGTCAGCACGAACGCCGCCAGGGTCCCCAGCGCCACCGCGGCGACCGCGGTGTAGCAGGCGATCTCCAGCGAGCGCATCACCGAACCCATCAGCTGGGAGTTGTCGAGCAGGCCGACGTACCATTTCACCGACCAGCCGCCCCAGACCGTCACCAGCTTGGAGGCGTTGAACGAGTAGATCACCAGGATCAGCATCGGCAGGTAGATGAACAGCAAGCCGAGCACCAGCATCAATGTGGAGAAACTGAAACGCTTCATGCCCTGCCCTCCATTTCCTTGGCCTGGCTGCGGTTGAACAGGAGGATGGGCACGATCAGGATCACCAGCATCACCACCGCCAGGGCGGACGCCACCGGCCAGTCACGGTTGTTGAAGAACTCCTGCCACAGCACCTTGCCGATCATCAGGGTTTCCGGGCCGCCGAGCAGCTCGGGGATGACGAACTCGCCCACCACCGGGATGAACACCAGCATGCAGCCGGCGATGATGCCGTTCTTCGACAGCGGCACAGTGATTTTCCAGAAGCTGTTGAAGGTGCTCGAACCCAGGTCCGACGCGGCCTCGAGCAGGCTTGGGTCGTGCTTCACCAGGTTGGCGTACAACGGCAGGATCATGAACGGCAGGTACGAATAGACCACGCCGATGTACACCGCCAGGTTGGTGTTGAGGATCTGCAACGGCTGGTCGATCACCCCGAGCCACAGCAGGAAGCTGTTGAGCAAGCCGTTGTTGCTGAGGATGCCCATCCAGGCATAGACGCGGATCAGGATCGCGGTCCAGGTCGGCATCATGATCAGCAGCAACAGTACGGTCTGGGTTTCCTTGCGTGCATTGGCGATGGCGTAGGCCATGGGGTAGCCGATCAACAGGCACAGCAGGGTGCTGAAGAAAGCGATCTTCAACGAGCCCAGGTAGGCCGAGATGTACAGTTCGTCCTCGGTCAGCAAGCCGTAGTTGGCCAGGTTCAGCACCAGCTGCACCTTGTCCTCGACGTAGCTGTAGATCTCCGTGTAGGGCGGGATCGCCACGTCGGCTTCGGCGAAGCTGATCTTCAGGACGATGAAGAACGGCAGCATGAAGAACAGGAACAGCCAGATGAACGGCACACCGATCACCAGGTGGCGCCCCTGCGGGGTGACCTTGTTGAGTGCTCGCTTGAGCTTGCGGATGTTCATGAGCGCAGTACCACGCCGCTGTCGTCTTCCCACCAGACGTACACGTCGTCGCCCCAGGTCGGCCGGGTACCCTGGCGCTCGGCGTTGGCGACGAACGACTGGACGACCTTGCCGGTGGGCAGTTCCACGTAGAACACCGAGTGGCCGCCCAGGTAGGCGATGTCGTGGACCTTGCCGCGCGACCAGTTGTGCTCGCAGGTCGGCTGCTCGGTGGTGACCAGTAGCTTCTCCGGCCGCAGGGCATAGGTGATGCGCTTGTCCTCGACCGAGGTCGTGACGCCATGGCCCACATAGATGTTGCGCTCGAGCTCCGGCGAGGCGATCAGCGCGTGGCCCTCGGCATCGTCGACCACTTCACCCTCGAACAGGTTGACGTTGCCGATGAATTCGCAGACCAGACGGCTGGTCGGGGTCTCGTAGACGTCCACCGGCGAGCCGATCTGGGCGATCCAGCCCAGGTGCATGATGGCGATGCGCTGGGCCATGGTCATGGCCTCTTCCTGGTCGTGGGTCACCATCACGCAGGTCACGCCGACCCGCTCGATGATCTCGACCAGTTCCAGTTGCATCTGCGAGCGCAGCTTCTTGTCCAGCGCGCCCATGGGTTCGTCGAGCAGCAACAGCTTCGGCCGCTTGGCCAGCGAACGGGCCAGGGCCACACGCTGGCGCTGGCCACCGGAGAGCTGGTGCGGCTTGCGCTTGGCGTACTGGGTCATGTGCACCAGCTTGAGCATCTCGGCCACGCGGGCGTCGATCTCGGCCTTGGGCATCCTGTCCTGTTGCAGGCCGAAGGCGATGTTCTGCGCCACGGTCATGTGTGGGAACAGGGCGTAGGACTGGAACATCATGTTGATCGGCCGCTCGTAGGGCGGCATGTCGGTGATGTCGACGCCATCGAGGAAGATCCGCCCTTCGGTCGGGCGCTCGAAGCCCGCCAGCATGCGCAGCAAGGTCGATTTGCCGGAGCCGGAGCCACCCAGCAGGGCGAAGATCTCGCCCTTGCTGATTTCCAGGGACACATCGTCCACAGCTACCGTTTCGTCGAACTTTTTCGTGACCCGATCGATCTTGACCAGCACCTGCTTGGGCTGCTGGCTACCCTCGAGGGCTTTCTTATAGGCTCCGGAGGCAACTGCCATGAATGAAACTCCCAACAAGATTTTTATGCCCGCACACCCTGTCGCTGCAGGGCGCGCGGCGGCTCTGGATTGTTATTTGCCCGACTTGACCTTGGTCCAGCTGCGGGTCATCAAACGTTGTACCTTGGGTGGCAACTCGGCATTGACGAACATCTTGTCCAGTACTTCCTGCGGTGGGTAAACCGCAGCGTCAGTCCTCACATCCTGGTCCATCAGGTCGCCAGCCTTGGGGTTGGGGTTGGCATAACCGACGTAGTCACTGACCTGGGCGATAACCTCAGGCTTCAGCAAGTAGTTGATGAAGGCATGGGCCTCCTTGGCGTTGCTGGCATCCTTGGGGATGGCCAGCACGTCGAACCAGAGGTTGCCGCCTTCCTTGGGAATGGCGTAGGCCAGCTTCACGCCCTTGCCGGCCTCTTCGGCGCGGGCCTTGGCCTGGAATACATCGCCGGAGAAGCCGGCGGCGACGCAGATGTCGCCGTTGGCCAGGTCGGTGATGTACTTGGAAGAATGGAAGTAGGTCACGTAGGGACGCACGGCCAGGAGCTTCTCCTCGGCCTTCTGGTAGTCCTTGGGGTCGGTGCTGTTGGGGTCCAGGCCCAGGTACTGGAGGACCGCCGGCAGCATCTCGTCGGCCGAATCGAGGAAGGCCACGCCGCACTTGGCGAGCTTTTCCATGTTCTGCGGCTCGAACAACACCGCCCAGGAGTCGATCGTGTCGGTGCCCAGCGCGGCCTTGACCTTCTCGACGTTGTAGCCGATACCGTTGGTGCCCCACAGGTAAGGCACGGCGTACTGGTTGCCCGGATCGTTCTTCTCGAGGCGCTTCATCAGCGCCGGATCCAGGTTGGAATAATTGGGCAGCAGGCTCTTGTCGAGCTTCTGGAAAGCGCCCGCCTTGATCTGCTTGCCGAGGAAATGGTTGGACGGCACCACCACGTCGTAGCCGGTACGGCCGGCCAGCAACTTGCCTTCCAGGGTTTCGTTGGAGTCGAAGACATCGTACTTGGCCGCGATACCGGTTTCCTTCTGGAAGTCGGCAAGGGTCGTCGGGCCGATGTAGTCGGACCAGTTGTAGATGTGCACCGTAGGCGCTGCTTGGACGCCGAATGCCAGCGTCAGACCCGCTCCAGCCATCATGGCCTTGCGAAATATGGAAATAGACAAGTGGGTGGTCCTCTCAATCAGTGCCTGTGACGGCGCGAAGCGGCCGTACACGCAAAACCGGCGCGCAACTTACCTTCGCGGCATCGATGCCGCAAACTTATTTGCCTCACATCGCCTCTGGGCCGGGAAGCCCCGGCCCAGAGGGCCCGCGACGGGCTTACTTGCCCGACTTGATCTTCGTCCAGCTGCGGGTGATCAGACGCAGGGTGCCTGCATCCTGGTCGCTGATCGCATACAGCTGCTTCTTCACGTCATCCGAGGGGTAGATGCTCGGGTCGCCGGAGATTTCCTTGTCCACCAGCGGGGTGGCCGCCTTGTTGCCGTTCGGGAAGCGCACGGCATTGGTGATCTCGGCCATGATTTCCGGCTGCATCAGGAAGTCCATGAACTTGTAGGCGCCTTCGACGTTCGTGGCGTCCTTGGGGATGGCGACCATGTCATAGAAGGTACCGGCGCCTTCCTTCGGAATGACGTATTCCAGCTTGACCTTGTCGCCGGCCTCGTGGGCACGGGCCTTGGACTGCTCCAAGTCGCCCGAGTAGCCGACGGCCACGCAGATGTTGCCGTTGGCCAGGTCGGAAATGTACTTGGAGGAATGGAAGTAGGTGATCGACGGCCGGACGCTCAGGAACAGCTCCTCGGCGGCCTTCAGGTCCTGCTTGTCCTTGCTGTCGGTCGGCTTGCCCAGGTAGTGCAGGGCCGCCGGGATCATCTCGGTCGGAGCATCGAGGAAACTCACGCCGCAGCTCTTGAGCTTGGCGATGTTCTCCGGCTTGAACACGGCATCCCACGAGTCGATCTTGTCCACGCCCAGCGCGGCCTTGACCTTCTCCGGGTTGTAGCCGATGCCGATGGAGCCCCACATGTAGGGGAAGGCGTACTTGTTGCCCGGGTCGCTGGCATCACCGACGGCCTTGAGCAGGTCTTCGTCGAGGTTCTTCCAGTTCGGCAGCTTGGAGCGGTCCAGCTCCTGGTAGACGCCGGCCTTGATCTGCTTGGCCAGGAAGTTGTTCGATGGCACGACCACGTCGTAGCCGGACTTGCCCGCCAGCAACTTGGCTTCGAGGGTCTCGTTGCTGTCGAAGACGTCGTAGACCACCTTGATGCCGCTCTGCTTCTCGAACTTGGCCACGGTGTCCGGGGCGATGTAGTCCGACCAGTTGTAGACGTGCAGCACCTTGTCGTCAGCCTGAACAGCGGTCGCCATGACACCCATCAGGGCCGTGGCCAGCAGCGTCTTGCCCATTTTCTTCATGCGTAATGCTCCAGAATTTATTATCAAGCCATCTGTTCAGCAGCCAAGATCCCACGGTGCAGCGCTGGGCGACTGAAACAGCCGCTAGTCTGGCAAGTTACAAGGCGCTGTTTCAAGGAAAGCAGGGCCTTGTAACCGCTTAATGTCACTTCGCTAGCGTAGCAGGCGGTCACCGGACCGCTTCGAGCGTCAGGTCCAGGCATTTGCGCGCCTTTTCCACCAGCTCGTCGACCTCCTCACGGCTGATCACCAGAGGCGGTGCGATGATCATGGTGTCGCCCACCGCACGCATGACCAAGCCGTTTTCGAAGCAGAAATTACGGCAGATCATGCCCACGCCCTTGCCTTCGTAGCGGCTGCGGGTCGCCTTGTCCTTGACCAGCTCGATCGCGCCGAGCAGGCCCAGGCCGCGTACCTCGCCCACCAGCGGGTGGTCCTGCAGCTCACGCAGACGCTTTTGCAAATAGGGTGCCGTTTCCGTGCGGGCACGCTCGACGATCTTCTCGTCGCGCAGGATACGCAGGTTTTCCAGGCCCACCGCGGCCGCCACGGGGTGACCGGAGTAGGTGAAGCCGTGGTTGAAGTCGCCGCCCTCGCTGAGCACCTGGGCCACGGTGTCACGCACGATCACACCGCCCATGGGGATGTAACCGGAGGTCAGGCCCTTGGCGATGGTCATCAGGTCGGGTTGCAGGTCGTAGTAGTCGGAGCCGAACCACTCGCCGGTGCGGCCGAAACCGCAGATCACTTCGTCGGCGACGAACAGGATGTCGTACTTGGCGAGGATCTCCTTGATCTTCGGCCAGTAGGTCTCGGGCGGGATGATCACACCGCCAGCCCCCTGGATCGGCTCGGCGATGAAGGCGGCGACCTTGTCCTCGCCGACTTCCAGGATCTTCTTCTCCAACTGCTCGGCGGCCCAGATCCCGAATTCGTCCGGAGTCATGTCGCCCCCTTCGCCGAACCAGTACGGCTGCGGGATGTGCACGATGCCTGGGATCGGCAGGCCGCCCTGCTCGTGCATGCCGCTCATGCCACCGAGGCTGGCGCCGGCCACGGTGGAGCCGTGGTAGCCGTTGACCCGGCCGATGATGGTCTGCTTGCCCGGCTTGCCCTTGAGCGCCCAGTAGTGGCGCACCATGCGCAGCACGGTGTCGTTGCCCTCGGAGCCGGAGCCGGTGAAGAACACATGGGTCATGCCCTTGGGCGCCACGTCGGTGATCGCCTTGGCCAGCTCCAGCGCCGGCGGGTGGGCGGTCTGGAAGAACAGGTTGTAGTACGGCAGTTCGCGCATCTGCTTTTCGGCCGCCTGCACCAGCTCTTCACGGCCATAGCCGACCGCCACGCACCACAGGCCCGCCATACCGTCGAGGATCTTGTGGCCCTCACTGTCCCACAAATGCACGCCCTGGGCCTTGGTGATGATGCGCGGCCCCTTCTCCTTCAGCTGCTTGTAGTCGCTGAAGGGAGCCAGGTGGTGCTCACCGCTCAGGGTTTGCCATTCACGGGTTTGCGGGTTGTTGACGCTCATGTGCTTCTCCGTTATCCGACAGCCGCGCTCCTGCGGCCCCAGGGTTGATCAGACGGCAAACAGCAGGAACTCGCGCTCCCAGGAGCTGATTACCCGTTTGAAGTTTTCATGTTCCGCCCGCTTGGTGGCGACATAGCCGGTGATGAATTTCTTGCCCAGGTACTGGTCCAGGGCCCGGCAGTTCTGCATGCGCTCCAGCGCATCCTCGATGGTCAGCGGCAGGCGCAGGTTACGCCGCTCGTAGCCCCGCCCCTGGACCGGCGCGCTGGCACCGATGCCTTCGACCATGCCGATATAGCCGCACAGCAGGCTCGCGGCGATGGCCAGGTAGGGGTTGGCGTCGGCGCCCGGCAGGCGGTTCTCCACGCGGCGGTTCTGCGGGCCGGCGTCCGGTACGCGCAGGCCGACGGTGCGGTTCTCTTCGCCCCATTCGACGTTCACCGGTGCCGAGGTGTCTGGCAGGAAGCGGCGGAACGAGTTGACGTTGGGGGCGAACAGCGGCAGCGCCTCGGGAATGAACTTCTGCAGGCCGCCGATGTGGTTGAGGAACAGCTCGCTCATGCTGCCGTCCTCGTTGGCGAAGATGTTCTTGCCGGTGGCGACGTCGACCACGCTCTGGTGCAGGTGCATGGCGCTGCCCGGCTCGCCGGTCATGGGCTTGGCCATGAAGGTGGCCGCCACGTTGTGCTTGAGCGCGGCCTCGCGCATGGTGCGCTTGAACACCAGGATCTGGTCGGCCAGGTGCAGGGCGTTGCCATGACGGAAGTTGATCTCCATCTGCGCCGTGCCGTCTTCATGGATCAGGGTGTCGAGGTCCAGCTGCTGCAGCTCGCACCAGTCGTAGACGTCCTCGAACAGCGGGTCGAATTCGTTGGCGGCCTCGATGGAGAACGACTGGCGCCCGGTTTCCGGACGACCGGAGCGGCCCACCGGCGGTTGCAGCGGGAAGTCCGGGTCTTCGCTGCGCTTGGTCAGGTAGAACTCCATCTCCGGCGCGACGATCGGCTGCCAGCCCTTGTCGGCATAGAGCTTGAGGACTTTCTTGAGTACGTTGCGCGGCGACAGCTCGACCGGGTTGCCCTTCTTGTCGTAGGTGTCGTGGATCACCTGGGCGGTCGGCTCGATCGCCCAAGGCACGAGGAACACCGCGTTCTCGTCGGGGCGGCAGATCATGTCGATGTCGGCCGGGTCCAGCAGTTGGTAATAGATGTCGTCGTCGACGTAGTCGCCGGTCACGGTCTGCAGCAGGACACTCTCGGGCAGGCGCATGCCTTTTTCGGCGATGAACTTGTTGGTAGGCGAGATCTTGCCGCGGGTGATGCCGGTCAGGTCGCTGATCAGGCATTCGACTTCGGTGATCTTGTGCTCTTTCAACCAATCGGTGAGCTGGTCGAGGTTGTTACTCATAAATACCTCAGGAGGTAATGTGGCCCGGCCGGCGAAAGCCGGGCGCCGCTGACGCCTGGCGTCGGTCAAGGGGGTTGCCGTGCGACCCGAACGGCCGCGGCAGACCCGTGCCTTGATTCTGGATGGAGTGGATTGCTAAAGCAAAAACCCCCGCGCAGGACGACAGTGGATACACGCCAGTGGAGTGCGTCCGGGCAGAACTCGAAGGGCAGATGAGCGAAAAAGCGTGCAGTAAACTGCTACGAAAGGAGGATGGGCTGTACCCGCCGTCAATTATTGCGGCCAGAGCGCTCACGCGATCGGCGATGCGTGCGAAGCCCTTGCGGCAAGTGACGGAAATACCTGACTGCGCGGCGCAGGCGGCGCTTTCAGGTCGCGGCAGGCGGACCATGTGACCCTCGTATTATTGTGTTCTGGGTTGAGACCGAGCTTAGCCTTGTTCATTTTTTTACACAACACCTCTGTAAAAAATAAAACACGTTAAGCCCGAGATAGCCCTTCCACGGCAAAATAGCGGATAATGGCACGCCCCTATATGCAGCAAATCTGCCGTCGATGTGCCATTTCAGGGCATCATGGGGCTGGCTTGACTTCACCTGGTCTTTCGGATTGACTGGGCTTGCAAGCCCCCCTTGATTGATATTTTTAACAACAAAGGTGTTGCATCATGTCGGTACCCCCGCGTGCCGTTCAGCTTAACGAAGCGAACGCGTTCCTTAAGGAACATCCCGAGGTTCTCTACGTTGACCTTCTGATTGCAGATATGAATGGTGTGGTGCGTGGCAAACGCATCGAACGCACCAGCCTCCACAAGGTTTACGAGAAAGGCATCAACCTGCCCGCCTCCCTCTTCGCCCTGGATATCAACGGTTCCACCGTCGAGAGCACAGGCCTTGGCCTGGACATCGGCGATGCCGACCGCATCTGCTACCCGATCCCCGGCACCCTGTCCAACGAACCCTGGCAGAAGCGCCCCACCGCCCAGCTGCTGATGACCATGCACGAGCTCGAAGGCGAGCCGTTCTTCGCCGACCCGCGCGAAGTGCTGCGCCAGGTGGTGAGCAAGTTCACCGACATGGGCCTGACCATCTGCGCGGCGTTCGAGCTGGAGTTCTACCTGATCGACCAGGAGAACGTGAATGGCCGTCCGCAGCCGCCGCGCTCGCCGATCTCCGGCAAGCGCCCGCAGTCGACCCAGGTCTACCTGATCGACGACCTCGACGAATACGCCGACTGCCTCCAGGACATCCTCGAAGGCGCCAAGGAACAAGGCATCCCGGCCGACGCCATCGTCAAGGAAAGCGCCCCGGCGCAGTTCGAGGTCAACCTGCACCACGTCGCCGACCCGCTCAAGGCCTGTGACTACGCGGTGCTGCTCAAGCGCCTGATCAAGAACATCGCCTACGACCATGAGATGGACACCACCTTCATGGCCAAGCCCTACCCGGGCCAGGCAGGCAACGGCCTGCATGTACACATCTCCGTGCTGGACAAGGATGGCAACAACATCTTCACCAGCGAGGATCCCGAGCAGAACGCCGCGCTACGTCACGCGGTCGGCGGTGTGCTCGAGACCCTGCCCGCGTCCATGGCGTTCCTCTGCCCGAACGTCAACTCCTACCGCCGCTTCGGTGCGCAGTTCTATGTGCCGAATGCGCCGAGCTGGGGCCTGGACAACCGTACCGTGGCCCTGCGCGTGCCGACCGGCACCCCGGACGCCGTGCGCATCGAGCACCGCGTGGCCGGCGCCGACGCCAACCCGTACCTGATGATGGCCGCTGTCCTGGCCGGCGTGCACCATGGCCTGACCAACAAGGTCGACCCAGGCACTCCGATCGAAGGCAACGCCTACGAGCAGCTGGAGCAGAGCCTGCCGAACAACCTGCGCGATGCCCTGCGTACGCTGGACGACAGCGAGATCCTGAACAAGTACATCGATCCGAAGTACATCGACATCTTCGTCGCGTGCAAGGAGAGCGAGCTGGAGGAGTTCGAGCATTCGATCTCCGACCTCGAGTACAACTGGTACCTGCATACCGTGTAAACGAAAACGCCGCCCCCAGATGTGGGAGCGGCCTTTCGCGACACAAGGCCGCTCCCACACAGAAACCGCGCTACAGGCTACTTACAGGGGCTTCTCGAAGATCTTCGAATTGCGCTGGTAGTTGTACAGCGACGCCCGCGCCGCCGGCAGCCGCTCCACGCCACTGGGCGCGAAGCCACGCTCGCGGAACCAGTGGGCGGTACGGGTCGTCAGCACGAACAAGGTCTTGAGCCCAAGCTTGCGCGCCCGGCTCTCGATCCGCTCGAGCAACTCGTCCCCCCGCCCACCATGGCGATACTCCGGGTTCACCGCCAGGCACGCCAACTCCCCCGCCTCGGAATCGGCGATCGGGTACAACGCCGCGCAGGCGATGATCATGCCGTCACGCTCGACCACGCTGAACTGCTCGATCTCCCGCTCCAGCACCTCGCGCGAACGCCGCACCAGGATGCCCTGCTCTTCCAGCGGGCTGATCAGCTCCAGCAGGCCGCCGACATCCTCGATCGACGCCTCGCGGACGATCTCGAACTGCTCCTGGGCCACCAGGGTGCCGCCGCCATCACGGGTGAACAGCTCGGTGAGCAGCGCACCGTCCTCGGCATAGCTGACGATATGGCTGCGCGCCACGCCGCCCTTGCAGGCCTCGGCCGCAGCGTCCAGCAACTCGCCCTGGTAGTCGCTGCCCAGGCGCAGCAGGTGCGGTGCGACCTGCTGCGGACGCAGCTCGCGCACCAGCTTGCCGTGCTCGTCGAGCAGGCCCGACTCGGCACCGAACAACAGCAGCTTGTCGGCTCCCAGCTCGATGGCGGCGCGGGTCGCCACGTCCTCGCAGGCCAGGTTGAAGATCTCGCCGGTGGGCGAATAGCCCAGGGGCGACAGCAGCACGATGGAGCGCTCGTCCAGCAGGCGGTTGATGCCCTTGCGGTCGATCCGCCGCACCTCGCCGGTGTGGTGATAGTCGACCCCTTCGAGCACGCCGATCGGCCGGGCGGTGACCAGGTTGCCGGCGGCCACCCGCAGGCGCGAGCCCTGCATGGGCGACGCCGCCATGTCCATGGACAGGCGCGCCTCGATGGCGATGCGCAGGGCGCCCACCGCATCGATCACGCATTCGAGGGTCGCCGCGTCGGTGATGCGCATGCCGCGGTGGTAGTGCGGGGTCAACCCGCGGGCGGCCAGGCGGCTCTCGATCTGTGGACGAGAGCCATGCACCAGCACCAGCCGCACGCCGAGGCTGTGCAGCAGCACCAGGTCATGGACGATGTTGCCGAAATTGGGATGCGCCACCCCATCGCCGGGCAGCATGACCACGAAGGTGCAGTCGCGATGGGCATTGATGTACGGGGAGGCATGACGTAGCCAGTTGACGTATTCGGGCATGACGGGGCCTGTGGATAAGTGAACGGAGAACGGCGAAACGGACGCGGTTCAAAATCATCGTCGGAACAGGCTTGCGGTCACGCGCGCTCTCCTCTAGGCAGGAACGAATCAGGTCAATGGGCGTTTAGCTCAGGCAATAATGCCGGATCAGGTCACGCAATAGACGTACGGTAGGCTCGATTCGTGACATTTCCAGGTATTCGCCCGGCTGGTGGGCGCAGGCGATGTCACCGGGACCGAGCACGATGGTCTGGCAACCGAGTTGCTGAAGATAAGGCGCTTCGGTGCCGAAGGCCACCGCTTCGGCGCGATGGCCGGTCAGACGTTCGGCCAATTGCACCAGCTCGGCATCGGCGGCCTGCTCGAACGGCGGCACCTCGGGGAACAGCGGCGCATAGTCGATCTGCACCTCGAAACGCTCCGCCACCGGCACCAGCTTCTCGCGGATCGCCGCACGCAACTGCTCGGCGTCCATGCCCGGCAAGGGGCGCAGATCGAACTCCAGGGCACACTGGCCGCAGATACGGTTGGGGTTGTCGCCACCGTGGATGCAACCGAAATTCATCGTCGGCGTCGGTACCGTGAACTGCGGGTTGCGATAGGTCTGCTGCCATTGCTGGCGCAGCCCCATCAGCTCGCCCATCAGC
Source organism: Pseudomonas guariconensis (assembly GCF_024127895.1). GTDB lineage: Bacteria > Pseudomonadota > Gammaproteobacteria > Pseudomonadales > Pseudomonadaceae > Aquipseudomonas > Aquipseudomonas guariconensis_B. Next base: position 42,317 of record NZ_JAMYBK010000006.1, on the reverse strand, counting down.
GCATGCATGGCTTCCAGGGCGCTGCGGCCCAGGCTCGGGTCCGACGAGTGGCCACTGCGACCAAGGACCTCGATGCGCTCCATGAGAATCCCCTTGTGCATGCGGATCGGCCGCAGGCCGGTAGGCTCGCCGATCACTGCCGCACGCCCCAGAGGCTGCCCGGCCTCGGCCAGGGCGCGGGCGCCGGACATGGAGCTTTCTTCGTCGCAGGTGGCGAGGATCAGCAGCGGTCGCTTGAAGCCATGCTCCAGCAAGGGCCTGACCGCCTCGATGACCAGGGCGAAGAAGCCTTTCATGTCGCAACTGCCCAGACCTATCCAACGGCCATCGACTTCGGTCAGCGTCCACGGGTCGCTGGCCCACAAATTCGGGTCGCAAGGCACGGTATCGCTGTGTCCGGCCAGCACCAGGCCGCCCGGGCCGCTGCCACGGCTGGCCAGCAGGTTGAACTTGCCCGGCGTGACCTGGCGGATTTCGCAGGCGAACCCCAGGTCGCCCAGCCAGCTGGCCAGCAGATCGATGACCTGGCGGTTGGACTGGTCCAGCGCAGGCTGGGTACAACTGACCGAGGGGGCGGCGATCAGGGCGGCGAACTGGTCTTTCAGCGACGGCAAGGGCATGCACGTTCTCCTCGGAATCGTTGCCCATCATAGCAACGCACGCCCGTCCCCGGGCAAGCTGACGGCCCGCCCCCAGCAGTAAACCCACAGTGCGCAAGCGACTCCTGTAAACTGCCTGGCAACGATGCCCTCTCCTTCGAGCCTGCGATGCACAAAGAAACCGAACTCAAGCTCCGTGCCAGCCGCGAAACCCTCGCCGCGCTGCGCGAGCACCCCTTGCTGAAAAAGCGCAACAAGTCCGGCTGGCAGACCCGCGAGCTGCTCAACCAGTACTTCGACACCCCGGCCCGCGACCTCGCCGCCGCCCGCGTCGCCCTGCGCCTGCGCCGCGACGGCGAGGTGATCATCCAGACCCTCAAGTGCCGTGGCCAGAGCGTGGCCGGCCTGTCCGAGCGCAACGAGTACGAATGGTACCTGGACAAGGTCAAGCTCGACCTGAAGAAGCTCGACGACAGTTGCTGGCCGGCGCAATTGGCCGACCTGGACAAGAAGACCATCAAGCCGCTGTTCACCACCGACTTCACCCGCGAATATGCCGAGATCGCCTGGGGCCGCGGCAAGGCCAAGGTGGTGATCGAGGCCGCCCTCGACCAGGGTTTCGTCATCGCCGGCAAGCGCAAGGAAGCGATCAGCGAACTGGAGCTGGAACTGCGTGAAGGCGCCCCCGAAGCCCTGCTGGAGCTCGCGGCGGAGCTGGCCGCCAGCCTGCCGCTGATGCCTTGCGACATCAGCAAGGCCGAGCGCGGCTACCGCTTGCTCGAGCCCGATAGCTACGAATTGAGCCTGCCGAGCACCCAGCTGGACGCCGAGATGGCGCTGGACGACGCCTTCGCCGCCCTCGCCTGGCAGTTGCTGGGCAGCAGCCAGCGCCTGGCCGAGCAATACCGCCACAACGGCCACTGGCGCCTGCTGCAGGACTGGGTCGGCTGCCTGGTCGAACTGCGTGCCCTGGTCGGCAGCCTGGGCCAGGCTGCGCCACGGGCCAGCACCCGCACCCTGCGCACCAGCCTCGATGCCCTGCTGGAAGACTGGCGTCCACTGGTACACGCCGGCAACGACGACGAGGACGTGCGCCGCGCCGCCCCGGAGCAGTTCGCCGAGGAGCTGGAAGACACCCGCTGGGGCCAGTTCTCCCTGGAGACCTCGCGCTGGCTGCTGGCTCGCGCCTGGACCGCCGAACGCACCGGCCGCGGCGAGCGCCAGGGCAAGGCGCAACTGGCCAGCTGGCTGCTGCACCTGCTCGCCGAGGAAGCCCGCGCCCTGCAGTTGCCACTGTATGCCCAGCGCCCGGAAGACCTGGCCGAGCAACTGCCACGTATCGAGCGCCTGCAGGCCTGGCTGCACCATGCCCGCCAGGTGGTCGAGGCGCCGCAGCTGGACCGTCTCTATGGTGAGCTGAACAAGCTGCACCAGTTGGCCGAACGGCCACTGTCGGATGAGTTGCTGGAAGCCCGCGTCGAGCAGGCACGTCTGGTGGACAAGAGCCGCGCCTGGAAGCACCTGCTCAAGGCTTGAGCCACCCGGGGCCGCCGAAGCGATATTGGGGCTGCGTTGCAGTCCCAACTGGCGGCATCACCGCCCCAGCGGCAAGCTGGTCGTGGACTTGATCTCCGACAACGCGACGATCGAGTTGACCTCCTGGATCCCCGGCACATTCGACAGTTTCTCGAAGAAGAAACGCTCGTAAGCCTCGATGTCCGAGGTCACGATGCGCAGCAGGAAGTCCACCGACCCCATCAGCACATAGCACTCCAGCACCTCTGGAAAGCCCCGGATCGCCTCGGTGAACTCGGTGAAGTTGGAGCGCCCGTGGGCGTTGAGCTTCACTTCGGCGAATATCTGCGTGTTCAGGCCGACCTTCTTGCGATCGAGCAGGGTCACCTGGCCACGGATCACCCCTTCCTCCTTGAGCCGTTGGATACGCCGCCAGCACGGCGATTGCGACAGGCCCACGCGCTCGGCAATCTGCGCGCTGGACAGCGAGGCGTCTTCTTGCAGCAGCGCCAGGATGCGTCGGTCGTAGGCGTCCAGCTCACCTTGCATGAATGATTCTCCAATCTGCCTAATGGCGAATAGATCTATCTGCCTAATAGGCAAATTGATGGAATCATAGCGAAAAAATACCCGCCAAGGCGTGCAAGAATTTCTCCCTCACCGATGGAGACCGGCATGAACGCACTCGAACGGCCCGACACCCCGCACCGCACCGACACCTGGGCCGCCAGCGCCGTCCACTGCACCGTGCACTACCGCCTGCAGGCCGAAGCCGAGCCAGACAGCCTGTGCCGGGTGCTCAACCTGTTCGCCTTGCAGTTCCTCACGCCACATCGCGTCCAGGTCAACCAGCGGGATGACCTGCTCGACATCGAAGTGGGCGTCGACGGCCTGAGCTGGCACCGGGCCGAGGTGATCGCGCAGAAGCTGCGCAACCTAGTGTGCGTGGGTGACGTCAGCCTGGAGAACATGCCGAAGATGGTCGAACTCGCGGTGGGCTGAACTCATCGCGCAAGGCCCGTGCCGCAAGATCCGGAAACCCTTTGCCAGCGCGCATCTGCTTCCCCCCGGCTAGCCTTCCCCAGGACACCTACACCTGGCACGGACGCCGCCATGTATACCGACCAACACCATGCCCTGGACCTTAATCGCCTGCTCGACGCCCTGCTGGCCGAGCGACGCCTGGACGCCAACGACGTCATGCGCGTGCTCGAACGGGCCGCCAGCCACCCCGACGAACATCCCCTGGAAACCCTCGCCAGCCTGGCCCTGGACGATCGCCAGCAGCCCGGCCAGCGCCTGGACCTGGACAGCCTGGGCCAGTGGCTGGCCGGCAAGGTGGGCCAACCCTACCTGCGCCTCGACCCGCTGCAACTGGAGCTGTCGCAGGTCGCCGGGCTGATCTCCCCTGCCTTCGCCCAGCGCCATGGCATCCTCGCCGTGGCGGTCGATGAACACGGCGTCACCGTGGCCAGCGCACAACCCTGCCAGCGCGACTGGGAAATCGACCTGGCCCGCAGCCTGGGCAAGCCGATCCGTCGCGTGCTGGCCAACCCGGTGCAGATCCGCCAACTGGGCCAGACCTTCGTGCGCCTGGCCCACTCGGTACAGGGCGCGCAATACCAGGCCACTGGCCTGGGGGAGCTGGAGCAACTGCTGGAGCTTGGCAAGCGCCAGGCCGAAGCCAGCGCCGACGATGCCCATATCGCGCACATCGTCGACTGGATCCTGCAGTACGCCATCGAGCAGCGCGCCAGCGACATCCACCTCGAACCCGGCCGCGAGCAGGGCCGCCTGCGCTATCGCATCGACGGCCTGCTGCACACCGTCTACGCCTTCCCCGCCGGGGTCATCCTGGCGCTGGTCAGCCGCCTGAAGCACCTGGGGCGCATGGACGTAGCCGAAAAACGCCGCCCCCAGGACGGCCGCCTGAAAAGCCGCCTGCCCGGTGGAAGCGAAGTGGAACTGCGCCTGTCCACCCTGCCGACGCCCTTCGGCGAGAAACTGGTGCTGCGCCTGTTCGATCCGCAACAGTTGCACGAAGACTTCGACAACCTGGGCCTGGATGGCGAACTGCTGCAACGCTGGCAGGCCCTGCTGCGCCAGCGCCAAGGCATCATCCTGGTCACCGGCCCGACCGGTTCGGGCAAGACCAGCACGCTCTATGCCAGCCTCAAGCAACTGGCCACGCCGCAGGTCAACCTGTGCACCATCGAAGACCCCATCGAACGCCTGGAGCCAGCCTTCAACCAGTTGCAGGTCCAGCCTGCGCTGGACCTGGGCTTCGCCAATGGCGTGCGCGCCCTGCTGCGCCAGGACCCAGACATCATCATGATCGGCGAGATACGCGACCGCGAGACCGCCCAGGTCGCAGTCCAGGCCGCCCTCACCGGGCACCTGGTGCTCTCGACCCTGCACACCAACGATGCCTGCGGCGCAGTGACCCGCCTGCAGGAGCTTGGCGTAGCCGACTACCTGATCAAGGCCACCCTGATCGGCGTCATGGCCCAGCGCCTGGTACGCACCCTATGCCAGGACTGCCGGGGCAGTGCCCAGCACGGGGCAGCCTCCTGCCGGACCTGCCGGAGCACCGGCTATCACGGCCGCACCGGCCTGTTCGAGCTGCTGCTGCCGGGCGAGCGCCTGCGCGCCAGCATCGGCCCCGGCACGGACCTCGCCGCCTTGCGCCAGTTGGCCCTGGCCGAGGGACTGCGCGATCTGCGGCGCTGCGGGGACGAAAAAGTGGCTCGCGGCCTGACCAGCCCAGCGGAAGTGCTACGGGTCTGTTCCTGAGGAAAACCCCTTGTATACAGGGAACTTACGTCATCGCGACACGCTCAAAGCGGTCATCCACAGCCCTCACCAACCGAGGTGAAACCATCATGCGTCTTAAAACCGCCATCGCAGTCACTGCCCTGCTCTCGTTACCCTTTGGCTCTGCCCTGGCCGACACCTTCTGGCGCAATATCATCTCGTCAGGCGCGACCACGGCATCGACTTACCTGACGTTCAAGGACCACAAGCTGATCGTTGCCGCCCAGGACGACGCCGGCAGCTTCGTCGCCAGCGACGGCGCGATCCGCGGGCCGTTCCTGGAGGCGGCGATCCGTCAGGTGCGTGCCGACAATCCGGGTGTGCAAGCCAGCGACATGGAACTGGCCAACGCGATCCTGGCCAAGAATGCCGTCGTCGAATAAACCTCCTCGGGCGAGCTTCGAGGTCGCTCACCCTGTAGGCGCGTTGTAATCCTGGGGCTGCTTTGCAGCCCCAAAGCCACTCCCTCAGCGATACGCCTCCACCGGCACGCACGCACAGAACAGGTTCCTGTCCCCATACACATTGTCGACCCGGTTCACCGCCGGCCAGTACTTGTGCTGGCGCACGTGAGCGCTGGGCGCAACGCCCTGCTCCAGGCTGTACGGCCGCTCCCACGGCGCCAGCACGTCGGCCAGGGTATGCGGCGCATGCTTGAGCGGGTTGTCCTCGGCGGGCCAGTTGCCCTCTTGCACCTCGCCGATCTCGGCGCGGATCGCCAGCATGGCCTCGACGAAACGGTCCAGTTCGGCCTTGGACTCGCTCTCGGTCGGCTCGACCATCAAGGTACCCGGCACCGGGAACGACATGGTCGGCGCATGGAAGCCGTAGTCCATCAGGCGCTTGGCCACGTCTTCCTCGGTGATGCCGGTCAGCGCCTTCAACGGCCGCAGGTCGAGGATGCACTCGTGGGCCACGCGCTGGTTGCGCCCACGATAGAGCACCGGGAAAGCCCCGCCCAGCTGGCTGGCCAGGTAGTTGGCCGAGAGGATCGCCACCTCGCTGGCGTCGACCAGTTGCGGCCCCATCATGGCAATGTACATCCAGCTGATCGGCAGGATGCTGGCGCTACCCCAGGGTGCGGCGCTGACCGCGCTGTTGTTCGGGTCCAGGCCCGGCACCGGTACCACCGGGTGGCTGGCGACGAATGGCTGGAGATGGGCGCGCACGCCGATCGGCCCCATGCCTGGGCCACCACCGCCATGGGGGATGCAGAAGGTCTTGTGCAGGTTCATGTGCGAGACGTCGGCGCCGATGTCCGCCGGCCGCGCCAGGCCGACCTGGGCATTGAGGTTGGCGCCGTCCATGTAGACCTGTCCCCCCTGCCGGTGGACCACCTCGCAGATCTCGCGGATACCTTCCTCGTACACACCGTGGGTCGACGGATACGTGATCATCAGGCAGGAAAGCCTGTCCCCGGCGGCATGGGCCTTGGCCTTGAGATCGTCGATATCGACGTTGCCATCGTCGTCGCACTCGACGATCACCACCTCCATCCCCGCCATCTGCGCCGACGCCGGGTTGGTGCCATGGGCCGACGACGGGATCAGGCACAAGGTGCGCTGGGGCTGGTGGCGGCTGCGGTGATAGCGGGTGATCGCCATCAACCCGGCGTATTCACCCTGGGCACCGGAGTTCGGCTGCATGCAGATGGCATCGAAACCGGTGATGGCGCATAACCAGCGTTCCAGCTCGTCGATCATCGCCTTGTAACCCTGGGCCTGGGCCTCTGGCACGAAGGGGTGCAACTGGGCGAACTGCGGCCAGGTGATGGGAATCATCTCGCTGGTGGCGTTGAGTTTCATGGTGCAGGAACCCAGCGGGATCATCGACTGGTTCAGCGCCAGGTCCTTGTTCTCCAGTTGCTTGAGGTAACGCAGCATCTCGGTTTCGCTGTGGTGCAGGTTGAACACCGGGTGCTCGAGCAAAGGTGTGCGGCGCACCAGAGCTGCGGGAATGCCTTCGGGCAGGGCCTTGTGGTCCAGCTCGGCGATGTCCAGGTCGTGGTCGACGCCGAGGAAGATGTCGAACAGGCGTAGCACCGTTTTTTCCGTGCAGGTCTCGTCGAGGCTGACGCCCAGGTGGCCACGGCCGAGGATGCGCAGGTTGATGTGCGCAGCCTCGGCGCTCTCGATGATGGCCGCCTGGGTGCCGCCCACGTCGAGGGTCAGCGTGTCGAAGAAGTGCGCATTCAGCCGCTTGATGCCCTTTGCCTCCAGCCCGGCGGCGAGGATGAAGGTCAGCCGGTGCACCCGCTGGGCGATCCGTCGCAGCCCCTCGGGGCCGTGGTAGACCGCGTAGAAACCAGCGATGTTGGCCAGCAGCACCTGGGCGGTGCAGATGTTCGAGTTGGCCTTCTCACGGCGGATATGCTGCTCGCGGGTCTGCAGGGCCATGCGCAGGGCGGTATTGCCACGGGCATCGCGGGACACGCCGATGATGCGCCCTGGCATGGCCCGCTTGAACTCGTCGCGACAGGCGAAATAGGCCGCGTGAGGGCCACCGTAGCCCATGGGCACGCCGAAGCGCTGGGTCGAGCCGAGCACCACGTCGGCACCCTGTTCGCCTGGCGGCGTGAGCACCACCAGGCTGAGGATATCCGCGGCGACACAGGCCAGGGCGTGTTGGCCGTGCAACTGGTCGATCAGAGGCCGCAAGTCGCGCACCTCGCCATGGGTGTCGGGGTATTGCAGCAAGGCGCCGAACACCGAGTGCTGGCCCAGGTTATCCACGGAGTCGACGATCAGTTCGAAGCCGAAACCCTCGGCGCGGGTGCGCAGCACCGAGAGCGTCTGCGGATGGCAGTGCTCGTCGGCGAAGAATGCGTTGCTCTTGCTCTTGGCCACGCGCCGGGCCAGGGCCATGGCCTCAGCGGCGGCCGTCGCCTCGTCGAGCAGCGAAGCGTTGGCCAGGGGCAGGCCGGTGAGGTCGATGACCATTTGCTGGAAGTTCAGCAGCGCCTCCAGACGCCCTTGGGCGATCTCCGGCTGGTAGGGCGTATAGGCGGTGTACCAGCCTGGGTTCTCCAGCACGTTGCGCAGGATGACGGTCGGCGTGACGGTACCGTGGTAGCCCATGCCGATCAGGCTGGTCCAGACCTGGTTCTGCCCGGCGTACTCGGCCAGCCTGGCCAGTGCTGCCTGTTCATCCAGGGCGGGCGGCAGGTCGAGAGGGCGATCGAAGCGAATGCCTGGCGGGACGGTCTGCTCGATCAGTTCGCTGCGGCTGGCGACGCCGAGGGCGTCGAGCATGGCCTTCTGCTCCGAGGCGTCAGGCCCCAGGTGACGATGCAGGAAGGGGTTGAGCTCTTGCAGTTGACTCAGGGATGGCGACTGGGACATGGCGACGCTCTCTTCCTAGACCAGGTCTCATGGAGACTTATAAGTCTAGGAAGGGATCGCCAATACCGTGGGAAAACTTACTCGCCTATGGCGGCTTTATAACCGGCGGCGTCCAGCAGGCTGTCAAGTTCAGCAGGATTGCTTGGCTTGAGCTTGAAGATCCAGGCACCGTAAGGGTCGTTGTTCAGCTCTTCGGGGCTGTCCGCCAGCGCTTCGTTCACGGCGATGACTTCGCCCCCCACCGGCGCGTAGATGTCCGACGCGGCCTTGACCGATTCGACGACGCCCGCGGCGTCGCCTGCGGCGAACACCTTGCCCACTTCCGCCAGCTCGACGAAGACCACGTCACCCAGGGCTTCCTGGGCATGGTCGCTGATACCTACGGTCACGCTGCCATCGCTTTCCAGGCGCGCCCACTCGTGGCTTTCGGCAAAACGCAGTTCGGCGGGGATATTGCTCATGTCTTGTATTCCTCGATTGGCTCAGCGGTCGGCCCGCCGGTAATTGTTCAGATCAGGATCTTGCCGTGGCGCACGAAGGTCGGCTTGACCACCCGCACCGGGTACCACTTGCCGCGGATCTCCACCTCGGCGCGATCGCCGGTGGCCATGGGCACGCGCGCCAGGGCGATGGACTTGCTCAGCGTAGGCGAGAAACTACCACTGGTGATCTCCCCTTCGCCAATCCCGGCCACCCGCACCACCTGGTGGGCACGCAGCACGCCGCGCTCCTCGAGCACCAGGCCAACCAGTTTCTCCTGCACGCCGTGCTCGATTTCCGCCAGCAGCCCGGTACGGCCGATGAAGTCGCGCCCGGCCGGCTCCCAGGCGACGCTCCAGCCCAGGTTGGACGTCAGCGGAGTATGGTTTTCGTCGATGTCCTGGCCGTAGAGGTTCATGCCGGCTTCCAGGCGCAGGGTGTCGCGGGCGCCCAGGCCGCTCGGCGCGATGCCGGCGCCGACCAGGTCGTTGAAGAAGGCCGGCGCCTGCTGGCCGGGGAAGATGATTTCCAGGCCGTCCTCGCCGGTGTAGCCGGTGCGGGCGATGAACCAGTCGCCCTCGGCGACGCCCTCGAACGGGCGCAGCTCGCGGATCAGCGCGGCGCGCGCGGCACTGAGCAGGTCGGCGACCTTTTCCCGCGCATGGGGGCCTTGGATAGCCAGGATGGCCAGCTCCGGCCGCTCCACGAACCCGACCGCGAAGCCGGCGCTCTGCGCCTGCAGCCAGGCCAGGACCTTGTCGCGGGTGGCGGCGTTGGCCACCAGCCGGTAGCCGCTTTCGGTACGGTAGGCGATCAGGTCGTCGATGACGCCACCCTGCGCGTTGAGCAGCGGGCTGTACAATGCCTTGCCGGGGCCGTCCAGGCGCGCTACGTCGTTGGCCAGCAGGTGCTGCAGCCAAGGGGTGGCGGCAACGCCATCGACGTCGATCACCGTCATGTGGGAGACATCGAAGACGCCGCAGTCGCTGCGCACCTGGTGGTGCTCCTCGACCTGCGAACCATAGTGCAGGGGCATGTCCCAACCGCCAAAATCGACCATCTTGGCGCCAAGCGCCAGGTGCAGGTCATACAGAGGCGTACGCTGTCCCATGGGTTTCTCCTTCCGGGCGTGGCGAAGCAGCGGTGGGGGGCGACGTCTGTCCGTCATCCGATCTTGTAAGGCCCGCTGCAGCGAATGCCGCGCATTGTAGCTGCAAGGGCGAAGCCTGGCACCCTCAGCGAGGGTGCCCCGGGCGCCGGGCCGAGCGGCGGATCAAGCCGATGACCGGCAACAGGCCGACCAGCACCAGGGTCAGCGCTGGCAACGAAGCCCGTGCCCACTCGCCTTCGCTGGTCATCTCGAAGACCCGGACTGCCAGCGTGTCCCAACCGAACGGACGCATCAGCAAGGTCGCCGGCATTTCCTTGAGCACGTCGACGAACACCAGCAAGGCGGCGCTCAGCGCACCGGGCACCAGCAGCGGTAGATACACCTTGAAAAACAATCTCGCCCCGCCGACGCCAAGGCTGCGCGATGCCTCCGGCAGCGAGGGACGGATACGCTCGAGGCTGCTTTCCAGCGGGCCGTAGGCCACGGCGATGAAACGCACCAGGTAGGCCAGCAGCAACGCCGAGAGGCCTCCCAGCAGCAGTGGCTTGCCGGCACCACCGAGCCACTTGGAGAGGGGCACCACCAGTTGGTTGTCGAGGTAACTGAAGGCCAACATGATCGACACCGCCAGTACCGAGCCGGGCAAGGCATAGCCCAGGTTGGCCAGGCCGACACCGGCCCGCACGCCACCGGTCGGCGCCTGGCGCCGGGCGAAAGCCAGCAGCAGGGCCACGCAGACGGTGATCAGAGCCGCCATGGCGCCCAGGTACAGGGTGTGCAGGACCAGCCCGACGTAACGCTCGTCGAAGTCGTGCCGGCCGCGCTGCCAGAACCACGCCAGCAGTTGCAGCAGCGGGATGACGAAGGCGCAGGCGAATACCAGCAGGCACCAGCCACTGGCCGCCAACGCCTTGAAGCCACGCAGGTGATAGAGCGCCTGGCCCCGGGGCCGCTCGTTGCCGATTCGGGTCGCACCACGGGCACGGCGCTCGCCATACAGCACCAGCATCACGGCCAGTAGCAGCAGGCTGGCCAGCTGGGCAGCGCTGGACAGGCTGAAGAAGCCGTACCAGGTCTTGTAGATGGCCGTGGTGAAGGTATCGAAGTTGAACACGGCCACGGCGCCGAAATCCGCCAGGGTCTCCATCAGCGCCAGGGCGATGCCGGCTCCGATGGCCGGACGCGCCATCGGCAAGGCCACCCGCCAGAACGCCTGCAGCGGCGACAGGCCCAGGACCCGCGCCGCTTCCATCAGGCCCTTGCCCTGGGCCAGGAAGGCGGTCCGCGCCAGCAGGTAGACATAGGGATAGAACACCAGCACCAGAACGATGATCACGCCACCGGTGGAGCGTACCCGCGGTAGCCGCATGGGCCCGAATACCTCGCGCAGCGCCGTCTGCACGGGGCCGGCGAAGTCGAGCAGGCCGACGAAAACGAACGCCAGCACATAGGCCGGGATGGCGAAGGGCAGCATGAGTGCCCAGTCCAGCCAGCGCCGTCCAGGGAACTCGCAGAGGCTGGTGAGCCAGGCCAGGCTCACGCCCAGCAAGGTCACGCCGATGCCCACGCCAAGCACCAGGGTGAGGGTGTTGTTCAGCAGCCGGGTCATCTGGGTGTCGAGCAGGTGCGACCAGATCTGCGTGTCGATCGATTGCCACGAGAGCACAAGGACGCTCAGGGGCAGGAGTACCAGGGCGGCGATGAGGAAGACCGGAAGGTACCAACGGCGTTGGGGGGCGTGGGACAAAGCTGAAATCTCGGTGACGTGGCGACCGCATCGCGGCGGTTCGGCGCCCCGGCAAGCCCGCGCCCAATAGGGGCCGAGTCGATCACACAATGTGATGTACCCGGCCATGTGGGAGCGGGCTTGTCGGGGCGCCGAACCGCCGCGAATCAGGGCCTGAATGGCCCCAAAGGATAAGGCCTGCCGCTTAGTTCCAGCCAGCCCGATCCATCAGGCGAATCGCCTCGGCCTGGCGCTTGCCAGCCACTTCGACCGGAATGCTGTCGGCCTTGAAGCTGCCCCAGGCGGCGACTTCATCGGAAGGCTTGACCTTCGGATTGGCCGGGAACTCCTGGTTGACGTCAGCGAACAGCTTCTGCGCGCGCTCGCCGGTCATCCACTCGACCAGCTTCTTCGCGGCCTCCGGATGCGGTGCGTGCTTGGTCAGGCCGATGCCCGACAGGTTCACGTGCACGCCGCGGTCAGCCTGGTTGGGCCAGAACAGCTTGACCGGCAGGCTGGGTTTCTCCTTGTGCAGGCGGCCGTAGTAGTAGGTGTTGACGATGCCCACGTCGCACTGGCCGGCCTCAATGGCCTGGAGCACGGCGGTGTCGTCGGAGAACACGTCGGTGGAGAGGTTGTTGACCCAGCCCTTGATGATCTCTTCGGTCTTGGCCTCGCCGTGGTTCTCGATCAGGGTGGCGGTCAGCGACTGGTTGTAGACCTTCTTCGCGGTACGCAGGCACAGGCGGCCTTCCCACTGCTTGTCGGCCAGGGCCTCGTAGGTGCTCAGCTCCTCGGGCTTGACCCGCTCGGTGGAGTAGACGATGGTCCGCGCACGCAGGCTCAGGCCCGTCCAGTCATGGGACGAGGCACGGTATTGGGAGGGGATGTTCTGGTCGATGACGTCCGACTTGATCGGCTGCAGGATACCCATCTGCTCGGCCTGCCAGAGGTTGCCGGCATCCACGGTGAGCAGCAGGTCGGCGACGCCGTTCTCGCCCTCGGCCTTGATGCGCTGCATCAACGGGGCTTCCTTGTCGGTGATGAACTTGATCTTCACGCCGGTTTCGGCGGTGTAGGCGTCGAACACCGGCTTGATCAGCTCGTCGATGCGCGAGGAGTACACCACCACTTCGTCCGCCGCCTGAGCGGTGCCGCCGAACAGGGTCAGGGCCAGGGCGGCCAGTAGGGGCTTGCGGGGCAACATGGAAGGCACTCCTCGATGGGTTTATAGGTACGAATGGTAGTGAATCCCATTTTTCCTCTCACCCGCATAGAGGTTACTGAATGTTGCAGCCCACCCATGACAGGCGAAACGAGATCGGAGAGGCGTCGAGGCCAGCTCTTTTTACTCAGTGCGACAGCATGACGGAAATTTCTGCATTGCTTGTAGGAAGCGTCTATTGCGCCGCATGCAGGGAAAAAGCCCCAGCCTGAGCTGCTAGGTTCCTTGGCTTGACCAAGCACAAGGAGCTGGCACATGCGTGTGAGTCTGGATGGCAAAGGGCAGGCGGTCGATGGCGACCTCACCACCACGGGCGCAACCTGTATCGGTACGGGCGCGGGTTATTTCTCCGGCGGACGCATGGTCCTTCGAGAGGGCGACGCCACGACACCCTGTCCGTTGTGTGGCGAGGTTGGCCGGGTACCCCTTCTTCATTTCCGATGGCCGACCCGTGGTGATGGACGGGGCATTGGTGGCCTGCGGGTGCCCTAGCGGGAGCAACCGTGTGGTGGCGCCGCTCTTCAGCCCGCCGCCGTCTCCGCAGGCCTCGCAGCAGGCCACGGCGCGAGCCAGTACGCCCCCTGCCCAAGCCTGGAACCCTGCGCTCGACGGCGCTTCGCGGCATTACGCCAGCGCGCTGCCCGGCACCCTCGAGCCCGGTTTCTACATCGTGCCGCGCAACATGTCCTTTTCCCAGGTGCTGCTTGAGCTGGCCGAGCATGACAACACCTTGCCGATCTCTCGGCTGCAAATGCTCAACCCCACGTTCGAGGAGGGGTTCAAGGCGGGAGAGATCTTCGTCATCGGCGACCCGGACAAGGGTGATGCCTGCACCCGTGAGGAAGCCCAGTTGATGGACGCCGCAGAGCGGGCGCGGGAAAAGCTGGCAATACTGGAGCTCGATGAAGCTGATTTCATGATGCGGCATCAGCCTGAAATCGCCGGTTTGCTCAACGGTGCCAGTCAGTCCATGGGCGTAGGCAAGGACATGCTGTCGCATGGACTGGCTCAGGTCAGGGAGACGCTAGTGAGCATCGAACGGCTGCACCAGCAGCAATTCGCCCAGCATGGTCACCTTCGCAGCAACGAGTTCTTCGCGGCTCGCCAGCGCTTGCTAAAGCAGTTGGATGGCCAGTTGAAGGCGGCTTTCCTCAACAAGCAATTGAAACTGGGAAGTTACGAGAGGCTCCGGCGGGAGTTGGGCATTTCTACCAAGAGCCTGGTCCATCACTGGTCGAAGGCGGGCGGGCCGGGGCAGATACCGGGTTATGCGACACATCTGGACGAAGTTTCCAGAGCCGCGAAGTACCTCAAGTACGGCGGCAATATAGCCATTGGATTGGGCGGCACCGCTTCATATTTGAAAGTGCAAGACGTCTGTCGTGCAGGGGAAACGGAAGAGTGTAAGCGGATTCGACTGACCGAGGCAGGTAACTTCACTGGAGGACTCGGGGGTGGGGCACTCGGCGCTGAGCTTGGCGTACTGGCCACTGCCGGCCTATGTGGCGTGTTCTCAGTTGCAACTAGCGGCTTCGGAGCTCCGGTATGCGGCATCGTACTGGTCGGCGGTGGTTCATTGGCCGGAGGACTGATTGGGAATGAGCTTGGCGAGTTGGCCGGTGAATGGATCTATGAGTTCAGTCATGATTGACTTTAACGGCTGGCCGCTCCCGGTGCAGCTTGTTTTCCTTATAGGCCCCCTCGCCACAGGTTTGCTTGGTGTCGCTATCAAACTCCAAGTCGCATGCACTCATGAGTTTCACATCATGCTTGGAGTCATTAAGAGTAGTCCATGGCTTGAACAGCAAAAACGATCTTGGGGTACATCCAGTGTCAGGTCCCGCTGGATGCTCGTTTGTTGTGTTTGCGGTCTGCTCTTGTTCGCAGGCCTTCATATACGAAAAGGGCTGTTGGATGCTGATGAGCTGCGCCACTTTCCCGCAAAGCTAAAGAGAAAATTGTTGATCTCTTCGTGGCTAACCGTGGCTGGATCAGCTTGGATGGTGACCAGCTTTATATTGGTGAAGCTGAGCAAGGCATGACGCTCAAGCTTATGGATACGGAGTCCTATCTCCGTCCCGTGTTTCCATATCACGCTTGAGGATGTTCATTCGCTGAGGACTTGGACGTTTTCCCTCAGCCCTTGAAACTTCGCGCTCACGCAGGGCGCCTGCTGATGTATACAGGCCTAGCCTTGTGCGCGCTCTTCTATGTTGTGTTCCACTTCACGGCTCCCGCCTCTTGAACGGCATCCCAAAGCCCCTGTCATACACCCATGCTCCAGAATGGATCTGTTCGCGGACAAGAGCCGCCATTTGGGGCCGCTTCGCCGGCAAGCCAGTCCCACATGGCCGTGCAGCCGGCATCATTCGTGATCGACTCGGACCCTGTGGGAGCCGGCTTGCCGGCGATGGGCTGCAAAGCAGCCCCAAGACGACATAGCACCGCTTGACTGACGGCCATTGGGGCGTGCCCGAGAATGGCCTCAGGCTTTCGCCAGCTCCGGCAAGTCGCCCGACAGCCCCAGCGCCTGGCGCACGAACAGCGCCTTGGCCTCTGGCATCTGCTCGACCAACTTCAGCCCGCTGTTGCGCAACCAGCGCAATGGCAGTGGGTTGGCCTGGAACAGCCGTTCGAACCCTTCCATCGCCGCCATCAGCGCCAAGTTGTGTGGCATGCGACGGCGCTCGAAACGGCTCAGCACCTTCACATCGGCCAGGCGTTCGCCACGCTCGCAGGCGTGCTCCAGCTCCTCGGCCAGCACCGCGGCATCGAGGAACCCCAGGTTGACGCCCTGCCCGGCCAGCGGATGGATGGTATGGGCCGCATCGCCGATCAGCGCCAGGCCCTCGTCGACATAGCGCTTGGCGTGTCGCTGGCGCAATGGCACGCACAGTCGAGGGTCGGC
The DNA here is from genome assembly GCF_024127895.1 of Pseudomonas guariconensis. GTDB lineage: Bacteria > Pseudomonadota > Gammaproteobacteria > Pseudomonadales > Pseudomonadaceae > Aquipseudomonas > Aquipseudomonas guariconensis_B. The sequence goes on along the minus strand of NZ_JAMYBK010000006.1, from coordinate 26,598 downwards.
CTGCAGGACCTGGCCCAGGCGGCCTTCGAAGGCCCGTTCCAGGGCCTGGCAGAAGGCCTGGTCATCCAGTGCCATGAGCTGCTCGGCCTGCTCCGGAGTGGTCGACCAGACGATCGAGCACCACGCCTGCCCGCCATCACGGGCCAGCGGCAGGAACGCCAGCGGCCCCTCGTCGGTGAAGCGCTGCCAGGCTGTGGCCCGGTGCGCCTCACTGCAGCGCACGCTGGTGACGATGGCGTGGTGCAGGTAATCCCATTCGCGTGTCTGGCAACCGGCCAGGCGGCGCACCGCGGAGTTGGCGCCATCGGCAGCCACCACCAGCGTCGAGCGCAGGCGCCGGCCGTCGGCCAGGGTCAGCAGCCACTCGTCGCCGGAGCGGCGCATCTGCTCCAGGCGGGCGTTGGGCAACAGGCCGACGTCGCTGTCGTGCAGGCGCTCCAACAGGCCATCCTGCACCACCCGGTTCTCGACGATATGGCCCAGCACCGGAGCATGCACGCTACCCGCCGAGAAATGGATCTGACCGGTGCCACTGCCGTCCCACACCCGCATGTCCGTATAGGGCGAAGCGCGTCGCCCGGCAATGCCTTCCCAGGCGCCCAGACGCTCGAGGATGCGCTGGCTGGCCGCCGACAGGGCGCTGACCCGCGGTTCGAACGGCGCCTCGGCGTCGAAGGGCCTGACCGACAGCGGGCTGCCGTCGAGCAGGAGAATCTCCAGGCCGCTATGGCGCAACGCCAGGGCCAGGGCGCTGCCGACCATACCGGCACCGACAATCAACAGATCTGCGCGCATTTCCATGCCTTAGGCGTGCCTCGCTTGCGGCTTGAGCCGCACGTAAAGGGTTTTATCGACCCGCGCCACCAGCTCGCCAGTGCCGTCGCGGATATCGACCTGCAAACGGGGCAGGTATTTCTTGCCGCTGGCGGTCTGCTGGCGGATCTCCTCCAGCAACGCATCGTCGACGTGGAACTCGGCGAACACCGGGCCCTTGCCCGGCGTGATGAAATCGATGCTGGCGGCCTTGTCCCAGACGATGTATTCGCGCCCCAGGCGCTCGATCAGCAGCAGCATGTAGAACGGATCGACCATCGAGTACAGGCTGCCGCCGAACTGGGTACCGACGTAGTTGCGGTTCCAGCGGGTCAGGTTCATGCGCACCTTGATGCTGCGCATGTCCGGGCTGATGTGCTGCACACGGATGCCGGCACCCAGGTAGGGCGGGTAGAGGTTGAGCAGCCACCGCAGCATGCGAGCCTTGCGGGCGAGCCTGTGCGAATCGCTCATGCCCTGCCCCGCAGGTCTGGACGGGTGCCCAGGCCCATGGCCTGACGGGCGAACCAGCTTTTCGCCGGCGGCAGCAGGTCGAGGCCGAGCAGGCCGATGTTGCGCCCGGCCGCCAGCAACGGTTGGCTGCTGCCGAACAGGCGAGTGACCTGGTCGGAGAAGCCGATGGTCAGGGCCTGGTCCAGGCGCTGGCGCTGGTGATAGGCCTGCAGGGTGGCCAGGTCACCTGGCAGCGCAGGGCCATCCAGCAGGGCATCGGCCAGGGACTGCACGTCGCGCAGGGACAGGTTGAAGCCCTGCCCGGCGATCGGGTGCAGACTGTGGGCAGCGTTGCCCAACACCACCAGGTGAGGGCGCACCTGCTCTTCGGCCTCGACCAGCGCCAACGGGTACAGGTGGCGCACGCCGACCTGGCGCAGGGCGCCCAGGCGGTAACCGAAGGCGTCCTGCAGCTCACGCAGGAAGCGACGTTCATCGGTCTCCACCAGACGCTGGGCGTCCATCCCCTGGCGTGTCCAGACCAGCGCGCAACGGTTTTCCGGCAGCGGCAGCAGGGCCATCGGGCCCTGCTCGGTGAAGCGCTCGAACGCCTGGCCACCATGGGCCTCGCCAGGGGTGATGTTGGCGATCAACGCACTCTGGTCGTAGGGGATGCGGCGCACATGGATACCCAGTTGCTCGCGCAAGCCGGAGCGACCACCGTCGGCCAACACTGCAAGGTCGCACTCCAGGTGAGTGTCGTCGTCCAGTTGCAGGCGGTAGCCGCCGGCGATGGCCTGCATGGCCTTGACCTCGGCGGGGCAGCGCCAGCTGACCACCTCGGTGTCCAGGGCCTGCCACAGGCACTGGCCGAGCCAGGCGTTCTCCACCACGTAGCCAAGCGCCGGCACGCCTTCTTCGCGGGCATCCAGTCGGGTAGCGCCGAAGCGGCCACGGTCGGACACCTGGATCTGGCTGATCGGCTCGGCACGCTGGCTGATGACCGGCCACAGGCCGAGCTGCTGGTAGATCTGCTGGGTGCCGAACGACAGCGCCGAAGAGCGCGCGTCGTAGCTGGGTTGGAAACTGTGGCCGGGGGCGAAGGGTTCGATCAGCAGGAGTTTCCAGCCCCGGGCCTTGGCCCCGGCCTGCAGGGCCAGGGCCAGGCTGGCACCGACCAGGCCACCGCCGATGATCGCCAGGTTGACCCGGCTCATGCCACGTCCCTGCGTGCGTCAGCCATCAGCGCCTCGATCTCGGCGACGGTCTTGGGGACGCCCGTGGTCAGAATTTCACAGCCTTGCCTGGTCACTACCACGTCGTCCTCGATCCTTACGCCGATGCCGCGCCATTTCTTCGCGACGTTCTGGTTGTCGGGGGCAATGTAGATGCCCGGCTCGACGGTCAGCGCCATGCCCGGCTCGAGCACTCGCCACTGGCCGCCGACTTTGTAGTCGCCCACGTCATGCACATCCATGCCCAGCCAGTGCCCGGCGCGGTGCATGTAGAAGGCGCGGTAGGCCTCGCTGTCGATCAGCGCCTGCACCTCGCCCTTGAGCAACCCCAGCGCCACAAGGCCCTCGGTGATGACCCGCACGGTCGCCTCGTGGGCGTGGTTCCAGTGCTTGCCTGGCGCGATCTCGGCGAACGCGGCCTCCTGGGCCTTGAGCACCAGCTCATAGATGGCCTTCTGCTCCGGCGAGAAGCGCCCACTGACCGGGAAGGTGCGGGTGATGTCGCTGGCGTAGCAGTCGATCTCGCAGCCGGCATCGATCAGTACCAGGTCGCCGTCCTTGAGCGGGGCGTCGTTCTGCTGGTAATGCAGGATGCAGGCGTTACGCCCGGCGGCGACGATCGAACCATAGGCCGGCATCTTCGCCCCGCCCTTGCGGAACACGTAGTCCAGCTCGGCTTCCAGGCTGTATTCGTGCAGCCCCGCGCGGCAGGCCTGCATGGCCCGCACATGGGCCTGCGCGGAAATCGCCGCAGCGGTGCGCATCACCTTCACTTCCGCTGCCGATTTATACAGGCGCATGTCGTGCAGCAGATGATCCAGGGCAACGTATTCGTTCGGCGGCTGGGCACCGAGGCGCGCCTTGGAGCGGATCACATTGATCCACTCCATGAGCCGGCGGTCGAACTCGGGGTTGCTGCCCATGGCCGTATAGACCCGGTCGCGTCCCTCGATCAGGCCCGGCAGGATCTCGTCGATATCGGTGATCGGGAAGGCATCGTCGGCGCCGTAGTCGCGCACCGCGCCCTCCTGGCCGGCCCGCAGGCCGTCCCACAGCTCACGCTCGGGGTTGCGCTCGCGGCAGAACAGCACGTACTCGCCGTGTTCACGGCCCGGGATCAGGGCGATCACCGCCTCGGGCTCGGGAAAACCGCTGAGGTACTGGAAATCGCTGTCCTGGCGGTACACGTGCTCGACGTCGCGGTTGCGGATGGCGACTGCAGCGGCCGGCAGGATGGCGATGCTGTTGGGGACCATCTGCGCCATCAGCGCCTTGCGCCGACGGGCATACTCGGCCTTCGGGATGTGGCTCATGGGCAGGACTACCCCCAGGTGTCAGTGCAGCGATGGCTTGGGCGCGGGTGCGGCCGGCTTGGCCAGCTCCGTATACAGCAGCAAGGGCGCCACGCGCAGGTACTCCATGACTTCCATGTAATCGCTCTCGCCGTCCTCGGACTCCTCGAGGGCATCCTGGACCTGGGAGATGGCCACCAGGTCCTGCAGCACTTCCTTGGCCTCGCCGGAGAGTTCCTTGCCGCCGGCATTCAGGCCGAAGCCGGTGATGAAGCCCTGGCACCACTGGCCCAGGGCCGCGGCGCGCTCGGCCAGCGGTGCCTCGTCGCCGGGCAGCAGCAGGACCAGGGTGATGTCCTCGCCGGTCAGCTCGGCCCTGACCATTTCCTGCAGGCCGATCAGGGCGTTGCGCACGGCGTCCTCGGCATCGTTCTCCAGCAGGCCGGCGGCGTCGGCCAGCCAGGCGTCGGCATCGAACCCTGCGCCGGCACAGCTGCGGCCAATCAGCAGGCCGTGCAGCTCGGCCGGGGAAACAGGATGTCCATTGCTGGCGAGCAGCGTGGCGAAGGCGGTGTAGGGCGATTGGGTATTGGGCATGGGCAGCTAGGCGCCAGACGGCGCAATGACTAGAATGAAGACCTTGTATCCTAGCACCGGCAGGCGCGCCAAGACCATCGGCACTGGCCGCCGCGGCCCAGGGAGAGGCATGATCGCCTGGTGAGTCCACGATGGAGCGAATCGAGTGCAACCCACGCAAGAGAACGACCTGCAAGCGCTGATGAGCCGATTCGAGTTGCTGATCGAGCGTGTCGAGCAACTAAAACGGCAAAATGCACTCCTACTAGCTCAGGAAAAATCCTGGCGCGAGGAGCGCGCCCACCTCATCGAAAAGAACGAGATCGCGAAGCGCAAGGTCGAATCGATGATCCTGCGCCTCAAGGCCCTGGAGCAAGACTCATGAGTTCAAGCAATAGCGTCACCGTCCAGATCCTCGACAAGGAATATTCGATCATCTGCCCGCCCGAGGAACGCAACAACCTGGTCAGCGCCGCGCGCTACCTGGACGGCAAGATGCGCGAGATCCGCAGCAGCGGCAAGGTGATCGGTGCCGACCGCATCGCGGTCATGGCGGCGCTGAACATCACCCACGAACTGCTGCACCGCCAGGAGCGCCCGGACGTGGCCGGCAACGGCACCACCCGCGAGCAGGTACGCGACCTGCTGGAGCGGGTCGACCAGGCACTGTCCGACGACGCGGATACCAAAATCGGCTGAGATTGGTATACTGGCGCCACTCCCTGGGGGATGCGCCAGTCGGTTATGTCCCTGAGCCGATACGCACAACCACGGGGGTTGCACGCTGGGGCAGGTGTGCATGTCCGCTCGACGGAAAGCCTTAACGCCCCCTGCAATCTCCACCTTGAACTTTCGGGTTCAAGGGCTACACCGACAGCGGTTCCATCGGGGAGCCTGAATTCCGCCTTGCCCGCCTTCCCGGCGGGCAATTCGTCTGGCCGCAGCGGCGGCCGGCACCTCTGGGAACGCCTGTGCCATGACCGACACCGCGCCGCTCACCCGCCCTCAACTCCGTCGCCTGCTCCGTAATGCCCGCCGCGCTCTCACCCCGGCCCAACAGCGCCAGGCCTCCCTTGGCCTGTACCGCCAACTGGCCCAGCATCCACTGTTCCGCCGTGCCCGGCACATCGCCCTGTACCTACCCAACGACGGCGAGATCGACCCGCGCCTGTTGCTGCGCGAGGCCCAGCGGCGCGGCAAGCGTACCTACCTTCCGGTGCTGCACGCCTGGCCGCGCACGCGCATGGTGTTCCAGCGTTTCGAGCGTGGAGAAAAACTGCGCCCCAACCGCTTCCGCATCCCCGAGCCGCTGACCGATCGCAAGCGCCAACGACCGATCTGGTCACTGGACCTGATCCTGCTACCCTTGGTGGGCTTCGACGAAGTAGGCGGCCGGCTGGGCATGGGCGGTGGCTTCTACGACCGCAGCCTGGCCTATCAGGCGCGGCGCAAGGCGTGGAAGAAACCGTTGCTGCTGGGGCTGGCCCATGAATGCCAGAAGGTCGAGCGGCTGGCCCAGGCCAGTTGGGATGTGCCGCTCAAGGGAACGGTCTCGGACCGTGGCTGGTACCTGGCGCCGAACTGAGCGGCGCCAGCGAAGGGGGTCAGCGTTGCTGCTGGGCGGGATCGACCGGCATCTGGTAGGCAGCGTCCATCTTGCGCTCCCAGAAACTCTGCGCATAACCGGTGGTGACGACACCCAGGCCGAAGATGAAGACCAGGATCCAGAGCAAATCCGGTTTGCGTTGGTTCATCGATGAATGCCCCCCTAAGGCAAACTGTTCAGGCTCGGCAACCTTCTTGGTGTTGCCGGAGCGTCTAGCTTTAAAATCGGCGCATTTTCCGACAACGTGCGACGACACGCAAACGTTGACGCCAACCGACCGTCGGTTTAGTGGGCCAGGTTATTTCAAATTTTGTCAGGAGCAGCATCCATGGCCTATTGGCTGATGAAATCCGAGCCCGACGAGCTCTCCATCGACGCCTTGGCACGCCTCGGGCAGGCACGCTGGGACGGGGTGCGCAACTACCAGGCGCGCAATTTCCTGCGGGCCATGAGCATAGGCGACGAGTTCTTCTTCTACCACTCCAGTTGCCCGCAACCGGGTATCGCCGGCATCGCCCGGATCATCGCCGCGGCTTACCCCGACCCCACCGCGCTCGACCCGCAGAGCCCCTACTTCGATGCCAAGGCCAGTGCCGACAAGAACCCCTGGAGCGCAGTGGACGTGGCCCACGTGAAGACATTCGGCCAGGTTCTGGGCCTGGGCCTGCTCAAGCAACAGGCCGCCCTGGCCGAACTGCCGCTGGTGCAAAAAGGCAGCCGCCTGTCGGTGATGCCGGTCACCCCACAGCAGTGGGCGGCCATCCTCGCGCTGGGCTGAACCTGCGACTATCGTCAGTGGCTTGACCAACATCAAGGCGCACGGCGCGGCCCTGCGTCACTATCGGGTGTGCAATACAGCAGGGACGCAGCCTCGATGAGCCGATACGCACCGAAACTCTTTGCCACTGCCCTGCTCGCCCTGTTGCTGGCGGCGGGCGGCCTGGGTTACTGGAAATCCCTGCACGATCGCCTGCCCGAAGGCGTGAGCATGGGCAACGGCCGCCTCGAGGCCACCGAAGTGCAGATCGCCAGCAAGGTCCCGGGGCGCCTGGCCGAAGTGCTGGTCGATGAAGGCGACAGGGTGACCCGCGGCCAACTGCTGGCACGCATCGATACCCGCACGCTGGAGGCCCAGCGCAGCCAGGCCGAGGCCGAAGTGCTGCGGGCGCGGGAGAACCATGCCGCCGCCGTGGCCAACGTGCAGTTGCGCCAGAGCGAGCGGTTGCTGGCCAGCCAGGAGCTCAAGCGGGTCCGTGAGATCTACCAGCGCAAGTTCGCCAGCCAGCAACTACTCGACCAGCAGCAGGCCCGCTACGACACCGCCAACGCCGCAGTCGTCGCCGCCCGCGCCCAGCTGGCGGCGATCAAGGCCGCCATCGGTGCCGCCGAGGCCCAGGTGGCACAGCTCACCAGCGAAATCGACGACAGCAGCCTGCGCGCGCCCATCGACGGCATCATCCAGTTGCGCCTGGCCGAGCCCGGCGAAGTGCTGGGCGCCGGCGGCCGCGTGCTGATGCTGATCGACCCGAGCGACCAGTACATGAACCTCTACCTGCCCGCCTCCACCACCGGTCGCCTGACCGTCGGCGACCCGGCGCGAATCGTGCTCGATGCCCTGCCGGGGCAAGCCTTGCCGGCGAAGGTAGCGTTCGTCGCGGCCAAGGCGCAGTTCACCCCCAAGCAGGTGGAAACCCGTGACGAGCGCCAAAAGCTGGTGTTTCGGGTCAAGCTGCGCCTGACCGAGCCCAGCGCCGTGCCCCAGGCCAAGCCAGGCATGCCGGGCGCCGGCTACGTGCGCACGGCCGACGTGAACTGGCCGGCCGACCTGCAATGAGTGCTCCGGCGCTGGTGGCCGAGGGCATCAGCCACCGCTACGGCGACCTGGTCGCCTTGCAAACCCTGGGTTTCAGCCTACCGGCCGGCACCCGCTGTGGCCTGATCGGCCCAGACGGTGCCGGCAAGTCCACGCTGCTAGGGCTGATCGCCGGGGTCAAGCGCCTGCAGCAGGGCGAGTTGCAGGTGCTGGGCGGCCCGATCCGCCGACGTCGCCACCGCAACCAGCTCTATCCACGGGTCGCCTTCATGCCCCAGGGCCTGGGCAACAACCTGTACCCGGAGCTGTCGATCCGCGAGAACATCCGCTTTTTCGCCACCCTCTTCGGCCTGGGCCGCGCCCAGCGCGAACAACGCATGGCCAACCTGCTGCGCGCCACCGACCTGGAGCGCTTCGCCGATCGCCCGGCGGGCAAGTTGTCCGGCGGCATGAAGCAGAAGCTCGGCCTGTGCTGCGCGCTGATCCACGAGCCCGACCTGCTGATCCTCGACGAACCGACCACCGGCGTCGACCCGCTGTCCCGCCGGCGCTTCTGGGAGCTGGTCGAGCAGGTCCGCGCGCAGCGCCCGCAGTTGACCCTGCTGGTGGCCACGGCCTATATGGAGGAAGCCGAGCAGTTCGAACATTGCCTGATGCTCGACGGCGGTCGCCTGCTGGCCGCCGGCCCCAGCCGCGAACTGGCCGCGGTGACCGCCAGCGGCAAGCTGGACGATGCCTTCACCTATTTCCAGGACGGCAAAGGCGAGACGGCCGAGCCCTTGAGCATTCCGCCCCGCCAGGCGGACGATGGGCCGGTCGCCATCGAAGCCCACGGCCTGACCCTGCGCTTCGGCGACTTCACCGCCGTGGACAAGGTCAGCTTCGCTATCGGCCGTGGCGAGATCTTCGGCTTCCTCGGCTCCAACGGCTGCGGCAAGACCACCACCATGAAGGTGCTCACCGGCCTGATGCCGGCCAGCGAAGGCAGCGCTAACCTGCTCGGCCGGCCGGTGGACGCCCGCGACCTGGCCACCCGCAAGCGGGTCGGCTTCATGTCCCAGGCCTTTTCCCTGTATGGCGAGCTGAGCGCCCGACAAAACCTCGAGCTGCACGCCCGCCTGTTCGACCTGCCCAAGGCCGACAGCACCCCGCGCATCGCCGAACTGCTACAGCGCTTCGGCCTGCAGGCCATCGCCGACCAGCCCTCCGGCGCCCTGCCCCTGGGCCTGCGCCAGCGCCTGTCGCTGGCGGTGGCGGTGCTGCACCGGCCCGAGGTGCTGATCCTCGACGAACCGACCTCCGGCGTCGATCCGGCCGCCCGCGATGACTTCTGGCGGTTGCTGGTCGAGCTGTCGCGAGAGCAGGACGTGACTATCTTCCTGTCCACCCACTTCATGAACGAAGCCCTGCGCTGCGACCGTATCTCGCTGATGCACGCCGGCCGGGTCCTGGCCTGCGACACGCCTGCCACCTTGCAGGCGCAGTTCGCCGGCGCGACGCTGGAGGACGCCTTCGTCCGCTGCCTGGAGCAGGCCCAGGAACAAGGCCAGCAGGCATCGACCAATGCCACCCTGGAGCAGGCCGAGGACGCCACACGCCCGTTGCGCCAGGGCTTCAGCCTGCGCCGGCTGCTGGCGGTGGCCAGCCGCGAGGGCAAGGAACTGCTGCGCGACAAGGTCCGCCTGGCCTTCGCCTTGCTGGGTGCGCTGTTCATGATGGTGATCTTCGGCTACGGCATTTCCCTGGATGTGGAAAACCTTGCCTTCGCCGTCTATGACCAGGACCAGAGCCCGCAGAGCCGCGCCTACCTGGAAGCGTTTCGCGGCTCGCGCTACTTCGCCGAGCAGGCGCCGATCCGCGATGCCACCCAATTGCACCAACGCCTGCAGCGCTCGGAGATCAAGCTCGCCCTGGAGATCCCACCCGGCTTCGGCCGCGACCTGCATGCCGGCCGCCAGCCGGTGGTGGCAGCCTGGCTCGACGGTGGCATGCCGTTTCGCGCCGAGACCAGCCGCAACTACGTGGAGGCGGTGCACCAGGCCAACCTCGAGCAACTCGCTGCGCTGAGCTCACAACCGCAGCCTCGGCAGGCGCCGGTCAGGCTGGAGACACGCTTTCGCTACAACCAGGACGTGGTCAGCGTGAACGCCATCGGCCCTGGCGTCATGGCGCTGATCCTGGCGTTCATCCCGGCCATGCTCACGGCCCTGGGCATCGTCCGGGAAAAGGAACTGGGCTCGATCACCAACTTCTACGCCACGCCCCTGACTCGCCTGGAGTTCCTGCTCGGCAAGCAGGCCCCCTACTTGGCGGTGAGCCTGGTCAACCTGGCGCTGCTGGTGGCGATGAACCGCTGGCTGTTCGGCGTACCGCTCAAGGGCAGCCTGCCGGCCCTGGCCTGCGGCGGTTTCCTGTACCTGCTGGCGACCACCAGCCTGGGTCTGCTGATCTCGGCCTTCACCCGCACGCAGATCGCAGCGATCCTCGGCACCATGATCATCACCAGCCTGCCGACCATCCAGTTCTCCGGGCTGATCGTGCCGCGCTCGTCGCTCGATGGCGCCGCGGCGCTGATGGGCCAGTTGTTCCCGGCCGGCTACTTCCTCGACATTGCCGTCGGCACCTTCACCAAGGCCCTCGGCCTGCGCGAGCTATGGCCACAGTGCCTGGCCCTGCTGGGCTTCTTCGTCGCCTTCAGCGGCCTGAGCCTGGCCATGCTGAAGAAGCAGGAAGCCTGACATGCACCGCCTGCACCATACCCTGCGCCTGGGCCTGAAGGAGCTGACCAGCCTGCGCCACGACAGCGTGCTGCTGCTGTTTCTGCTGTACGCCTTCAGCGTGGCGATCTACATGCCGGCGGCCGGCTCGGTGATCGGCGTGCACAACGCCAGCGTGGCGGTGGTCGACGAGGATCGCAGCCAGGTCTCGCGCAAACTGGCCGAATCGCTGCAACCGCCCGAGTTCCAGCCCGCCGTGCCACTGGCCTTGGACCGCCTCGACCAGGCCATGGACAGCGGCCAGTACACCTTCGTGATCAACGTGCCGGTGAACTTCCAGGGCGATCTGCTGGCCGGGCGCTCGCCCGAGCTGCAGATCAACGTCGATGCCACGGCCATGAGCCAGGCGTTCATGGGGGCGGGCTACATCGGCCGGATCTTCGAGCGCGAACTGCTCGACTACGCCGGCGGCACCGCCGCAGCCAGCCCGGCGACGATCAGCCCGCGGGCGCTGTTCAATCCCAACCTGGAAGGTGGCTGGTTCCTGGCGGTGATCCAGATCGTCAACAACATCACCATCCTGGCCATCATCCTCACCGGCACCGCACTGCTGCGCGAGCGCGAACATGGCACCCTGGACCACCTGCTGGTGCTGCCGCTGACAGCGCTGGAAATCATGCTGGCGAAGATCGGCAGCAACGCCCTGGTGGTCGTGCTGTGCACCTGGGTATCGCTCGAGGTGGTGGTCAAGGGGGCGCTGGGCGTGCCGCTGGCCGGGTCCATGGGCCTGTTCCTGGGCGTGACCGCCCTGTACCTGTTCGCCAGCACGGCACTGGGCATTTTCCTCGCCACCCTGGCGCGCTCGACTCCGCAGTTCGGCCTGCTGGCGATCCCGGTGATCATCCCGATGCTGCTGCTCTCCGGCGGCAGCACACCGCTGGATAGCATGCCGCAGTGGCTACAGTGGGTCATGCAGGGCTCGCCCTCGACCCACTTCGTCAGCCTCGGCGCGGCAATCCTGTTCCGCGATGCCGGGCTTGCGGTGGTGTGGCCGGATGTCCTGGCCCTGGCTGTGATCGGCCTGGTGTTCTTCAGCGTGGCCCTGGCACGCTTTCGCCGCAGCCTGACCTCCTGATCACTGCACGATCAGGTTGTTGAACAGCAGGTCCTCGACGATCGGCTTGCCCTCCTCGGCCTCCATGACCTGCTGGACCTGCCTGAGCGCTTCCTGGCGCAGCTGCTCCTTGGCCTCGACGCTGTTCATGTTGTCCACGCCCTGCTGGGTGAACAACGCCACCAGTTGGTTGCGGATCAGCGGCTCGTGGTGCTTGACCGCCGCCGCTGCGGCATCGCCGGACACGCGCAGGGCCACATCGGCCTTGTACACACGCAGCCTGGGGCTGCCGTCGAGGGCGTAGTTGCCGACGAAGGGCGGGCTCAGGCTGATATAGGAAACCTTGGGCTGCCCATCCTTGGCGTCCTCGGCCAGGGCCGCAGCTGGCAGCAGCAAGGCCAGCACCATCAAGATCCACGCTTTCACGAATTCGCTCCTCAATACAGTTGGCGCCAGCTTACCCAGCACATCGTCCAAACCCAAGCCGCTGCTTGGCAGCCCTGGCCCCCGGCTCATGCTTGCCCTTCAGGTCAATGTCGAACCGATGCGGGGCTTATGTCGGCCCATCAGGGCGGGCCATGCTCGTTGACCGGGCACCTGCCCCTCCTACACTTATCGGCCACCACACGCAAAGGAATAGCCCCGATGAAAGCCGTATTGTGCAAAACCCTGGGCCCGGCGCGGGACCTGGCCCTGGAAGAGGTGGCGAGCCCGGAGCCGAAGAGGAACGAAGTCCTCCTCGACGTGCACGCCGCCGGGGTCAACTTTCCCGATACCCTGATCATCGAAGGCAAGTACCAGTTCCAGCCACCCCTGCCGTTCTCGCCGGGTGGCGAGGCTGCCGGAGTGGTCGCCGCCGTGGGCGAGAAGGCCGGCGCCTTCAAGGTTGGCGACCGGGTCATGGCCCTGACCGGCTGGGGCGCCTTCGCCGAACAGGTGGCCGTGCCCTTCTACAATGTGCTGCCCATTCCCGAGGGCATGGACTTCACCACCGCCGCCGCCTTCGGCATGACCTACGGCACTTCGATGCATGCGCTGAAACAACGCGGCCAGCTCAAGGCCGGCGAGACCCTGCTGGTGCTCGGCGCCTCCGGTGGCGTCGGCCTGGCGGCAGTGGAAATCGGCAAGGCCATGGGTGCGCGGGTGATCGCCGCCGCCAGCAGTGCCGAAAAGCTCGCCGTGGCCAAGGCCGCTGGCGCCGACGAGCTGATCGACTACGGCCAGGCGAGCCTCAAGGACGAGATCAAGCGCCTGACCGGCGGCCAGGGCGTGGACGTGATCTACGACCCGGTCGGTGGCGAGCTGTTCGACCAAGCCGTGCGCGGCCTGGCCTGGAACGGCCGGCTGCTGGTGGTGGGGTTTGCCAGCGGGACCATTCCGCATTTGCCGGTGAACCTGGCGCTGCTCAAGGGGGCTTCGGTGGTGGGGGTGTTCTGGGGGGCCTTCGCCCAGCGCCAGCCCGAGGACAATGCTGCCAACTTCCGCCAGTTGTTCGTCTGGCATGCCGAGGGCAAGCTCAAGCCACTGGTGTCGCAGACCTATCCGCTGGCCGAGGCCGGAACGGCCATCGAGCGGCTGGGGCAACGGCAGGCGGTGGGCAAGCTGGTGGTATTGACCCGCTGAGCGCTGGGGCCTTCAGTTGTCGGCGACGGGCCGCAAAGCGGCCTGTCAGACCTCGCGCAGGTTATGGCAGCGTCGAAACCGCGCCTCTAGGTTGCGATCCGGCATCTGGTGGTGGCGCAAGGCGTTCAAGGTCTGCTCGACATACTCGCGGGTACTGCCGAAGCGGCCCTTGGCACTGGCCAGGATCTGGCTGAACAGGGTATCCGGCAGATTACCGGCATAGCACGGCAGATGCCGCTCCAGGACGAAGCCCAGGGCCTGGACCTTGCTGCCATCGCCCAGCCGGCAATTGAGCCAATGAGGCCGATACGCGGGGTAGGGCATCTCCCGTTGCCACAGGGCCAGCAACGAGTCCTCCAGGCCGTTCTCGTCCAGGCGGTAGGCGAACCCGCTGCACGAGCCGCCACGGTCGAGTCCGAACACCAACCCTGGGCACTCCGGCGTGCCGCGATGTTCGTGCGACCACAGGTACAGGCCGCGATGATAGCCATGCACCCGGGCTCGCTGGCGTTCGACCGCATTGCATTCCGGCCGCCAGATCAGCGAACCATAGGCGAACAACCACACCGGGCCGCCTTCGTGGCGCGCCATGGTCATTCTCATGGAGTTGAGCAATTGCTCGCGGGTCAGTTGCTGGCCGAAATCGAGCGACGGTGGATAGGTGATCTGCCAGGGTGAACTTTCAAGTGCCGACATGCGCTGCCGCCATTATTCAACGTGAACTATCGAAGTGCTGCCCTGCAACTCCTGGACATTCAGAAAGCCATGTTTCGCGGCATGCCGGCTCTCGCCCGGATGCGGGCGAGCCTGGCGCCATGGGAGCTGCGTCGAGAACTGGTCTGTAACGTAAGACAGACGCCATCGACACTTCAAGCCCTCGCCACAAGTTTAGTGCACACTTCCGACCATTGGTGCCGATTGTTTCGAGCCGCGTGAAAGTTATTAACCCGCGCAGCAACAATAAGCGGCTTATACTCTTCGCTGGCAACTTTGGTTATTAAGCACGGCACGCCATTGCGGCGAGCCGTTCATCTTCAACCGCGCGGCGCGTAGGCGAATACGTCGGCACGCATGCGGTGGGCATCCATGCCAGCCTCGACCAGGGCATCGAGAGTGGCGTAGACCATGGTCGGTGAACCGCTGGCATAGACATGCACCTGGTTCAGGTCGCCGATGTCCTCGCAGACGGCTTCATGCAGCAAGCCGCAGCGCCCTTCCCAACCGCACAGGTCGCTGACCACCTTGTGCAGGAAGAGATTCGGCAGGCGCTCCCACTCGTCCCAGTGCTCGATCTGGTAGAAGTCCTCAGGCCGTCGCACCCCCCAGTACAGGTGCACCGGGTGCTTGAAACCCTGGGCGCGGCAGTGCTCGACCAGGCTGTGCATCTGGCCCATGCCGGTGCCAGCGGCGATCAGCACCAGCGGGCCATCGGGCAGCTCGGCCAGGTGGGCATCACCGAAGGGCAGTTCGATACGTGCCACGCGGTCACGCTGCAGTTGCTCGATCAACTGGCGGGCACTGTTCTCCCGCACCAGCACATGCAGCTCCAGCTCGCGCCCGGCGTGCGGGGCCGAAGCCAGGGAGAAGGCCGCCTTGCCCGCGCCCTCACGCTCGATCAACAGGTACTGCCCGGCGTGATAGCGTGGTGGCTTGCCGGCTGGAGTGCGCAGCCGCACGCGCCAGACATCGCCGCCCACCTCCACGCACTCGCTCAGAGTGCAGGCCAACGTGCGCACCGGCAGCTCGCCCAGGGCCAGCACACCGTCCCAGAGCAGCACGCAGTCTTCCAGCGGCTCGGCGATGCAGGTGAACAGCTCGCCATGATCGCGGACCTGGCCATCCTGGCGCACGCGCCCTTCCACCAACAACGCCGCACAGGCATGGCAGTTGCCGTTGCGGCAACTGCTCGGGCAGTCATAGCCCAGGCGCCGTGCCGCATCCAGAATCCTTTCCCCGGGTTCGAGTGCCAGTACCGCTCCGGACGGCTGCAAGGTTACCTGCATCAATCTATTCCCAACTGATCCCACAGCTCATCGATACGGCGGGTGACGGCCTCGTCCTTGACGATGGCGCGGCCCCATTCGCGTGTAGTCTCGCCCGGCCACTTGTGCGTCGCGTCCAGGCCCATCTTCGACCCCAGCCCCGATACCGGCGACGCGAAGTCCAGGTAGTCGATCGGCGTGTTGTCGATCATCACCGTATCACGCTTGGGGTCCATGCGCGTGGTGATGGCCCAGATCACATCGTTCCAGTCACGGGCGTTGATGTCATCGTCGGTGACGATAACGAACTTGGTGTACATGAACTGTCGCAGGAACGACCACACGCCCAGCATCACACGCTTGGCGTGACCCGGGTACTGCTTCTTCATGGTCACCACCGCCATGCGGTAGGAACAGCCCTCAGGTGGCAGGTAGAAGTCGACGATCTCCGGGAACTGCTTCTGCAGGATCGGCACGAACACTTCGTTCAGCGCCACGCCGAGGATCGCCGGCTCATCCGGCGGACGCCCGGTGTAGGTGCTGTGGTAGATCGGCTTGCGGCGGTGGGTGATGCGCTCGACGGTGAACACCGGGAAGGTGTCGACCTCGTTGTAATAGCCGGTGTGGTCGCCGTAGGGGCCTTCCGGTGCGGTCTCGCCCGGGTGGATCACGCCTTCGAGGATGATCTCGGCAGTGGCCGGCACCTGCAGGTCGCTGCCGCGGCACTTGACCAGCTCGGTGCGGTTGCCACGCAGCAGCCCGGCGAAGGCGTATTCGGACAGGGTGTCCGGCACCGGGGTCACGGCACCGAGGATGGTCGCCGGGTCAGCCCCCAGCGCCACCGCCACGGGGAACGGCTGGCCGGGGTGCTTCTCGCACCATTCACGGTAGTCCAAGGCGCCGCCACGGTGGCTCAGCCAGCGCATGATGACCTTGTTGCGGCCAATCAGTTGCTGGCGGTAGATACCCAGGTTCTGGCGGTCCTTGTTGGGGCCACGGGTGACGGTCAGGCCCCAGGTGATCAGCGGCGCCACGTCGCCCGGCCAGCAATGCTGGATTGGCAGCTGGGTCAGGTCGACGTCCTCGCCCTCGACCACCACCTCCTGGCACACCGCGTCCTTGACTACCTTCGGTGCCATGGACACGACCTTCTTGAAGATCGGCAGCTTCGACCAGGCATCCTTCAGCCCTTTCGGCGGCTCGGGCTCCTTGAGGAAGGCCAGCAGCTTGCCGATCTCGCGCAGTTCGTCGACCGACTCGGCGCCCATGCCCATGGCCACCCGCTCCGGGGTGCCGAACAGGTTGCCCAACACGGGTATGTCGAAGCCCGTGGGCTTTTCGAACAGCAGCGCCGGGCCCTTGGCGCGCAGGGTGCGGTCGCAGACTTCGGTCATTTCCAGGACGGGGGAGATCGGAACCTGGATGCGCTTGAGTTCACCGCGCTGCTCCAGGCCTCGGATGAAGTCGCGCAGGTCGCGATACTGCATGCATGAGCCTCGTGGTTGGCCGTATCGGTCGGGGTTGCAGAGTGTAGCGCCGTTCAGGGCCCAATGGCCAAAAATGACTTGGGGCCGCTTCGCGCCCTTCGCAGGCAAGCCCGCTCCCCCAGGTTCGTGCGATCCCTGTGGGAGCGGGCTTGCCCGCGAAGGGCTGCGAAGCAGCCCCAGTTCACTGTGCGGTGGTGCTTATTTGCGCTTCATCGACAGGAAGAACTCGTCGTTGGTCTTGGTCTGCTTGAGCTTGTCGACCAGGAACTCGATGGCAGCGACTTCGTCCATCGGGTGCAGCAGCTTGCGCAGGATCCACATGCGCTGCAGTTCGTCGTCGGCGGTCAGCAGCTCTTCGCGGCGGGTACCGGACTTGTTGATGTTGATGGCCGGGAACACGCGCTTCTCGGCGATGCGGCGGTCCAGCGGCAGCTCCATGTTGCCGGTGCCCTTGAACTCTTCGTAGATCACCTCGTCCATCTTCGAGCCGGTCTCGACCAGCGCGGTGGCGATGATGGTCAGCGAACCGCCTTCCTCGATGTTGCGGGCGGCACCGAAGAAGCGCTTGGGCTTCTCCAGGGCGTGGGCGTCGACACCACCGGTCAGCACCTTGCCGGAGCTCGGGATGACGGTGTTGTAGGCACGGGCCAGGCGGGTGATGGAGTCGAGCAGGATGACCACGTCCTTCTTGTGCTCGACCAGGCGCTTGGCCTTCTCGATCACCATCTCGGCGACCTGCACGTGGCGGGTCGGCGGCTCGTCGAAGGTCGAGGCGACCACTTCGCCGCGCACGGTGCGCTGCATCTCGGTCACTTCTTCCGGACGTTCGTCGATCAGCAGCACGATCAGGTGGCATTCGGGGTTGTTGCGGGTGATGTTGGCCGCGATGTTCTGCAGCATGATCGTCTTGCCGGCTTTCGGCGGGGCGACGATCAGGCCGCGCTGGCCCTTGCCGATCGGGGCGCACAGGTCGATGACGCGGCCGGTGAGGTCTTCGGTGGAACCGTTGCCGGCTTCCATCTTCAGGCGCTCGTTGGGGAACAGCGGCGTCAGGTTCTCGAACAGGATCTTGTTCTTGGCGTTTTCCGGGCGGTCGAAGTTGATGGTGTCGACCTTCAGCAGGGCGAAGTAGCGCTCCCCTTCCTTCGGCGGACGGATCTTGCCGACGATGGTGTCGCCGGTGCGCAGGTTGAAGCGACGGATCTGGCTGGGCGAGACGTAGATGTCGTCAGGGCCGGCCAGATAGGATGCATCCGCCGAACGCAGGAAACCGAAACCATCCTGGAGAATCTCCAGCACGCCGTCACCCGAGATCTCTTCGCCGCTTTTCGCGTGTTTCTTCAACAGGGCGAAAATCACGTCCTGCTTGCGCGAACGGGCCATGTTTTCGATGCCCATCTGTTCGGCCATTTCCAGCAGATCGGTAATCGGCTTTTGCTTGAGTTCAGTCAGGTTCATAAGGGGAGTGACGTAATCATGTAAGAAGGGAGAATTAAGCTTCTGGCTTAATGAAGCCGCGCCGCGAGATGGCGACAGGATCGCGTACTGATTCGAATTAGGAGTGCGTCGGCGACGGCGTGCAGAGGGCACTGAAGGAACAGTGCGAGGCCGAATGTAACACTTGCTTTTTTCGGCGTCTAGTGCTCGGAAAAAGAAAAGCCCCGCAGTTGCGGGGCCTTTTCACATCACAGGTGGGCGTCGAGGAACGCGGCCAGCTGCGACTTGGACAGGGCACCGACCTTGGTGGCCTCGACGTTGCCGTTCTTGAACAGCATCAGGGTCGGGATACCCCGCACGCCATGCTTGGCCGGGGTTTCCTGGTTCTCGTCGATGTTCAGCTTGGCGACGGTCAGCTTGCCCTCGTAGGTGGCGGCGATGTCGTCCAGGACCGGAGCGATCATCTTGCATGGGCCGCACCATTCGGCCCAGTAGTCGACCAGCACCGGGCCTTGAGCCTGCAGAACGTCGGCTTCGAAGCTGGCGTCGGTGACATGTTTGATTTTGTCGCTCATGGAAATCTCCAAGGTCGTAAGCAATAAAAAACGTTGCCCATCATAGCCGCACCTACGCCCTACAGGAAGTCACGGCCGATTGAGTGTAACTATAGTTGTGCAAGACACCGCGAATCGAAACTGTCACACGGCTGTCATAGCATTCCAACACACCTTGCCTTGCATCAAGCCTTGCAATGCCATGCGTTGGCGTCCGTCCACGATCGTGGCACGATTGCCGGGTTATCGACCGAGAACATCGAGATCATGCCGCATACCACCGCGAAGAACCTGTCTTTGATCGCCGCCATCGACCTTGGCTCCAACAGCTTCCACATGGTCGTGGCCAAGGCCCACCACAGCGAGATCCGCATTCTCGAGCGGCTGGGGGAAAAGGTTCAGCTGGCCGCCGGCATCAGCGAGGAGCGCCAGCTCAGCGAAGAAGCCATGCAACGCGGCCTCGAGTGCCTCAAGCGCTTCGCCCAGCTGATCAACGGCCTGCCCGCCGGCGCCGTGCGCATCGTCGGTACCAACGCCCTGCGCGAGGCGCGCAACCGCAACGAATTCATCCAGCGCGCCGAAGCCATCCTCGGCCACCCGGTGGAGGTCATCTCCGGTCGCGAGGAAGCGCGCCTGATCTACCTGGGCGTGTCGCACACCCTGGCCGATACCCCTGGCAAGCGCCTGGTCGCCGACATCGGCGGCGGCAGCACCGAGTTCATCATCGGCCAGCGCTTCGAGCCGTTGCTGCGCGAAAGCCTGCAGATGGGCTGTGTCAGCTTCACCCAGCGCTATTTCCGCGACGGCAAGATCACCCCGGCGCGCTACGCCCAGGCCTACACCTGCGCACGCCTGGAACTGATGAGCATCGAGAACGCCCTGCACCGCCTGACCTGGGACGAGGCCATCGGCTCTTCCGGCACCATTCGTGCCATCGGCGCCGCCATCAAGGCCGGTGGCCTGGGCAACGGCGAGGTCAATGCCGAAGGCCTGGTCTGGCTCAAGCGCAAGCTGTTCAAGCTCGGCGAGACCGACAAGATCGACTTCGACGGCGTCAAGCCAGACCGCCGCGCCATCTTCCCGGCGGGCCTGGCGATCCTCGAGGCGATCTTCGACGCCCTCGAGCTGCAACGCATGGATCACTGCGAGGGCGCCCTGCGCGAAGGCGTGCTGTACGACCTGCTGGGCCGTCACCACCACGAGGACGTGCGCGAGCGCACACTCAATTCGCTGATGGAGCGCTATCACGTCGACCAGGGCCAGGCGGCGCGGGTCGAGCGCAAGGCCCTGCATGCCTTCGACCAGGTCGCCGAGGCCTGGGGGCTGGAGCAAGGCAACTGGCGTGACCTGCTGAGCTGGGCGGCGAAAGTCCACGAAGTGGGGCTGGACATCGCCCACTACCACTACCACAAGCACGGCGCCTACCTGATCGAGCACTCCGACCTGTCCGGTTTCTCCCGCGAGGACCAGCAGATGTTGGCCCTGCTGGTACGCGGCCACCGCCGCAACATCCCCAAGGACCGGTTCGCCGAGTTCGGCGACGAAGGCATCCAGCTGATCCGCCTGTGCGTGCTGCTGCGCTTCGCCATCCTCTTCCACCACATCCGCGGTACCCAGCAGATGCCGAAGGTCGTGCTGCAGGCCGGCGAAGGCAGCCTGGACGTGGTTTTCCCCGACGGTTGGCTGGAACAGCACCCGCTGACCCAGGCCGACTTCGCCAACGAGGCGCAGTGGCTGGACCGGGTCGGCTTCGTCCTCAGCGTACGTTGAGGACCGGGTTGCTCAGGCGCTCCAACAGGGTCGCCTGGGCATTGCGCGGGTTCTGGTTGCCGGTCGGCGTACTGCGCACGTAGCGGCCGTCCGGCTGCAGGATCCAGGCGTGGGTGTTGTCGGTCAGGTAGCTTTCCAGCTCCTTCTTGACCCGCAGCAGCAGCTTCTTGCCCTCCACCGGGAAGCAGGTCTCGACACGCTTGTCGAGGTTGCGCTCCATCCAGTCGGCGCTGGACAGGAAGATCTGTTCTTCGCCGCCATTGAGGAAGTAGAACACCCGCGTGTGCTCGAGGAAGCGGCCGATGATCGAGCGCACCTGGATGTTGTGCGACACCCCGGGGATGCCCGGCCGCAGGCAGCACATGCCACGCACCACCAGGTCGATGCGCACGCCGGCCTGACTGGCCTTGTACAGCGCACGGATGACCTTGGCGTCGGTCAGCGAGTTGAACTTGGCGATGATGTGCGCCGGCTTGCCTTCCTGGGCGAACTGGGTCTCCCGGGCGATCATGTCGAGCATGCCCTTCTTCAGGGTGAAGGGGGCGTGCAGGAGCTTCTTCATGCGCAGGGTCTTGCCCATGCCGATCAGCTGGCTGAACAACTTGCCGACGTCCTCGCAGAGGGCATCGTCGGAGGTGAGCAGGCTGTAGTCGGTATACAGGCGGGCGTTGCCGGCGTGGTAGTTACCCGTGCCCAGGTGGGCGTAGCGCACGATCTCGCCCTGCTCGCGGCGCAGGATCAGCATCATCTTGGCGTGGGTCTTGAAGCCGACCACACCGTAGATCACCACCGCGCCAGCCGCTTGCAGGCGGCTGGCCATCTGCAGGTTGGACTCTTCGTCGAAACGCGCGCGCAGCTCGATCACCGCGGTGACCTCCTTGCCGTTGCGCGCCGCATCCACCAGGGCGTCGACGATTTCCGAGTTGGCGCCGCTGCGGTACAGGGTCTGGCGCACGGCGAGCACGTGCGGATCCTTGGCGGCCTGGCGCAGCAGGTCGATCACCGGGGTGAAGGACTCGAACGGGTGCATCAGCAGCACGTCCTGCTTGCTCACCACGCTGAAGATGTTGTCGGCGTTCTGCAGCAGCCTGGGGATGCCCGGGGTGAACGGGGTGTACTGCAGCTCCGGATGGCTGTCCAGGCCAGTGATGCTGAACAGGCGGGTCAGGTTGACCGGGCCGTTGACCTGGTACAGCTCGCTCTCGCTCAGGCTGAACTGCTTGAGCAGGTAGTCGGACAGGTGTTTCGGACAGGTGTCAGCCACCTCCAGGCGCACGGCGTCGCCATAGCGGCGCGAGAACAGCTCGCCGCGCAGGGCTCGGGCCAAGTCCTCGACATCTTCCGAATCCAGCGCCAGGTCGGCGTTACGGGTCAGGCGGAACTGATAGCAGCCCTTGACCTTCATGCCCTGGAACAGGTCGTCGGCATGGGCGTGGATCATCGACGACAGGAACACGTAGTTATCGCCCGGGCCACCGACCTCCTCCGGCACACGGATCACCCGTGGCAACAGGCGCGGCGCCGGGATGATGGCCAGGCCCGAATCACGGCCGAAGGCATCGACACCCTCGAGTTCGACGATGAAGTTCAGGCTCTTGTTGACCAGCAACGGGAACGGGTGGGTCGGGTCGAGGCCGATCGGGGTGATGATCGGCGCGATCTCGTCACGGAAGAAGCGGCGCACCCAGGTCTTGAGCTTGGGCGTCCAGTAGCGACGGCGGATGAAGCGGATCTGGTGTTTCTCCAGCTCCGGCAGCAGCACATCGTTGAGGATCGCGTACTGGCGCTCCACCTCGCTATGCACCAGGTCGCTGATCCGCGCCAGGGCCTGGTGCGGCTGCAAGCCGTCGGCGCCGGCCTGCTCGCGGGCGAAGGTGATCTGCTTCTTCAGGCCCGCGACGCGGATCTCGAAGAACTCGTCCAGGTTGCTGGAGAAGATCAGCAGGAACTTCAGACGCTCGAGCAGCGGGTAGGACTCGTCCAGCGCCTGTTCCAGCACGCGGATGTTGAACTGCAGCTGGGAAAGCTCGCGATGAATGTACAGGCTGCTGTCGTCCAGGCTCGGGATGGCGATCGCCGGAGCCGGTGCGGGCGCCGGTGCCTCGGGGGCGGGCTCCGGAGCCGTCGGCAGGTCCGGCGGCGTCTGTACCATCTCCTCGGGGATCGCCTGGGCGTCCTTGATCTCGACAGGGGTTAGCACTTCATTATTCATCTGACGTTCCTGGAGGGCCTTATTGCCCTCTCAACAATTGAGCGGCACGGACGGCGAAGTAGGTCAGGATGCCATCGGCGCCTGCCCGTTTGAAAGCAGTGAGGGACTCGAGGATCACGGCCTCGCTGAGCCAGCCGTTCTGGATCGCGGCCATGTGCATGGCGTATTCGCCGCTGACCTGGTAGGCGAAGGTCGGCACCTTGAACTCGGCCTTCACCCGGTGAACGATGTCCAGGTACGGCATGCCCGGCTTGACCATGACCATGTCGGCGCCTTCGGCCAGGTCGGTGGCCACTTCGTGCAGGGCCTCGTCGCTGTTGGCCGGGTCCATCTGATAGGAAGCCTTGTTGGCCTTGCCCAGGTTCAGCGCCGAGCCGACCGCGTCGCGGAACGGGCCATAGTAGGCACTGGCGTACTTGGCGGAGTAGGCCATGATGCGCACGTTGACGTGGCCGGCCAGTTCCAGGGCCTCGCGGATCGCCTGCAGGCGGCCGTCCATCATGTCCGAGGGGGCGACCACCTGGGCGCCGGCCTCGGCGTGAGACAGGGCCTGGCGTACCAGCGCATCGACGGTGATGTCGTTCTGCACGTAGCCTTCTTCATCGAGGATGCCGTCCTGACCGTGGGTGGTGAACGGGTCGAGAGCAACGTCGGTGATCACACCCAGCTCCGGGAAGCGTGCACGCAGGGCGCGGGTGGCGCGCTGGGCGATGCCGTCCGGGTTCCAGGCCTCGGCACCGTCGAGGGACTTCTTCTCCACCGGGGTGACCGGGAACAGCGCCAGCGCCGGGATCCCCAGCTCGACCCAGCCCTGCGCGGCCTCCAGCAGCAGGTCGATGGACAGGCGCTCGACGCCCGGCATGGACGGCACCTCTTCGCGACGGTTCTGGCCATCGAGCACGAACACCGGCAGGATCAGGTCATCGACGGTCAGGGTGTTCTCGCGAACCAGCCGACGGGAGAATTCGTCCCGGCGGTTGCGACGCAGGCGGGTGGCAGGAAACAGGCGGTTGGCGGGGGTAAAGCTCACGGCAGACTCCTGAGCCCGCGCAGGCGGGCTAGCGCGACAGTTATAAGCGGCCATTATGACGCTTGGATGACAGGCTGGGGCAACCCTGTGACCCGTGGCCGCAGCCATTGTCCTTGTAGGAATTGTTCACGTCGAGACACATTTGGACACTTTCCCGAACGCGCATGACGGAGTAGGCTGCGCGTTCATTTCGCCAGCACCCCAGAAAATGCTTCAACAATTCCTGCAGGATTTCGGCTACTTTGCCCTTTTTCTCGGCACGTTTTTTGAAGGTGAGACCATCCTGGTTCTCGCGGGCTTCCTTGCGTTCCGCGGATACATGGACATCAACCTGGTGGTGCTGACAGCCTTCTTCGGCAGTTATGCCGGCGACCAGCTCTGGTACTTCATGGGCCGCCGCCACGGCCGCGCCATCCTCGCGCGCAAGCCACGCTGGCAGGCAATGGGCGACCGGGCGCTGGACCATATCCGCCGCCATCCCGACATCTGGGTACTGAGCTTTCGCTTCGTCTACGGCCTGCGCACGGTGATGCCCGTGGCCATCGGCCTGTCAGGCTACTCACCGCGCCGCTACCTGCTGCTCAACGGCATCGGCGCCGCGGTCTGGGCCTTGGCCCTGGGCGTAGCCGCCTACCATTTCGGCGCCATCCTCGAAGGCCTGCTGGGCAACGTGAAGAAATACGAGCTATGGGTGCTCGGTGGCCTGCTGGTGCTGGGCGGCCTGCTCTGGCTGCGCCGGCGTTTCCGCACCCTGCGCGCGGAGCGCAAAGCGGCGGCAGAGGGCCAGGGCCCAGAGGCTGAGCAGACTGTAGCCCAGCAGCAGGGCCCAGGCCAGGAGCGTGACCGTCCCTAGCCCCAGGGCGCCGGCCAGGTACAGCGCCAGCGCATTCGACGCCAGGCGCAGCAGCTCCAGGCGCGTGGCCCAGGGCCGGTTCTCCAGCGCCGCGCCGAGCGCGAACAAGCCGAACACCATCACCGCCCAGCCCAGCACCAGGGCCGCCGCCGGCACCTGCCCGTCCACGTCCATCAGGTAACTGCCCAAGGCGACGTAGGCGGCGAACTGCGCCGTCACATAGACCTGCTGCGCCCGCCCGAGGGGAATCTCGAATTTACGAAAGCGCGCCAGGTCGGGCTTGGCCTGTGGATAACGTGTCGCCACATCCACCGGGCGCCAGCCGGTGGGCATGAACCAGATGCGCAGTTTGTCGCGCCAGCGGCGCGTGCGCCGGGCGTCGTTCCAGAGCTGGGCATAGAACTGCAAGTTGGCCCACAGCGGGTTCCAGCTGGCCAGGGGTGTGGTCACGCCGAACACCACCGGCTCGCGCGGGTCTTCTTCCTGAAAGGTGCCGAACAGGCGATCCCAGATAATGAACACGCCGCCGTAGTTGCGATCCAAGTACACAGGATTCTGCGCATGGTGGACGCGATGGTTGGACGGCGTGATCAATACCCACTCGAGCCAGCCCAGCTTGGGCACATGCCGGGTGTGCACCCAGAACTGGTACAGCAGGTTCAGCGAAGCCACGGTGACGAAGACCAGCGGCGGCACGCCGAGCAGCGCCAGCGGCAGGTAGAAGATCCACGAGAAGATGAAGCCGCTGCTGGTCTGGCGCAGGGCCGTGGTGAGGTTGTATTCCTCGCTCTGGTGGTGCACCGAATGCGCGGCCCAAAGGACGTTGCGCTCATGGCCCAAGCGATGCAGCCAGTAGTAGCACAGGTCGTAGAGCACGAAGGCCAGCACCCACACCCACCAGGCCGTACCCGGCAGCGGCAGCAGCGCCAGGTGCTCCCAGGCCAGGGCATAGGTCACCAGCCCCACCCCCTTGGTCAGCAGCCCCGTGCTGGTCGACAGCACGCCGGTGCTCAGGCTGTTGATCGAGTCGGCCAGGCGGTAGTTGCGCTGGCCGCGCACACGGTCGGCGAGCAGTTCCACGGCGATCAGCACGAAGAAGAACGGTACGGCCAGCAGGATCAGGTCCATGGGCAACGATCTCCAGGGTGGTCCACGAAGATTAGGCGCTGCCCACAGAGAACCCTATGGCGACATCTGCCAAACTAGAGGACATTTAGCGCCTCGACACTGGAGTAATGAGCATGACGAAAAAAGTTGCGGTGATTCTTTCCGGCTGTGGCGTGTACGACGGCGCCGAGATCCATGAAAGCGTGATCACCCTGTTGCGCCTCGACCAGCGCGGCGCGCAGGTGCAGTGCTTCGCGCCGAACATCGCGCAGATGCACGTGATCGACCACCTGACCGGTCAGCCGATGCCCGAGTCGCGCAATGTTTTGGTCGAGTCGGCCCGCATCGCCCGTGGCGAGGTCAAGGACATCCGCGAGGCCAAGGCCGAGGATTTCGACGCGCTGATCGTGCCGGGCGGCTTCGGCGCAGCGAAGAACCTGTCCAACTTTGCCGTCGAGGGTGCCAACTGCACCGTCAACCCTGACGTGCTGGCCCTGGCCGAAGCCTTCGCCGAGGCCGGCAAGCCAGTCGGCCTGATCTGCATCTCGCCGGCCCTGGCGGCGAAGATCTATGGCCCAGGCGTGGTCTGCACCATCGGTACCGATGCCGACACCAGCGCAGCCGTGGTGAAGATGGGCGCCACCCACGAGGAATGCGATGTGCACGACATCGTCGAGGACACCCAGCGCAAGCTGGTGACCACCCCGGCGTACATGCTCGCCCAGTCGATCAGCGAGGCGGCCAGCGGGATCTACAAGCTGGTGGACCGGGTGCTGGAGCTGACTCACGAGGGTGAGCAGTAAGCCCCCGCAGCCCAATGCCGGTCAGTTAAGACTTTCAGTTGTCATTTGGGGCCGCTTCGCGCCCCATCGCCGGCAAGCCGGCTCCCACACTGTCCGTGCAAACCGCATCATGTGTGGTCGC
>NZ_JAMYBK010000005.1 GCF_024127895.1 Pseudomonas guariconensis | reverse complement strand
GATGCTGATAATCTTGGCGACTATCAGTCCGTACTCACAAGCACCCACACGAATTGCTTGATTCGATTGTTAAAGAGCGTTTGGTCAAGAGCGTTTCGTCTCAACCGAGGCCGCGCATTCTACGCTTTCCTCAGAGTCTGTCAAGCGTTTATTTTGAAGTTTTTCGTTTCACTTCAACCACTTGACTCGCTGCGATCGCTCGTAGCGGGAGGCGAATCATACAGCGTTACCGCCTGCTGTCAACTGCCTTTTGCACCGCTGCCGATCGAAGGACCGAAGCCCTTCCGATACTACCTGAAGCGTTCAACTCGTTGAATATCAAAGAGTTTTTCGTTTCGACTACGTCGGAAGTGGGGCGCATTATAAGGGGATTCGAAACCCCGTCAACCGTTATTTTCATAAATCTTTAAATAAAGAGCACAGCACAAACAAAACGGGGAGGCCTACTGGCCTCCCCGCTTCACTGCTTCATTACAGGCTTGGGAACGCGAACTGCGACGCCTCATGGCTGGCGCGCTGCGGCCAACGCTGGGTGATCGCCTTGCGACGGGTATAGAAGCGCACACCATCCGGGCCATAGGCGTGCAGGTCGCCGAACAGCGAGCGCTTCCAGCCACCAAAGCTGTGGTAGGCCACCGGCACCGGCAGCGGCACGTTCACGCCGACCATGCCTACTTCGATCTCGTCGCAGAACAGGCGCGCCGCCTCACCGTCACGGGTGAAGATGCAGGTACCGTTGCCGTACTCGTGCTCGTTGATCAGGCGCATGGCATCTTCCAGGCTGTTCACACGCACCACGCACAGCACCGGGCCAAAGATCTCTTCTTTATAGATGCGCATTTCTGGGGTCACGTTGTCGAACAGGGTGCCCCCCACGAAGTAGCCGTCTTCATGACCGGCCACACGCAAGCCACGCCCGTCGACCACCAGCTTGGCACCAGCCGCCACGCCGTCGTCGATGTAGCCAACCACCTTGTCACGGGCCGCCGCGGTCACCAGCGGGCCCATGTCCAGGCCGCAGGACGTGCCGGCACCGATCTTCAGCGCCTTGATCTGTGGCTCCAGCTTGGCGATCAGCGCATCAGCGACCTGGTCACCTACGCACACCGCCACCGAGATGGCCATGCAACGCTCACCGCACGAACCGTAGGCGGCGCCCATCAGTGCGCTGACCGCGTTGTCCAGGTCGGCATCGGGCATCAGCACGGCGTGGTTCTTCGCGCCGCCCAGGGCCTGCACGCGCTTGCCGCGCTTGGTGCCTTCGGCATAGATGTATTCGGCGATCGGGGTCGAGCCGACGAAGCTCAGGGCCTTGACCTCGGGCGCCTCGATCAGTGCATCGACCGCTTCCTTGTCGCCATTGACCACGTTGAGGATACCCTTCGGCAGGCCAGCCTCGTGCAGCAGTTGGGCAATGAACAGAGTCGAGCTCGGGTCACGCTCGGACGGCTTGAGGATGAAGGCGTTACCGCAGGCGATGGCCAGCGGGTACATCCACAGCGGCACCATGGCCGGGAAGTTGAACGGGGTGATGCCGGCGACGATACCCAGCGGCTGGAAGTCCGACCAAGCATCGATGTTCGGGCCGACATTGCGGCTGTACTCACCCTTGAGCAGTTCTGGCGCTGCACAGGCGAACTCGACGTTCTCGATACCGCGCTTGAGCTCACCGGCGGCGTCTTCCAAGGTCTTGCCGTGCTCCTCGCTGATCATCTGCGAGATACGCGCCTCGTTCTGCTCCAGCAGTTGCTTGAAGCGGAACATCACCTGGGCACGTTTGGCCGGCGGGGTGTTGCGCCAGGCAGGGAAAGCGGCCTTGGCAGAATCGATGGCCGCCTGGATGGTGGCGCGGCTGGCCAGCTCGACCTTGCGGGTGCTCTCGCCAGTGGCTGGGTTGAAGACATCGGCGGTGCGCTCGCCCTTGGAAACCAGCTCGCCGTTGATCAGGTGCTGAACGATGCTCATGCAGAACTCCAAGTAAAGAAGGTTGATGCAGGCGCGTGGGTGTGCGCCTGCCGTCAGAGTCGGAAAAGATCAGTCGATCTGGTTCAGGGCTTCGCCCACCGCGTCGAACAGGCGGTCCAGTTCCTGCGGCTGGGTATTGAAGGTCGGGCCGAACTGCAGGGTGTCGCCACCGAAGCGGACATAGAAGCCCGCCTGCCACAGCTTCATCGCAGCCTCGTACGGACGCACGATGGCATCGCCGTCACGCGCAGCGATCTGGATGGCACCAGCCAGGCCGTAGTTGCGGATGTCGATGACGTTCTTGGTGCCCTTGATGCCGTGCAGCACCTTCTCGAAGTGCGGCGCCAGCTCGGCGGCCGACTGCACCAGGTTCTCCTTCTGCAGCAGGTCCAGCGCGGCGATACCGGCGGCGCAGGCCACAGGGTGGGCCGAGTAGGTGTAGCCATGGGGGAATTCCACGGCGTATTCCGGCGTCGGCTGGTTCATGAAGGTCTGGTAGATCTCGCTGCTGGCGATCACCGCGCCCATGGGGATGGCGCCGTTGGTGACCTGCTTGGCGATGCACATCAGGTCCGGCGTCACACCGAAAGCTTCCGAGCCAGTCATGGCCCCCATGCGGCCGAAGCCGGTGATGACTTCGTCGAAGATCAGCAGGATGTTGTGCTGGCTGCAGATCTCGCGCAGGCGCTTGAGGTAGCCCTTCGGCGGCGGCAACACACCGGCCGAGCCGGCCAGGGGCTCGACGATCACCGCGGCGATGTTCGAAGCATCATGCAGCTCGATCAGCTTGAGCATTTCGTCGGCCAGGGCGATGCCGCCCTCCTCCGGCATGCCTTTGGTGAAGGCATTGCCCGGCAGCAGGGTGTGCGGCAGGTGATCGACGTCCAGCAACTGACCGAACAGCTTACGGTTGCCATTGACGCCACCCAGGCTGGTACCGGCGATATTCACCCCGTGGTAGCCACGGGCACGGCCGATGATCTTGGTCTTGGTGGCCTGGCCTTTCAGGCGCCAGTAGGCGCGCACCATCTTCAGCGCGGTATCGGCGCACTCGGAGCCGGAGTTGGTGAAGAACACATGGTTGAGGTCGCCCGGAGTCAGATCGGCGATCTTCTCGGCCAGTTGGAACGACAGCGGATGGCCGAACTGGAAGGCCGGCGAGTAATCCAGCACGCTGACCTGGCGCGCCACGGCCTCGGAGATTTCCTTGCGGGTATGCCCGGCACCGCAGGTCCACAAGCCGGACAGGGCGTCGAAGATCTTGCGGCCCTTGTCATCGACCAAATAGCTGCCTTCGGCCGCCACGATCATGCGGGGGTCACGCTGGAAGTTACGGTTGGCGGTGTAGGGCATCCAGTGGGCATCCAGCTTGAGCTGGCTGGCGATACCGGCGGAAGCGGTTTCGGGCATGTTCATCGGCGGTTCCTCGGAAGACGATTAGGCAACGATGGATGTTGTTGCAGCTAAGTTGTCACGGGGATAAAGTCTGAAAAACCCAACATTTCTAATCTTCAGTTAGTAGAAGACTAAACTTATGAGCCGACGTCCCGATCCCCTGGCCCAGGTCAGCGACTTCGACATCCGCCTGCTGAAGATCTACCGCAGTGTGGTCGAGTGCGGGGGGTTCTCGGCTGCGGAGAACGTCCTCGGAATCGGCCGCTCGGCCATCAGCCAGCAGATGAACGACCTGGAGCAGCGCCTCGGCCTGCGCCTGTGCCAACGGGGGCGCGCCGGCTTCTCACTGACCGAGGAAGGCCGCGAGGTGTACCACTCGGCCCTGCAACTGCTCAGCGCCCTGGAGACCTTCCGCACCGAGGTCAACGGCCTGCACCAGCACCTGCGCGGCGAGCTGAACATCGGCCTGACCGACAACCTGGTGACCCTGCCGCACATGCGCATCACCCATGCCCTGGCCGAGCTCAAGGACCGTGGCCCGGACGTGCGCATCCAGATCCGCATGATCGCCCCCAGCCAGGTCGAGCAAGGTGTGCTCGACGGCAGCCTGCATGTCGGCGTAGTGCCCCAGACCAGCCCGCTCTCGGGCCTGGAATACCAACCGTTGTACAGCGAGCGCTCGCTGCTCTACTGCGCGGTCGGCCACCCGCTGTTCTATGCCGACGACCAGCAGATCGACGACGACCGGCTCAACAGCCAGGAGGCCATCGCCCCGACCTTCCGCCTGCCCGCCGACATCCAGGCGCACTACCAGGCCCTGCGTTGCACCGCCAGCGCCTCGGACCGCGAGGGCATGGCCTTTCTCATCCTCACCGGGCGCTACATCGGCTACCTGCCCGACCACTACGCCACGTTCTGGGTCCAGCAGGGCCGCCTGCGAGCCCTGAAACCCAGCGAGCGTTTCTACGACCTGAGCCTGAGCTGGGTGACGCGCAAGGGACGACGGCCGAACCTGGTGCTGGAAAGCTTCCTGGATAGCCTGGCAGCGACACGCTGATGCCTGTCGCTGACGCCAATGCTTGTCACTTCGGCACAGGAAGGTAATCTGTCCGACATCCGTTGCCACAGACCCGTACGGAATCGTCCATGACCCTTGAAGTCCCTGCGCATCGTCCCTCCGCCTCCGGCAAGCCCGCCGGCCGCATCCGCCAGAAGAACGAACAGGCCATCATCCAGGCCGCCGAAGACGAGTTCGCCCGCCACGGTTTCAAGGGCACCAGCATGAACACCATCGCCCTGAAGGCAGGCTTGCCAAAGGCCAACCTGCACTACTACTTCACCAACAAGCTGGGCCTGTACATCGCCGTGCTCAGCAACATCATCGAGCTGTGGGACAGTACCTTCAACGCCCTGAGCGTCGAGGACGATCCAGCCCAGGCGCTGAGCCAGTACATCCGCACCAAGATGGAGTTCTCCCGGCGCAACCCACAAGCCTCGCGGATCTTCGCCATGGAAGTGATCAGCGGCGGGCAGTGCCTGAGCGAATACTTCAGCGCCGACTACCGCGAATGGTTCCGTGGCCGTGCCGCGGTGTTCCAGGCCTGGATCGATGCCGGCAAGATGGACCCGGTCGACCCCGTGCACCTGATCTTCCTGCTCTGGGGCAGCACCCAGCACTATGCCGACTTCGCCACCCAGATCTGCCAGGTCACCGGCCGCAGCCGCCTGACCAAGCAGGACATGGAAGACGCCAGCAACAACCTTATCCACATCATTCTCAAAGGCTGCGGCATCACTCCGCCCGCCTGAACCGGACCTATGCCTTCTACCCTGCTCGAGCTCTGCGAATTCCGCGAGGAAATCCGCAAGAGCCGCTTCATCACCCTCGCCGCCCCGATCACCAGCGCAGCCGAGGCGATGGCCTTCATCGAACGCCACAGCGACCTGGCGGCAACCCATAACTGCTGGGCCTGGAAGCTCGGCGCGCAGTACCGCAGCAGCGACGACGGCGAGCCCGGCGGCACCGCCGGCCGGCCGATCCTCGCCGCCATCGAGGCCCAGGACTGCGACCAGGTGGTGGTGCTGGTGATCCGCTGGTACGGCGGCATCCAGCTCGGTACCGGTGGCCTGGCCCGCGCCTACGGCGGCGGCGCCAACAAATGCCTGCAGCAGGCGCCCAAGCGGGTACTGGTGCAGCGCAGCGAATACCGCTGCAGTTGCAGCTTCAGCGAGCTGGCGCTGCTCAAGCTGCGTCTGGCGGAAGCCGACGGTCTGGTGCTGGACGAGCAATTCACGGCCAACGGGGTGGACCTGCACCTGGCGCTCGGCGAAGCACACCTGGAGAGGCTGCAACAACAACTGGCCGACCTCAGTCGTGGTCGGATCCACCTTGAAGCGTGCTGACGTTTCCCACAACTACTGTGGGCCTGCCTGTGGATAAGCTTGGGGCATTCTGTTGCAAGCCTTTACCCCCAAGGCCTGCAGGGTGTTGAGCATATTTTGATCACAGGCATGTGACAGCCGGGCAAGCGATCCCGAATCAATGAGTTATCCCCAGTTTCGGCGCCCGTGCCCCCTCTGCCGCCAGCATTCGACAGCGCTCCCGCTTGCACACAGATACTGTGGAGCAGCTTGTGGATAAGCCGTGAACCACCCGGCCGGAGCCCGACGGCGTCGGCCTCGGGGCGCATTGGTCATTTTTTGTTCGGTTCCGGCGAATGTCTTCGTCCCATGCCATGAAGGCGACAGGACAATACCTGGAGTATGCTCCAAGACCCTTCCTGAACCTGCTCAAGGAGTATCGAGATGCCCGCAAACAAGACTGCCCTGATCATCGGCGCCTCCCGTGGGCTGGGGCTGGGCCTGGTACGACGCCTGCACGAGGATGGCTGGAACGTCATCGCCACCGTCCGCGACCCGCATAAGGCCGATGACCTGCGCACCCTCCCCGGTGTGCGCATCGAGACCCTGGAAATGAACGACGGTGCCCAACTGGACGCCTTGCGCCAGCGCCTGCAAGGGGAAGTGTTCGACCTGCTGTTCGTCAACGCCGGTGTCATGGGCCCACTGCCACAGAACCTGGAAACCGTCCAGCCCAAGGAGGTGGGCGACTTGTTCATGACCAATGCCGTGGCGCCGATCCGCGTCGCCCGGCGCCTGGTCGGGCAAGTCCGCGAAGGCTCCGGCGTGCTGGCCTTCATGAGCTCGATCCTGGGCAGCGTGACCATCCCCGACGGCGGCGAGATCTGCCTGTACAAGGCCAGCAAGGCGGCCCTCAACTCGATGATCAACAGCTTCGTGGTCGAACTGCAGCGCCCCGACCTCTGCGTGCTGGCGATGCACCCAGGTTGGGTCAAGACCGACATGGGCGGCGAGAATGCCGAGATCGACGTGCTGACCAGCACCCAAGGCATGCTCGAGCAGATCAAGGCACAAAGCGGCAATGGCGGCCTGCGCTTCATCAACTACAAGGGCGAGGCCCTCATCTGGTGAATTGAAAGCCGCGTGGCGAGGCAGTAGACTCGATGCCTCGCCCACACGGCGGACCTGGATCAGCAGACAGGGCAACACTGAGCTGGCTAACCTGAACCCACCTTCAGAGGAGCCGGCACCATGCCTGCGACCCGTATCTGGTTGAAATCCCCGCTTGCCATCTTCACCGCCAACGATGCCGACGCCCGCAGCGGCCTGGTCATCGAAGACGGCCGTATCACCCAACTCCTGGCCCTCGGCGAAAGCCCCAGCCTGCCGTGCGAACAGGTCTTCGACGCCCGCGAGCACGTGGTCCTGCCCGGCCTGATCAACACCCACCACCACTTCTACCAGACCCTCACCCGCGCCTGGGCGCCGGTGGTCAACCAACCGCTGTTCCCCTGGTTGAAGACCCTCTACCCAGTCTGGGCACGCCTCACCCCGGCCAAGCTGGCACTGGCCAGCCAGGTGGCCCTGGCGGAGCTGCTGCTGTCGGGCTGCACCACCGCCGCCGACCATCACTACCTGTTCCCCCAGGGCCTGGACAATGCCATCGACGTGCAGGTCGAGGCCGTGCGCAAGCTGGGCATGCGCGCCATGCTGACCCGCGGCTCCATGAGCCTGGGCGAGGCCGATGGCGGCCTGCCGCCGCAACAGACGGTGCAACAGGGCGAAGTGATCCTGGCCGACAGCCAGCGACTTATCCACAGTTACCACGAACGGGGTGACGGCGCGCGCATCCAGATCGCCCTGGCACCCTGCTCGCCATTCTCGGTCACTCCCGAAATCATGCGTGCCAGCGCGGCCCTCGCCGAAGAACTGGATGTGCGCCTGCACACCCACCTGGCCGAAACCCTCGATGAAGAGGACTTCTGCCTGCAACGCTTCGGCCTGCGCACCGTCGACTACCTGGACAGCGTCGGCTGGCTCGGCCCACGCACCTGGCTGGCCCATGGCATCCACTTCAACGCCGAGGAAATCGCCCGCCTCGGCGCTGCCGGCACCGGTATCTGCCATTGCCCGAGCTCGAACATGCGCCTGGCCTCGGGCATCTGCCCGACCGTCGACCTGGAAGCGGCTGGCGCACCCGTTGGCCTCGGCGTCGATGGCTCGGCCTCCAACGACGCCTCGAACATGATCCTCGAGGCGCGCCAGGCCCTGTACCTGCAGCGCCTGCGCTATGGCGCCGAACAGATCACCCCGCAACGCGCCCTGGGCTGGGCCACCCGTGGCTCGGCACGCCTGCTGGGCCGCGACGACATCGGCGAACTGGCGGTGGGCAAGCAGGCCGACCTCGCCCTGTTCAAGCTCGACGAACTGCGCTTCTCTGGCAGCCACGACCCACTCTCGGCCCTGCTGCTGTGCGGCGCCGACCAGGCCGATCGGGTCATGGTCGGTGGCCAGTGGCGCGTCATCGACGGGCAGATCGAAGGGCTGGATGTACAGGGCCTGATCGCCGATCACCGCCAGGCAGCGGCCCGCCTGATCGCCGGTTGACTTCACGGGCCGTTGTACGCCCCCATCGCCGGCTAGCCGGCGATGGGCTGCAAGGCAGCCCCAAGGCCTCGACTGAACAGCATCGGCTCCAGCCCTGTAGAATGACGGCAACCGTACCTGATCGAGACTACACACATGTATGACTGGCTCAACGCCTTGCCCAAGGCGGAACTGCACATGCACCTGGAGGGCTCGCTGGAGCCGGAGCTGCTGTTCGCCCTGGCCGAACGCAACAAGATCGCCCTGCCCTGGGCCGACGTGGAAACCCTGCGCAGCGCCTATGCCTTCAACAACCTGCAGGAGTTCCTCGACCTCTACTACCAAGGCGCCGATGTCCTGCGCACCGAGCAGGACTTCTACGACCTGACCTGGGCCTACCTGCAACGCTGCAAAGCACAGAACGTGGTGCACACCGAACCCTTCTTCGATCCGCAGACCCACACCGACCGGGGCATCCCCTTCGAGGTGGTGTTAGGCGGCATCCGCCAGGCCCTCAGGGATGGCCATGAACAACTGGGCATCAGCAGCGGGCTGATCCTGAGCTTCCTGCGCCACCTGAGCGAAGAGGAGGCACACAAGACCCTCGACCAGGCGCTGCCATTTCGCGATGCCTTCATCGCCGTGGGCCTGGACAGCTCCGAGCAAGGCCACCCGCCGAGCAAGTTCCAGCGCGTCTTCGAACGCGCCCGCGCCGAAGGCTTCCAGGCCGTCGCGCACGCTGGCGAAGAAGGCCCACCCGAGTACATCTGGGAAGCCCTCGACCTGCTGAAGATCAAGCGTATCGACCACGGCGTGCGCGCCATCGAGGACGAACGCCTGATGCAACGCATCATCGACGAGCAGATCCCCCTGACCGTCTGCCCGTTGTCGAACACCAAGCTCTGTGTGTTCGAGCACATGGGCCAGCACAACATCCTCGAAATGCTCGAGCGTGGCGTCAAGGTCACGGTCAACTCCGATGACCCGGCCTACTTCGGCGGCTATGTCACCGAGAACTTCCATGCCCTGCACATCCACCTGGGGATGACCGAAGACCAGGCCCGGCGCTTGGCACAGAACAGCCTGGATGCCCGCCTGGCCTGAGACCTGCCCGGCGTTGCGGGTACGGCTATCCGACCTGCAACGCTGGCACGTGGGCGATACGGTTGATGCACTGGATGCCCAGCGCTGAAATCTGCAACAGCCGGGAGCCCTCCTGTTCGCGTATCCAGCCTGACTGCAGGAACAGCCTGAGCAGCGCCTGCCCCAGGCTGCCCCCCAGGTGCGGGCCCTGGTCGCTCCATTCGCTGCAACGGCAGATGGTGCACTCGCCCTGCTGCGGCGAGGCCAACGCCTCGGTGTAGACGCCGATGGCCGCCAGCTGCGTACGCCCTTCCAGGCTGATCCGCGGTTGCAGGTCGCTCCCTTCCAGCCAACCGGCCGCGACCAGCCGCTGGTAGAGATCGCTCGCCAGCTCGCCGCCCAGGTGAGCACCGCAGCGGCGCGCCCGGCGCATCGACAGGGGCACTTGCAGCGGCGCCGCCTGCCCAGGCTGCGATCCGTTGTCCTTCAGTTGCAGGCTGGCCAGAGCCTCCACCGCCGCACCGACGGCCGGCGAGGCCAGGCGGAAATAGCGTTTG
This sequence comes from Pseudomonas guariconensis, assembly GCF_024127895.1. Lineage (GTDB taxonomy): Bacteria > Pseudomonadota > Gammaproteobacteria > Pseudomonadales > Pseudomonadaceae > Aquipseudomonas > Aquipseudomonas guariconensis_B. Next base: position 300,007 of record NZ_JAMYBK010000005.1, on the reverse strand, counting down.
CGCCCCCGCGCCTCGAGCTTGAGCAAGCCGGCCGACGACAGCAACGACAGGTGCGCACAGGCAGACGAGGCGGTCAGCCCAGTCATGTCGGCCAACTCGTCGGTAGGACGGGGAATGCCATCGATCAGCGCCCACAACATGGCGCTGCGTTTCGGGTCGGCCATCAGGCCGGCGACCTGGCTGATACTGCTGACTGCTTTCATATCCCTGTAACTCCCTGCAAGGTCACGTCTTGTTCCAGTGGCCAGCCATGGCAGCGAAACGGCCGTGCGGCATGCCGGCCCACCTGCAAGGGCAGTCATCGCTTGCCGCTCCCTGGCAGGGAAGTGTCTCTCGCTGGCACTGACCGCAGCAGCCAGTATAAGTCGCGCGCCGGCGACGCGACCTGGCAGCTCACGGCACAAAACCGCAGGGTATCCCGACCCTCTACCCACCAGCAGACGCAGATTCGCCGAGGCCGCGTTGCCCGGAAGAAAGCCTGGCAGCCCACGGTAGCGAGCGTTCGACGCTGGCGGGAGCAAGCTCGGGCAAGCATGCCCTGGAACAATGCCGACAACGCGCTTCATCAAGTACGGCAAACAAAAGCGAAGCGTCCACATGCAGCCCCACTGGGCAGCCGACCGGCCCGAGGCCACGACCGTCAGTCAGGAGATCCCACGCCGGTCATGGCAAGCACAAGCGGCGGCGCTACACTTCATCCGCTCTCACCCAGTGGAGGTAGGCCGCGATGAAAATTGTCGTCAGTGCGTCGAACCGCAACCCCAACTGTCCATGGCAGGTACGCCTCGACCAACATGTGGTGAGTTTTCGCAGCGAAGCGCAGGCGCGTGCCTTCGTCGCCACGCTGGAAACCCGCCTGCAGGCGCCTCACCCACTCACGCCGGACGCCTGGCCTGCAAGCGCCGAGTCAGCATCGCGACACTGACCACCAGCGCACCGCACAGGCTGATCACCAAGGCCATCGGCACCGCGCTGCCATCGTGCAGCAGGCTCACCAGCGCCGCCGCGCCCGCGGCGACGCTGAACTGCACGCACCCCATCAGCGCCGAGGCACTGCCGGCCCGTGCGCCCTGCCCACTCATGGCGCACGCCGAGGCATTGGGGATGATGCAGCCCAGGCTGGCGATGCACGCGAACAGCGGCACCAACAATGGCCACAACTGCGCCGGCCGCCATGCCGCCATGCCCAGCAGCACCAACCCCGCCCCCAGGTACAGCCACACGGCCCGCCCCAACAGGAAGGCCGGACCACGCTTGGCCAGCAGGCGCGCATTGACCTGGGCGACGAGGATGAAACCCGCGGCATTGGTGCCGAACAGCCAGCCGTAGTGCTCGGGGGGCACGCCATACAGCTTGATGAACACGAACGGCGAACCGGCGATGTAGGCGAACATGCCGGCGATGGCGATGCCCCCGGTCAGCGCATGGCCCATGAACACCCGGTCGCCCAGCAGCCGCAGGTACTGGCGCAACGCCCCCGACAGCGGCTGGCGCGGCATGTCCGGCGCCAGGCTCTCCGGCAGGCCCAGGCTGACCGCCAGCAAGCAGGCGGCGCTGAACAGGCCCAGGGCGAGGAAGATCGATTGCCAGCCCGCGAGGTTGACCAGCACCCCGCCCAGCATCGGCGCGAGGATCGGCGCCAGGCCCATCACCAGCATCAGTTGCGAGAACACCTTGGCCGAAGCCACCGCGTCGCACTTGTCGCTGACGATCGCCCGCGACAGGACCATCCCGGCGCAGCCGCCCAGGGCCTGGACGAAGCGCGCCAGGATCAGGGTGTCGAGGTTCGGCGCATAGGCGCAGGCCAGCGAGGCCAGGGTGAAGAGCGTGATGCCGAACATGAGCGGCTTGCGCCGGCCGAAGCGGTCGGCCACCGGGCCATAGGCCAGTTGGCCGAGGGACAGGCCGAGGAAATAGGCGGCCAGGGTGGTCTGGACATGTTTCTCGTCGGTGGCGAAGGCTTGCGCCATGGCCGGGAAGGCGGGCAGATAGAAGTCGATCGCCAATGGCCCGAACGCACTGAGGGCGCCCAGGATCAGCACAATTCGCAGGTTCATCAGGAATCCATAGCAGGCTAAGCAAGTGGGTAAGTCTACCTGCTGCAGGCAGCACCGGTATGAAAACCTTTGTAACAGTTACTGGAGAGATCGCCCAGTCCCATGGGCCGCGCTGGGGTGGCAGAGAACATCGAGAGCAGTTTTGTAGCCATCTGGGGCCGCTTCGCAGCCCCAAATACCGGCTTAACGCTGTCAAACATCGAAAGGCGGTTTCAGGCCACTTCAGCCTGGTACCCTTGCTCGCGAATCGCCGCCAGGATCCGCTCACCCGCCACCTGGCTCTGTACCCGTACCTGCTTGCCCGCCAGGTCCACCTCCACCTGGGCTGCCGCGTCCAGGTCCTGTACCGCGCGGGTCACCGCCTTCACGCAGTGGCCGCAGGTCATGCCTTGCACATTGAACACTTGCATCGGTCCTACCTCCTTCAGGGTTTGCCGCAGTTTCAGGCTTGCCATCATGGCAAGGTCAAGTTCTGCCCGAAACGGCCGGGGTGGAAATCCGCGTGCGGCTCGGCCAAGCTGCGCCTTTGACGATTCGGCAAGCAGGAGATTCTTCATGTTCAGGGCAGCATTGGGCCTGGTCGGGCTGCTAGGCGCACTGGCGGTGGTGCCACCGGCCAGCGCCGAAGGCAACTCGGACTACAGCGTATTGGTCATTTCCCGGGAGCGCCTGGAAGTGGCCAGCAGTTGCGAGATCGGCATCTACCTCAACGACCAGTTGGCCGGCCGCCTGTTCCAGGAACAGTCGACCTCGTTCAACCTGCCGCCAGGGCCCGTGGACGTCCGCCTGCGCCTGCTGCCAGGGCAGACACCCGGCTGCGCCCCAGGGATCGAGGACCAACGCAGCACCCGCCTGAACCTGCAAGCCGGACAAATCAGCAAGTACCGCATTGCCACGGGTCACCAGGGCCTGGAGTTGAAGCGCGCCAGCCTGGGCTATTGACCTTACCAACGTGGCAAGCTTGATGCTGGAGGCCAGTCCAAGGAGGAGAGCCATGTCCGCATCCACCACTTTCGACCTGCCGATCTCCGGCATGACCTGCGCCAGCTGCGCTGGCCGCGTCGAGCGCGCCTTGCGCAAGGTCACCGGCGCCGAGCAGGTCAGCGTCAACCTTGCCACCGAACAGGCCCGGGTCCTGGCCCCGGCCGGCAGCCTGCCAGCCCTCGTCGATGCGGTACGGGAGGCTGGCTACGGCGTGCCGACCCGCACCGTCGAGCTGCAGATCGGCGGCATGACCTGCGCCAGTTGCGTAGGCCGCGTCGAACGCGCCCTGGGCAAGTTGCCGGGCGTCGAGCAGGTCAGCGTCAACCTGGCCAGCGAGCGCGCCCACCTCGAAGTCCTCGCGGCCGTCGACGACAGCCTGTTGCTCCAGGCCGTGGAAAAAGCCGGCTACAGCGCCAGCCTGCCTCACACCACCCATGACGACCAAGCACAAGCCCTGCGCCGCCTGCGCAACGAACGCCTGGCGGTTGCCGCCGCGCTGCTGCTGGCCCTGCCGCTGGTGCTGCCGATGCTCGGCCAGCCGTTCGGCCTGCACTGGATGCTGCCGGCCTGGGCGCAGTTCCTGCTGGCGACGCCGGTACAGTTCATCCTCGGCGCCCGCTTCTACGTGGCCGCCTGGAAGGCCGTGCGTGCCGGTGCCGGCAACATGGACCTGCTGGTCGCCCTGGGCACCAGCGCCGGCTATGGCCTGAGCCTGTACGAATGGGCCCGTGCCCCGGCCGGCCTGCAGCCACACCTGTACTTCGAAGCCTCGGCGGTGGTGATCGCCCTGGTGCTGCTGGGCAAGTACCTGGAAAGCCGCGCCAAGCGCCAGACCGCCAGTGCCATACGGGCGCTGGAGGCGCTGCGCCCGGAGCGGGCCGTGCGGGTGCTCGACGGCCACGAGGAAGACGTGGCGATCAGCCAGTTGCGCCTGGGCGACCTGGTGCTGGTCAGGCCCGGCGAACGTTTCCCGGTCGATGGCCAGGTGCTCGAAGGCAGCAGCCACGCCGACGAGGCCCTGATCAGCGGCGAAAGCCTGCCGGTGCCCAAGCAGCCTGGCGACCCGGTCACCGGAGGCGCCATCAACGGCGAGGGCCGTCTGCTGGTACGCACCCTGGCCCTCGGCACCGAGACCGTGCTGGCCCGCATCATCCGCCTGGTCGAGGATGCCCAGGCAGCCAAGGCACCGATCCAGAAGCTGGTGGACCGGGTCAGCCAGGTGTTCGTACCGGCGGTGCTGGTCGTCGCGCTGGTCACCCTGGCCGGCTGGTGGCTGGCCGGTGCGCCGCTGGAAAACGCCCTGATCAATGCCGTCGCCGTGCTGGTGATCGCCTGCCCATGCGCCCTCGGCCTGGCCACTCCCGCCGCCATCATGGCCGGCACCGGCGTGGCTGCCCGCCACGGCATCCTGATCAAGGACGCCGAAGCGCTGGAGCGCGCCCATGCAGTGAATCGCGTGGTCTTCGACAAGACCGGCACCCTCACCTCCGGCAGCCCCCGCGTGGTCCACAGCCAGGCCCTCGACGGCGACCGAGGCGAACTGCACCGCCTGGCCGGCGCTCTGCAGCGGGGCAGCGAACACCCGCTGGCCAAGGCGGTACTCGATGCCTGCGCCGAGCAAGGCCTGCACGTGCCGCAGGTGGCCGACAGCCAATCCCTCACCGGCCGTGGCATCGCCGGGCGGGTGGAGGGCCGCGAACTGGCCCTGGGCAACCGCCGCCTGCTCGACGAGAGCGCCCTGCAAGCGGGCGAACTGGCCGCCAAGGCCCAGGCCTGGGAAGCCGAAGGGCGCACCCTGTCCTGGTTGATCGAGCGCGGGCCACAGCCTCGGGTGCTGGGCCTGTTCGCCTTCGGCGACAGCCTCAAACCAGGCGCCGGGCAGGCTATCCATGCATTGCACGAGCAAGGCATCAGCAGCCACCTGCTGACCGGCGACAACCGTGGCAGTGCCAAGGTGGTGGCCGATGCCTTGGGCATCGACGACGTGCATGCCGAAGTGCTGCCGGCCGACAAAGCGGCCACGGTGGCGGCGCTCAAGCGCAATGGCGTGGTGGCCATGGTCGGCGACGGCATCAACGACGCCCCTGCACTGGCCGCCGCCGACATCGGCATCGCCATGGGCGGTGGCACCGACGTGGCCATGCAGGCTGCCGGGATCACCCTGATGCGTGGCGATCCGCGCCTGGTGCCCGCCGCCCTGGAGATCAGCCGCAAGACCTACGCGAAGATCCGCCAGAACCTGTTCTGGGCTTTCATCTACAACCTGATCGGCATTCCCCTGGCCGCCTTCGGCCTGCTCAACCCGGTGCTGGCTGGCGCGGCCATGGCGTTGTCCAGCGTCAGCGTGGTGAGCAATGCCCTGTGGCTGAAGACCTGGAAGCCCACCGCCCCCCGACAGGAGGCCCCATGAACATCGGCCAAGCCGCCCGCCGCAGCGGGCTCAGCACCAAGATGATCCGCTACTACGAGTCCATCGGCCTGCTCAAGCCGGCCAAACGCAGCGACAGCGGCTACCGTCTGTACCAGCAGGACGACCTGCACACGCTGGCCTTCATCAAGCGCTCCCGTGACCTGGGGTTCTCCCTGGACGAGGTGGCCAGGCTGCTGACCCTCTGGCAGGACCGCCAGCGTGCCAGTGCCGATGTGAAGGCCCTGGCGATGCAGCATATCGAGGCGTTGAACCGGCGTATCGAGGAACTCGTTGGGCTGCGCGATACCTTGGGCGAGCTGGTTGCCCATTGCCATGGCGATGACCGGCCGGATTGCCCGATCCTCAAGGACCTGGCCAATGGCAGCGGTTGCTGCCGGGGCAAGGACAAATCCCTGGGCTGAAGCATTCAAGCGGTACTGGGGCTGCTTTGCAGCCCTGAGCGCCACTGGCATCCCCAGGCCATCCAAACACGACCGCACAGTCACCAAACACGACCTCGCCCAATAAATACGGGAACTTCCCTACAAAAAAACCAGACGCTGCCGATCTCTTGGACACCTGCCTCATGTGTCGCACAAGAAAAACTCCGGGAGCGTGGATGAACATCAAACAGAAACTGACCTGGGCCTTCGCCGTCATCGCCGGCCTGCCCATCGTCCTCGTGGCCACCCTGGTGGTCCTCAACCTGCGCGGCGAAGCCCGCGAGGACTTCCTCGACAACAGCAGTCGGGAAATCCGCCAGGTCAGCAACGCGATGCATATCTTCTTCCAGGGCATCGACCAGAACGTGAACTACCTGGCCGCCCAGCCGCTGGTCGCCGCCACCGGCGATAACCTGAACAAGTACCTGGCCACCAACCCCAGCAACGAGCTGGGCGAGCAGGACAAGCAAGTCCTCGAGTTCTTCACCCGCCTGGCGCAGGTCCACCCCAGCTACGCCTATGTCTCGTACGGCGTGAACGACGGCGGCTACGTCGGCTGGCCGGCCGGGCAGAAGTTCTCCAACTACGACCCGCGCCAACGCCCGTGGTACCAGTTGGCGATGGCCAACCCCGGCAAGACCGTGCGCACCGGCGCCTATTACTGGGCCGCCGACGATGCCGTCCTGATCAGCACCGTGCGGGCAGTCCCCAACGCCCTCGGCAACCCTGGCGGCGTCGTCAACATCGACGTTTCCCTGAACGGGCTCACCGAGATCGTCAAGAAGATCAAGCTCGGCGACAGCGGCTACCTGATGCTCGTGGAAAAGAACGGCAACGTGATGGTCGACCCGCGAGATGCCAGCCACAACTTCAAGCAGTTGGCCAGTTTCGGCGATGGCTACGCGGCCCTCGCCAAGGCCGGCCAAGGCCTGGTCGAGGTGGAGCTGGGCGGGGAGCGCTACATGGCCAACCTCTACCCTGACGAGCAACTGGGCTGGACCTTCATCGGCCTGATCCGCCACGACGAAGTGATGCAGACCACTACCCGCCTGACCTGGCTGATCGGCATCATCGCCTTGGCCTTGGCCGCCGTGTTCGCGGTCGTCGGTACGGCCTTCGCCAAGCTCATCGTGCGGCCGATCAACAGTGTCACCAACGGCCTGGAAGACATCGCCCAAGGCGAAGGCGACCTGACCCGCAGCCTGGAGGTTCGCGGGCGCGACGAAACCGCCCAGTTGGCCAACTGGTTCAACCAGTTCCTCGGCGCCATCCGCAGCCTGATCCAGCACATCGGTACCGCCGCCGGGCAGATCCTCCACACCTCCAGCAGTTCGACCCGTGTCTCCGGCGACATGGCCGAAGCCGCCGGCCGCCAGCGCGAGGCCGTGGACATGGTCTCCACCGCGTTCCATGAAATGGTCGCCACCGCCAACGAGGTCGCCCGCTCCTGCAGCCAGGCCGCGCAGTCGGCCGACAGCGGCCAGCAACAGGCCCGCGAAGGCCAGCAGCAGATCGACGCGGCGGTGCAAAGCGTCGACCGCCTGAGCCAGGAGATCGAGCAGTCGGCCCAGTCGATCCAGCAGCTCGAGCGCGACAGCAATGCCATCCAGTCGATCCTCGGCACCATCCGTTCGATCGCCGAGCAGACCAACCTGCTGGCCCTCAACGCCGCCATCGAGGCCGCCCGCGCTGGCGAGCAGGGCCGTGGCTTCGCCGTGGTCGCCGACGAAGTTCGCGCCCTGGCCAAGCGCACCGCCGACTCCACCGCCGAGATCGATGGCCTGCTGGGCAACCTGGCCGCCCGTACCGCCGAAGTCGCCGAGCAGATGCACGCCAGCCTGGAGGTTTCGCAGCAGTCGGTCAGCCGCATCGGCATGGCTCGCGACAGCTTCGGGCAGATCCGCGAGTCGGTGGACATCATCCGCGACATGAACACCCAGATCGCCACGGCTGCCGAAGAGCAACACCAGGTGGCCGAGGACATCAACCGGCATATCAGCCAGATCCATGGCGATGCGCAGTTGGTGGCCGAACTGGCCCAGGCCGCCAGGCAGGACTCCGAAAGCCTGGCAGGGCTGTCCAACGAGCTGGATGCGCTGGTACGACGCTTCCGAACCTGAGCCCATCGGGGCTGCTTCGCAGCCCCGGTATTCGTTACAAGCGCAACTCCCCAGGCGTCGCCCCGAACAGCTGCTTGAACGCGGCGATATACGCCGAAGTGGAATCGTACCCACAGCCCAGCGCCGCCTCGGTCACGCTCTCCCCCGCCTCCAGCAAGGCCAGGGACGACAAGAGCCGCATGCGCTGGCGCCAATTGCGAAAACTCAGGCCCGTCTCACGCTGGAACAGGCGCATCAGGGTCTTCTCCGAACACCCCAACTGCCGGGCCCACTGCCGCAAGGTCTGGGGTCGGTCCGGCTCGGCGATCAATCCGTTGCACAGCGCCAACAGGCCTGGGTGGCGCGGCAACGGCAGGGAGAACCCCACCTCCGGCAGGGTGCGCAACTGGTCGAGCAGCACCGCCACCAGCCGCGCCTCGGCGCTGTCGTTTTCCGGGTACTCCGGCGGGTACAGGCAGAACTGCTTGATCAGCTCCCGTACCAGAGGGGTCACTTCCAGCACCCGGCACTGCTCCTCGGCCCAAGGGCAGGCATCGCGGCGCACGTAGAGGCTGCGCATCTCGGCTTGCATCGAGGTCACCACTTCATGCTCGATGCCAGCGGGGATCCACACCCCCCACTGGGGCGGGGCGAAATAGCTGCCATCGCTGGTGTAGACGCCGAGCACGCCACTGATGGCATAGGAGAACTGCACCCAGTCGTGACGGTGGCGGGTGGTCCAGGAGCCGGCGCCCAGGCTTTCGGCGCGGGCGTAGAGCGGCCTGGGCAGGTGCTCCAGGGCGGGGATGGCGCGAGGGGGGGGAAGCTGTCCGGTACTCGACATGACGGGTTCGTGTGTTGCAGAAGTGACAAGCCTAACAGAGATTCGTCAGGGGCCAGTGTCAGTCGGGGTCCTGACTCACCGACACTGGGCCCAACCTGCGAAGCACTCAACGCTCGACGATCGCCGTCACCCCCTGCCCCCCCGCCGCACAGATGGAGATCAGCCCCCTGCCCTTGCCAGCCTTGGCCAACAGCTTGGCCATGTTCGCCAAAATCCGCCCGCCCGTGGCCGCGAAGGGATGCCCCGCCGCCAGCGAGCTGCCCTTCACATTGAGCCTGCTGCGATCGATCGCCCCCAGCGGCGCCTCCAGCCCCAGGCGAGTGCGGCAGTACTCCTCGTCCTCCCAGGCCTTAAGCGTGCACAGCACCTGGGCGGCGAAGGCCTCGTGGATCTCGTAGTAATCGAAGTCCTGCAAGGTCAGGCCATTGCGCGCCAACAGACGCGGCACGGCATACACCGGGGCCATCAGCAGCCCCTCCTGGCCCTTGACGAAATCCACCGCGGCGGTTTCGCCATCGACCAGGTAGGCCAGCACCGGCAGGCCACGCTCCTCGGCCCATTGCTCGCTGCCGAGCAGCACCAGCGAGGCGCCGTCGGTCAGCGGCGTGGAATTGCCCGGGGTCAAGGTGCCCAGGCCGCTGCGGTCGAACACCGGCTTGAGCTTGGCCAACTGCTCCAGCGTCAGGTCCGGACGCAGGTTGTTATCGCGGGTCAGGCCCAGGTAGGGCGTGAGCAGGTCGTCATGCCAGCCTTCGACGAAGGACGCCGCCAGGTGCTGGTGGCTGAGCAGGGCCAGCTCGTCCTGCTCGGTGCGGCCGATCTGCCAGCCCTGGGCCATGCGCTCGCAGTGCTCGCCCATGGAAAGCCCGGTGCGCGGCTCGACATTGCGCGGCAACTCGGGCTTCAAGTGCCTGGGACGCAGCTTGAGGAAAGGCTTGAGCCGTTCGCCCAGGTGCTTGCCGCGATTGGCCTGCAACAGGATGCGACGCAGGCCTTCGTTGACCCCGATCGGAACATCGGAGGTGGTATCGACGCCGCCAGCGATCCCGCACTCTATCTGCCCCAGGGCAATCTTGTTGGCCACCAGCAGCGCCGCCTCCAGGCCCGTGCCGCAGGCCTGCTGGATATCGTAGGCCGGCGTTTGCGGCGACAGACGCGAACCGAGCACGCACTCGCGGGTCAGGTTCATGTCGCGGGCATGCTTGAGCACCGTGCCCGCCGCCACCTCGCCCAGGCGCAGGCCATGCAGGCGATAGCGCTCGACCAGGCCTTCGAGGGCGGCGGTAAGCATCGCCTGGTTGCTGGCATTGGCATAGGCCCCGTTGGAGCGGGCGAAGGGGATTCGGTTGCCACCCAGGATCGCGACCCGGCGAGGTGAGCGCATGCGTATGTTCCTCCTGAAACAATTTCGATCCGTACAGCCTAGGTCTTTTTACCGCATTCGAACGTCCCGCCCGCAAACTTGGTCCACACTTGCATGCTTGCCTTCAGGGAGAACCGTACATGAGCGATCGCTATCTCGGCTTTGCCAACTCCAACCTGGGCCGCCGCCTCGTCGATGCCCTCGGCCTGCCTCGCCCGGCCCCCTTGCAGCGCTGGCAGGCTGGCCGCCTGCGGCCGGTGGAAGGCGCACTGGTGCTGGGTGGCGGGCCATTGGCGAGCACGCTCGAGGCCATCGCCGCACGCCTGACCACCGAGCTCTACAGCTTCAACGTCGAAGGCCTGCAAGCCCCGGCCTGGGTCGCCGGGCTCGGCCCCAGGCTCCAGGCGGTGGTGTTCGATGCCAGCCACCTGTCCGACAGCGACGAGCTGCGTCAGTTGCGCGAGTTCTTCCAGCCCCTGCTACGCAGCCTCGCCCCCTGTGCCCACGTGGTGATCCTCGGCCGCGCGCCAGAAAGCCTCGACGACCCGCTGGCCAGCGTAGCCCAGCGCGCCCTGGAAGGCTTCAGCCGCTCGCTGGGCAAGGAGCTGCGCAACGGCGCCACGGCGCAACTGCTGTATGTCGGTGCCGGCGCCGAGGACCAGCTCGAAGGCGCCCTGCGCTTCTTCCTCTCGCCCAAGAGCGCGTTCGTCTCCGGCCAGGTCCTGCGCCTGGAGGCCTGCGCCAGCCAGGTCGAGGACTGGACCCGCCCCCTGGCCGGGCGTCGCGCCCTGGTAACCGGCGCGGCGCGGGGTATCGGCGCGGCCATTGCCGAAACCCTGGCCCGCGATGGCGCCGAGGTGACCCTGCTCGACGTACCACCGGCGCAGCAGGACCTCGACGCCCTCGCCGCCCGCCTCGGCGGCCGTGCCCTGGCCCTGGACATCTGTGCCAGCGATGCCCCGGCGAAACTGCTCGACGCCCTCCCCGAAGGCATCGACATCGTGGTCCACAACGCCGGCATCACCCGCGACAAGACCCTGGCCAACATGACGCCCGAATACTGGGACGCGGTCATGGCGGTCAACCTCAAGGCGCCCCAGTTGCTGACCCAGGCGCTGCACGAGGCCGGTGCCCTCGGCGAAGACGCGCGCATCACCCTGCTCGCTTCGGTCAGCGGTATCGCCGGCAACCGCGGCCAGGCCAACTATGCGGCGAGCAAGGCCGGCCTGATCGGCTTCGCCCAGGCCTGGGCGCCGAAACTGGCCGAGCGCGGCGGCACCATCAATGCCGTGGCGCCGGGCTTCATCGAGACCCACATGACCGCCGCCATGCCCATGGCCCTGCGCGAGGCCGGGCGCCGCCTGAGCTCGCTGGGCCAGGGCGGGCAGCCCCAGGATGTCGCCGAGGCCGTGGCCTGGCTCAGCCAACCCGGCTCCGGTGCGGTGAATGGCCAGGTCCTGCGGGTCTGCGGCCAGGCACTGATGGGGGCCTGAACATGAACCGGCAATGGCATGACCTGCACACCCCCGAATCGCGCGCCAGCCTCTACCTGCGGGCGCTGGGCAAACGCAAGATCCACGGCACCCGCCTACCCGAGACCGGCCTGCGCTGTTTCCTGCGGGTGCAGCCCGACAACCTGTCGGCTTATCGACGACTCTGCCATTTCGCCGACCATGGCCAACTGCCGCCGACCTATCCCCATGTCATGGCCTTTACCCTGCAACTTCAGTTGTTGACGGCCCGTGACTTCCCCTTCCCGTTGCTCGGCCTGGTTCACTTGCACAATGCCATCGAGGTGTATCGCCCGTTGGGTGGGGTCGATGGCCTGCGTTTCGCGGTGTATGTCGACGCTCTGAAACCCCATGCCAAGGGCGGCACCTTCGACCTGGTCACCGAAGCCGAGGATGCGCTAGGCCCGCTCTGGCGCGAGAGCAGCCGCATGCTGGTGCGGGGCCTGCAGCTTGACGGGCAAGCCGATGAGGAAACGGAGCTCGAGCCCGGCAACCTGCCCGAGGTCACCCGTTGGTATGCCGACCGCGACATCGGCCGGCGCTATGCCAACGTCTGCGGCGACTACAACCCGATCCACCTGAGCGCCCCCAGCGCCCGCCTGTTCGGTTTTCCCAAGGCCATCGCCCATGGCATGTGGAGCAAGGCCATGGCGATGGCCGCGCTGCAAGGCCACCTGCCGGCCAGCGGTTATGCCTTCGAGGTGGATTTCCGCAAGCCGGTGCGCTTGCCGTCCGAGGTGGTGCTCAGCGCCAGCGAGGCCGGGCCGGAAGGTATCTTGCGCCTGGATGGGCATGGCGAACGGGTGCACATGCTCGGGCGGTGGCGCGCGCTCTAGAGCCAAGCGGCATTGGGGCTGCCTTGCAGCCCATCGCCGGCAAGCTCCCGCAAGGTGCGAGTCGACCACGCATGATGCGGTTTGCAGGGCCCCTGTGGGAGCCGGCTTGCCGGCGATGGGGCGCGAAGCGGCCCCAATGCACTTGCTTTGCACAAAGGCTCATCCGAAGCTATGCGCCAAGAGGAGAGCCCCCGATGAACCTGCAAGAACTGACCGAACGCCTGCACCGGATCCGCGACACCAACGACTGGCGCGGCTTCCACAGCCCGAAGAACCTGGCCATGGCCGCCAGTGTGGAGATGGCCGAACTGGTGGAGATCTTCCAGTGGCTGAGCGAGGACGAGTCACGCCAGCTACCCCCCGAGCAACTCGCCCATGCCGGCCAGGAGGTCGGCGACGTGGTGCTGTACCTGTTGCTGCTGTGCAGCGAACTGGGCCTGGACATGGAACAGGTGGTGCGCGCCAAACTGGCCGACAGCGAGAGGCGTTTCGCCCGATGAACGACCGTCACTTCGATGAGCTGGCCAGCCGCTTCGCCGAGAAGATCTATGGCGGCGCCAAGGGTGCCATCCGCCTGGCCGTACTCCAGGCCGACCTGGCCGAGGCCCTGCCCGATCGCCCCCTGCGCGTGCTGGATATCGGCGCCGGCCTCGGCCACATGGCCCTGTGGCTGGCCGAGCGCGGCCACCAGGTGACCCTCGCCGAGCCCGCCGCCCCCATGCTCGACGGTGCTCGGGCACGCTTCGCCGAGGCAGGCCAGCAGGCCACCTTCATCCAGGCACCCTGGCAGGACCTGCTCGGCCAGCTGACCGAACCCTTCGACCTGGTCCTGTGCCATGCCGTGCTGGAATGGCTGGCCGAACCCGAGAGCATCCTGCCGGTGCTGCACCAGCTGACCGCCCCAGGCGGCTGGTTGTCGCTGGCGTTCTACAACCGCGACGCACTGATCTACCGCAACCTGCTCAAGGGCCATTTCCGCAAGCTGCGCAGCAACCGCCTGGCCGGCGAGAAGCAGAGCCTGACCCCGCAAAAACCCCTTGATCCCCGCGAGCTCAAGGCGCAACTTGAACCCATGTGGCAGGTCGAAAGCGAAAGTGGTGTGCGGATTTTCCACGACTACATGCCCAAGGAGTTCCAGGCCAAGGCCGAATTGCTCGACCTGCTGGAAATGGAGCTGGCCCACCGCCGACATCCAAGCTTCGCCGGGCTGGGCCGCTACCTGCACTGGGTCTGCCGCCCGCACTGACCCGCCTGCCGGGAGGAACACATGCGGTACCGTCTCTTGTGCCTGCCCCTGCTGCCCCTCGCCCTGGCTGCCTGCCAGGGCAGCAACCCCTATGTCGCCAGCGGCCGCCCCCTGCCGCCAGCCCCGCCCCAGGCGGCCAGCACCTTCGATGCCAGTGCCTACCCGGCAGCCCCTCGTGACTACGGGCGCTATCGCAGCTGGAGCTGGCGCAACGGCCAACTGCCCAGCGCCAGTGCCAGTGCCGACCCGGCGCAACTGGCCGAGGCGGTCAGCAGCGCCCTCGACCAGCACGGCCTGCGCCCGGCCCGGGGTGGCAGCGCCGACCTGCTGGTCAGTGCCGACATGCGCCTGGAGCGACGCCTGCGCCAGGTCCGCGACTACGACTACTACGACCCCTACTACGGCCCGTACCCCTATGGCGGCATCGGCTACGGCGGCTACCGCCACGGCTACGGGGCCTACGGCAGCGTGCCGATCGTGCGCACCTACGAGGTCGAAGTGATGGTGGTGCGGATCGATCTGTTCGATGCCCGCGATGGCCAGCCGGTATGGAGCGCCAGCGCCGAGAGCGGCAGCGACAGGAGCTCGCCACGCGACCGCGAGAAGGCCTTGCGCGAATCGGTGCACAAGGCCCTCGACGGCTATCCTCCCAGTTAACCTGCACCGGAGAACCATCATGTTGCGCCGCCTCGTTCTGCTGTCGTTCACGCTGCTGCTGGCCGCGTGCGCGAGCAACAACGTCACCCAGGATTTCGACGCCAGCCGCGACTTCGCCGGGTACCGCAGTTGGGCCTGGCAGGAGCCGGCATTGCAGTACCGCCCGGACGATCCGCGGATCAAGAGCGACCTGACCGAACAGCGCATCCGCCAGGCCGTCGCCGACCAGCTCGACCAGCGCGGCCTGCGCCCGGCGCAGGCCAATGCCCGGCCAGACGTCAGGGTGCGCACCTACCTGATCGTCGAGCAGCGCCAGCAGCAGATCACCACCAACTACGGCGGAGCCTGGGGCGGCTATTGGGGAGGCTACTGGGGCGGGCCGATGTACAACGAAACCCGCAGCGTCGACTACAAGGTGGCGACCATCCAGGTCGACCTGTTCGATGGGCGCGACGGCAAGCTGGTCTGGCGCGGCAGTGCCGAGCAGATCATGAACAACTATCCGCCCAGCCCGCAGGAGCGCAATGCCGCGATCCAGAAGACCGTCGCGCAATTGATGAGCAACTATCCACCGCGTTGAGGCGCTGACGGCCACTCGATCAAGGCAATTTGCCATCACCCTGACTACACTCCTTTCATCGCCGCTGCGCTGCGTGGCCGATGGCCTGCAAAGGAGTGCCCGTGGTTCCCCGTTCCGCTGTGCGCCAACGCGGCGCGATCGGCCTGATGGCCGCCCTGACCCTCGGCCTGGCCCTGCTGTTCCTGCTGCTGGTGGTCGACAGCGGCAGGCTCTACCTCGAGCAGCGCAAGTTACAGCGCATCGCCGACATGGCCGCGCTGGAAGCCGCCGGGCAGCACGCCGGCTGCAATGGCAACGGCCCCCAGGCCAGCACCCTCGCCCGCGCCGCGGCCACCCGCAACGGCCATGCCCCCGGCAACCCCCTCGTGGCCAGCTGTGGCTACCTGCAGACCGATGCCCGCAACCTGCGCATCTTCACCTCCGACACCTCGCGCAACGAAGCGATCAAGGTCGAGGTACGCAACACGGTGCCCACGAGCATTGCCGCCAGTGCCTTCACCCTGGTGCAAGGCAGCGACCTGCCATTGACCACGACCCTCGGCGCCAGCGCAGTGGCTTCGATGCCCCGGCCACCCCAGGCCATGCTGAGCATCCGCAGCACCCTGCTGAAAGTCGACTCGCGTCAGTCGGCGATACTCAACGCCCTGCTCGGCGCCCTCGGCAGCCATGTGCAACTGGACGTGGCGGGCTGGCAAGGCCTAGCCGACGCCGATATCAACCTGCTGCGCTACCTCGACCAGTTGGCCATCGACCTGGGCCTGGACATCGGCGATTACCACCAGTTGCTCAACGCCGATGCCACTGCCACGCAACTGCTGCAAGCGGCCGTCAAGGTGCTGCAGCAGAGCGGTGCTGCCGCTGAGGTCATCACCAACCTCGGCAAGGTGGCCGTGGGCAGCGGCAATGGCACGCTCCTGAAGCTGGGCAGGATTCTCGACATCCAGAACGGCACCACCCAGGCCGGGCTGGATGCCAGTGTCCAACTGCTGCAACTGGTGCAGGGTGTGGTCCAGCTTGCGACCAGCGAAAACGCCGCCAACATCGACTTGCCCCTCAATGTGCTGGGCCTGGTCAATGGCCGCATACGCCTGAAGGTGATCGAACCGCAGCAGGTTTCCGCAGCAGGAGATCCGCGAAGCGACGAGATCGCGGTTCACACCGCGCAGGTACGGGCGTTGGTCTCTCTCGACCTGCCGCTGCTGTCAGGCATCGCCGGGCTGGCCAACGCCGTCCTCGACCTGGCGGCGCCCCTGACCAACGTACTCAACAGCCTGCTCAACCTGAACCTGCTGGGCACGGTGCACTCACTCACCTGCGCCCTGGGCATTCCTTGCAAGGTCAGCGACATCAAGCTGCTGGACGGCAAGCTGCACATCGATATCGGCCTGGAAGCGGCCAAAGCCTCCGCCCGCCTCAGGCCCGGCCCACCAGCCAGCTACAGCTGCGCGCCCAAGCAGTTGAGCGTGCTTGCCGAGAAGGCTGCGGTGAGGCTGGCGGTCGGCAAGTTCGAGCCCCCCGAGACGTTCTTCAGCCAAGGCACCCCCACGGTCAAGGCGCTCCCGTTGATCGACATCGGGACCAACGTCTGTAGCCGCCTGCTGATCCTGCCGCCGATATGCGGCACGCGCGTGCCCTTCGCCGGGGGCGGCATCGGGCTGCGCATCGACAGCAAGGTGCTGGGCAGTGGCGCCACGGCAATGCCCCTGCTGTTCAAGGACGCCAGCGAGCCGCCCGACATCGGGCAGCCGCCCCGCTACCTGTCGATGGCCGACAGCCAGGTCGTCGGCAGCCTCGGCGACACCTTGGCGGGCATCCGCCTGGAAGCCTACAAACCCACCGCCAACAGCGGCCTGGGCGAGCTTCTGGTGCTCACCGCCGGGCTGCTGGACGGCGTGAAGAACATTCTGGAGCCGCTGATCCGGAACCTGCTGAGCCCGTTGCTCGACCCGCTGGTCAATGCCCTGCTCAAGGTGCTCGGCATCGACCTGGTCAACGCCGAAGTCGGTGCCAACCTGACCTGCTCCAGCGGTCGCGCTCAACTGGTGCAGTGAAGCGGCAGGCTGATCCGAAAACACGCCCCCTCGGCGCCATTGGCCACGCTCAGGCTGCCGCCCATGCCCTCGACGATGCCATGGCTCACCGACAACCCCAGGCCCGTGCCGACACCGGCCGGCTTGGTGGTGAAGAAAGGCTCGAAGATCCGTGCCTGCAACTGGGGATCGATACCGCCGCCGTTGTCTTCCACCCACAGGCACAACTCCCCGGGCTGCAACGACTGGCGCATGCAGATCCACGGCGCGTCCCGGCGCTGTTCGAGCAGCGCGTCACGGGCATTGACCATCAGGTTGATCAACACCTGTTCGAGCTGATCCTGGTGCCCCAGCACCAGCGGCTGCTGCTGCGGAGGCTCGATGCGCAGGGTCACCCCCTTGCCGCGCAGCCCTTCGTCGAGCAGGGCCACCGCCCCTTCCACCGCCGCCCAGGCACTGAAACGCTGGCGCTCGACCTCGGAGCGACGTCCGAACACCCGCATGTGGTCGACCAACCGTGCCGTGCGTTCGACCTGGGCTTCGATGCGGCGCAGCTTGTCTTGCAGGTAGGCCGGCTCGACGGCGCCGTTGTCCAACCGTTTCAAGGCATTGACCGTGGCCATGCGCATGACGTTGAGGGGCTGGTTGATCTCGTGCAGCAACCCGGTGGTCAGCTCGCCGAGGGTCGCCATCTTGGCGCCTTGCAGGAGCTGGCGCTGGCTGCGTCGGACCTCGGTGTTGTCACGCGCCACCGCCTGCACCTCCAACAACCGGCCCTGGTCGTCGAACAGGCCACGGTCGGCCCAGACCCACCAGGCATGCTCGTGGCCAGGCAGCTGCAGGCAGACCTGCGCACTGCTCACCGGCTGCTCGGGGGTCAGGGCCTGGAGCCGCTGGAGGAACTCGCCACGCTGTGTATCGGACATCCACTGCCCGAGGTTCATACCCAGCAGTTGCTCCGGCGTGCAGCGCAGGCAGTCGGCCAGCGGCCGGTTGCCGAACAGCAGGGCCAGGTCCGGGCGGTAGCGGCAGATCATCGCCGGCGAATCCTCCACCAGCACCCGATAGCGTTCCTCGCTCTGGCGCACCCGCTCGGCGGCCTCGGTCGCCTCGCTGACATCCAACCACAGGCCGACCACCTCCAGCGGCTGGCCGAGATCGTTGCGCAGCAGGCGTGCCTCGTCCAGCACCCAGTGATAGCCGCCCCGGCTGTCACGCAGGCGGTAGCGGCAGCGCGCCTGGCCATCGCGCAACAAGCTGCGGGTACGCTCCAGCCACAGCGAGCGATCGTCCGGATGCACCGCCAGGCCAGGCTGGTGTGCCTGCTCGCTGTCCGCTGCCCAACCGAGCAGCGGCATCAGGCTGGCACTGAAGAACTCGCTGTACAGCGCACCGTCGGCGTAACGCTGGATGTAGATCACCGCCGGCGAACTGGCGATCAGGTTCTCCAGCCGTGCCCGCGCAGCACCGGCCTGGAGCTCCTGCGCCTTGAGTGCGCTGATATCGAGCAAGAAGCCGCGCAACTGCCGCCCCTGCAAGCGCCCGACCCAATGGAACCAACGTGGCGCCGCCAGGGCATCGTCGCCCGGCACGCGCAGGCTCAGGCTCAGTTCCCCGCTGCTGCGGGCCTGCTCCAGTGCCAGTTGCGCCGCTTCACGATCCGCCGGGTGCACACGTGCCAGCCATTGCTCAAGGCTCGGTTCACGCACCAGGCCCAGGCTGGCAGCGAGGTACGGATCCAGATGCAGGGGGCCGTGCAGCGGCCACGCCCACCACCCCGCCCCCAGCTGTTGCTGCAACGCCTCCAGGTGGTGGGTCTGGCGCAGCAGCTGGGCCTGCCGATGACGGCCCAGCAACGGCTCGACCAGAGCCTGCAGCAGCCCCTGCGCCGCCGCTGTCTGCGGCAGCGCCTGGGCACCGGCGCACAGCAGCCAGGCCTCGGCCTCAGCCCCCTGGCAGTAAGGCAGCAGGAACAGCGAGACACCCCCGCACAGCGCCAGCAGTTCGGGATGCTCGCGGCTGTCGAGCAACGCCTGGGCCGGCAACCGCGTCAACCAAGGTTGCAGGCGCGTGTCTTCGGGCCAGGGCCAGTCGGCGTCGTTGCTGGCGAAGCTGCGCCAGCCAGCCGGCTCGCGCAGCACCAGGCGCAACGCCGGGGCATGCCAGCACTCAGCCAGACGCTGTAACTGCTCCACCACGCACTGTGCCAGGTGCTCCTCGCCGCATTCGCGCACGGCGCGGCCGACCTCTCCCGCCAGTTGTCGCAGGCCTTGCTGCTCATTGGCGTGGGCACGCTCGAGCAACAGGTCGCCAATATCGAACAGTTGCAGCAACCAACCGTCACCGTGGCGCATCAGCCAACCACGGGTGTGCAGGGGATGCCCCATGACGGTGTGGAAATCCAGGTCCAGGGGTAGCCCCTGCCAGTCGGCCGGCTCGCCTTCGAGCACCAGCCAGCTGTGCCGCTCCAGGTAGTCATGCACCCGCCCGCCACCGTGGGCGGGCAAGGCCAGCAGGGTACGCAACGGGCCAGACAGACGCTGCACCGCGCCCTGGGCATCGAGCCACAGTTGCAGGCCCACCGCCAGTGGCACCTCGGCCTCGTGCGCGCTCGGTGGCGCCGCACGCCAGCGATCGAACAGGCCGCTCACAGTTGCAGGCTCGCTTCGGCCTGCAGGCGTTCGGGCAGGCGTGGCACCTCACCGATCAAGGGCAGCACCAGCACCGGCAGTACGCGGACCAGGCGCTCGCGAGGGTAGTCGATCGAGACGGTCAGCAGGTTGTCGCCGCTCCAGGTGACCTTCGTATCGGTGACGACGCTGAAACCCAGGGCCGCCGGCATCCAGGCCAGTTGCTGCCCGACCACCTCCCGGGCCAGGCTGTCGACGTCGCTTCGGTAATGCTCGCCGCCCGGGTCGAGCGCCACGCAGCGACGCACCGCCTCGCTGCTGGCCTGGTTGAACGACTGCAACATCAGCATCGGCAACGCATGGCTGACCAAGCCATAGAACACCGCGAAAAACACCATGAAAACGGCGACGAACTCGATGGCTGCCGCACCTTTTTGCCGTCCCGCCAGGCTTGCTTTCATGTTCGCGTCTACCCTGACTATGACACCTGACTGACAGCATAGAACCGTTCAACGAATAGGGATGGCAATTTGCCAATGCAAAGCATTGTTCTCCTGATGTGGCTTGCCTTGTGCACCGAACAAGATATCCGTGAACGACAGCTTTCCAACGCCCTGACACTGGGTGTCGCCGCAGCTGCGCTGGCCTGGCTGTTCGCCACCGGCCACAGCTGGATCGGCGCCGATCCCAGCGATGCCGGCTGGGCGCTGGCCATCGTCATGCTGCTTACCCTGCCCGGCTACATGCTTGGCCGTTTCGGCGCCGGCGACGTCAAGCTGATGGGCGCCCTGGCCCTGGCCACCAGCCACCAGTACGTGCTCGGCACCTTCATCGGCGCCGGCATCACCGTGCTGGCCTGGATGCTCGCCAGGCGTCGCCTGCTGGCCTTGCTCAGCCCCAAGGTGAGGAAACGCTTGCAGCAACTGGCCGAAGAGGTCGACGAGAAGCAACCGTTCGCGCCTTTCGTGCTGGCGGGCTTCCTGCTGACGGCCGTCTGGATCCCGTAAATGACTACTCGGTCCAGATTCGTCGTACAGCCCGTGTACATACTCGCAAAGTGCGACTAGTGTCTTTAGCGGCCAGTCTCTCTGGCCCAGGAGCAGGACCGAGTCGAACAGGGAGTCGATCGTGAACAAATCCATCAGTGAGGTGAAGCTACTGGTCGTCGACGGCCAGGCGTTGATCGTCGAGCAGTTGTGTGAATTTCTCGAGTACCAGGGCTACGGCTGCGTCCCGGCCCATTCCACGGAGCAGGCCATCGAGCGCTACCAGGCCGATGACGGCATTGGCCTGGTGCTGTGCGACCTGCACCTGCCCGGACGCGATGGGATCGAGCTGGTCCGCATGCTGAAAGCGCTGTCCGGGCGCCGGCGCATGTTCGAGGCGATCATGCTCACCGGGCGGGCCGAAAAGCAGGATGTCATCCGCGCCTTGCGCGAAGGTTTCGCCGACTACTACCAGAAGCCCATCGACCTGGACGAGCTGCTCGAGGGCGTGCGCCGCCAGGAGCAGGCGCTGCTGGAGCGCCAGCGCAACCTGCGTGAGCTGGGCAAGCTGAACCAACGCCTGCAGGAGCTGGCCGAGTCCATCGACGATCTCTACCACGACCTGGAAAAGGCCCGTGGCCTGGGTGTGCAGCGCCGTGCCGGCGATCCCGAGGAGGCCGAGGCCGAACTGCCGCCGAACTTCGAGAAGCTCTCGCCGCGCCAGCTGGAAGTCGCCAGGCTGGTGAGCAAGGGCAAGACCAACTACCAGATCGCCTGCGAGCTGGGCATCACCGAGAACACGGTCAAGCTCTACGTGTCCCAGGTCCTGCGCCTGACCCACATGCACAACCGTACCCAACTGGCCCTGGCGCTGACGCCGCGTTCGTCACCGGTGCACCAGCGCTTTACGGCCCATTGAAAGCCCCTGGCACGGCGGCTGATGCTGTTCACTTAAGTCTGATGTGACATCGATTGGGGCTGCCTTGCAGCCCTTCGCGGGCAAGCCCGCTCCCACAGGATCGTGCATTCCTTGAGGTTTGCAGCGTACTTGTAGGAGATTACCCAGCCTTTGGGCTGCGCTGTCACGCAGAGAACTGATAGTGGCTTTACGCGGCCCCTGTGGGAGCGGGCTTGCCCGCGAAGGGCCGCAAGGCGGCCCCAATGGCTTAAGTGAACAGCATTACTAGCATGGCGGCGCCCTTTTCGCGGGCAAGCCCGCTCCCACAGGGTCCCGTTGCTCTTTCGGTCTCTGTTCCCAGATTTCCCATAGAGCCCGCGCCGCTCTTGAGATCGACGCAGAAGCCGGCTTGCCGGCGATGGGGCGCGAAGCAGTCCCAGATGAGCCAGCTCAGTCACCCGACGAACCAACCGACTGCCAGCGGAAAACCTCGGGGATCGGGTACTTGTAGCTGTCCAGCCAGCGCTGCAGGGCCTGCTCCCGCTCCCGGGCGGTCTGCACCTGTGGCGTCGGCGAGGCCTGCTGGTTGCTCGCCTGCACCTGCAAGAGCGCTTCGGTGGCCGTCTGCGCCGGCTCCTCGGCCAACGCTGCCAGGGGGCCGGCAAGGCCGACCAACAGGATCACGCACTTGAGCATGGGCATCTCCTCCCTTGGATTCAACCGAGCGGCGTCGCGCCACGCCCGCTCGTCTTCAACTGCGTCGCCCGGGCCTGGGCCTCGGCGAACTGTTCGGGCCTGAGCCGCAACCGGGCCACCAGGTCGGCAGCCTGCTGCCAGTTGTCCTGGACCAGCGCGAGGGTCACCAGGTTGACCGCCGGCAGCGTGTTGTCGTCCTTCAGTTCGATCGCGGTGAGAAACTCGAAACGCGCCTGCTCGTGATCGCCCAGGTGCATCAACACCACGCCCAGGTCGTTGCGCACCTTCTCGTCGGTCGGCGCCAGGCGCACGGCCCGCTGCAGGTGACGCAGGGCCTGGGCATCGTCGCCCCGGGCCGAGGCGAGCTGGCCAAGGCCATGCTCGCCCTCGGCCGCCAGGCAACCACCGAGCAAGCCACGGTACAGCGGCTCGGCCTCGCTGCGCCCGAGCAAGCGCAAGACCTTGGCCTTGCGCAGGCGCACCTGGTCGAGCGCATCCGGCAACTGCTGCAGGTGCGCCAGGCTGGCATGGGGCCGGCCTTCGTTGAGCATTTCATCCGCCAGGTTCAGGGCCAACTGCTGGTTGGCGTCCGGCTTGCCGCACTGGGCAGCGCCCAGCAGCCGGGCCAGGCCATCAGGTGGCTGGCCGGCGCAACCGGCGAGCAGCAACAACCCGGTGAACAACAACAGCGCTTTCATCCGCCTCCCCTCCCTTCAGGATCCCAAGGCCCGCGCCAGCGCGGTAAAGCCCGGCCCGGCCAGGACGATGAGCAAGGCCGGGAACAAGAACAGCATCATCACCGCCGACATCTTCGCCGACATCTTCGACACCCGCTCCTGCAAGCGGGTCAGGCGGCGGTCGTCGAGCAATGCCTTGAGCGCCTGCAGCGATTTCATCCCGCCGCTGCCTTGCACCAGCAACTGCCGCAGGATCACGCAGGTATCGATGAATTCGTCCACCGCCAGCAGGTGGGCGCTCTTTTCCAGCTCCGGCCCCAGGGCAAGGCCCGAATCCACCCGCTGCAGTACCAGGCGCAGCTCCTCGCTGATCTCCGGCAGCAGGCCGCGGCCCTCCTGGCTCAGCACCCGCAAGGCCTGCTCGACCGCAAGCCCAGTCTCGAACAGGATGCGCAGCAACGGGATCAGCAGGCTGACCTCCAGGGCAATGCGCTGCTGACGCCGCTGCGCCGCCACCGCCAGCAGGCGCTTGGGCAACAGGTAGCCGACACCCAGGGCGCACAAGGGCAGCACCAGCCAGTGCCCTGGGCCTTCGCCCACCAGGCCATGCTGCAACAGCAACGTCATCCCCACGGCCAGCAACGGCAGCCCCAGCTGCACGGCGGCGAACAACGCCCGCTGACGGCTGCGCCGCCAACCGACCCGGTCGAGCAGGGCCTGGGTCTCGCCGTCGAGTGTCTGCAAACGTCGCCCCAGTGCCGTGCTACCCAACCAGTGCAACCAGTCCCCCAGGCGCTCCTCCCGTGCCATCTGCCCTTGCAGGCGGCGTGCGACCAATTGCCGGGCGCGCCACTGGCGCGCCGCCTGCAGGCCCAGCAGCGCGGACGCCACGAACAGGCACAGGGCGCACAGCAGCAAGGCCATGTTCACAAGCGCCTCATCATGCGCCACAGCACCAGGCAACCCAGGGCCTGGAGGGCGAAGGCGAACAGCAGCATCCACTGACCGTGGTCGTCACGCCACATGGCCAGCAGGTAACCCGGGTTGCCCAGCAGGAAGTAGCCGACCATGGCCAACGGCAAGGCACCGAGGATCCAGGCGGTTACCCGTGTCTCCCCGGTCATGGCCCGCAGTTGCCGGGCCCCCTGCTCGCGCTCGCGGATCAGCTTGATCAGGTTTTCCAGCAACTCGCTGGCGTTGCCGCCATAGTGTTGGTTGATACGCAGGCCAAGGGCGAACAGGCGTAGTTCGTCCTGCTCGTACAGCTCGGCCAGTTCACCTGCCGCGTCCTCCAGCGGCACGCCCAGTTGCACGTTGCGCCGCACCCGGCCCATGGCCGAGCGCAAGGGCTCGCGGGTGCCGTCGATACCACCGAGCACCGCGTCGCTCAGCGTGCGCCCAGCCTTGAGGCTGCGAACGCTGTAGTCCAGCAGCCCCGGCAACTGCTCGATGATCTTCCCCAGGCGCCGGCGGTAGCGCCCGTGCAGGTAGAGGTAGGCCAGCAGCGGCATGCCCGGCAACAGCGCCAGCGCCGCCACCCAACCAGACACCAGCCAGGCCGCCAGCACCAGGGCGAACCAGGCCAGCAGCCAAGGCCGCAGGCTGAAGCCGGCATGGGCCAGCCCGGCACGCTGCAGCAGCGGGTCGAGCCAGTCGCGCCTGGCATTGCCCGTGCGCACGGCCTGGTAGGCCCGCCCCAGGCGCTGGAGGATGCGCTCCTCGCCCCGCTTGTGCAGGCCAAGACGCAGCAGCAGCACGGCGATGCCCAGGCACAGCGGCGACAGCGCGAGCAACAACGGCCCCATCACAACACCCCCTCATGGCGCAGCTTGGCGCCCGCCGGGTTCGGCGCCTCGCGCAGGAAGCCCTCGCCGCTGCGTCGGTCGAGGCGGAACAGGGTATTGGTGACATAGACGTCATCCCGCACCCCGACCACTTCCAGCACCTCGCTGACGCAGCGCCGGCCATCGGCCAGGCGGGTCAGTTGGATCACCACGTCGAGCGCCGCGCAGATCATCTGCCGCAGGGTCTTCTCGGCGACCTGCCGCCCGGTCAGGCCGACCAGCGTTTCCAGCCGCAGCAGGGCGTCCTGGGCGGTGTTGGCGTGCACCGTGCTC
Source organism: Pseudomonas guariconensis (assembly GCF_024127895.1). Taxonomy (GTDB): domain Bacteria; phylum Pseudomonadota; class Gammaproteobacteria; order Pseudomonadales; family Pseudomonadaceae; genus Aquipseudomonas; species Aquipseudomonas guariconensis_B. The sequence goes on along the minus strand of NZ_JAMYBK010000005.1, from coordinate 274,943 downwards.
ATCGAGCCGTCGTGCCCGGTGTTCATCGCCGTGAGCACATCGAGCACCTCGGCGCCGCGGATCTCGCCGAGCAGGATACGGTCCGGGCGCATGCGCAGGGCATTGCGGATCAGCTCGCTGGCCTTGATCTCGCCGTGGCCCTCGGCGTTCGGCGGGCGGGTTTCCAGGCGCACCACATGAGGGTGGTGCAACTGCAGCTCGGCGACGTCCTCGATGGTCACCAGGCGCTCCTGGGGGGCGATCATCTGGCTGAGGATGTTGAGCAGGGTGGTCTTGCCGGTGCCGGTACCGCCGCTGACCAGGATGTTGCAGCGCCGCCCCACGGCGCGCTCGAGGAAGTCGAAGATGGCCTGGTCGATGGCCCGGGTGGCCAGCAGGTCAGCGCTCTTGAGCATGTCCTGGCGAAACTTGCGGATCGACAGGCAAGGGCCGTCCAGCGCCACCGGCGGGATGATGGCATTGACCCGGCTGCCGTCGGGCAGGCGCGCATCGACCATGGGCGAGGACTCGTCCAGGCGCCTGCCGAGCGGGGCGAGGATGCGCTGCATCACCCGCTCCACATGATGGGCGTCGATGAAACGCAGGTCGGTCTGCTGCAGCACCCCGGCGCGCTCGACGAACACCCGGTACGGGCCGTTGACCAGGATCTCGGTGACGCTGGCATCGCGCAGCAGCACTTCCAGCGGGCCATAGCCGGTCAGCTCGTCGACCAGTTCCTCGGCCAGGCGCTCCATCTCGTAGCGTGACAAGGCCAGGTGCAGGCGCGCCACATAGTCGCCCACCTGCTCCACGACGAACTGGGTCAGGGCCGGCCGCGCGCCCTCCAGCAGGTTGCGCCCGCTGTCTTCGATGGCATCGATGACGAAACGGTGCAGGGCCCGCTTGAGTGCCTGCGGGTCTGCCGCGGCATGGCGTGGCCCGCCGAAGGGTTCGTCGCCACTCATTTGCTGCTCCACAGGCGGCGAAACCAGGTGAAGGTGGGTGTCGCCAGGTTCTCCGAGCGCCGCGCCAGGCGCTCGCCCAAGCCGCGCAAGGCCTGGGTCAGGCTTTCCCGCGGCGCCAGCTCGAACAGGCTCGCCCCCTGGTTCTTGGCATTCAGGCGCACCTCGGGGCTGTAGGGCAGCACCTTGAGCAACGGCAGGCCGTAGCGCTTGGCCAGGGCATCGGCATCCGGCGCCACCTGGCGCAGGTAGCGGTCCACCAGCAGGCCGGCATGCTCGAGCTTGATGCCACGGTCACGCCACTGCTCCAGCACCTCTAGGTTGCGCCGGCAGTCGAGGATGTTCTGGTCGGTATAGAGGATCAGCTTGTCGCAATGGCTGACGATGGTCCGCAGGGCTTCGCTGTCGGCCTGCCCGGCGAGGTTGACCACGATGTGCTGGAAGTGCTGGCGCAAGGCGCTGAGCAGCATGTACAGCTCGGCGGTGCTCGATTGCGCCAGCGGCACGTCGCTCTCGGCGTAGGCGAGGATGCGCAGGCCGCCCTTGTCGGCCGTGAAGGCGCTGTCGATCAGGGTGGCATCGAGGCGGCGCAAGTGGCGCAGGGCGTCGCCGAAAAAGAACGACGCCTCCAGCCCCAGTAGCGCCAGGCTGTCACCGCGCGGCAGGCCGAGGTCGAGCAGCAGGGTCTGCTGGCCGCTCTCCTGGACCACTCGCGCCAGGTGGGTGGTCAGCAGTGCACCATCGGCGCCACGCTGGGCACCGTAGAGCACGCTCAGGCCACCCAGGCTGGGGTTGCTGGCCACCACCGGCAGGCGCTTGCCCAGGCGCCGCACCAGCCCGGCCACTTCGCTGGCCCGCGAGCCGTAGGCGACGAAATCGCGTGCCCCGGCGCGCATGGCGTGCAGCACCAACTGGTTGTCCATGCCATCGCCCAGGGCAACGATCGCCAGCATCGGCTTGGCCTCCAGCACACCTTCGATCAAGGCGCACTGGTTGACCAGTTGCTCACGGTCCAGGCCGATAAACACCAGGTTGCTGAAGGTCACATCGACCAGCGCCAGCAACTCGTCGAGGCTGCCGCCGCTGGCGCCGATCACCTGGCCCAGCGGCGCCAAGGCGCCTTGCAGCCAGTGCAGGTCGTCCTCGTTGCGGGTGATGGCCAGGTAGGTCTGGTTCAGGCTCTCGCTCATCGTGATAACCCACTACGGCCGTCGAAGTTGCCGTTTTCCAGGAAGAACAGCTGGCCCCAGCTGGGGTCGTAGGTACGCAAGTGCTCGCCTGGCAGTTGTGGCAGCCGTGCATTGGCGGCCAGTGGCTGGACCAGGTGTGGGGTGACGATCATCAGCAGCTCGGTGTCTTCGCGGTTGAGCGTCGATTGGCGAAAGAACGCGCCGATGATCGGCAGGTTGCCCAGGCCCGGGAACTTGTCCACGGCAGAGCGGGTGTTGCTGCTGACCAGGCCGCTGATGATGAAGCTCTCGCCATCGGCCAGGGAGATGCTGGTGTCGGTGCGTCGCACCTTCAGGCCCGGGACGAGGGTGCCGGCGATGTTCACAGGGTTGCTGTAGTCCAGCTCGCTGACCTCCGGCGCCACCTTGAGGGTGATGCGGTCGCGGCTGATCACCGTCGGGGTCAGCGCCAGGCGTACTCCGAACTCCTTGTACTCGATCGAGACGTTGTCGCTGCCACTGCTCGGTACCGGGATAGGAATTTCCCCGCCCGCCAGGAAGCTCGCGGTGAACCCGCTGAGCACGGTGAGGCTGGGGCGCGCCAGGGTATAGGCGAAGCCGCTGTTCTCCAGGGCGTTGATCATCGCCAGGAAGCGGCTGCTACCGCCGCCCCAGACGATGTTGAAGACACCGTTGTCCAGCGGTATCGCCGGACGGTTGATGGGGACCTCGCCAGGCGTGACAGCGGTAGCGGGCACGGTACCGGGCGAGCCGATCAGGCTATTGTTCGAACCCTTGAAGAACAACCGCGCCCCAGCTTCCTTGTACTTGACCCGCTGCACCTCGACGAAGCGGATATCGGCCTGCACCTGGCTGGGCAACTGCGGGTCCTGGGACGGCAACAGCGCGCCCTCGGCCATGTCCACGCTGGCCCGCCCCTTGACGAACAACATGGCCCGGTGCGGTGCCGGGGCGCAGGCGGTCCACAGCATCAGGCTGGTGTTGCCCGGCGCCACCGCGGTCAGCAGTACGGCACGCTCGCCACTGGCCTGGACGTCGGCGACCTTCGGCTCGCCGACCGCCACCCGGCTGATGGCCACCGGCAAACGCAGCTCCTGCTGCAGGCCCTGGTCCATCTCGATCACCGAGGGTAACTGGGCGAACGCCGCGCAGCCTTGGCTGGCCGCCTCGGCCAACGGCAGCATCGCCATCAATGGCAGGGCATGGCACAACTGTCTGAATATCCGCTCGGTACTACGCATGGCGGCATCCTTGCTGGGTCAGGGAGTCTTGTGGGTAGCGTCGGGCTGGGCACCCCGGATGACCTGCATGCCCGGCGCAGTGCGGGTGGACGGCGCCTTGGCTGGCGCCACCTGGGACAGCTGGCTGAAGCGATAGAGATCGCGGTGGGCATTGGCCACCTGGGGCGTGGCCTCGGGGTCGGACCAGTAGCGCGCCAGCAAGTGTTCGTCGGCGCTGCGCACCGCCAGGCGCAAGGTTCCGGCCTGGGCCGCCAGCATCAGGCGACTGGCCAACGCCTCGGGCACGGCCAGGGCCACGGTGCGCGTGGCGTTGCCCAACGACTCGCGGCGCGCCTTCTGCTCTTCGGCGGTCTGCGCCGGGCGGCCATCGTTGGCCAGGCCCATCTGCTCGCCGACGCTGAGCACGCGCAAGGCCGGCAGTACCACCTGGGCGGTGGCCTGCGGGTTGTTGTTTTCCTCACGCAGGAACAGCAGCACGTCGACATAGTCGCCTGGCCGTACCTGCCCAGCGGCGCCGATCACCTCGTCCACGGCCACCGCCACCGCGCGCTCATGCCGACGGATCATCCGCGCCAGCGGCCCACCGGCCTGGAAGCTGGTTTCGTCGAGCCAACTGCCCGCCGCCAGCGGGCGTGCACTGCTGCGCCCGAGCACCTGCTCGAGCCGCTGGAACGCACCCTCGGGCACGACCTGCAGGCGCTCCACCAGCAGGTCGTCCTCGGTCAATGGCGTGTGGGCGGCGACGTCGCGGCGCAGCACCACGATCGGCGAGCGTGGCGGCTCCTCTGGCCTCACCGGTGCCGGGGCGACCTGTGGCACGGGGGCTTCGGCCACCACGGTGGCCGGTTGCACCGCCGGTACCGGCGGCCGGCTGAGAACCAGCCCCCAGTAGCCGGCCAGCACCGCGGCGAACAAGAACAAGACGGCGAGAATCATGGTCAAGCGACTGCTCATTTCCGCCCTCCCTGCGCCTGGCACCCAATGATGGCAAAAAGTAATTATTTTGCTATTGCACGGTAGCGCAGCGTCGACGATTCGCCATGAGCCGGCGGGCTTTTTCGCAGCCGAAAAATTGACGCGCTGTAAAAACAGAAACTTAGCGCGGCCGTTTCAAACCAATACTTTAGAGATAATGCTTTCTTACATTTGCAGCTTCGCGCAGCTTGGCAATCCTATGGTGGCAAAGGGGCATCACCCATATGGCCCCGCCTACCGCCGCTGATCGCGCAAGGAGTTGTGCCATGTTGCTGCAACAGATCCTTTTCCACTGCAAGAACTTCCTGAAACGCAAGGACGGAGCTTCCGGTATCGAGTACGCGGTGATCGCGGCGATGGTCGCGGTAGTGCTGGCGGGGTTCGTCGGCGATATCTCGGGGCATGTGGATAGCATCATGACAACCATCTCGGAAGCCATAACACCTGATGCTGGTTAATGATCGCCCGCCCCCAATGCAGGCATCTTTCCCCATCCACTGGAGACGACCATGCCAACCTCTTCCTTGCGTCAACAGATCCTCCTGGTCGACGACGAGGAAGAGGCCCTGCTCGAACTCGCCGAACTGCTGGAGAACGAAGGTTTCTGCTGCCACACCGCGACGTCCGTGAAGGCTGCCCTGCAACAGCTCACCCGCCACCCGGACGTGGCCCTGGTCATCACCGACCTGCGCATGCCCGAGGAGAGCGGCATCGGCCTGATCAAGCGCCTGCGCGACCACACGGACCGCCAGCACCTGCCGGTGATCGTCATGTCCGGCCATGCGGACCTGGAAGATGTCAGCGACCTGCTGCGCCTGCAGGTGCTCGACCTGTTCCGCAAGCCGATCTATCACGCACGGTTGCTGGAGACCCTGGAGAATCTGTTTCCCAAACCGAGGATGCAGGTGGTGGGGCAATGAAGCTCATATGAGCATGATGTAGTCATTCAGGGCGCTGGCCGTCTGCGGCAGCCCCTGCTTCAGAATGCATTCAACGAAGGTTTCGGGAGTGTAGGGAGAGCGGACCAGACAGCGACGCATTTCAGCCATAGTGGCAAGCACCGTTGCCTGATCCAGCCCCCAGAGATCCATGATGAACTCATCAGGATGTTGCGCTTGCACCCCGTAGGACTTCAGCGTCGAGGCGGGAAAGTCCTTCAGGTTGAACGTGACGATCACCTCGGCATTGCTTCTGATTGCAGCAGCAAGTACGTGGGCATCATCTGGGTCAGGCAACAACAGCGACTCGCATAGCTGCTCGTATTCAGTGACGAGTGCATCGGGAATGGCGGCTTCCATCAACCGAGAAACACGGTCGAGTTGCACCTGGGCCAGATCCTTGCGATTACGCAGGAGATTTCGTTTCCATTCCTCATCGATCCTCGATGTCCATCTGGCCCTATAGAGTCCCTTGCCCGCTAGCCTCAGGAGCAAATCCCTAAGAGGGGCCGGATACAGTACACATGCATCGTAGATAGCGATGAAGGACGACTCCCGCATCAATAGCCCAGCCCAAGCTCTTCAGAGAGGTTTGCAAGCTCATCCAAGGCCTTGCGGCTGGCTTGATCCCTTTTTTGCTTGTAAGTCATGAGGTCCGAGAACAGTACCCGACGATGGCGGCCGGCCTTATGGAAAGGCAGCTTCCCCTCCTCCAGCAGCTTCACCAGGTGTGGACGCGAGACATTCAGTAAGTCTGCCGCTTCCTGCGTCGTCAGTTCGGCATGTATCGGCACCACCCGGACTGAGTTTCCTTGCGCCAGCTCTCCGAGGATATCCACCAACAACCGCAACGCGCTGGTCGGCAATTCGACCGCATGGGCCTTGTTGTCGGTGTCGTAGATTTCGATTCGTTGCATCTGTGTCTTGGTACAGAGAAAAGCCGCAAGGTCCCGTTGCCCTTGAACCGCCGCGGCAATCTCTCGAGACTCTGGAAAGTCGGCTCGTTTCGACAAGCTCATGACCACGCTCCCATTCGCCATGCCATTACTCTCCGACTCTAAACGAAATAATCGAAAACTCAAGACACGCTCCCCTGCCTGCACGCATGCGCAAAGGCTAGAGGGGTGGGCTTTCCCATGCAATCGGAAGGCGATCGACAAATCGCGTAGGGCAAGTCCTAGGCTGTAAGGCATCAAACCAGCCCACTCGCGGGACAAACCGGTCAGTCAAGTGACACTGGGGCTGCTTCGCAGCCCATCGCCGCCCCGCTCCCTTCACTCGTTCACCTGAAACTCCACCCGCGCCGTCTCACCGCTTTCATCCAGCGCACTGAGCTCAATGTGCCCGGCCTGTTCGAAACGCACCAGCAGGCTGTCCTGGCCACGGGTCTCGCCCAGGGGCCGGCCATTGAGGAACCACCAGCGCTGGCCGCCGCCGCCCAGTGCCGAGACGTGCAGCTGCAAAGGCTCGCGGCTGGTGGCCGGACGGCGCAGGTTGTCGCCGGGGCGCACCCCGACGATCGACAACGGCGGCGCGCTGGCCGGTACCTGTGGCGGGCAGGCGGGGTCCAGCGCCGGCAGGCGTGCGGCACGGCGCTCTACACGAGGCAGCCAGGGCTCCAGTGGCGCCGGCCACAGCGCCACGTCGCGGGCCTGGGCGCCGCTGCAACTGGCATCGACCCGCAGCCCTTGGTCATTGACCCAGACCGTCTCGCGCAACCCCAACCCCAGCGGCTGGTCGGCCGCCTGCAAGGTCGGTGGGGTGGTGCCGTCGAGGGTCCAGGCGAAACGCTGGCGGCGGCAGTTGGGGTCCTGGCGCGGCATGGGCTGGCCCAACGGCCAGCAGATCGCCGCCACGCCAACGCTCGCCGGTATGTTCTCCGCCGGCGCGGCGATGCCCCGCTGGCTGTCGCGGTTGCTCAGCAGGTCATGCACCTGCAACATCAACGGCGCCGCCGAGGCCAGGCCGAACTGGCCGGGCACCGGGGTACCGTCGGGGCGCCCGATCCACACGCCGATCAGGTAGCGAGGCCCCACACCGACCGACCAGGCATCGCGAAAGCCATAGCTGGTGCCGGTCTTCCAGGCCAGTTGCGTGCGCGGCACCAGCTCGGCATGCCGATCGCGGTCCGGCCGGGCCTGGCCGCTGAGGATACGGCGAACGATCCAGGCCGAACCGGGCGACAGCAGCCGCCGCTCCAGCAGTGGGTCCTGGGGCTGCAGGCGGATACGCGCGCTCTTGCCTTCGCGGGCCAGTGCCGCATAACCGCCGACCAGGTCCTCCAGCCGGCTACCTGCCCCGCCGAGGATCAACGACAGGTTCGGCTCGGCCAGGGGCGGCAGCATCAACGGCATGCCGCCCATGCGCATCTGCGCAGCGAAGCGCTTCGGCCCGTAGGCCTCCAGCAACTGCACCGCCGGCAAGTTGAGCGACAGGGCCAGGGCCGAGCTGGCCGAGACCGGGCCGCTGAAGCCCATGGAGAAGTTGCCGGGACGATAGTCGCCGTAACGCCGTGGCACATCCTGCAGCAACGACTCGGAATGGATCAGGCCATCGTCCAGGGCCATGGCGTAGAGGAACGGCTTGAGCGTCGAGCCGGGCGAGCGCAGGGCATGGACCATGTCCACATGACCAAAGCGGCGTGCATCGTTGAGGTCGAGGGAGCCCAGGTAGGCACGCACCGCCATGGTCTTTGCCTCGACCACCAGCAACGCCGCCGAGGTGCGCTCCGGCAGCCGGGCCCGCCAGCCCAGCAGCAGGTCTTCCAGACGCCGTTGCAAGGCCGCATCGAGGGTGGTGCGGATCAACGGCGGGCTACCCGGGCGGTTCAGCCGACGGGCCAGCAGGGGCGCCAGGGCTGGCTCCTGGCGCGGCGCGAGGAGCAAGGGTTCCTCACGCGCCTCCTCGATCAGCCGGGCCGGCCACACCTGGTACTCGGCCAGGCGCTGCAAGACCTTGTCGCGGGCGCGCTGGGCACGTTCGGGGTGGCGGTCGGGACGCAGCCGGCTGGGGGCCTGGGGCAGCACGGCAAGCAGCGCCGCCTCGGCCGGGGTGAGGTGCTTCGGCGACTTGCCCAGGTACGCCCAGCTGGCCGCCGCCACGCCCTGCAAGGTACCGCCGAAGGGGGCACGGTCGAGGTAGAGCTGCAGGATCTCGCGCTTGGACAGGTGCCACTCCAGTTGCACGGTGCGCCACAGCTGGCGCAGCTTGCCTGCCAGGGTGCGGTCGTGCGGATCGAGCAGGCGCGCCACCTGCATCGACAAGGTGCTGCCGCCAGAGACCACACGCCCACCGCGCAGGTTGAGCCAGGCCGCCCGGACCAGGGCCAGCGGGTTGATCCCGGGATGATGGTAGAACCAGCGGTCCTCATAGGTCAGCAGCGCCTCCAGGTACAGCGGCGACACCTCGTCAGGGCTGACTGGGTAGCGCCATACGCCCTCGGCATCGGCGAAACGCCACAGCGGTGTGCCGTCCTCGGCCAGCACCACCCGCGCCTGGTCGTCGCCTGGCAGGGGCAAGGGCCATAGGCGGTCAGCCAGCCACAGCAGCGCCACGGCCACCAGGCCGGCCACGCCGACGCCCCGCAGGGCCCTTGCGGTGCGCGTACGCAGGCAGGCTAACATTGGCATCGGGAACCGACCTGGCCAGCTAATGGCCAAAGGCTTGGGAACGGCACCCACGCCGATTCGATCATCAGGAAGCGACTATGCATGTAGAAGGTTTTTTCGAGTGGCTGGGCCAGGCACTGGGTTCGTTGATCCGCTTCATCGTCGACGGATTGAGCGGCCTGTTCAACCTGCTGGCCAACGCCGGGGGTAATTTCATCGATGGCCTGGCACGCACGCTGGGGATGGACACCTCGCTGGTCAGCATCCTCGCGCTGGTCATTGGCCTGATGCTGCTGTACTCGGCGGTGCGCGCGTTCATGCGTGCCTCGATCATCCTCGGGATCATCTGGTTACTGCTCGGGCTGTGGGTGTTGAGCTGGGTGGTGCACTAGTAGCGGAACACAAGCTGCAAGAAAGGCCAATAGCAGCCTGGCCAGCCTGTTAGGCGGCAGTGGGGCTGCTTTGCAGCCCATCGCCGGCAAGCCGGCTCCCACAAGGCCCGCTGCATGGCACATGATTCGCGAACACCACAAGCCCCTGTGGGGCTTGCCGGCGAAGGGGCGCGCAACGCCCCCAAAATCTGAAAGTCACCACTGCCCGCACTGGCCGGCGCCGGCTGTTTTTTTCTACCGCTTGCAGCTTGCGGCTCGAAGCTCGAACGTCAGCGACCTCTAACGATCACCTCCCCCTGCCCTTCCCCGACCGCCTGCAAGTTCGGCCGGTACATCGACTCCACCTGCGGCGGCGGCACGCGGTAGGTGCCTGGCGTCACCGCCCGGGCCAGGTACAACAGGTGCGTGGTGCCATAGCTGTCGAGCTTGAGCGCCGCCACATAGCGGTCGTCGCGGAACTCCTGATGCACCACGTTGGCGTTCTGCATCGATTCGCGCCACTGCTTCACCGTGCTGCTGGCGTTGTCCAGGCTGGCAGCGCTCTGCGCCAGGTTCTGGTTCTCCAGCTCCAGGCCCGCCGGCAGCAGGTCGACCACCAGCGCATCCGGCACCTGGGTACTGGCCTTCAGCGCCAGGTGCACCAGCACCAGGTCGCCACTGCGCAGGTTGCGCAGGTCCAATGGCTGGCCGTTCATGCCCAGGTACTCACGGCGGATCTCCAGGCCATTGCCGCCTGCCGCCGGTGCTTGACGCGGATAGCCGGAGAGGGTCAGTTGCTGGTAGAGCGTCTCGCTGCCTTCATTCTGCACGGTCAGCGGCGACCTCAGCAGCGCCCCTTCGAGCTTCATGCCCGACTCGGCATTGTTGAACGCGCGAACCTCCCCAGCGCTGTCCAGGCGTGCCTGCCACTGGCCTTCCGGCTTGCCCAGCAGGCCGCGGCCGGCCAGGTACAGGGCGTTGCGCTCCTGGGTCGACAGCCAGCGATTGGCCGCCAGTTCGTCAGACAGCGCGAACAGGCGTTGGTCGACCTGGTCGCTGGCCAGCTCGTTCTCCTGCAGCAATGCCAGGATCAGCGCCTGGTCACGCAGGGCACTGCCATAGTCGGCCATCCAGCCCTCGCTGCGGCCGGCACCCAGGCCTGCCTGCAGCGCCTGCTGGGCACGAGGCTTGTCGCCCATCTTGTCCAGCGCCACCGCCAGTTGCACCAAGGGCAGGCCGGAGCGGGCATCGCTGCGCCGTTCGAACAGGCTGCGCAGAGCGCCCAGCGGAGCCTGCTGGTTGCGCGCCAGCACCAGGGCCGCGTAGGCCTGCACGGCAAAGCGGGTGTGATCGGCGTTCTGGCTGTAGTCCACCTCGATCAGGTTGCGCTCCTGCACGTAGCGCAACAGGCGCTCGTTGGCCTTCTTCAGCGCCTCGGCCGGCACGCCGAAGCCCTGCTCGCGGGCGCGCAGGAGGAAATCGGTGACATAGGCGGTCAACCAGTATTCCTCTTCGCTGTCCGAGCTCCACAGGCCGAAGCTGCCGTTGTAGCGCTGCATGCCCAGCAGGTGCTCGATGCCCATCTCGATCTTGCGCTTGCGCACATCGGCCGGCTCGCCCTTGATGCCCAGGCGCTTGAGGCTCTCGGCATCGGCATAGAGCGACGGGTACAGCCCGCTGGCGGTCTGCTCCAGGCAGCCGTAGGGGTATGCCTCGAGGGCGCGGATCTGCTCGGCGAGGTTCAGCGGCGGGCGGCTGGAAAGCGCCAGGCTGGCTTCCAGGCCGGCCGGTTCGAACGCCGCCAGGTCGCCTTCCGGCAAGGTCCAGGGCTGGTCCTTCAAGGCGACGCGATAGTGCTTGAGCATCGCTGGGTAGGCCGGTCGAATGCCCAGGGTCCACTCACGCTCGAAGGCGTTGACCGGTTCACCCGGCAATTGCAGGCCCTCGACCCGCACCTGCACCTTGCCCTGGCCGAGGCCGCCCTGGGCCTGCACCGGGATCAGCAAGGTCTTGCGCTGGCCCTCGGCCAGGCTGACGCTCTGCGAGCCCTCGCCGGCCAGGGTCAACTGGCCCCCGGCGCTGACCTGCACGCTCAACTGCTGGGCCCGCCCCGACAGGTTGGCCAGATCCAGGGCCAGGCTGGTGCGGTCGCCGCCGGCGAGAAAGCGCGGTGTCGACAGTTCGGCGATCAGCGGTGCGGCAACCACCGTCTTGCCTTCGGCCATGCCGAAGCGATCGTCGCTCCAGGCCTGGGCCATCAGGCGCAACTCGCCATTGAAGTCGGGGATCTCGACGGTGGCCTGGCCCTCGCCCTGCGCATCGAGGGTCACCGGCAGGCTCTGCTGGGCGACGATGGTCACCGTGGTGTTGGGGCGCTTGCCGCCCTTGGCCATGGCCGCGTCGCCACCGAATGCCAGGCTCGCCAGGCGGCCCTGGCCGGCTTCGATCAACTGGCCGTAGATGTCCAGTTGGTCGGCGCCGTAGGCCTTGCGGCCGAACAGGCTGGCGAACGGGTCGGGGGTCTTGAAGTCGGTGATGTTGAGGATGCCCACGTCCACCGCAGACAACAGCACATGCACGTGCCTGGGCGTACTGCCATCGGCATTGGCGGCCTTGAACTTCACCGTCAGTGGCTGCTTGGGCCGCATCTTCTCCGGCGCCTGCAAGGTCAGGGCGAGCTTGCGCTCGGTGCGCTCCAGTGGCAGGTGCAGCACACCCACGGCGCGCTTGGGCGTGGCGTTGGCCTTGCGCTCGCCGGGGCGGATCACCAGCGCGCTGATGTACAGGTCATGGCGCGCCCAGTTCTTGTCCAGTTGCACGTCGAAGGCCTTGCCCTCGGCAGGCACCTCGATCTCCTGCCACCACAGCGGACCGTCACTGGACTCGATCATCAGGTAGCCGCTGCCGGCGGCTGGCGGGGTCACGGTGACCTTGGCGGTGGCGCCGTCGGCATAGGCCGGTTTGTCCAGGGCCAGCTTGACCTGGTCTGGGCGCACCGCACCGCCTTCGGCGTTGTCCTGGGCGCGGTAGCCGGCCCAGAAACGCGCGCTGGAGACCAGCCCGGTCTGCGGATCTTCCACCTCGACCCGGTACGGTCCCCACTCGACCTGGAAGCTCAGCTTGGCGGTACCCCCGGCCTTGACGCTGACGGTCTCCTCGCTCTGGGTGAGGAACTTCTCGTTGTAGTTGTAGCTCCAGCCGTCACTCTGGGAGTAGTTCCAGTAGTAGTCGCGGCGCTCGCGGACCAAGCGCACCTTGAGCGCATCGGCGGCCAGCTTGTGGCCTTCGCGGTCGGCCACCAGGAACTCGAACTGCACCGGGGCATCGCCATCGGTCTCGTCGCCGTCGAACAGGCCGCGCAGCCCCGGCAGGCGCTCGGCTGGCCAGATCGGCTGCTCGAGACGGCGGGTGATCGGCCGGCCGCCAGACTCTTGCAGGCTGGCCTGGACGGTCAGTTGCAGGGGCGAACGGGCCTCGGCCCAGCGGCTCTCGATGTCCAGACGGGCCTTGCCGGCCTGGTCGAGGGTGACTTCGTCCAGTTCCAGGTCCTGGTTGAGCTCGCTCTCGGTGACCGAGCCGAACTGGTAGCCCGGCAACGCCGGTACCGCCTCGCGCAGAGGGCGCAGGTAGGCCTGCCCGCTCAGGCGGTTGCCGGCGGCCGGGGCGCCATAGAGGTAGCGGCCATTGACGTGGACATGGGCCGTCTGCTCCGGGCTCAGCGGCGTGCTGCTGCCCTTGAGCTCGAGGGCCAGGCGCTCGGGCAGGAAGTCTTCGACGAGGAACTCATGGACCTGCTTGCGCCCGCCGCCCAGGTCGAGCAACAACTGCCAGCGACCTGTCGGCGCCTCGCCCGCCAGTTGCAACTGATACTGGTACAGGCCATTGGCATCGGCCTCCCAGACGAACTTGCGGCTGACCTGCTCATCGGGCCGGCGGACCTCCACGGTCACCGGCTGGGCCTTCACCGGCTTGCCGTCCTGGTCGCGCAGCAGGCCATTGAGCAGCACGGTCTCGCCCGGACGATACAGGTCGCGCGGGCCGAAGATGAAGAACTGCAGCGGGTTGGCCTGGGGGCCGGTGATATCGAACTCGGCCAGGTCCAGGGCAGCGGTGTTCAAGCGCAGCAGGGTGGTGTGCACGCCCTGGGTGGCGATCAGGGTGTCGGCCTTGGGCGTGATCGGCAACTGGGCATGGCCGCGACCGTCGGTCTCGGCCTGGGCCAGCAGCTTGCCCTTGCCGTCGTGCAGTTCCAGGTTCACGCCTGCCAGTGCCTTGCCGCCCTCCAGGGCCTGGGCGAACACGTCCAGGCGGTCGCGGTAACGGTGGGCGGAAACGCCGATGTCGCTGAGGGTGAACAGGGTCGCCGGCTGCGAGTAGTCGTAGGTACCCGAGGCGCGCATCACCGCCAAGTACACGCCTGGCTCCTGCAACGGCTTGATCCCGGCGATCGGCAGCAACACGGTTTCACGGGTGTTGCGTGCCGGGTTGAGGTCGAAGCGGCCGCTGTAGACCAGGTCGGCCATCTCCAGGGTCTCCTTCGACTGGTAGTCGTACAGGCTGCTGTTGCGGCCCCAGTTGACCAGGAAACTGGAGAGCATGTCCGGCTTGATGCGGAAGAACTCCACGTCGACCTTGTCGACGTTCAGGGCGATCACCGGCAGCCCTTCTGCCAGGCGCGTGGGCAGCAGCGAACCACGACTGGCGAAGCCCACGGTGGGTTGCAGGTCGCGGGTTTCCAGGCGACTGATCGACTCCTTCTCCAGGCGCTTGCCATTGACCGCCAGCAGGCCCTTGTCGACGGTCAGCACCAGCTTGCGCTGGGGTTCCAGGTGGCGCAGGCGCAGCTCCATCTGGTTCTCGGCAAGCTCCCAGGCACCGTCGACCTTGCCCTTGACGGTGTCGACCAGGTGCACCTTGGCGGCGAAGTCCTGGTTGGCATCCAACGGCGCGGAGAAGCTGATCGACAGGCTGCTGGCGCCGTCGAGCTGGACCTCCGAGACGTCCAGCACGGTCAGCTCACGGCCTTCGTAGCGCTTGGCGAGGGCGGCCGGGTCTTCTTGCCTGGGTGCGGCGGTTTCGGCAGGGGCAGTGGCGGCCGGCTTTTCGGCGGGCGCGGGCTGCTTGTCCGGCGAGGAAGAATCACAGGCACTGAGCAGGGCCAGCACGCAGGCCAGCAACAATCCTTTGTCGAGCATGGGAAGGAAACTCTTCGGCAGCATGTACGTAAGGGCGCAACTATAGCGCAACGGCAGGGGGCGTACCTGCGGCCCGGCCGCTAGAATGCGCGTTTGCCTAGCCAGTGCGGTGTATGGAATCACGCGCTCGGCACTTCGCGGACAAGCCCGCTCCCCATGGCCCTGCACATCACATCCTGTGTGATCGGCTCATGCCCTGCGGAGCTTGCCCGCGAAGCGCCAGTCGAGGATAGGCAGCCCACGCTTGCCCAGGAGCCCGCATGTCCCAACTGTCCACCGATTGGCGCGACCGCCGTACCCACCGCAAGGTCTGGGCCCTGGCCGCACCGATGATCCTGTCCAACGTCTCGGTGCCGCTGGTGGCCTTGGTCGACAGCACAGTGATCGGCCACCTGCCCCATGCCCACCAGCTGGGGGCGGTGGCGGTGGGCGCCACCCTGTTCACCTTCATGGTCGGGCTGATGGGTTTCCTGCGCATGGGCTCCACCGGCTTCGCCGCCCAGGCCGCCGGGCGCGCCGATGGTGCCGCGCTGCGCCAGGTGCTGGTGCAGGGGCTGCTGCTCGCGCTCGCCTTCGCCCTGCTGATCGGCCTGCTGGCCCTACCTTTCAGCCAATTGGCGCTGCACGCGATGCAACCGAGCGAAGCGCTGCAGCAATCCACCGAGGACTTCTTCCACACCCGCTTGCTCGGCCTGCCGGCAGCCCTGGCCAGCTATGCCTTGGTCGGCTGGTTCCTCGGCACCCAGAACGCCCGTGCGCCCCTGGCGATCCTGCTGGTCACCAACCTGCTCAACATCGTCCTCAACCTGTGGTTCGTCCTCGGCCTGGGCTGGGGTGTCCTGGGCTCGGCACGCGCCTCGGTGATCGCCGAATGGAGTGCCGCCCTGCTGGGCCTGGCCCTGACCCGCCCGGCCCTGCGCGCCTACCCGGGGCGCATCGCCTGGCAGGCGCTGAAGCGCTGGCAGGCCTGGCGGCCGTTGTTGTCGGTCAACCGCGACATCTTCCTGCGCAGCCTGGCGTTGCAGTTGGTGTTCCTGCTGGTCACCGTCCAGGGCGCGCGGCTGGGCGAAGCCACGGTGGCGGCCAACGCCCTGCTGCTCAATGGCCTGATGCTCACCGCCTACGCCCTCGACGGCCTGGCCCATGCCGTCGAAGCGCTGTGCGGCCACGCCATCGGCGCCCGCGACCGTGACGCCCTGCGCCGCGCGATGGTGGTGGCCTGCGGCTGGTCGCTGCTCACCAGCCTGGGCTTCGCCGTGCTGTTCCTGCTCGGTGGGCACCTGTTCATCGATCTGCAGACCGATATCGACAGCGTGCGCGCGGCCGCCTACCCCTTCCTGCCCTACCTCGCCGTGCTGCCGCTGGTCGCGGTGTGGAGCTACCTGCTCGATGGCCTGTTCATCGGCGCCACCCGGGCACGGGAAATGCGCAATGCCATGTTGCTTTCCGTGCTGCTCGCCCTGCCCCTGGCACTGGGCATGCGCGGGCTCGGCAACCACGGGCTGTGGCTGGCGTTCCTGGGGTTCATGGGGTTGCGGGCGGTGAGCCTGGGCTGGCTCGGCTGGCGACTGCAGCAAAGGGATCAGTGGGTGCGCTGAACACCCACCGTCTTCCTCGTATGGGAGCGGCCTTGCGGGACGCCGGACCGGTCGGAAAGGGCCGCAAAGCGGCCCCCTTGGATCACGAAGACAAATACGAAGACCGGGTCAGCCCCAGGCGCAGGGCATCGAGGAACTGCGTGCGCTCCCGTGCGCTGATCTTGGCGCTGGCGACCTTGTCGCGGTAGTGGGTCATCAGCTCTTCCGGCGACAGGTGCACGTAGCGCAGCATGTCCTCGATGGTGTCGTGGGTCTCGATGCCGGCGTGGTACACGCTGCCATCGGCGTTCTGGTAGATGTTCACCGAGTCGGTGTCGCCGAACAGGTTGTGCATGTCGCCGAGGATCTCCTGGTAGGCACCGACCAGGAAGATGCCCAGCAGGTAGTCCTCGCCCTCCTTGACGCCATGCACCGGCAGGCTGGTCTCGATGCTCTGCTCGTCGACGTACTGGTTGATCTTGCCGTCGGAGTCGCAGGTCAGGTCCTGCAACACGGCGCGGCGCAGGGGCTCTTCGTCCAGGCGATGCAGCGGCAGGATCGGCAGGACCTGGCCGATGGCCCAGGTGTCGGGCAGGCTCTGGAACACCGAGAAGTTGCAGATGTACTTGTCGGCCAGCTTGTCGTTGAGCTCGTCGAGCACCTGGCGGTGCGAGCGCTGGCGAGCCTTGAGCGAGTTGTGCAGGCGCCGGCAGAGGGCGAAGTAGCACTGCTCGGCCAGGGCCTTCTCGGCCAGCGAAACCTTGCCATCGGCATACTGGGCGGCCACGTCGCTCATGTAGTGGGTGGCGCGCCAGTAGGTCTCGGTGACCATCTCGATGTCGGTCGGCCCGAGCAGGTCGGCCAGCCAGCGCACGCTCTCGGGCAGGCTTTCCTTGTTCTCGATGGTCGGCACCTCGTCGTTGTGCTTCTCCACGTCGGTCACCTGCACCACCAGCATGGCGTGGTGCGCGGTCAGGGCGCGGCCGCTTTCCGAGAAGATGTGCGGGTGCGGCAGGCCCTGGGCGTCGCAGAACTCCTTGAGCATGCCGACCACGACGGCAGCGTAGTCGTCGATGTCGTAGTTGATCGAGCTGGCGTTGCGCGAGTGAGTACCGTCGTAGTCCACGCCCAGGCCACCACCGACATCGATATGATCCACCGGCAGGCCCAGGCCGCGCAGTTCGCCGTAGTAGCGGATGGCCTCCTTGAAGCCGTGCTGGTAGTCGGCCAGGTTGGCGATCTGCGACCCCATGTGGAAGTGCAGCAGGCGGATGCCCTGGTCGAGGCCGGCCTCACGGAAGCGCTGCACCACCGAGAGCAACTGGGCGGCCGACAGGCCGAACTTGGATTTCTCGCCCCCGGTGTCGGCCCACTTGCTCGATGCCAGCGACGACAGGCGCACGCGCAGCCCGACCTGCGGCTTGACCTTGAGCTCGCCAGCCTCCTCGATCACCAAGGCGACCTCGGACTCCTTCTCGATGACGATGAACACGTTGTGGCCGAGCTTCTGGCCCATCAGCGCCAGGCGGATGAACTCGCGGTCCTTGTAGCCGTTGCAGACGATGGTACCGCCCTTCGGCGCCAGCGCCAGCACCGCCAGCAGCTCGGGCTTGGAGCCGGCCTCCAGGCCGATGGAGACGTTCTGGGTAGCGATGATGTTCTCCACCACCGCTTCCTGCTGGTTGACCTTGATCGGGTACAGGGCCGTGTACTTGCTCTGGTATTCCAGGCGCGCGATGTTGGCATCGAAGGCGCCGGTCAGTTGGCGCACGCGGTGCTGCAGGATGTCGGGGAAGCGCACCAGCAGCGGCAGGGAAAGACCGCTCTGGCGCAGCTCGTCGATCTGCGCATAGAGATCGATCGGCGCGCTGTCCGGGCCGTTGGGGCGCACTTCGACGCGCCCGGCTTCATTGATGGCGAAATAACCAGCGCCCCAATGGCGGATACCGTAAACACTGCGGCTGTCGGCCACGGTCCATTGGCTGCCATCGTCTTTGCGTGTGCGTCGTACGGACATTCAAGTCCCCTGTAGATAAAGTCGAAGACACTGCCCCGCGCAGGAGGCGGATGCAGTGTAGAAACTGAAAATGACGATTCGCCCGTGTCCAGGGATAGACCCTGGCTACGGGAACGAGTTTAGAAAGCCCAGGGCAAAAAATCGCGCAACCGGCATCAGCCGCCGGATTTCTTCGCCTTGAAGCCCTGCTTGGCCAGCTCGGCGAGCAGCAGCTCGACGTGGTCGCCCTGGATCTCGATGACCCCATCCTTCAGCGCGCCCCCGGTGCCGCAACGGCGCTTGAGGTTGCTGGCCAGCTCCTTGAGCTGGTCCAGGGGCAGCGGCACGCCGCTGATGGTGGTCACGGTCTTGCCGCCCCGGCCTTTGCTTTCGCGGCGCACACGGGCGATCCCATCCCCTGCGGGGATGACCTGTTGCTTGCAGATGCAGGCGTCCACCGGCTTGCCACAGTCCGGGCAATGCCGACCGGCATCGGTGGAGTACACAAGACCGCCAAGGGCGGCGAAGGAAGAAGCTTTCTTGGCCACTTTTGTTCCTCTTGCTGAGGACAAAAACTGGTCGACGCCTGGAGCCAGGGCCGACCGCGAAGCCCCACTCTGGCAGGGGCAGCGCTACTGCCGCAGGTCCTGCGGCAGCCCGAAAAGGGCGCGCAGTTTAACGATAAATCCGCCGGTTGCTAAGTACCCGGATGTGCCATTTTACGAATGTTTTGCGACCCCTTCGCGGGTAGGCCAGTCAGTCGAGCGGTGCTTTGGCAATCCTGGGGCCGCTTCGTGCCCCAAACACTAACGCAACCCCGCCTTGTAGCGCTGCAAGGCGGCCAGCGAGTCGGGGCAGTACGGCTGGACCAGGCTGTCGGCCTCGGCCCGGGCGATGCTGACGAAACGCGCCTCGCTGACCTCCTCCGGCTGCAGCCGCAGCGGCGCATCGGAAACCGCCGAGAACACCGCGCACCACAGGCGGTTGTCGGGCTGGTCGAAGTAGAAGCGCTCATGAAAGCGCAACTCGACGCCACCGATGCCCAGCTCCTCCTCCAGTTCACGCGCCGCCGACTCCGCGTAGCTCTCCCCGGCCGCCACCATGCCCCCGGCAGCCACGTCCCAGTAGCCGGGATACAGCGCCTTGCTCAGGGTGCGCCGATGCACGCACAGCTCGCCGGCACTGTTGAACAGCAGGATGAAGGTGCAGCGGCCGATCAGGCCACGCTCGCGCAGTTCGGCCCGTGGCAGGGCGCCGAGCAGGCGGTCGGCCTCGTCGACCCAGGCGACCGATTCACGATCCGAGGCCGCACGATGCGCGGCCTCGGCTGGGCTGATGGTCATCCTCAGCCCTGCGACAGCAGTTGACGCAGGTCGATGACCGCGGCGTTGGCCCGGGAAATGTAGTTGGCCATCACCAGCGAGTGGTTGGCCCACATGCCGAAGCCGCTGCCGTTGAGCACCATCGGGCTCCACAGTGCCTCCTGGGAGGCCTCCAGCTCACGGATGATCTGGCGTACGCTGACGGTGGCGTTCTTCTTCGCCAACACATCGGCGAAGTCCACCTCGATGGCGCGCAGCAGGTGGGACAGCGCCCAGGCCTGGCCACGGGCCTCGTAGAACACGTTGTCGATCTGCAGCCAGGGCGTTTCCACCAGCTCTTCGTCGACCTGCGGCGCCTGGCCTGCGACCACCGACTCGGTCTTCAGGGTGCTGTTGAGCTTGACCCGGCCAACGCTGGCCGACAGGCGCTGGGACAGCGAACCCAGGCGCGTGGCCACGTCGCCCAGCCAGTTGTTCAGGTTGTCGGCGCGGGTATAGAAGATCGCGCCCTGGTCGCCGGCGGCCAGGCGGGACTGGTAGCGGGTCAGCGACTTGAGGCCCTCCTCGAACTCCGACTCGCTGGACGGCAGGATCCAGCTCTTGTTGTCGAAGTTGAAGCGCGGCTCGGCCTTGGCCAGGTCGGCATCCTCGGTGGATTGCGACTGGGAGCGGGCGAAGTCCTTGCGCAGAGCGCGGGCCAGGTCGCGCACCTGGACCAGCACGCCGTATTCCCAGCTGGGCATATTGTCCATCCACAGCCCAGGCGGGAAGCGGTCGTTGGAGATATAGCCGCCCGGCTTGTCCAGCAAGGTGCCGGCCACGGTCTTGAGGGTCTCGATGGTGGTATAGCCAACCACCATCTGCTGGTTGCTGCGCTCGGCCGCGGCCTGGGCGTTCTGCTGCACCGGGAACAGGTCCGGCTCCTGGCTCCAGTACCAGCTCAGGCCGATGCACACCAGCAGGTACAGGCCGATCAGGGTGCCCAGGGCACGGCTCCACAGGCCGCCAAGGTAACTACGGGTAGCAGCGCCACGGGCATCGACCCGCTCGCGGGGCTCGGCCTTGGCCTCGCGGTTTTTCCAGTCCAGCATGGCTATATCCTTAATCAGTCACGACGTTCAGGGGCTTGGACCTCCAGCCTCGGCCAGGGTGCCACCGCAAGCCCGCGTGGCAGCACTATAAAGCAGACACCGGCGTATGCATAAGCGACCAATGACCCAGGCCCCCAAATAGCCGGGCCATCGGGCGTGCCCGTGAACAGCAATAGCGAATAAAGGCAAAACGCCACTTTTATCCGCCTCCGTCATCACCTCGTCACAAAACCGCAATAACTTCAGGCACCTACCTCTCCATCCCCGCTGGAAGTTCTCGGCTATGCGCCTGAAGTGGCTGACCAATTTCAACACCCTGCTGCTGGTGACCGTCTGTATCGCCCTGGCTGCGACCCTGTGGTGGTCGCAACGCGCCCTGGAGCGTCCCTACCAATTGATGGAGCGCTACCTGGGCCTGTCGCAGCAGTTCCAGAACGATGCGGCGAGCAACATCCAGGCCTACCTGGGCAGCGGCGACGCCCTGCGCCACGCCGCAGCCATGGCGGCCAACACGCAGTTGCAGGCAGCCCTGGCCGACTGGCCCGAAGCGCTGGCCGACCAGTTGCGCCCCAGCCTGGACCACCTGCAAGCGTTCACCGCCAACGAGCTGCTCGCCGCCGGCAAGCTGGCCGGCGATCCCCAGGCCCTGCTGCTGCAGGCCGAGCGTGAACTTGGCGCCAACTTCGAGCAATTGGCCACTTACGCGCGCGACAGCGCCAACCCCGAGGCCGAGCGCTACCTCGTGCCACTGTTCGACGCCAGCCTGCACCTGGGGCGCCTGTCCCTGGCCCGGGACAAGCTGGTCAGCAGTGGCCGCGCCGAGCTTGCCGACGAAGTCGAACGCGAACTGCAAGCGATCCGCGCCCAGGCCCAGGTGATCGACAGCCTGCCCTTGCTGGGCGTGACCCGCGCAGCCGAGTCCAACGCCGACGACTTCGCCGCCCTGATGGGCCTGGAGACCCAAGCCAGCGATCAACGCGAGGATGTCGCGGTGGGCCTCAAACGGGAGCTGCACAGCCTGCTGGGCCGCTACCCTGCCGAACTGCAGCGCACCCGCGAGCAGATCGAGCGCCGCGCCGCCCTGGCCGCCAGCACTGGCGAGCGCCTGGGCGCCGTGCAACAGGCCATCGCCGGCCTGGAGCCGCAGGTGCGCGGCCAGCACGCGACGATCGCCAGCGAAGTGCGCCTGATCCAGGGCCTGATGATCGGCCTGATCCTGCTGATCGCCCTGCTCGTCGATACCCTCCAGCGCCGCCTGGCCCGTACCCTGACCGGCCTGGCCCCGGCGCTGTCGCGCTGGGCCGAGGGCGACTTCGCCGAGGCCATCGCCCTGGGCCGTACCAACCGCGAGCTGCACGACATCCAGGCGTCGCTCAACCGCCTGCGCCAGTACCTGGTGGAGCTGGTCGGCACCCTTCGCCACAACGCCGAGCAGGTGGCCGGCAGCAGCCACGCCCTGGCCGGCATGAGCACCGCCCTGCACCACGGCGCCGAGCGCCAGGCCGGCGACACTGCGCAGATCCGCGATGCCCTGGGCGAGCTGGAGGCGACCATCCAGCAAGTCGCCGGCGATGCCAGCTCGGCCGCCGACGCCAGCCGCGACGCCGGCCGCGCGGTGGAACAGGGCCAGGCGGTGATCGGCCAGAGCCTGTCCGGCTTGCGCGCGCTGGTGGATGAGGTCCAGGGCAATGCGCAGATGATCGAGCAACTGGCCGAGGAGTCGGCCACGATCGGCGGTGTACTGACGGTGATCCGCGCCATCGCCGAGCAGACCAACCTGCTGGCCCTCAATGCCGCGATCGAAGCAGCGCGAGCCGGCGAGATGGGCCGAGGTTTCGCCGTGGTCGCCGATGAGGTGCGCTCGCTGGCCCAGCGCACCACAGGTGCCACAGGCGAGATCCAGGCGCTGATCGACCGCCTGCAGCAGGCTGCCCGCGAGTCGGTGGAGGGTATGCGCGCCCAGCTGGAACACGCCGAGACCACCGCCAGCCAGGCCCAGGCCGCCGATGGTGCGCTGGACGAGATCGTCAGCGCCATTCGCACCATTGCCGATACCGCAGTGCGCATCGCCGACGTGACCGCACAGCAGAGCGGCGCGGTGAGCGAGATCCGCGATCACAGCGAGCGGATCCACGCACTGGGCGAAGACAACCTGCAACGTATCGGCGAAGGACGCGAGCAAGGGGAGCAACTGCTCAAGCTGGGTGGCGAGCTGAATACGGCGGTGCGGGCGTTTCGCCTCTGAGGCGCGGCAAGAAAAAGCAAGCGGCGCCCATTTGAGCCGAGCACAGCCATGACAAGCGGCGCCGATCAGCTTGCAGCTTCGCCCCCAACCCCAGGCAACTCCGCTATCATGCGCCCAGGTTCCACCTCGCGAGTCCGCCATGCGCCGCCTGTTTTTCCTGCTGTTCCTGCTGCTGGCCAGCCCCGCCTTCGCCAGCGGCCTGCTCGACAACCGCCCCAGCGCCACCCTCGGGGCCGCCTCGTCGTCCAACAACGCCGACTTCCTGCCCGTCCACGAAGCCTTCAAGCTCAGCCTGGTGCATGCCGATGCCCAGACCATCAAGCTGCGCTTCGTCGCCGCCGACGGCTACTACCTCTACCGCCACCGCTTCCAGTTCCATACCGAGCCCACCGACATCGTCCTCGGCGCACCGCGGATCCCCAACGGCGAAGCCAAGCACGACGAGTTCTTCGGTGACGTCGAGGTGTACCACGGCGTGCTCGACATCGAACTGCCGCGCAACGCCTCGGACCTGCGCGCCTTCACCCTGCTGGTGGGCTACCAGGGCTGCGCCGACAAGGGCCTGTGCTACCCCCCGGAAACCGAACGGCTGAGCATCGGCGGCGAAGGCGGCAAGCCCGGCGCGCTTCCCCTCGGCGACGAGAAGGGCTGGAGCTGGCAGTCGCTGCTGCTGTTCTTCCTCGCCGGTGTCGGCCTGACCTTCACCCCCTGCGTGCTGCCCATGCTGCCGATCCTCTCTGGGGTGGTGCTGCGCGGCCAGGTCGGTGGCTGGCGCGGCCTGTCCCTGTCGCTGGCCTACGTGCTGCCGATGGCCGCCAGCTTCGCCGTGCTCGGCGCGCTGATGGGCGTATTCGGCGCCAGTCTCAACCTGCAGGCACGCCTGCAGTCGGCCTGGGTGCTGGTGCCCTTCGCGCTGTTCTTCGTGCTGTTCGCCCTGGCCATGTTCGGCCTGTTCGAGCTGAAGCTGCCCCAGGCCCTGGGCAATCGCCTGAACAGCCTCGCCAACCGCACCCGGGGCGGCTCGCTGCTGGGCGCCGCGGTGCTCGGCGTGCTCTCCAGCCTGCTGGTATCGCCCTGCGTATCGGCGCCGCTGGCCGGCGCCTTGCTGTACATCAGCGCCAGCGGCGATGCCCTGGGCGGGGCATTGAAACTGTTCGCCCTCGGCCTGGGCATGGGCGCCCCCCTGCTGCTGGTGGCCACCGGTGGCGCGGCCTGGCTGCCCAAGAGCGGCCCCTGGTTGAACACGGTCAAGAACGCCATCGGCGTGCTCCTGCTGGGCCTGGCCATCGGCCTGCTCAGCCGCGTGCTGCCTGGCCCCGTGACACTGCTGCTGGTCGGCCTGCTGGCCGCCGGGGTGGCGCTGTTCCTCGGCGCCCTGGAATTCGTGGTCAAGACGCCCCGCCAGCGCCTGGCGCAATTGCTCGGCCTGGCCCTGCTGGTCTATGCCCTGGCCTGCTGGTACGGCGCCTTGAGCGGTCGCGGCGACCCACTGCGCCCGCTGCCACCCCCCACGCCCGCGAGCAGCGCCGGTAACCCGGCCGCCAGCACGGCCAGCGCCTGGCAGACCCTCAGCACGCCCGCGGCGCTGGATGCCGCCCTGGCCGAGGCCAAGGCCGCCGGCCAGCCGGTGCTGCTGGACTGGTACGCCGACTGGTGCATCAGTTGCAAGGTGATCGAGCACGAAGTGCTCAATGCCCCGCAGGTCCAGGCGCAACTGGGCGCCTTCAAGCTGCTGCGCTTCGATATCACCGAGAGCAACGCCCAGCAACGCGCCCTGCTCGACCGCTACCAGCTGTTCGGCCCACCGGCCCTGTTGTTCTTTGCAGCGAACGGCAGCGAAATGACCGCTGATCGGGTCATTGGCGAGATAAATGCCACGGAATTTGCCAATCATCTGGTGCGCGTGCGCAGCGATCTGGGTCTATAACTTCCCGCGAGGCGGGATTTTTCATTGCAGCGGTGACCAGATTTAATCATCTGGTCACATACTTTGCGCGAACCTCGGACATCGTGCTGCGTATTGCCGGGAACTGGACACTCCTCTGCTCTTGCGGCATAGTCGCCGCGCTATGTCGTATTGCCCTACAAAATCAAGGAATCCGCAGATGGCGACCCTACTGGTGCTGCACGGCCCCAACCTCAACCTGCTCGGTACCCGCGAACCGGGCCACTACGGCGCCGTGACCCTGGCCCAGATCAACCAGGACCTGGAGCAGCGTGCCCGCGCCGCCGGTCACCACCTGCAATACCTGCAGAGCAATGCCGAGTACGAACTGATCGACCGCATCCACGCCGCCCGCAACGAAGGCGTGGACTTCATCCTGATCAATCCGGCGGCGTTCACCCACACCAGCGTCGCATTACGTGACGCATTGCTCGCGGTGAGCATCCCATTCATCGAAGTGCACCTCTCGAACGTGCACAAACGCGAACCGTTCCGTCATCACTCCTACTTCTCCGATGTCGCCGTAGGGGTGATCTGCGGCCTGGGCGCCACCGGCTACCGGTTGGCCCTGGAGTCTGCGCTGGAATACCTGGCTGCCAACGCACAGCCCTGATGACACAAGGCCTCGGCCCCTTCGGGCCGGGGTTTGGAAAAACGTTTTCGACACGTTTTCAATTACGTCCCCGACCGAACCTTGGGAGTTGATGATTAATGGATATCCGTAAAGTCAAGAAGCTGATCGAACTGCTGGAAGAGTCTGGCATCGACGAACTGGAGATCAAGGAAGGCGAAGAGTCCGTTCGCATCAGCCGTCACAGCAAGACCCCGGCCGGCCAGCAGTTCTTCGCCGCCCCGGCGCCGGTCGCCGCGCCCGTGGCCGCTGCCGTAGCCCCGGTTGCCGCCGCGCCGGTCGCCGAAGCCGCTGCCGCCGCACCGGCCCTCAAAGGCACCGTGGTTCGCTCGCCGATGGTCGGCACCTTCTACCGCAAGCCTTCGCCGACCTCGGCCAACTTCGCCGAAGTCGGTCAGACCGTGAAGAAAGGCGATACCCTGTGCATCGTCGAAGCCATGAAGATGATGAACCACATCGAAGCCGATGTCGGCGGTGTCATCGACGCCATCCTGGTGGAAGACGGTCAGCCGGTTGAGTTCGACCAGCCGCTGTTCACCATCGTTTGAACCGCGGAGAGCCTGCGATGTTGGAAAAAGTTCTGATCGCCAACCGCGGCGAAATTGCCCTGCGTATCCTGCGTGCCTGCAAGGAACTGGGTATCAAGACCGTCGCCGTACACTCCACGGCCGACCGCGAGCTGATGCACCTGGGCCTGGCTGACGAGTCCGTGTGCATCGGCCCGGCGTCGTCCCGCGAATCCTACCTGCACATCCCGGCGATCATCGCCGCTGCCGAAGTGACGGGCGCCACCGCCATCCACCCAGGCTACGGCTTCCTCGCCGAGAACGCCGACTTCGCCGAACAGGTGGAGAAATCCGGCTTCGCCTTCATCGGCCCGAAAGCCGACACCATCCGCCTGATGGGCGACAAGGTCTCGGCCAAGGACGCGATGATCAAGGCCGGCGTGCCGACCGTGCCGGGCTCCGACGGCCCGCTGCCGGAAGACGAGGAAACCGCGCTGGCGATCGCCCGCGAGGTAGGCTACCCGGTGATCATCAAGGCCGCCGGTGGCGGTGGTGGTCGCGGCATGCGCGTGGTGCACAAGGAAGAAGACCTGATCGCCGCGGCCAAGCTGACTCGCAACGAAGCCGGTGCCGCCTTCGGCAACCCGATGGTCTACCTGGAGAAGTTCCTGACCAACCCACGCCACGTGGAAGTCCAGGTGCTTTCCGACGGCCAGGGCAACGCCATCCACCTGGGCGACCGTGACTGCTCCCTGCAGCGCCGTCACCAGAAGGTGCTGGAAGAAGCCCCGGCCCCGGGCATCGACGAGGACGCCCGCCAGGAAGTGTTCGCCCGCTGCGTGCAGGCGTGCATCGAGATCGGCTACCGCGGTGCCGGTACCTTCGAGTTCCTGTACGAGAACGGTCGTTTCTACTTCATCGAGATGAACACCCGCGTTCAGGTCGAGCACCCGGTCTCGGAGATGGTCACCGGTATCGACATCGTCAAGGAGATGCTCAGCATCGCCGCTGGCAACAAGCTGTCGATCCGCCAGGAAGACGTGGTCATCCGTGGCCACTCGCTGGAGTGCCGGATCAACGCCGAGGACCCGAAGAAGTTCATCCCGAGCCCAGGTACCGTCAAGCACTTCCATGCTCCGGGCGGCAATGGCGTGCGTGTCGACTCGCACCTGTACAGCGGTTACTCGGTCCCGCCGAACTACGACTCGCTGATCGGCAAGCTGATCACCTACGGCAAGGACCGCGACGAAGCCATGGCGCGCATGCGCAATGCCCTGGACGAGATCGTGGTCGACGGCATCAAGACCAACATCCCGCTGCACCGTGACCTGGTGCGCGATGAAGGTTTCTGCAAAGGTGGCGTCAACATCCACTACCTCGAGCACAAACTGGCCAACCAGGAGTGATCGTGCGTGTGAGGTGACAGAACCCCGGCCTGGTGCCGGGGTTCTTTTTTAGCGGCAAGCGACAAGAAAAACCAGGCGGCCCCCTAACCCTTCATCCGGGGCATCTCGATCCGGTGCTCGTGGACCCGTCGATACAGGGTCGCCCGCGAGATTCCCAGGGCCCGTGCCGCCTCCGCCGGCTTCCAGCGATGGCGAATCAGGGCATCGAGCAAGGCTTGGCGTGCTGGGCTGGAGATTGCCGCTTCAGTGGAGGGCGCGTACCCACTACGCACCTCCTCGGGCAGATCCTCCAGCCCTACCTGGCCGCCCTCGCACACCGCGCAGGCATAGCGCAGCACTTGCCGCAACTGCCGCAGGTTGCCCGGCCAGCGATAGGTCAACAGCGCCTCCAGCGCCGCATCGGCCAGCACCACCTCGACGCCGCACGCCTCGGCCTCCTCCGCCAGCAACCGGTGGATCAGCCCCAGTCGGTCCTCCCGCTCGCGCAGCGGCGGTAATTCGAAACGTGCGTTGGCCAGGCGGAAATACAAGTCCTCGCGAAAGCGCCCTTCGGCCACCATCGCCGCCAGGTCGCGGTGGGTCGCGCAGATCACCTGGATATCCACCCGCTCACGGCGCGCCGCCCCCAACGGCGCTACCTCGCCCTCGGCCAGCACTCGCAGCAAGCGGGTCTGCAAGTTAAGCGGCATGTCGCCGATTTCATCGAGGAACAAGGTGCCGCCATCGGCCTGTTGCAGCAGCCCCTGCATGCCCTTGCTCGACGCACCGGTGAACGCACCGGCCACGTAGCCGAACAGTTCGCTCTCGATCAGGCTCTCGGGTATCGCCGCGCAGTTCAGGGTGACGAACGGCCCGTCGCGGCGCTGGCTCTGCTGGTGCAACTGGCGGGCGAAGACCTCCTTGCCGGCGCCGGTCTCGCCCAGTACCAGCACCGCCAGGTTGCAATCCTTCACCCGCGTGGCCAGGCGCAGGTGCTGTTCGATGCGCGCATCCTGGGCCTGGCGCGGCGGCACTGCCCGGCTACGCCGTTGCGGTGCGCTGACCCGCCCATAGAGGCCGCCCCAACCTGGCAGGCGTTGTGCCGAGGCATCGCTGGCGCGGCGCAGTTGGTCGAGGTCGAACACCTCGCCGATATGCGCGGGCAAGCGGCCATGCTGCGCGAGCAGGCGCTGGCGGGCCAGGCTGTTGATCGCCTGCAGGCGGCCGTCGGCATCCCAGGCCAGCAGGTAGTCCGGCTGGCTCTCCACGTAGCCCGGCGTGCCATGGGCGCGCATCACCCAATGGCCCTGGGCGCTGTGCATGAAGAAGGCGTTCTCGATCTCCCGTGCGGTCTGCTCCACCAACTGGCGGATCAGGTGCTGGCTGCGCCGGTCGTCGGGCGACTGCAGGGCGGAAACATCCACCACCCCGAGCAGTTCGCCATGGGGGTCGAACACCGGCGCCGCGGTGCAGGTCAAGCCGATGAAGGCGGCGCGAAAATGGTCGCGCTTGTGCACCGTGACCGGGGCCTTGCTGGTCAGCACCGCCGCCACCCCGCAGGTACCCTCCTCGCCCTCCGACCAGCAGGTGCCCAGGTACAGCCCGGCCTTGCGGCAGTCGTTGCGGATCGCCGACTCCACCCGATAGTCGATGGTGCGCCCCAGAGCGTCGGTGAGTAGCACGCAATAGTCGGCGCCGCGCACCCGCTCATGCAACCGCGCCACCGCATCGCTGGCGATGCGCAGGAACAGCTCGGCGCGTTCGCGGCATTCGTTGAGCAGTGTCTGGGAAAGGATGCGCGGGCCCTGCAAGGAGCCCGGGTCGAGGCGGTACAACTCCATGGAGCGGCGCCACGAGTCGAGGATCAGCGTCGGCACCGGGGCCTGGGGCAGGCGATCGGCGTTCTTCAGCACCCGGCTGACGCAATCGACATGGGCTCGGGAGTTCGCGGCAAGCATTGGGGCCCTCCGGTTCTCGTGTTCTTGTCGTTGTGCGGCCATTAAGCGCCTCCACGGATTGTCCGACAAGCGCCGCGTGATCACCGGTGCGCTTGAGACGCAGCGTCTCAGTGTCTCGCCGGCGCCCCCGCCCGGCTGGCACCCGGCGTCTCGCCTGGCACCGCCCAGGCTTCGCCTGCAACCCTGCCGGATCGCTCTGCCACGCGCCTTACAGGCAGCCCGGGCAAACCTGGCACCGCGCTTGCTCAAGCCCTGGCAAACAAGAAAACGAGGTGCGCCATGCCGCAACCCGCCCCGACCATCGGCATCATCGCCAACCCGGCGTCCGGTCGCGACCTGCGTCGCCTGACCGCCAATGCCGGGCTGTACTCCAGTACCGACAAGGCCTCGGCCATCCAGCGCCTGCTCGCGGCCTTCGGCGCCACCGGCATCGCCCGGGTGCTGCTGCCCACCGACATGACCGGTATCGCCGCCGCCGTGCTCAAGGCCAGCCTCGGCCCGCTGGCCCGTGACCAGCACTGGCCCACCCTGGAAGTCCTCGACCTGCCACTGACCCAGACCGTCGCCGACACCCGCCTGGCCACCCGCCAGATGGTCGAGCGCGGCGTGGCGATGATCGCCGTGCTCGGTGGCGACGGGACCCACAAGGCCGTGGCTGCCGAGGCTGGCGACGTGCCCTTGCTGACCTTGTCCACCGGCACCAACAACGCCTTTCCCGAACTGCGCGAGGCCACCAGCGCGGGCCTGGCCGGCGGCCTGCAGGCCAGCGGCCAGATCCCCGCCGGCATCGGCCTGCGCCGCAACAAGCGGCTGCTGGTGCGCGTGCCCGAACAGGGCCTGTGCGAGTGGGCGCTGGTGGAGGTCGCCGTGTCGCCCCAGCGCTTCATCGGTGCCCGCGCCCTCAGCCGCAGCGAAGACCTGGCCGAAGTCTTCGCCTGTTTCGCCGAACCCCATGCCATCGGCCTGTCGGCCCTGTGCGGGCTGTGGTGCCCGGTGTCGCGCCACGACCGGCACGGTGCCTGGGTACGTCTCGAGGCCGACAGCGCACAGGCCCTGCTCGCCCCGCTGGCCCCCGGCCTGCTGCAGGGCTGCGGCATCAGCGCCTCTGGCCCGCTCGAACCCGGCGTGGCCTACCCCCTGGCCCTGGCCTGCGGCACCTTGGCCCTGGACGGCGAACGGGAGATCGAGTTCGCCGAGCACGATACCCCGACCATCACCCTCGACCCCCACGGCCCCCTGACCGTGGATGTCGAGGCCGTGCTGGCCCATGCCGCCCGTCATCACCTGCTGGTCGTCCCCCGCGACCACCGGCGCCCCGCTGCACCCCCGTGTTGAGACAACCCTGGAGAACAACAAGATGTCCACTCACCTCAGTTCCGAGCAGTTGCTGCATGCCTATGAAGTGATGCGCACCATCCGCGCCTTCGAAGAACGCCTGCACGTCGAGTTCGCCACCGGCGAGATCCCCGGCTTCGTCCACCTGTATGCCGGCGAGGAAGCCTCCGCCGCCGGGGTCATGGCCCACCTGCGCGACAGCGACTGCATTGCCTCGACCCACCGCGGCCACGGCCACTGCATCGCCAAGGGCGTCGACGTGTACGGCATGATGGCCGAGATCTACGGCAAGAAGACCGGCGTGTGCGGCGGCAAGGGTGGCTCCATGCACATCGCCGACCTGGAGAAGGGCATGCTCGGTGCCAACGGCATCGTCGGTGCCGGCGCCCCCTTGGTGGCCGGCGCCGCCCTGGCCGCCAAGATCAAGGGCCGCGACGATGTGTCGGTGGCCTTCTTCGGCGACGGAGCCTCCAACGAAGGCGCGGTGTTCGAGGCGATGAACCTGGCCTCGATCATGAACCTGCCGTGCATCTTCGTCGCCGAGAACAACGGCTACGCCGAGGCCACGGCCTCGACCTGGTCGGTGGCGTGCGATCACATCGCCGACCGCGCCGCCGGCTTCGGCATGCCTGGCGTGACCATCGACGGCTTCGACTTCTTCGCCGTGCACGAGGCCGCTGGCGCCGCCATCGAGCGCGCCCGCGCCGGGCAAGGGCCGTCGCTGATCGAGGTCAAGCTCAGCCGCTACTACGGCCACTTCGAAGGCGACGCCCAGACCTACCGGGCCCCGGACGAGGTGAAGAACCTGCGTGAAAGCCGAGACTGCCTGCTGCAGTTTCGCCACAAGACCACCCACGCCGGCCTGCTGACCCTCGACCAGCTCGATGCCATCGACGCCCGTGTCGAGGCCCTGATCGACGACGCCGTGCGCCGCGCCAAGTCCGACCCCAAGCCGCAGCCCGCCGACCTGCTCAGCGACGTCTACGTCGCCTACCCCTGAGCCCGCCCGACAAGAACAAGCAGGAGAACCACCATGGCAAGAAAGATCAGCTACCAGCAGGCCATCAACGAGGCGCTGGCCCAGGAAATGCGCCGTGACAGCACGGTATTCATCATTGGCGAGGACGTGGCCGGCGGCGCCGGTGCGCCAGGCGAGGACGATGCCTGGGGCGGCGTGCTGGGCGTGACCAAGGGGCTGTACCACCAGTTCCCCGGCCGGGTACTGGATGCACCGCTGTCGGAGATCGGCTACGTGGGGGCCGCCGTCGGCGCCGCGACCCAGGGCCTGCGCCCGGTGTGCGAACTGATGTTCGTCGACTTCGCCGGTTGCTGCCTGGACCAGATCCTCAATCAAGCAGCCAAGTTCCGCTACATGTTCGGCGGCAAGGCCGTGACCCCGCTGGTGCTGCGCACCATGTACGGCGCCGGCCTGCGCGCGGCGGCCCAGCACTCGCAGATGCTCACCTCGCTGTGGACGCACATCCCAGGCCTGAAGGTGGTCTGCCCCTCCTCGCCATACGACGCCAAGGGGCTGCTGATCCAGGCGATCCGCGACAACGACCCGGTGATCTTCTGCGAGCACAAGCTGCTCTACGGCATGCAAGGCGAGGTCCCGGAAGAGGTCTACAGCGTGCCCTTCGGCGAAGCCAACTTCCTGCGCGATGGCGACGACGTGACCCTGGTGACCTACGGGCGGATGGTCCACGTGGCGCTGGAGGCGGCCAATAACCTGGCCCGCCAGGGCATCGACTGCGAAGTGCTGGACCTGCGCACCACCAGCCCGCTGGATGAAGACAGCATCCTCGAAAGCGTGGAGAAGACCGGCCGCCTGGTGGTGATCGACGAAGCCAACCCGCGCTGCTCCATGGCCACCGACATCAGTGCGCTGGTGGCGCAGAAGGCCTTCGGCGCCCTCAAGGGGCCGATCGAGATGGTCACCGCACCGCATACCCCGGTGCCCTTCTCCGATGCCCTGGAAGACCTGTACATCCCCGACGCGGCGAAGATCGAGACCGCCGTACGCAAGGTGATCGAAGCCGCGAGGAGTGCCGCATGAGCCAGATCCATACGCTGACCATGCCCAAGTGGGGCCTGTCGATGACCGAGGGCCGGGTCGACACCTGGCTCAAGCAGGAAGGCGATGAAATCAACAAGGGCGACGAAGTGCTGGACGTCGAGACCGACAAGATCAGCAGCAGCGTCGAAGCCCCGTTCAGCGGCGTGCTGCGCCGCCAGGTGGCCAGGCCCGACGAGACCCTGCCGGTGGGCGCCCTGCTCGCCGTGGTGGTGGAGGGCGAGGCCCAGGAGTCCGAGATCGACGCCGTGGTGCAACGCTTCCAGGCCGAGTTCGTCGCCGAGGGCGGCGGCGAGCAGGCCCAGGGGCCGGCTCCGCAGAAGGCTGAGGTCGGTGGCCGCCTGCTGCGCTGGTTCGAGCTGGGCGAAGGCGGCACGCCGCTGGTGCTGGTGCACGGGTTCGGTGGCGACCTCGACAACTGGCTGTTCAACCACCCGGCCCTGGCTGCCGAGCGCCGGGTCATCGCCCTCGACCTGCCTGGCCATGGCGAATCGGCCAAGGCCCTGCAACGGGGCGACCTGGATGAACTGAGCGAAACCGTGCTGGCCCTGCTCGATCACCTGGACATCCCCCGCGCCCATCTGGTCGGCCACTCCATGGGCGGCGCGGTGAGCCTGAACGTCGCGCGCCTGGCGCCGCAGCGGGTGGCCAGCCTGGGCCTGATCGCCAGCGCGGGGCTTGGCCAGGCGATCAACGGCCGGTACCTGCAAGGCTTCGTCGAGGCCGGCAACCGCAACGCGCTCAAGCCGCAGATGAGCCAACTGTTCGCCGACCCGGGGCTGGTGACCCGGCAAATGCTCGAGGACATGCTCAAGTTCAAGCGCCTGGAGGGCGTCGACACGGCCCTGCGCCAGTTGGCGGCGGCCATCGCCGACGGCGACCGGCAGCGCCACGACCTGCGCGGCGTGCTGGGCCAGTTGCCGGTGCTGGTGGTCTGGGGCAGCGAGGACGCGATCATCCCGGCCAGCCATGCCGAGGGGCTGGAGGCGGAGGTCGTGGTGATCCCGGGGGTGGGGCACATGGTGCAGATGGAAGCGGCGGAGCAGGTCAACCAGCAGGTGCTGGCGTTCCTGCGCAAGCACTGAGTGTGCCGGGGGCCGCTGCGCGGCCCATTCGCGGGCAAGCCCGCTCCCACAGGTTCACCGCTGCCCGTGAGAGCGGCGCTGTGCCTGTGGGAAGATTACCCAGCCCATCGGGCTGCGCTGTCGCGCAGAGAACAGGGACCGAATGGGCAACACAGCCTGTGTGGGAGCGGGCTTGCCCGCGAATGGGTCGCGAAGCGGCCCCAGCGATCTCAACCTTGTCAGACATTTCCGAACTTGGAACCAAACACTTCAGCCCACCATGTCTGGCGAACTATCCTACGCAACTGCCGGAAACCGCCGCATTGTTAGGGCAATACCATGGGGATAACTTCACCGGGTCGTCACATTTGGCGACCGGGTGTGAGAAACCCGACCTGCACTGCTACGGCATCGCTTCATGGCAGCCATGCGCGGGCAGACTTCGGTCTGGCCGGGTTTCCAGTGCACCGGTTTTCTCACCCCGCGTACGGCTGCCACCTTTGTCCGTGAGAAAGATCCAGGTGGTCGCTCCTGCCACGCACTGGAGATCCATCATGAAGAAGACCGTCCCCGACCCGCCCCATCTTGCCCATCCCATCCCCCTCAACGACGCCCCAGCCCCGAAAGCCTGCTCGACCGCCGGCCGCGAAACCTTCATGGAACTGTTCCGTATCCAACCCGGCGTCCCTCTCGAACATGCCCTCTGCGAGCTGTCGGTGCTGCTGGGTTGCATCCGCCACCTGTCCACCGAGGCGGAGATGGAAGGCGACCTGATCGCCGGCAGCGCCGCGCGGATTCTCAGCGGCTTCGCCAAGGCACTGATCGACGACATCGAGCGCGGGATGCACCGGCCCCCCTGACCAGGCGCTGCCCTCCCGGCCGCGGCGCGGCCCATTGCCCGCGCCCGGCCAAACCGTCCTGCACAAACCCCACGCACTCAAGTAAACTGCCAGGCTTCGCGCAGCCCTGGGCTGCCCCTGTCGATTTACCAAAGGTGCCCGCCATGCCCTGGCTGCAAGTACGCCTGGCCATCAGCCCGGAACAAGCCGAAACCTACGAAGACGCCCTGCTCGAAGTCGGTGCCGTCTCGGTGACCTTCATGGACGCCGAGGACCAGCCCATTTTCGAACCGGACCTCAACACCACCCCGCTGTGGTCGCACACCCATCTGCTGGCCCTGTTCGAGGCCGATGCCGAGCCTGAGCAGGTGTTCGCCCACCTGCGCCTGCTGACCGGCGCCGAGCTGCCGGAGCACCACGCCGAGGTGATCGAGGACCAGGACTGGGAACGCAGCTGGATGGACAACTTCCAGCCCATACGCTTCGGCCGCCGCCTGTGGATCGTCCCGAGCTGGCACGAGGCCCCGGAAAAGGACGCGGTGAACCTGCTCCTGGACCCGGGCCTGGCCTTCGGCACCGGCACCCACCCGACCACCGCCCTGTGCCTGGAGTGGCTCGACGGCCAGCAGCTCGAAGGCACCCAGGTGCTGGACTTCGGTTGCGGCTCGGGCATCCTGGCCATCGCCGCCCTGCTGCTGGGCGCCCGCGAGGCAGTGGGCACCGACATCGACGTGCAAGCCCTGGAGGCCTCGCGTGACAACGCCGGGCGCAATGACATCGCCGACCAGCGGCTGGCCCTGTACCTGCCCGAACAGATGCCGGCCCTGCAGGCCGACGTGCTGGTCGCCAACATCCTCGCCGGCCCTCTGGTTTCGCTAGCCCCGCAGTTGTCCGGCCTGGTCCGCCCCGGTGGCCTGCTGGCGCTCTCCGGCATCCTCGCCGAACAAGGTGAGGAAGTGGCCGCCGCCTATGCCGCCGACTTCGAGCTCGACCCGATCGTCGAGCGCGACGGCTGGGTGCGCATCAGTGGTCGCCGCCGCCCGGCAGGCCTAGAATAAATCCCTGCACCAGCCCTCCGGATCGCCGCATGACCGACAGTTTCGTCACCCAGTGCCCGCATTGCCAGACCAGCTTTCGCGTCACCCACCACCAGTTGAGCGTGGCCCGTGGCGTGGTGCGCTGCGGCCACTGCCTGCAGGTGTTCAATGCCGCCAAGCAACTGTTGGAGCAGAACCGCGCCGCAGGCGCGCAAGCGGCTCCGGCCCCGGCTGCAGCGCCAGCGCCAGAGCCAACACCTGAGCCGGCCAGCCAGCGCCCGGTCGTGGACCAGGAGGACTGGACCCTCACGGCGCAGGCGCTGGATGACCTCGACCTGGACCAGGAGCTGGCCCGCCTCGAACAACGCGATACCCCAGCCGAACGCCAGGAGGCCCCACGCGCCGAGGCCTTGCAGGCCCGCCGCGACGCCCCCGACGACGAAGCGCACAGCGACGCCCCCTTCGGCACCGCGACCGACGAGCAGCCCGACCTGCACCCTGTCGACGAGCCCGCCCCCGTACTGGTCGAACAGGAAGACCTCGACCTGGAGCCAGCACCGGGCGATCGCACCGAGCCGACCCTGGGCAGCAACCTGGACCTGGACGACGAAGAGCCCCACACCTTCACCCCGCTTTCCGACCCGCGGGGCGAACACTTGTCGACCGACGACGAAGTCCCGCAAATGGGGCTTTCGGCACTGGACGACGAGGAACGTGGCCTCCATCTGTCGGCGCACGACGACGATGACGATGCCCGCCACCTGCCCGACGAACGGCTGGAGCCGGGGCTGGCCGCCCGGCCCGAGCGCCCGACGCGCAAGGAGCCGTTGGTACACGTGGTCGACGACCCGTTGCAGCTCGACTGGCACAAGCCCCGCCCCAACTGGGCCAAGCGCCTGCTGTGGGGCGTGCTGACCCTGCTGGCCGCTGGCCTGCTGGCGTTCCAGTACGTCTGGTACCACTTCGACGAGATGGCCCGCCAGGACCAGTACCGCCCCTGGTTCCAGCAACTGTGCCCGCTGCTCGGCTGCCAGGTGCCGACCCGCGTGGACATCTCGCGGATCAAGAGCAGCAACCTGGTGGTGCGCAGCCACCCGGACTTCAAGGGTGCGCTGATCGTCGATGCGATCATCTACAACCGCGCGCCCTTCGCCCAGCCGTTCCCGCTGTTGGAGCTGCGTTTCGCCGACCTCAACGGCCAGCTCATCGCCAGCCGTCGCTTCAAGCCCAGCGAGTACCTCTCGGGCGAGTTGGCCGGGCGCGGCGAGATGCCCAGCCAGACCCCGATCCACATCGCCCTCGACATCCTCGACCCCGGCCCCAAGGCGGTGAACTACAGCCTCAGCTTCCGCTCCCCCGAATAAGCCGCAAGCTGCAAGAAAAAGCGCACCGAGCCTCGGCTTACGGTCTCTTGCAGCCCTCATAAGCGACGAGCTGCAGGCCTCGCGAGAAAGCGCACGGTGCTCCGGCCCCCGCTCTCTTGCCGCTTGAAGCGCGCAGCTTGCAGCTTTCGCTATAAGCCTCGAGCTGTTCAGATTTTATCCAAATCCATCTTTATCCGGTCACCGAGAGCGGGTATCATGCCAACCCTTTTTCGGACTCCAATGATTCGGCCCCACAACAGGGAACACCTATGTCGGCGGTACGCATCGGCCCTTATACACTGCGAAACAACCTGATCCTCGCGCCCATGGCCGGGGTCACGGACCAACCTTTGCGCACGCTCTGCCAACGCCTGGGGGCGGGCATGGTGGTGTCGGAGATGGTGACCAGCGACATGAGCCTGTGGAACAGCCGCAAGTCGCGCCTGCGCCGCATCCACGAAGGTGATCCCGAGCCACGCTCGGTACAGATCGCCGGTGGCGATGCGCAGATGCTGGCGGCCGCGGCCCGGGCCAACGTCGAAGCCGGCGCCCAGATCATCGACATCAACATGGGCTGCCCGGCGAAAAAAGTCTGCAACAAAGCCGCAGGCTCTGCTTTATTGAGAGATGAAGCCTTGGTCAGCGAGATCCTCCATGCCGTCGTCGGCGCCGTGGAGGTCCCGGTGACCCTGAAGATCCGCACCGGCTGGGACCGGGCGAACAAGAACGGCCTGAACGTGGCGAAGATCGCCGAACAGGCCGGCATCCAGGCGCTTGCGGTGCATGGCCGCACACGCGCCGACCTGTATACCGGCGAAGCCGAATACGACACCATCGCTGCCATCAAGCAAGCGGTGTCGATCCCGGTTTTCGCCAACGGCGACATTACCTCGCCAGAAAAGGCCCGGGCGGTGCTGGACGCCACCGGTGCCGACGGCCTGCTGATCGGCCGTGCCGCCCAGGGGCGGCCGTGGATCTTCCGCGAGATCGAGCATTACCTGCGCACGGGCGAGCATCTGCCAGCCCCGGGGCTGGAAGAAGTGGAACGCATTCTGCTGGAGCACCTGGCCGCGCTGCATGCCTTCTATGGCGATGTGATGGGTGTACGTATCGCCCGCAAGCACGTTGGCTGGTACCTGGCGACACGACCTGGCGGCAAGGAGTTTCGCGGCCGGTTCAACGCTTTGGAAGACACACAAGCGCAGTGCGCCAACGTTCGCGCGTTTTTCCGCGAGCGTCGACAGAGCCTTGAGACAGAGGACGGACAAGGGGTGGCCGCATGACGATGATGACCGAGACTTTAGTGAGTGGAACAACGCCCGTGAGCGACAACGCCAATCTCAAGCAGCACCTCAACACGCCGAGCGAGGAGGGCCAGACCCTGCGCGACAGCGTGGAGAAGGCGCTGCACAACTATTTCGCCCACCTGGAAGGCGCCACCGTCACCGACGTCTACAACCTGGTGCTCTCGGAAGTCGAGGCGCCGCTGCTCGAAAGCGTGATGAACTACGTCAAGGGCAACCAGACCAAGGCCAGCGAGATGCTCGGGCTCAACCGTGGCACCCTGCGCAAGAAGCTCAAGCAGTACGACCTGTTGTAAAGCCAGAATCCCAATCAGAAAAGGCGGCTCCCCTAAAGAGGCGCCTTTTTTGCTGAATCCACCGCGTTATGGAATCCGAAATGACCGACCAGACTACCCGCCTGCCGATCCGCCGCGCCCTGATCAGCGTCTCCGACAAGACCGGGATCCTCGAGTTCGCCCGTGAGCTGCAACAGCTCGGCGTCGAGATCCTGTCCACCGGCGGTACCTACAAGCTGCTCAAGGACAACGGCGTGAACGCGGTGGAAGTGGCCGACTACACCGGCTTCGCCGAAATGATGGACGGCCGGGTCAAGACCCTGCATCCGAAGATCCACGGCGGCATCCTCGGCCGGCGCGGCATCGACGACGCCATTATGAACGAGCACGGCATCAAGCCGATCGACCTGGTCGCCGTCAACCTGTACCCCTTCGAGGCGACCATCGCCAAGCCCGGCTGCGACCTGCCGACCGCCATCGAGAACATCGACATCGGCGGCCCGACCATGGTCCGTTCGGCGGCCAAGAACCACAAGGACGTGGCCATCGTGGTCAACGCCAGCGACTACGCCCAGGTCCTGGAAAACCTCAAGGCCGGTGGCCTGACCTACGCCCAGCGCTTCGACCTGATGCTCAAGGCCTTCGAGCACACCGCTGCCTACGACGGCATGATCGCCAACTACATGGGCACCATCGACCAGTCGAAGGACACCCTGTCCACCGAAGGCCGCAGCGAATTCCCGCGCACCTTCAACAGCCAGTTCGTCAAGGCCCAGGAAATGCGCTACGGCGAGAACCCGCACCAGAGCGCGGCGTTCTACGTCGAGGCCCGCAAGGGCGAGGCCAGCGTCTCCACCGCCCTGCAGTTGCAAGGCAAGGAACTGTCGTTCAACAACGTGGCCGACACCGACGCCGCGCTGGAGTGCGTCAAGAGCTTCGTCAAGCCGGCCTGCGTGATCGTCAAGCATGCCAACCCGTGCGGCGTGGCCGTGGTCCCCGAGGACGAGGGCGGCATCCGCAAGGCCTACGACCTGGCCTACGCCACCGACACCGAGTCGGCCTTTGGCGGCATCATCGCCTTCAACCGCGAGCTGGACGGTGAAACCGCCAAGGCCATCGTCGAGCGCCAGTTCGTCGAAGTGATCATCGCGCCGAAGATCTCCCAGGCCGCCCGTGACGTCGTGGCCGCCAAGCAGAACGTACGCCTGCTCGAGTGCGGCGAATGGCCAGCCGAACGCGCCGCCGGCTGGGACTTCAAGCGCGTCAACGGTGGCCTGCTGGTGCAGAGCCGCGATATCGGCATGATCACCGCCGATGACCTGAAGATCGTCACCAAGCGCGCCCCGACCGAGCAGGAAATCCACGACCTGGTGTTCGCCTGGAAAGTGGCCAAGTTCGTCAAGTCCAATGCCATCGTGTACGCCAAGCAGCGCCAGACCATCGGCGTCGGCGCCGGCCAGATGAGCCGCGTCAACTCCGCCCGCATCGCCGCCATCAAGGCCGAGCACGCCGGCCTGCAGGTACAGGGCGCGGTCATGGCCTCGGACGCCTTCTTCCCGTTCCGTGACGGCATCGACAATGCGGCTAAAGTGGGTATCAGCGCTGTCATCCAGCCAGGTGGCTCGATGCGTGATGCCGAGGTGATCGCCGCGGCCGACGAAGCCGGTATCGCCATGGTGTTCACCGGCATGCGCCACTTCCGCCACTAAGTTGTTACGCGGATCTCCGGGCTGGTGGTGGAGCTTGTGGGAGCGGGCTTGCCCGCGAATGCGGCGGTGAAGGCACCATCGTATTCGCGGGCAAGCCCGCTCCCACAGAGATCCCCGCCAGCATGGAGATCCCCTGAATTCAGCGTCATCGAGGTTTTGACATGAAAGTTTTGATCATCGGCAGCGGCGGCCGTGAGCACGCCCTGGCCTGGAAAGTCGCCCAGGACCCTCGGGTCGAGAAGGTCTACGTTGCCCCGGGCAACGCCGGTACCGCCACCGAAGCCAAGTGCGAGAACGTCGCCATCGACGTCACCGCCCTGGAGCAACTGGCCGACTTCGCCGAGAAGAACGTGCAGATGACCATCGTCGGCCCCGAGGCGCCGCTGGTCGCCGGTGTCGTCGACCTGTTCCGCAGCCGTGGCCTGGACTGCTTCGGCCCAACCAAGGGCGCGGCCCAGCTGGAAGGCTCCAAGGCCTTCACCAAGGACTTCCTGGCACGCCACAAGATCCCCACCGCCGACTACCAGAACTTCACCGAGATCGAGCCGGCCCTGGCCTATCTGAAGGAAAAGGGAGCGCCGATCGTCATCAAGGCCGACGGCCTGGCCGCGGGCAAGGGCGTGATCGTCGCCATGACCCTGGAAGAAGCCGAAGCCGCGGTGCGTGACATGCTCGCCGGCAACGCCTTCGGCGACGCCGGTTCGCGCGTGGTGATCGAGGAGTTCCTCGACGGCGAGGAAGCCAGCTTCATCGTCATGGTCGACGGCCACAACGTGCTGCCCATGGCCACCAGCCAGGACCACAAGCGCGTCGGCAACGCCGACACCGGCCCGAACACCGGCGGCATGGGCGCCTACTCCCCGGCCCCGGTGGTGACCCCGGACGTGCACCAGCGCGTGATGGACCAGGTGATCTGGCCGACCGTGCGCGGCATGGCCGAGGAAGGCAACGTCTACACCGGCTTCCTCTATGCCGGCCTGATGATCGACAAGGCGGGCAACCCCAAGGTCATCGAGTTCAACTGCCGCTTCGGCGACCCGGAGACCCAGCCGGTCATGCTGCGCCTGGAGTCGAGCCTGGTGCTGCTGGTCGAGGCGGCCTTCGCCAAGGCCCTGGACAAGGTCGAGGCCCAGTGGAACCCGCAGCCGAGCCTGGGCGTGGTCCTGGCCGCCGGCGGCTACCCGGGCGACTACCAGAAAGGCGCGGCGATCAGCGGCCTGGACGCCGCCGCCCAGCTGGACGGCAAGGTATTCCACGCCGGCACCGCGCTGAAGGACGGCCAGGTCGTGGCCAACGGCGGGCGCGTACTCTGCGCCACCGCCCTGGGCGACACCGTCGAGGCTGCCCAGCGCCAGGCCTACCGCCTGGCCGAGCAGATCCAGTGGGACGGCAGCTTCTACCGTACCGACATCGGCTACCGGGCCATCGCCCGCGAGCGTGGTGAGCACCAGCAGTAACCTGCACCGGATCGCCGTGCCGCCTTGGGCGCACGGCCTCCGGCTCGTCGACAGGGCCCCCGGGGGGCCTTGCCTTCGCCTTGGCGCGCCGCGCATAGTTGTTATCCGGCACATCAGCTAAGAAGGGACTTCGTCTTGCGTCGGCTTCGGATTGCCATTGCCCTGTTCGTCAGCCTGCTGACCCTGCTCTGCCTTCCTCCGGCCTCGGCCGAACCAGGTGGTGGCTGGTCCGTTCTGCTCGACGAGCAGGCCAACCTGCAATTGAGCGACGTGCGCTCCGACCGCTACCGCAACCAGTTCAGCCCCCTGAAACTGTTCGAGCTCAACGCCGCCTCTGCCGACCAGGCCCTGTGGCTGCACTACCGGCTCGAGCCCCGGGAGCAGGAGCGCCTGCTGCGCATCTTCGCCCCCGACCTGTCACGCCTGGACCTCTACGCCCTGGATGGCGAAAAACTGCTGCGCCAGCTGCACCACGGGCGCCAGGGCGGCAATGCCAGCCCCACCCTGCGCGGCAGCGACCATGTGCTGCCCCTGCCCAACAGCCCCCATGCGCTGGACATCTACGTGCGCCTGGTCTCGGAGCATCAGCTGCGCCCAGCCATCAGCCTGGAGGATGCGGCCTCGGCCGCCACCGACCAGAGCCAACCGCTGCTGTTCGGCCTGCTGTTCGGCGGGCTGGCCATGCTCATCCTGCACAACCTGATCCGTTTTCTGTACACGCGCTCCAGCACGACCCTGGTCCTGGCCCTCTACCACGGCCTGATGCTGCTCAGCGCCCTGATCCTGCTCAACCTCAGC
This sequence comes from Pseudomonas guariconensis, assembly GCF_024127895.1. Taxonomy (GTDB): domain Bacteria; phylum Pseudomonadota; class Gammaproteobacteria; order Pseudomonadales; family Pseudomonadaceae; genus Aquipseudomonas; species Aquipseudomonas guariconensis_B. The sequence continues at coordinate 232,572 of NZ_JAMYBK010000005.1, read as the reverse complement.
GGCCCCTGGTGGCAGCTGTGGCACAGTGCCCAGACGCCCGCCGCCTACCTCACCCTGGTGCTGGCGGGACTTGCCGGGCTGTACTTCACCCTGCGTTTCTTCGGCCCCTGCAGCTCGCCCAGGCTCAACCGCCTGCTGCATGGCGAAATGCTGGTCGTCGCGGTCAGCGGCCTGGTGCTGCTGTTCGTCGACACCCTGCCGCTCAACCTGATGACCTACGCCCTGCTCGCCCTCGGCAGCGTGAGCATGCTGCTGGCCAGCGCCTACCACTGGTACAAGGGCTACGGGCCGGCGCGCCTGTTCACCGTCGCCATGCTGGTGTTCAACCTCGGCGGCCTGGTGCTGCTGCCGGCCTTGCTGGGGCTCACCCGCACCTCGACGCCCTGGCTGCTGTGCATCCTCATGGGCCTGACCGTGGCCAGCGGCCTGCTGCTCAACCTGGCGGTCAGCGAACGCCTGCGCAAGATCAGCGACGAGCGTTACCGCGCCAGCCGCGCCCTGGCCGCCAGCGATGCCGAGATCAACGCCAAGGCCGAGTTCCTGGCCAAGATCAGCCACGAGATCCGCACGCCGATGAACGGTGTGCTGGGCATGACCGAGCTGCTGCTCGGCACGCCGCTGTCGGTCAAGCAGCGCGACTACGTGCAGACCATCCACAGCGCGGGCAACGAGCTGCTGACCCTGATCAACGAGATCCTCGACATTTCCAAGCTCGAGTCCCGGCAGATCGAGCTCGATGATGTGCAGTTCGACCTCAACGCGCTGATCGAGGACTGCCTCAACATCTTCCGGGCCAAGGCCGAGCAGCAGAACATCGAGCTGATCAGCTTCACCCAGCCCCAGGTGCCGCGGGTCGTCAGCGGCGACCCGACGCGCCTGCGCCAGGCCCTGTCGAGCCTGCTGGAGAACGCCCTGAAGAACACCGTGCAAGGCGAGATCCTGCTGGTGGTGGCCCTGGACCAGCGCGGCGATGTCCCGCGCCTGCGCATCGCCGTACAGGACAGCGGCGAACCGATGCCCTCGGCCGAGCGCGACGCCCTGTTGCAGGCCGAGCTGCACAGCCACCACTTCCTCTCCAGCAGCAAGCTCGGCGGGCACCTGGGGCTGATCATCGCCAAGCAACTGATCGGCCTGATGCAGGGCGAGTTCGGCATCAAGAGCAGCACCAGCATGGGCAACACCCTCTGGCTGACCTTGCCCCTCGACCCGCTGCGCCTGGAGCAGCCGCCTGCCGACCTGGACGGCCCGCTGCGCGACGCGCGGGTGCTGGTGGTGGACGACAACGACACCTGCCGCAAGGTCCTGGTGCAGCAGTGCAGTGCCTGGGGCATGAACGTCAGCGCCGTGCCCTCGGGCAAGGAGGCCCTGGCCCTGCTGCGCACCAAGGCGCACCTGCGCGACTACTTCGATGCCGTGCTGCTGGACCAGAACATGCCCGGCATGACCGGCATGCAACTGGCGGCCAAGATCAAGGAAGACCCGAGCCTGAACCACGACATCCTGGTGGTGATGCTCACCGGCATCAGCAATGCGCCAAGCAAGATCATCGCGCGCAACGCCGGGGTCAAGCGCATCCTGGCCAAGCCGGTGGCCGGCTATACCCTCAAGACCACCCTGGCCGAAGAGCTGGCCCAGCGAGGCCGCGAGCAAGCCGCCCCACCCTCCCTGGCCGGCACGCCACCACCGCTGGACCTGCCCAGCGATTTCCGCGTGCTGGTCGCCGAGGACAACAGCATCTCGACCAAGGTCATCCGTGGCATGCTCGGCAAGCTCAACCTCGAGCCGGATACCGCCAGCAACGGCGAGGAAGCCTTGCAGGCAATGAAGGCGCGGCGCTATGACCTGGTGCTGATGGACTGCGAGATGCCGGTGCTCGACGGTTTTTCGGCCACCCAGCAACTGCGCGCCTGGGAAACCGCCAACCAGCGCCAGCGCACCCCGGTGGTGGCGCTGACCGCGCACATTCTCAGCGAGCACAAGGAGCGTGCGCGCTTGGCCGGCATGGACGGGCACATGGCCAAGCCGGTGGAGCTGTCGCAACTGCGCGAGCTGATCCAGTTCTGGGCGAGCCAGCGGGCCGCCACCTCGGACCCGTTGCAGACATCCTGAGATTCAGGGGCGCTCCCCGCGATTGCCGCGCCGCCGCTGCGACTGCTGATACACTTGCCCACACCCTCCCCGCCATGGATCCGGACCATGTTCCATGAGTTGTTCAGCGTCTACCTGAAGATGCTCGTGCTCTACAGCCCATTCTTCGTGCTGTCGTGCTTCATCAGCCTGACCCGCGGCCACTCCAGCAAGGAGCGCAAGCAACTGGCCTGGCGCGTGGCCATCGCCGTGCTGATCGCCAGCGTGCTGCTCTACCTGTTCGGGCGGGTGATCTTCGGCGTGTTCGGCATCACCGCCGACGCCTTCCGCATCGGCGCCGGCAGCGTGCTGTTCATCTCCGCCCTGGGCATGGCCCAGGGCAAGTCGGCGGTGCAGGCCGACAACGTGCAGCAGGACGTGACCATCGTGCCGCTGACCATCCCCCTGACCGTCGGCCCCGGCACCATCGGTGCGCTGCTGGTGATGGGGGTGAGCCAGCCGCACTGGGACGACAAGCTGCTGGCCATCGTCAGCATCGCCCTGGCCAGTTTCACCGTGGGCCTGGTGCTCTACCTCTCGCACCGCATCGAACGCCTGCTCGGCGACCAGGGCCTGCAGATCGTCAGCCGCCTGATGGGGCTGTTCGTCTGCGCCCTGGCGGCGCAGATCATCTTCACCGGGATCAAGGGTTACCTGGTGCCGTAGGGTACCAGCGCGGCGTGTACACCCACTGGCCGCCCCCGGCAGTCTCGAACACGCACGTGGTGGACGAGCCGACCAGCACCAGGGTGCGCATGTCGACCATCTCGGGCACCAGCTCGCCCAGGGTGACGACCCGCAGGGATTGCCCCGGCCGGCCGATGTCGCGGCCGAGCACCACGGGCGTGTGCGCAGCGCGGTGCCGACGCACGATGTCCAGCGCCTGCCCTAGCTGCCACGGCCGGGCCCGGGAGATCGGGTTGTAGAACGCCAGCACCAGGTCGGCCTGGGCCGCCAGGTCCAGGCGTTGCTCGATGATCGACCAAGGCTTGAGGTTGTCCGACAGCGACATCACGCAGAAATCGTGGCCCAGCGGTGCGCCAGCCTGGGCAGCCGTGGCCAGGGAGGCGGATACCCCCGGCAGGACCTGCAGCTCGACCCGGTGCCAGGCTGGGTCGGTGGACATGTGCAGCGCCTCGAGCACCGCGGCGGCCATGGCGAACACGCCTGGATCACCCGATGACACCACCACCACCGAGCGCCCCTGGGCCGCCAGCGCGAACGCATGGCGAGCGCGCTGCATCTCCTCGCGGTTGTCGGTGCAGTGCAGCACCTGGTCGTCGCGGAACGGGCCGGCCATGCGCACGTAGGTCTCGTAGCCGAGCACGTCCTGGGCGCGGGCCAGTTCGGCCTTGACCGCCGGCACCATCAGCTCGGCGGCGCCTGGGCCCAGGCCGATCACGGCCAGGCGACCACGCCGGCGGCCGATCCGTTCGATCGCCACCGGCGCAGCGGCGATGGCCAAGGCCAGAGCGCCGGCGCTCTCCAGGCGTGCCTGGGGCAGCGCCTCGGCGAGCATCTGCGCCGGGCTCGCCGCAGCGGGGGCGAAACGCAGGGCAACGCCCAGCGCTTGCGCAGCCTCGTGCAAGGCAGGCTCGGCCATGTCGGCTTCGCTCGCCAACAGGCAGGCCAACGCAGGTTCGGCGATGCCCGCCGCTTGCAGCGCGGCCCGCACGCGCTGCGTCAGGTCAGCGACACCGGCAGCGACAGCCACCACGACACAGCGCGAATGGATCAGCAGTTCGTCACGGCTGGCCGGGCGCGCGGCGCAGCCCACATGAATGATGCGCTGGGCGCTGTCGCTTGCCGGCAACTGCGCCTGCTCGAGCCAGGGCGCATCGCCCTCGATACGTACCGCCTCGCCCGCGAGCAGGTCGCAGACGAAACGCTTGCCCTGCTCCAGATCCGCCAGGGCATAACCCTCGGGCGGATCGAGCAGGCACGTGCCGAAGCGTAGCTCGCCACTGGTGGTGATCGCCGCTGCCACGCCCAGCGCCTCGCCGAGCACCCGGGCCATGGCGTTGACCCCGCCCAGGCCACCGAGCAGCGGCACCACGGCGCTGCCGTCCTCGGCCACCGCCAGCACCGGCGGCTCGGCGCCCTTTGCGTCCAGCATCGGGGCCAGGCTACGGATGACGATGCCCGCCGCGCACAGGGCGATGATCGGGGTGTCCTGCTGGTAGAGCTGGCGCAGGGTGTCGCCGAAGCGCAGGTACTGCACGTCGACGCCCTCGACACGGCCCTGCAGGCCATGGATCGACGCCCGTGGATAACACTGCTGGATACGCCGCGCCGTGGCCAGGCTGCCGGGGCCGAGCACGACGATGGCGGGTGCCTTGTGCATGTTCATCCCTGCCATTTTTCACCCGGCACGACGATCAGCGAGAAGTACGGCGACGACTGCGGGTCCACCTCGTCCAGCGGGACGATCTTCTGGTTGGCCATGGTCGCCCGCTCGACGTACAGCGCACGCCGCTCCAGCCCCAGCTCGCCCAGCACCTGGCGCACCTTGGGGAAGTTGCGCCCCAGCTTCATGATCACCGCCGCATCGGCATCGGCCAGGCGACGCTTGAGCTCGTCGTGGGGCAGCACGCCCGACAACACCGACAGGCTCTGGTTGCGATACACCAGCGGCGCGCCCAGCACCGAGGCGCCACCGAGCATCGAGCAGACGCCCGGCACCACCTCGGCCGGGTAGCGCTGGGCAAGGCGGTCGTGCAGGTACATATAGGAGCCATAGAAGAACGGGTCGCCCTCGCAGATCACCGCCACGTCGCGGCCAGCATCCAGGTGCGCCGCCACCTGCAGGCTGGCTTCGTCGTAGAAGTCGCTGATCACCTGCTCGTAGGACAACGGTGCCGGCAGCACCTCGGTGGTCACCGGGTAGACCAACGCCAGCAGGGTTTGCGCCGGTTGCAGGTGCGCCTCGATGATGCCGAAGGCATTGCCGCGCTTGCCCTTGGCCACGAAGTAGGCCACCACCGGCGCTTCGCGCAGCAGGCGCAGGGCCTTGACCGTGATCAACTCCGGGTCGCCGGGGCCGACGCCCAGGCCGAGCAGACGTCCACGTGGCTGCATCACTCCACCTCCGTGGCCAGGGCGTTGACGGCGGCGGCGGCCATGGCGCTGCCGCCCAGGCGGCCTTGCATGATCACGAACGGCACGCCACGGCTGTCGGCAGCGAGCATGGCCTTGGATTCGGCCGCACCGACGAAGCCCACCGGGAAGCCGAGGATCAGTGCCGGCCTGGGTGCGCCGGCGTCGAGCATCTCCAGCAGGTAGAACAGCGCGGTCGGGGCATTGCCGATCACTACCACGCTGCCCTCCAGGTGCGGGCGCCACAGTTCCAGGGCCACCGCCGAACGGGTGTTGCCCAGCTCGCGGGCCAGGTCCGGCACGCTCGGGTCGCGCAGGGTGCAGATCACCTCGTTGTGGGCCGGCAGGCGTGCGCGGGTGATGCCTTCGGCGACCATGTGCGCGTCGCAGAGGATCGGCGCGCCCTTGGCCAGGGCTTCGCGCCCGGCACGGCCAGCGCCCTCGGAGAATTGCAGGCCATCGATGGCCTCGACCATGCCGCAGGCATGGATCACCCGCACGGCGAGCTTCTCCAGGTCGGCGGGAATCCGCTCGAGACGGGCTTGCTCGCGGATGATCCGGAAGGAATTGCGATAGATCTCCTGACCATCGCGGATGTAGTCAATCATCAAGGTGCTCCGTGGGCAGGTCGAGCAGGGCGCCTGCTTCTTCTGGGGTGAGGTCGGTCGCGCGCAGCACACCGAATCCTGGCAGGCGCGCATCACGCAAATACAGGTCGTAACGGCCCGGTGCACGGGCCAGCAGGGTGGCCGGGGCGACATGGGCCACGGCGCAGGAACGGGGGCAGCCAGACAGGTGCACGCTGCCCGGGCCGCCCTGGTGCAGCAGGCCGGCGAGCACGACGGCATCGGCCTTGGTATCGGCCTGGGCCTTGGCGCAGCCACGGCTGCCGGTGCAGGCGACCAGGCGTGTCAACGGTTGCCCGGCGCTGCACAGCAGGCCCAGCGCCGCCAGTTCGGCCAGGCCCTCGTGGGCACGCGCAGGGTCGAAGCCGGGCAGCAGCAGGCTTTGCCAGGGGCTCAGGCGCAGGCTGCCATCGCCGGCCTCGCGCGCCAGCCGGGCAGCGCCGCGCAGCATGGCCGGGGTCAGTCGCCCCAAGGGCGGGGCGACGCCCAGGGCAAGGCCCTGGCGCTGGGGCAAAACACCCAGCCATTTGGCCCGGGATGCCGGGCGCCGCCAAGCGAGCACGGCCGCATCACGCCGGATAGCCAGCCCCAGCCCCGCGACGAAGGCGTCGGCCGGGCACGCATCGAGCAGATGGCGCATCCGCGACTGCTCCGGCCTCGCCAGGTCGAGGAAGCGCTCCAGCACCGCGCGAACCAGGGCCAGGCCCTGCTCCACCGGCACGGCGCCCAATGCCCGCTGCTGCGCCGGGCAACCCGCCAGGCCGAAGGCCAGCCAGGTACGCTGCTCCAGCCGCACGGCCGACAGCCATAGGTCATGGGGGTGTTCGAGCATCGCCAGGCCTTCGCCGCCATCGAGCTGCACGGCGAACTTGGCCGACAGCTCGTGCAGGCGCGGGGTGGTTTCCAGCATCCGCAGGAGCTGCGCCGCCAGCGGGCGAACATCGAGCAGCATGAGGGGGTCGAGGCCGGCCAGGGGGCTGAGCATCAGGTTGCGCACATCGTCGCCAGCCGCCTCGCGTGGGCCCAGGCCGGCGGCCAGCAAGGCGTCGAGCAGGCCGTGGTGGTCGGCGCCGATGCCACGGACCTGCAGGTTGCCACGGTTGGTCGCCTCGATCACACCGCCGGCGAAACGCTCGGCGGCATCGGCCACGGCGTCGGCCTGGTCGGCCAGCAGCACGCCACCGGGCAGCTTGATCCGACAGATCCCGCCGTCACGGGCCGTGACGATGCGCCACAACCCCGGGCAGGCCGAGGGGCGGGGCGAAACGTCGGGGGCGAGGACCTGCGTCAAAGGGGCATCCGGCAATCGTGAAAGTGCGCTTGAGTGTAGAAGGCGCGGTATTATGCCTGCTTTGCTCGACGGCATGAAAAACCGGCGGTCGAGCGTGATGATTCCGGGACCGCTTCGCGCCCCCGATTGATGGATGAGCAAGCAAACAATGACCCCCTGGCTGACAGTAGTAGGCATCGGCGAAGACGGCTTCAGCGGCCTGGGCAAGCAGGCCCGCCGCGCCCTGCTCTCGGCCTCGCGGATCTTCGGCAGCCCGCGCCAGTTGGCGCTGCTCCCGCGCTGCGTGGTCGGCGAACGCAACCACTGGCCCAGCCCCTTCGCGCTGGCCCCGCTGCTGGCCCTGCGCGGCGAGCCGGTCTGCGTGCTGGCCAGCGGCGATCCGATGTTCTATGGCGTCGGCGCCAGCCTGGCGCGGCAGCTCCCCGCCGGGGAAATGCAGGTGCTGTCGATGCCGTCCTCCTGCGCCCTGGCCGCCGCCCGCCTGGGCTGGCCCCTGCAGGAGGTGCAGGTGCTGTCGATCGTCGCCCGCCCCCTGGCCACGCTCAACGCCCAGCTCCACAGCGGCGTGCGCCTGTTCGTCCTGAGCAATGACGGCGACAGCCCGGCCGCGATCGCCGCGTTGCTGCGCGAGCGCGGTTTCGGGCCGAGCCGGATGCATGTCCTGGAACACCTCGGCGGGCCACAGGAGCGTCAGCTGTCCGGTACCGCCGAGGACTGGCCGCATACGCACGTCGCCGCCCTCAACCTGGTGGCCCTCGAATGCCTCGCCGCACCCGACGCACCTCGCCTGCCTTGCACCGCCGGCCTACCGGACAGCGCCTTGCGCCACGATGGCCAACTGACCAAGCGCGACGTACGCGCCATCACCCTGGCCCGCCTGGCGCCCACCCCAGGCGAACTGCTCTGGGACGTGGGCGCAGGCTGTGGCTCCATCGGCATCGAGTGGATGCGCGCCCACCCCAGTTGCCGAGCCCTGGCCATCGAGGCCGACGAAGGCCGCCAGGCGTTCATCGAGTACAACCGCGATGAGCTCGGCGTGCCCGGCCTGCAACTGATCCGGGGCAAGGCGCCCGAAGCCCTGGTCGGCCTGGAACGGCCCGATGCGATCTTCATCGGCGGCGGAGTCACCCGTGAAGGCGTGCTGCCCCTGTGCTGGGAACGGCTGCGCCCCGGCGGACGGCTGGTGGCCAACGCCGTGACCCTGCAGAGCGAACTGGCCCTGGCGCATTTTCGCCAGGCCCATGGCGGCGAGCTGACCCGTATCCATGTGGCCCAGGCCCAGCCGCTGGGTGCCTTCGACACCTGGCGCCAGGCCTTGCCGATCACCCTGCTCGAGGTGGTGAAGCCCGCCGATGCGTGAAGAAACCCGCGAACGGCCCGCGCCCCTGCGCAGCGGCCTGACCACTGGCAGCTGCGCCACCGCCACCAGCCTGGCCGCGGCGCGCCTGCTGCTGACCGGCCAGTGCGACGATGCCGTGCGCATCACCCTGCCCAAGGGCAGGCAGGTGCAGATGCGCCTGGAGTTCTGCCGCCGCGAGGGCGAAAGCGCCGAGGCCGGCACCTTGAAAGACGCCGGCGACGACCCGGACGTGACCCACGGCGCCCTGCTCTACAGCCAGGTGCGCCTGCTCGCCGAGCCCGGCATCCGCTTCGTCGCCGGCAAGGGGGTGGGCACCGTCACGCGCCCAGGCTTGGTCCTGCCGGTGGGCGAGCCCGCCATCAACCCGGTACCACGGCGGATGATCAGCGAGCACCTGCAACAACTGGCCGATGCCTGCGCCTACGATGGCGGCTTCGAAGTGACGGTCAACGTGCGCGACGGCGAGCAGCTCGCCCTGAAGACCATGAACCCGCGCCTAGGCATCCTCGGTGGGCTGTCGATCCTGGGCACCAGCGGCATCGTCCGGCCGTTCTCCTGCTCGGCCTACATCGCCTCGATCCAGCAGGGCATCGATGTCGCCCATACCAATGGCTACACGCATATCGCCGCGTGCACCGGCAATGCCAGCGAGGACACCATGCGCCGGGTCTACGGCCTGCCGGAAATCGCCTTGATCGAGATGGGCGACTTCGTCGGCGCGGTGCTCAAGCACCTGCGCAAGGTGCCAGTGGCGCGCCTGAGCCTGTGCGGCGGCTTCGGCAAGATCAGCAAGCTGGCCGCCGGGCACATGGACCTGCACAGCCGCAGTTCGAGCATCGACCTGCCGCAACTGGCCGGCTGGGCGGCACACATCGGCGCCGACGCGGCCCTGCAGGCGGCGATCGTCGGCGCCAACACCAGCCAGCAGGCCCTGGCCCTGGCCCATGCGGCAGGCGTGCCCCTGGGCGATGCGGTGTGCACCCATGCTCTGGCCTTCGCCCGCAGCGTGGTGCCCGCCCAGGTGCAGGTCGAGGTGTTCGCCATCGACCGCCAAGGCGGCATCGTCGGCCAGGCGGGCGTGCAATGAGCAGGCGCATCCTGCTGTTGGGCGGCATCAGCGAGGCGCTGGCCATCGCTCGCCAGTTGGGCCCTGAGCATGTCTACAGCCTGGCCGGCATCGGCCGCGTCCCCCAGGACCTGGCCTGCCAGGTGCGGGTCGGCGGCTATGGCGGCGCCGAAGGGCTGGCGACCTACCTGCGCCAGGGCGGCATCGACCTGTTGCTCGACGCCACCCACCCCTACGCCGCGCAGATCAGCCGCAATGCCGCGCAGGCCGCGCAAGCCGTGGGCATCCCCTGCTGGGCCCTGCGCCGTCCGGCCTGGCAGGCGCAACCCGGTGACGACTGGCGCGAGGTGGCGGGCTGGGCCGAGCTGATCGAAGCCCTCGCGCCCTTCCAGCGCCCGCTGTTCACGCTCGGCCGCGAACCCCTGCAGCACCTGGACGAGATCCCGCCACGGCAGTTCTGGACCCTGCGTGCTCTGGAGGCCTGCCCGGGCAACGCACGCTGCGAGGTGATCGGCGCCCGTGGACCGTTTCGCCTCGAGGACGAGCGCGCGCTGTTCGAACGACGGCGGATCGATGTGCTGGTGAGCAAGAACAGCGGCAGCGCCGCCACCGAACCGAAGCTGGAGGTGGCCCGGGAACGGGGCGTGCCGGTACTGGTGCTGAAGCGGCCGGTGCTGCCTGGCGTGGATCGCGAGTTCTCGGATGTTCGCCTGTTGCGGGAGGCCATTGGCTGCTTCGTATCCGCTCGGGTGTAACATAGATTCCATTGATGTATGTGCACCTCGGCATAGAACGGACGTTCATTGCCAGGGAAGCTCGCCATCTTGCGCGTGGGAGCCTGACTGGCGTCAGCCAACTGACCCGCTCCAGCGAATCCCCTGACAGCGAAAACGGAAAACCTTCCCTGCACAGCGGGCGGCATCGGATGGCCGTTTGCCGCCCCCATGCCTTAAACTCTTTCCCCCTCTCTTGGAAGGCCTTGCCCATATGGAAATGCAATGGTGGATCTGGCTCGTCTTCGGCGTGGCGTTGATCCTGCTGGAACTGGTCCTGCCGACGTTCTTCATCCTCTGGTTCGGCATCGGTGCCGTGCTGGTGGCGTTGATCGCCCTGCTCGCGCCCAGCCTGCAGCTGGACATGCAGGTGTTGCTCTGGGTGCTGCTCTCCTCCGTCACCACCGCCTTGTGGTTCAAGCTGTTCCGGCGCAAGAAGCCGGACGTGCGCTGGACCGCCGACAGCGTGATCGGCGAGGTCGGCCTGCTGACCCTGGGCGTCTCGGAGTTTCAGAAAGGCCGCGTGCGTTTCCAGAAGCCTGTGCTCGGCAACGAGGAATGGGTGTGCATCGCCGACAGCGAGATCCCCGCCGGCGAGCGCGTGCGCCTGGCCGCCATCGAAGGCAACACCGCCCGGGTCACCCGGGCCTGAACCCGCATTAAAAGGAAGTTCACCCCATGACCAGCCTCATCGTCGTCGCCGCCCTGGCCCTGTTCGTCCTCGTCACCGTGTTCAAGGGGGTACGTATCGTGCCCCAGGGCGAGGAATGGATCGTCGAGCGCCTGGGCCGCTACCACAACACGCTCAAGCCCGGCCTGAACATCGTCATCCCCTACATGGACGTGGTCGCCTACCGCCTGCCGACCAAGGACATCATCCTCGACGTGCAGGAGCAGGAGATCATCACCCGCGACAACGCGGTGATCGTCGCCAACGCCCTGTGCTTCGCCAAGGTGGTGGACCCGCAGAAGGCCTCCTATGGCGTGCAGAACTTCTCCTTCGCCGTCACCAGCCTGACCATGACCTCGCTGCGAGCCATCGTCGGCGCCATGGACCTGGACGAAGCGCTGTCCAGCCGCGAGCAGATCAAGGCGCGCCTGCGCGAAGCCATGTCCGAGCAGACCGAGGACTGGGGCGTGACCGTGCGCTCCGTGGAGATCCAGGACATCAAGCCGTCGGAGAACATGCAGGTCGCCATGGAGCGCCAGGCGGCGGCCGAGCGTGAGCGCAAGGCCGACGTGACCCGCGCCGAAGGCGCCAAGCAGGCCGCGATCCTCGAGGCCGAGGCGCGCCTGCAGGCGGCCAAGCTGGACGCCGAGGCGCAGATCAACCTGGCCGAGGCCTCGGCCCGGGCCATCTCGCTGGTCAAGGAAGCGGTCGGCAGCGAGACCGTGCCGGCCATGTACCTGCTGGGCGAGCGCTACATCGGCGCCATGGAGAACCTGGCGGGCAGCGACAATGCCAAGGTCGTGGTGCTGCCCGCCGACCTGCAGGAGACCGTGCGCGGGCTGCTGGGGCGCAACAAGGCGGTCTGATCGAGCAACGTTCTTCGCGGGCAAGCCCTTGCCAGACACCGGTGCGGCATTGGGGCTGCTTTGCAGCCCATCGCCGGCAAGCCGGCTCCCACCAGAGTCCTCTGCAAGGCACATGATTCGTGAGCACCACCGGCCCTGTGGGAGCCGGCTTGCCGGCGATGGGGCGCGAAGCGGCCCCAAAATGGCAGTGAACTGACCATCATGGGGGTAAGCCCAATCGACCGCGCTGTGCACAACACCCCGGCCTTATACCGAAGGGCCGCCCCAGCCTGCGGCACTTCACCGCACCCCGGCATTTTTTCCTATACTCGGCCTTACAATGACCACCTGATTCCTGACCGGATCTCTCCATGACCTCACGTCGGCACATCGCCTGGATAGCCTGCTTGGCAGTGCTGTTCAACCTGCTGGCCATGCCGCTGTCCTCGGCCGCGCCCAAGGGGCCGGCCGAGCAGTTGCTGTGGGGTGCCTTCTGTTCCAGCGTCGCCGGCAAGGCCAAGGTCGATGTACAGGCCCTGGCCAAGATCGACCTTGGCCAGCAAGGCGACGATCATTCGGCCATGCAGCACTGCTGGTGCTGCTCCGGCACCGCGCCGCTGCTGGCCCTGCCGGGCCATGCCCCGCAGTTGCGCAGCCCTGCGGCGCAGTTCTTGGGCCATGCCCCCCAACTCGCCGCCTACCAGCCCACACCGCGCCAGCAATGGCCCGCGCTCAATCCCCGCGCCTCTCCCCTGGCTTGAGTTCACCGCACCGTCGCCCTGAACCCGAACAGACCGGAGATCTCAACCATGTTCAAGCACGCCCTCGTCCTGGCCGCCCTGCTGCTGCCCGGCGCCTTCGCCAACGCCCATGAATACACCCAGGGCGACCTGCACATCGCCCACCCCTGGTCGTTGCAGCTGCCACCGAACGCCCCCAACGTGGCCGCGTACTTCATCGTGCACAACAACGGCAAGGCCGATGACCGCCTGCTGGGCGCCGACAGCCCGCTGAGCGATGACGTGCAACTGCACGAACACGCCAAGGCCGCCAGCGGCGCCATGAAGATGCAACAGGTGCCCAACGTGCTCGTCCCCGCCGGCAAGGACCTGACCTTCTCTCCCGGCGCCTACCACGTGATGCTGATGCAACCGAAGGACCGCAGCCTGCTCGTCGATGGCAAGCGCTTCCCGCTGACCTTGCACTTCGAGAAGGCCGGCGACATCACCGTCGAGGTCGCCGTGCAACAGCAGCCGCCGGCCGATCAGCCAGGGCACGACCACGCGCACTGACCGCTGACGGGCGCTCGCCATGAGCCTGCCGCGCAACCGGATCACCCGCTCCACCCGCCCTGTTCGCAGGCGCGTCGGTGGCGGCTGGCTGAGCCTGTTCGCCATGTGGATGATCTTCATCGGCCCACTGGTCTCCCAGTCGATGCCGATGGAGCACCACGCCAGCATGCCCATGCCGATGGACATGTCCATGTCCGCCGGCCATCACCATGGCGATGACGCGCATCACGGCGACGGCCACCAGCATGCCCTTTGGGAAAAGTGCGGCTACTGCAGCCTGCTGTTCAACTGCCCAGCCCTGCCCCAAGCCCTCAGCCCGCTCAGCGTCGGCCTCGTCATTCCCTCCACGCACCTCTTCACCCCAACGCGCCAGGGCCATGCCCGGCAGGCCGTGTTCCCCGGTGCGCGCAGCCGCGCGCCGCCCCTCCCGATCAGCGTCTGAACACTTTTTTTGTCGCACGGAGCCAGGAGGCTTCGCGCCCACTCACGACTGATCGACGGAAAATTCCATGTCCGGCTGTACCCCTGCTTTCGCCTTGTCCCTGCGTGGGACCATCGCCTTGCTCTGCGGCTCGCTGCTCGCGCCCCTGGCCCTGGCCACCGAAACCGGCCACGAAGGCCACGAGCACGACCCGGCCGAACTGAGCCCCACAGTCATCACCGCCATCGCGCCCAGTTCGCCGCTGACCGTGGTCACCAACCCCAAGGACCCACGCCAGCCCGTGCCGGCCAGCGACGGCGCCGACTACCTCAAGACCATCCCCGGCTTCTCGGCGATCCGCTCCGGCGGCACCAACGGCGACCCAGTGCTGCGCGGCATGTTCGGCTCGCGCCTGAACATCCTCACCAACGGCGGCGTGATGCTCGGCGCCTGCCCCAACCGCATGGACGCCCCGACCTCCTACATCTCGCCGGAAACCTACGACCGCCTCACCGTGATCAAAGGCCCGCAAAGCGTGATCTGGGGCCCCGGCGGTTCGGCCGGGACCATTCTCTTCGAGCGCGAACCAGAACGCTTCGGCGAACTGGGCAGCCGCGTCGACGCGAGCCTGCTGGCCGGTTCCAATGGCCGCTTCGACAAGGTGCTGGACGCCGCCGCCGGCAACAGGCAGGCCTATGCGCGCTTCGTCGGCAACCAGTCGCGCTCGGACGACTACGAGGACGGCAATGGCGACACCGTGCCGTCGCGCTGGGACAAATGGAACGGCGATGTCACCCTCGGCTGGACGCCAGACGCCGACACCCTGCTGGAGCTGACCGCCGGCAAGGGCGACGGCGAGGCCCGCTACGCCGGGCGCGGCATGGACGGCTCGCAGTTCAAGCGCGAGAGCCTGGGCCTGCGCTTCGAGAAGTCCAACCTCGGCGAGGTGCTCGACAAGGTCGAGGCGCAGGTCTACTACAACTACGCCGACCACGTGATGGACAACTACAGCCTGCGCACCCCGTCGGGCAGCGGCATGATGGGCATGCCCATGGTCAGCAACGTCGACCGTCGCACCCTGGGCGCGCGCATCAAGGCCACCTGGCGCTGGGCCGACGTGCAACTGGTCAGCGGCATCGACGCACAGACCAACGAACACCGCGCGCGCGGTGGCATGGGGGTCGATGCGCACAAGGGCCAGCCTTGGACCAAGGACGCCGACTTCCACAACTACGGTGCGTTCGGCGAGCTGACCTGGTACGCCACCGGCGAGGACCGCCTGGTCACTGGCGTGCGCCTCGACCGAGCCTCGGCCAGGGACTTGCGTGAAGGCAGCGCCACCGAAGGCGACACCCGCGCCGACACCCTGCCCAGCGGTTTCGTGCGCTACGAGCACGACCTGGCCTCGATCCCGGCGACCACCTACATCGGCCTCGGCCATGCCCAGCGTTTCCCTGACTATTGGGAGCTGTTCTCGCCCAAGCTGGCTCCGGACGGCGCGGCCAACGCCTTCGACGGCATCAAGCCAGAAAAGACCACCCAGCTCGACTTCGGCCTGCAGTACCGCGACGAGCGCCTGGAAGCCTGGGCCTCGGGTTATGTCGGGCAGGTCCGCGACTACATTCTGTTCGACTACCGTCCCGGCATGATGGGCATGCTCAGCTCCCAAGCCCAGAACATCGACGCCCGCATCATGGGTGGCGAACTGGGCGCGGCCTACAAGCTGACCGAGCGCTGGAAGGCCGACGCCACCCTGGCCTACGCCTGGGGCAAGAACAGCAGCGATGGCAAGGCGCTGCCGCAGATGCCTCCCCTGGAAAGTCGGCTGGGCCTGACCTACAGCCGCGATACCTGGAGCGTCGGTGCCTTGTGGCGGCTGGTGGCGGCGCAGAACCGTATCGCCGAGAACCAGGGCAACGTGGTCGGCAAGGACTATGAGAAGAGCGCCGGCTTCGGCGTGTTCTCGCTCAACGGCGCCTACAAGGTCAGCCGCAACCTCAAGCTCAGCGCCGGCGTCGACAACCTGTTCGACAAGGCCTACGCCGAGCACCTGAACCTGGCCGGGAACGCCGGGTTCGGCTACCCGGCCACGGACCCGCGGCCGGTGAACGAGCCAGGCAGGACCTTCTGGACCAAGGTCGACATCAGCTTCTGACAACAACGAACCGAGCGCGGCCAGCACCGCGCCCCAACCTGGTCATATGGGGAGGTTCCCATGAGCACACCACGCATCTCCTTCTACAACCTGGCCTGGCGCTGGCATTTCTACGCCGGGCTGTTCGTCGCGCCGTTCATGATCCTGCTGGCGATCACCGGGATCGTCTACCTGTTCAAGCCGCAGCTCGACCCGCTGATGTACCGCGACCTGATGGTGGTCGAGGCCGGCCATCACCGGCAAGGCGCCGACACCTTGCTGGCCGAGGTGCGCCAGGCTTATCCACAAGGGCATGTGGGGCAGTACCTGCCGCCGCTCAATGCCGAGCGCAGCGCACAGTTCGTGGTGCACGACGGCGGGCGCGAGCTGAACGTGTTCGTCGACCCTTACAGCGGCAAGGTACTCGGCGAACAGGACGGCAAGAACAACCTGCAGGCGATCGCCCGCGCCCTGCATGGCGAGCTGATGGTCGGCACACTGGGCGATCGCCTGGTGGAACTGGCCGCCGGCTGGGGCATCGTGCTGGTGGTGTCTGGCCTGTACCTGTGGTGGCCGCGCGGGCGCAACGGCGCCGGCGTGCTGTGGCCCCGCCTGTCGGCACGCGGCCGTGTGCTGTGGCGCGACCTGCATGCAGTCAGCGGTTTCTGGGGCTCGGCCCTGCTGTTGCTGATGCTGCTCAGTGGCATGACCTGGACCGGCCTGTGGGGCAAGCAGTACGCCGAATTGTGGAACCGCTTTCCCGCCGCCATGTGGAACGACGTACCCACCTCCGACCAGCAGGCCGGCGCGCTCAACCAGGCCCACCGCCAGACCGTGCCCTGGGCCCTGGAGAACACGCCGATGCCGGTCTCCGGCGCCCATGCCGAGCATGCCAGGCACCACACCATGGCCAGCGCACCGGCCGCGCCGCAGGTGAGCCTGCAGCAGGTCGAGGACATCGCCAGCGCACGCCAGGTCGAGCCCGGCTACAGCATCACCCTGCCGACCACGGCGGATGGGGTGTTCACTGTCGCGGTGTTCGCCGACGATCCGCGCAACGACGCCACCCTGCATGTGGACCAGTACACTGGCAAGGTCTTGGCCGATGTGCGCTGGCAGGACTACGGCCCGGTCGCCCGTGCCACCGAACTCGGGGTGATGCTGCATGAGGGGCGGATGTTCGGGCCGTTGAACCAGTTCATTATCCTGGTGGTGTGCCTGATGATCCTGCTGGGCTCGGTCAGTGGCCTGGTGATGTGGTGGAAGCGCCGGCCGACCGGTGGGCTGGGAGTGCCACCGCTGCGGCATGACCTGCCGCGCTGGAAGACCGCCGTGGGGGTGATGCTGGTGCTGGGCCTCGCCTTCCCGCTGGTCGGGGTGTCGATGCTGGTGATGTGGTTGGTCGACAGCCTGGCGGTGCGCCGCAAGGTGCTTGCCAGGGCTTGAGCCCCGGACCGCTTTGCGGCCCATCGCGGGCAAGCTCGCGCCTACAGGTAACCGCTGCCCTCGAGAGCGGCGCCGCCCCTGTGGGCGCGGGCTTGCCCGCGATTGGACTGCGCAGCAGCCCCTTGCGCGATCCCCGCTGGAGTCGATCTGCCGCGTCCCCCGACCGGAACACGCGTGTTAGCCTACCCGGCTTCCCGACAACAAGACCGACCCTCGATGGAATACAAGCCCATGACACGGACCTCTCCCACACCAGCAGATGACCAGCACCTGCAACGCAACCTGACCAACCGCCACATCCAGCTGATCGCCATCGGTGGCGCCATCGGCACCGGCCTGTTCATGGGCTCGGGCAAGACCATCAGCCTGGCGGGGCCGTCGATCATCTTCGTCTACATGATCATCGGCTTCATGCTGTTCTTCGTCATGCGCGCCATGGGCGAACTGCTGCTGTCGAACCTGAACTACAAGTCGTTCATCGACTTCTCCTCCGACCTGCTCGGCCCCTGGGCCGGCTATTTCACCGGCTGGACCTACTGGTTCTGCTGGGTCATCACCGGCATCGCCGACGTGATCGCCATCGCCGCCTACTCGCAGTTCTGGTTTCCCGACCTGCCCCAGTGGGTACCGGCGCTGGCCTGCGTCGGCGTGCTGCTGTCGCTGAACCTGATCACCGTGAAGATGTTCGGCGAGATCGAGTTCTGGTTCGCCATGATCAAGATCGTCGCCATCCTCGGCCTGGTCGCCACCGGCCTGTACATGGTCGTCAGCGGCTTCGAGTCGCCGGCTGGCCGCACCGCGAGCCTGGCCAACCTGTGGAACGACGACGGCATGTTCCCTCATGGCCTGATGGGCTTCTTCGCGGGCTTTCAGATCGCCGTGTTCGCCTTCGTCGGCATCGAGCTGGTGGGCACCACCGCCGCCGAGGCGAAGAACCCCGAGCGCACCTTGCCACGGGCGATCAACTCGATCCCGGTCCGCATCATCGTGTTCTATGTGCTGGCGCTGATCGCCATCATGGCCGTCACCCCGTGGCGCGACGTGGTGCCGGGCAAGAGCCCGTTCGTGGAGTTGTTCGTCCTGGCTGGCCTGCCGGCGGCGGCGAGCATCATCAACTTCGTGGTGCTGACCTCGGCCGCGTCCTCGGCCAACAGCGGCGTGTTCTCCACCAGCCGCATGCTCTATGGCCTGGCCCAGGAGGGCGACGCGCCCAAGGCCTTCGAGAAACTGTCGCGCCGCGCCGTGCCGGCCAACGGCCTGTACTTCTCCTGCACCTGCCTGCTGCTCGGTGCCGTGCTGATCTACGTGATCCCCGACCTGGTCGAGGCCTTCACCCTGGTCACTACCGTCTCGGCGCTGTTGTTCATGTTCGTCTGGACGCTGATCCTGCTGTCGTACCTGACCTACCGCAAGCAGCGCGCCGCCCTGCATGAGGCGTCGAAGTACAAGATGCCTGGCGGGCGCGTGATGTGCTACGTGTGCCTGGCGTTCTTCGCCTTCATCCTGGTGCTGCTGAGCCTGGAAGACGACACCCGTGCGGCCCTGGTGGTCACGCCGCTGTGGTTCGTGATCCTGGCGGTCACCTACCAGTTCGTGCGCAGCAAACGCCAGCTGCGTAGCACGGTGGGCGGTGTGCAGGACAACTGAGGCCCATTTGGGGCCGCCTCGCGGCCCCAATGCCGTGCACACCTGCCCTGCAGGCACCAAGCTGGACCGCCCCGGTGCCCCAGATCGTCGCCAACCCCGCCTGCCTCAAGCCTTTGCGCCTTCGGCACAGCCCTTGCAATCGCCCTCCCCGAGTCGCCACACCCCACCGAACTCAACGGAGAGAGCACATGAAGCGTCGCAGTCTGATCAAGGCCGTCACCCTCAGCGCCAGCCTGGCCGCCATGGGTCTGAGCTGGACCCTCCAGGCCGCCGAGACCATCAAGGTCGGTATCCTGCATTCGCTGTCCGGGACCATGGCGATCTCCGAGACGTCGCTCAAGGACATGGCCCTGATGACCATCGAGCAGATCAACGCCAAGGGCGGGGTGAACGGCAAGCTGCTGGAGCCCGTGGTGGTGGACCCGGCCTCGAACTGGCCGCTGTTCGCCGAGAAGAGCCGCCAGTTGCTGACCCAGGACAAGGTCGCGGTGGTGTTCGGCTGCTGGACCTCGGTGTCGCGCAAGTCGGTGCTGCCGGTATTCGAGGAGCTCGACGGCCTGCTGTTCTACCCGGTGCAGTACGAGGGCGAGGAGATGTCGCCCAACGTCTTCTATACCGGCGCGGCACCGAACCAGCAGGCCATCCCGGCGGTGGAATACCTGATGAGCGAAGACGGCGGCGAAGCCAAGCGCTTCTTCCTGCTCGGCACCGACTACGTCTACCCGCGCACCACCAACAAGATCCTGCGCGCCTTCCTGCACAGCAAGGGCGTGGCCGACAAGGACATCGAAGAGGTGTACACACCGTTCGGCCACAGCGACTACCAGACCATCGTCGCCAACATCAAGAAATTCGCCGCCGGCGGCAAGACGGCGGTGATCTCCACGGTCAACGGCGATTCCAACGTGCCCTTCTACAAGGAGCTGGCCAACCAGGGCCTGAAGGCCACCGAGGTACCGGTGGTGGCGTTCTCGGTGGGCGAGGAGGAGCTGCGTGGCATCGACACCAAGCCACTGGTGGGCCACCTGGCGGCGTGGAACTACTTCGAGTCGGTGGACAACCCGGTCAACCAACGCTTCGTCGCCGACTGGAAGGCCTATGCCAAGGCCAAGAACCTGCCGGGCGCCGACAAGGCGGTGACCAACGACCCGATGGAGGCCACCTACGTGGGCATCCATATGTGGGCACAGGCCGTGGAGAAGGCCGGCAGCACCGAGGTCGCCAAGGTCCGCGAGGCCCTGGCCGGGCAGAGCTTCCAGGCACCGTCGGGTTACACCCTGACCATGGACAAGAGCAACCACCACCTGCACAAGCCAGTGATGATCGGCGAAATCCAGGACGACGGGCAGTTCAGCGTGGTCTGGGAAACCGAACAGCCGTTGCGGGCGCAGCCCTGGAGCCCGTTCATTCCGGGCAACGAAAAGCGGCCTGACTATGCAGTGAAAGGCAACTGAGTGCCCAGGGGCCGCTCTGCGGCCCAGTCACCGGCAAGCCCGCGCCCACTGCCCTCAAGCGCTGCGGCGTCGTGGTGGGCTTGCCGGCGATGAATTCACCGCTGATCCGGGATACCCTCATGTACCGACTCCTGCTCACGCTCTTGCTCCTGCTGCCCCTGGCAACCCAGGCCAGCGAGGGCGAATTCTTCCTCGCCGCCAAAGCCAACGAACAGGCCCGCCTGCTCCTGGGCTGGGCAGCGCAACCCGAGCCCTCGCGGCTGGCGCTGCTGAGCGCGCTCAAGCAGGGCCGCATCGCCGAAGGCGACACCCGCAAGGTGCGCCTGAACAACCGACTGCGCGGGCTGATCGACAACGCCCTGGCCAGCCACCAGTTGTTCAGCGACGACAGCGACCTGCGCCTGGCCGCTGCCCGTCAATTGCAAAAGAGCGCGCAGCCGGCGCAGGTGGCCTTCCTCGACCGGCGCTTGGCCAGCGAGCCGGACGCCGCCGTGCATGCCGCCCTCGGCCTGGCCCTGGCCAACCTGCAGTTGGGCGCCAGCGAGCCTGCGGTACGCCTGGCGGCCGTGCGCCTGCTCGGCGAAACCGGTGACCCGCTGGCCCGCACGCGCCTGGAGGCCCTGCTGCAACCGGACGCGGAAAGCGACCCGGCCGTACGTACCGCCGCCGAAACCAGCCTGGCCCAGGTCAAGCGCAAGTTGCTGGTCGGCGAGCTGCTCGGCCAGGCCTTCAGCGGCCTGTCCCTGGGCTCGGTCCTGCTGCTGGCGGCCCTGGGCCTGGCGATCACCTTCGGCCTGCTGGGGGTGATCAACATGGCCCATGGCGAGATGCTCATGCTGGGCGCCTACACCACCTACCTGGTTCAGGTACTGGTGCAGCGCCACGCCCCCGGGGCCATCGAGTTCTACCCGTTGATCGCCCTGCCGGTGGCCTTCGCCGTCAGCGCCGGGGTCGGCATGGCGCTGGAGCGCACGGTGATCCGTCACTTGTACGGCCGGCCGTTGGAAACCCTGCTGGCGACCTGGGGCATCAGCCTGATCCTGATCCAGGCCATCCGCCTGCTGTTCGGCGCGCAGAACGTCGAAGTGGGCAACCCGGCCTGGCTGTCCGGCGGCATCCAGGTGCTGCCGAACCTGGTGCTGCCCTACAACCGCCTGGTGATCATCGGCTTCGCCCTGGCCGTGGTGCTGCTCACCTGGCTGCTGCTCAACCGCACACGGTTGGGCCTGCACGTACGCGCCGTGACCCAGAACCGCAACATGGCTGCCTGCTGCGGCGTCGCCACCGGCCGGGTGGACATGCTCGCCTTCGGCCTTGGCTCGGGCATCGCCGGGCTGGGCGGCGTGGCCCTGAGCCAGGTGGGCAACGTCGGCCCCGACCTTGGCCAGGGCTACATCATCGACTCGTTCCTGGTGGTGGTGCTCGGCGGTGTCGGCCAGCTCGCCGGCAGCCTCTGGGCCGCCTTCGGCCTAGGGATCGCCAACAAGCTGCTGGAGCCGCAGATCGGTGCGGTACTCGGCAAGATCCTCATCCTTGCGCTGATCATCCTGTTCATCCAGAAGCGTCCGCAAGGCCTGTTCGCCCTCAAGGGACGGGTAATCGACTGATGAACCAGCCACTGCTTGTCACTGCCACGCAAAAGGCCGGGCCACGCCTGGCACTGGCCATCGGCGCCGTCGTCGTCCTGGTGCTGCTGGCCCTGCCGCTGTTGTCGCTACTACCGGCGACGCACCCGCTGCAGGTCTCGGCCTACACCCTGACCCTGGTCGGCAAGATCCTCTGCTACGCCATCGTCGCCCTGGCGCTGGACCTGGTCTGGGGCTATGCCGGGTTGCTGTCCCTGGGCCACGGCCTATTCTTCGCCCTCGGCGGCTACGCCATGGGCATGTACCTGATGCGCCAGGCGGCGGGCGACGGCCTGCCCGGGTTCATGACCTTCCTGTCGTGGAACGAGCTGCCCTGGTACTGGGCCGGCACCCAGCACTTTGCCTGGGCCCTGTGCCTGGTGGTGCTCGCCCCTGGGCTGCTGGCCCTGGTGTTCGGCTGGTTCGCCTTCCGTTCGCGGATCAAGGGCGTGTACTTCTCGATCATGACCCAGGCCCTGACCTTCGCCGCCATGCTGCTGTTCTTTCGCAACGAGACGGGCTTCGGTGGCAACAACGGCTTCACCAGCTTCCGCACCCTGCTGGGCTTCGACATCGCCGCCCCGGGCACCCGGGCAGTGCTGTTCCTGCTCACCGTGGCCCTGTTGCTGGGCAGCCTGTACCTGTGCTGGCGCCTGACCCAAAGCAAGTTCGGCCGCCTGCTCACCGCGCTGCGCGATGCCGAGAACCGCCTGATGTTCTGCGGCTACGACCCACGCGGCTTCAAGCTGCTGGTGTGGGTGCTCAGCGCCGTGTTGTGCGGCCTGGCCGGAGCCCTGTACGTGCCGCAGGTGGGCATCATCAACCCCAGCGAGATGTCGCCGACCAACTCTATCGAAGCCGCCGTGTGGGTCGCCCTGGGCGGGCGTGGCACGCTGCTCGGCCCGTTGCTCGGCGCAGGCCTGGTCAATGGCATGAAGAGCTGGTTCACCGTGGCCTTCCCGGAGTTCTGGCTGTTCTTCCTCGGCGCCCTGTTCATCCTGGTCACGCTGTACCTGCCCAAGGGCGTGGTCGGCCTGCTGAAGAAAAGGAGCCAGCCATGAAAGGCGTGCCCCCGGTGCATCCGGAATTCATGCTCGAACCGGTGTTCGATCAGCTCGGTGCCGGCCGCGACGCCATCGGCCTCGGCCAGCGCCGCAGCGCCGGCCTCGATGCGCGCCATGGCACGGTGCTGAGCCTGGAGGACATCAGTGTCAGCTTCGATGGCTTCAAGGCGCTCAACGCGCTGAACCTGTACATCGGCGTTGGCGAGCTGCGCTGCATCATCGGCCCCAATGGCGCCGGCAAGACCACGCTGATGGACGTGATCACCGGCAAGACCCGCCCGGACACCGGCAGCGCGTTCTTCGGCGACACCCTCGACCTGACGCACCTGAGCGAGTACCAGATCGCCCAGGCCGGCATTGGCCGCAAGTTCCAGAAGCCCACGGTATTCGAAGCCCTGAGCGTCTACGAGAACCTGGAGCTGGCACTCAAGATGGACAAGTCGGTATGGGCCAGCCTGGTCACGCGGTTGTCGGGCGAACAGCGCCAGCGCATCGAGCAGGTGCTGGCGACCCTGCGCCTGCTGCCACTGGCGCAGCGCCAGGCGGGCCTGTTGTCCCATGGGCAGAAGCAGTTCCTGGAGATCGGCATGCTGCTGGTGCAGGAGCCGCAGTTGCTGTTGCTCGACGAACCGGTGGCGGGCATGACCGATGCCGAGACCGAGTTCACCGCCGAACTGTTCAAGGGCCTGGCCGGCCGGCATTCGCTGATGGTGGTGGAGCATGACATGGGGTTCGTCGGCAGCATTGCCGACCATGTCACGGTGCTGCACCAGGGCAGCGTACTGGCCGAAGGCTCGCTGGAGCAGGTGCAGGCGGATGAACGGGTAGTCGAGGTTTATCTCGGGCGCTGACGCGCCCTCAAGCGCCAAGCGGCAAGATGTCCCGAGCGGCTTTTACTTGCAGCTTGCCGCTCGGATCTGCCAGTAACGAGGAATGTCGAAGTGCTCCAAATCAGTGAATTGCATCAGTACTACGGCGGCAGCCACATCCTGCGCGGCCTGTCCTTCGAGGCCAAGGTCGGCGAAGTCACCTGCCTGCTCGGCCGCAACGGCGTGGGCAAGACCACCCTGCTGCGCTGCCTGATGGGGCTGGTGCCGGCACGCGAGGGCAGCGTGCACTGGGAGCAGCAGGACATCACTCGCTTCAAGCCCCAGCAGCGGGTCCAGGCTGGCATCGCCTATGTGCCGCAGGGCCGCGAGGTCTTCCCGCGGCTCACCGTCGAGGAAAACCTGCTGATGGGCCTGTCGCGCTTCCCCGCCCGCGAAGCGCGCGAGGTACCGGCCTTCATCTACGAACTGTTCCCGGTGCTGGAGCAGATGAAGCAACGCCGTGGCGGCGACCTGTCCGGAGGCCAGCAGCAGCAACTGGCCATCGGCCGTGCCCTGGCCAGCCGCCCACGCCTGCTGATCCTCGACGAACCCACCGAAGGCATCCAGCCGTCGGTGATCAAGGAGATCGGCGCGGTGATCCGCCAGCTGGCCGATCGCGGCGACCTGGCCATCCTGCTGGTGGAGCAGTTCTACGACTTCGCCGAGGCCCTGGCCGACCAGTACCTGGTGATGGCCCGGGGTGAGATCGTCCAGCGTGGCCGTGGCGAAAACATGCAAGCTGAAGGTGTGCGCGGCCTGGTAACCATTTAATCTGCACCGATCCACCCTGCGAGACGCTGTCATGAACCACGTAATCCGCGACGCCCTGCCCGACGACGTGCCGGGGATCCTCGACATCTACAACGACGCCGTGCGCAACACCACGGCGATCTGGAACGAAACGCCGGTCGATTTGGCCAACCGCCAGGCCTGGTTCGAGGCCCGGGCGCAGCAGGGCTACCCGATCCTGGTGGCGGTGGATGACAGTGGCGTGCTGGGCTACGCCTCGTTCGGCGACTGGCGGCCGTTCGAGGGTTTTCGGCATACCGTGGAGCACTCGGTCTACATCCGCGATGACCAGCGCGGCAAGGGCCTGGGGCCGCTGCTGATGCAGGCGCTGGTGGAGCGGGCGCGGGCATGTGGCAAGCATGTGATGGTCGCCGCCATCGAGAGCGGCAACGCGGCGTCGATCCGCCTGCATGAGCGGCTGGGGTTCGTGGTGACAGGGCAGATGCCGCAGGTAGGGGTGAAGTTCGGCAAGTGGCTGGACCTGACCTTCATGCAACTGATGCTCGACCCGGGGGCCGAACCCAAGCGCTGAGGCGAGGGCCGCAAGGCGGCCCCAATCCGCTCACATCTGGATGAACCTGCCCAACCGCTGGCGCAGCATGCTGTTCTCGCTGCGCAGTTGCTGCACCTCTTCCAGCAGCTCCAGCGCCAGCGCCACGCCTTCCCATTCCAGCTCCAGCTCCTCGTGCAGCTTGGCCGCACGCTTGGCGAGCCAGGGTGCCTGGTCGTCGAACAACCAGTCCTCCGGCGTTCGCCCCGAAGGTTCAACGATGCCGTGCTCGACGATTTCGATCACGCAGTCGGCCGTGAGGTCGGCCTCCTGACAGAGGGTTCGCATGTCCAGTTGAACGATCAGGGTGCTGCTCATGATCAACTACTCCATTGTGTCCTCGGATTGAACGCAGCCTTCTCGGCGAGCTTGCTCCAGAGTTCGCGGGCGGCCGCATCCGACTGGCTGGGCATGACCACCTTGAGCTGGGCATAGAGGTCGCCACGCTGGCCCTGCTTGTTGGCCAGGCCCATGCCCTTGACCCGCAGGCGCTGGCCGCTCTGGCTGTCGGGGCGGATGGTCAGGTTGATCTTGCCGGTGAGGGTCGGCACCTCCACCTTGGCGCCCAGGGCAGCCTCCCAAGGCGCCAGGGGCACGGTGATGATCAGGTCATGACCTTCGACATCGAACAGCGGGTGCGGTGCCATGCGGATGGTCAGGAACAGGTCGCCGTTGGCCCCGCCAGCGACGCCCGGCGCCCCCTGGCCCTTGAGGCGGATACGCTCGCCATCGGTGACCCCGGCAGGGATACGCACGTTGAGGGTCTTGGTGGTGAAGCCGGTACGCTGGCCAGCGGCGTTGGTCTGCGGCACCTGGAAACTGATCTGCTTGGACTCCTTGCTCAGGGTTTCCTCGAGGAAGATCGCCAGCTCCAGTTCCACGTCCTGCCCTCGCCTGCCCGCGCTGCGTTGCTGACCACGGCCGAAGGGGTTGCCGCCCCGGGCACCGAAGATCGAACTGAAGAATTCCGAGAAATCCCCTGCCTCGAAGCCACCCTCAGCCCCACGGGCCTCCCAGCCCGGCGGTGCCTGGAAGGGCCGGCCGTGCTGGCCGCCGTACTTGCGGATCTCGTCGTACTCGGCGCGCTTTTGTGTATCGCCCAGCACTTCGTAGGCCTCGTTGGCCTCCTTGAATTTCTCCTCGGCGTCGCGCTCCTTGCTGACGTCGGGGTGATACTTGCGCGCGAGCTTGCGGTAGGCGGTCTTGATCGCCTTCTCGTCCGCCGTCGGCTCGACGCCGAGTATCTTGTAGTAGTCTTTGAAGTCCATCTAGGGGATCACCGTTCAGAATGTGTGCGTTGCATCTGAAGATAAGGGTCAAGCATAGCCTTTCAAGGCCTGCTTGGGGTTGCTCCAGAGCAGACGATCGGTCTTGATTCTGCTGGCCACTGGCATAAACTGCGCGGCCGTTTTGCCTCCGGAAGCCTTCCCCCCCATGTCTGACGTATCCCCGGCCCGTGCCTTGGGCATCGACTTCGGCACCTCCAACTCCACGGTCGGCTGGCACCGCCCCGGCGTGCAATCGCTGATCGCCCTGGAAGACGGCAAGATCACCCTGCCCTCGGTGGTCTTCTTCAATATCGAGGAACGCCGTCCGGTATACGGCCGCCTGGCCCTGCACGAATACCTGGAGGGCTACGAAGGACGCCTGATGCGCTCGCTCAAGAGCCTGCTCGGCTCCAAGCTGATCAAGCACGACACCAGCGTGCTGGGCACCGCCCTGCCGTTCAAGGACCTGCTGGGCATGTTCATCGGCGAGCTGAAGAAACGCGCCGAGGCCAATGCCGGCCGCAGCTTCGACGAGGTGGTGCTGGGCCGCCCGGTGTTCTTCGTCGACGAAGACCCGACCGCCGACCAGGAGGCCGAGGACACCCTGGCCGAGGTGGCGCGCAAGGTCGGCTTCAAGGAGGTTTCGTTCCAGTACGAGCCGATCGCCGCGGCGTTCGACTACGAGTCGGGCATCGACCGTGAGGAACTGGTGCTGATCGTCGACATCGGCGGTGGTACCTCGGACTTCTCGCTGATCCGCCTGTCGCCCGAGCGTCACCTGCTCGATGAGCGCCACAGCGACATCCTCGCCACTGGCGGCGTGCACATCGGCGGTACCGACTTCGACAAGCAGTTGAGCCTGCAAGGCGTGATGCCGCTGTTCGGTTACGGCAGCCGGATGAAAAGCCAGGCGTTGATGCCCACCAGCTACCACCTGAACCTGGCCACCTGGCACACCATCAACGCGCTGTATTCGCAAAAATCCCAGTTGGCCCTGGGCAGCATGCGCTACGACATCGAGGACACCCTGGGTATCGATCGCCTGTTCAAGCTGATCGAGCAGCGTGCCGGGCACTGGCTGGCCATGGAAGTGGAGGCCAGCAAGATCGAGCTGACCGAACAGGAGCGCCGGCACATCGACCTGGGCCGCATCGAACCGGCGCTGGGTGTGGACCTGACCCGTGCGCTGTTCGAGGATGCCATCGAGGGGCTGCTGGGGCGTGTGCGTGGCAGCGTCGGCGAACTGCTGACCAAGGCCGGCGTGCGCGAAAGCCAGGTGGACACGGTGTTCTTCACCGGCGGCTCCAGCGGCATCCCGGCCTTGCGCAACAGCGTCGCGGCGATGCTACCCAACGCCCGCCACGTGGAAGGCAATATCTTCGGCAGCATCGGCAGCGGCCTGGCGATCGAAGCCCGCAAACGCTACGGCGCGCTCTGAAGCTTCTAGCTACAAGCCACAAGCTGCAAGTAAAAGCAGGCCGGTGGGGTAATGCTGTTCACTTAAGTCTGATGTGACATCGATTGGGGCTGCCTTGCAGCCCTTCGCGGGCAAGCCCGCTCCCACAGGATCGTGCATTTGCAGCGTACTTGTGGGAGCGGGCTTGCCCGCGAAGGGCCGCAAGGCGGCCCCAATGGCTTAAGTGAACAGCATTAGGCCAGTGGAGTCGCCACTTCAGACCAGCTCGGCACGCTTGAGCTCGCTCTTGAGGTAGGCATAGTAGATCGGCCCCGCCACCACGCCCGGCAAGCCGAATGCCGCCTCGAACACCAGCATCGCCAACAGCAACTCCCACGACTTGGCACTGATCTGCCCGCCGACGATCCGCGCATTGAGGAAGTACTCGACCTTGTGGATCACGATCAAGTAGCCCAGGGCGGCCACCGCCACCCAGATCGACAGGGACAGCCCGACGATGGTGATCAGGGTGTTGGACATCAGGTTGCCGATCACCGGCAACAGGCCCAGCAGGAAAGTCAGCACGATCAAGGTCTTGGTCAGCGGCAGGTGCACCCCGAACAACGGGAACACCACCGCCAGGAAGATGCCGGTGAAGAAGGTGTTGAGCAGGGAAATCTTGATCTGGGCGAAGACGATGTTGCGAAACGCCTGCACCAGCAGGCTCAGGCGCTCGAACAGCGCCGCGGCCAGGGGCTTGCGCCGGGATATGTCGGGAATGCGCTGCAAGGCGACGATGGCACCGAGGATCATGCCGATCAGCAGGGTGACGAACATGTGCGCCATGCCCTTGCCCACCAGTTGCAGCTCGCCCAGGTGGCTCTTGAGCCAGTCGCCGATGGCCACCTTGAACTCCGCAGCGCTGGCCGGCAGGTAGCCGTCGATGAACGGCGGCAACTGGGCGCGCGCCCGCTCCACCAGGGCCATGAACTTGTCCAGCGAAGCACCGGGGTTCTCGGCCTCGTGCAGGAGGAAACTGAAGGCACCGGCGAACACCAAGGTCAGGGTACTGACCACCAGCGTGCCGAGCAGGGCCACGGCCAACCAGCGCGCACGCTGGCCGGCGATCAACGGCTGCAGCCTGGGGGTGAGCATGTTGACCAGCTCGAACACCAGCAGGCCGGCCAGCAGGCTGGGCAGCAACTTCAGGGGGAGCGCCAGCAGCAGGCCGGCAAGCACGATGATCCAACTGGCCAGGGTGATCTGGCGAGGGGTGAAGGTCATACAGCCTCAACGGCAGACAACAGAAAAGACCCGCAGTCTGCCAGCCTTCGTCCTACAAACATAGTGACTCGGCGCAGCTCACTTCTTCTTCAGGCAGTCGCTCATGAACGCCTTGCGCTCATCGCCCTTGAGGGCCTTGGCAGTGGCGTTGGCGTTGCAGGTCTTCATCTTCTCCTGCTGGGTGACCTTGAGGCACTTGCTCATGAACGCCTTGCGTTCATCCCCTTTCAGGGCCTGTTCGGTGGCTTCGGCATTGCAGGTCTTCATCTTTTCCTGCTGGGCGGTGGCGGCGAATCCCTGCGCGCTGATCAACACACCCAACACCAACAACGGCACTTGCAGCACTTTCATGGAGTGGTCTCCTTGTCTCCGTGCCCGCTGCACGGTCGTCGTGCAGAGTGTAGACAAGAATTTTTACATCTCCCTACAAGCCTGCGGCCTTGAGCCGTGCAGCGTGCTCGGTGAACAGCCGCACCGGGTCGGCGCCCTTGCCCACCGCGCCGAGGGACTGGTTGACGATGTCCAGGTGGTCGAGCGGATAGTCGTCGCCGATGACCTGGCCCAGGTGCGAGCTGTAGCGCCCGACCATGCCGTCGCATTGGCCCTTCTCGCGCGTGAAGGTGCGGGCGAACAACCGGCAGAAGCGGTTGCTGCCGTCGAAGCGGTTGCGCCCCTGGTCGGTACGCCCCGGTTGCAGGGTGCCGGACCACGAGTAATAGCGCACGCCATCGACCTCGGCCGGGCCCTCGCCCCCCCAGGAGGTCGGCAGGCCCTGTGGATAAGCCTGGTTGAACAGGGCCACGCCGGCGCTAGTGAGGGACTGGTGCGAGGCGTGCACGTCGATCGGCAGCGGCTCGCGCCGCCAGCCGGTTTCCAGCCATACCAGCAACACCGCAAGGCCATGCAGCACAGCCTTGAGTATCCGCCCCTGGGGTGAGTCGCCCGGGGCCTTGTGCGCCAGGTAGTCGGCCAGCTCCGAGCCCTGGTTGGGCCCGGCCACCGAGGTCACCGACGCCACCCGGTCGGGCCTCTTCGCCGCCGCGTAGCGGGCGCTGAGGGCCCCCTGGCTGTGGCCGATCAGGTTGACCCGTTCGGCCCCGGTCCGCCGGCAGATGTCCTCGATGATCGCCAGCAGCTGTTCGCCACGGACTTCGCTGGCATGCAGCGGCGACACCTGCACAGGGAATACCTGCGCTCCACCCCGGCGCAGCGCCGGAACGATGCCATACCAGTACGGATAGAGCAGCACCCGCACGAAACCGAGCATGCCCGGTACCAGCACCAGTGGGTAGCGCGTGGCCAGGTCCTGGTTCATGGCCTCTCCCTCTCCTTGGTCAGTCGGCCAACACTACAGGGCCGGGGCCAGGCATCGCAATCGAACTCCTGGCGCGCCATGCGGTTCCAACCAGAACAGACCCTGAGCAAGGAGCGGGACCATGTACAAGCAGACCCTGGCAATCCTTCTGGCGGGCGCGACCCTGGCCGCCTGCGGCAGCCGCCCGGAAAACCCGGTGGACTACGTCACCTACCGCGACGAGCCGCTGGTCAAGCAGGTCGAGAACGGCATGACCATGCAGAAGGTCATCGCCATCGGCGGCAGCCCGTCGAAGGTGAGCGACCTGCCCCATGGCGGCACCTGCAACGACTACATCCTCAACCGCGACGGCCACCAGCAGCCCTACTACGTACGCTTCGACGCCACCGGCCATGTCGATGCCAAGGGCTTCAAGACCTGCCAGCAACGAGAAGAGGACCGCGAGGCCGTACCCGGCGCGTGAGCCCTCCCTGACACCCCGTGACCACCCTGATCCTTTCGGAGATGAACATGAACGCTACCGAACTGACCGATGTGCAGACCCTGCGCGAGCGCGCCCGCCAGCATGTCGAGCAAGGCGCCGTGACCGAGGGCTACAGTGCCGATCGCGACAGGATCCTGCGCCTGCTCAATGAATCGCTGGCCACCGAGCTGGTCTGCACCCTGCGCTACAAGCGCCACTACTTCATGGCCAGCGGCATCAAGGCCAGCGTCGCCGCCGAGGAGTTCCTCGAGCATGCCAACCAGGAGGCCGAGCACGCCGACAAGCTGGCCGAGCGCATCGTCCAGCTCGGTGGCGAGCCGGATTTCAACCCGGACAACCTGAGCAAGAACGCCCACGCCCAGTACGTCGCGGGCAGTACCTTGAAAGAGATGGTCCTGGAGGACTTGGTGGCCGAGCGCATCGCCATCGACAGCTACCGCGAGATCATCCAGTACATCGGCGAGAAAGACCCGACCACCCGGCGCATCTTCGAAGACATCCTGGCCCAGGAAGAAGAGCACGCCGACGACATGGCGGACCTGCTCAAAGGCTTGTGATCCACTGGGGCCGCTGTGCGGCCCCAGCGTTTGCCAGCCCCCTGCCCGAAGCTACTTGCGCCCCTTCACCGCCGCCGGCGCCTTGCCGGCCTGCATCTGTTCGAGCAGCGGCGTGCACTGGTTCGGCTCGTCCCCACTCGGCGCGATCAGTGCCAGTAGCCCTGCCGCAGGGCCGATCGCCACGCCCAGCGCCACCATCCCGGCGCCTCGCAGGGCCAGCGGCACCGCCTGCACCCCGGCGCTGGGCTTGGCGAACGGCCCACGCACGTACAACGGCGAACGCAGCGAGAACAAGCGCACGCCCTTCGATTCGGGGGTGATCTTCAAGTCCAACTGCTCGCTGGCGAAGTTGGCCGTACCGTCGACATGGATGATCGCGTTCTCGGTATCGAAGACGAACAACCGCGTGGTCGCCAGGCCATCCTTGATGCCCACGTCGGCCGCCGCGCAGTTGATCTTCACCTCCTCGTCGCCGAACAACTTGCCGATCACATAGTTGCCCACGTTGAGCCCGGCGATTTCCATCAGGCCCCGGCTGATGGCGCCATCGTTGATGAGCAGGCGCAGGTCGCCATTGGAGGTGCCGAGCAGGGCCGCCACCGAATTACCGCGCCCACCCAGGTCGGCATCACCGTTGAGTTCGCCGAAGCTGGTCTGCATGGGCGCGAAGCTGGGGAACAGTTGCTTGAGCTTGAAGCCCCGGGCGGTCAGCCGGGCGCGGCCTTGCATCGGCACCGTGCGACCGTCCAGGCGGATGTTGGCATTGAGGTTGCCCCCGGCGACGCCGAAGCGCAGCGGCTCCAGGCGCAACAGGCCGTCCTCGAGCAAGACACGGGCGGACAGGTCGTTGAACGGCAGTTGCTCGCTGTGCACGATGCGCTTGCCGCTGAAGGTAACGTCGGCATCCATCGCCCGCCAGCGCTCGGTGCGAAACTCCTCCACCGGCAAGACCTTGCCTGCCGGCTGCTTGCTGGCGCCACCACGGGCCTTCTGCTCGACGTTGGAGTCGGCGCCGATCAACGGGGCCAGGTCCTTGAACAGCAGTTGGTTGGACACCAGGTTGCCGGCGAGCTTCGGCCGCGGCTGGCTGGCGACGAAGGCCAGGTCGCCATGGATGTCGCTGTCGCCGATCTTGCCGTTGAAGCCTTCGTAGCGGAACCGCGCGCCGTCCGGGTCCTGCAGGTTGGCGGTGAGGTGGCCGTCGGTGGAATAGGCCGGCGTGTCCGGCAAGGTCACGCCAGTCAGGGGATACAGGTTGCCCAGGCTGCTGCCGGACAGGCGCAGGCGCAGGTCGAGCGCGCCGAGGTTGCGTGGGTCGGTCAGGGTACCGGCAAGGGCCGCCCGGGTGTCGCCGATGCGCACGTCGGCCTGCAGCGGGAACGGCTGGCTGGCATCCTGCAGCGCCAGCAGGCCACCGATCTTGCCGGTGCCGGACACCGCCTGGCCTTTGTAGCGGCCCTGGGCCTTGAGGCCGAAGGCATAGTCCTGGGCGCCCCCGGCCTTCTCGGCGCTGGCCTTGCCGACGATCTCGCTGAACGGGATCGGCTTGCCCAGCGGGTCGATCTGCACCTTCATGCTGGTTTTCAGGATCTGGTCGTCGAAGCTGACGTTGCCCTGGTCGAAGCCGATGGCGCCGATGTCCAGCACCCACTTGGACGGCTCGGCATTTTCGTCCTCGGGCCCGAAGTCGAAGGTCCAGTTGGCCCGGCCATCGGCCAGGCGGGTAAGGCTGGCGGTGGGCTTGGTCAGGTCGATGCGCGGGATGACGATCTGCTGGAACGCCAGAGGCACGGGCGACAGGCGGAACTCCACGCGCTCCAGGCCGACCATCTGCGGCGTCTTCAGCCAGTCTGGATTGCCCAGGGTCAGGTCTTCGGCGATGAAGTGCGGCCAGGGCACCCAGGCCCGCCAACCACCCTCCTGCGGCTCGGTACGCCACTGCACGGCGAGGTTGCCGTTGATCGCGAACGGCCGGTGCAGGGCCTCGGAGACTTTCTCGTTGAGCAGCGGCTTGATGCGGTTCCAGTCGAACGTGGCGATCACCACCACCAGTATCGCCAACAGGGTCAACAGGCTGGCGAGGCTCCAGGTGAGGATTCTGACGGGACGCATCATTGCGTGATTCTCCTGACGACGACATGGCACAAAGCGGGCGTGACGATGGCACACATTATGTCGGACTGATGAAAGTCCGCTGGGTTTAATTCACCACCCCTGGAATGACGACTTTCCTGACCCCTTTCTCAGTTTCTGGCCGAGAAACAGATCCGGCGTCAGCTGAAAAACCTGCTAGCACATTGCCTTCAAATCCTCTGCCAGCCTTGCCTTAGAGCCTTCACGACCCTGTATCAACGCGGTCGATTGTCACCATTATCCGTATGAACTTTTCTCTGGCGTTACCGAGCGTAGCATTGGCTTCGTACCCACTTTCCAGCCCCCCAGAGGAGCACCGATATCATGAAACGCCACCTGCTGCTGAGCCTGACCTTGTCCATCCTGGCCGCCAATGCCTTCGCCCTGCCAGCCGAAGAACAGCACCTGAGCGCCGAGTCCCGTACCAGCTCGGCCGAAATCGCCCAACCGCTGAAGACCTTGGCCGAGGGTGGCGCTGATCGTCTGCAGGAACGTGCCGCCCGCGTCGCCGAAGGGGGTTCCGACCGCCTGATCGAACGCAACAACCGCGTCGCCGAGGGGGGCTCCGACCGCCTGATCGAGCGCAACAACCGTGTCGCCGAAGGGGGCTCCGACCGCCTGATCGAGCGCAACAACCGTGTCGCCGAAGGGGGCTCCGATCGCCTGATCGAGCGCAACAACCGTGTCGCCGAGGGTGGCTCCGACCGCCTGATCGAACGCAACAACCGTGTCGCCGAAGGGGGCTCCGACCGCCTGATCGAAATCAGCCGCATGAGCTGATCGTCATGGCCAAGAACAACAACCCGCCGCGCAGCACCTGCTCTCCCCCAAGCCCGGTCCATTGACCGGGCTTCGTTTTTTTATCCAGAATGCCCAGCCGTACAACCACAGAAGCCCGCCCCATGCTGCCGCGCGCCGAACAGAAGCTACAGACACGCCAGGCCCTGCTGGATGCCGCCTGCCAGCTCATGGAGAGCGGCCGTGGCTTCGGCAGCATCAGCCTGCGCGAAGTGGCCAAGGCCGCCGGCATCGTGCCCACCGGTTTCTACCGACACTTCCCCGACATGGACGCGCTGGGCCTTGCCCTGGTCGCCGAGGTCGACGCGACCTTCCGCCAAACCATCCGTCTGGTGCGGCAAAACGAATTCGAGCTGGGCGGCATCACCGACGCCTCGGTACGCATCTTCCTCGATGTGGTCGCCGCCCACCGCGCCCAGTTCCTGTTCCTCGCCCGCGAGCAGTACGGCGGCTCCCAGGCGGTGCGCCAGGCCATCGCCCGCTTGCGCCAGGACATCAGCGCCGACCTGGCCACCGACCTCGCCCGCATGCCCCGCTGGCAGCACCTGGATGCCGCCGCCCTGGCGGTGATGGCCGACCTGGTGGTCAAGACGGTGTTCGCCACCCTGCCGGAACTGATCGACAGCCCAGGCCCCGACGACCCGCAAGCGCTTACGCCCCAGGAAAAGATCACCCAGCAGCTGCGTTTCATCTTCGTCGGCGCGCGGCATTGGCAGGGCCTCGGTAACCCGGGGTAAGCACAGCGGGGATCTGTAAGTAAAAGCAAAAATCAAAATCTGCGCAGGCATGCTTTTTCTTGCAGCTTGCAGCTTGCAGCTTGCCGCTAGCTGCTACCATGACGCACTGCCCGATTGCGACGAGCACGCCCCATGTCCGACCCCCGCCCCACCCCGCCCGAGCTACGCCCCTACGTGGCCCGTTTCCGCCAGCATTTCGCCGAGCGTATCGTGCCCTTGTGGCAAGGCCCTGGCTGGAATGCCGAGATGGCCCTGCCCTACGAGGCGCTCGACGGTCAGCACCGGCCACTGCCGGTGCAGCGCTACCGGGCCATGGCCTGCGCCCGCCAACTGTACCTGTTCAGCAGTCGCATCGAGCAGCCGGGCGCGGCCGAGCGGGCCGCAGCGCTGTTCCGCTCGCTGCAACGGCATTTCCATGATGCCGAGCACGGCGGCTGGTTCTACAGCATCGATGCCGAAGGCCAGCCCCTCGACCGGCGCAAGGACCTCTACACCCATGCCTTCATCGTCTTCGCCTGCGCCCATTACTGGGGCAAGGTGCGCGAGCCACTGGTCGAGGCCAAGCTGAATGCGGCGCTGAGCATCGTCGCCGAGCGTTTCGCCCGGGATGATGGGTTGTACGAGGCAAGCCTGGACGAAGACTGGTCGGCACTGGGCAGCGGCCCTTTGCAGAACCCGCAGATGCATCTGGCCGAAGCCTTCCTGCAAACGCTGGCAGTACGCGAGGACGAGCAGGTACGACAGGCGCTGTTGCAGCTGTGCGAAGCCTTGCAGGTGCATTTCATCGACCCGGCCCACGGCCTGATGCTGGAGAAACCCCGCGGTGCTGTGGATAACTGGTTCGAGCCTGGGCATCAATTCGAGTGGTTCTACCTGCTCGATACCTCGCCACTGCTGCGTGGCGGCCCGTTGCACGGCTCCCTTGCCCGCGCCTTCGCATACGCCGAACAACAGGGCGTGACGGATTCGGCGGTGCTGGCGATGCTGGATGTGCAGGGCAATGTGACCGATCCGACCCAGCGCATCTGGGCCCAGGCCGAGTACTTGCGGGCACTGGCGCTTCGACCGGGTAGCGAGGAAAGGTTGCTACGCCAGTTGCAGGCGCTGGAAACGCGCTTCCTGCATCCAGGCGGCTGGCACGAGTGCCGCGATGGCAACGGCGCGGTCAGCCGGCATGACATGCCGTCGACCACGCCCTATCACCTGGCGACCTGCCTGGAAAGCTTGCGGCAGCTGGGCTGAAGCGTTCGCGACGCGCCCCCTGAATTCACCCCTTGGCCGACCGATCGATCGCAAACCCCGCCCAATCCTGGCTCACCGGCATCAGCTCGAGGCTGTTGATGTTGATATGCGCCGGCTGGTTGAGGATCCAGAAGATGGTCTCGGCGATATCCTGCGGCTGGATCGGCTCGATACCGGCATAGGTCGCGTCGTAGCGCGCCTGGTCGCCGCCGAAGCGCACCAGGGAGAACTCGCTCTCGCACATCCCAGGCTCGATATTGCTGACCCGTACGCCCGTGCCGCGCAGGTCGCAACGCAGGCTCAGGGAGAACTGACCGACGAAGGCCTTGGTGCCGCCGTACACATGGCTGCCCGGATAGGGGTAGATGCCCGCCACCGAACCGACATTGAGGATGGTCGCGCCACGGCCATGGGCGATCAGCCGTGGCAGCAGCAGGCGGGTGGTGTACATCAGGCCCTTGATGTTGGTGTCGACCATGGTTTCCCAATCGTCCAGGTCGCAGTTCTGCGCCGGCTCCGCGCCCAGGGCGAGGCCGGCGTTGTTGACCAGGCCGCGCAGCGTGTCGAAGGCCGGCGGCAGGTTGGCGATGGCCTGCTCCATGGCCTTGCGGTCGCGCACATCGACCACCAGGCCATGCACCTCGGTCTTGGCCGACAGCTCGGCGCACAGGGCGTCCAGGCGCTCCTTGCGCCGGCCGGTGAGCACCAGCTTCCAGCCCGCTTCGGCGAAACGGCGGGCGGCGGCCTCGCCGAACCCGGAAGTCGCGCCAGTGATGAATACGGTGGACGTCATGCTGTTCTCCTTCGCTGTGCTGTGAATTGCCTCGGCAGGTCTTGAAGCATGCCCGCCACCGGCGTTGCCAGCAAGTCGTCGATGGTACTGCCCAATAAATGAACAGCATGGTAGAACCCTTGTGGTAGAGGGGCTGACGCGTGCTATACGCATCTTATCCACAGGGCTTTCCCCACGGATTGGGGGCAACTCGTCGGGTCGCTGGAACCCTTTTTCATCGGAGCGCTGGGCAACGATGGTCGAGTGATGGCGCAACGCTTTCAAGGATGCCGCCTGCAGCGGTCTGTCCAAGGCTTTCACACAGAGTTATCCACAGGAATCGACGGCACTGGAAATACGTGCGCATGATCCGGAAAACGCAGTGAAATCATCCACATGGGAACTTTGATCAAAAGATGACCAGCAGGCTACAGGGCAGGTATATCAAGGGCTAGAGCGATATGCCACCATGTTTTCCACAGCCGGTTCCACATTTTCCGTGGAAAATTCGGGCCTGTGGAAACAATGACTTGCGAGGCGATCCTAGTGTGCTTCGTGTGAGTTGTGCGACAAGTTGTCCACATGGCCATGAACAGCCGGGGGCGCGAAGCGGCCCCCGTATCGAACGCAATCAATGCCCGCCCAGATAGGCGTTACGCACCTCCTCGTTGACCAGCAGTTCATGCCCCGTCCCGGTCATGCGGATCTGCCCGTTGACCATCACGTAGGCCCGGTCGGACAGCTTCAGCGCATGGTTGGCGTTCTGCTCCACCAGGAAGATGGTCATCCCGGTCTTGGCCAGTTCGCGCAAGGTGGCGAAGATCTGCTTGACCACGATCGGCGCCAGCCCCAGCGAGGGCTCGTCGAGCAGCAGCAGCTTGGGCCGGCTCATCAGCGCACGGGCGATGGCGAGCATCTGCTGCTCGCCGCCGGACATGGTCATGGCACGCTGGTTACGCCGCTCCTTGAGCCGCGGGAACAGCTCGTACATGCGCTGCATGTCCTCGTCGGCGTGCTTGTCGCCGATAGGGATGGTGCCCATCATCAGGTTTTCCTCGACGGTCATGTCGGGGAACACCCGGCGCCCTTCCGGCGACTGGGCGATGCCGTTGGAGGCGATGAAGTGCGACGACTTGCGGGTGATGTCGGTGCCGCGATAGACGATCTGCCCGGACGCCGCCCGTGGCTGGCCGAAGATCGACATCAGCAGGGTCGACTTGCCGGCGCCATTGGCGCCGATCAGGCTCACCGTCTCGCCTTCGTTGATGTGCAGGCTGACTTTCTTCAATGCCTGGATCGGCCCGTAGAACACGTCCAGATCCTTCAGTTCGAGAATGGGTGCACTCATACCAGTTCCTCTTCGTCGGCACCCAGGTAGGCGGCGATCACCGTCGGGTTGTTGCGGATCTCCTGTGGCGCGCCCTCGGCGATCAGTTTGCCGTGGTCGAGCACGACGATATGGTCGGAGATGCTCATGACCATGCCCATGTCGTGCTCGATCAGCACCACGGTGATGTCGTGCTCGTCGCGCAGCACGCGGATCATGCGGCTCAGGGCCTCGGTTTCCTGGGGGTTGAGGCCGGCGGCCGGCTCGTCCAGGCAGATGATCTTCGGCCGCGTGCACATGGCCCTGGCGATCTCCAGGCGGCGCTGCTGGCCGTAGGAGAGTTCGCCGGCCAGGCGGTTGGCGCAGTCGACCAGGTCCACCACCTCCAGCCAGTAGAACGCGTGGTCCAGGGCATCGCTCTCGGCCTTGCGGTAGGCCTTGGTGTTGAGCACGCCGGCCAGCAGGTTGCGGTTGACCCACATGTGCTGGGCCACCAGCAGGTT
Organism: Pseudomonas guariconensis; assembly: GCF_024127895.1. GTDB lineage: Bacteria > Pseudomonadota > Gammaproteobacteria > Pseudomonadales > Pseudomonadaceae > Aquipseudomonas > Aquipseudomonas guariconensis_B. The sequence continues at coordinate 193,611 of NZ_JAMYBK010000005.1, read as the reverse complement.
CTCCACCACCGACATTTCCTTGAACAGGCGGATGTTCTGGAAGGTGCGTGCCAGCCCCGCGCGGTTGACCAGGTGAGTACCGCCGAACATCTTGTAGTACAAGCGGTTGGCGAAACGCGCCGGCGACACGAAGTCCGCCACCTGGAAGCGCTCGCCGAGCAACTGGATGACGTCGGTACGGGTACCGCGCACATTCAGCTCGATGCGCCCGCCACTGGCCTTGTAGAAGCCGGTCAAGCAGTTGAACACCGTGGTCTTGCCGGCACCGTTGGGGCCGATCAGGGCAAAGATCTGGTTGCGCCGGACCTTGAGGCTGACATCGCTGAGCGCCTTGATGCCGCCGAACTGCATCATCAGGTTGTCGACCGAGAGAATGACTTCGTCGTTCATGGCGCCACTCCTTTACGCGGGACCACACCGGTGCGGCTGATGCGGATCAGCCCACGCGGTCGCCAGATCATCATCAGCACCATCAGCACGCCGAACAGCAGCACCCGGTACTCGGAGAAGCTGCGCAGCAGCTCCGGCGCCACGGTCAGCACGAACGCCGCGATCACCACGCCCACGGTCGAGCCCATGCCGCCGAGTACGACGATGGCCAGGATCAGCGCCGACTCGAAGAAGGTGAACGACGACGGGTTGACGAAGCCCTGGTACGTGGCGAAGAACACCCCGGCCAGGCCTGCGGTGGAAGCGCCGATGGTGAAGGCCGAGAGCTTGACCAGCACATGGTTCAGGCCCATGGAACGGCAGGCGATCTCGTCCTCGCGCAGGGCTTCCCAGGCGCGCCCCACCGGCATGCGGGTCAGCCGGTGCTTGATGTACAGCACCGCCAGCACCACCAGGAACAGCACGACGTAGATGAACAGGAATTTCAGGTTGGGGTTGTAGTCGATGCCGAAGAACTCATGGAACGGCACCCCGCCATCCTTGGCCCGACGGCCGAACTCCAGGCCCAGGAAGGTCGGCGATGGCGCCGGCATGCCGTTGGGGCCGCCGGTGAACGACAGCCAGTTGTTCAGCACCAGGCGGATGATCTCGCCGAAGCCCAAGGTCACGATGGCCAGGTAGTCGCCGTGCATGCGCAACACCGGGAACCCGAGGATGCACCCCGCCAGCGCCGCCGCGATCGCCGCCAGCGGCAGCACGCTCCAGAAGCCGAGCCCCAGGTACTGGTAGCCCAGCGCCAGGCCGTAGGCGCCGATGGCGTAGAAGGCCACGTAGCCCAGGTCGAGCAGCCCGGCCAGGCCGACCACGATGTTCAGGCCCAAGCCCAGCAGCACGTAGATCAGGCCGAGGATGACCACGGTCAGCAGGTACTTGTTGGCGAAAACCGGGAAGACGATGGCGACCACGATCAGCAGGGGGATGATGTAACGCAGTCGCGACTTGTAGTCCGGCGCCCGCACGTGCACGCCCGAACCGCCACTCTCGAAGCCGTGCAGGATGTGCCGGCCAGTGCCGCTCTGGAAGAACAGGCTGAGCAAGAAGCGCCCCACCATCACCCCGCCGACCAGCCAGGCCACACGGGTGGGTTCGGCATTGAAGCTGTAGCCATCGAGCACCACCCCGACCACGGGGCCGAACACGATCAGGGCCAGCAAGCCCGCGACGACGGTTTCCAGCAGGCTGCGTTTGATGTCGAAACCGGAAGAAGCAATATTGGCAGCGGACATGTTCACACCTTAGCCACGAGCGGGCGACCCAGCAGGCCTTGGGGACGGAAGATCAGGATCAGCACCAGCAGCGAGAAGCTGAACACATCCTTGTAGTCGGAGTTGATCAAACCGGAGAACAGCGACTCGGAAATCCCCAGGACGATCCCGCCCAGCATGGCGCCAGGGAGCGAGCCGATACCGCCGAGCACCGCGGCGGTGAACGCCTTGATACCGATGATGAAGCCGGCATAGAAGTCGAAAGTGCCGTAGTTCATGGTGATCAGCACGCCAGCCAGGGCGGCCATCACCGCGCCGATGACGAACACGTAGGAGATCACCCGGTCGGTGTTGATCCCCAGGATCGAGGCCATCTTGCGGTCCTGCTGGGTGGCACGGCACATGCGTCCGAGCTTGGTGTACTTGATCACGTAGGTGAGCAGGGCCATGCCGACGAAGGCCGCGACCAGGATGAAAATCTTGGTGTAGGTCAGTTGCACGAAGCCTGTGCCCACCTCGACGCGCCAGGCGCCTTCGAGCAGGGTCGGCACGCCTTGCTGGCGGGCGCCCTGGCTGATCTGCGCGTAGTTCTGCAAGATCAGCGAGATGCCGATGGCGCTGATCAGCGGCGCCAGGCGGGTGGAGTTACGCAGGGGCTTGTAGGCGATGCGTTCGATGGTGAAGCCATAGACGCCGGTGATGACGATGGTGAACAACAAGGTTCCCAGCATCAGCAGCGGAAACGACTCGATACCGAAATAAGCCAGCAATGCCAGGCTGATCGCCGCGAGGTACGCGGAGATCATATACACCTCGCCGTGCGCGAAGTTGATCATGCCGATGATGCCATAGACCATTGTGTAGCCGATGGCGATCAGACCATAGACCGACCCGAGGGTCAGCCCATTGATCAGTTGCTGCAGGAAAATACCATCCATAACGCAATCTCACCTGATTGAGATTGCACGAGCGCCGACCACGGCGGGCCTGGAATGACGCGGCCCTCGCAGCGCAGAACTGGTGCAGATCTACGAGTAGGAACGGGTACCGCAGGGGCAGCGGCCCGGGCACCTGCCCGGGCTTGTGCCTTTGTTATTTTTGTTTTTCCAGTTGGTGGTACTTGCCGTTGGCATCCCACTGGTAGACCACGTAGTCGGAGACGGTCAGGTCGCCCTTGCTATCGAATTTCTTCTCGCCCATGACGGTCTTGACCGAGTTGGCCTTGAGCCACTTGGCGGCATCCTCGCCATTGTTCGACTTGGCGCCGTTGAAGGCTGCGGCCAGCACCTGCAGGGAAGCGTAGGCATACAGGGTGTAGCCCTCAGGCTCGGTGCCGCCCTTGCGGAACTCGTCGACCACCGCCTTGCTGTCTGGCAGCAGGCGTGGGTCGGCGCCGAAGGTCATGTACACACCGTTGGTGTATTGTGGGCCGCCGGCAGTGGCCACCAGTTCGTCGGTGACGATGCCATCGTCGGACATGAACGGAATGTCCTTCAGGCCCTGCTCGCGCAGCTGGCGCACCAGCGGGCCGGCTTCCGGGTGCAGGCCACCGAAGTAGACGACATCGGCACCGGCAGCGCGGATCTTGGTGACCACGGCGCTGAAGTCTTTCTCGCCACGGGTCAGGCCTTCATACAGCACCGGCTTGACGCCGCGTTTCTCCAGCTGGGCCTTGGTCGCGTCGGCAAGGCCCTGGCCGTAGGTGTCCTTGTCGTGCAGCACGACGACCTTCTTGCCCTTGAGCACGTCGACGATGTAGTCGCCGGCGACGATGCCCTGCTGGTCGTCGCGGCCGCACATGCGGAACATCGCCGACAGGCCGCGCTCGGTCACCTGCGGGTTGGTGGAGCCGGGGGTGACGGCGATGATGCCGGCTTCATCGTAGACCTCCGAGGCCGGGATGGTGGACGAGGAACAGAAGTGGCCGATCACCCCGACGACCTTCTCCTGATCGACCAAGCGGTTGGCCACCGCCACGGCCTGCTTCGGCTCACAGGCATCGTCCCCCCTCACCAGGACGATTTTCTCGCCGTTGACCCCACCGGCGGCGTTGATCTTGTCGGCCGCCGCCTGGGCACCTTTCATGTATTGCTCGCCAAACGCTGCGTTGGCCCCGGTCATGGGGCCTGCGACGCCGATCTTGACGTCGGCCTGAACATACGCAGAAACACCCAGTGCCGAAGCTACGGCCAGAGCCAGGAAACCTTTCTTGTAAAACGTCTGCGACATGAGGTGGTGCTCCTAGAGTTTTTTTGATTGGCACTACAACTTCTCAGCCCTGTGCTCCGAGCAAGGGCCGTGCCATTGGTTTTGTCTTGTAGGAAAACGCCAGGGAAAGGCAGGCAAAAGGCGACCGACGGCCTTTTCTTTATTGAGCGTGCAACCGTCTGCCACACAGCAGGCGCCACCCAGCAAGGAGGAAAGGAGCAACCATCGAGTGCCATCATTGCAACCCTGGCAAGTGTTAACGTGCAACCAACCTGTAACAGCCGACGTCACCGAACTGCACACAACTGGTGCGCAACTGCTACAGGCGGCACCGTTTAGAGCCTAGCTGGTGCATGGCGAAACGACCTGGGCTGCGCTGTCGCGCAACGGGTATGTGGGAACGGGCCTGCCCGCGAATGGGCCAGCCCAGCCAGCGCAAAGGGCTCATCTGCACGCTCCACGCAAAAGGCTGGCACAATGGCTGCCAACCCCGCGCTTGCGCCGTTCCAGCGAGCGCCACCGACCTGGAGCCTGCCCATGAGCGTGAGCGCATTCGCCGAGCGCATCGTGCATAACCTGCTCGACACCGACTTCTACAAGCTGACGATGATGCAGGCGGTGCTGCACAACTACCCGGACGCCGACGTGGAATGGGAGTTTCGCTGCCGCAACGGCGAGGACCTGCGCCCTTACCTGGACGAGATCCGCACCCAGGTCGAACGGCTCGGCGAGCTGACCCTGGACGACGGCCAACTGGCCTTTCTCGAACGCATCAGCTTCCTCAAGCCAGACTTCCTGCGCTTTCTCGGCTTGTTCCGCTTCAACCTGCGCTACCTGCACCTGGGGATCGAGAACGACCAGCTGTGCCTGCGCCTGCGCGGCCCCTGGCTGCATGTGATCCTGTTCGAGGTGCCGTTGCTGGCGATCATCAGCGAGGTGCGCAACCGCCACCTGCATCCGCGCATGCGCCTGGCCGAGGCCCGTGACCAGTTGTACCGCAAGTTCGACTGGCTGCGCGCCCACGCCAGCGACGACGAGCTGGCCGAACTGCAAGTCGCCGACTTCGGCACACGCCGGCGCTTCTCCAGCCGGGTCCAGGAGGAGGTGGTGCGGGTCCTGCGCGACGACTTCCCGGCGCGCTTCGTCGGCACCAGCAATGTCGACCTGGCATGGAAACTGGATATCAAGCCACTGGGCACCATGGCTCATGAATGGATCATGGCCCACCAGCAGCTCGGCCCGCGGCTGATCGACAGCCAGATCGCCGCCCTGGACTGCTGGGTCCGCGAGTACCGCGGGCTACTGGGCATCGCCCTGACCGACTGCATCACCATGGATGCGTTCCTGGGCGATTTCGACCTGTACTTCGCCAAGCTGTTCGATGGCCTGCGCCACGACTCGGGCGAGCCGGTGGCCTGGGCCGAGAAGGCCATCGCCCACTACCAGAGACTGGGTATCGACCCCATGACCAAGACACTGGTGTTTTCCGACGGCCTCAACCTCACCCGGTCGCTGGAAATCTTCCGTGCCCTGCGCGGCCGCATCAACGTCAGCTTCGGCATCGGCACCAACCTGACCTGCGATATCCCCGGTGTGGCACCGATGAGCATCGTGCTTAAAATGACCGACTGCAATGGCTCGCCGGTGGCGAAGATCTCCGACGAGGCCGCCAAGACCCAATGCCGCGACGAGAATTTCGTTGCCTACCTGCGTCACGTATTCAAAGTCCCCAGCAAGGAGTAACCCATGCAAGCCGTCCAGCGAGAGATTGCGCAAGCGCTCAAGGTGCAGCCGCCGTTCGCCGACGCCGCGGCGCTCGAGGCCGAAGTCGCCCGGCGCGTGGCCTTCATCAAGGACTGCCTGGCCAATGCCCGGCTCAAGACCCTGGTCCTGGGTATCAGTGGCGGAGTCGACTCGCTGACCGCCGCCCTGCTCGCCCAGCGCGCCGTCAACGAATTGCGCGCCGAGACCGGCGATGACGGCTACCGCTTCATCGCCGTGCGCCTGCCCTACCAGGTGCAGCACGACGAGCACGACGCCCAGGCCTGCCTGGATGTCATCAAGGCCGACGAGGTCCATACCGTCGACATCGCACCGGCAGTGCGCGCCCTGGCGGGAGAGGTGAAGGCCCTGGAAGGCGGTTCGCCGACCTTGGTCGACTTCGTCGTCGGCAACGTCAAGGCGCGCATGCGCATGGTTGCCCAATACAGCATCGCCGGCGCCCGCCAGGGCCTGGTGATCGGCACCGACCATGCCGCCGAGGCGGTGATGGGCTTCTTCACCAAGTTCGGTGACGGAGCCTGCGACCTGGCGCCGCTGAGCGGCCTGGTGAAAAACCAGGTGCGCGCCATCGCCCGTAGCTTCGGCGCACCGGAGTCGCTGGTGGAAAAGGTGCCGACGGCGGACCTGGAAGACCTGGCGCCGGGCAAGCCGGACGAAGCATCCCATGGCGTGACCTACCAGCAGATCGATGCCTTCCTGCATGGCGAGCCGGTCAGCCAGGAGGCGTTCGACATCATCGTCGCCACCTACCGCAAGACCCAGCACAAGCGCGAGCTGCCGTTCGCCCCCTGAAAAGCTTCGCGGGCAAGCCCGCTCCACAGGGTCATCACTGTCCTCGAGACCAGTGGTCAACCTGTGGGAGCGTGCTTGCCCGCGAAGAGGCCAGTAAGCCCTACATGGCTTTACTTACTTGACGATAACCTTGCCCTTCATCATCGAGATATGGCCCGGGAAGGTGCAGAAGAAGCTGTAGTCACCGCCCGCTTCCAGCTTGGAGGTGTCGAACTTCACCTCGGTTTCCTTCTCTGGCGCACCGATCATCGCGGTGTGGGCGATGATCGCGGCGTTGTCTTCCTTCAGGTAGCCCTTGTCGATGCCCTGGGTCATGCCTTCGGTGGCAATGCCCTGCATGTCGGCTGTCTTGCTGATCACCAGGTTGTGGCCCATGACGTTCTTCGGCAGGTTGCCGGAGTGGGTCAGCTTGACGGTGAACTCCTTGCAGCTCTTGTCGACGGTGAATTCCTTGGTGTTGTAAGACATCTGGTCGGTCGAGTCGACAGTCACCGAACACTCGGCTGCGAAGACAGAGGCGCTGGCGAGGGTCAGCAGGGATACCGCTACAGCTTTCGCAAACATCGTGAATCTCCTTGGCAGGGTTTTATCAATTGCGAGACTGCCTGAAACCGCCATGCCCCTTCCTGATGTGCGTCAAGGGGCGTCAAGTGGTCAGCCAGTTGATTTGTTCAATGGATTGTATACAACCAATCTAAGTGCACATCATGCCTTCTTAGCGGACGATGAGACAACCTCTCATTAAGGAGCAATGAACATGTCCCTCGGTAGCTTGATGAACAGTCTGTTGGCCGCCTACGCCCATGGTGCGAGCGGTGCCGTCCACGAATTCTCGCGCCCGGAGTGAAACTGGCCTTGGAAGCGGCAGGCATGCGCCTTACCCTGTTTACGCATGTAACTGGAGATAAGCAATGCCTGTACGTTCCGTTTGTGTCTTCTGCGGTGCCAGCATCGGCGCCAACCCAGCCTATCGCGAGGCGGCCATCGCACTCGGCCAGGCCATCGCCCGCCGTGGCCTGACCCTGGTCTACGGCGGCGGCGCGGTCGGCCTGATGGGCACCGTGGCCGACGCGGCCATGGCCGCTGGTGGCGAGGTCATCGGCATCATCCCGCAGAGCCTGATGAATGCCGAGATCGGCCACACCGGCCTGACCCGCCTGGAGGTGGTCGACGGCATGCATGCCCGCAAGGCGCGCATGGCAGAGCTCAGCGATGCCTTCATCGCCCTGCCCGGTGGCCTGGGCACGCTGGAGGAGCTGTTCGAGGTGTGGACCTGGGGGCAGTTGGGCTATCACGCCAAGCCGCTGGGGCTGCTGGACGTCAATGGCTTCTATGAAAAGCTTGGTGGGTTCCTCGACCATATTGTCGAGGAAGGCTTCGTGCGACCGCAGCACCGGGCGATGCTGTTGCTCGGCAAGCAGCCGGATGAGCTGCTGGACGGGATGGAAGCGTTCGAGGCGCCGGTGTTGCCAAAATGGGTCGACCGCAAGCCTGACTGATACCCGGGGGCTGCTTCGCAGCCCCACATGCCCCCTTCAGCGCGGAATGACTGGCTGGCGCGGCTTCTTCTTGCCCTTGCCGCCCTTGGCCGCTTCCTTGCGCTCCTTGGCAGCCTGCTGGTTGCGGGCGAACGCCTCGGCCTTGGCCTTCTCACGCTTGTCCCACGGCTTGCTGCCATCGCTGGCGCGCGGAGGCAGGCCGGTGTGCTGGGTCAGGATCTTCTGCTCCTTGCCCACCTTGTGGCTACCCGCCGGCGTCGAATTCTTGCGCCGGGCACTCTGGTAGTGGTCGGTCTGCGGCTGGTGCAGCGGGATCAACTGATGCTTGCCAGGCCCGATCAGGTCGGCACGGCCCATGCGCTGCAGGGCCTCGCGCAGCAGCGGCCAGTTCTTCGGATCGTGGTAGCGCAAAAACGCCTTGTGCAACCGGCGCTGCTCCTCGCTCTTGACGATGTCCACCCCTTCGCTCTTGTAGGTGACCTTGCGCAGCGGGTTCTTGCCCGAGTGGTACATGGCCGTGGCCGAGGCCATCGGCGAGGGATAGAACGCCTGCACCTGGTCGGCGCGGAAGCCGTTGTTCTTCAGCCACAGGGCGAGGTTCATCATGTCCTCGTCGGTGGTGCCCGGGTGCGCAGCGATGAAGTACGGGATCAGGTACTGCTCCTTGCCCGCCTCTTTGGAGAACTTCTCGAACATGCGCTTGAAGCGGTCGTAGGTACCGATGCCCGGCTTCATCATCTTGTCCAGCGGGCCACGTTCGGTGTGCTCCGGGGCGATCTTGAGGTAGCCGCCGACGTGGTGGGTCACCAGTTCCTTGACGTACTCCGGCGATTCCACGGCCAGGTCGTAGCGCAGGCCCGAGGCGATCAGGATCTTCTTCACCCCCGGCAAGGCACGAGCCTTGCGGTACAACTCGATCAGCGAACTGTGGTCGGTGTTGAGGTTCTCGCAGATGCCAGGGAACACGCACGACGGCTTGCGGCAGTGCTTCTCGATGTCGTGGCTCTTGCAGGCGATGCGGTACATGTTGGCGGTCGGCCCACCGAGGTCGGAGATGACCCCGGTGAAACCCGGCACCTTGTCGCGCATCTCCTCGATCTCGCGGATGATCGATTCGTGGGAGCGGTTCTGGATGATCCGCCCCTCGTGCTCGGTGATCGAGCAGAAGGTACAGCCACCGAAGCAGCCCCGCATGATGTTCACCGAGAAGCGGATCATCTCGTAGGCCGGGATGCGCTCCTTGCCATACACCGGGTGCGGCACGCGCGCATAGGGCATGTCGAACACGTAGTCCATTTCCTCGGTGCTCATGGGAATGGGCGGAGGATTGAACCAGACGTCCACCTCGCCATGCTTCTGCACCAGGGCACGGGCGTTACCCGGGTTGGTCTCCAGGTGCAGCACGCGGTTGGCATGGGCGTAGAGCACTGGGTCGTTGCGCACCTTCTCGAACGACGGCAGGCGGATCACCGTCTTGTCGCGGGTCATGCGCGGGCTGTCGAGGATCTGCACCACCTTGGCCTCGTTCGGGTCCTCGACCTCGCCCTTGGCCTGCTCGATGGCGCAGGCGTCCATGTCCTGGGTGTTGACGTAGGGGTTGATGATCTTGTCGACCTTGCCAGGGCGATCGATGCGGGTCGAATCGATCTCGTACCAGCCCTGGGGCGTGTCGCGACGGATGAACGCCGTGCCGCGCACGTCGGTGATGCTCTCGATCTTCTCGCCATTGGCCAGGCGCTGGGCCACCTCGACCACCGCGCGTTCGGCGTTGCCGAACAGCAGGATGTCGGCGCTGGCATCGACCAGGATCGAATGACGGACCTTGTCCTGCCAGTAGTCGTAGTGGGCGATGCGGCGCAGGGAGGCCTCGATGCCACCGAGGACGATCGGCACGTGCTTGTAGGCTTCCTTGCAACGCTGGCTGTACACCAGGCTGGCGCGATCGGGCCGCTTGCCGGCCATGCCACCGGGAGTGTAGGCGTCATCGGAGCGGATTTTCTTGTCCGCGGTGTAGCGGTTGATCATCGAGTCCATGTTGCCGGCCGCGACGCCGAAGAACAGGTTCGGCTCGCCGAGCTTCATGAAGTCGTCCTTCGACTGCCAGTTCGGCTGGGCGATGATGCCCACGCGAAAGCCCTGGGCTTCCAGCAGGCGGCCGATGATGGCCATGCCGAAGGAGGGATGGTCGACGTAGGCATCACCGGTCACGATGATGATGTCGCAGGAATCCCAGCCGAGCTGATCCATCTCCTCCCTGCTCATGGGCAGGAACGGCGCTGGTCCGAAGCATTCGGCCCAGTACTTGGGATAGTCGTAGAGTGGCTTGGCTGCTTGCATGTCAGTGACCGGTTCTGGTGTGCAGGGAAATCGCGGGCGCGGAATATAGCACAAATTTTGATCAAATCCGACGACAGGGGTCGGATTCATGAAAGACACAGAACCCTGTGGGGCCGCAGGGCAAGCGCTCCCCAGGGGGCCTTCCGCGGTTATTCGTCGTCGTCGAAGTTGTACATGCCCGGCGCAAGGTTCTCGAAGCGGGTGTACTTGCCGATGAACGCCAGGCGGATGAAGCCGATGGGGCCGTTACGCTGCTTGCCGATGATGATCTCGGCGATGCCCTTGTGCTCGGTCTCCGGGTGATACACCTCGTCACGGTAGACGAACATGATCACGTCGGCGTCCTGCTCGATCGCCCCGGATTCACGCAGGTCGGAGTTCACCGGGCGCTTGTTCGGCCGCTGCTCCAGGGAGCGGTTGAGCTGCGACAGGGCGATCACCGGGCAGTTGAACTCCTTGGCCAGGGCCTTGAGCGAGCGGGAGATCTCGGAGATCTCGTTGGTGCGGTTGTCGCCGCTGGAGCCGGGGATCTGCATCAGCTGCAGGTAGTCGACCATGATCAGGGCGACATCGCCGTGCTCACGCACCAGGCGACGGGTACGGGCGCGCATTTCCGAGGGGCTGATGCCGGCGGTATCGTCGATGAACAGCTTGCGATCGTTGAGCAGGTTGACCGCCGAGGTCAGCCTCGGCCAGTCGTCGTCGTCCAGTTGGCCGGAGCGGACCTTGGTCTGGTCGATCCGCCCCAGCGACGACAACATACGCATGATCAGCGCCTCGCCGGGCATCTCCAGGGAGAACACCAGCACCGCCTTGTCGCTGCGCAGCACGGCGTTCTCCACCAGGTTCATGGCGAAGGTGGTCTTGCCCATCGACGGACGACCGGCAACGATGATCAGGTCGGCCGGCTGCAGGCCGCTGGTCTTCTCGTCCAGGTCGGTGTAGCCGGTGGACAGGCCGGTGATGTCGCTGTCGGAGTTGAACAGCGTGTCGATGCGGTCGATGGCCTTGGTCAGCAGCTCGTTGACGCCCACCGGGCCGCCGGTCTTTGGCCGCGCCTCGGCGATCTGGAAGATCTGCCGCTCGGCATCGTCGAGGATTTCCTCGGCGTTGCGCCCCTGCGGGTTGAAGGCGTTGTCGGCGATGTCGGTGCTGATGCTGATCAACTGGCGCAGCGTGGCCCGCTCGCGGATGATCGCCGCATAGGCCTTGATGTTGGCCACCGACGGGGTGTTCTTGGCCAGCTCGGCGAGGTAGGCCAGGCCACCGACCTGGGACGACAGGCCTTCCTTGTCCAACTGCTCGTGCAGGGTCACCACGTCGAACGGCTGGTTCTGGTCCACCAGCTTGTGGATGGCGCGGAAGATCAGGCGGTGGTCATGCCGATAGAAATCACCGTCCGAGACCTGGTCCAGCACCCGTTCCCAGGCGTTGTTGTCCAGCATCAGGCCACCGAGCACGGCCTGTTCGGCCTCGATGGAATGCGGCGGCACCTTGAGGGCGGCGGTCTGCAGGTCGAGTTGCTCGGGGTTGCTGATCTCGTTCATGTCCACGCGAAAAATCTGGGTGATGAAAAAGACAAAGGGCACGACCTGCATGAAGCAGGACCGTGCCCGATGTTACCGGCTGGCCCACGAGGAGCCAACCGATCGCTGCAGCTTAGGCTGCGACGACAACCACGCGTACGGTGGCTTCGACGTCGCTGTGCAGGTGCACGGCAACGTCGTATTCGCCGACGTTACGGATGGTGCCGTTCGGCAGACGAACTTCAGCCTTGGCCACTTCGACGCCGGAGGCGGTCAGGGCGTCAGCGATGTCGTGGGTGCCGATCGAACCGAACAGCTTGCCTTCGTCACCGGCGGTGGCAGTGATGGTCACTTCCAGCTCGGCCAGTTGGGCAGCGCGGCTTTCAGCCGAAGCCTTACGGTCGGCAGCAGCTTTTTCCAGCTCGGCGCGGCGCTCTTCGAACGCGGCCAGGTTGGCGGCGTTGGCAACGACGGCCTTGCCGAAAGGCAGCAGGAAGTTACGGCCGTAACCACCTTTTACTTTTACTTTGTCGCCCAGGTTGCCCAGGTTGGCGACTTTTTCCAGCAGGATCAGTTCCATTTGGTAAAACCTCTTAACTTTTAACCTTCACCGTTCGCGGAATCGTCACCCTGGTGAGGGGACTTGCGACCGCGAAAATCAATCAGGCTATCGACAATGGCCAAGACCACGAGCAACGGATAGGTCAGCTGCATGAACAGCACCAGCGTCACGTACAACCCCACCAGCCAGAACCTGGCCAGGCGTTTCTGGGCCACCAGCCCATGCAGCAGGGCGATCCCCGCGAACATGAGCGGCACGCTGCACAGCGGCGTCAGCAATGCCAGGGCAGAACCGAAGTTCGGCCCGAACAGCATGCACGCCAGCAGCACCAGTGCCGGCACCAGGGGAATCCGCACCGCTTGAAACTCGCGGCCGAAACCTCCCGGGTTGTACAACGCGGCCTGCCAGTAGCGCCCCAACATCAGGGCCAGCACACTGACCACCTGCAGCAACGCCGCGATCAGGCCGTTGAGCACCGGTACGATGAGGCTCCCGAGGTGTGCCTGCTCCTCCACCGACAACTGCTGGTAGAGACCGCCGAGCATCTGCGGCAGGGCTTTTTCAAGCGCTCGCGCCAGAGCTTCGATCGGTTCGCGGAACACCGAACCCAGGATGACACCGTACAACAGGCCCAAGGCGATGCTGGACAACAGCACCCGGTTCCAGGAATGCCCGGCGCGCAACAGCGCAGCCAGCCCCAGCGTCCCCAGCAGCACCATCAAGGTGCGCGGCTCGCCGAAGATCCACCAGGCCAATGCCGGCAGGATGCCCCAGACGATCACCGAGGAAGCGTCCTTGAAACCGCGCCGCAGGAACACCAGGCTCCCGGCAGCGGCACTCAACCAGAACAACAGCGGCAATGCCGCACAACCGGCCACCACGATGGAGGCCTGCACGCGACCGCGCATGATGAAATCAGCCAACGCTCGCATGCTTATCCCTTGCTACTTGTCGACGACCCGGTCTCAGCGGCCGTGGCTGTCGGTGTAGGGCAGCAGGGCCAGGAAGCGGGCGCGCTTGATAGCGGTAGCCAGCTGACGCTGATAACGAGCTTTGGTACCGGTGATACGGCTTGGAACGATTTTGCCGGTTTCGGATACGTAAGCTTTCAGGGTGTTGAGATCTTTGTAGTCGATCTCTTTCACGTCTTCGGCAGTGAAGCGGCAGAATTTACGACGACGGAAGAAACGTGCCATGTAATAGGCTCCTCAAAAAGGTCCGTGGATTACTCGTCAGCGTTATCGCTGTTGTCGCTGTCGTTGCTGTCGTCGCCTTCGGCGCCATCAGCAGCTTCAGGACGCTCACGACGCTCACGGCGCTCGCTGCGGTTCTCTTCGGCCTTCAGCATCTCGGACGGGCCGGTGATGGCTTCGTCGCGACGGATGATCAGGTTACGGATCACGGCATCGTTGTAGCGGAAGTTGTCTTCCAGCTCGGCCAGGGCCTTGCCGGTGCACTCGACGTTCAGCATCACGTAGTGAGCCTTGTGAACGTTGTTGATGGCGTAGGCCAGCTGACGACGGCCCCAGTCTTCCAGGCGGTGGATCTTGCCGCCGTCTTCTTCGATCAGCTTGGTGTAACGCTCGACCATGCCGCCGACTTGCTCGCTCTGGTCAGGGTGGACCAGGAAGATGATTTCGTAATGACGCATGAATGCTCCTTACGGGTTAGTAGTCTGCCAGCGATCTGGTCAGACAAGGAGTGAATGACACTGTATGTCTTGCCTTGGAAAGAAGGCACATGCGCGCCTGCCTGCACGGCAAGGGGCGCAATTGTAGAGAAGGCGGGGCGGACAAGCAAGGCGCCGGAAGCTTCAAGTTACAAGCGGCAAGCGGCACGTTGAAAGCAGATCCACCACGGTTCTGCTTTCTCCTGCCGCTTGGCGCCCGCAGCTCAAGGCTGCTGGCGGCGCTGCCTGACAGCCTCGAACAGGCACACCCCGGTGGCCACCGAGACGTTCAGGCTGCTGACGCTGCCGGCCATCGGCAGCTTGACCAAAAAGTCGCAGTGCTCGCGGGTCAGCCGGCGCATGCCCTTGCCTTCGGCGCCCATGACCATGACCAGCGGCCCGGTCAGGTCCTGCTGGTACAGCTCCTGCTCAGCCTCGCCGGCGGTGCCGACCACCCACAGGCCGCGCTGCTGGAGCTTCTCCAGGGTGCGGGCGAGGTTGGTCACGGCCACCAGCGGGATCACCTCGGCGGCGCCGCAGGCGACCTTGCGCACCACGCCAGTGAGGGTCGCCGACTTGTCCTTGGGGATCACCACCGCCGTGGCGCCGGCGGCATCGGCCGTGCGCAGGCAGGCGCCGAGGTTGTGCGGGTCGGTGACCCCATCGAGCACCAGGATCAGCGGCGGCTGCTCGGTGCGCTCGAGCAGTTCGTCGAGCATGGCCTCGGCCCAGACTTGGCTGGGGCTGACCTCGGCGACCACGCCCTGATGCACGCCTTCGACCCAGGCATCGAGCTCGCGCCGCTCGGCCTGGCCGACCGGCACGCGGTACTCCGCCGCCAGCGCCAGCAAGGCCTGGATGCGTGGCTCGCTACGCCCCTCGGACAACCAGATCTGCTTGACCCGCTTGGGATGATGCTGCAGCAACGCCTGTACGGCGTGCACGCCGTAGATCTTTTCCAGCTGGCTCATGACTTGTTCTTGCCTTTACGTGGCGCGCCGGACTTCGACGGCCCCTTGCGATGCTTGGTCTTGCCGGAGGCCTTGGCGCCCTTCTCGGCCTTGGCGCCAGCCTGGCCGTGGCGGGCCTCGCTCATCAGCGCCTTCTTCATTTCGCGGCTCTTGCGCACTTCGGCGTTACGCTGCACGGCATCCTTGGGGAAGTACGCCTCGGCGGACTCGCGCTTGCCGCTGCGCGGCTTGGGTGTGGCCTTGGGCTCAGGCGCCGGCTCTGCCGCAGGCTCGGGCGAAGGGCTGCGCGACTTGCGCCCGACCGGTGCGGTGGCTGCCTTCTCCGACAGTTCGAAGTCGATCTTGCGCTCGTCCAGGTCGACCCGCATGACCTTGACCTCGATCGTGTCGCCCAAGCGGAAACTGCGCCCGCTGCGCTCGCCGGACAAGCGATGGTGCACCGGGTCGAAGTGGTAGTAGTCACCCGGCAAGGCGCTGACATGCACCAGGCCTTCGACGTAGATGTCGGTCAGCTCGACGAACAGGCCGAAACCGGTCACCGCGGTGATCACGCCCGGGAAGGTCTCGCCGACGCGGTCGCGCATGTACTCGCACTTGAGCCAGTTGACCACGTCGCGGGTGGCTTCGTCGGCACGCCGTTCGGTCATCGAGCACTGTTCGCCCATCTGCTCCAGGGCATGCTCGTCGTACGGGTAGATGCGCGCCTTGGGGATGCTCATGGCGCCGGCACGCTTGACGTGCGGGGTGTCGACCCGCGAGCGGATCACGCTGCGGATGGCGCGGTGCACCAGCAGGTCCGGATAGCGGCGAATCGGCGAGGTGAAGTGGGTGTAGGCCTCGTAGTTCAGGCCGAAGTGGCCATTGTTCTCGACGCTGTACACCGCCTGGCTGAGCGAGCGCAGCATGACGGTCTGGATCAGGTGGAAGTCCGGGCGCTCGGCGATGCTCGCCAGCAGCGCTTGGTAGTCCTTCGGCGACGGTTCCTTGCCCTTGTGCAACGACAGGCCCAGTTCGCCAAGGAAGGCGCGCAGTTTTTCCAGGCGCTCCGGCGGCGGGCCGTCATGCACCCGGTACAGGGCCGGCACGCCGTGCTTCTGCAGGAACTCGGCGGTGGCCACGTTGGCCGCCAGCATGCATTCCTCGATCAGCTTGTGGGCATCGTTGCGCACGGTCGGGCAGATTTCCGCGATCTTGCGCTCTTCGCCGAAGATGATGCGGGTTTCCTGGGTCTCGAAGTCGATCGCACCCCGGGTATGACGGGCCGCCACCAGCGCCTTGTACAAGGCGTAGAGGTGCTTGAGGTCTGGCAGCACCGCGCTGTACTCCTCGCGCAGCGCCTTGCCCTCGCGGGTGCGGGCGTGCTCGAGCATGCTGCTGACCTTGTTGTAGGTCAGCCGGGCATGGGAGTGGATCACCGCCTCGTAGAACTGGTAGTCGACCATCTGGCCGGCCTTGTTGATGGTCATCTCGCAGACCATGGCCAGGCGATCGACGTGCGGGTTCAGCGAGCACAGGCCGTTGGACAGCTCCTCCGGCAGCATCGGCACCACCCGCTCGGGGAAGTACACCGAGTTGCCGCGCTGCTGCGCCTCGGTGTCCAGGGCCGAGCCCAGGCGTACATAGCTGGACACGTCGGCGATCGCCACGTACAGGCGCCAGCCGCCCGAGAACAGGCGCAGCTTGCCCAGTGGCTCGCAGTAGACGGCGTCGTCGAAGTCGCGGGCGTCCTCGCCATCGATGGTGACGAACGGCAGGTGGCGCAGGTCGATGCGCTTTTCCTTGTCCTTCTCTTCGACTTCGGAGCGGAACTTGCGCGCTTCCTTGATCACCTCCTTGGGCCAGACATGCGGGATGTCGTAGCTGCGCAGGGCGACATCGATCTCCATGCCCGGCGCCATGTAGTTGCCGATCACCTCGACCACGTCGCCCTGGGGCTGGAAGCGCGGGGTTGGCCAGTGGGTGATCTTGATCTCGACGAACTGGCCGATCTTGGCGCCACCGTTGCGCCCGGCGGTGACCAGCACTTCCTGCTGGATCTTCGGGTTGTCGGGGGTGACGTAGCCGATGCCGCCTTCCTCGAAGTAGCGGCCGACCACGCTCTCGTGGGCACGGGAGATGACCTCCACCAGCACACCTTCGCGGCGGCCACGGCGGTCGACGCCGGAAACCCGGGCCAGGGCGCGGTCGCCGTCGAACACCAGGCGCATCTGCGCCGGGCTGAGGAACAGGTCGTCGCTGCCATCATCGGGGATGAGGAAACCAAAACCGTCGCGGTGGCCGGAGATGCGGCCGCAGATCAGGTCCAGCTTGTCCACCGGGGCATAGGTGCCGCGCCGGGTGTAGATCAGCTGGCCATCGCGCTCCATCGCCCGCAGGCGACGGCGCAGGGCTTCGATCTGGTCTTCCTCGTAGAGGCCGAACTCCGCCGCCAGCTGCTCGCGCGCAGCCGGTTCGCCGCGGTCGGCAAGGTGTTGCAGGATCAGCTCACGGCTGGGGATGGGATTCTCGTATTTTTCCGCTTCACGGGCGGCCTCGGGGTCGAGGGATTGCCAATCGGCCATCAGGAGGGGTTCACCTTGGTATATATAGAGAAGAAGTTTGGCATAGGCGTATTGAAACCGGAAATGTCAGCCTTGGACAGCCCCGTCGGAGTCCCGGGGGTCGGTAGAAGGCCTGCGGAATCAACAAGTTGAATTTTTTGAAATTTTTTTCGATCCGGGGCTTTACAGCCCACCGGGGCATCCGTATAGTGCGCACCACGACGACGGACACCCCCGACGTTGTAGTTGAGAGAAGCGATGTTGTAAAGCATCATGTGATCTCGACGATGTGCCCAGGTGGCGGAATTGGTAGACGCGCTGGTTTCAGGTATCAGTGGCTTAACGGCCGTGGAAGTTCGAGTCTTCTCCTGGGCACCAAAATTTTCGAGCGATAGATAACAGGTTTGTCTGTCACTCAGCAAGTGATGCATCTTGCACGCTGTAGACGTAAAAGATTTGCCCAGGTGGCGGAATTGGTAGACGCGCTGGTTTCAGGTATCAGTGGCTTAACGGCCGTGGAAGTTCGAGTCTTCTCCTGGGCACCATATAAAAACCCACTAGCTTGCTAGTGGGTTTTTTCTTGCCCGCGATTTAATCAGCCACATGAAAAAGATCGTCCAGACCACGGGGCGATCTCCTAGTGGCCCCGCAGTCCATCTCATTCGATAGTCTGCTCATGAATTTTCCCTCACACGGCCACTTGAGAAACGATTTCGTTTACCATTGTTTCCAAATATGTAGCCGTAAGCGAGGAAGTACCCGCATGACGATCCGCCCGCAACCGCTGATGCGCATCCTGGCCGCCGCTGTCCTGGGCCTGGCGATCGGCGCTCCGGCCGCCTTGGCAGACGAACCGGTCACCCTGACCCTATACAACGGCCAGCACAAGGAAATCGGCGAAGCCATCGCCAAGGCCTACGAGGCCAAGACCGGCATCCACATCAATATCCGCAAGGGCAGCAGCAACCAGCTGGCCAGCCAGATCATCGAGGAAGGTGATCGCTCGCCAGCCGATGTCATCTATACCGAGGAATCGCCGCCGCTGAACAACCTGGGCGAGCTGGGCCTGCTGGCGAAGATCGACGATGCCACCCTGGACATGCTGCCCAAGGAGTACGTCGCCGCCAACGGTACCTGGATGGGCGTCACCGCCCGCACCCGCGTGGTCGTCTTCAACCCCAAGAAGATCGATGAAAAGGACCTGCCGCAATCGGTCATGGACTTCGCCAACCCCGAATGGGACGGCCGGGTCGGTTTCGTGCCGACCAGCGGCGCGTTCCAGGAGCAGGCCGTGGCCATCCTCAAACTGCACGGGCGTGACGCAGCCGAGGACTGGCTCACCGGCCTGAAGGCCTTCGGCAAGACCTACACCAACAACATGGTCGCGCTGAAAGCCGTGGAAAAGGGTGAAGTCGATGCTGTGCTGGTGAACAACTACTATTGGTATGCCCTCAAGCGCGAACGCGGGCAACTGGACTCCAGGCTCTATTACCTGGCCGACGGCGACGCTGGCGGCCTGGTGACCATTTCCGGCGCCGCCGCGGTCAAGGCCAGCAAGCACCCGAAAGAGGCCCAGGCCCTGCTCAACTGGATGGCCAGCGAAGAAGGCCAACGGGTGATCACCCAGACCACCGCCGAATACCCGCTGCACAAAGGCATGGTCTCCGACCAGGGCCTGAAGCCGTTCGAGGAACTGCGCCCGCCGAAGATCACTCCCGCCGACCTGGGCAATGCCGAGGAAGCCCTGGAGCTCGAGCGCGAGGTCGGCCTGCTCTGATGACTGCCGCCCTGCCCCAGCCGGCCTTGGCGCGTTTCGTGCCACGCCGCAAGCGCCCCTCGATCTGGGTGGTGCTGCCTGTCCTGTTCCTGGTGGCGATGAGCTTGCTGCCGCTGCTGTACGTCGCCCTCAAGGCCTGGCAGGCCGGCTGGCACGAAGCCCTGCGCCTGCTCTGGCGCCCTTTCGTCTGGGGCTTGCTGCGCAACACCCTGATGCTGATGGTCGGGGTCACGCTGGCCTGCATGGTGGTCGGCCTGGCCCTGGCCTGGCTGCTGGAACGCAGCGACCTGCCCGGCCGGCGCCTGTGGGGTGTGGTGCTGTGCCTGCCGTTCGCCGTGCCGGCGTTCGTCAGTAGCTTCACCTGGGTCTCGCTGAGCTCCGACTTCGAGGGCCTGGGCGGGGCGATCCTGGTCATGGCATTGTCCAAGTACCCGCTGGTGTTCCTGCCGGTGGCGGCGACCCTGCGCAACCTCGACACCTCCCTGGAGGAGTCGGCGCGCACCCTGGGCTGCGGGCGCTGGGGCGTCTTCCTCAAGGTCACCCTGCCGCTGCTGTGGCCCTCGATCCTCGGCGGCGCACTGCTGATCGCCCTGCACATGCTGGTGGAGTTCGGCGCCCTGTCGATCCTCGGCCTGCAGACCTTCACCACGGCGATCTACCAGCAGTTCGAGCTGGAATTCAGCAACGCCAACGCCGCCATGCTCTCGGCGGTGCTGCTGGCGCTGTGCCTGGCGATGCTCTGGCTGGAGCTGCGGGTACGCGGCAAGGCCCGCCACGTGCGCATTGGCCAGGGCGTGGCGCGCCGTGCCCAACCGCTGCGCCTGCGGGGCTGGATGCCATTGGCGCAGGCGTTCTGCCTGGGCTTGGCGGTGCTGGGTAGCGGCATCCCCCTGGCCATGCTCGGCTACTGGCTGAGCGTCGGTTCCTCGGCCGCCTTCCCGGTCGCGGAAATCGGCAAGGCGCTGCTCACGTCGCTGTCGGTATCCCTCGGTGGCGCAGGCTTCTGCGTGCTGCTGGCGCTGCCGGTCAGCTTCCTGGTGGTGCGCTACAAGGGGCGACTGGCACTCTGGGCCGAGCGCCTGCCGTACCTGCTGCATGCCCTGCCGGGCCTGGTGATCGCCCTGACCCTGGTGTTCTTCGCCCTGCACTATGTGCCGGTGCTGTACCAGACCACCGCGCTGTTGCTGCTGGCCTATGCCCTGTTGTTCCTGCCATTGGCCCAGGCGCCGGTGCGCACGGCGCTGAACAAGGCCTCGCCGACGCTGGAGGAAGCCGCGCGCACCCTCGGTGCCAGCAGCTTTGGTGCCTTCTGCCGGGTGACCTTGCCGATCATCTTCCCGGCCCTGGCCGCCGCCTTCGCCCTGGTGTTCCTCGATGCCATGAAGGAGCTGACCGCCACCCTGCTGCTCAGCCCCACGGGCATGACGACCCTGGCCACCGAAGTGTGGGCGCATACGGCCAATGTCGAGTTCGCCGCGGCAGCGCCCTATGCGGCGCTGTTGATCGTGGTGTCGGGACTGCCGGTGTACCTGCTGACCACACGGATGTACCTGAACAAGGCGTAGGCCTCTTCGCGGACAAGCCCGTTCCCACGGGGGCCGAACCGATCATGGATGATGCGGTTTTCGGTCGAGCGACATTGGGGCTGCTTTGCAGCCCCGCCTTCGGTCCTCAGGCGCGGAACTGCCCCAGGCTGGCCCGCAACTGTGCCGCCAGGTCATCCAGTACCTTGCTGCTGGCCGTCGTCTGCATCACCACCTCGGCCGAGCGTTCGGCCTGGGCATGGATATTCTCCACCCGCCCGCGCACCGCCTGGGCGCCATGGGCCTGCTGCTCGGCGGCCCGGGTGGCCAGGCCGATGGCCGCATGCACCTGCTCCACCGCGGCCTGCACCGATTGCTGGCGACGCTCGTTCTCGCGCAGTACCAGCAAGCCCTCGCTGGCCTGGCGCCCCGCCTGACTGATGGTCGCCACAGCCTCCTTCGCCCCTTGCTGCAGCGCAGCGATATGCGCCTGGATATCCCCGGTGGAGCTTTGTGTCTTGCTCGCCAGGGCCCGCACCTCGTCGGCCACCACGGCGAAACCACGACCGGTCTCGCCAGCCCGGGCCGCCTCGATGGCCGCATTGAGCGCCAGCAGGTTGGTCTGCTCGGCAATACCGTGGATCACCGTCAGCACCACCTCGATCTGCTCGCTCTGCCTGGCCAGCCGCTCGATCACCTCGGAGCCGGTCTCTACCTGCCCGGCGAGGTTCTCGATCAACCCTGCCAACTGGGTCGAGGCGCGGCTGTTGTCATCGGTGGCCTGGCGGATGTCGACCACCTGCTGCAACGCGGCCTGCATGGCCTGGCTCTCGGCCTGGGCCTCGTCAGCCATGCTCGACAGATCGCGCAGGCTGGCCGCGACCTCGTCACGCTGCAACGCGGCGGCGGCATCGGCACCGGCATTGCGCTGGGCCATGGCACCGATTTCCACGCCGGTGCGCTGGGCCACCTCACCGGCCTCACGGACGATGGGCTGCAGCTTGTCGACGAAACGGTTGACCGCCGAGGCCATGTCGCCGATCTCGTCACGGCTGTCGAGGGGCACGCGCCGGGTCAGGTCTCCATCGCCAGCGGCCAGGTCATCGAGGGCCGCGATCAGCAGGCGCAGCTTGCTGACCACTCGCCGCCCCAGGACCACCGCCACCACCAGCAGCACACCCAGGCCCACCAGCACCAACCCCAGGCCGATGCGCCAGCGCAGTTCGGCGGCGGCATCGCGGACGGTCTGCGCGGTGTTGGCCTGCATGGCCGTGGCGCTGTTCTGTGCGGTCTCCAGGCGTGCGCGCAAGGCCTTGCCGCTGTCGGCAGCCGCCGCTACCAGGCTGTCGCCCACCAATTGCTCGCCGCTGGCGATCAAGGCGGTGAAACGCTGGTCCAGGGCCTTGAGTTCCTGCTCGACACCGGCGGTGGACACCCCCATCAGCACCTTGCCGATCTCGGCACCATTGGGGTTGATCGAGGCCTCGACGTAATAGACGGATGGATCCTTGCGCGCGGCATCCAGCACCTTGTCCAATGCCCGCTCGCCCTGGCCCTTCTCGATCAGCGCCTGGTTGATCGGGTTCTGCCGGTTGAGGTAGCGCGTCAGGTGCTGGCCCTGGGCGTCGTCGTAAATGACGAACAGTACGTTGGGATTGCGCTGGGCACGACGGGCGAAGTCCGAGAGCATTGGCACGTCATTGTCCCAGATGGCCCGGGGTGCGACCGAGGCGAGCAATTCGGCCATGTCGTTGGCCGAGTCCTTCAGGTTCTTCTCCAGGGTGGCGCGCAGTTGCTGCTGCTCGCTCTCCAGGCGCGACGACAACCCGGCGCTCAGGCGCTGGCGGGTGCTGGCGGAAAGGCTGTCGAGGCCTGAACGCACGTCCTGGCCAGCCTGCTCCAGCTCCGTGGCGAGCTTGCGGCTGTCGTTGCCCAGACGCTCCCCCAGGTCGGCTTCCAGGGCCGTGACCGTGCTCCGGGTCAGTGCAACGGCAACCAGCACCTGCACCAGAAGAGCGATACCGAGCGCAACAAACACAGGCCGCAGGAGGCGGCTTCGTAACAGTGAAAGGATGGCAGACACGTTGTAACCCTCGTGTTTCTGGCGCCACTATTTTGATGGCAACTACAGACATTTCTTACAGCAAGGGTTGTGCCGCAGGCAGCAGGCATAAACGCCAAATGCACTGACTGTGTTTGTCAGGGTCGGCTTTTTTGCGTAGCAAGACTTTCGGGGACTATGAAAAACGCCGCGCCCCTTGCGGGAACGCGGCGTTCGATCAGCTTGCGAGGCAGCGGATCAGGCGAACGGGTGACGCAGGACGATGGTCTCGTTGCGGTCCGGGCCGGTGGAGATGATGTCGATCGGCGCGCCGACCAGCTCTTCGATGCGCTTGATGTAGGCGCGAGCGTTAGCAGGCAGTTCTTCCAGGGTCTTGGCGCCCACGGTCGACTCGCTCCAGCCTGGCATCTCTTCGTACACCGGCTTCAGGCCGATGTAGCTGTCGGCGTCGGTCGGGGCGTCGATGACCGCACCGTTTTCATCCTCGTAGCCCACGCAGATGCTGATGGTTTCCAGGCCGTCCAGGACGTCCAGCTTGGTCAGGCACAGGCCGGAGATGCTGTTGACGTCGATGGCGCGGCGCAGGATGACGGCATCGAACCAGCCGCAGCGACGGGCACGGCCGGTGGTGGAACCGAACTCATGGCCGCGCTTGGCCAGGGTGGCACCGGTCTCGTCGAACAGTTCGGTCGGGAACGGGCCCGAACCCACACGAGTGGTGTAAGCCTTGGTGATGCCGAGGATGTAGTCCAGGTACATCGGGCCAACGCCGGAGCCGGTGGAGATACCGCCGGCGGTGGTGTTGGAGCTGGTGACATACGGGTAGGTGCCGTGGTCGATATCCAGCAGCGAGCCCTGGGCGCCTTCGAACATGATGTCCTTGCCGGCACGACGCAGGTTGTGCAGCTCGGCGGTGACGTCGAGCATCAGCGGCTTGAGCTGCTCGGCGTAGGCCATGCACTCGTCCAGGGTCTGCTGGAAGTCGATGGCCGGTTCCTTGTAGTAGTTCACCAGCTGGAAGTTGTGGTAATCCAGCAGCTCGCCGAGCTTGGCGGCGAAACGCTCGCGGTGGAACAGGTCGCCCACGCGCAGGCCACGACGGGCCACCTTGTCTTCGTAGGCTGGGCCGATGCCACGGCCGGTGGTGCCGATCTTGGCTTCGCCACGGGCCTTCTCGCGGGCCTGGTCGAGGGCCACGTGGTAGGACAGGATCAACGGGGCAGCCGGGCTGATACGCAGGCGCTCGCGCACCGGTACGCCCTTCTCTTCCAGCTTGGTGATTTCACGCATCAGGGCATCCGGGGCAACGACCACGCCGTTGCCGATCAGGCACTGCACGCCTTCACGCAGGATGCCGGAGGGGATCAGGTGCAGCACGGTCTTCTCACCATTGATCACCAGGGTGTGACCTGCGTTGTGGCCGCCCTGGTAACGCACGACGGCGGCAGCATGTTCGGTCAGCAGATCGACGATCTTGCCTTTGCCCTCATCACCCCACTGGGTGCCCAGGACGACGACATTCTTACCCATAACACTTGTCCTCATTCACGCAAACTTGGTTGCCGGCCTGCTGCCGGCGAAGAATCTCAATGGGTCAGCGGCAGTACCTGCCAGCGCCCGTCCTGCTGAATCAATTGACGATCACAATCCGCCTCGAAGGCAGCACTCAGCGGCTGGCCAGGCAGGGCCTGGACCACACGCTGGCCCTCGTTGCGCAACTGGCAGACCATCTGCCAGAGGGCCGTGTCGCCGCTGTCGGGCATCCAGATCCCGCCAGAGGGCAGCACGACCTCCGCTCGCCCCAGTGTGACCAGGGTCTTCAAATCCGTGGAGAAACCAGTGGCCGGGCGCGCCCGGCCGAAGTCGGCGCCGATGTCGTCATAGCGCCCACCCTGGGCGATCGACTGGCCGACGCCCGGGACGAACACGGCGAACACCACGCCGGTGTGGTAGTGGTAGCCGCGCAGCTCGCCCAGGTCGAAGTACAGCGGCAGGTCCGGGTAGCGCGTGGCCAGGCGATCGGCGATCGCCAGCAGATCGTCCAGAGCCGCCAGCACGCTGGCCGGTGCCCGGCCCAGGCGCACGCGGGCCTCGGCCAGCACTTCGCGGCCGCCGCACAGTTCGCTCAGCGCGCGCAGCATGTTGCCCAGGTCCGCCGGCAGGTCAGCGGTCAATGCATGCACTTCGTCGCTGGCCTTGCGCTGCAGGGCGTCGAACAGCTGCTGCTCGACCGCACCGGAGAGGCCGGCGGCACGGGCCAGGCCGCGGTAGATACCGACGTGGCCCAGGTCCATGTGCACGTCCGGCACATCGGCCAGTTGCAGCATGGCCAGCATCAGGCTGATCACTTCGACGTCGCTGGTGGGGCTGGCATCGCCGTACAGCTCGGCACCCAGCTGGATCGGGCTGCGCGAGGTGGACAGGGCACGCGGCTGGGCATGCAGGACGCTACCGGCATAGCACAGGCGGCTCGGGCCTTCGCGGCGCAGGGTGTGGGCATCGATGCGCGCCACCTGGGGGGTGAAGTCGGCACGAAAGCCCATCAGGCGACCGGACTGCGGGTCGACCACCTTGAAGGTCCGCAGGTCCAGGTCCTGGCCGGCACCGGTGAGCAGCGATTCCAGGTACTCGATATGCGGGGTGACGACCAGTTCGTAACCCCAACTCTGGAACAGGTCCAACACCTGGCGGCGCGCGATCTCGATGCGCGCAGCCTCAGGTGGCAGTACTTCCTCGATGCCATCTGGCAGCAGCCAGCGGTCTACCGTTGCCATTACGCCATTTCCCCTCTGGTCCGGGCGGCTTGCCTGCAGGCGAGCCGTCAGTGAAGCAGGCATTGGCGCACAGCAGCGGGCAGCACCGATCCCAGCGCTACCACCGTACCCAATACCCTCGAATTGCCTTGCGACCTGACCCAACCGTCAACTGGCCGTTTGCCAATCAACCTTGCAGACGCAAAAAAGCCGGGAAATTTCCCGGCTGCCTCATCATACACCCCTTTTCATTCAGGATGCACCCCGACTGGTGTTTTAGCTGCCAGGCGGGGCGCTCCCGAATCAGAGCATCAGGGTTTGCTCTTGTCCAGGAAGCGGAAGAACTCGTTCTTCGGATCCAGGACCAGTACATCGCTCTTGCTGGCGAAGCTCTCGCGGTACGCCTGCAGGCTACGGTAGAACGCATAGAACTCGGCGTCCTGGGTGTAGGCCTTGGCATAGATGGCGGCCGCCTGGGCGTCGCCGTCACCACGGGTCTCCTCGGCCTCGCGATAGGCCTCGGCCAGCAGCACCCGGCGCTGACGGTCGGCATCGGCGCGAATACCTTCGGCCAACTCGTTACCCTTGGCGCGGTGCTCGCGGGCTTCCCGTTCACGCTCGGTGCTCATCCGGTCGAACACGCTGCGGTTGACTTCCTTCGGCAGGTCGATGGCCTTGACGCGCACGTCGATGACCTCGATGCCCAGCTCCTTGCTGGCCATGCGGTTCAGCGAAGCGGTGATGTCGGCCATCAGCGCGTCACGCTCACCGGAGACCACCTCGTGCAGGGTACGCTTACCGAACTGGTCACGCAGGCCGCTTTCCAGACGACGGGACAGACGCTCGTCGGCGATCTGCTTGAGGCCCGAGGTCGCGGTATAGAAGCGCTCGGCGTCCTGGACGCGCCACTTGGCGTAGGCATCGACCATCACCGCTTTCTTCTCCAGGGTCAGGAAGCGCTGGGTCGGGGCATCCAGGGTCATCAGGCGGGCGTCGAACTTGCGCACCTGGTTGACGTATGGAATCTTCACATGCAGGCCCGGCTGGACATCCGCCTGGACCACACGGCCGAACTGCAGCAATACCGCACGTTCGGTCTGGGCCACGATGTAGAAGCTGTTCCAGGCCACGATCGCCAGCACCACGGCGGCGATCAGGACGATCAGCGATTTATTGCTCATCAGCGGCTCTCCCTAGAACGCAGCGACTGTTGTTGCTGTTGCATGTCCTGCGCTGCGCGCACGGCCGCATCGTTGACCGACGCCGGTACGCTGCCACCCGACGCGGCAGAGCTGCTGCGGCTGCCCTCGACCATCTTGTCCAGCGGCAGGTAGAGCAGGTTGTTCTGCCCATCCTTGGTCGCCACCAGGACCTTGCTCGAATTGCTGTAGACCTCCTGCATGGTCTCCAGGTACAGACGCTGACGGGTAACGTCGGGCGCCTTGCGGTACTCGGCGACCAGCTTGGTGAAGCGGTCGGCCTCACCCTTGGCGCGGGCGATCACTTCGTCGCGGTAGCCGTTGGCATCCTCGATGATGCGCTGGGCCTGGCCTCGGGCTTCCGGCACCACGCCGTTGGCATAGGACTCGGCCTGGTTGCGCGCACGCTGCTCGTCCTCACGGGCACGGATCACGTCGTCGAAGGCTTCCTGCACCTCACGCGGGGCTGCCGCGCTCTGTACGTTGACCTGGGTGACGGTGATACCGGTGCGGTAGTTGTCGAGGAAGCGCTGCAGGCGCTCGCGGATGTCCACGGCCATCTGCTCACGACCCTCGGTCAGCACCTGGTCCATGGAGGTGGAGCCCACCACGTGGCGCAGGGCGCTGTCGGTCGCATGCTGCAGGCTGACCTCCGGCTGGTCGACGTTGAGCACGAAGTCCTGCAGGTTGGTGATCTTGTACTGCACGGTCAGCGGCACCTCGACGATGTTCTCGTCCTCGGTGAGCATCTGCCCCTGCTTGGTGTAGGCCCGCTCGCGGGTCACGTTCTCCAGGTACTTGCGATCGATCGGCGGGAAGTAGATGTTCAGGCCCGGGCCAACCGTCTCGTAGTACTTGCCGAAGCGCAGCACCACGGCCTGCTCCTGCTCGTCCACCACGTACACGGCGTTGTACAGCCAGATCGCAGCCAGCACCGCCAGGCCAATGCCCAGCAAGCCGAAGCCGCCACCCTTGCCGATGTTCCTGTCACCACCACCGCGTTTCTTGCCGCTGCCGAACATGCCGTTCAGGCTGTCCTGCAGCTTGCGGAAGGCCTCGTCGAGATCCGGTGGACCTTTCTTGTCGCCACCACCACCGCCACGGCGGCCGCCCCAGGGATCCTGATTGTTCGAGTTGCCACCCGGCTCGTTCCAAGCCATAGCGCTCTCCATCTGATAAAGCAAAGACGCGCCCACGGCGCGCCGTCCAATGCTACAGAATGCCTGTCACGGCTGCCCGGCGACCTCGACGGGCATTTATTGCAAAGTGTGTTGCTCGATGAACACCTGCGGCTCCATACCCTCGCGGCTGACCAGCCGATTGAGTTCGACCCGGGGCAGTCGCACGCTCAGCAGGCTGCTGCCGTGTTCATCATGCACCTCGCCTTGCACCGCGCCGAGAGCGAAGAATTGCGCGCGCAAGCGGGCAAATCGCTGCTCCAGGCGCAGGGTTCCGACAAACAGATCATCCCCCAGCAACTCGGCAATCGCCTGGCCGATCAATTCCAGGCCACGTCCATCACGTGCCGATACCCAAACCCGCTGCGGCTTGCCGTCGGCATCGCGCTGGATCTGCGGCTCGACATCTTCGAGCAGGTCGAGTTTGTTATAGACCT
The DNA here is from genome assembly GCF_024127895.1 of Pseudomonas guariconensis. GTDB lineage: Bacteria > Pseudomonadota > Gammaproteobacteria > Pseudomonadales > Pseudomonadaceae > Aquipseudomonas > Aquipseudomonas guariconensis_B. The sequence continues at coordinate 165,141 of NZ_JAMYBK010000005.1, read as the reverse complement.
CGAGGATCGGCAAGCCTTCGGCACCGATCTCGCCCAATACCGCCAGTACCTGCTCGATCTGCTCCATGCGCTCGGGCTCATGGGCGTCGATCACGTGCAGCAGCAGGTCGGCGTTGCTCGATTCCTCGAGCGTAGCCCGAAATGCCTCGACCAGCTTGTGCGGCAGGTGGCGGATGAAGCCCACGGTATCGGCCAGCACGATCGGCCCCAGGTCGTCCAGCTCGAGCCGGCGCAGGGTCGGGTCGAGGGTGGCGAAGAGCTGGTCGGCGGCATACACCTGCGAAGCGGTCAGGGCATTGAACAGCGTGGACTTGCCGGCGTTGGTGTAGCCCACCAGCGAGACCGACGGGATGTCCGCGCGCCGGCGCCCGCGCCTGGCCTGCTCGCGCTGGCTGCGCACCTTCTCCAGACGTGCCTTGATCTGCCGCAGGCGCACCCGCAGCAGGCGACGGTCGGTTTCCAGCTGGGTCTCGCCCGGGCCGCGCAGGCCGATACCGCCCTTCTGCCGCTCCAGGTGGGTCCAGCCGCGCACCAGCCGCGTGCTCATGTGTTCGAGCTGGGCCAGTTCGACCTGCAGCTTGCCTTCATGGGTACGCGCCCGCTGGGCGAAGATGTCGAGGATCAGCCCGGTACGGTCGAGCACGCGACACTCGAAGACACGTTCGAGGTTGCGCTCCTGGCTGGGCGTGAGGGTGTGATTGAAAATCACCAGGTCTACCTGCTCGGCGTGGACCAGGTCGCGCAGTTCCTCGACCTTGCCGCTGCCAATCAGGTATTTCGCTGTAGGTTGGTGCCGTGCCACTGTCGCCAGCGAAACGATGTCCGCTCCGGCCGACAGTGCCAGTTCCCGAAACTCCTGCGGATCTTCGCGCGCCTCAGGGTTCTGACCTTCCAAGTGAACGAGAAGGGCCCGTTCACCACCACCGTGGCGCTCAAAGAACAATGCAGGCTCCTATCAGGCGTTGCCTGGCTCGGCGTCGCCGTGGTCGGAATCGGACGGGCTTGGCAGGCGAACCGGACGGGCAGGTACCACGGTCGAGATGGCGTGCTTGTAGACCATCTGGCTGACAGTGTTCTTCAGCAGCACCACGAACTGGTCGAAGGATTCGATCGAGCCCTGCAGCTTGATCCCGTTGACCAGGTAGATCGAAACCGGGACCTTTTCTTTTCTCAAGGTGTTCAAGTAAGGGTCTTGTAGCGAATGCCCTTTTGACATATGCCGCACTCCTGTAAGGATCAATAGTAGAAAAACAAGAAAATTCGATAATTCCGGCCGCCCTTTCGCAAGAATAGACGGCATTTGCAGGGACTCAGCTCAATATGGAGACGGTCCCCAGGTATTTCAAGGTGCGGGACAGATTGTCGCAGGCCAGGCTATCCAGCCAATGCACGCCGGACCAGCCGCGCAACCAGGTGAATTGCCGCTTGGCCAGCTGGCGCGTGGCAATGATACCCCGCTCGCGCATCTCTTCGGCCGTCAGCTTGCCGTCCAGATGATCCCAGACCTGCCGATACCCCACTGCCCGTATAGACGGCAGCCCGGCGTGCAAGTCACTTCTGGCTCGCAGCTTTCGGACCTCGTCGACGAAACCCTGTTCCAGCATCTGCGAAAATCGTAACGCAATTCGCTGATGCAAAATGTGACGATCTGTAGGCGCGATGGCCAGGCTGGCGACAGTATAGGGCAAATGCCCGCCCGCGCCTGCGTCTGCCTCGCGACTTTCCGCGAATTGACGCCGCCGATGCGCGGTCATGCTCTGCCCACTGACCCGGTAGACTTCCAGGGCACGGATCAGCCGCTGCGGGTCGTTGGGGTGGATACGCGCCGCCGACTCCGGATCGACCTCGGCCAATTGCCGATGCAGCTCGGCCAGGCCCAGCTCCCGGGCTTGGGCCTCCAGCTCGGCGCGTACCGCGGCATCGGCCGCCGGCATGTCCGCCAGGCCGTCGACCAGGGCCTTGTAGTACAGCATGGTGCCGCCGACCAGCAGCGGGACCCTGCCCCGCGCGGTGATCTCGGCCATGGCCTGCAGGGCATCGGTGCAGAATTGCGCGGCCGAATAGCTCTCGGCCGGATCGAGGATGTCGATCAACCGGTGCGGGTGGGCGGCCAGCACTTCCTTCGACGGCTTGGCGGTACCGATGTCCATGCCACGGTAGACCAGCGCCGAGTCGACGCTGATCAGCTCGCAGGGCAGCACCTTGGTCAGCTCGATGGCCAGGTCGGTCTTGCCGGCCGCCGTCGGGCCCATGAGGAATATCGCTGGGGGCTTGCCGCTCATCTCATCGACCGCGCAGGAAGAGTTTGTCCAGGTCGTCCAGGCCAAGCTGGGTCCAGGTCGGCCGGCCATGGTTGCATTGGCCGCTGCGCTCGGTGTTCTCCATGTCGCGCAGCAGCGCGTTCATCTCGGGGATGGCCAGGCGACGATTGGCGCGCACGGCGCCGTGGCAGGCCATGGTACCGAGCAGTTCGTTCAGGTGCGCCTGGATGCGATCGCTGGTGCCGTACTCCATCAGGTCGCCGAGCACGTCCTGGACCAGGCGATTGGCCTCGGCCTGCTTGAGCAACGCCGGGATCTGGCGAATCGCCAGGGTTTCCGGGCCCAGGCGCTGGAGCTCGAAGCCCAGGCGCTGGAACCACTGCGCATGCTCCTCGGCACAATCCGCCTCGCGCTGGCTGAGCGCCAGCGATTCGGGCACCAGCAGCGGCTGGCCGCTCAGGCCCTCGCTGGCCATGGCCACCTTGAGCCGTTCGTACATGATCCGCTCATGGGCCGCGTGCATGTCCACCAGCACCAGGCCGATGGCGTTCTCGGCCAGGATATAGATGCCCTTGAGCTGGGCCAGCGCATAGCCCAGCGGCGGTATGTCGCCCTGGCTTTCCGGCAGCGCCACGGGGCTGGCCACGCCGCTCTCCAGCGGGGCGAAGAACTCGCGGTAGACCGCCTGGGCCTCGGCGGCCGGCACGGGCTGCGCGGGGCGCGGGCTGTAGCTGTACTGATAGCCCGCCCCACTACCACCGGAAAACGCCTGGCGTGGCTCGGCTTGGGGCTGCTCGAGCACCGGCGAGGCCAGGCGCATCTCGCCCTGGGGGCCAAACTCGCCCGCCTGCTGGCCCGTGGGGCGAACGATCTCGCTCACCGCCGCCGGCGCGGCCACCTGGTCCTCCGGACGCACGTCCGCCAGGGCTCGGTGCAGGGTGCCGTAGAGGAAGTCGTGGACCATGCGTCCTTCGCGAAAGCGCACTTCGTGCTTGGTCGGGTGCACGTTGACGTCGACCCCGTTCGGCTCCAGCTCGAGGAACAGCACGAAGGTCGGGTGCCGGCCGTTGAACAGCACGTCGCGGTATGCCTGGCGCACGGCGTGGGCCACCAGCTTGTCGCGCACCGCGCGGCCATTGACGAAGAAGTACTGCAGGTCTGCCTGGCTGCGCGAGAAGGTCGGCAAACCGACCCAGCCCCACAGACGCAGGCCGTTGCGCTCGACATCGATCGGCAACGCCTGCTCGAGGAAGCCCGGCCCGCAGATGGCACCGACCCGCCTGGCCCGGGCGATCTCGTCGGGCGCCTCGTGCAGGCTGAGGACGCTCTTGCCGTTGTGCCGCAGGTGGAAGCCGACGTCGAAACGCGCCAGGGCCAGACGCCGGATGACTTCCTGCAGGTGGTCGAACTCGGTCTTCTCCGACTTGAGGAACTTGCGCCGGGCCGGGGTATTGAAGAACAGGTCGCGCACCTCCACCGAGGTGCCGACCGGGTGCGCGGCCGGCTGCACCCGCGGCGTCATGTCACGGCCTTCGGTCTCCACCTGCCAGGCCTCGCCGGCACTGGCCGTGCGCGAGGTCAGGGTCAGGCGCGCCACCGAACTGATCGAGGCCAGCGCTTCGCCACGGAACCCCAGGCTGAGCACCCCTTCAAGGTCCTCCAGCTCGCGGATCTTGCTGGTGGCATGGCGGGCCAGGGCCAAAGGCAGATCGTCGGGGGCGATGCCACCACCGTCGTCACGCACGCGCAGCAGCTTGACCCCGCCCTGCTCGACATCGATGTCGATACGCCGGGCGCCGGAGTCCAGGCTGTTTTCCAGCAGTTCCTTGGCCACCGATGCCGGGCGCTCGACCACCTCGCCGGCGGCGATCTGGTTGGCCAGCCGAGGGCTGAGCAACTGGATACGAGAACCACCACTCATCGCTGGGACGCCAGGGTGGTGCTGGGGATATCGAGGTGCTGGCCGACCTTCAGCTCATCGCTCTTGAGGCTGTTGGCGCTGCGCAGGCTGGCCACGCTGACCTGGTAGCGCACGGCGATCATGGCCAGGGTCTCGCCCGGGCGTACCGTATGCTCGCGGGGCCCCTGGGCGATCTTGCCGCTGTCACGCAGCCAGGCGATGTAGGTGCCCGGCGGCGGGTTCTGCTGGAAGTACTGGCGCACGCCGGTATGGATCGAACGCGCCAGGGCCTGCTGGTGGCTCCGGGTGGCCAGCTTGGCAGCCTCGTTGGCGTTGGAGATGAACCCGGTTTCCACAAGGATCGATGGGATGTCCGGCGACTTCAGCACCATGAAGCCAGCCTGCTCCACACGCCGCTTGTGCAGCGGAGTGATACGGCCCATGTTGCCCAGCACCTTCTGGCCGACATCGAGGCTGGAGCTGAGGGTAGCGGTCATCGACAGGTCCAGCAGCACACCGGCCAGCATGCGGTCCTTGTCGTCCAGGCTGACGTTGCCAGCGCCGCCGATCAGGTCGGAACGGTTCTCCGTGTCGGCCAGCCAGCGCGCGGTCTCGGACGTGGCGCCACGGTCGGACAGGGCGAATACCGAAGCACCGAAGGCGGCCTTGGACGGCGCGGCATCGGCGTGGACCGAGATGAACAGGTCGGCGCCCTTCTTGCGGGCGATCTCGGTGCGCTTGCGCAGCGGGATGAAGTAGTCGCCCGTACGGGTCAGCTCGGCGCGGTAACCCTTCTCGGTGTTGATCTGGCGCTGCAGTTCCTTGGCGATCTGCAGCACGATGTCTTTTTCATGCTGGCCACGCGAGCCCGAGGCGCCCGGGTCCTCGCCGCCGTGGCCGGCGTCGATGGCGATGACGATATCGCGCTTGCCGCTGGACACCGGCGGCAACTTGATCGCCGGCTGCGCGGGGGTCACCGGCACCGCCGGGGTGGTGGCAGGCGCACGCGCCGGCGGTGGCGTCGGCGCACTGGCGGCGATGGCGTCGGCTTCTCGGTCGTACAGGTCGACCACCAGGCGATTACCGTACTGGGCGTTGGGGGTCAGGGTGAAGCTCTTGGGAGTGACCGCCTGCTTGAGGTCGACCACCACGCGCAGGTCGGTGGGCGTGCGCTGGGCCGAACGCACGTTGCTGATCGGCGTGTTGGAGGTGGAGACGTTCAGCGGCCCGCCCAGGGTCGCCCCATTGATGTCGATGACCAGGCGGTCTGGCGCGGTCAGGGTGAAGACGCTGTGCTGCACGGGACCGGACAGGTCGAAGACCAGCCGCGTGTTATCCGGTGCGCGCCATAGGCGCATGCTCTTGACTTGCGTGACGGCCAGAGCGTCAACGGTCACCGCTGTCAGCAGCAGCCCAACGACGGCGACCAGTGCGCGTATGCGCATACCTAACCCCATTTACTGTTTGAATTCTACGGCCAGAGCGGCGCACCAGGACTCACCGCGAGCCCCCTGCGGTGACAGGATCAGCGAGCGCCCGCCCGCCTGCGGGCTTATGGTAATGGTCAGGTCGGGCTTTGGCAAAACGCCCGCACCCTTTTGCGGCCATTCGAACAGGCACAGCGGGTCGCCCTCGAAGTAGTCGCGGATCCCCATGAACTCCAGTTCCTCAGGGTCGACCAGGCGGTACAGGTCGAAATGGAAGGCGCGCACCTCGCCGATCTCGTAGGGCTCGACCACGGTGAACGTGGGGCTCTTGACCGGGCCCGTATGGCCCAGGCCGCGGATCAACCCACGCGACAGCGTGGTCTTGCCGGCACCCAGGTCACCCTCGAGAAAGATCACGCCATGACCGCCCGTCAGCTGGGCCAGACGAGCGCCGAAGGCGACGGTGGCCGCCTCGTCGGCCAGAAACAGGGTTATGCCTGACACGCTGAATGCTCCTCCAACAATTCACGAATGACCGGCACCAGGTCGCTGGCTGCCAGCCCTCTTCCTTTCACCCCCAGGCGCTCGCCGGCACAGGCGTGCAGCCACACCCCCAGGCCGGCCGCCGACCAGGCGTCCAGCCCCTGGGCCAGCAGGGCGGCCAGCACGCCAGTGAGCACGTCGCCAAGGCCGGCACCGGCCATCGCCGGATGGCCGCGCCCGCACAGCACCAGTTGCCCGGCCGGGTCGGCCACCAGCGTACCGGCCCCCTTGAGCACGCAGACGCTGGCATGCTTGCGAGCCAGCTTGCGGGCCGCGCCCGGCCGGTCGGCCTGCACGGCCTCGGTGGAAATACCCAACAGACGCGCCGCCTCACCCGGATGAGGGGTGAGGATGCTGCCACTGGGCAACGCCAGGGGCGTATGAGCCAGCAGGTTCAGCGCGTCGGCGTCCCATACCTGCGGCAGGTGGGCATTGGCCACCGCCGATAGCAGGCTGCGGCCCCAGGCGGCCTGGCCCAGGCCCGGGCCGACCACCAGCACCGAAGCCCGTTCGAGCAGGCCCTGCAACTGGTTGGCCGAGTTCGTCCCCAGCCACATGGTCTCGGGCAGGCGGGTCAGGCCAGCGGCGACGTGCTCCGGGCGGGTGGCCACGCTCACCAGGCCGGCCCCGCAGCGCAGCGCGGCCTCGGCGCTGAGCAGCACCGCGCCGCCGGTACCCAGGTCGCCACCGACGATGAGCACATGGCCGAAATCGCCCTTGTGGGCGTGCGCACGGCGTGGCGGCAGGCTGGCGATGCTCACGCTGCTGAGCAGTTGTGGGGCATTGGCAGGGTGTTTGGTCTGGGGCATGGGGTCAAAGGCTCCGATGTCTGGCAGAATTATACGCACCTGAGCCTGTATTGCCTTGTCCATCCATGTCCGCTCACACCCCTGACCTCGCCGCGCTGTCCCAATCGATCAAGGATTGGGGCCGGGAACTCGGTTTCGCCCACGTCGGTATCGCCGGCGTGGACCTTGGCGAGCATGAACAGCACCTGCAACGCTGGCTGGCGGCCGGCTACCAGGGCGAGATGGACTACATGGCCGCCCATGGCAGCAAGCGCTCCCACCCCGAGCAACTGGTACCCGGCACCTTGCGCGTGGTGTCGCTGCGCATGGACTACCTGCCCGGCGACACGCGCATGGCGCAACAGCTCGCCCAGCCCGAGAAGGCCTATGTCTCGCGCTATGCCCTGGGCCGCGACTACCACAAGCTGGTACGCAAGCGTGTGCAGCACCTGGCCGAGCGCGTGCAACAGGCGATCGGCCCGTTCGGCTTTCGCGCCTTCGTCGACAGCGCCCCGGTGCTGGAGAAGGCCATCGCCCAGCAGGCCGGCCTGGGCTGGATCGGCAAGAACACCTTGCTGCTCAACCGCAAGGCCGGCAGCTACTTCTTCCTCGCCGAGCTGTTCGTCGACCTGCCGCTGCCGGTGGACGAGGCCCAGGCCAGCGAGCACTGCGGCCGCTGCCAGGCATGCCTGGACATCTGCCCGACCAAGGCCTTCGTCGGCCCCTACGTGCTCGATGCACGGCGCTGCATTTCCTACCTGACCATCGAGCTCAAGCAAGCGATCCCGGTGGAACTGCGCCCGCTGATCGGCAACCGGGTGTTCGGCTGCGACGACTGCCAGATCGTCTGCCCGTGGAACCGCTTCGCCCGGCCGACCCAGGAGAACGACTTCAAGCCGCGCCACGGTCTGGACAACGCCGAGCTGGCGGAGCTGTTTCTCTGGGACGAAAGCACCTTCCTCAGCAATACCGAGGGTTCGCCGCTGCGCCGAGCAGGCTACGAGCGCTGGCTACGCAACCTGGCGGTGGGGCTGGGCAATGCGCCGACGACCATACCGGTGCTGGAGGCCTTGCGAGCGCGGCGCGAGCACCCCTCGGATCTGGTGCGCGAGCACGTGGCCTGGGCCCTGGCGCAGCATGGCCAAGCCTCCAGCTGACTTGCGCCGCTCAACCAAGCCGGGCACGCCCTCGGCACCAACGCCAATCCGCCTGCAGCTCGAAATTCACGGCTGATCGTTGTAGTGGAACTTGGGCATTTCCCAGTGGAAGCGAATCGCCAGCAGGCGCACCAGGAACCCGCCGAACAAGGTCAGCAGCATGGCCTGTTCGGCTGGCACCTTGAAATGCACGCACCCCAGGTAGAACCAGGCCGCGGCGAAGGACACGCTGGCATACAGTTCGCGACGGAATACCAAGGGGATGTCGTTGCAGAAGATGTCCCGCAGAATGCCGCCAAACACCCCGGTAATGACCCCGCTGATCGAAGCCACCAGCAGGCCCTGCCCCATCTCCAGGGCGGTCATGCAGCCGATGAGGGTGAAGGCCACCAGCCCCAGGGCATCGAGCACCAGAAACAGCGAGCGCAGATGGCGCATGAGCGGTGCGATGAAAATCGTCAACAAGGCCGCGAAACTGGTCAGCACCAGGTACTCCGGGTGTTTCACCCAGGTCAGCGGATAGTGCCCCAACAGCACGTCGCGCACCGAGCCGCCGCCCAGGGCGGTGACGCAGGCGATCAACACCACGCCGAACCAGTCCATGCCTCGCCGGCCTGCCGACAAGGCTCCGGTCATGGCTTCAGCGGTAATCGCAATCAGGTAAAGCATCAACAGCATGGTGCAGGTCCAGAAGAAGCGACAAGCTGCAAGCGCCAAGCCAAAAGCAATACGCGCGCTCGAGCGCGCCGTTGCTCAACTTGAAGCTTGCAGCTCGGGGCTTGAAGCTTAGAGTTTGATGAAATGTTCGCGGTAGTGACGCAGCTCGGCGATCGACTCGCGGATATCGTCCAGCGCCAGGTGGGTACCGCCCTTCTTGAAGCTGTCGCGCACCTGCGGGGCCCAGCGTGCGGCCAGTTCCTTGAGGGTGGAGACGTCGAGGTTACGGTAGTGGAAGTAGCCTTCGAGCGCCGGCATGTGGCGATACAGGAAACGCCGGTCCTGGCAGATGCTGTTGCCGCAGATCGGCGACTTACCCTTGGGCACCCATTGTTCGAGGAACGCCAGGGTCTGCGCCTCGGCCTCGGCCATGCCGATGCGGCTTTCGCGCACGCGCTGGGTCAGGCCCGAGGCACCGTGGGTGCGGGTGTTCCACTCGTCCATGCGCGCCAGCACCTCGTCGCTGTGATGGATCGCGATTACCGGGCCCTCGGCCAGGGTGTTCAGCTCGCTGTCGGTGACGATGGTGGCCATCTCGATGATGACGTCGTTGTCCGGATCCAGGCCGGTCATTTCCAGATCGATCCAGATCAGGTTCTGTGGGTTCTGCATGAAAGAGCTCCTCGAATAGGCCGTCATATTAGCCTAGCGGTCGCTGCCGATGCATTCGCGCTGGAAAGGTAACGGAATGGCACGCCAGCCGGGCGTGCTAAACTGCCTGCCGTTTTTCCTTCTGCCCCGCCGACACGGAACCTCCATGGCCAAACGCCAGCTCAACCGCCGCCAGAACTGGCGCATCGAAAAGATCCAGGGCGAACGCGCCGCCCGCGCTGCCAAACGCGAGCAGCATGCCCTGCAGGAACTGGAAGGTGGCGACCTGGGACCTGAGCAACTGGGCCTGGTGATCGCCCACTTCGGCGTGCAGGTGGAGGTCGAGGCCCAGGACAGCGAGGCGGCAGGCCAGGTGTTCCGCTGCCACCTGCGGGCCAACCTGCCGGCGCTGGTCACCGGCGACCGGGTGGTGTGGCGTGCCGGCAACCAGGGCAACGGCGTGATCGTCGCGCAGATGCCGCGCAGCGCCGAGCTGTGCCGACCGAACAACCATGGCCAGCTCAAGCCGGTAGCGGCCAACGTCGATCTGATCGTGATCGTTTTCGCCCCGGCCCCCGAGCCCCAGGCCAACCTGATCGATCGCTACCTGGTGGCGGCCGAGCATGCGGGCATCCGCCCCCTGCTGCTGCTGAACAAGGCCGACCTGATCGACGAGGGCAATGCCTCGACGCTCGAGGCCCTGCTGGCGGTGTACCGCGAGCTGGGCTACCCGCTGCTGGAGGTTTCGGCCCACCAGGGCGATGGCATGCAGCGCCTGCAACAGGCGCTGGACGGGCATATCAGCGTCTTCGTCGGCCAGTCCGGGGTGGGCAAGTCATCGCTGGTCAACAGCCTGCTGCCGCAGGCGCAGACCCGCGTGGGCGATCTCTCCGAGTGGTCCGGCCAGGGCACCCACACCACGACCACTGCCCGCCTCTATCACTTCCCCAATGGCGGCGACCTGATCGACTCGCCCGGCATCCGCGAGTTCGGCCTGGGCCATGTCAGCCGCGACGACGTCGAGGCAGGCTTCATCGAGTTCCGCGACCTGCTCGGCCATTGCCGCTTCCGCGACTGCAAGCACGACCGCGAGCCTGGCTGCGCCCTGCTCCAGGCGCTGGAGGAAGGGCGCATCAAGCCGCAGCGGATGAGCAGCTACCGCTCGATCATTGCCAGCTTGGCGCAGGACAGCTACTGAGCCCGGGCATCGGCGTTGGCCTTTTCGCGGGCAAGCCCGCTCCCACAAGGGCCGAGTCGATCATGAATGAGGCGGGTTGCAGCCCCGTGTGGGAGCGGGCTTGCCCGCAAAAGGGCCAGCACTGACAGCAGGAATTATTCCTGGGCGTCATCCATCTTCAGCACGCCATCCTCGAAGATATTCAGCTTTTGACGTAGCTCGCGTGGCTGCATCGGCGCCTGGGCGGCATCGCCCTGGCCCGGCGCCGGCGAAGCCGAGGCACCCGGTGCGCCATCGGCGGGCGTCTCCGGCGCTTGCTGTGTGCCCTGCTCGCCTTCGATGGTGCGCTGGGCCTTCTTGGTCAGGACGATGATGTCGATACGCCGGTTGACCGGGTTGAACGGATCCTTGCGGTCGAACAGCGACGACGAGGCATAGCCGACCACCCGCGCCACCTGCGCATCTGGATAGCCACCGGCGACCAGCGCCCGGCGCGCGGCGTTGGCACGGCTGGCCGACAGCTCCCAGTTGCCGAACTCGCCAGTGCCGGCATAGGGCTTGGCATCGGTATGGCCGCTGATGCTGATCTTGTTCGGCACCGCCTTGATGGTGTCGGCCATGGCCAGCAGGATGTCCTCGAAGTACGGCTGCAGGCGCGCACTGCCCAGGTCGAACATCGGCCGGTTCTCGGCGTCCATGATTTGGATGCGCAGGCCATCCTGGGTGATCTCGAACAGGATCTGGTCCTTGAACTTCTGCAGCTGGGGATTTTCCTCGACCTTGTTCTGCAGTTCCTGCAACAGCAACTGGAGGCGTTCCTGCTCGACCTGCTCGGCCAGGCTCTCGACCCGGTCCTTGTCCAGCTGGATGCTGGTGTCGGGCATAGGCTCGGACTCCGCCTCCGGGTTGATGGTCTTCTCCGGCGCCAGTTTCGGCGAGCCGCCCAGGTCGATGATGTAGGGGGTACCGCTCTCGGAAAAGCCAATCGGGTCCTTGAAGTAGCCGGCGATGGCGATCTTCTGCTCGGGCGTGGCCGTGGACAGCAACCAGAGCACCAGGAAGAACGCCATCATCGCCGTGGCGAAGTCAGCGAAGGCGATCTTCCAGGAACCACCGTGGTGGCCGTCGCCAAAGCGCTTGACGCGCTTGACGATGATGGGTTGATTGTTCTCCATGGCTTAGCGACCGCGGACCGCTTGTTCCAGTTCGGCGAAGCTCGGACGGTGCGCCGGGTACAACACCTTGCGGCCGAACTCCACGGCCAACGACGGCGGCATGCCGGAAGCCGAGGCCACCAGCGAGGCCTTGATCGCCTCGTAGACGTTCAGTTCTTCCTTGGCGTCGTGGCGCAAGGCGTTGGACAGCGGGCCGAAGAAGCCATAGGCGGCGAGAATACCGAAGAAGGTACCCACCAGCGCCGCGCCCACATGCAGGCCGATGGACGTCTGGTCGCCATCGCCCAGGGACGCCATGGTCACCACGATGCCCAGGACCGCCGCGACGATACCGAAGCCCGGCATGCCGTCGGCAACGCTGTTCACCGCGTGCGCAGGGTGGTCCAGCTCTTCCTTCAGGCTCATCAGTTCCATGTCGAACAGGCCCTCGAGCTCGTGCGGGGCCATGTTGCCGGTGGACATGATGCGCAGGTAGTCGCAGACGAACGCGGTCATGCGCTCGTCGCCCAGCACCGTCGGGTACTTGGCGAAGATAGGGCTGGCGGCCGGGTCTTCGATGTCACCCTCGATGGCCATCATGCCTTCGCGGCGGCTCTTGTTGAGGATCTCGTAGATCAGGCCCAGCACCTCCAGGTAGAAAGTGTGGGTGAAGCGGGTGCCGAACATCTTCAGCGACTTCTTCATCACATGCAGGGTCATGTGGCCAGGGTTGGCCTGAAGAAACGCACCGAAGGCGGCACCACCGATGATCAGCACTTCGAACGGCTGGATCAGTGCCGCGATCTTGCCGTGGGAAAGCACGTATCCGCCGAGCACGCTCGCGATTACGACGATGATGCCGATAATTTTAGCCATAGGTTCAAAGCACTTGCAGTCAGGGTCAGGGGCGGGCGCATTGGAACGCTCTTCTACTTATCGGCAGAACTGCGCCAGACTATAGCCACTAAACGTGAAAAGCCAGTTCGGACTGATATCAAAATGCCAATCGAAACCAAGGTGCCAAATCAGGCTCCGCGCACGCTCCAGGCCTGGGTAAAGCTGCTCGATGGCATCCGCCTGCCGGTGCCGAAGCAGAGCCATGACCAGGTGTTGTCGGCCATCAACGACAGCCGCCGCTCCCTGCGCGATATCGCCGAACTGATGCAGGACAGCCCGGCCCTGGTGCTGTCGGTCATGCGCGAGGCCAACCATCCGGCCAATGCCAGCCTGGCCGAGCCCGCCGAAAGCCTCGAGATCGCCCTCAACCGCCTGGGCCTGGCGCGCAGCGCCGAGTTGCTGGCGCGCCTGCCCGCCGTGCCGGGCGAGGAGATCCCACCGGTGTTGCGCCAGTTCCTGCTGATCAGCCAGCACGCCACCCAGCAGGCCAACGGCTTGTTCGCCAGCCGCCTGGCACGGCTGTGGCAAGAGATCCACTGGGGCAGCCTGCTGTTTCTCTCCCCGCTCTGGCCCCTGGCGCTGGCCTATCCCAGGCTGCTCGACGCCTGGGAGCTGCGGGTCATCCACAAGGACGAGGAGGCCGCCGAGGTCGAGCACGAGTTGTTCGGCGTGCGCATCATGCAACTGTGCCAGGCCATGGCCGAGCACTGGCGCCTACCCGAATGGGTGACCCAGGGCTACCGCCTGCTGATGGACGAACGCGAACGACTGGCCCAGGTGCTGAACATCGCCCGTGACCAGGACCGCCTCAGCCAGCAACAGCGCCTGGACGACGAGCCCGGGCTGCGGCGTTGGTTCAACCAGCCGGCCAACACCGTGCTGCTGGCCAACGGCCTGGCCCTGGCGGCCCAGGTCGGCTGGGACCACCCACACCTGCTGCGCTGGCAGTTGCTGACCGCCCTGTACCTGCAGACGTCCCTGGACGACGTGCAGCAGCAAGTCCACCAGCAGGCTGCGGCCAGTGCCCGCCAGCATGCCCGGCACGCGCTATTCCATCCCGCCGAGGCACTGATCTGGCCATGGCAGCAGCGCCGCCCACACCCGGACATGCTCGCCCCGCCGCCACCACCCAGCCAGGACCTGGAGCGCTGGCGCAGGCTGTGCGGCGAACTGCTGGTGACCCCCAGCCCGTTCAGCAACGCCATTCACCTCGCCACCCAAGGCAGCGACGCCCTGCTGGCCTGCGGCATGCAACGGGTCATGCTGTTGATGCTCGACAAGCCCAACGAGTGCCTGCGCGTGCAACAGGCCGCCGGCCATCCCAAGGAGGCCTCTGCCCTGGTGCTGCCGCTGGCCCAGAGCAAACTGTTGCAACGCCTGATGAGCCAGGCGGCGCAGTTACGTCTGACGCCGGAGAACCACGCCCAGTTCTGCGCGCTGATGCCAGCGCCGCTGCGCACCTTCTGGCGCAGCGAGCACCTGCTGCTGCGTTCGCTGGCGGTCGATGGCCAGCCGCTGATGCTGGTGATCGCCGACCAGGGTGGCAAACCGCTGGCCGATATCGGCGTGCAGGCGTTCGGCAAGACCGCGCAATGCCTGGAGCGCGCCCTGGCCACCTTTGCCAACCGCAACGCCTGAGCCTTGCGCTACAATCGCCCCCTCTATTCCACCCTGGAGACCGTGGATGACTGACTTTTCCGGCTTGCCTCTGGTGATCGAACCGGCCGACCTGCTGCCACGCCTGGCTTCGCCACAGCTGATCCTGGTCGACTTGACCTGCGCCAACCGCTATGGCAGCGGGCATATCCCTGGCGCCCGCTTCGTCGATCCCAAGCGCACCCAGCTGGGCCAGCCGCCAGCCCCCGGCCTGCTGCCGGCGCGCGCCGACCTGGAGAAGCTGTTCGGCGAGCTCGGCCACCGCGACGACGCGGTCTATGTGGTCTACGACGACGAAGGCGGCGGCTGGGCCGGGCGCTTCATCTGGATGCTCGATGTCATCGGCCACAAGGCCTACCACTACCTCAATGGCGGTATCCAGGCGTGGCCGGCGGACAAGCTCTCCACCGAGGTGCCACCCAGCGCCGGCGGCCCGGTCCACCTGCAACTGCACCCGGAACCCACGGCCACCCGCGAATACCTGCAAAGCCGCCTGGGCGCGACCGACCTGGCCATCTGGGACGCCCGCAGCCCCGGCGAGTACCGCGGCGAGAAGGTCCTGGCGGCCAAGGGTGGACACATCCCCGGCGCGGTCAACTTCGAGTGGACCGCCGGCATGGACCTCAACGACCACCTGCGCATCCGCCAGGACATGGCCGACATCCTCCAGCAGCTTGGCATCACTCCCGACAAGGAAGTGATCACCCACTGCCAGACCCACCACCGTTCCGGCTTCACCTACCTGGTGGCCAAGGCCCTGGGCTACCCACGGGTCAAGGCCTACGCCGGCTCCTGGGGCGAATGGGGCAACCACCCGGATACGCCTGTAGAAGTCTGAAATTCCAAGGAAACCCAATGAAATCCCGCTTGTTCATCCTCAGCCAGTACCTGCTGGCGCACCATCTGCTGTCGCGCCTGGCCGGCTGCATCGCCGAATGCCGCGCACGCTGGTTCAAGAACGCCTTCACCGCCTGGTTCGCCAAGCGCTACCAGGTGAACATGTCCGAGGCGCTGGTCGAGGACCTGACCGCCTACGAGCACTTCAACGCCTTCTTCACCCGCGCCCTCAAGCCAGGCGCGCGGCCGCTGGACGAGACCCCGGGCGCCATCCTCTGCCCGGCCGACGGCGCGGTCAGCCAGCTCGGCCCGATCGAGCACGGACGCCTCTTCCAGGCCAAGGGCCACAGCTTCAGCGCCCTGGAGCTGCTCGGTGGCGACCCGGCCCTGGCCGCACCGTTCATGGGCGGCGAGTTCGCCACCATCTACCTGTCGCCCAAGGACTACCACCGCGTGCACATGCCGCTGGCCGGCACCCTGCGCGAGATGGTCTATGTGCCGGGGCGGCTGTTCTCGGTCAACCAGACCACCGCCGAGAACGTACCGGAGCTGTTCGCTCGCAACGAGCGGGTGGTGTGCCTGTTCGACACCGAGCGCGGGCCGATGGCCGTGGTGCTGGTCGGCGCGATGATCGTCGCCTCGATCGAGACGGTCTGGGCTGGCCTGGTCACCCCGCCGAAGCGTGAGCTCAAGACCTTCCGCTACGACGAAGCCAGCCGCACGCCGATCCACCTGGAAAAAGGCGCCGAGCTGGGACGCTTCAAGCTGGGTTCGACCGCCATCGTGCTGTTCGGGCCGGAGCAGGTGAAATGGGCCGAGGGCCTGGGTGCGGGCTCGGCAGTGCGCATGGGGCAGCAGTTGGCGGCGCCGGCGCAGGCGTGATCGCCGCTTGATACAAAAAGGCCCTGCCTGGCGTGCGTCAGGCAGGGCCTTTTTCATGGGCTGTCGGGGCTGCCTTGCAGCCCGCTACCCCGTAGCCTCAGCGCGCGTCGCGGTCACGGATACCCAGCAGGTACAGCACGCCATCCAGCCCCAAGGTGGAGATCGCCTGCTTGGCCGACTGGCGCACCAGCGGCTTGGCCCGGAAGGCCACGCCCAGCCCGGCCAGCGACAACATCGGCAGGTCGTTGGCGCCATCGCCCACGGCGATGGTCTGCTCCAGTCGCAGGCCCTCCCGGCTCGCCAGTTCCTGGAGCAGCTCGGCCTTGCGCTGGGCATCGACGATCGGCTCGACGGCAACGCCGGTGACCTTGCCATCGACCACTTCCAGTTCATTGGCGAAGACGTAGTCGATACCCAGGCGCGCCTGCACCTGCTTGGCGAAGTAGGAAAAGCCACCGGAGAGAATCGCTGTCTTGTAGCCCAGGCGCTTGAGCTCGGCGAACAGGCGCTCGGCGCCTTCGGTCAGGCGCAGGGAAGCACCGATCTCATCCAGCACGCCGACGTCCAGGCCCTTGAGCAGCGCCATGCGCTCCTTGAAGCTGGCGCGAAAATCCAGCTCGCCGCGCATGGCCCGCTCGGTGATCGCCGACACCTGCTCGCCAACCCCGGCAGCCTTGGCCAGTTCGTCGATCACCTCGGCCTCGATCAGGGTCGAGTCCATGTCGAACACCGCCAGGCGGCGATTGCGGCGGAACAGGTCATCCTTCTGGAAGGCGATGTCGACGCTCAGTTCCTCGGCCAGGGCGAAGAAGTCCGCACGCAGGGCCTGGGCGTCGCTCGGCTCGCCACGCACGGAAATCTCGATGCTGGCCTTGCCCTTCTCCCGCGGGGCATCCAGCACCATGCGCGCAGACAGCCGCTCGATCCGCTCGATGGTCAGGCCGTACTGGCTGATGACCGCGCTGACCCGCTGCAGTTGCTCGGGGGTCACCTTGCGGCTGAGCAGGGTCACGATATGGCGTGCCTCGCCCTGGCTATCGGCCCAGTGCTGGTAGTCGGCCTCGGAGATCGGTGTGTAGCGCGCCTGCAGGTTCAGCTCGTGGGCCTTGGCCTGCACGCTCTGCAACAGGGCGGTGGCCACCTCGTTGTCCGGAATGTCGACCAAGATGCCGAAGGACAGGGTGCCGTGCATCACCGCCAGGCCGATGTCGAGAATGTTCACTCCGCCCTGGACCAGGACGCCGGTGATGGCCGCGGTGAGACCTGGACGGTCTTCACCAGTGATGTTGATCAGGACGATTTCGCGCAAGACCGGGCTCCGACTTCGATGAAAAATGCGCATTCTACCGATTTTCCGTGATCATCGGGCACCGCCGATACTTTGCCGACAAAACACGGCTCGCTATACTGCGCAACACCTTTTCCGCCATGAAGAGCCGCGCTCTGTGAACCGGCCCACGCCAGTCAAACCCGATAATTTCTTCCTGATGATCTTCCGTGCCCTGCGCCAGCGTCGCATTCCCCTGGCACTGCGCATCGCCAGCCACAACATTTTCCTGGTGGCCCTGGCGCTGGTGATCTATGCCTGCGTGATGGGCCTGCAGTTCAGGCAGGCCATGCACGACCAGGCCGATGCCCTTGGCCAGAGCCTGACCATCCAGACCGCCACCTCGGCCACCGAGCTGCTGGTGTCCAACGACATCCTCAGCCTCAACGTGCTGCTGGGCAACCTGGTGAAGAACCCGCTGGTGGCCCATGCGGCGATCTACAGCGTGGACAACCGCATCCTCGCCGAGGCCGGCCAACGGCCGAAGAACAGCCTGCTGGGCGAGGCCGAAGGCCTGTACCAGACCAAGATCACCTTCCAGGACGTCACCGCCGGGCAGTTGCGCATCAGCCTGGACATGAACCAGTTCCAGCAACCGATGACGATCAGCCTGCAGAGCATGGGCATCCTTGCCGCCATCCTGCTGGCCCTGGCGCTGGCCCTGAGCCTGCGCCTGGGGCGCTTCATCTCCACCCCGCTGCTGCAACTGCGCGTGTGGCTGCGCGACCCGCATCCCTACACCCCGGCGATCGATCGCCAGGACGAGATCGGCGACCTGGCCAGGCAGTTGCACGCGCGCCTGGCGCCACCGCCACCGGAGCCCGAGGAAGAAGACGAGGACGATTTCGACGAGCTCGGCGACGACCAGGCCCCCAAGGCCACGCCACGGCTGCAGGACGACGAGGACGATGAGGCCTTCGCCGGCCTGATCGATGCCGAAGACAGTGCAGCCAAGCCTGCCGTCGTCGAGTCGGACGAACCACAGTACAGTGCTGTGCTGGCCGTGCAACTGGGCTCCCAGGAGCAGTTGCGCCGCCTGCCGCGCACGCGCCTGACCGAGCTGCTGGAGCGCTACCGCGACTGCCTGGAGCAGGCCGCCTCGCTGTATGAAGGCGAGACCCACACCCTTAACGACGGCAGCACCCTGGTGCTGTTCCACAGCCGTGACTGTGGCGAGGACTACCTGACCAACGCCATCTGCTGCGGCGAGCTGCTGCGCGCCCTGGGCCATGCCTTGCAGATCGAGGTGGCCGACAGCGGCATCACCTTGCAACTGCAGTTGGGCCTGGCCCTGGGCGATGACCTGCAGGGCCTGGAACAGGTGGACCTGCTGATGGCCGAGAAGGCCCAGGATGCCCTGGCGCTGTCCCAGCACAGCCGCAACCTGCTGCTGGTGGAACGCCAGATCAGCGATGACGCCCTGATTCGCCAGCGGGCACGCATCCGGCCGATCGCCAGCCCCGAAGGGGCCTGCTGTGTCGAGCGGCTGATGGAGCCTTATCCTTCGATGCTCGAGCGCCAGCTGGCACGGATGCACGAGCGCCGGGCCTGATACCTGCCCGCTCCCACTGAGCTGGCCGGGCTTGTGGGAACGGGCTTGCCTCGAGAACAAGGGCACAGCTCTTACCGTGTGGCTTGGGGCTGCCTTGCAGCCCATCGCCGGCAAGCCGGCTTCCCGCAGGTTCATCACTGCCCTTGAACCCAGCGGAGTACCTGTAGGGCTTGTCGGCGATGGGGCGTGAAGCGGCCCCCAACCGACACCGATCCTCAGAACCAGCAGACATGAAAAAGCCCGCATCGCTGCGTAATGCTGTTCACTTAAGTCTGATGTGACATCGATAGGGGCTGCCTTGCAGCCCTTCGCGGGCAAGCCCGCTCCCACAGGATCGTGCATTCCTTGAGGTTTGCAGCGTACTTGTGGGAGCGGGCTTGCCCGCGAAGGGCCGCAAAGCGGCCCCAATTGCTTAAGTGAACAGCATTACGCATCGCTGCGGGTTTTTCATGCTTGGGCAATCAGAACCGATAGACTTCCATATCGGTACGGATAGGCGAAGCCATGGGGATCTTCGGCTTCTCGGGCGCCTTCTTGACCTGGGTGGGCGCTGCTGGCTTCTTGCGTGTCTCCTCGGCGAGGGCCGGCTGGTTGGCCAGCGGCTTGACCGCAGTGCTGAGCTGCTCGGCCAGCTTTTGCAGCAATTGCCCCTGGGCCTGGACCTGGGACGCCTCGGAGCCCTCGTGCGGCTGCTCCAGGTGGACGATGCGGTTGTCACGCACCTGGCCACGACGATCCAGCAGGCGCCACTGGGCATCCAGGATCGCCGGCTGGTTCTTGCCCGAGTCCAGGCGGGTGATCGACAGCAGCACCTGCACGTCCGGCGAGAAGCCGGCACTGGCCGGGGCCAGGACCACGCGCTGGCTGTCCAGGCGCCAGGCCAGCTGGCGCACCAGCAGTTGGTCGATATCCGACGACAGGCTACCCGCCCAGCGACCGTCGGTCGCCGACGTCAGGCTGCCATCGGCCTGGCGCTGCAGGAAGGTCTCGCGTTGCAGGTAGTCGGCCAGCGACACCGGGCCAAGCACCACGGCCATGCCCGCACTCTGCGAAGGCTGGCCAGGATCACCGCTGTCGAGCTGATACAGGGCCACCTGCTGATGCATGCTGCATCCGCTCAAGCCCAGCAGGCCAGTGATCAACAGCGCAAATGGAAGGCGCAGAAATTTCATTCATCCCATCCAAGCGGTCGCCATCAGGCATACCGCAGTGATACTCATGTAGATTCTTACGGGCACACGGCCACGCCGGCACCGCAAGGGCACTATCATCCGCGAAATATGCGTCCGACTCCAGCATTTCTGCCTGGAACGACGCTGAAAATGCCGCTCCAGGCAGACAGCCGGTTCACACCGGGCGCTCTACCGCCATGCCATCCACCCGCTGGAAGCCACGTGGCAATTTGCTACCGCGACGCCCGCGCTCGCCCTTGTAGTGCTCCAGATCGTCCGGTTTGAGCGACAGGGTACGCTTGCCAGCCTGCAACACAAGGGTCGAGCCCTCGCCGAGCACGGCCAGGTCGGTGACGAACTCTTCACGACTGGCCACCCGATCGCCCGGCACGCCGATGATCTTGTTGCCCTTGCCCTTGCCCAACTGCGGCAGGTCGCCAACCTTGAACACCAGCAGGCGCCCTTCGGTGGTGACGGCCGCCAGCCAGTCCTGCTCACGGTCGACCACCGGCCGTGGGGTCATGACCTTGGCGCCGCTGGGCAGGCTGAGCAGGCCCTTGCCGGCCTTGTTCTTGGCCTGCAGGTCCTCGCCCTTGACCACGAAACCGTAGCCGGCATCGGAGGCTACCACATAGAGCGCATCGTCATCGGGCAATAGCACGCACTCGAAGCTCGCTCCCGGCGGTGGCGTCAGGCGCCCCGTCAGTGGCTCGCCCTGGCCACGGGCCGACGGCAGGGTATGCGCCGCCACCGAGTAGCTGCGCCCGGTCGAGTCGATGAACACCGCAAACTGGTTGGAACGCCCGGCAGCCGCGCCCTTGAAGCTGTCGCCGGCCTTGTACGACAGGCCGCCGGCATCGATGTCGTGGCCCTTGGCGCAGCGCACCCAGCCCTTCTCCGAGAGCACCACGGTGACCGGCTCGGTCGGCATCAGCTCGTTTTCCGAGAGGGCCTTGGCCTCGGCCCGCTCGACGATCGGCGAGCGCCGTTCGTCGCCATAGGTCTCGGCATCCTTGATCAGTTCGCTGCGCACCAGCTTGCGTAGCTTGGCCTCGCTGCCGAGCAGGGCAAGCAACTTGGCCTGTTCCTTGAGCAGCTCGTCCTGTTCGCCACGGATCTTCATCTCTTCCAGGCGAGCCAACTGGCGCAGGCGCGTCTCGAGGATGTAGTCGGCCTGGACTTCGCTGAGGTCGAAGCGGGCGATCAGTGCCTGCTTGGGGTGGTCCTCGGTGCGAATGATGTGGATCACTTCGTCCAGGTTGAGGAAGGCGGTGAGCAAGCCTTCGAGCAGGTGCAGGCGCTTTTCCACCTTGTCCAGGCGGAACTGCAGGCGGCGGCGGACGGTGCCGATGCGGTACTGCAGCCACTCCTGCAGCAGGGTGCGCAGGTTCTTCAACTGCGGGCGACCGTCCAGGCCGATGATGTTGACGTTGACCCGGTAGCTGCTCTCCAGGTCGGTGGTGGCGAACAGGTGCTGCATCAACTCGTCGGCATCCACGCGGTTCGAGCGCGGGATGATGACGATACGGCAGGGGTGCTCATGGTCCGACTCGTCACGCAGGTCGGCGACCATCGGCAGCTTCTTGGCCTGCATCTGTGCGGCGATCTGCTCCAGCACCTTGGCGCCGGAGACCTGGTGCGGCAACGCCGTGACGACGATGTCGCCATCCTCGACCCGGTAGACGGCACGCATGCGGATCGAGCCCCTGCCACTCTCGTAGAGCTTGAGGATCTCGGCACGTGGGGTGACGATCTCGGCCTCGGTCGGATAGTCCGGCCCCTGGATATGCTCGCACAGCTGCTCGACCGTGGCCTTGGGCTCGTCGAGCAGGCGCACGCAGGCGCTGGCCACTTCGCGCAGGTTGTGTGGCGGCACGTCGGTGGCCATACCCACGGCGATGCCGGTGGTGCCATTGAGCAGGATGTTCGGCAGGCGTGCGGGCAGTACCGCCGGCTCCTGCAGGGTGCCGTCGAAGTTGGCGACCCAGTCGACAGTGCCCTGGCCCAGCTCGCTGAGCAGCACCTCGGAATAGCGGGACAGGCGCGCCTCGGTGTAGCGCATGGCGGCGAACGACTTGGGATCGTCTGGAGCCCCCCAGTTGCCCTGGCCGTCGACCAGGGTGTAGCGGTAGCTGAATGGCTGGGCCATCAGCACCATGGCCTCGTAGCAGGCGGAGTCGCCGTGGGGATGGAACTTGCCGAGCACGTCGCCGACGGTACGCGCCGACTTCTTGTGCTTGGCGTCGGCATCCAGGCCCAACTCGCTCATGGCATAGACGATGCGCCGCTGGACCGGCTTGAGCCCGTCGCCGATGTGCGGCAGGGCGCGGTCCATGATCACGTACATGGAGTAGTTGAGGTAGGCCTGTTCGGTGAAGTCAGCCAGTGAGCGGCGTTCGACGCCGTCGAGACTGAGTTCCAGTGAGTCGCTCATGCGGGCCTCGTCATTTCAGGTTCTGGCGCAGCAGCAAGGTACCGCCGCGCTGGGTAAATTCAAGTTGTTTCAGGGCGCTCATGCCCAGCAGCACCTGCTCGCCGTCCAGCCCGGGAACCACCAGGGCGCGTACGTTGCGCAGGTGGATGTCGCCCAGTTGCAGGCTGTCCAGGCGGGTCCGGTAGCCCTGGGTACGACCATTGGCGGTACTGAGCATCACCGGTGCGCCACGTTGCAGGTCAAGCTCGCGGGCCAGCGTCTCGGGGATCGCCACGTCGGTTGCGCCGGTGTCGAGCAGCAAGCGCCCCCTTTGGCCGTTGATCACCCCGTCAGCGACGAAGTGGCCCTGGCCATTGCTCAGCAGGCGGACCTCGATGAAGCCTTCGCCGTGCGAAGACTGCACCTGGGCGTTGGGGTTCTGCTGGCGCGCCTCCCACTGCCCGAAAAAGCGCGTGGCAAGGAACAGCGCCGCCGCCCAGGCGACGATCAGCAGCACCTTGCCCGCACGCTTGCCCGGCGGCTGGCTCACGGCTTGGCGCTCCAGCCGCCTTCAGGCGCCGCGAAGCGCCACACGATCGGGCGTGTCTCGCCATCGGCACGGTCGCCGCCGTTGTTGTCCAGGCCGATCCAGGCCCCCTTGGCGTCGATCACCAGGGCTTCGGCCAGGCCGAACGGCTGGTCGTAGCGGCGCGAGTCCACCAGCGCATCGGCGGCGAACGACCAGCAGCGCTCGACCTTGCCACTGTCGGCATCCCGCCGGCAGATGCGAAACGCGTTGCGCTCGAGGGTGAACAGCTTGCCCTGGTACAGCGCCAGGTCGGAAAAATCCCGCGACCGTGCCTGGGGCGACGGCATCTGCGGTGGCTGCATCTCGACCCCGGCTTCGCTGAGCAGCACGCAACTGCGCCCGCAAGTCCATACCGACTGCTGGCGCTGGATCGCCACCAGCCCGCGCCGCTCACGCTCGGCAGCCAGCCACAGGCGGTCACCCGCCGGGTTGACCGCCAGGCCCTCGAACAGCGCATTGAAATGCAGGAGCATGCCGCTGGCGCGCGCCTGGCGGACCATGGCCTGGTCGATCTTCAACCACTCCGGCTCGCCCTCGGCCGGCACCTGCAGCACCGCCGCATGGGCTTCGCTGACCAGGTAGAAATTGCCAGCCTGGTCGCAGCTGACACCTTCGAAGTCCAGCTCGCCACCGCGCAGGAAGGACACCGCCCAGTTACGCGACTTCAGGCCCCAGGGCAGTCCGCTCTCCGGTGCCGGTGGCGGCGTGAACACCAATGGCTGGGCGCGCATGACCCGGTTCGTCTGGTCGAGGCGGTAGATACGATCGTCGTCCCGGTCGGAGATG
Source organism: Pseudomonas guariconensis (assembly GCF_024127895.1). Lineage (GTDB taxonomy): Bacteria > Pseudomonadota > Gammaproteobacteria > Pseudomonadales > Pseudomonadaceae > Aquipseudomonas > Aquipseudomonas guariconensis_B. The sequence goes on along the minus strand of NZ_JAMYBK010000005.1, from coordinate 141,315 downwards.
GCCCACAGGGCGCCACGGCACTCGGCCAGGCCCGACAGGTTGGCGCCACGCATGCCTTCGACCGGGTGCTCGTCGACAAGCTTGAGCTCCGGCCAGTTGCCGGCAAGGCTCGGCATGGCGAGCAACGTCAGGCACGCCGCGAGCAGCAGACGGATCAAACCAGTACCTCGGCCAGGTTGCCCTTGGTTTCCAGCCAGCTCTTGCGATCGCCCGCGCGCTTCTTGGCCAACAGCATGTCCATGATCTCGGTGGTGCCCTGCAGGTCGTCCAGGGTCAGCTGGACCAGGCGCCGGGTGTTCGGGTCCATGGTGGTTTCACGCAGCTGCGGCGGGTTCATTTCACCCAGCCCCTTGAAGCGGGTGACCTGCGGCTTGCCGCGCTTCTTCTCGGCCACCAGCCGATCGAGGATGCCATCGCGCTCGGCCTCGTCGAGGGCGTAGTAGATCTCCTTGCCCAGGTCGATGCGATACAGCGGCGGCATGGCCACGTAGACATGGCCTGCCTCCACCAGCGGGCGGAAATGCTGGACGAACAGGGCGCACAGCAAGGTGGCGATGTGCAGGCCGTCGGAGTCGGCGTCGGCGAGGATGCAGATCTTGCCGTAGCGCAGTTGGGACAGGTCGGTGGCCCCCGGGTCGACGCCAATGGCCACGGCGATGTTGTGCACTTCCTGGCTGGCCAGGACCTCGCCGCCATCGACCTCCCAGGTGTTGAGGATCTTGCCGCGCAACGGCAGGATCGCCTGGAATTCCTTGTCCCGTGCCTGCTTGGCCGAACCGCCGGCCGAGTCACCCTCGACCAGGAACAGCTCGGCGCGCATCGGGTCCTGGCCGGCGCAATCGGCCAGCTTGCCAGGCAGCGCCGGGCCCTGGGTGATGCGCTTGCGCTCGACCTTCTTGCTCGCCTTCAGGCGCCGACCGGCGTTGCTGATGGCAAGCTCGGCCAGTTGCATGCCCAGCTCGGGGTGGGCGTTGAGCCACAGGCTGAAGGCATCCTTGACCACACCGGAGACGAACGCCGCCGCCTCGCGGGACGACAGGCGCTCCTTGGTCTGCCCGGAGAACTGCGGCTCCTGCATCTTCATCGACAGCACGAAGGTGATGCGCTCCCAGACGTCCTCGGGCGCCAGCTTGACGCCACGCGGCAGCAGGTTGCGGAACTCGCAGAACTCGCGCATCGCATCCAGCAGGCCCTGGCGCAGGCCATTGACGTGGGTACCGCCCTGGGCGGTAGGAATCAGGTTGACATAGCTCTCCTGGACGCTGTCGCCACCTTCGGGCAGCCACAGCAGGGCCCAGTCCACGGCTTCCTTGTTGCCGGCCAGGCTGCCGCAGAACGGCTCGTCGGGCAGGCGCAGGAACTCGCTGACCGAGTCGACCAGGTAGGAGCGCAGGCCGTCTTCGTAGTGCCACTCGACCTTCTCGCCGCTGGCCTTGTCCTCGAAGCTGACCAGCAGGCCGGGGCAGAGCACGGCCTTGGCCTTGAGCACATGCTTGAGGCGGCTGACGGAGAACTTCGGCGAGTCGAAGTACTTCGGATCGGGGGAAAAGAACACGCTGGTGCCGGTATTGCGCCGGCCGACCGTGCCGACCACCTCCAGCTCGCTGGACTTGTAGCCATCGGCGAAGGTCATCTGGTACTCGTTGCCGTCGCGCTTGACGCGCACGCGCACCTGCTTCGACAGGGCGTTGACCACCGAGATACCGACACCGTGCAGGCCGCCGGAGAACTGGTAGTTCTTGTTGGAGAACTTGCCGCCGGCATGCAGCTTGGTGAGGATCAGCTCGACCCCCGACACGCCCTCCTCGGGGTGGATGTCCACCGGCATGCCACGGCCGTCGTCGCAGACCTCCAGCGAATGGTCGGCGTGAAGGATCACCTGCACCGAGCGGGCGTGGCCGGCGAGGGCTTCGTCGACGCTGTTGTCGATGACTTCCTGGGCCAGGTGGTTGGGCCGGCTGGTATCGGTGTACATGCCTGGCCGCTTGCGGACCGGGTCAAGGCCGGAGAGGACTTCGATGGCGTCTGCGTTATAGGCGCTAGCGCTGGGATTGGCCATGGGTTCTCGTCGTCAGTCTGGTGAATGCAAAAAGATCAAAATACAGAAAAATCGAGCGCCGCATACTGCCCCCGGGCAATCCCGGCGAAGGCCAGCAAGGCCGGCAGGCGCTCGGCGAAGCCTTGGAAACCGTGGTCGCCGCCGGCCTGGATGCGCAGGGCGCAGGCCCGGTAATAACGCTCGGCCTGGCGATAGTCCAGGGTTTCGTCGGCTGTCTGCAACCATACCTGGTAGCGGCTGGCGTCCTGCGGCGGCGGCACTTCCAGTTCGGCCAGGGCCTGCACGTGGTCCAGGGTCAGTTCCCAGGTTTCGTCGGTGTACAGGTTGCGCTGGGTACCGAGGTAGCCGTCGAACAGCCGGTGCGGCGCGACCGCCGGGTTGATCAGCAGGGCCTTGAGGCCATGGCGCTCGGCCAGATGGGTGGCATAGTAGCCGCCCAGCGAACTGCCGACCAGCAAGGGCGCGCCGAGTTCGTCGATGGCGGTTTCCAGCTGGGCGATGGCCTGGCGCGGCTGGTGATGCAGCGCCGGGACGCGCAAACGCTCGGCCAGGCCCAACTGCTGCATCACCGCCTCGAGCTGACGCGCCTTCCTCGACAGTGGCGAGCTGTTGAAACCATGGATATAGAGGATGGAACCCGACATGCTGCCCCCGGTGTCTGCTGCGGTACGCCCGTCCGTGCGGGCGCAGGGACGCGCAGTGTAGCCTGTTCGCAGGGCTTTGGCGCAGCATCGGGTTTTTCGCAACAAATTTCACTGGGGCCAGGGGCCTGGCGTGTCAGTACCCTGCGCTGTCGAAGTCCAGCCTCACCTCGAAGTCCCGTGCCCGCTCCACACCGGTTTCCACCCGCCCGTCGGCATGCAGGCGCAACCAGCGGTAGCCCGGCAACTCCTCGCTCACCTTGAATTCCTCGCTGCGCGCGGCGAACTGGATGCAGGTGGAAGGCGATGCCAGCCATCGCAGCCCGTCGCGCACTTCGTCCCACTCCTGGTGGATGTGCCCCCAGAGCACCGCCCGCACCCGCGGATGCCCCTGCAGCCGCTGGAGCAACGCCTCGGCATTGCGCAGGCCGATCGGCGCGATCCAGGCACAGCCGATATCCACCGGCTGATGGTGCAGGCACACCAGGCAATGGCGCTCGCCCGCGCCGGCCAGGGCCTGGTCCAGGCAGGCGAGCTGGTCATCGGCCAGCCAGCCGTGGGTCGCGTCGGGCACTGCCGAGTCGAGCATGACGATGCGCCAGGCGCCGATATCGGTCACCGCCCGCACCAGGTCGCTACCACGCGCCACCTGCGCCATGACCCGGGCCTCGTCATGGTTGCCGGGCAACCAGCGGGTCGGCACGCCGAAGTCGGCGGTCAACTGGCGAAAGGCCTCATAGGAAGCGACGCTGCCGTCCTGGGAGAGATCCCCGGTACACAACAGCAGGTCGATGCGCGGCTGCTCGCGGCGAGCCTGGTCGATCACATGGCGCAGGCTGTCGCGGGTATTCATGCCCAGCAGGGTACCGCCTGGCTCGGCGAACAGGTGGGCATCGGACAATTGCACCACATGGACGGGTGCAGGGTCTTGGCAATGATTGGGCTGCGGCAACGGCCGTCTCCTCGAACGGATTCAGCGCGATTATGGCGGCTATGCGGGTTCGAGCAAATACGCGAAAGCGCTCATTTCAGCGCACGGTTTCCAACTCATGGCCACAGGCCAGGCAGTGGCTCAGCCATTCACCGAGGAACAGGTTGAGCTGGGCCTTCTCGTCCGGCTGGTGCATGGCGGCGTTGGGATACGGGTAGATGCTGCGCAGGCGCCGGGTGTGCTCGGCGCTGACCACCTCGGCCATGCGCGCGTCGTGGTACACCTGCACCTCCAGGTGCGGCACCGGCAACCAGGGCAGGCTGTGCTCCTGGCGCACCCGCAGGGTGGTGGTGTAGGGGCAGGCCAGCAGCACGTCGAGCACCAGCACGCCGAGCATCTGGTCGCCCTGGGTCATGCCGATGCGGCGCGAGCTCTGAGCGGTACGCATGTCCGGCAGCAAGCGCATCAAGCGGGCATAGTTGGCTTCGCAGGCCGCCTGCAGCCCGGCCAGGTCGACCCGATAGCGCTCACGCAGCAGGTTCACGACCACATACCTCGCACTTCGCTACGGTTCAGCGCCAGCCATTGCAGGCCGATGATGGTGGCGGCGTTGCAGATCCGCCCGTCCCGCACGGCCTGCAGGGCATCCTCGAACGCCCAGACACGCACACGGATGTCCTCGCCCTCCTCCTCCAGGCCATGCAGGCCACCGGCACCTTCGCTGCTGCAACGGCCGAGGAACAGGTGGACATACTCGTCGCTGCCGCCCGGCGAAGGGAAGTAACAGGTCATCGGCCACAGCGCGCTGAAGGCCAGGCCGGCCTCTTCCTCGGCCTCGCGATGGGCGACCTCCTCGGGCACTTCGTCCTTGTCGATCAGGCCAGCCACCATCTCGATCAGCCAGGGATTGTCGACCTTGCCCAGCGCGCCGACCCGGAACTGCTCGATCAGCACCACCTCGTCGCGCTGCGGATCGTAGGGCAGCACGCAGACCGCGTCGTGGCGCACGAACAACTCGCGGCTGATCTCACGCCCCATGCCCCCGGCGAACAGTTCGTGGCGCAGGCGCAGCTTGTCGAGCCTGTAGAAACCCTGGAAGCAGTTGGCCTGTTCGACGATCTCGACCGTCCTGGGCTGCGAATTCAACGTATCTGACATGGAAATCCTCATGACCTCGTGTGCCGCATCGCGCCATCCTACTCTGCGTGCCGCCGGGTTTCATCCCTTTCCGGCGACCGTTCGGGCAGCCGGGACAGGCTGGCGCCTCTCTGTTAGCTTAGTGGCGAACCGAAGGCTCCGCCGACGGTCCAAGGCCGACTACCTTTGACCTGCAAGGATCATCATGACGCTTGTCAAACTCACTTCCGTGGCCGTGCTGGCACTGGCCCTGGGCGCCTGCCAGAGCCTGTTCGAGCCCAACTACCGGGCACCGCTCGAGGTCAAGCGCGACGCTTGGGAACACGTCAAGCCCGGTTGCAGCGAGCGTGACTGCCCGCTGGTGAACATCGATACCATCCACTTCCCGGACCTGCCCAAGCTCGACGGCATCGTCGAACGCCGCCTGCTGCAGTTGACCGAGGACAACCAGCGCGCCAACGCGCCGACCTCGCTCAAGGCCTACGAGGAGCAGTACCTGGCCAGCGCCGAGAAGCGCAACAGCAGCTACCTGCAGGCCAAGGTACGCGAGCAGCATGACGGGCTGGTGATCATCGAGCTGTCCAGCTACCTGGACAGCGGCGGCGCCCACGGCATGCCCGGGCGTGGCTTCATCAACTACTCGCGCAAGCTGGACAAGGTCCTGACCCTGCAGGACATGCTGCTGCCGGGCCAGGAGGAGACCTTCTGGAAGACCGCCGAACAATCCCACCAGGCTTGGCTGGCCAGCACCGGCATGGACAAGGACCCGGAATTCGTCAAGACCTGGCCGTTCCGCCAGACCCCGCACGTGGCCCTGACCTACGGCGCGGTGGTGCTCAAGTACGAGGTCTATGCCATCGCACCCTACTCCATGGGCCACATCGAATTGAAGATCCCCTACCCGCGCCTGAACGGCATTCTCAGGCCCGAGCTGTTTCCCGGCCGCGGCTGAGGCTCAGCACAGCGTGCACCCCCCCTGCCAGCAGCAATGCCGGCAGGGTCGCCCCCAGCTCCGGTGCGGCATTCGCCATCAGGTGATAAGCCGCCAACCCCACCGCCCAGGCCACCAGAGCCTGCCAGTGCAGCCCGCCGATCGCCACCGGCATCTGCCGGCGGCGGATCACGAAGTGATCCACCAGGACCACGCCGAACAGCGGCGCGAACACCGAGCCGATCAGCAGCAGGAAGTTCTGGTACTGCGCCAAGGGCGCCAGCAGGGCCACCAGGGTGCACAGCGCACCGATGGCCAGGGCCAGGTGCTCGACCTTAAGGCGTACCAGCAGGCCGGTGGAGACCGCCGCCGAATGGATGTCGGCAAAGGCGTTTTCCGACTCGTCGAGCAGGATCAGCAGCAGCGGGATCCCCAACCCGGCCCCTGCCAGCGCCAGCAACAGCGCATTGACTTCGCCGCTCGGGGCGAAGGCCAGGGTGTAGGCCACGCCCAGGCTCATCAACCAGGCGTTGCCGATGAAAAAGCCCAGAGCCGTACCGCCGAACACCCGCCTGGCACGCTGGCCGAAGCGTGAATAGTCGGCGATCAATGGCAGCCAGGACAGCGGCATGGCGATGACGATGTCGAAGCCCACCGCCAAGGACAGCGAACCATCCCCGCCACGCCCCCACAACGCGGCCAGGTCGGCCTTGGCGAACAGGTTCCAGGTCAGCCACAGGCAGGCACCGAGCAACAGCCAGATGCCCCACTTGCGCAACACCTTGCGCACGAAGGCCAGCGGCCCGCTGACGGCCAACAGGGTGGCCAGGGCGCCGAAGCACAGGGTCCAGAGCAGCGGGCTGCTCCAGTGGCTGCCCTCGCCGAAGGCACGGGCGCCGAGCAGGCTGGCGGCGTCGCGCATGACGATGATCTCGAACGAGCCCCAGCCGACCAGTTGCAGCAAATTGAGCAGCGCCGGCAGGCGGGCACCGTGGCGCCCCAGGCTCAGGCGCAGGGTGGCCATGGCCGACAGGCCGGTATCGCTGCCGATCACCCCGGCCGCCGCCAGCAGCATCACCCCCACAGCGCTGCCGAGGACGATCGCCAGGATTGCCCCGGCCAGCCCCAGGCCCGGCGCGAGCAAGCCACCGACCTGCAGGACCATCAGGCCGATGCCGAGGGAGAACCAGAGCGAGAACAGGTCGCGGGCACCGAACAGGCGCTGGTTGGAAGGGACCGGATGGTCGGGGGAGAAGTGGCTGCTCATTGGAATTCGTCCACACGTTGAAACTGTAATCACAGGGGCCGCCTTGCGTCCCATTCGCGGCGCTCCGGCGCGAATGGGACGCAAGGCGGCCCCCAACGATCAGTCAGTCGCTGCCATCACACCTTGTGATACAGCTGGCTGCCTTCCTGGCGGAACCGCTCGGCCTGCTCGCGCATGCCCTCCTCGACCGACACGTCCACCGCGTCGATGCGCTGGTTAGCGGCGTACTCGCGCACTTCCTGGGTGATCTTCATGGAGCAGAACTTCGGCCCGCACATCGAGCAGAAGTGGGCGACCTTGGCCGACTCCTTGGGCAGCGTCTCATCGTGGAAGGCACGCGCGGTGTCCGGGTCCAGGCCCAGGTTGAACTGGTCTTCCCAACGGAATTCGAAACGCGCCTTGGACAAGGCATTGTCACGGATCTGCGCCCCGGGGTGCCCCTTGGCCAGGTCGGCGGCGTGCGCGGCGATCTTGTAGGTGATGATGCCGGTCTTGACATCGTCCTTGTTCGGCAAGCCCAGGTGCTCCTTGGGCGTCACGTAGCAGAGCATGGCGCAACCGAACCAGCCGATCATCGCCGCACCGATACCGGAGGTGATGTGGTCGTAGCCTGGGGCGATGTCGGTGGTCAGGGGGCCGAGGGTGTAGAACGGCGCCTCGTCGCAACACTCCAGCTGCTTGTCCATGTTCTCCTTGATCAGTTGCATCGGCACGTGGCCGGGGCCTTCGATCATGGTCTGCACGTCATGCTTCCAGGCGGTCTTGGTCAGCTCGCCGAGGGTTTCCAGCTCGCCGAACTGGGCAGCGTCGTTGGCGTCGGCGATCGAACCCGGACGCAGGCCGTCGCCCAGCGAGAAGCTGACGTCGTAGGCCTTCATGATCTCGCAGATTTCGTCGAAGTGGGTGTAGAGGAAGTTCTCCTGGTGATGGGCCAGGCACCACTTGGCCATGATCGAGCCACCGCGGCTGACGATGCCGGTGACCCGCTTGGCGGTCAGCGGCACATAGCGCAGCAAGACGCCTGCGTGGATGGTGAAGTAGTCCACGCCTTGCTCGGCCTGTTCGATCAGGGTGTCGCGGAACAGCTCCCAGGTCAGGTCCTCGGCGATGCCGCCGACCTTCTCCAGGGCCTGGTAGATCGGCACGGTACCGATCGGCACCGGCGAGTTGCGGATGATCCACTCGCGGGTCTCGTGGATGTGCTTGCCGGTGGACAGGTCCATGACCGTGTCCGAACCCCAGCGGATACCCCAGGTCAGCTTGGCCACCTCTTCCTCGATGGACGAGCCCAGGGCGCTGTTGCCGATGTTGCCGTTGATCTTCACCAGGAAGTTGCGGCCGATGATCATCGGCTCGAGTTCGGTGTGGTTGATGTTGGCTGGAATGATCGCGCGACCACGGGCGATCTCCTGGCGCACGAACTCAGGGGTGATTTCCTTGGGGATCGCCGCGCCGAAGCTGTGGCCAGCGTGCTGCTGGGCCAGCAGGCCGGCTTCGCGGGCCTCCTGCAGCTTCATGTTCTCGCGGATGGCGACGTATTCCATCTCGTCGGTGATGATGCCCTTGCGCGCATAGTGCATCTGCGTGACGTTGGCGCCGGCCTTGGCGCGGCGTGGGTTGCGCACATGGGCGAAGCGCAGTCGGGTCAGCTCCGGGTCGCTCAGGCGCTGCTGGCCGAAGTTCGAGCTCAGGCCGTCCAGGCGCAGGGTGTCGCCACGGGCCTCGATCCAGGCCGAGCGCACATCGCCCAGGCCCTTGCGCACGTCGATGATGACGCTGGGGTCGGTGTAGGGGCCGGAAGTGTCGTACACCAGCACCGGGGCGTTCTGCTCGCCGCCGAAGTCGGTGGGGGTATCGTGCAGGCTGATCTCGCGCATGGGCACGCGGATGTCGGGACGAGAGCCCTCGACATAGACCTTGCGCGAACGGGGGAAGGGTTGCACGGACTGCTGGTCGACTTGCGCCGACTCGCTGAGGTGGATCGTTTTTTCTTGTTTGCTCATCACAGGCTCTCCAGACAGCTTCCTAGCGGGTGGAATGTCGGGGGAGAACCTGAATGGCGTGGATGCACCCTCCACGGGTGCGGTGCCGGATGCACGGGGGGCCTCGAGCGCGAGCTCGACGATCCCGGACCTGGCACAAGAGTCTCGCCGGGAAAGCGAGCAATCTTGTTCCCTACGCAGGCGCTAACCTGATCAGGTTCAACGGGACCCGGACCTCTCCGATCTCAGCCTTTGATTCAAGGCACCCCGACAAGAACATGCGCAGTCTAGACTCAAGTGGTCGGCAAAGCCAAGCGTGTCAGCAGGGGGAATGATGAAAGGCGCAACAGGCGGATTGTTGCCGGCTGCGCGCGGCACTACACTGGTCCATCGCCCGATACTCAACAGTTCAGTAATTCAATTTCGTACAAGGATTGCCCCTATGCTGCGCAAACTCTCACTGGCGATCGCCGTGTCTTGTGCGTCCAACACGGTGGCCTGGGCAGCGGACGTGCCCACGACGGTGAAGACCGACCTGATCAGCGTCTACCGGGAAGCGGTCGACAACAACGCCGACCTGGCCGCCGCCCGCGCCGACTACGGCGCCCGCCGCGAAGTGGTGCCCCAGGCCCGGGCCGGCCTGCTGCCGAACCTGTCGGCCGGTGCCGAGATGATGAGTACCCGCACCAAGCTCGATGAACCGTCGATCACCTCCAACCGCAGCGGCAATGCCTGGAGCGCCACCCTGGCGCAACCGATCTTCCGTGCCGACCGCTGGTTCCAGCTGCAAGCGGCCGAGGCGGTCAACGAACAGGCCGCGCTGGAGCTGTCGGCCACCGAACAGAACCTGATCCTGCAGACGGCCGAGAACTACTTCGCAGTGCTGCGCGCCCAGGACAACCTGGCCTCGACCAAGGCCGAGGAGGCGGCCTTCAAGCGCCAGCTGGACCAGTCCAACGAGCGCTTCGACGTCGGGCTTTCCGACAAGACCGACGTGCTGCAGTCCCAGGCCAGCTACGACACCGCCCGGGCCAACCGGATCATCGCCGAGCGCCAGGTGCAGGACGCCTTCGAGGCCCTGATCACCCTGACCAACCGCCAGTATTCGTCGATCCAGGGCGTGGTCCACAGCCTGCCGGTGCAAGTGCCGACACCCAATGACGCCAAGGCCTGGGTCGAGACCGCCGCACGCCAGAACCTCAACCTGCTGGCGACCAACCATGCCGTCAGCGCCGCCGAGCAAACCCTGCGCCAGCGCAAGGCCGGTCACGCCCCGACCCTGGACGCGGTGGCACGCTACCAGCGGGGCGACAACGACAACCTGGGTTTCACCAACCCCGCCCCCCAACCGGGCGTGCGCTACAGCGGCGACGTGGAGCAGACCAGCATCGGCCTGCAGCTGAACATCCCGATCTACAGCGGTGGCCTGACCAGTTCCCAGGTACGCGAGGCCTACCAGCGCCTGAACCAGACCGAGCAACAGCGTGAGAGCCTGCGCCGCCAGGTGGTGGAAAATACCCGTAACCTGCATCGGGCGGTGAACACCGATGTGGAACAGGTGCAGGCGCGCAAGCAGTCGATCATTTCCAACCAGAGCGCTCTGGAAGCCACCGAGATCGGTTACCAGGTCGGCACCCGCAACATCGTCGACGTGCTCGATGCCCAGCGCCAGCTGTACACCTCGGTACGCGACTACAACAACAGCCGCTACGACTACATCCTCGACAACCTGCGCCTCAAGCAGGCCGCCGGCACCCTCAGCCCGCAAGACCTGCAGGACCTGGGGCGCTACCTGAAGGCCGACTACAACCCGGACCGGGACTTCCTGCCACCGGACCTGGCAGAGGCGGCGGCGAAGAACTTCGAACGCCGACCGTGAACGCAACCCTTGGCCTGTAGGAGCGGCTCCGTCACCCCAAAAGGCGAGCCAACCCATCCAGCAAGCGCTGCAATGCCCCTTGGTTGGCACGCATCACCTGGTTGCCCGCCTCACCCATGCGCCGGGCATCCTGGGGCAACTCGACCAGGCGGCGCACGGCCGTGGCCAGGCCCTCGGCATCGTCCACTTCCTGCAACGCTCCTGCCTCGCGCAGCATCGCGCTGATCTCGAGGAAGTTGAACACGTGCGGCCCGGTGATCACCGGCAGTGACAGCGCTGCCGGCTCCAGCGGGTTGTGCCCGCCAGTGGGTACCAGGCTGCCGCCGACGAAGGCGATGTCGGCCAAGGCATAGAGGAACAGCAGCTCGCCCATGGTGTCGCCGAGCAACACGCGGGTCTGCCCGTCGACGGGTGCACCGCTGGAGCGGCGCACCGTGGCGAACTGCTCGCGGCACAGCGCATGCACCGCCTCGAACCGCTCGGGATGGCGCGGCACCAGGATCAGCAGCGCATCGCCATGGGCCTGCAACAATTGCCGATGGGCCTGGAGCACCAAGGCATCCTCGCCCTCGTGGGTGCTGGCGGCGATCCAGACCGGGCGTTGCTCGGCGCCCCATTGCTCACGCAACTGGCGCGCGCGCGGCAGCAGTTGCTCATCGATCTTCAGGTCGAACTTGATCGAGCCGGTCACCTGCACGCACGCGGGGCGAGCGCCCAGGCTGCGGAAGCGTTCGGCCTCGACCTCGGTCTGCACGGCGATCAGGTTCATCTCGGCGAGCATCGGCCGGGTCAGGCCGGCGAAACGCCCGTAGCCTCGGGCGGAACGCTCCGACAACCGCGCGTTGGCCAGGGCCACCGGGATGCCACGCCTGGCGCACTGGTGAATATGGTTGGGCCACAGCTCGGTCTCCATGATGATGCCCAACCGTGGCCGGACATGATCGAGGAAGCGCCCGGCCGCCCATGGCAGGTCGTAGGGCAAATAGCAGTGCTGGATGCGCGGTTCGCCTTCGAACATCGCGCGGATCCGCTGCGAACCGGTCGGGGTCATGCAGGTGAGGGTGATCGGCAGGTCCGGATAGGCCTTGAGCAAGGCACGGACCATGGGCGCTGCGGCGATGCTCTCGCCCACCGACACCGCATGCACCCAGATGCCGCCTTGGCGCATGGGCGGTAGCTTGCAGGCGAAACGCTCGGCGATCCGCTGGCCGTAGGCCGGCGCCTTGCGTGCACGCAGGAACAGGCGCAGCGCGACCAGCGGCAGGCCCAGGTGAAACAGCAAGGTATAAAGAGTTCTGTTCATGGCGGCGCAGTTTACTAGGAACGGGATGAAAAGGCCTGTGTCCAGGTCATTCGTTCAGGTGATGGACAGGGAATCCAGGGTGTCAAGGCAGGCCTATTCGCAGCGGTTCGGCGCCCCGACAAGCCCGTTCCCACAAGAGCCTCCGTCAACCGTATGTTCTGTGTGCGACAGCGCATGGTCCCCTAGCCGATTGCCCGTAGGTGCACGGCAAAGCGCTCGGCCAGCCACTGTGCCGCCGGCCCCAGTGGCTGGTCGCGGCGCCAGGCCAGTTCGGCCACCAGCGCCGGTGGCCGCCATTCGCTGTCCAGCTCGACCATCTGCGCCTGGTAGGTTGGGTATTGCACCACATGCCGCGGCAACCAGGCCCAACCCAGGCCGCGCATGAGCAACTCGGCCATGGCGTAGAAGCTGTCCGCGCGCCACACCTGCGGGCTGATCGCCTCTCCGCCTGGGTAGCCGCTTTGCTGCGGGGTGATCAGCAACTGCCGGTGACGCGCCAGTTGCTGGCGCGAGACCCGGCCCTGGCGGGCCAGGGGATGGTCCACGGCACAGACCGTGATCATCTCGACGCTGCCCAGGGCACGCCGCTCCAGCGAGGCCGGGATCTGCTCGTGATGGAAGAACAGCCCCAGGTCGGCGCGGCGCTCCACCAGCTTGCGCGCCACGTCGCCCTGGGCCCCGCTGGCCAGTTGCACTTCGAGAAACGGGTAGTGGCTGGCCAGCTCGTCCAGGCTGTCGATGACCGGCTGATACGGCATGGCCTCGTCCTGGGCGACCCGTAACTGGGCCTCCTGGCCACGCATCAGGGCCAGCGCGCGACCGTCCAGGCGCTCGCACTGGCGCAACAGTTCCCGGGCGTCCTCCAGCAATGCGGCGCCCCGCTCGGTCAGGCGCGGCTGGCGGCCGCTGCTGCGCTCGAACAGGACCACGCCCAGGTCGGTTTCCAGCAGGGCGATGGCATTGCTGATCGCCGACTGGGCCTTGCGCTGCTCGCGGGCGACAGCGGAAAACGAACGCAGCTCGGCAACCCGCACGAACAGGCGCAGTTGCTCCAGGTTCCAATGCTCGGCCATGCAAGCTATCTCCATAACAGATAGGTAATGACTTTACCGCATCCATGGAGCGTCTAGAATGCCAGCCCAGCAACGGAGGACCTGCACCATGAACGCCTACACCTACCTGGCCATCGCCATTTGCGCCGAAGTCATCGCCACCGCTTCCATGAAGGCGGTCAAGGGCTTGAGCACGCCGCTGCCGCTGCTGCTGATGGTCTGCGGCTATGCCGTGGCGTTCTGGATGCTGACCCTGGTAGTGCGCAGCATTCCGGTAGGCATCGCCTATGCGATCTGGTCGGGCCTGGGCATCGTGCTGATCAGCGCGGTGGCACTGGTGATCTATGGGCAGAAGCTGGACTTCCCGGCCATGCTCGGCATGGCCATGATCGTCGGCGGCGTGGTGGTGATCCAGGTATTCTCCCGGACCGCAGGGCACTGATCCGTATCCGGGGCTGCTTTGCAGCCCCAAATGGCAACTGCAAGCCCTGAGCCCGGCATTGGGAAGCCTGCCTTCACAGCCTGTATACTTGCCAGCTGTCCCAATCCTCGAGGTGCCCGCATGCCAACCGCCATTTCCACTGACGTGCTGATCGTCGGCGCTGGGGTCGCTGGCCTCTGGCTCAACGCCCGCCTGCGGCGCCTGGGCTATTCGACGGTGCTGGTGGAGCGCGCCAGCCTTGGCGGCGAACAGACCATCAAGTCCCAGGGCATCATCCATGGTGGCACCAAGTACGCGCTGCACGGCGCCCTGACCGGTGCCTCGGAGGCCATCGCCGACATGCCGCGGCGCTGGCGCGAGGCCCTGGCCGGCAGCGGCGAGCTTAACCTGGGCAACACCCGCCTGTTGTCCGATGCCCACTACCTCTGGTCCCCAGGCACCCTGGCAGGCAACCTCACCAGTTTCTTCGCCAGCAAGGCCGTGCGCGGCCGGGTCGACCAAGTCAAGGGCGAGCAACTGCCCCCCGCCCTGCAAGACCGCGCCTTCAAGGGCAAGGTCTACCGCCTGGCCGAGCTGGTCATCGATGTACCCAGCCTGCTCGCCAACCTGGCCGAGCTGGCCGGTGACAGCCTGCTGGCCGGCGAGCGCATCGAGCCGCTGCGCGAGGGCGGCGAACTGCTCGGCCTGCGCGTGGACGATCGCGAGATCCGCGCCCAGCGCATCGTGCTCAGCGCCGGTGCCGGCACCGAGGCACTGCTCCAGGCCCTGGGCCTGGAGCAGCCGGCCATGCAGCGCCGTCCCCTGCACATGGTCATGGCCAAGGGGCCGAACCTCAAGCCGCTCTATGCCCACTGCCTGGGCGGCGGGCCGAAGCCGCGGGTCACCATCACCACCCACCCGGCCGCAGACGGCCAGTGGGTCTGGTACCTCGGTGGCGACCTGGCCGAAGCCGACGGCGTGGCCCGCGAGCCGGCGGCGCAGATCGCCGCAGCGCAAAAGGAAATCGCCAACCTGCTGCCCTGGGTCGACCAGCGCCAGGTGCGCTGGGCCACCCTGCGGGTCGACCGCGCCGAGCCGGCGCAGTCCGGCCTGGTGCGCCCGGACAATGCCTTCCTGGCCGAGCAACAACGCCTGCTGGTGGGCTGGCCAACCAAGCTGGCCCTGGCGCCCGACTTCTGCGACCGTGTGCTGGCGAGCCTGGAGCGTGATGGCATCCGCCCAAGCGCGCAACCGAACCTTGCCGACCTGCCCCGCCCCGCGCTGGGCGTGCCTGCCTGGGAGCAACTGCTGCCATGAGCCTGCCGACCCTGCACGACTTCCACCGCCCGTTGGGCAGCACCGGCCTGACCGTGTCGCCCCTGGGCCTGGGCACGGTCAAGCTTGGCCGCGACCAGGGCGTCAAGTACCCCACCGGCTTCACCATCCCCGGCGACGACGAAGCCCGCCTGCTGCTGGCCCAGGCCCGTGAGCTGGGCATCAACCTGATCGACACCGCGCCGGCCTATGGCCGCAGCGAAGAACGCCTGGGCCCGCTGCTGCGTGGCCAGCGCGATGAGTGGGTGATCGTCAGCAAGGTGGGCGAAGAGTTCGAGAATGGCCAGTCGCATTTCGATTTCAGCGCCGCCCACACCCGACTTTCGGTGGAACGCAGCCTGCGCCGCCTGGAAACCGATCGCATCGACCTGGTGCTGGTGCACTCCGATGGCAACGACCTGGCGATACTCGAGCAGCAGGAGGTCTACCAGACTCTCGCCGCCCTCAAGCAGGAGGGCAAGATCCTCGGCTACGGCCTCTCCGGCAAGACCGTGGCCGGCGGCCTCAAGGCCCTGGAACAAGGCGACTGCGCCATGGTCACCTACAACCTCAACGAGCAGGCAGAACGCCCGGTACTGGACTACGCTGCCGAGCACGGCAAGGCCATCCTGGTGAAAAAGGCCCTGGCCAGCGGGCACGTTTGCCTGGCGCCTGGGGTCGATCCGGTGCAGGCCAGCTTCGAGCTGCTGTTCTCCCACCCTGGCGTGAGCAGTGCTATCGTCGGCACCATCAATCCGTTGCACCTGGCCCATAACGTGGCCACCGTCGCCCGCATCCTGGGCCAGTCTTGAGCCAACCACCAGGGCGCCCAACGCAAGGAGGAGCCTCGTGCCGCGCATGCTGATCCGCAAGAACCCGAGCAACTTCAAGACCTTGCCGCTGCATGTAGAAGCCACCCCCGACGGCCTGACCTACCAGAGCATCGGCATGCCGTTGAACTTCGCCCAGGTCCAGCAACGGCGCAAGGCCATCCAGTTGGCCGACACCGAGCGTTTCGTGGTGGAACTGGCCAACCTCGGCGTCTCGGTGCGCCTGACCCTGCACTGGCAGCACCGCGACTACTGGGTGCTGGTACGCCAGCGCCGGCAGGACCGTGGCGATGTGGTCTTGAAGCTGATCTCAGGCTACGTGCCCGCCCAGGAACTCAACCTGCCGCTGCACACCGCCATCCAGGAAGTGGCGGAGGAGTGCCTGCTGGAAACCCCCGAAGGCTGGCTCGGCGGGCGTTTCAACGACACCTGGCTGCCGGCGCCCTACGCCACCGCCCTGCACTACCGCGAGGCCCTGCCCTTCGTCCTTACACCCGAGTCCGGTGCCGCACGGCCGGTGCATTGCGCCAACCTGATGCTGCTGGAGCGGCCACGGGCCTACGTGCACCTGCCCACGGCATCGCTGCAACTGATCTACGACCTGCGCCTGCAGGTGCCCAGGGAAGCCAAGTCGCTGAGCCTGTTCCATGTCGACGAGCGGCTGGAGGGTGAGCACCTGGTGGCCCGGCTCAACCGCAAGCGCCCGGACCTGTACCTGATGCCGCTGAAGGACGGTCGGCCGCTGGCCGAGCTCTATACCTTGAAGAAGGACGAACTGGTGCCCGCCAGCACCCGTGGCCTGTACCTGGCCGAGAGCTTCGCCCGACAGGAGGGTTGGGTGGTGCAGGATGAGCGGGTGCGCTGGAAGGACTGGGTGAAACGGCAGGGGTTGGTGGAGCCGAAGCGGGAGCCGGCATCGCACCTGGAGCGCTTCGGTGAGAAAGCGCGGGAGTTGCTGGCCCGGGCACGGACCACCTTGCACAAGTGATCATGGGGCTGCTGCGCAGCCCATCGCCGGCAAGCCGGCTCCCACAGGTTTCCCGCTGGATTCAAGCCCTGCGCTCTATCTGTGGGAGATCATGCGCTGCGCTATCTGCGGTTTACGCAGGCCCTTGTGGGAGCCGGCTTGCCGGCGATGGGCCGCATTGCGGCCCCGGCACTCTCAGTGCTTGCGGATCTTCTCGACGATCGCCGTGGTCGAGCTGTTTTCCACCAGCCCCAGCACCTTCACCGTCCCGCCATAGGCCTTGACGATATCGGCGCCGACCACTTGGTCGATGCCATAGTCGCCCCCCTTGACCAGCACATCCGGCTTGACCTGGCGCAGCAGGTTCTCGGGCGTCCCCTCGGGGAAACTGATGACCCAGTCCACCGCACCCAGGCCGGCGAGCACGGCCATGCGCCGATCGACGCTGTTGATCGGCCGGCCCGGCCCCTTCAGGCGGCTGACCGAAGCGTCGTCGTTGACCGCCACGATCAGGCGGTCGCCCTGGGCACGTGCCTGCTCCAGGTAGGTCACGTGGCCGGCATGGAGAATGTCGAAGCAGCCGTTGGTGAAGACGATCGTCTCGTTGTGCGCCCGCGCATCGTCGATGGCCAGCAACAGCTGGTCGAGGGTCAACACGCCGCGCTCGGAGCCCTCCTCGCGCTGGATCGCCCGACGCAGTTCGGGGGCGCTGATAGCTGCAGTACCGAGCTTGCCGACCACGATGCCGGCAGCCAGGTTGGCCAGGGCGACCGCGTGGGGCAGGTCCTCGCCGGCGGCGATGGCCGCCGCCAGGGTGGAGATCACGGTATCGCCGGCACCGGTGACATCGAACACCTCGCGGGCACGTGCCGGCAAGTGCAGCGCCGGATGGCCGGTGCGCAGCAGGGTCATGCCATGCTCGCCACGGGTCACCAGCAAGGCGCCGAGCTCCAGATCGTGCAGCAGTTGCAGCCCCTTGGCGACCAGGTCGGCCTCGTCGACGCAGCGCCCGACGATGGTCTCGAACTCGCTCAGGTTCGGCGTGATCAGGCTGGCGCCCCGGTAGATGGAGAAGTCCTTGCCCTTGGGGTCGGCCAGCACCGGGATGCCCTTGGCCCGCGCCGCCTGGATCAGGCTCTGGTGGTTCTTCAGCGCGCCCTTGCCGTAGTCCGACAGCACCAGCACCTTGACGCCCTCGAGCAGGTCGTCGACTTCCTCCCCCAGCGACAATGGGTCGGTGGCGAAGGGTTCTTCGAAATCGATGCGCAGCAATTGCTGGTGGCGGCTCATGACCCGCAGCTTGACGATGGTCGGCTGGTGGGCGATGCGCTGGAAGATCGAACGCACGCCCGCGGCCTGCAAGCTGTTGGACAGGCTATCGGCGGCCTCGTCCTGGCCGGTCACGCCGACCAGCGCGGCCGGCGCACCGAGCGCGGCGATGTTCAGTGCGACGTTGGCCGCGCCGCCGGGGCGATCCTCGATCTGCTCGACCTTGACCACCGGCACCGGCGCTTCGGGAGAAATCCGCGAGGTACCGCCATGCCAGTAGCGGTCGAGCATGACATCGCCGACCACCAGTACCGGGGCTTGATCGAAACGCGGCATGGACAACTTCATGGGCAACCCAAATGGAAAAATGAACAGGGGCAGGATATTAGCACAGGGCAAGCGACGGCTTTATGGCCACCTGCGCTCGCGACAACTCCAGTGACAATCGGGGCCGGCCAGGCCCCGATTCAGTAGGCTTCAGGTGATATCGGCCTTTTCCGGCTGATCCAGGCCCATGGCATGCAGGCGGGCATAATGGCCATTTGCCTGGAGCAACTCGGCGTGGGTGCCGCGCTCCACCAGCCGGCCCTGATCCATGACCAGGATCTGGTCGGCCTTCTCGATGGTCGACAGGCGATGGGCGATCACCAGGGTGGTGCGGCCTTCCATCACATGGTCGAGCGCGGCCTGGATGTGGCGCTCGGACTCGGTATCCAGGGCCGAGGTGGCCTCGTCGAGGATCAACAACGGCGCGTTCTTCAACAGGGCACGGGCGATCGCCAGGCGCTGGCGCTGGCCGCCGGACAGCAGTACGCCGTTCTCGCCGACCTGGGTGTCGAAGCCCTGGGGCAACTGGTCGACGAACTCCTTGGCGTAGGCATCGGCAGCCGCGGCCTCGATGGCCTCGCGCGGCGCACCGGCCAGGTCGCCATAGGCGATGTTGTTGGCGACCGTGTCGTTGAACAGGGTCACGTGCTGGGTCACCTGGGCCACGTGGCGGCGCAGGTTGCGCAGGCGGTAGTTCTCGATCTCCACGCCATCGAGCAGGATCTGCCCCTTGTCATGGTGATAGAAGCGTGGAATCAGCCCGGCCAGGGTCGACTTGCCGCTGCCGGAGCGACCGACCAGGGCGATCATCTGCCCAGGCTCGGCGGTAAAGCTGATGTCGCTCAGCACCTCGCGCTCGGTGCCTGGGTAGGTGAAGCTGAGGTTGCGCACCTCCAGGCGACCTTCGACCCGCTCCATCTCCACGGTGCCGGCATCCACCTCCGGCTGCTCGTCCAGTTGCTCGAAGATGCTCTCGGCACCGGCCAGGCCTTTCTGGATGGTCGAGCTGACTTCCGACAACTGGCGAATCGGCTTGGGCAACAGGCCCGCCGCCGTGATGTAGGCGACCAGGTCGCCCGCAGAGGCATCGCCCCGCAGGAACAGCACCAGGAACATCAGCGCCGCCATGGCGCTGTAGATCACCAGTTGCAGCAACGGCGTGTACAGCGCGCCGGTCTTGGTCATGCGCAGCTGCTTGTCGGTATTGCCCTGGCTGGCCTGCTGGAAGCGCCGCTCCTCGTAGGCCTCGCCACCGAAGCTGCGCACCACGCGGTAGCCCTGGATGGTCTCGGAGGCAACGTGGGTCACGTCGCCCATGGCCACCTGGATCTTCTTGCTCTGCTTGCGGAACTTCTTGCTGGCGGTGCTCACCATCAGGGCGATGATCGGCAGGATGGCGACCATCACCAGGGTCAGCTTCCAGTTCATCCACAACAGGTAGGCGAACAGGAAGACCACGGTCAGGCCCTCGCGGATCACCACCTTGATCGCATCGGTGGCGGCGCCGGTGACCATGGTCACGTTGAAGGTGATCCGCGAGATCAGGTGCCCGGAGTTGTGGTTGTCGAAATAGCGGTTGGGCAGTACCAGCAGCTTGTTGAACAGCTCCACCCGCAGGTCGTGCACCAGGCACAGGGATACCTTGGCCAGGAAATAGTTGCCCAGGAACGAGCCCAGCCCCTGCCAGGCGGCGATCAGGATGATCAGCAGCGGCACCGCCTGCAGCAGCTGCAGGTCGCGCAGGTAGGGCACGTCGGGGAACAGCACCGCTTGCGGATTGCTCAGCCCATCGACGAAGTACTTGAGGATCCCGGCCAGCATCGGCTGGGTCGAGGCGAAGATCACGAAACCTACGATGCTCAGCAGGAAGATGCCAATGTAGGGTTTCACGTAGCCCAGCAGCCGGAAGTAGATCTTCAGGCTGGAGGCATGCTCCGCGGTTCGCGGTGTTTCGGCCATCATCGAACTCGCTGTTCAGGTTGAACCGGAAATTTTACCACAGGCTCGATCCTCGGCACGCACCCAGGGCAACAACATCGCCAGCCCCACCGGCAGCCAGCTGATGAACCACTCGGCACGCGGCGTGTCGGTCAGGCTCGCGGCGTCGAACTGCATGGCCAGGGTGGCGAACACCCAGAACGCCAGCAGGGCCTTGCCGAACGCCGTATGGCGGACCCGCACGATCTCGCCTAGGGTGAACAGCCATACCGCTGTCCATAGCAGCAGGCCTGGCAGGCCAAGCTCCACGGCAACGTGGGTGAACATGTTGTGGGTATGGTCGAAGGACTTGCCGAACGCCTCGACCCGATAGACCTCGCCCAGCCCCAAGCCGGTCCAAGGGTGCTCGGCGATCATCTGCAACGCCGACTGGAACAGCTCTGGACGGAAGGACGCCCCACGGCGCAGGATCAGCTCGTGCATCACGCCGAAAGCAACGACGGTGGCGACCAGGGCCAGGATGGCATACAGGCCGCTCTTGCGGTCACGGAACCACAGCGGCGCCAGGACCACGGTCATGACCAGCGCCAGGGCCGCCCCGCGACTCTGGCTGAACACCACGAACGCGCCCAGACAGGCCAGCGCCACGGCCCAGGCGACTTGCAGGCCACGCTGTCGGGGTACGTCGTAAAGCGTCCAGAAGATCGCGGCGGCAATGACATAGGCGCCCAGGATAGGGTGGGAGATCTCGCCGATCCCCTCCAGGCGAGCCGTCAGTCGATTTGGCTGCAGGCCATAGTAATGAACGATCGACGCCAGCGCGGCCACTGCCAGCAGGGCGCCCCCCATGCGTAGCAGGGCCTGGCAGCGCGCCAGGCCAGCCTGGGCCAGGAGAGGAAAGGCGAGGAGAAACAGCAGGATGTACAGCAGCCTCTTGGCGTCCCGCCCGGGCTGCTCGGAGGCCGACCAGGCCAGGCTCACGGCGCTCCAGCCAACCAGCAACGCGACGCCGATCCACAGGGCGGGCTGACGGCGCCAGGCCTCCACCAGCACGCGGCGCGCAGGCCAGGCCAACAGCAGCGTCGGCAACCAGAGAAAGAGGATGAGCCCCTGCTGGTAGAGCTTGTTGCTGGGCGCCAGGGCAATCCCTCCCAAAAACCAGACAAAGCCGAGCCCAAACCAGGCCTGGGCCCAGCGATTCTGATACGACATCCATTCCCCCCGGTAGATCAACAAGACACCATCATGGTGCTACAGCTTCAAATTCGGCATTATGGCCGGTCATTTTCGCTTGCAAGACGACAAGGCCCTATCCATGCAATGCTCCCGGCTCTCCCAAGTCGACTTCGATCAGCTGACACTCGGCGCCAAGGTTCTAGAGGCAGATAGCTATGGCGCTAAAGTCTACCTGCTCGGCGATGGAAATATCCTGAAGGTTTTTCGTCGCAAGCGCCTGATTTCATCTGCGCTGCTACGCCCGTACTCGCAGCGCTTCGTCGACAACGCCAGGCGCCTGGCCCAGCTGGGCATTCCAACGCTCGAGGTGATCAGCCAGTACAAGCTGCCAATGCCTGGGCGCACGGCCGTGCTCTACCGCCCGCTGCCGGGCGAGACGCTGCTGCAGTTGTCGCGCCAAGAGGGCTTCAGCTGGGACAAGTACCTGCCCCAGTTGATCGAACTGGTCCGCCGCTTGCACCGTTCAGGGATCTACTTTCGCTCGCTGCACCTGGGCAACGTGGTCGTCACCCCCGAGCAGCGCTTGGGCCTGATCGACGTGGCGGACATGCGTTTCCTGCGCCCACCGCTGTCGGCGCGCATGGTACGGCGTAACGTGCAGCACCTGGCCAGCTATATCGAGCGGGAGAAACTCGCCGACCGCTTCCCCCTCGCCGACTTCCAGGCGGCCCTGCTCGGGCGCTGAACCTCAGCGGCGCAGCAAGTTGGCCGAACCCTGGCGAAATGCCTGCCAGGCCAGCTCCGGCGCCAGGGCCTGGCGTTGCTGGCCGGCCGTGTCGCTGGCGTCGAGCGTGACGCAGCGCTCGATCGCCGCAGTCCAGGCGGCTTCGTCGCCGATCGGCAGGTAATAGCCCGCCTCGCCCAATTGCTCGCGAAATACCGGCAGGTCGCTGCACAACACCGGCACGTCGGCCAGCACGGCTTCCTGTAGCACGAGCCCCAGGCCCTCTGACCGTGAGGGCACGAGCAGCCAGTCGAAGGCCCGGTACAACTGCGACATGTCCGGGCGGTAGCCGCAGAACCACACGCTCCCCCCCAGCCCCAGCGCCTCGCTGCGTGCCACCAGGTGCGCTTTCAGTTCACCCTCGCCGAGAATCGCCAACTGGATGTCCGGTTGCTGCGCCCGCGCCTTGGCGAATGCTTCGATCAGCATCTCGAAACCCTTGCTCTCGACCAACCGCCCCACCGCACCGAACAGGCGACCAGGGTTTGCGGGCAAGGCCAGGGAGCGCCGGGCCGACGCCTGATCGAGCAACCCGTCGGCGAACGCCCGGGGGTCGAGCGCGATACGCAGGGTCTGCACTGGACACCCAAGGGTCTGTTCCAGCTCCCGGGCGAGCGTGCGGGACACCGCGGCGACGCTCAGGCGCTCGACACCCACGTCACACAGCAAACGGATATCCCGGCGGCGCAGGCGGGTCGAGCCATGGAACAGCACCGTCGCCCGTACATTCGGCAGATGGCGCAACAACGGCAGTACCAGACGGGCGACGCCCAGGCCATCGAGCAACAGCACGTCGGCCTCGGCCTGCTCCAATGCCTTGCGCAGACGCAGGCGCAGCCACGGCCGCAACAGCCGCCAGAAGTACCGTCCCTTGAGCGCGCGCTGTGGCATGTGCCACTCACGCGTGGTGCCGAGGCCGCAGCACAGGCCATCGCCAAGCAGCAACCAGTTGCTGATGCGGGCATCGTCACCGGCGTGCTTGAGCATTTGCCGGTGGACCTCATGCACGGAGATATACGGAGCTCCGCCCGACCACATCACGTTGACGATGTTCATCGGAATAGCTCCCTTGCACCTGGCAGGCTATCTGCCAGGCCAGCAGATTCAGTGAACAAGAAAACCGATTCCCGTACCAATCAAGACCCCTGCCACCAATACCGCTGCCAGCCTGACCCGGTCGCGCTGTCGTCGCTTGGCCTTGCGCTGGACCTCCTCGGGGACGGTCACGTGGCTACCAAAGCCCGTGTGCAGCACCGCGTCACCCTCCAGGGTGATGGCGGTCAGGTTCAATTCAGCGTAGCGCCGCGACAGCGCTTTTTCACCGGCATAATCAGCGAAAGGCGCACAACGCTGGTAATCGCTCAGCCTGCGCAGGCCTGGATTGAGCGAGAAGGCTTGCCACTCGGCCTTGTCCGAGAGCAGCGGGTAGCAGGGTACGCCGGCGATCACCTGGCGATCGCCGAGGTGGATGTAGGGGCTGTGGATCGCCAGGTCATGGGCATGGCTGCGCAACCAGACCTGCAGCACGTCCGGGCTCGCTTCCAGGATGGCCCGTGAGTCCTCGACGAAGCCCTGCCGGTAGAACCGCCAGTCATCCTCGCAGTGAAAGATGTAGGGCGTCTTGACCCGGCCATAGGCCAGGTCGATCGAGGCCAGTTGGCCCAGCTTCGGCCGGTTGACGAACACCGTGCAGTGATCCTTCCAGTGCGCGGGCACCGCGTCGTGCACGGCATCGTCGCCGGAGTCCTCGGTAATGAAGACTTCGCGTATGGGCGCCGTGTTGTAGCGGTCGAAACTCTCCAGGGTTTCCTTGAGCAGGTCGAAGCGCCCGCAACTGGTCACCACCAGGGTAATGTCACTGTTTTCCGAGAAGCGCACGGGGCTCCCTCCACCTTACGGTCTTGAATTGTTGATGCCCAACCCCCGGGACCTGCGATTCGTCACTCACAGCCCAAGCCTCAGGCGCAGGCGCTGCCATCCCGTCAGCGGCGGGTGTGGCCTCAATGGAGGGGTCATGTGTTCGACGATGCTACGCCCAACCTGGGCAAAGCTGAAACGCGAAACCGCCAGCTCGCGTCCATTCGCGGCGATTCGCTCGGTCAACGCAGGGTCTGCCCGTAAAAGCCGGAGCTTCTCCTGCAATACAGGGATGCTGTCGTACAGCACCACGCTGTGCATGTCCTGCAAGCCCAGGGCGCGATTCTCCTCCTCGCCCTGGTCGAACGCCAGCAAGACACAGCCGCACGCCATCGCTTCGAAGTTCTTGATCATGTATTCGCCCATGCCGACATCGGCACTGACGAAGAAGCGGATGCGGTTGAGGGTGTTGCAGTAGTCCTCACCCGAGTTGGTGCGGGTCACCACCAGGTTCTCCACCCGCCCCAGTTCGTCCAGCAGCGCCTTGCGCCCACTGTAGGCCACGCTCTTGGTACTGCCGACGAACGCCAGTTCGATATCGCGTTCACGCCCCTGGTCGCTGAGCAGTTGCTCATCGTAGCCCTTGGGCACGAACACCGCGTCGAAGCCCTCCTCGCGCAGGCGCTCGCTGACACGGTAGCCGGAACTGATCACCCGCGCCCAGGGCAGCTTGCGGTAATGCGCGCTGAACTTGCCGGTGTATTTGCAAGGGATGTAGTTCTGGTAGGCGTCATGCTCGAGGATCACCAGGTTCGGCACCGTGCGGATGAAGCCGGCCTGACGCATCTCCTGCTTGAAGCGCAGGAAGAAGACGATGCGATCGTAGCGCGAGACATCCACCTCGCGCCGGAAATAACGGCGCAGGTTGCGCTGGTCCTCGCTGCTCAGCCAGCGCAGGTCGCAATCGCAGTTCGCCGCGACGCCATCGTACAGCCGGTCGAGGATTGCCCGCTGTTCTTTCTGCACCAGAAATAGGACTTTCATGGCTTTCCTTGGGCTCTTTGCGTCAGACGCTCAATCATAGGTGGCACTCAGGAGTCTCGGCGCCAGAACAATTCGTGCCGGCGCACCGCCTTGCGGAAGAACTCGTTCTCCCCGTACGGCGATGGGCGGCGCCCTGCCAACCAGCGCTGCAAGGCCCGGCGCACGCGACGCTTGAACGGTGCGGGCGGCTGCAGGTCGTGCATCATGCCCAAGGCCATGGCCTTGTCGCGCTGGGTCGGCACGTCCAGGACCAGGCTGCAGGGGGCCCAGGCCTGGTCGGCATGCAGTTGCGGCGGCAACGCCACGCCATCGCCGCTGTCGCCCATGGGCCAGCGGTCGTTGTCATGCAGGTGGTTGGCGTAGCAGAGTACGGTTTCCGGTTGCCAGGCCAAGCCCTGCAAGGCCTCGAGCACCGCCGCCCGGGCACACAGGTGGTCGGGGTGCGGGTCGAGCTGCGGATGGGGCATGACCAGTACCTGCGGCCTGGCCCGCTCCAGCAGGACGCGTAGGTCGGCCAACAGGTTGTTCCAGGTCGGCGCACCGTCGGCATCGGCTGGCAGCGCAAACGGATTGAAACGGCGGAATGGGCGAATATCGGCCATGTCAGCCTCACGCGAGTCCACGGGCTGGTCGGGCGCCGCCTGCATGGCCGGCAGTTGCAGGCAGAAGTAACCCAGTTGCACGCAGCGCGACTCGGGCACGCCAGCCCAGCGTGGCACGGCGATGCTGTCCCAGGCCCGCAGTCGCCCTTTCAGCCGTGCGGCCTCGGCCTTGGCCATGCCCATCCGCTGGTAATGCTCGGCTTCGATTTCACCGGCGGTCAAGGTCACCACCCAGGCTTCGTCGGCCTGGCTGTACAACCCGTAGGCGGCCAGCTCGGCATCGTCGGCATGGGGGGCGATGACCATGACTCGGCGTTGGCGCAGCTCGACACCCGGTGCAATCCACAACCGTGGCGCCCCCACCAGCCGGCAGTGCCGTCCCCGCAGCCGCAGGGTGCCCGCCAT
Source organism: Pseudomonas guariconensis (assembly GCF_024127895.1). Taxonomy (GTDB): domain Bacteria; phylum Pseudomonadota; class Gammaproteobacteria; order Pseudomonadales; family Pseudomonadaceae; genus Aquipseudomonas; species Aquipseudomonas guariconensis_B. The sequence goes on along the minus strand of NZ_JAMYBK010000005.1, from coordinate 115,199 downwards.
CAGGGGGGCCGCCAGGCCGGTCAGGTTGAGAAAGCGCACACCCTCGACCCCGCGTTCGAACGTCTGCCGGTCACCCTGCCCCTCTGCAAGCAGTTCGACCTGCGGATCGAGCAGGCGGCCCAGCCAGGTGCTCTTCACCCGGACCTCGAGGACCAGCGTCTCGTCCCCGGCCAGCGCGGCATCTACCTCGAGCAGGCCGCCGCGCAGGGTCACGGACGCCTCGCGGGTCTGCTCACCGAAGCGGTACTCGTAGTCCTCGGCCGGGGAATAGAACAGGTGATCGGCGAACCAGGCCTCGTGGGCCACCCAGATCAGCGGCAGCAGTACCAGCGGCAGCCACCAGTACGTGGCGACCCCGAGCACGACCAGCAGGACCAGGCCCGCCAGCAGGCCGAAGCGCTTGTTGCGCCGGTGGCGCCTGAGCAGCGCCTGCTTGCGGCTCATGCCTGGAACACCGGCACAGGGTTGCACCAGCGGTCCTTGTACTCGCGGTCGGCACGACCGAACGAGAACCGCAGCGGCTTGTTGCGGGCGCGGGCATCCTCCCAGGCGGCCTGGGTATTGAGGAAGCTCAGCACGCTGCCGGGGCTGAAGGCCTTGGTTTCAGGGTCGACGCCGCCATTGACGTACTCGACGCTGATCCATTCCGGCGCCTCGACCCGGTACACCAGCTGGATGGCGATGGGTGCGCCTTCGAGCAACAGCACCGAACCGATCATCAGCTCGCGCAAACGCTCCAGCACCTCTGCCATGCGCGCAGCGCCAGTGGCCGGAAAGCCCCAGCGCCGCTGGAACAGGTCGCAGTACATGGCGGCGAGCTGCGCGGCGCTGAAGTCGCCGATCGGTCGCACCTGGCCGCCCGCCTCTTCCAGCAGGCGCAGCTCGCGACGCTGGTTGTAGCGGAACTTCTTCGACAGGTCTTCGTGGGGGCGGGCCATGGCCAACTGCTCGGGCTGCGCCTTGAGGCCGGTGAAACGCCCCTGGTTCAGCTCGGACAGGTAGCGCCCGGCGTGCCGCAGCGGCGCACCGGCGTCGGCGGTGGCCGGCAGGATGATCTCCGCATTGCCCAGGTCGAACAGCCCCTTCTTGCCCATGCGCTTGAGCACGTCCTTGGACAGCGCCAGGTGGCGTCCCCAGGTAGGAATGGCGGCCTTGAGCTCGCCATCCTGTCGCCAGCCCAGGTAGCGCACCGGGATTTGCGCCAGGTCGGCCAGTTGCTCGACCACCAGGGGGTGCGTCGCCACGCTGCCGCCGAAACGCTGCCAGGCGGCGGCATAGTCTGCTGGGTCGATGGCCTGCCAGCCGCGTTCGCGAAAGGCCTGGATATGATTGAGCATCACGCCTGCACCACCAACGCGCGCACCTGCGCAAGCTGCCAGAATGCCTCGCGCACGGCCTGGTCGCTGAAGCGCTCGCGCAGGCGTTGCAGCATGTGCTCGGCGCACGCCTGGCGCTGTGCCTCGTCCAGCCCTGCCAGGTGCTGCAGGCCCTGGGCCAACTGCCCGGCATCGCCCAAGGGGAACAGCACGCCCACGCCCTCGACCACCTCGCGGGCACCACCGCAGGCCGTGGCCAGCAGCGGGACTCCAGCAACCATGGCCTCCAGCAGGACCATGCCGAACGGCTCGTGGTCGGAGCTCAGGGCGAACACATCGAACGCCTGGAAATAACGGCGGGCATCGGCCACCTGGCCGAGGAAGTCCACCTGCCCGGCGATCCCCAGTGCCGCGGCCTGGGCCTTGAGTTTGTCTTCCAGGCGGCCTTGGCCCAGCAGCACCAGGCGGGCGCTGGCCGGCAGGCCCGGCAGCGCCTCGGCGAAGCCACGCAGCAGGGTGGCCTGGTCCTTGTCAGGGTGCAGGCGACCGACGTTGCCGACGATCCAGGCCTGCGGGTCGAGGCCCAACGCACGGCGCGCCTCGTCACGCGGCACGAGGGCTGCCTGCAGGGCCTCGACGTCGATGCGGTTGTACAAGGTCTGGATACGCTCGGCGGGCCACGTGGGCAGGCAGCGACGCATGTCGTCGCGCACCGCGTCCGAGACCCCGAGCAGGCTCAGGCGTTTGCGAAAGAGGTTGGCGAACAGCCGCCGCCCGCCGCGTGCGTAGTCGCCGAAGGCATGGTGCACGCCGATCACCGGCAGGCCGGTGGCCAGCAGCGTCACGTAGATGGGCTTGAAGCGGTGGGCGATGCAGAAGCTGAAGTTGCGCTCGGCAGCGATCTTGCGCAGCGCCTGGATGGCACCCAGCTTCAGCCCGCGTACAGCCTTGGAACTGAACGCCAGGAACAAGACCTCGTCGGACGCGCAGCCGGCGGCTACCCGTGGGTCGGCCTTGCCAGTGAGAAAGACCGTGGTGACCCGGTAGCCCGTGCCCTGGAACAGACTGGCGTATTGACGGGCGCAATCGAGGAAAGGCCCGTCATAGCCATGGCAGAACTGCAGGATGCGCTGTTCAGAGCGGTTGGTCATAAGGCGCCGCGCCATCCTTGACCACCAGGATGTCTTCCATGATCAGGTACTGCAGGTCCGAGCCGAAGAACATGTTCAAGGCATCGGTCGGCGAGCAGATCATGGGTTCGCCACGACGGTTGAGCGAGGTGTTCAGCGACACGCCGTTGCCGGTCAGGTCTTCGAGGGCCTTCATCATGTCGTAGTAGCGCGGGTTGTACTCCCGCTTGAGCACCTGGGCGCGCGACGTGCCGTCCTCGTGGACCACTTCCGGGACACGGGTCTTCCACTCCTCGGCGACTTCGAAGGTGAACGTCATGAACGGTGCCGGATGGTCGACCTTGATCATCTGCGGTGCGACGGTGTCGAGCATCGACGGGCAGAATGGTCTCCAGCGCTCGCGGAACTTGATCTGCTCGTTGATCCGGTCGGCCACGCCCGGCACGCTCGGGCAACCGATGATCGAGCGGCCGCCCAGGGCACGCGGGCCGAACTCCATGCGGCCCTGGAACCAGGCCACCGGGTTGCCATCGACCATGATCTTGGCGATGCGCTGGGGCATGTCGTCGATCTTGCGCCACTTCGGCGCGCTTGGGTGGCGGGCGCAGGCGGCGATCACGTCTTCGTTGGAATACGAAGGACCGAGGTAGACGTGCTCCATCTTCTCGACCGGCACGCCACGGGCATGGGACACATAGGCCGCCGCACCGACCGCGGTACCGGCGTCACCGGAGGCAGGCTGGACGAACAGCTCCTTGACGTCCGGGCGGGCGATGATCTTCTGGTTCAGCTTGACGTTCAGCGCACAACCGCCGGCGAAGGCCAGCTTGCCGGTCTGCTTGAGGATATCGCCCAGGTAATGGTCGATCATCTGCAGGGCCAGCTTCTCAAACAGCGCCTGCATACTCGCCGCATAGTGGATGTACGGCTCGTCGGCGATGTCGCCCTCGCGCTTGGGGCCAAGCCATTCGATGAGCTTGGGCGAGAAGTAGAAGCCCTTGCCCTTCTCTTTATAGCGACGCAGGCCGATGACGTTGGCGTATTCGGTGTTGATCACCAGTTCGCCATTCTCGAAGCTGGCCAGGCGGGAGAAGTCGTACTTGCTGGCATCGCCGTACGGGGCCATGCCCATGACCTTGAACTCGCCGTCGAGCATCTCGAAGCCGAGGAACTCGGTGATCGCGCCGTACAGGCCACCGAGCGAGTCCGGGTCGTAGAATTCCTTGATCTTGTGGATACGGCCGTTTTCACCGTAGCCGAAGAAGGTGGTGGCGTACTCGCCCTTGCCGTCGATGCCGAGGATCGCGGTCTTTTCCTGGAAGCCCGAGCAGTGATAGGCGCTGGAAGCGTGGGCCAGGTGGTGCTCGACCGGCTCGATCTTGATCTTTTTCGGATCGAAGCCCAGTTGCTCCAGACACCAGACGATCTTCTTGCGGTAGCGCTTGTAGCGGCGGTTGCCCATCAGGATCGCATCGAGCGCGCGGTCAGGGGCGTACCAGTAGCGCTTGGCGTAGTGCCAACGGGCCTTGCCGAACAGGCTGATCGGGGCGAACGGAATGGCCACCACGTCGACGTCGGACGGCTTGATGCCGGCCTGCTCCAGGCAGAACTTCGCCGACTCGTAGGGCATGCGGTTCTTCGCATGCTTGTCACGCACGAAGCGCTCTTCTTCGGCGGCGGCAACCAGCTTGCCGTCGATGTACAGGGCCGCGGAAGGGTCATGGCTAAGGGCGCCGGACAGGCCAAGAATCGTCAATGCCAAGGGTCTAGCCTCTTCATTCGGTAGAAATGCGCCGCCGGCTCGCGGGCGGACGGCGACTAAAGAGCGGGATTATAACGCAAAGCGCTGTGTGCGGATGCCTCTGCGAGGGCTGCGCCTTCGATTGCGGGCCTGCACCAATGCCGGGGCCGCTTCGCGCCCCAAAGAGGTCTACAGGCTACTCCGCGATCAACCAGTCCATCCGCCAGCTACCCGCCGTCTGCGCCAGCTCCTTGGCCAGCCAAGGCAGCAACTCGCGCAGTTCCTCTTCCAGCCCCCAAGGCGGGTTGGCGATGGCCAGGCCCGAGCCATTGAGCCCCTGCGGGCTGTCCTGGTGGTGCACGTACAGCTCTGCGCGCAGCAGCTTGGGCGCACCGGTGCTGGTCAGGTCCTGGTAGAAGCGGGTCAGCGAGCGCTGGTCCTTGATCGGGTACCAGATCGCGGCGACGGTCTGGCGCATGCGCCCGATCGCCTCCTTCATCGCCACGGTGCAGCGCTTGAGCTCGTCGGGCTGCTCGAATGGTGGGTCGACCAGCATGATCGCGCGCTTCTCCTGCACCGGCAGCAGGGCCCGCGGCACGTGCCAGCCCTCGCCCAGGTGAACGACGACCCGTGGGTCCTTCTTCATGTTCTCCTTGAGCAGCGGCCCGTCCTCGGGGTGCTTCTCGTTGAGCAGGGCGCGGTCCTGCTGGCGCATCAAGCGCCGGGCCAGCTCTGGCGAGCCAGGGTAGTAGCGCAGCTCACCGTCGGCGTTCAGGCGCTTGACGATGCGCAGGTAGTCGGTGGTGATGGCCGGCAGGTCGTCGCGGTTCCACAGCCGGGCGATACCTTCGAGGTATTCGCCGGTGCGCGTCGCCTGGTCGCCCTGCAGGTCGTACAGCCCCAGGCCGGCATGGGTATCGAGGTAGGCGAACGGCTGCTCCTTGCGCGACATCAGGGCGATGAGGCGGGTCAGCACGATGTGCTTGAAGACGTCGGCATGGTTGCCGGCGTGGAAGGCGTGACGATAGTTCATGGCAACTCCTGCGAAGCCGGCAAGTTTACCTTGTCGCGCCGACGCCGTCAGGTCGCGCCCGCCGAAACGACAGCGGCCCGCGTCTCGGCGAGGCGCGGGCCGCTTCAGGCAGGCGTCAGCGAAACATCACTTGCCGATATGGTAGGCCTCGTCGGCCTTCTCGAAGCTCGAGACCATGCTGGCCGAAGGACGCCCCAGCTTGCTCACCACGACGATGGCGAGGGTCGCCAGCAGGAAGCCCGGGATGATTTCGTACAGACCCAGGCCGACATAGTTCTTCCACACGATCACGGTCACGGCACCGACCAGGATACCGGCCAGGGCGCCGTTGCGGGTCATGCCCTTCCACAGCACAGAGATCAGCACCACCGGACCGAAGGCGGCGCCGAAGCCGGCCCAGGCGTAGGCCACCAGGCCCAGCACGCGGTTCTCAGGGTTGGCGGCCAGGGCGATGGCGATCAGGGCCACGGCCAGGACCATCAGGCGGCCGACCCAGACCAGCTCGACCTGGGAAGCGTTCTTGCGCAGGAAGGCCTTGTAGAAGTCTTCGGTCAGGGCACTGGAGCACACCAGCAGCTGGCAGCTCAGGGTACTCATCACCGCCGCCAGGATGGCCGACAGCAGTACACCGGCGATCCATGGGTTGAACAGGATCTTCGCCAGCTCGATGAACACACGCTCGTGGTTCTCGGTGACCGGGCCGGCCAGGCCAGGGTTGGCCGAGAAGTAGGCGATACCGAAGAAGCCCACGGCGCAGGTGCCGGCCAGGCACAGAATCATCCAGGTCATGGAGATGCGGCGGGCGTTGGCGATCGACTTGACCGACTCGGCGGCCATGAAGCGCGCCAGGATGTGCGGCTGGCCGAAGTAGCCCAGGCCCCAGCCCAGCAGCGAGATGATGCCGATGAAGGTGGCGCCGCGGAACATGTCGAAGTTGGCCGGGTTCTGCGCCTCGATGGCGAGGAACGTGGTGTCGAAGCCGCCAGTGGAGATCAGCACGATGATCGGGGTGAGGATCAGCGCGAAGATCATCAGCGAGGCCTGCACGGTGTCGGTCCAGCTCACCGCCAGGAAGCCACCGACGAAGGTGTAGGCGATGGTCGCCGCGGCACCGGCCCACAGGGCGGTCTCGTACGACATGCCGAAGGTGCTTTCGAACAGGCGGGCGCCGGCGACGATGCCGGAAGCGCAGTAGATGGTGAAGAACACCAGGATGACGACGGCCGAGATCACCCGCAGCAGGCCGCTCTTGTCTTCGAAACGGCTGGTGAAGTAGTCCGGCAGGGTCAGGGCGTCGCCGTTGTACTCGGTCTGCACGCGCAGGCGGCCGGCCACGAACAGCCAGTTCAGGTAGGCGCCGATGGTCAGGCCGATGGCGATCCAGGCCTCCGAGAGGCCCGACAGGTAGATGGCGCCCGGCAGGCCCATCAGCAGCCAGCCGCTCATGTCGGAAGCGCCGGCGGAGAGCGCGGTGACCACGCTGCCGAGGCTACGGCCGCCGAGGATGTAGTCGGAGAGGTTCTTGGTGGAGCGATAGGCCACGAAGCCGATCAGCACCATTGCCGCGATGTAGACCACGAAGGTGATCGTGAGTGGATTGCCCATGGTTGTGCCCTGGCGTTTGTTTTTATCTCTTGCGAACCGCCTCGGTAAAGGTGGTTGCACCCAGGCGGCGCATCCTATGCAACAACACGAACAGGGTGCAACCATTTTTCAATGCCAAGTTGCACCTGGACGCACCTTTTCAGAAAAAGTGCCTTTTTTGCTCCTTTTCGGAGCATGCGGCACGTTTTTCATAAGAAAACGCACCGACAACGACCTTTTTCGCCATGTGGGAAATACCACCGGACGAGTTGCACCTTTTCCTCCAAAAAAACGGGTTGCACCCGGTTGCACCCGAATTGTCCTACAGCTAATCTTGCCGACAGCTTAGGCCACACCCGTGGCAATATCGAGGAATAAGAAATGGCGACGACCACCCTTGGGGTCAAACTCGACGACCCGACCCGTGAGCGACTCAAAGCCGCTGCGCAGTCCATCGACCGCACACCGCACTGGCTGATCAAGCAAGCGATCTTCAGCTACCTGGAGAAGCTCGAGGGTGGCGCCACCCTGACCGAACTCAACGGCCAGGCCGGTCACCCGGCCGACGATGCCGGGGAAATCCAGCCCGACCACAGCCACCAGTGCTTCCTCGAGTTCGCCGAGAGCATCCTGCCGCAGTCGGTGCTGCGCTCGGCCATCACCGCCGCCTACCGCCGCCCGGAACAGGAAATGGTGCCGATGCTGCTGGAGCAGGCCCGCCTGTCGGCCGCCCAGGCCGAGGCCACCAACAAGCTGGCCTCCGGCATCGCCGAGAAGCTGCGCAACCAGAAGAGCGCCAGCGGCCGTGCCGGCATCGTCCAGGGCCTGCTGCAGGAGTTCTCCCTGTCGTCCCAGGAGGGCGTGGCCCTGATGTGCCTGGCCGAAGCCCTGCTGCGCATTCCCGACAAGGGCACCCGCGATGCCCTGATCCGCGACAAGATCAGCACCGGCAACTGGCAACCGCACCTGGGCAACAGCCCGTCGCTGTTCGTCAACGCCGCCACCTGGGGCCTGCTGCTGACCGGCAAGCTGGTTTCCACCCACAACGAATCCGGCCTGACCTCCTCGCTCACCCGCATCATCGGCAAGAGCGGCGAACCGATGATCCGCAAGGGCGTCGACATGGCCATGCGTCTGATGGGCGAGCAGTTCGTCACCGGCGAGACCATCGCCGAGGCCCTGGCCAATGCCAGCCGCTTCGAGTCCAAGGGTTTCCGCTATTCCTACGACATGCTCGGCGAAGCCGCACTGACCGAGCACGACGCACAGAAGTACCTGGCTTCCTACGAGCAGGCGATCCACTCGATCGGCAAGGCGTCCCACGGCCGTGGCATCTATGAAGGCCCGGGCATCTCCATCAAGCTGTCGGCCCTGCACCCGCGCTACAGCCGCGCCCAGTACGAGCGTGTGATGGAAGAGCTGTACCCACGCCTGCTGTCGCTGACCCTGCTGGCCAAGCAGTACGACATCGGCCTGAACATCGATGCCGAGGAAGCCGACCGCCTGGAGCTGTCCCTGGACCTGCTCGAGCGCCTGTGCTTCGAGCCTGCGCTGGCCGGCTGGAACGGTATCGGCTTCGTCATCCAGGCCTACCAGAAGCGCTGCCCGTACGTGATCGACTACGTCATCGACCTGGCCAAGCGCAGCCGCCACCGCCTGATGATCCGCCTGGTCAAGGGCGCCTACTGGGACAGCGAGATCAAGCGCGCCCAGGTCGAAGGCCTGGAAGGCTACCCGGTGTACACCCGCAAGGTGTACACCGACGTGTCCTACATCGCCTGCGCACGCAAGCTGCTGTCGGTACCGGATGCCATCTACCCGCAGTTCGCCACGCACAACGCCCACACCCTGTCGGCCATCTACCATATTGCCGGTCAGAACTATTACCCGGGCCAATACGAGTTCCAGTGCCTGCACGGCATGGGCGAGCCCCTGTACGAGCAGGTGGTGGGCAAGGTTTCCGAAGGCAAGCTGAACCGCCCGTGCCGCGTCTACGCGCCGGTCGGCACCCATGAGACCCTGCTGGCCTACCTGGTGCGCCGCCTGCTGGAAAACGGCGCCAACACCTCGTTCGTCAACCGCATCGCCGACCACTCGATCTCCATCCAGGAACTGGTCGCCGACCCGGTCGTCAGCATCGAGCGCATGGCCACCCAGGAAGGCGCCATCGGCCTGCCGCACCCGCGCATCCCCCTGCCGCGTGACCTCTACGGCAGCGAGCGGGCCAACTCGGCCGGCATCGACATGGCCAACGAACACCGCCTGGCGTCGCTGTCCTGCGCCATGCTGGCCACCGCGCACAACGACTGGAAAGCCACCCCGCTGCTGGCCTGCGCCGCCAGCGAGCAGGCTGCCGCGCCGGTGCTCAACCCGGCCGACCACCGCGACGTGGTGGGCCATGTGCAGGAAGCCACCGTCGCCGACGTCGACAACGCCATCCAGTGCGCCCTCAATGCCGCGCCGATCTGGCAGGCCACCCCGCCGGCCGAGCGTGCTGCGATCCTCGAGCGCACCGCCGACCTGATGGAAGCCGAGATCCAGCCGCTGATGGGCCTGCTCATCCGCGAGGCCGGCAAGACCTTCGCCAACGCCATCGCCGAAGTACGCGAGGCGGTGGACTTCTTGCGCTACTACGCGGTGCAGGCACGCAACGACTTCAGCAATGACGCCCACCGCCCGCTGGGCCCGGTGGTGTGCATCAGCCCGTGGAACTTCCCCCTGGCGATCTTCACCGGCCAGGTAGCCGCTGCCCTGGCCGCCGGCAACCCGGTCCTGGCCAAGCCTGCCGAGCAGACCCCGCTGGTCGCCGCCCAGGCCGTGCGCCTGCTGCTGGAAGCCGGCATTCCGCAAGGCGTGCTGCAGCTGCTGCCAGGCCGTGGCGAGACCGTCGGCGCCGGCCTGGTCGGCGACGAGCGGGTCAAGGGCGTGATGTTCACCGGCTCCACCGAGGTGGCGCGCCTGCTGCAACGCAACATCGCTGGCCGCCTGGATGCCCAGGGCCGCCCGATCCCACTGATCGCCGAGACCGGCGGCCAGAACGCCATGATCGTCGACTCCTCGGCCCTGACCGAGCAGGTGGTGATCGACGTGGTGTCCTCGGCCTTCGACAGCGCCGGCCAGCGCTGTTCGGCGCTGCGCGTGCTGTGCCTGCAGGAAGACTCCGCCGACCGCGTGATCGAGATGCTCAAGGGCGCCATGGCGCAGAACCGCCTGGGCAATCCGGAGCGCCTGCCGGTGGACATCGGCCCGGTGATCGACGCCGAGGCCAAGGCCGGCATCGAGAAACACATCCAGGGCATGCGCGAGAAAGGCCGCTCGGTCTACCAGGTGGCCATCGCCGATGCCGAGGAATGCAAGCGCGGCACCTTCGTCATGCCGACCCTGATCGAACTGGAAAGCTTCGACGAGCTCAAGCGCGAGATCTTCGGCCCGGTGCTGCATGTGGTGCGCTACAACCGTCGTAACCTCGACCAGTTGATCGAGCAGATCAACGCCTCCGGCTACGGCCTGACCCTGGGCGTGCACACCCGCATCGACGAGACCATCGCCAAGGTGGTGGACAACGTCAACGCCGGCAACATGTACGTCAACCGCAACATCGTCGGTGCGGTGGTCGGCGTGCAGCCGTTCGGTGGCGAAGGCCTGTCTGGCACCGGCCCGAAAGCCGGCGGCCCGCTGTACCTGTACCGCCTGCTGTCGACCCGCCCGGCCGACGCCATCGCCCGTCACTTCCAGCGTACCGACGGTGACAGCAAGGTCGACGGCGCCCTGCGCGACCAGTTGATCAAGCCGCTGCACACCTTCAAAACCTGGGCCGACAGCAGCCAGCTGACGGGCCTGGCCGAGCTGTGCGAGCAGTTCGCCGAGCAGTCCCAGAGTGGCATCACCCGCGTGCTGCCCGGCCCGACCGGCGAGCGCAACACCTACACCGTGCTGCCGCGCGAGCACGTGCTGTGCCTGGCCGACAACGAAGCCGATCTGCTGGCCCAACTGGCAGCCGTACTGGCCGTCGGTAGCTCGGCGGTGTGGGTCGATGGCGAGCCAGGCAAGGCCCTGCGCGCCCGCCTGCCGAAGGAGCTGCAAGCGAAGGTCAAGCTGGTGGCGGATTGGAACAAGGATGAAGTCGCGTTCGACGCGGTCATCCACCACGGCGACTCCGACCAACTGCGCCGCGTCTGCGAGCAGGTGGCCAAGCGTGCCGGGGCGATCGTGGGTGTGCATGGGCTGTCCAGCGGCGATCACCAGATTGCGCTGGAGCGTTTGGTGATCGAGCGGGCGGTGAGTGTGAACACCGCTGCGGCGGGGGGTAACGCCAGCTTGATGACCATTGGCTGACGGTCGTTGAATGGAAGAAGGAGAGCTTAGGCTCAATGTCAGTCAGTTAAGCGGCGCTTTGTCATTTTTGGGGCTACCTTGCAGCCCATCGCCGGCAAGCCGGCTCCCACAGGGACCGCGGCGACACACATGTGCGGTTTGCACGGACAGTGTGGGAGCCGGCTTGCCGGCGATGGGGCGCGAAGCGGCCCCAAATGACAACTGAAAGTCTTAACTGACCGGCATTGAGCTTAGGCTCTCCTTTTTTTGGCCAAGCCACGAAAGCGGGTCTTCACATAACCGAACTGGCGCTTGATCTCCCGGAACGGGTGCTTGACCTTCGCACATACCTGGGCTTCTGACTTTTCAATATTGCGCCTGGCCTTGTAAAGCGCACTGCGTTTTATCAAATGCTTGTAGGTACTGCGTCTACACTGGCATCAAGAGCGCCATGTAGCCATGCTTCAAGCCATGAGTGGAGTCATGAAGAGAGCGTACAGTTTGACCAGCTCCATTACGCAACCGGGAATCATCCAGAGCCAATTGGCCAGTGTGAAACGGCTATTCGACTCGCCTGACGCATCACCCGCGCTGAAATTTATACCTTTCTGCATGGCCACCATAATAGAGATCCAAGCAATTTGAAGGATAAGCTCTACGGCCAAGACGGTAGCCAGGTGACCATCCAGAAAAAAACCGGCAACAGCCGTCATGATTGACAACGCATAGTAGGTCAACGTTAGCCGCAGGATTGACCAGGGATAACTCCCTCCCGACTCACGTATAAAATCGTTCGCTCGACTCAACAAGGGGTAAATAAAGAAAATACCGAAAGCCGAGCGCAAGATTGGGATCACCCGCTCCCCTGTACGCACCTTGTGCAATCTCCAGCTTTGGTAGAAGCAGTACCACCAATAGAGGCCAAATGTGAAGAATGTCATCACACCCAGCTTCACGGGCGACACCACGAAGAATGGCGCGCCATCAGTCTTGACGTTATCTACATCGAGACCGGCACTAGCCAGATCACCCATTAGAAAGATCCCCTTGAAAAACTCAAAGCACTCATTCAAGACGATCATCATTTCAGGCGCAGCAATCCATTTTCGATCGTCCCCGTAGGAAATATCTCTACAATTTGTGTGCACAGAGCATTGGATAATGCGTTCCCGAGCATTCTCACTTCAGTTGCTAGGCATTACGGCTTCGCCAAAGCCACCAAAGACTCCAGCCTTTAACCCCCTCGGAAGCAACCAGGAGACTCAGCCAGAGCCAGGTACTGATACCTGGCAATAACAGAATCACGGAAACAGAGGGAACTACGAACAAGATACGAAATGGCATTTGCGCAGCGGCCAAGTAAACCCCAGACGTTCGACCTTGATAAAGCAATATGCCACTAGCAACAACGGAGAGCTGCACAAACACTCCCATCCATATTAAAACCTCAAGCCCGCCTCCCCAATCCCCCATAGTTGTTAGTGCCGCATCAAAGTCACTCAAAAATGGTATTACACCTCGCCTGAGACTAGCAACCACCACGAAACATACATAAAAAGCGTCCATACAACTCCAAAACAATTGCACCAACCGCCTTAGCTTGATCATCGGCACGTTTCATCTCACTCGCCTTTAAATTCATAAACTTCATTTGCAATGACCGGACGCCAGTGCCACGAAGCCCCTGAAATATCCCAGTGTTCATCAGCCTCCACATAAACTTGTATAGTTTTCCGCAGCACTCCGTATCTATGAATTGCAGATGACGGAGCAAAATCGCGCTCCTGGCTGTCCAAAGCCACCCACTTCTGAGTTACAGTTCTCGTTGTGTTAGCGTAGTCCTTCCCCGAGGATAAGAACACTCGCCCCTCATCTCCTCGCGACGCCAGAAAATTTGCAATAAAGGCCGCACTCGATGCCCCCCTTGTTTATTCTAATGTCCACTATTTTCCACTTGCCGGGACCACTATCAACAAAACCAGCAGATACAAGACGCTCACGCTCAGACTTTGACCTACACATCCTTGCAAACCAATACCTATCAGGATCAATGGAGAGAAATGGCTCTTTCTTCAACAGCATCCATTCACCCGTCCCAACTGGCCGAAGCGCCATTTCAACTTCATCCCCGGTCAGGCTTCGAGAAGTATAAAGACCGCAGGACCTCAAAAGCCCTGTCACCCTTCTATTTCCCGCACATATCCCCTGCTTCGTAAATTCCTGCGAACATTTATAACCGCCAGAAAAGGATCTTCGACGTTACACAAATCCTCCTTCCAAACTTCACCCCAATGAGAAAGCCTTTCCATCACCCAGCCTCCTGATCAAAAGCCCAACATCTACCCTAATCAGCTCAGTGGTGTCTCAACAGCGCATCCTAAAATCTTGTGGGAAATTTCCTTTTTCTAACAACTCAACTTGCAACCTATGCAAACACGCGACAGCGCATCCTTACCTTCTAATCCCATATCACTCAAACCTATTAACCTGTCCTCCATCCCATCCTCCACCTAGACTCGCAGTATCCCGCCCCAGGACCTCCCCATATGCCCGAGACCCTGCTCAGTTCCCGCAACCTCGCTTTCGAACTCTACGAAGTCCTCGACGCCGAAGCCCTGACCCAGCGCCCGCGCTTCGCCGAGCACAGCCGCGAGACCTTCGACGCGGCGCTCGCCACCGCCCGCACCATCGCCGAGAAGTACTTCGCCCCGCACAATCGCAAGGCCGATGAGAACGAGCCGCGCTACGTGGATGGCCGGGCCGAGCTGATCCCCGAGGTGAAGCCTGCCGTCGATGCCTTCCTCGCAGCGGGTTTTCTCAACGCCAATCGCGACTTCGAGGTCGGCGGCATGCAGTTGCCCAGCCTGGTTTCGCAAGCCTGCTTCGCCCACTTCCAGGCGGCCAACGCCGGTACCACGGCCTACCCGTTCCTGACCATGGGCGCGGCCAACCTGATCGAGAGCTTCGGCAGCGACGAGCAGAAACGCCTGTTCCTACAGCCCATGATCGAGGGCCGCTACTTCGGCACCATGGCCCTGACCGAGCCGCACGCAGGCTCGTCGCTGGCCGATATCCGTACCCGTGCCGAAGCCGCCGGCGACGGCACCTACCGGATCAAGGGCAACAAGATCTTCATCTCCGGTGGCGACCACGAATTGTCGGAAAACATCGTGCACATGGTCCTGGCCAAGCTGCCGGATGCACCTCCCGGCGTGAAGGGCATTTCGTTGTTCATCGTGCCCAAGTACCTGGTCAACCCGGATGGCAGCCGTGGCCAGCGCAACGATGTGTCGCTGGCCGGGTTGTTCCACAAGATGGGCTGGCGCGGCACCACCTCCACGGCGTTGAACTTCGGCGACGACGGCCAGTGCGTCGGCTACCTGGTCGGCCAGCCGCACCAGGGCCTGGCGTGCATGTTCCAGATGATGAACGAGGCGCGCATCGGCGTCGGCATGGGCGCGGTGATGCTGGGCTACGCTGGCTACCTCTATTCCCTGGAGTACGCCCGCCAGCGACCACAGGGCCGGCTGCCGGACAACAAGGACCCGCGCAGCCCTGCCGTGCCGATCATTGGCCACAGTGACGTGAAACGCATGCTGCTGGCACAGAAGGCCTACGTGGAAGGCGCCTTCGACCTGGGCCTGTACGCCGCGCGCCTGTTCGACGACACCCAGACGGCCAGCGACGAAAGCGCCCGCCAGCAGGCACAGGCTCTGCTCGACCTGCTGACGCCGATCGTCAAGTCCTGGCCCTCGGCCTTTTGCCTCAAGGCCAACGAACTGGCCATCCAGGTCCTTGGTGGTCACGGCTATACCCGCGAATACCCCGTCGAGCAGTATTACCGCGACAACCGCCTGAACCCGATCCACGAAGGCACCGAGGGTATCCAGTCGCTCGACCTGCTGGGCCGCAAACTGGCACAGGACAACGGTGCCGGCCTCAAGCGACTGATCCGCCTGATCGCCAGCACCGCCGAGCGTGCCAGCCACCATCCAAGCCTGGACGCCATGCGCCAGCCGCTGGAGCACCTGGTCAACCGCCTGCAAGGCGTGACGCTGGCCCTGCTCGGCGACCTGGCCCAGGGCAAGGTCACCACCGCCCTGGCCAATTCCGCCCTGTACCTCAAGGCGTTCGGCCACTGCGTGATCGGCTGGCGCTGGCTGGAACAGGCGATCCACGCCGAACTCGGCCTGCTCCAGGGCAATGCCGCGGACCGCGACTTCTACCTCGGCAAGCTGCAGGCCGCACGTTATTTCCTGACCTGGGAGGTACCAGGCTGCCATAATGAGCTGGCATTGCTCGAGGCCCGCGACGACACCTGCCAGGGCATGCAAGAGGGGTGGTTCTGAGGGGGAGCCACCGCGCACACGGAGGTTTTTCCGCATGTTCGATTCCAGCGCCCTGCTGCGCCAGCGCTTCAGCGCACTGCGCAGCACGGCCGAGATGTTTTCCCTGCGCCACGTGAAGCAATCGCACCAGGCCCTGTCGGTACGGCGCAATGTCGCCGAGCCACCGTTCTTCAGCCAGGACGAGGGCGCCATGCTCACCGTACGGGTCAAGGGCGTGGAAGCCTATGCCGCCACCGCCGACCTGTCCCAGGCGGGCCTGCAGCGCGCCTTGGAACACGCCGAGGCACTGGCCCGGCAGATCGCCGCGCATAGCCTGCTCGACCTGCGCGAGCAACCGGTGACCTGCGCGCGTCACGATCATCTCTCACCCAACCTCGACCAACCCGTTCCCACCCTTGCCGATTGCCTCGGCCTGCTCGCCGC
The DNA here is from genome assembly GCF_024127895.1 of Pseudomonas guariconensis. Classification (GTDB taxonomy): domain Bacteria; phylum Pseudomonadota; class Gammaproteobacteria; order Pseudomonadales; family Pseudomonadaceae; genus Aquipseudomonas; species Aquipseudomonas guariconensis_B. Next base: position 99,309 of record NZ_JAMYBK010000005.1, on the reverse strand, counting down.
CGAATCGGCCAGCGTGCCCAAGGACAGCCGCCTGGTGGACTGGCAGGCCAGCCTCGGCATGAGCCTGGTCGAGCAGACCTACCTCAACTCGGCCGGCGCCGAGTTGCGGCACGCCCAGCGTTTCCTGTTCCCGGGCCTGAGCGTCACCGCCAGCGACGGCCAGGACAGCCAGTGCCGCAGCCTGGGCCGCGACAACTTCGGCCAGCAGGGCGGCTTCGAGATCATCGAACGCTGCGGCCTGGTCGGCGCCGGCCGCCGTGTCGCCGACGAGGCGCTGCAACTGCTGCTGGCGCCCAACACCCCCAGTGGCCCGCGCGACCTGCTGCTGATGCCCGACCAGATGATGCTGCAGATCCACGAGTCCATCGGCCACCCGCTGGAGATGGACCGCATCCTCGGCGACGAGCGCAACTACGCCGGCACCAGCTTCGTCAAGGCCAGCGACTTCGGCCACCTGCAGTACGGCTCGCCGCTGCTCAACGTGACCTTCGACCCGACCATCGGCGAAGAGTTGGCCAGCTACAGCTACGACGATGACGGCAGCCAGGCCAGCAAGCAGTTCCTGATCCGCAACGGCCTGTTGCTACGCCCGCTGGGTGGCGCCCTCTCGCAGTTCCGCTCTGGCCTCGACGGCGTGGCCAACAGCCGCGCCTGCGGCTGGAACCGTGCGCCGATCGACCGCATGGCCAACCTCAACATCGAGCCCGGCGACCAGTCGCTGCAGCAGCTGGTCGCCGGTATCGAGCATGGCATCCTCATGCGCACCAACCGCTCCTGGTCCATCGACGATGCGCGCAACAAGTTCCAGTTCGGTTGCGAGTGGGGCCAGTTGATCGAGCACGGCGAACTCAAGGACATCGTCAAGAACCCCAACTACCGTGGCATTTCCGCGCAGTTCTGGCGCAACCTCGCGGCGGTCGGCGACCGCAGCACCTTCCAGGTCCTGGGCACGCCCAATTGCGGGAAGGGCGAACCCAACCAGGTGGTACGGGTCGGCCACGCCTCGCCGGCTTGCGTGTTCCGCCAGATCGACGTATTCGGAGGAGACGCCTGATGAGCGCCACGCCCCAACAACGCTTCGAAGCGCTGGTCAGCGCCGTGCGCGATGCGCTGCGCCCCGAAGAGCAATTCACCCTCGGCTACAGCGCCGAACAGTCGCAATTCGTGCGTTTCAACCATGCCAAGGTGCGCCAGGCCGGCGAGGTCAGCCAGGCCAGCGCGCAACTGCGGCTGATCCGCGATGGGCGCCAGGCAGAACAGCAGGTCACCTTGAGCGGCGATGCACAGCTGGATCGCCAGCGCCTGGACGATGCTCTCGAGCAACTGCGCCAGACCCTGCCGCTGCTGGCGATCGACCCTTACCTGAGCCTGGACGAGAACGCCTGGCACAGCCACAGCCTGCAGGACCGAGCGTTGCCCGCCCTGGACGAGGTGCTGACGCTGCTCGACCGTGAAGCCGGCGACCTGGACCTGGTTGGCATCTATGCCGCCGGCCCGATCTGCCGGGGCTTTGCCAGCTCCTTCGGGTCCTTCGGCTGGCACCAGGCCAACAGCTTCAACTTCGACTGGAGCCTGTTCCACGACAATGGCCAGGCGGTGAAGGCCAACTATGCCGGCCAAGCGTGGAACCCCGAGGCGTTCACCGCGCGCCTGCGCCAAGCGCGGGAACAACTGGGCTTGCTCGGCCGCCCGGCCATCACCCTCGCGCCAGGCGGCTACCGCGCCTACCTGGCGCCTGCCGCCATGGACGAAATCACCGGCATGCTGTGCTGGGGCGGCTTCTGCGCACAGGCCCTGGCCACCGGCAACAGCGCCTTGCAGCGCCTGTACAACGGCGATGCGAGCCTGAGCCCGCTGGTCAGCTTCGACGAGCAGGTCAGCGGCTCGTTGAGCCCGGCGTTTTCCGATGAAGGCTCGCCGCGCCTGGACGTACCGCTGATCCACCAAGGCCGGGCGCTGCAGCGACTGGTCAGCGCGCGCAGTGCCGCCGAGTTCGCGCTGGCCGCCAATGGTGCCGACAGCTACGAGTCGCCCTGCGCGCTCAGCCTGGCACCAGGCAACCTGGCCAATGACCAGATTCTCGAACGCCTGGGCACCGGCCTGTACATCAGCAACCTCTGGTACCTGAACTACTCGGACCTGCCAGCCGCGCGCATGACCGGCCTGACCCGCTTCGCCACCTTCTGGGTGGAGAACGGCGAGATCCAGGGCCCGGTCAGCACCATGCGTTTCGACGACAGCCTGTACAGCCTGCTGGGTAGCCAGCTGGAAGACCTGACCTGCGAACGCGAGCTCATCTTGTCGACCAGTACCTATGGGCAGCGCAGTACCGGATCGAGTCATTTGCCGGGGGCGCTGGTCAAAGCCCTGACCCTGACCTTGTGATTGATCGAACCGCCCCTATCGCCGGCAAGCCGGCTCCCACAGGTTTTGCAGCGCCACGAACCTTGCGGGGGCTTGCCGGCGATCGGGGCGGTGCAGGCAATGCTGAACATTGAGGTTCCCATGCCCGAACGCCCCCCGCTGGACCCCGTCACCGCCCGTTGGATCCCCTGGGTGGTGGCCATCGCCTTCTTCATGCAGTCGCTGGACGGCACCATCCTCAACACTGCGCTGCCCGCCATGGCCCGCGACCTGGCCGAGGACCCGCTACGCATGCAGGGGGTGATCATCGCCTACATGCTCACCGTGGCCCTGCTGATCCCCGCCTCGGGCTGGATCGCCGACCGTTTCGGCACCCGGCGTATCTTCTTCAGCGCCATCGTGCTGTTCAGCTTCGGCTCATTGCTCTGCGCCATGGCCAACAGCCTAGCCTTTCTCATCGCCGCCCGGGTCGTCCAGGGGCTGGGCGGTGCCCTGATGCTGCCGGTCGGGCGGTTGGTAGTGCTGCGCGCCTATCCGCGCTCGGAACTGGTGCGGATCATGAGCTTCATCACCATCCCGGGCCTGCTCGGCCCACTGCTCGGGCCGACCCTGGGCGGCTGGCTGGTGGAAATCCTCAGTTGGCACTGGATCTTCCTGCTCAACCTGCCGGTCGGGGCCCTGGGCTGCTATGCGGTGTGGAAGTTCATTCCCGACCTGCGCGGTGCCGAGCGCACCCGCTTCGACGGCCCCGGCTTCCTGCTGTTCGGCGCGGCGATGGTGCTGATCACCATCGCCATGGAAGGCCTGGGCGAACTGCACCTGCCGCACCTGCGGGTGATGCTTCTGCTGTTCGCTGGCATGGCCTGCCTGGCCGCCTACTGGCTGCGCGCCGGGCGCGACCCGGAGCCGCTGTTCTCGCCCAGCCTGTTCCGCGTGCGCACCTTCGCCATCGGCATCCTCGGCAACCTGTTCGCCCGCCTGGGCAGCGGCGCCCTGCCCTTCCTGGTGCCGTTGCTGCTGCAGGTGGCCCTGGGTTATTCGCCCGCCCAGGCCGGCATGAGCATGATCCCCCTGGCCGCCGCGGCGATGGTCGCCAAGTCCATCGCCCGGCCGCTGATCGAGCGCTTCGGCTATCGCATCATCCTCACCGGCAATACCCTGCTGCTCGGCGTGCTGCTGGCCAGCCTCGGGCTGGTGGACGAACAGACGCCCTACGCCCTGCTGCTGGTGCAACTGGCCCTGCTCGGCGCGGTGAACTCCATGCAGTTCACCGCCATGAACACCGTCACCCTGATCGACCTGGACGACGCCCACGCCAGCAGCGGCAACAGCCTGCTGTCGGTGGTCGCGCAGCTGTCGCTGAGCCTGGGCGTGGCCTGTGCCGGCGCCTTGCTCGGCGGTTTCAGCGCGGCTGGCAGCACCGAGGGCGTGGAAAGCACCCTGGGCGCCTTCCAACTGACCTTCCTGACCATCGGCCTGATGGCCATGCTGGCGGCGGCGATCTTCCTGCAGCTGTCGCCGACGGACGGGAGGCGTGCCCGTCGTCTGGAAGCGCAGAGGGAACCGTAGGGCGAATGGCCACGAGGCTGGTAGACTGTGCGGCATTTTTCGCTTCGCACCGCAGGCCCGCCTCGTGACCACCGACTCCACCGCCTTTGCCACCTTGCCGCTGTCCGCCGCCATGCTGGCCAACCTGGACGCCCTCGGCTACACCTCGATGACCCCGATCCAGGCCCAGGGCCTGCCGGTCATCCTCAAGGGCCAGGACCTGATCGCCCAGGCCAAGACCGGCAGCGGCAAGACCGCCGCCTTCGGCATCGGCCTGCTCAACCCGATCAACCCGCGCTACTTCGGTTGCCAGGCGCTGGTCCTGTGCCCGACCCGCGAGCTGGCCGACCAGGTGGCCAAGGAGCTGCGCCGGCTGGCCCGCGCCGAGGACAACATCAAGGTCCTCACCCTCTGCGGCGGCGTGTCCCTGGGCCCGCAGATCGCCTCCCTGGAACACGGTGCGCACATCATCGTCGGCACGCCAGGGCGCGTGCAGCAGCACCTGGACAAAGGCACCCTGGTGCTCGACGGGCTCAACACCCTGGTCCTCGACGAGGCCGACCGCATGCTCGACATGGGCTTCTTCGACGCCATCGCCAGCATCATCGGCCGCACCCCGGCACGGCGCCAGACCCTGCTGTTCTCCGCCACCTACCCGGCTGGCATCGAGCAACTGGCCGCCGACTTCATGCGCCAGCCACAACAGGTCAAGGTCCAGAGCCTGCACGCCGACAACCAGATCGAGCAGCGCTTCATCGAGATCGACCCGCAGCAGCGCCTGGAGGCGGTGACCCGCGTGCTCGGCCACTACCGGCCACAGTCCTGCGTCGCCTTCTGCTTCACCAAGCAGCAGTGCGAAGACCTGGTCGCCCACCTCAAGGCCAAGGGCATCGCCGCCCAGGCCCTGCACGGTGACCTGGAGCAACGCGACCGCGACCAGGTCCTGACGATGTTCGCCAACCGCAGCAGCTCGGTGCTGGTGGCCACCGACGTGGCCGCCCGTGGCCTGGATATCGACGGCCTGGACATGGTGATCAACGTCGAGCTGGCCCGTGATGCAGAAATCCACGTGCACCGCGTCGGCCGTACCGGCCGTGCGGGCGAGAAGGGCATCGCGATCAGCCTGGTGGCCCCGGCCGAAGGCCATCGTGCCCAGGCCATCGAAACGCTGCAGAAGGCCCCGCTGCGCTGGGACCAGCTGGACAGCCTGAAGAACAAGGGCGGCGAGCCGCTGCTGCCCCCCATGAGCACCCTGTGCATCGCTGCGGGGCGCAAGGACAAGCTGCGCCCGGGCGACATTCTCGGCGCACTGACCGGTGACGCCGGCATCCCTGGCAAGCAGGTGGGCAAGATCGCCATCTTCGATTTCCAAGCCTTCGTGGCGGTGGAGCGCGACGTGGCCAGGCAAGCCATGCAGCGGCTCAACAGCGGCAAGATCAAGGGGCGCTCCCTGAAGGTCCGCATCGTCTGAGATTCTTCCTGGGCTGCCGTGGGGCCCTGGTTCTTGAAGAGGTAACACCGTGCACACCACCGACGTGATCATCATCGGCGCCGGCGCCGCCGGCCTGATGTGCGCCCAGCTCGCCGCCCGTCGCGGCCGGCGGGTGCTGCTGCTCGACCACGCCAACAAACCGGGCAAGAAGATCCTCATGTCCGGCGGCGGGCGCTGCAACTTCACCAACCTGTACACCGAGCCGGCCAACTTCCTCTCGCAGAACCCGCACTTCTGCAAGTCGGCCCTGGCTCGCTACACCCAGTGGGATTTTCTCGAGCTGGTGGCCAAGTACCGCGTGCCCTACCACGAGAAAAAGCTTGGCCAGCTGTTCTGCGACAACAAGGCCAGCGACATCCTCGACATGCTCCTGGCCGAGTGCGACGAGGCCGGCGCCGAGCTGCGCATGCACACGAGCATCGAGCGGATCGAGAAGACCGACGAGGGCTACCTCCTGGACACCAGCGCCGGCCCGTTCGCCTGCCAGTCCCTGGTGATCGCCACCGGCGGCCTGTCGATTCCCACCCTCGGCGCCACCGGCTTCGGCTACCAGGTCGCCCGCCAGTTCGGTCACCACACCCTGCCGACCCGCGCCGGCCTGGTGCCGTTCACCATCACCGAGCCCCAGCTCAAGGCACTGTGCACGGAACTGTCGGGCACCTCGCTGGACTGCACCGCCAGTTGCAATGGCGCCAGCTTCCGCGAAAACCTGCTGTTCACCCACCGTGGCCTGAGCGGCCCGGCCATCCTGCAGGTCTCGTCGTTCTGGGAAGCCGGCGATACGGTGCAGATCAACCTGCTGCCGGACCGCGACGCCCTGCAGTGGCTGCAACAGCAGCAAGCCGAGCGCGCCAATGCCGAGCTCAAGACCGTGCTGGGCGAGGTGTTCACCCGCAAGCTGGCCAACCTGCTGGCCGAGCAGTGGTTCGAGTCCAGGCCGATGAAGCAGTACACCCCGGCGGAACTGGCACAGATCGCCGAGAAGCTGGCGGCCTGGCAAGTGGTTCCGGCAGGGACCGAGGGCTACCGCACCGCCGAGGTCACCCTCGGTGGGGTGGATACCCGCGAGGTGTCCTCCAAGACCATGGAGTCGCTCAAGAGCCCGGGGCTGTACTTCATCGGCGAGGTGCTCGATGTCACCGGCCACCTGGGCGGTTTCAATTTCCAGTGGGCCTGGGCATCGGCCAACGCTGCGGCGCAGTTCGTGTAGAGTAGAATCCATTCAGCAGCACGGAACGCTTCTTGCTGGTCCGTGCGGCAGAGCCGGCATTGCATGGGGCTGCTTCGCAGCCCATCGCCGGCAAGCCGGCTCCCACAAGGTCCGCGGTGTTGCACAACCTGTGGGCGCCGGTTTGCCGGCGATGGGCGGCCCCAGCTGCACGGCCTCGAAAGCGACTTCATCGATCACCGCCAAGGCCATCATGTCATCGAGCTCGTTCCGCCATTCATTGCGTCGCCTGTGGGGCCAAGACAAGTTCAGCTACAGCATCCGGGTGACGGTCGCCCTCACCGGCAGCCTGGCCCTGTGCTGGTACCAGAACGAGATGGGCCTGCTGATCCCGCTGTTCCTCGGCATCATCGCCAGCGCCCTGGCCGAGACCGACGACAGCTGGCAAGGCCGCCTCAGCGCCCTGGCCGTCACCCTGGTGTGCTTCGCCATCGCCGCGCTGTCGGTCGAGCTGCTGTTCCCCTACCCCTGGATATTCGCCGGCGCCCTGGCCCTGGCGGCCTTCGCCCTGACCATGCTCGGCGCCCTGGGCGAGCGCTATGGCACCATCGCCTCGGCGACACTGATCCTCTCGGTGTACACCATGATCGGCGTGGACCAACGCGGCGGCCAGGTCAGCGACTTCTGGCACGAGCCGATGCTGCTGGTGGCCGGCGCGGCCTGGTATGGCCTGCTTTCGGTGCTGTGGCAGGCGCTGTTCTCCAACCAACCGGTGCAGCAGAGCCTGGCCAAGCTGTTCCTCGAACTGGGCCGCTACCTCAAGCTCAAGGCCAACCTGTTCGAACCGATCCGCAACCTCGACGTGGAAGCTCGGCGCCTGGAGTTGGCCCAGCAGAACGGCAAGGTCGTCGCAGCCCTGAACGCGGCCAAGGAAATCATCCTGCACCGGGTCGGCAACAGCCAGCCGAACGCCAAGGTCAGCCGTTACCTGAAGCTGTACTTCCTGGCCCAGGATATCCATGAGCGGGTCAGCGCCTCGCACTACCCCTACAACGCCCTGGCCGAGGCGTTCTTCCACAGCGACGTGATGTTCCGCTGCCAGCGCCTGCTGCGCCAGCAGGGCTCGGCCTGCCAGCAGTTGGCCCAGTCGATCCGCCTGCGCCAGCCGTTCGTCTACGACACCGGTTTCACCGAAGCCCTGGAGGACCTCGACGCCTCCCTGGAGCACCTGCGCATCCAGAGCAACCCGGCCTGGCGTGGCCTGCTGCGCTCGCTGCGGGCACTGGCGGCGAACCTGGCCACCCTCGACCGCCTGCTCGGCGCCGCCAGCAACCCGGACAGCCTGGCCGACGCCAGCGACAGCAGCCTGCTCGACCGTTCGCCACGCAGCCTCAAGGATGTCTGGAGCCGCCTGCGTACCCAGCTGACCCCGACCTCGCTGCTGTTCCGCCATGCCCTGCGTCTGCCTCTGGCGCTGTCGGTCGGCTACGGCATGGTGCACCTGATCCACCCGACCCAGGGCTACTGGATCATCCTCACCACCCTGTTCGTCTGCCAGCCCAGTTATGGCGCGACACGGCGCAAGTTGGTGCAGCGGATCTTCGGCACGGCGATCGGCCTGACCGTCGGCTGGGCGCTGTTCGACCTGTTCCCCAACCCGGTCATCCAGTCGATGTTCGCCGTGGTCGCCGGGGTGGTGTTCTTCGTCAACCGCACCACCCGCTACACCCTGGCCACCGCGGCGATCACCCTGATGGTGCTGTTCTGCTTCAACCAGATCGGCGACGGCTACGGCCTGTTCCTGCCGCGCCTGTTCGATACCCTGGTCGGCAGCCTGATCGCCATCCTCGCGGTGTTCCTGTTCTTGCCCGACTGGCAGGGCCGGCGCTTGAACAAGGTGCTGGCCAATACCCTGGCCTGCGCCAGCGTCTACCTGCGCCAGATCATGCAGCAGTACGCCCATGGCAAGCGTGACGACCTGGCCTACCGCCTGGCCCGGCGCAATGCCCACAACGCCGATGCAGCACTGTCCACCACCCTGGCCAACATGCTCATGGAGCCGGGGCACTTTCGCAAGGAAGCGGACGTTGGCTTTCGCTTCCTGGTGCTGTCGCACACCCTGCTCAGCTACCTCTCCGGGCTTGGCGCGCACCGCGACACGGCACTGCCGGCCGACGTCCAGGAGCAGTTGATCGACGGTGCCGGCCAGGGCCTGGCCAACAGCCTCGACGAGATCGCCAATGGCCTCGCCGCGCGTTTGCCGGTCGCCATCCACAGCGATGCCGAGGAAGCCCTGGCCGCGACCCTGGAGCAGATGCCCGAAGACCTGGATGAACACCAACGCCTGGTGCAGACCCAATTGGCCCTGATCTGCCGCCAGCTCGGCCCGCTGCGGACCCTGGCGGCACACCTGATCAAGGAAAGCGCGCCGGCCTGAAGCCGTCACGCCTGATCAGAAACCATGCTCGTGCAATAACCGGGCGTAACTGCCGTCAGCTTTCATCGCTGCGATGGCCCGCTCGAAGCGTTCGACGACCTGCGCATGCCCGGGATACTTGAGGCTGACCAGGATATGCAGGCTGTTCTCGCCCAGCGCAGGCTCGACGAACGCAACCGCATCATGCACCGCCGGTGCCTCACGCTGCAGGTGGTAGCGCGCCACGTACTCGTCCTCCACCGCCAGGTCGACCCGCCCTGCCGCCAGCATGCGCACCGCGGACGAGAAGTCGCGCACCGGCACCTTGCGCAGACGGCTATCGCTGTCGAACTCAGGCGAGTAGGCATAGTCGCGCACCACGGCAATGGCGTAGGGGTAGAGGTCGGACAGCTGCTTGTAGCTGAAGGCCGCATCCTGCTGCCTGAGCAGGCGGATGCGGTTGCTCAGGTAGGGCTGGGAGAACTGGCCGACAAGGGTCCGCGAGTCGTTGTACCAGGCATTGACCAGCACATCGTAGCGGCCCTCGCCGATACCCAGCAGGGCCCTGGCCCAGGGTACCTCCTCGACGTCGCAGGCATAGCCGGCACGGGTCAGCGCCGTGGTGACGATATGGGTGGCCAGGCCACCACCGGGCATCGTACTGCCCGTGAAAGGCGGCCAGTTGTCGGCCACCAGGCGCAGCTTCTCGTAACCCGAGGCGCAGGTCGCCAACAGCATGCCCAGCAAACCCAGAACGTGAAGCAGTGGCCGCATGCTCAAGTCCTTTCGCAGTTGAAGACCCACGCCTTTGAAGGCGATCCTCACGACTACAGGTTTTGCAGATTACACAACGGTGGACGCCATCGGCAGCCGACAATAATGTCAATTAGCCTCTAATTTAGCCGATTTCAGGGAAAATACCGGCTTGCCGCGATGCTCAGGCACACGAGGAAAAACCGCCGGCCTGACCATAATGCTGTTCACTTAAGTCTGATGTGACATCGATTGGGGCTGCCTTGCCCGCGAAGGGCCGCAAGGCGGCCCCATTGCTTAAGCGCACAGCATTACCGGCCTGACCAGGCCTTCATGCGATCGCCTCAAGGTACTTGTCCAGCACGATGTTGCGCCCACACAACACCACCGCCACCTTCCTGCCCCGATAGGCCTGCGCCAAATGCTGCATGCCCGCCAGGGCGACACCTGCCGCGCCCTCGATGATCCAGCGTTCGCTGGCGGCAACGTCACGCATGGCCGCCCTGATCTGCTGTTCGCTGACCAGCACGGTGCGGTCCAGCAGTTGCTGGCAGAGGGGGAAGGTGATGCTGTCGGGCTCGACGCCGCCGGCGGTACCGTCGGAGATCGTCGGCGCCTCCTCCATCTCGATGATCCGCCCTTGCTCCAGCGAGCGCTGCAGGGTCGGGGCGTTGGCCGGCCAGCAGCCGATCACTTCCACCGACGGAGCAAGACGCCGCAGAGCGGCGCCAATGCCGCAGATCATGCCGCCACCCCCGACCGCGACGAAGACCGCCGCAAGGTCAGGCGCCTGCTCGAACAGTTCCATGCCGATGGTGCCCTGCCCAGCGATGATGTCGCGGTCGTTGTAGGGCGAGACGAAGGGTTTGCCCTGCAACCGTGCTTGCCTGCCCGCCTCCAGCTCCACGCCCAGCGGGTCCATGTCCAGGCTCACCACCTGCGCGCCCAGCGCACGCATGGCCTCGAGCTTGTAGGGTGAGGCGTCGCGGGTGGTGTAGACCGTCACCGGCACGCCCAGCGTGCGCCCCGCCAGGGCAAGCCCCTGCCCATGGTTGCCCGATGACGCGGTGATCACGCCCAGGCGCCGCTGCGAGGCGTCCAGCAGCCGCAGCTTGTTGCTGGCGCCGCGAAACTTGAAGGAGCCGGTGTGCTGCAGGTGTTCGCACTTGAGGAAGACCTCGCACCCGCTCATGGCCGAAAGTCGGGCGCTGTGCTCGAGCGGCGTCACGGCCACTTGTGGGCGCACTTCACGGTGCGCCTCGGTGATCGCCTGGTACAGCGCATCGAGGTAGGCGTCGTCGACGGTCATTGCAATGCCCCCAGCTTGCGCTTGGAGAGGTTGTTGGCGATGTGCACCACCGTCTGCGTCGAGAGGTCGTGGACCACCACCTCGGCATGGGGGAACAGCAAGGTGGCGATACCGTCGGCCATGGCGGCGTAGTTGCTGAAGCGGGTGGCCTGCCGTCGTGCTGGCATCTGGGGTTTCCTGGAGCGAAGGGTTGCCAATGCTAATCCACCGGGAAAAGCCGTGGAAAGCGGCGCTGCTGCTCAGGGGTACCCCAGCACCTCACGGATGCTGCGCAGGTGCTGGATGATCCACTGCTTGTCGATCGCCCCCCAGTCGAGGATGCGGTAGTGCCCGGCATGATTGCGCGCCCCCACCTGCTGCTCGAACTCGCAGATGATGTCCAGGTCGGCCAGGGCAGCGATGGTGTCCTGAGCGGTGCGCCTGGGCATGCCGGTGGCCTCCATCAGCGCCGGCACGCTGGTGGCGGTCTGGCTGTCGATCAGCCAGGCCACGTACAGGCGGCGGTAGAAACTGCTCTTGGTCTTGCTTACATCCATGCTGCTCGTTCCTCAGGTAATGCCCGGCAGCTCCCGGTAGGTCAGGTAGACGCGCAGGTCGAACTCCAGTTGATGGTAATCCGGTTCCATGTACTGGCAGAGCTGGTAGAACGCCTTGTTGTGATCCCGCTCCTTCAGGTGCGCCAGCTCATGCACCACGATCATGCGCAGGAACTGCGGCGCCGCCTCCTTGAACAACGAGGCGATGCGGATTTCCTTCTTGGCCTTGAGCTTGCCACCCTGGACCCGCGACACCGCGGTGTTCAGGCCCAGGGCACGGTGGGTCAGGTCCAGGCGGTTGTCATAGAGTACCTTGTCCAGGCCCGGTGCGGTGCGCAGGTACTCCTGGCGCAGGTCCTGGGCATAGGCGTACAGCGCCTTGTCGCTCTGCACGTCATGACGGCCGGGATAACGCTGCTGCAGATAGTCGCCCAGGCGGTCGCTGGCGATCATCTGGCGTACCTGTTCCTGCAGATGCGGGGGATAGGCTTGCAGGTAGCGTAGGGCGGTCATGGCGTCGTGTCTGCTGGGGCGATAAGGGATTCTAGCGAATATGCAGCCCGCACTGACCGGCATTTTTTGGCTAGGATGTTCACTCGCCCCCGGTCGACGCCACCGCCATGCCAAAAGTCAGCAAAGTCACCGACCCGTCCTACGAACTGATGGACGACCACGAAGGCCACTCGCTGATCTACCGTCAGCACGGTTTTCCCAGCCCGCTGGTGCGCTGGCACTTCCACAAGGAATACGAGCTGCACCTGATCGTCGCCAGCTCCGGCAAGGTATTCATCGGCGACTATATCGGCAACTTCGCCCCCGACACGCTGTTCCTCACAGGCCCGAACCTGCCGCATAACTGGATCAGCCAGGTCGCCCCCGACGAAGTGGTGAGCAAGCGCGACATGCTGGTCAATTTCACCGACGAGGTGCTCGAGGACGGCAGCAGCGTGTTCTCCGAGCTGAACCAGCTCACGCCACTGCTGGCCAGGGCGCGCTACGGCATCGAATTCCGCGACCCTGCGCTGATCGCCGAAAGCCGGCAGTTGCTGCAACGCATCGCCGACAGCCGTGGCATGACGCGCCTGGGATACTTTTTTATCCTCATGGAACAGCTCGCGGCCTGCGAGGACTACCAACTGCTGTCCACCGTCACCTCCTCGCAGCTGGCCGACGAACACCACGTCGAGCGCATCAACCGGGCCGTGGACTACATCTTCCAGCACTACGCCCAGGACCTCACCCAGAGCGAGGTCGCCGAACACCTGGGAATGACGCCCACCTACTTCTCGCGCTTCTTCAAGCAGGCCGCAGGGCGCGGCTTCGTCGAGTTCGTCAACCGCCTGCGGGTCAGCAAGTCCTGCGAACTGCTGGCCAAGAGCGACCTGCCGGTGACCGAAGTGTGCTTCGAGTCGGGCTTTAGCAACCTGTCGAACTTCAACCGGCGCTTCCAGCAGCTCAAAGGCATGACCCCTTCCGACTACCGCAGCCTGGTGACCCAGCGGCTGACCGAGCAGAACCGGCTCTGAACGAATCCCCGTGCCGCCCAGTGCAAAAAAGTATCAGCCAAAGTGCAGTCGAGGCTTTGTCGGCTCCGCTGCATGGCGGTGTAATCGGCGGCGAGCGACACAAAAACAATAATGTCTCCCGCACCGCCCCCGGTCCGGGAGGGGAGTTCACAGATGAACGACTCGATCAAGGCCTGTGTGGCCGCCGCCTGCCTGAGCCTGCCGCTGTTCGCCCAGGCCGCCGAAACCCTGACCATCGCCACGGTCAACAACAACGACATGATCCGCATGCAGCGGCTGTCCAAGGTGTTCGAGGAGCAGCATCCAGACATCAGGCTCAAGTGGGTGGTGCTCGAAGAGAACGTGTTGCGCCAGCGCTTGACCACCGATATCGCCACCCAGGGTGGGCAGTTCGACGTGCTGACCATCGGCATGTACGAAGCCGCGCTGTGGGGTGCCAAGGGCTGGCTGGAGCCGATGACGAACCTGCCCGCCGACTACGACTTGGACGACGTGTTCCCCTCGGTGCGCGACGGCCTGTCGGTGCAAGGCACCTTGTACGCGCTGCCCTTCTACGCCGAAGCCTCGATCACCTACTACCGCAAGGACCTGTTCCAGCAGGCCGGGCTGGACATGCCCGAGCAGCCGACCTGGACCCAGCTCGCCGGGTTCGCCGCCAAGCTGAACGCCCCCGACCAGGACCAGTACGGCATCTGCCTGCGCGGCAAGGCCGGCTGGGGCGAGAACATGGCCCTGGTCGGCACCGTGGCCAACGCCTTCGGCGCGCGCTGGTTCGACGAGCAGTGGCAACCGCAGTTCAGCGGCGCGCAGTGGAAGAACGCCCTGAACTTCTACGTCGACACCCTGAAGCAGTACGGCCCGCCCGGCGCCTCCAGCAACGGCTTCAACGAAAACCTGGCGCTGTTCAACAGCGGCAAGTGCGCGATCTGGGTCGATGCCAGCGTTGCCGGCTCGTTCGTCACCGACAAGCGCCAGAGCAAGGTCGCCGACCAGGTCGGCTTCACCTTCGCGCCGAAGGAAGTGACCGACAAGGGTGCCTCCTGGCTGTATGCGTGGGCGCTGGCGATTCCCAGCAGTTCCAAGGCCAAGGAGGCGGCGAAGACCTTCAGCACCTGGGCCACCTCCGAGGCATACGGCAAGCTGGTGGCCGACAGGGAAGGCGTGGCCAACGTGCCGCCAGGCACCCGCGCCTCGACCTACAGCGATGCCTATCTGGCGGCCGCGCCCTTCGCCCAGGTGACGCTGGAGTCGCTCAAACGGGTCGACCCGAACCACCCCACCCTCAAGCCGGTGCCTTATGTCGGTATCCAGCTCGTGACCATTCCCGAGTTCCAGGCCATCGGCACGCAGGTCGGCAAGCTGTTCTCCGCCGCCCTGACCGGGCAGATGAAGGTCGACCAGGTGCTCGCCGCCGCCCAGCAATCCACCGCCCGCGAGATGAAACGCGCCGGTTATCCCAAGTAACCCGCCCCTGACCGTTGCCGCGCCGCTACCGGCGCGGTGGCTGGCCGCTCGCCCTCTTTCGATGCACACGGAGTCGCCATGAACACTTCGGCCCTCGATACCCCGACCCTCGCCGCCACGCGCCCCGGCAAACGCCGTGTCGGCCCTGGCTGGTTCCTGGTCAGCCCCTCGGTGGCGCTGCTGCTGTTGTGGATGATCGTCCCCCTGGGCATGACCCTGTATTTTTCGTTGATCCGCTACAACCTGCTGTACCCTGGCGAGAACGCATTCGTCGGCCTGGAGAACTTCAGCTTCTTCGTCACCGACGCCGGCTTCTTGCCCGGCGCCCTGAACACCTTGACGCTGGTCGGGAGCGTGCTGGCGATCAGCGTGGTGTTCGGCGTGCTCATCGCCGCGTTGCTGGAGGCGGGTGAATTCTGGGGCCGGGGCGTGGTGCGGGTGCTGCTGATCTCGCCGTTCTTCATCATGCCCACGGTCAGCGCGCTGCTGTGGAAGAACCTGATCTTCCACCCGGTGTCGGGCATTCTCGCCGCCGTGTGGCGCCTGTTCGGCGCCCAGCCGGTGGACTGGCTGGCGCATTATCCACTGCTGTCGATCATCCTGATCGTCTCCTGGCAGTGGCTGCCGTTCGCCATCCTGATCCTGATGACCGCCATGCAATCCCTCGATCAGGAGCAGAAGGAAGCCGCGCGCCTGGACGGCGCCGGCCCGCTGGCCATTTTCTGGCACCTGACCCTGCCGCACCTGGCGCGGCCCATCGCCGTGGTGGTGATGATCGAGACGATCTTCCTGCTCTCGGTGTTCGCCGAGATCTTCACCACCACCAGCGGCGGCCCCGGCTACGAGTCCACCAACCTCGCCTACCTGATCTACAACCAGGCACTGCTGCAGTTCGATGTCGGCATGGCATCGGCCGGTGGCCTGATCGCCGTGCTGATCGCCAACATCGCCGCCATCGTGCTGGTGCGGATGATCGGCAAGAACCTCACCGAGCGCAGCTGAGGAGCCCGCCATGCTGACACTCAAGCAAACCCGTCGCCTGCGCGATGCATCGATCGGCCTGTTGTGCTGGGGCATCGCCCTGGTGATCTTCTTCCCGATCTTCTGGATGCTGCTGACCAGCTTCAAGACCGAGCTCGACGCATTCGCCACGCCGCCGCAGTTCCTCTTCCAGCCGACCCTGGAGAACTACCTGCACATCAACGAGCGCAGCGACTACTTCGCCTATGCCTGGAACTCGGTGCTGATTTCCTTCTCCGCCACCTTGCTGTGCATGCTGATCGCGGTGCCCGCCGCCTACTCCATGGCCTTCTTCGAGACGCGCCACACCAAGCGCACGCTGCTCTGGATGCTGTCGACCAAGATGCTGCCGCCGGTCGGGGTGCTGATGCCGATCTACCTGCTGGCCAAGCAGTTCGGCCTGCTCGACTCGCGCCTGGCGCTGGTCATCGTCTACACCCTGATCAACCTGCCGATCGTGGTCTGGATGGTGTACACCTACTTCAAGGACATCCCCGTCGACATCCTCGAAGCGGCACGCCTGGACGGCGCCGGTACCTGGCAGGAAATCATCCGCGTGCTGCTGCCGATCGCCCGTGGCGGCCTGGCCTCGACCCTGCTGCTGTCGCTGATCCTGTGCTGGAACGAGGCCTTCTGGTCGCTCAACCTGACCTCCTCGGCCGCCGCCCCGCTGACCGCGCTGGTCGCCTCCTATTCAAGCCCCGAAGGCCTGTTCTGGGCCAAGCTCTCGGCCGTTTCCACCCTGGCCTGCGCACCGATCCTGATCTTCGGCTGGATCAGCCAGAAGCAACTGGTCCGCGGCCTGTCCTTCGGCGCCGTGAAATGAATCGCCCGTTCTCCCCTAATGTTCCCGGCCAACGCGGAGGTAACTCGACATGGCTGACCTGAAGATCCGCAACCTGCAAAAAGGCTTCGATGGGCACGCCATCATCAAGGGCATCGACCTGGACGTGCGCGACCGCGAGTTCGTCGTGTTCGTCGGCCCGTCCGGCTGCGGCAAGTCGACCCTGCTGCGGCTGATCGCCGGCCTTGAGGAGGTCAGCAGCGGCAGCATCACCCTCGATGGCCTCGACATCACCGACACCGCCCCGGCCAAGCGCGACCTGGCCATGGTGTTTCAGACCTACGCGCTCTACCCGCACATGACCGTGCGCAAGAACCTGTCGTTCGCCCTGGACCTGGCGGGCGTGGACAAGCGCGACGTGGCCGCCAAGGTGGACAACGCCGCGCGCATCCTCGAGCTGCAGCCACTGCTCGAACGCAAGCCACGCCAGCTCTCCGGTGGCCAGCGCCAGCGAGTGGCGATCGGCCGGGCGATCGTGCGTAACCCGAAGATCTTCCTGTTCGACGAGCCGCTGTCGAACCTCGACGCGGCGCTGCGGGTGCAGATGCGCCTGGAGCTGGCGCGCCTGCACCAGGAACTGGCCGCGACCATGATCTACGTGACCCACGACCAGGTCGAGGCGATGACCCTGGCCGACAAGGTGGTGGTGCTCAACGGCGGGCGCATCGAGCAGGTCGGCTCGCCCCTGGAGCTCTACCACCACCCGGCCAACCTGTTCGTCGCAGGCTTCCTCGGCACGCCGAAGATGGGCTTCTTGCGCGGGCACCTGAGCCGCCACCAAGGCAACCAATGCGAGGTCGCCCTCGAGTGCGGCACACGCGTCGCCCTGCCCTTGTGCGTGGGCGAGCTGCCGACCGGCAGCCAGGTGACACTGGGCATCCGCCCCGAACACCTGAACATCACCCGCAGCGGGCACGGCGCCCTGGGTTCGCTGCAGGTCACCGCCGATGTCAGCGAACGCCTGGGCAGCGACAGCTACTGCCATGTGCGTACCGCCTCCGCCGAGATGCTCACCGTGCGCGTGCGCGGCGACTTCGCGCCAGCCTTCGGCGAGCAACTGGAACTGAACTTCGACCCGGGGCACTGCCACCTGTTCGACAGCCACGGCCAGGCCCTCGACAAACGCCTGCAACAGGTGGCCTGAAGCCGCCTTCCAAGGATGTTCAAGATGAAACTCAACCAGCACAACCTCGGCCTGCTGGCGACCACGGTCGCCTGTCCTTCCTATGATCCGGCGCACTTGCGTCAGGGCATCGTGCACATCGGCGTCGGCGGCTTCCACCGTGCCCACCAGGCCGCCTACACCGACGCCCTGATGAACCGTGGCGAGGGCCTCGACTGGGCCATCTGCGGCGTTGGCCTGCGCAGCGAGGATCGCGCCATGCGTGATGCCCTGGCCGCGCAGGACCACCTCTACACCTTGTTCGAGCTGGGCGACCAGGCCGACACCGACGTGCGCGTGATCGCCGCCATCAACGGCATGCTGCTGGCCGAAGATGGCGCCGAGGCGCTGCTGGCCAAGCTGGCCGAGCCTGCCATCCGCATCGTCTCGCTGACCATCACCGAGGGCGGCTACTGCATGGACGACAGCACCGGCGAGTTTCGCGCCGACCTGCCGCAGATCCAGCACGACCTGGCCAATCCGCAGGCACCGCGCAGTGTCTTCGGCTTTCTCTGCGAAGCGCTGCGCCGCCGCCGTGCAGCCGGGGTGGGGGCATTCACGGTGATGTCGTGCGACAACCTCCCGCACAACGGCGAGGTGACACGCAAGGCGCTGCTGGCCTTCGCCCATCACCTCGACCCCGACCTGGCCCAGTGGATCGACGGCAACGTGAGTTTCCCCAACGCCATGGTCGACCGCATCACGCCGATGACCAGCAGCGCCCACCGCGTGGCGCTGGCCGAACGGCATGGCATCGAGGATGCCTGGCCGGTGGTCTGCGAACCCTTCGTGCAGTGGGTGCTGGAAGACAAGTTCGTCGCCGGGCGCCCGGCCTGGGAACAGGTTGGCGTACAGTTCACCGACGATGTCACGCCCTACGAACAGATGAAGATCAAGCTGCTCAACGGCAGCCACCTGGCCCTGACCTACCTGGGCTTCCTGCAGGGCTACCGCTTCGTCCACGAAACCCTGGCCGACCCGCTGCTGCGCCGCTACGTGCGCACCTTCATGGACCGGGACGTGACCCCGCAGCTCGCGCCAGTGCCTGGTATCGACCTGGAATGCTACAAGGACAGCCTGGCCGAGCGCTTCGCCAACCGCGCCATCGCCGACCAACTGGAGCGGGTGTGCTCGGACGGCTCGTCGAAGTTTCCCAAGTTCATCGTGCCCACCGCCAATCGCCTGATCGCCGACGGCCAGCCGCTGGAGCGCGTGGCCCTGGTGGTGGCGGCCTGGGCGCTGTACCTGCGCGGGGTGGACGAGAACGGCACGACCTATGCGATTCCCGACCCGCGCGCCTCGGACTGCCAGGCCCGCGCCGTGCAACGCGATGGGCTGGCCGCCAGGGTGCTGGGCGACGAAGCGATCTTCGGCACGCTGATACCGGCCTCCAAGGCCTTCGTCGCGGCGTTCGAGCGGATGTACGACAGCTTGCGCGAATTCGGCGTGAGCGAAACCCTGCGCCGAGTACTCGGCGACTGAACCCGGAGCACGACGACATGGACGGACTGTTCCTCGGCATCGATTGCGGCACCCAAGGCACCAAGGCTTTGGTGCTGGACGCCGGCAGCGGCCACGTGCTCGGCCTGGGCAGCGCCGCGCATCAGCCACCGCAGGGCACTGGCGGACGCCGGGAACAGGACCCCGGCGACTGGCTGGCCGCCCTGCGTACCGCCGTGGGCGGTGCCTTGCGTGAAGCGGGCGTGAGCGGCAAGGCAATCCGTGGGCTGGCGGTGTCCGGCCAGCAGCACGGGCTGGTGCTGCTCGACGCCCAGGGCCAGGTGCTGCGTCCGGCCAAGCTGTGGTGCGATACCCAGAGCACGCCGGAAAACCTCGAACTGCTCGAGGCCCTCGGCGGCGCCCCGGGTTCGCTGGAGCGACTGGGGCTGGTGATCGCGCCGGGCTACACGGTGTCCAAGCTGCTGTGGAGCAAACGCCGCTTCCCCGAACTGTTCGAACGCGCCGCCCATATCCTGCTGCCCCACGACTACCTCAATCACTGGCTGACCGGCCGCGCCTGCAGCGAACCCGGCGATGCGTCGGGCACCGGCTACTACGATGTGCGCCGCCGGGCCTGGGCAGCCGATGTGCTGCAACTGATCGAACCGGGCGAGCGCTTGCTGGCAGCGCTGCCCGAACTGGTCGAGCCCGGTGACTGCATCGGCACGCTGCGCACGCAGGCCGCCGAGCTGCTCGGCCTCAGCCCCCAGGCCTGGGTGGCCAGTGGTGGTGGCGACAACATGCTCGGGGCCATCGGCACCGGCAATATCCACCCCGGCATGATCACCCTCAGCCTGGGCACCTCTGGCACCCTGGCGGCCCACGCCGATCATCCGCTGGTCACACAGGGCGAGGTAGCGACGTTCTGTGCCTCGAGCGGTGGCTGGCTGCCGCTGATCTGCACGATGAACCTGACCAGCGCCTGTGGCCTGGTGCAGGCGCTGCTGCAACTGGATCGGGAGCACTTCGCCCAGCTCGCCGGGCAGGCGCCGATCGGCGCCGAAGGCTTGCTCATGCTGCCGTTCTTCGACGGCGAACGGGTGCCCGCGTTGCCCGACGCCAGCGCCAGCCTGCACGGCATGACCAGCAACAACCTGACCCGCGCCAATCTCTGCCGGGCGGTGCTGGAGGGCACCTGCTTCAGCCTGCGCCTTGGCCTGGACCTGCTGCGCGCCAGCGGCCTGCCAGGCGAAGAGATCCGCCTGGTCGGCGGCGCGGCGAAAAGCCCGCTGTGGCGCCAGGTGCTCGCCGACCTGCTCGGCCTGCCGGTGGTCTGTCCCCGGCAGACCGAAGCCGCTACCCTTGGCGCGGCGATCCAGGCCGCCTGGAGCCTGGGCCGCCAGCAGGGCGATGGCGACAGCCTGGATGCCTTGTGCCAGCGCTGCGTGAGCCTCGACGAGCGCACCCGCACGGTGCCACGGCCCGCTCAGCAGGCCGCTTATGAAATGGCCTACCAACGTTACCGGGAGCATCTACCTGGACGCTGATCGCAGGCCCCTTTCCCCTCTTTCGTGTCGGAGAGCACTTCATGTACCTGGTCTGTGGCGAAGCCTTGTTCGATGTCTTCAGCCTGGAAAATGCCCCTCGCAGCGGCGAACTGGGCTTCACCGCGATCGCTGGCGGCTCGCCGTTCAACGTCGCCGTCGGCCTGCGTCGGCTGGGCGCAGAGGCGGCGCTGTTCGGTGGGTTGTCCAGTGACTACCTGGGTGAGCGCCTGCGCCGCGTGCTGGAAGAGGAGCACGTGGACTGCCGCTTCCTGGTCCCCAGCGACGCGCCCACTACCCTGGCCATGGTGGGCCTGGATGCAAAGGGAGCGGTGCAGTACCAGTTCCGCGGCGAAGGTTGTGCCGACCGGCAGGTTCGCCTCGAGCATCTACCGACGCTGGACAAGCGGGTGCGCGGCCTGCATGTGGGCTCCTACACCCTGGTGGTGACGCCGGTGGCCGAAACGCTGCTGGCGCTGGTGCAACGCGAAAGCCACCGACGCTTCATCAGCCTCGACCCCAACGTACGCCTCAACCCGCAACCGGATGTACAGCGTTGGCGGCACCAGGTCGAAGCCTTCGCCCGCCATGCCCACCTCATCAAGGTCAGCGAGGAAGACCTGGCCCTGCTCTACCCGACCCGTTCTCCCGCAGAGGTGGCGCGTGGCTGGCTCAACGAGCGCTGCCGGCTGGTGTTCATCACCCACGGGGGCAACGGTGCCAGCGTGCATTGTGCGCATGGCTCCTGGGCACGGCCCGCCGACACTTCGCGGGAGGTGCGTGACACAGTCGGTGCGGGCGATACCTTCCAGGCCGCGGTGCTCGCCTACCTCGCCCGCCTCGGTGCGGACAGCGCCGAGGGGCTGGCGGCCCTGGAACGGGAAACGATCGACGGGATACTCACCTTCGCCATCCGCGCGGCCGCCATCACCTGTTCGCGAACCGGCCCGCAACTGCCCTTCGCCCATGAGCTGGCTAGCGCCCCCGCCATGGACAGCGCGCCGGAGCAGCCCCTGCTTCGTTGGCAGGCATCGGCCGCCCCCTCAGGTGGCGGTCGAGCTTGAGGTCGAGCATCAACTGCGAATGGGGCCGACCAGTGAGTTGCGGGTCATGGAACCGGTACTGCTGGCGCCCGTCGCGCTTGGCCGCGTACATCGCGGCATCGGCAGCACGCAGCAACCCTTCGACAGTGACGCCGCAGTCCGCAGAGGTGGCGATGCAGATACTGACGCCAAGGCTCATGCCAAACCCGTCCAGTTGCGGGTGGCTGGCCATGCGTTCGAGCAGCCGCTCGGCAAAGCGCCCGGCCAACGCCGGGTCGGGCAAGTCCCCGAACAAGGCAATGAACTCATCGCCGCCCATGCGCGCCAGCATGGCGTGGCCGCCCAGGCAATCCTCGAGCTGTTCGGCGACCCAACGCAGCACCTGGTCGCCAGCCTCGTGACCGAGCGAGTCGTTGATCCGCTTGAAGCCGTCCAGGTCCATGTACATCAGGGCCTGAACCTTGCCCTGGCACTCGTTGCGCAACAGTGCCCCTTCGGCAGCCTGGTAGAAACCACGGCGGTTGAGCAGGCCGGTGAGCGGATCGGTGACCGCTTGGTACTCCAGTTGCTGGTGCAGGGTACGCACCACCGACATGTCCAGCACCGTGATCACCATGGCCCGCTGCTCCGCAGGCAACGGCGCACAGGAAAGAGCGACGGGGATCGACTGGCCATCGAGGGTACGCAGGCAGGCATCGTGCAGGCGCATGATCCGCCGCTCCAGGTAGGCGTGGTGGAAGTCCGAATCGCACCAGTGGCTGGCGCCTGGCAGCTGGACCAGTTCCAGCACGGGAACGCCTTGCAGCTTTCCCTGCGGGGCGGCCAGCAGCCGTGAGAGGGCCGGGTTGGCAAAGGCGATGATGCCCGCCTCGTCCACCACCAGGATGCCCTCGGCGGCGTTGTCCAGGATCGAGGCGTTGAACGCCCTGGCCGACTCCAGTTCGCGGGTCAGGCACTGCAGCAAGCGCCGGTTGCGCTGATGCTCCAGCAATGCCTGGACCTTGGGCTTGAGGATCTGCGGGTCGAAGGGCTTGAACAGGTAGTCCACCGCGCCGATGGCATAGCCCTCGAGCACGGCGGCCTCGGATTGCTCGTTGGCGCTAAGGAAGATGATCGGAATCAGGCGCGTGCGCTGGCTACCGCGCATCAGGCGGGCGACCTCGAAACCGTCCATGCCGGGCATGCACACATCCAGCAAGACCAAGTCCACATCGTGCTGCAGCAGGGCATCCAATGCCTCCCTGCCCGAGCCAGCCGTCAATATGCGCCGATCGTGCCGCGCCAGCAGGGCTTGCATGCTGGTCAGGTTCTGCGGGTAGTCGTCGACAACCAGCAGAACGGATTGGCCGTCCGGGGTCTGGGGGTGAGCTCCATCCATGCCGCGTCTCTTGTAAGGGGGATTCCGTCTGAGATTGGATCCGATTGATTACTCTAGACTCGGCCTTGCAGGAAGCAATGAAATCAGATCGCTATCAGCTAACAAAAGTACGATGAGCCGACTAACGGTCATGGCCCGTTCCTGGGGCTGCCTCGCAGTCCCCATGCACGCACAAAAAAAACCCGCATCACTGCGGGTTTTTTTCGTTGCGAAGGCCGGATCAGTTGATCTTGGCAGCCAACTCGCCCTTGGCGTAGCGCTGGAACATGCCTTCCAGGGAGATCGGCTTGATCTTCGAGGCGTTGCCGGCAGTGCCGAAGGCTTCGTAGCGGGCGATGCAGATGTCACGCATGGCTTCGATGGTCTTGGCGAAGTACTTGCGCGGGTCGAACTCGGACTTGTTCTGCTCCAGGAAGCGACGGATCGCGCCAGTGGAGGCCAGGCGCAGGTCGGTGTCGATGTTCACCTTGCGCACGCCGTGCTTGATGCCCTCGACGATCTCCTCGACCGGTACGCCGTAGGTTTCCTTGATGTCACCACCGAACTCGTTGATGATCGCCAGCCAGTCCTGCGGGACCGAGGAAGAACCGTGCATCACCAGGTGGGTATTGGGGATGCGCTTGTGGATTTCCTTGATGCGGTCGATGGCCAGGATGTCGCCGGTCGGCGGCTTGGTGAACTTGTAGGCGCCGTGGCTGGTGCCGATGGCGATCGCCAGGGCGTCGACCTGGGTCTTCTTGACGAAGTCGGCGGCCTCTTCCGGGTCGGTCAGCATCTGGCTGTGATCCAGGATACCTTCGGCGCCGACACCGTCTTCCTCACCGGCCTGGCCGGTTTCCAGGCTGCCCAGGCAGCCCAGCTCGCCTTCCACGGACACGCCGCAGGCATGGGCGAACGCCACGGTCTGCTGGGTCACACGGACGTTGTAGTCGTAGTCCGACGGGGTCTTGCCGTCTTCGCGCAGGGAACCGTCCATCATCACCGAGCTGAAGCCCAGCTGGATGGAGCGCTGGCACACGTCCGGGCTGGTGCCGTGGTCCTGGTGCATGCACACCGGGATGTGCGGGAATTCTTCGATCGCCGCCAGGATCAGGTGGCGCAGGAAGGGGGCACCGGCGTACTTGCGGGCACCGGCCGAGGCCTGGACGATGACCGGGGAGTCGGTCTTGTCGGCGGCTTCCATGATGGCGCGCATCTGCTCGAGGTTGTTGACGTTGAAAGCCGGAACGCCGTAGCCGAACTCGGCGGCGTGGTCCAGCATCTGGCGCATGCTAATGAGTGCCATTGTGTATCTCTCTCCCGACAAGCGTCGTTGTTTCGTGCAAGCCTGCCGCAGGGGCAGTTGCTGTTCAAGTAGTGTGGGCCATCATCGCGGCCCGGCCAGTCACGGTGCCTTGCAGCCCCGCCCTATCAGATCGTTGGTCGCCACCCAGTACAGCAGGCCTTCGTCGCCCTTGGTGTGGAAAGCCAGCACCCCGTCACTGTACAGCGCGCCGGAGGCGCCCGGCTCGGACGTTAGACGGTAGACCTGGTCGCCACCGCCCAGGCGCACGTCGACCGCATCCTGCGTGGCGTTGGCGAAGCGCCAGAGCACTTCGGCCTGGCTGTCGCAGACCCAACGGGTCCAGTTGTCCGCCGGGGCGGGTTGCGCCGGCTGCAGCAACGAGCATCCTGCCAGTGTCGCCAGGGCCATCGAGGCCATCAGCGCTTTCATTCGATATCCCCGCGAAGGGCCGCACAGCGGCCCCTTCTTCAAGACCACAAAACAACCGCCAGGTTGCCAGGTACCCGATCAAGGGCATCCCGGCGCCTTGCGCTGGTGCTCGTCGTCGTATTTTTCCAGGCCCTCCGGGCCCAGGCGCTTGTTGATCACCGGTACCGTCTCCGCCTGCCACTGGGACTGGTAGCAGCCGCCGGCAGGTGGCTGCGACGGCTCGGTATCCTGGCCCTTGTTGCTGGAGCAGGCGCCCAGCGACAGGGCCACGATCATCCACGGCAATTGCTTGACCATCAGGCCGCTCCCTTTGCCAGGCGCCTTCGTTCTCAGGCCTTGGCCCGTTCTTCCAGGATTGCCACGGCGGGCAGGACCTTGCCTTCGACGAATTCGAGGAACGCACCGCCACCGGTAGAAATGTAGGAGATATTGGCACCGACGCCATACTTGTCGATGGCCGCCAGGGTGTCGCCGCCACCGGCGATGGAGAACGCGGCGCTGTCGGCGATGGCCTTGGCCAGCACCTTGGTGCCGTTGCCGAACTGGTCGAACTCGAACACACCGACCGGGCCGTTCCACAGGATGGTCTGCGACGACTTAAGCAGCTCGGCGAACTGTGCGGCGGTCTGCGGGCCGATGTCCAGGATCATGTCGTCATCGGCCACCTCGGCGATGGCCTTGACGGTGGCCTCGGCGCTCTCGGCGAACGCCTTGGCGACCACTACGTCGACCGGCAGCGGCACGCTGACCTTGGCGGCGATGGCCTTGGCCGTCTCGACCAGGTCAGGCTCGTACAGCGACTTGCCGACCTTGTGGCCTGCGGCGGCGAGGAAGGTGTTGGCGATGCCGCCACCGACGATCAACTGGTCGCAGACGCTGCTCAAGCTGTTGAGCACATCCAGCTTGGTGGACACCTTGGAGCCGGCGACGATCGCCGCCATCGGCTTGGCCGGGGCCTTCAGGGCCTTGCCCAGGGCGTCCAGTTCGGCGGCCAGCAGCGGGCCGGCCGCGGCGATCTTGGCGAACTTGGCCACACCATGGGTGGAGCCCTCGGCGCGGTGGGCAGTACCGAAGGCGTCCATGACGAACACATCGCACAGGGCGGCGTACTTCTGCGCCAACTCGTCGGCGTTCTTCTTCTCGCCCTTGTTGAAGCGCACGTTCTCGAACAGCACCAGGTCGCCAGCCTTGACCTCGACGCCATCCAGGTAGTCGGCGACCAGCGGTACGTCGCGGCCCAGTGCCTTGGCCAGGTAGTCGGCGACCGGCTTGAGGCTGTTCTCGGCGGAGAACTCACCCTCGGTCGGACGGCCCAGGTGCGAGCAGACCATTACCGCCGCACCCTTCTCCAGGGCCAGCTTGATGGTCGGCAGCGCAGCCTGGATACGCGCGTCGCTGGCTACCACACCGTCCTTCACGGGGACGTTGAGGTCTTCGCGGATCAGTACGCGCTTACCTTGCAGGTCGAGGTCGGTCATCTTCAACACGGTCATGAATGCAGTCCTTCAGGGCTGTTTGGTGCGGGTTTGGTGGACGACGTGCAGGAAATGGTCGGCAACGTCGAGCATACGGTTGGCGAACCCCCATTCGTTGTCGAACCAGGCCAGCAGGTTCACCAGGCGGGGGCCTGAGACACGGGTCTGGCTGGCATCGACGATCGCCGAATGCGGGTCATGGTTGAAATCACAGCTGGCGTGCGGCAGTTCGGTGTAGGCCAGCAAGCCTTTCAACGGGCCGTCCAGCGCCGCCTCGCGCAACACCCGGTTGACCTCAGCCGCGCTGGTGTCGCGGGCGGTCTGCAGGGTGATGTCCAGGCACGACACGTTGACGGTCGGCACGCGTACGGCTTTGGCCTGGATTCGCCCGGCAAGTTCCGGAAGCAGGCGCTCGATGCCCCGCGCAAGGCCGGTGGACACCGGGATCACCGACTGGAAGGCCGAGCGCGTGCGGCGCAGGTCTTCGTGGTGGTAGGCATCGATCACCGGCTGGTCGTTCATCGCCGAGTGGATGGTGGTGATCGACACGTACTCGATACCGAATGCCTGGTCGAGCACGCGCAGCAGCGGCACGCCGCAGTTGGTGGTGCAGGAGGCGTTCGACACCAGGCGCTCGCTGCCGTCCAGGCAACCCTGGTTGATGCCGTAGACCACCGTGGCATCCACGTCCGCCTCGCTGGCCATCGGTTGGGAGAACAGTACCCGTGGCGCACCGGCATCGAGGAAGCGCTGGCCATCGGCACGGGTGTGGTAGGCGCCGGAGCACTCCAGCACCAGGTCGATACCCAGGGCGGCCCAGTCGATGCCTTCCGGGCTTGCGCTGCGCAGCACCTTCACGCAGTCGCCGTTGATGTGCAGGCAATCGCCGTCGACCTTCACCTCGCCGGGGAAACGCCCGTGGGTGGAGTCGAAGCGAGTCAGGTATTCGAGGCTGGCCTGATCGGCCAAATCGTTCAGCGCAACGATCTCGAAGCCGGCATCCGCCCCTCGCTCGAACAGTGCGCGCAAGACACAGCGGCCGATGCGGCCGTATCCGTTGAGTGCAACTTTGTAGGGACGCTGGTGGGGCATGAACAGGCTCACGAACTAGTGCGTTGTCTGGGCAGGCCAATGGGGCCGCTGCACGGCCCATCGCGGGCAAGCCCGCTCCCACAGGTTCACGCGATACCTGTGGGAGCGGGCTTGCCCGCGAAAAGGCCGGTACAGCCTCACCGACCGATCAGTCTTCCAGCAGCTCTTCGGCAGTACCCAGGATGTTCTCCAGGGTGAAGCCGAACGCTTCGAACAGCGCACCGGCCGGAGCCGATTCGCCGTAGGTGGTCATGCCGATGATACGGCCTTCGAGGCCCACGTACTTGTACCAGAAGTCCGCATGGGCCGCTTCGATGGCGATGCGCGCGCCCACCTCGACCGGCAGTACCGACTGTTTGTAGGCGGCATCCTGGGCATCGAACACGCTGGTGCATGGCATGGATACCACGCGCACCTTGCGGCCCTGCTCGGTCAGCGTGGCATGCGCCTGGACCGCCAGCCCCACTTCCGAACCGGTGGCGATCAGGATCAGCTCAGGCTCGCCGGCGCAGTCCTTGAGGACGTAGCCACCACGGGCGATGTCGGCGATCTGCTGGGCGTCGCGCTCCTGGTGCTGCAGGTTCTGGCGCGAGAAGATCAGCGCCGACGGGCCGTCCCGGCGCTCCAGGGCGCTCTTCCAGGACACGGCCGACTCGACCGCATCGGCCGGGCGCCAGGTGTCCAGGTTCGGCGTGCTGCGCAGGGCGGTCAGTTGCTCGATCGGCTGGTGGGTCGGGCCGTCCTCGCCCAGGCCGATGGAGTCGTGGGTGTAGACGTGGATCACGCGCTGTTTCATCAGCGCCGACATGCGCACCGCGTTGCGCGCGTATTCCATGAACATCAGGAAGGTCGCGCCGTACGGCACCAGGCCGCCGTGCAGGGCGACGCCGTTCATGATGGCGGTCATGCCGAACTCGCGCACGCCGTAGAACACGTAGTTGCCGCTGGCGTCATCGGCCTCGACGCCCTTGCAGCCTTTCCACAGGGTCAGGTTGGAGCCGGCCAGGTCGGCCGAACCACCGAGGAACTCGGGCAGCAGCGGGCCGAAGGCGTTCAGGGTGTTCTGGCTGGCCTTGCGGCTGGCGATGGTCTCGCCCTTGGCAGCGACTTCGTTGATGTAGGCCTGGGCCTTCTCGGCGAAATCGGCTGGCAACTCGCCGCTCTGGCGGCGTTGGAACTCGGCGGCCAGCTCAGGGTAGGCCTTGGCGTAGGCGTCGAAACGCAGGTTCCAGTCGGCCTCGAGCTTGGCGCCGGCGGCCTTGGCGTCCCACTCGGCGTAGATCTCGGCAGGGATCTCGAACGGGCCGTGGTTCCAGTTCAGTTCCTTGCGCGCCAGGGCGATCTCGTCGTTGCCCAGCGGCGCGCCGTGGCAGTCTTCCTTGCCCTGCTTGTTGGGCGAGCCGAAGCCGATGATGGTCTTGCAGCAGATCAGGGTCGGCCGGTCGCTCTTGCGCGCGGTCTCGATCGCCATCTTGATCTCGTCGGCGTCATGGCCGTCGACGTTGCGGATCACCTGCCAGTTGTAGGCCTCGAAACGCTTCGGCGTGTCGTCGGTGAACCAGCCGTGAACCTCGCCATCGATGGAGATGCCGTTGTCGTCGTAGAAGGCGATCAGCTTGTTCAGGCCCAGGGTGCCGGCCAGCGAGGCGACTTCGTGGGAAATGCCTTCCATCATGCAGCCATCACCGAGGAACACGTAGGTGTTGTGGTCGACGATGGTGTGGCCGTCACGGTTGAACTGGGCGGCCAGCACCTTCTCCGCCAGGGCGAAGCCCACGGCGTTGGCCAGGCCCTGGCCCAGCGGGCCGGTGGTGGTCTCGACGCCCGCGGTGTAGCCGTACTCCGGGTGGCCCGGGGTGCGGCTGTGCAGTTGGCGGAAGGCCTTGAGGTCGTCGATCGACAGGTCGTAGCCGGTCAGGTGCAGCAGCGAATAGATCAGCATCGAGCCGTGGCCGTTGGACAGCACGAAGCGATCGCGGTCGGCGAATTTCGGGTTGCTCGGGTTGTGCTTCAGGTAGTCGCGCCAAAGCACTTCGGCGATATCCGCCATGCCCATGGGGGCACCTGGGTGGCCGCTGTTGGCCTTTTGCACGGCATCCATGCTGAGGGCACGAATGGCGTTGGCACGTTCACGACGGCTGGGCATCGCTGAGTCTCCTGGGGCTTGAATAAGGTAGTGGAACGAAAAAAGGCGGCCATTTTCGCCCACAGGCGGGTCCGGGGGCAAACTTTTCCAGCCACGAATCCAGCCACGAGTGACGAGCTTCAAGCTACAAAGGGAGGCAGAGCGGTGATCGGCCCGCTTTATCGCTCGCAGCGTGGCTGCTCGAAGCTTACAGCTCATCGGCAATATCAAAACTTTTTGATATTGCTATTGCGACGACAGCATCCCCTGTCTAGACTGCCGCCTCATGAACCTACGTGCGCCCTCGGCAGACCACCAGCGAAGCGACGAACTGGCCGCCCTGTGCAAGGCCGGTGGCGACCCCTTGCGCCTGAACGTGCTGCGCGCCCTGGCCAGCGATTCGTTCGGCGTGCTGGAGTTGGCGCAGATCTTCGGCATCGGCCAGTCGGGCATGAGCCACCACCTCAAGGTGCTCGCCCAGGCCGATCTGGTGGCCACCCGCCGCGAAGGCAACGCGATCTTCTATCGCCGCGCCCTGCCCGATAGCCTGCGCCTGGGCGGCCGCCTGCACGCGGCACTGCTCGAGGAGGTCGACGGCCTGGCCCTGGCGCAGGACGTGCAGGCGCGCATCGCCCAGGTACAGCAGCGCCGGGCGGCCACCAGCCAGGATTTCTTCCTGCGCGTGGAAGAGAAGTTCCGCGCCCAGCAAGACCTGATCGCCGGCCTGCCGCAGTACCGCGAGAGCCTGCTGGCCCTGCTCGACAAGCTCAGCTTCGCGCCGACGGCCAGCGCACTGGAGGTCGGCCCGGGCGACGGCGGTTTCCTGCCGGACCTGGCGCGGCGCTTCGCCCAGGTCACGGCGCTGGACAACAGCCCGACCATGCTCGAGCTGGCACGCCAGGTCTGCCAGCGCGAAGGCCTGGACAATGTAACCCTGCAGTTGGCCGATGCACTGGGTGCAACGGATGTGGAAGCCGACTGCGTTGTGCTGAACATGGTCCTGCACCACTTCAGCGACCCGGCCCTGGCCCTGCGCCTGCTGGCCAAACGGGTGAAGGCCGGCGGCAGCCTGCTGATCACCGAGTTGTGCAGCCATGACCAGGGGTGGGCGCGGGAAGCCTGCGGCGACCTCTGGCTGGGCTTCGAGCAGGACGACCTGGCCCGTTGGGCCAATGTTGCGGGGCTGGCACCCGGGGACAGCCTCTACGTGGGCTTGCGTAACGGTTTCCAGATCCAGGTCCGCCATTTCCAGCGGGCCACTGGCGACACTCACCATCGGTAAATTTTAGGAACCCGTCGAGATGAGCGAATACTCCCTTTTCACCTCCGAGTCCGTGTCCGAAGGGCATCCGGACAAGATCGCCGACCAGATTTCGGACGCGGTCCTTGATGCAATCATTGCCCAGGACAAGTATGCCCGCGTGGCCTGCGAAACCCTGGTCAAGACCGGTGTCGCTATCATCGCCGGCGAAGTGACCACCTCCGCCTGGGTCGACCTGGAGGAACTGGTGCGCAAGGTCATCATCGACATCGGCTACAACAGCTCCGAGGTCGGTTTCGACGGCGCCACCTGCGCGGTGATGAACATCATCGGCAAGCAGTCCGTGGACATCGCCCAGGGCGTCGACCGCTCCAAGCCTGAAGACCAGGGCGCTGGCGACCAGGGCCTGATGTTCGGCTATGCCAGCAACGAAACCGACGTACTGATGCCGGCACCGATCTGCTTCTCGCACCGCCTGGTCGAGCGCCAGGCCGAGGCGCGCAAGTCTGGCCTGCTGCCGTGGCTGCGCCCGGACGCCAAGTCCCAGGTCACCTGCCGCTACGAGAACGGCAAGGTGGTCGGCATCGATGCCATCGTCCTGTCGACCCAGCACAACCCGGAAGTGTCCTACAAGGACCTGCGTGAAGCGGTCATGGAGCTGATCGTCAAGCACACCCTGCCGGCCGAACTGCTGCACAAGGACACCCAGTTCCACATCAACCCGACCGGCAACTTCATCATCGGTGGCCCTGTGGGCGACTGCGGCCTGACCGGCCGCAAGATCATCGTCGACTCCTACGGCGGCATGGCTCGCCACGGTGGCGGCGCCTTCTCCGGCAAGGACCCGTCCAAGGTCGACCGTTCGGCCGCCTATGCCGGTCGCTACGTGGCCAAGAACATCGTCGCCGCCGGCCTGGCCGAGCGCTGCGAGATCCAGGTGTCCTACGCCATCGGCGTCGCCCAGCCGACCTCCATCTCGATCAACACCTTCGGCACCGGCAAGGTCGCCGACGACAAGATCGTGCAACTGGTCCGTGAATGCTTCGACCTGCGTCCGTATGCGATCACCACCATGCTCGACCTGCTCCACCCGATGTACCAGGAGACCGCTGCCTACGGCCACTTCGGCCGTATTCCGCAGCAGAAGACCGTCGGCGACGACACCTTCACCACCTTCACCTGGGAACGCACCGACCGCGCCGACGCCCTGCGCGACGCTGCCGGGTTGTAAGCAGCGGCAAGCTGCAAGACCAAAGCCCCTGCCGAGTGATCGGCAGGGGCTTTTTCGTGACATATCGGCTGACAACTGCGCGCGGCGGCCAGGGCGAGGCTTGCCTAGGCTAAGCATTTCCCGTTGCCACGCAAGGATGCTGGCCATGCCGTTCGTGTTGATCGTTGCCCTGTTCGTCCTGTCATCCATGGCCCATGCCGGGGATTGCCCGGCATGGGCTGACGAGCGCGCTCGCAAGGAGGTCGCGCAACTGCGCCAGACCCTCGCCCGGTGGGACGACCACTATCATCGCCAGGGCATCTCGCTGGTGCCGGACGAGCTGTACGACCAGAGCCGGCAGCGGCTGCTGCAGCTTCAAGGTTGCTTCGCACTGGCATACACCGACAACCCGCTGGCCAGCGCCCGTGGCACCATCGCCCACCCGATCGCCCATACCGGCGTTGCCAAGCTGGTCGATGAACACGCCATGGAACGCTGGATGCGCGGCAAGCACGGCGTCTGGATCCAGCCCAAGGTCGATGGGGTCGCCGTATCGCTGGTCTATCGCCAAGGCCAGCTGGTGCGTCTGCTCAGCCGTGGCGATGGCGTGCGAGGGCACGATTGGAGTCGCCATGTTCCCCAACTGGCGGGGGTCGTTCGGCAATTGCCCCAGCCGCTCGACCTGGTTCTGCAAGGGGAGCTCTACTGGCGTCTCGATGAGCACGTACAGGCAACCGCCGGCGGCGCCAATGCGCGCGGTACCGTGGCCGGACTGATGGCGCGCAGGCAATTGACCGCCGAGCAAGGCGCCGGTATCGGCCTGTTCGTCTGGGACTGGCCCGAAGGCCCGGCTTCCCAGGGCGAACGCCTCGCACGGCTGGCATCGCTGGGCTTCCCCGACAGCCAGCAATTCAGCGTCGCCATCGACAGCCCGGCACAAGCCGCCCACTGGCGCCAGCACTGGTATCGCTCGCCGCTGCCATTTGCCAGCGATGGCGTGATCCTGCGCCAGGACAGTCGCCCGCCCGCACAACGCTGGCGCGCCCAGGCGCCCTACTGGATCGCCGCCTGGAAATACCCGTACCGTCGAGCCATGGCCGAGGTGCGCAAGGTCCATTTCAGGGTCGGGCGAACCGGGCGTGTCACACCCGTGCTGCACCTGCAGCCACTACTGCTGGATGACCGGCGCATCAGCCAGGTCAGCCTGGGTTCGCTGGCGCGCTGGCAGGCGCTGGACATACGCCCGGGCGACCAGGTGGCGATCAGCCTTGCCGGGCTGACCATCCCCAGGCTGGAAAACGTGGTGCATCGCAGTGTTCAGCGCGCACCGCTGAGCGTGCCGGAACCTGGCCGCTATCACCCGCTGAGCTGCTGGCAGGACAGCGAGGCCTGCCGGGAGCAGTTCATCGCCCGGCTGGCCTGGCTCGGCGGCAAGCAAGGGCTGGCGATGCCACGCGTAGGGACGGCGGCCTGGGCACAATTGGTCGAAAGTGGCCTGGTCGGCACCCTGGACGGCTGGCTCGCCCTGACCCGCGATGAACTACTGCGCGTACCCGGGATCGCCGAGACACGCGCCGAGCAGTTGCAGCAGGCCTTCGCCCAGGCGCGTAGGCAGCCTTTCCCGCGCTGGCTGCGCGCCCTTGGCGTCCCGGCCCCCAAGGATCTCGAACTGGGGCCGGACTGGCAGACCCTGGCAGCCAGGAGCCCCACGCAATGGATGGCGGAGCCGGGCATCGGCCGCCACCGGGCCGAGCAACTGCATGCGTTTTTCCAGAACGAGGATGTACAGATACTGGCCAAACAATTGCACCGGCATGCAATCGAGGGTTTCTAATTTCTGCGGATCAAGGCAGCATTTCCTTTTCTGCCGCCCTGCCCCGAATGGAGTCCCCGATGAAACTGCTTTCGTCCCTCGTCCTGTCTGCCCTGTTCGGCCTGACCGCCCATGCCGCGCTGGCCGCCGAGGAGCAGCCAGGCCTGACCGGTTGCGCAGCCAAGCGCCAGGCCATCGCCGAGCAGATCGCCCAGGCACGTACCCACGGCGATGCCGAACAATTGGCCGGCCTGGAAAAAGCCCTGAGCGAAGTCACCGAACATTGCACCGACGCCAGCCTGCGCAAGGAGCGCGAGCAGAAGGTGCTCGAGTCCCGTCATGAGGTCAACCAGCGCACCAAGGACCTGGACAAGGCCATGAAGAAGGGTGACCCAGAGAAGATCAACAAGCGCAAAGAGAAGCTCGCCGAGGCCAAGAAGGAACTGCAGGAAGCCGTGGACGACTTGGAGCGTTGACAGGGGCTTACCTGCTAACCATGTAAGACTTTTCTGAAAAAACAGCCGAAAGATCGCAGCGGGATTCACTGACGAGGAGGATGGGGGCAGTATTTCCCCATCCATCGTCAATTGCCCCGGAAGGAGGCTGTCATGAAGCCGCTTTGTTCATTCGCCCTATTCACCGTGCTCGGCCTGGCATCGGCCTCGCTGCAGGCCGCGCAGCCCGATCCGGGCCTGACCGGTTGCGCGGCCAAGCGCAGCGCCATCGAGAACCAGCTCGAGTACGCCAAAAAGCACGACAACTGGGGCGAGATCCGCGGCCTGGAGAAGGCATTGAAGGAAAACAAGGAACACTGCACCGACGCCGGGCTGCGGGCGGAACGCGAGCAGAAGGTTCGCAAGGCCGAACGCGAAGTGCAGGAGCGCGAGTCCGACCTGAGGGAAGCCCAGGCCAAGGGCGATGCCGACAAGATCAGCAAGCGCGAGAAGAAACTCGCCGAATCCAGGGAGGAACTGGAAGCGGCGAAACGCGAACTGGACAAGTGACCTGACTGGCGGGCCCCGCCGGGCCGCGCTGTCGTATTAGAACCAGCGGCCGGCGGGGCAAGCCCGCCACTCAGTGATTACGAAACTCTGTATGGCAGGCCTTGCACGCGGCCTCCACCTTGTCCATCGGCGATTTCAACCGTGCAGCCTCAAGCGGCTGCGCACGGGTCACGCCAACCAACTCCCCGGTCACGTCCTCCAATTGCCGCGCCAGCTCATGGAAGCGTGCCTGGCGCTCCCAGACCTGCGGCCGCGCGCTGCTCTGGCCGTCATCCTTGACCTGAGGGAAGTGCTGCCAGGGCGCATGCGCCAAGCCATCGAGCTTCACCGCCCCCGCGGCGAACTTCCCGCCATCGAAGGGCAACCGACCGCGCAGCATGCCGCCCATGTCCTCGCTGGTTTTCAGCATCTCCTTGAAGATGGCCTTGCGCTGGCCCAAGGGTGAGTTAGGATCGACACGGTCGCAGGCCACCAGGGACAGGCTGACCAGCAGCATGGTGAAACATTTGTACATCATGGTCTCACTGGTTCGGGGAACGGGCCGACAGTATCCTCGCCTGCTCGACAAACACCAATACCCTTACGAAAAACAGGGGCAGCCAAGCAGGCTCTCCCTCTCAAGGATTCGACCATGAAATCTGCCTTGCGCCACTTCGCCTGGGCGCTTCCCGCCCTGGCCCTGCTGGCCGGCTGCAACGGCGGCGAAAGCGCCAAGCCTGAACCCCATGCCATCGCCACCTATGCACCCGCGACCTGGAAAGACCTGCCGACCGTCAGCGATAGCGACCTGCTGGCTGGCTTCCAGGCATGGCGCAACGGTTGCGAGAAGCTCAAGCGCGATCCGGTCTGGGCCACCACCTGCGAGGCCGCGCAGCCCCTTGCCCAAGATGCCGCCCAAGTCCGCGCGTTCCTGCAGCAGAACTTCGAGGTCTACGGCCTGCGCTCGGCCGAAAACAGTGCCAATGGCCTGATCACCGGGTACTACGAACCTGTCTACGCCGGCAGCCTCGAACGCACCGACAGCGCCCAGGTACCGGTCTATGGCATCCCGGAAGACATGGTCGTGGTCGACCTGGCCAGCATCTACCCCGAGCTCAAGGGCAAGCGTCTGCGCGGGCGTCTGGAAGGCCGCGTGCTCAAGCCCTACGACACGGCGGAAACGATCTATCGCGATGGCGTCAAGGCGCCGGTGCTGGCCTGGCTGACCGATCCGATGGACCTGCAGTTCCTGCAAATCCAAGGCTCGGGGCGTGTCCAACTGGAGGACGGGCGCCAACTGCGCCTGGGCTACGCCGACCAGAACGGCCATCCGTACCGGCCGATCGGTCGCTGGCTGGTAGAACAGGGCCAGTTGAAGAAAGAAGACGTGACCATGGGCAGCATCCATGCCTGGGCCCAGGCCAACCCGCAACGGGTGCCCGAGCTGCTGGCGAGCAACCCCAGCTATGTGTTCTTCGGCACCCGCCCGGACAGCAACGAAGGGCCACGCGGCTCGCTCAACGTACCGCTGACCGCCGGCTATAGCGTGGCCATCGACCGCAAGGTGATTCCCCTGGGCAGCCTGCTCTGGCTCTCCACCACCCGCCCGGACGGCAGCCCGGTGGTGCGCCCGGTCGGCGCCCAGGACACCGGCGGCGCCATCACCGGCGAGGTACGTGCCGACCTGTTCTGGGGCACAGGCCCGGAGGCCGGCGAACTGGCGGGCAACATGAAGCAGCAAGGGCAGATCTGGCTGTTGTGGCCCAAGGGCAAGCCGTTGCCCGAAGTGCCTAAAGCCCCCTGAATCAGCGCCAAGCGTTTTCGCGGGCAAGCACTGCCATCTCGGGGCGCGAAGCGCCCCCACGTGCAAGCCCGCGAATACGCCTACTCAGATCGAAACGATGAAGAACGTCACGATAAGGGCCACCCCGACGAACCACACAAGGGAGCGCAGGACGGCCAGGTCGGCCAGGTAGCAGATGATGTAGAGCAGCCGGCTGGTGATATAGAGCACCGCCAGCACGTCTTGGGTGACCTGCTCGGCATTGCCGACGATATCGGCCACCAGCACTGCCGCGGCGAACGCGGGAAAGGCTTCGTAGCCGTTCTGCTGGGCGGCATGGGCGCGGCGCGGCAACCCTGAGAGGGTATCTAGGAAGGCACGCGGGTCATGGTTGTCGCGCATGCCGAAACGGCCACTGCTCAGCTTCGCCGTCAAGCCACACAGCGGCGGCAGGATCATCGCGATCAAAATGCACCACAGGGCAACGGTCATGGACAGGACTCCTTGTTCAGAATGATCGGTATCAGAGCTTCATCACCAGCATGCCCGCCAGGACCAGCCCGCAAGCTAGGAGTCTCGGGCCGCCAAAAGGTTCTTTGAGGTAGCGCATGCCCATCAGCACCACCAGGATCACGCTCAGCTCACGTAGCGCCGCCGCCTCGGCCACCGACCCCAGGTGCATGGCCCACAACACCAGGGCGTAGCTCAGCAATACGCATACCCCCACCGCCAGCCCCAGGCGCCACTGGGTACGCCAGAACAGCACGAACGGTGCGCGGCGCGCCACGCAGGCCAGCAACGGGAACGGCCAGGCACTGAGCAGGGTCAGCCAGACCAGGTAGTCCCAGGGCTTGCCCCACAGCCGCACGGCCTGGCCGTCGAACCAGGTGTAGCAGCCGATGCACAGGCCGATCAGCGCCACCACCGGTAACATCGACCAGGGCAAGCGATCGCCACCGCCGCCCTGCCACAGCAGGCAGGCCATGCCGCAGGGGATCAGCAGGATACCGATGATCTGCTGGCTGCTCAGCGACTCGCCGGCGAACGCCAGGGTCAACCCCAGCACCACCAGCGGCGACAAGCCACGCATCAGAGGATAGACCAACCCCAGGTCGCCGACCCGATAGGCCTGGATCAGCAGGAAACGGTACAACTGCTCGGCCAACGCCGAGGCCAGCAGCCAGGGCCAGACCTCGGCCGGCGGCAGCTCGACGAATGCTATCGCCAGCACAGCGAACAACAGTGCCACCGCATCCATGCTGGCGATCACCAGCAGGCGCTCGCCACTGAACTTGATCAGGGTATTCCAAGTCGCGTGCAGCAGGG
This sequence comes from Pseudomonas guariconensis, assembly GCF_024127895.1. Classification (GTDB taxonomy): domain Bacteria; phylum Pseudomonadota; class Gammaproteobacteria; order Pseudomonadales; family Pseudomonadaceae; genus Aquipseudomonas; species Aquipseudomonas guariconensis_B. The sequence goes on along the minus strand of NZ_JAMYBK010000005.1, from coordinate 61,520 downwards.
CCGCGACCAGCACCAGAGAAGTTGCCAACACGCAGAGGGGTTCCTTGCAAAGCATTCGGGCCGTCAATGGCCGGGGCGATCCACACTATATCCGTTTCGCGTGGGGCCTTGGGGGCTGCTGCGCAGCCCATTCGCCGGCAAGCCCCACAGGAGTTCGCGTCGATCACACGTCATGTGGTTTTGCAGATCCCTATGGGAGCGGGCTTGCCCGCGGACAAGGGCACCAGCCCTTGCCATGCGCCACGGGTCTCAGGGCCAGCCACTCGCGGCCCGCCTCATCCGTGTACGACTCAAGGCCGCATACCCCTCAGACTTGAACGATTCCAACAAAACCGGTCATAAGATGTGTCCCGGCTGCTCCGCCAGATCATCAAAGAACTGCCCGAGCCATTCGGGTAATGACTTGGAAGCCACTGTCACAGGATTCGGGATGCTCGAACTCGTTGCCGCATTTATCTGCCTGACCACCCTCCTCACCTACGTCAACTACCGCTTCATCGGCCTACCGCCAGCCATTGGCGTGATGGTCACCGCGCTGCTGTTCTCCCTGATCATCCAGGGCCTGAGCCTGATCGGCTTCCCTGGCCTGGAAGAACGCGTCGAAGGGCTGATGAACCAGATCGACTTCAACGATCTGCTCATGCACTGGATGCTGGCTTTCCTGCTGTTCGCCGGCGCCCTGCACGTCAACCTGGCCGACCTGCGCAGCTACCGCTGGCCGATCGGCCTGCTGGCCACCGTCGGCGTGCTGATCGCCACCGTGGTGATCGGTTTCCTGGCGCACTGGATCTTCGCCCTGTTCGGCTGGGACGTGCCGCTGATGTACTGCCTGCTGTTCGGTGCGCTGATCTCGCCCACCGACCCGATCGCCGTGCTGGGTGCTCTGCGTACCGCCAACGCCTCCAAACCACTGAAGACCACCATCGTCGGCGAGTCGCTGTTCAACGACGGTACCGCGGTGGTGGTGTTCACCGTACTGCTGGGCATCGTCCAGCTCGGCGAGACGCCAAGCTTCGCCGACACCGCCGTGCTGTTCGCCCGCGAGGCCATCGGCGGCATCGTCTTCGGCGGCCTGATCGGCTACGCCACCTACCGCATGATCAAGAGCGTCGAGCAGTACCAGGTCGAGGTGATGCTGACCCTGGCGCTGGTCATCGGTGGCTCGGCCATGTGCTACGAGCTGCACGTGTCGGCGCCGATCGCCATGGTGGTGGCCGGCCTGATCATTGGCAACCTGGGGCGCAACCTGGCGATGAACGACATGACCCGCCGCTACATGGACGGTTTCTGGGAGTTGATCGACGATATGCTCAACGCCCTGCTGTTCGCCCTGATCGGCCTGGAGCTGTTGCTGCTGCCGTTCAACTGGATGCACCTGGCCGCAGGCGCCGTGCTGGCCGTGGCGGTACTGCTGTCGCGCCTGCTGACCGTGGCGCCGGCGATCGTCCTGCTGCGCCGGTGGCGCAGTGTGCCCAAGGGCACCGTGCGGGTACTGACCTGGGGCGGCCTGCGCGGTGGCGTGTCCGTGGCGCTGGCGCTGTCGCTACCGGCCGGCGCCGAGCGTGACCTGCTGCTGTCGATCACCTACATCGTGGTGCTGTCGTCGATCCTGGTGCAGGGTTTGAGCATCGGCCGCGTTGTACGCGGGGTCAGCGCCCAGCCTGACTAGCTGTACGCTGCAAGAAAAAGCGTGAGTGTGCACGCCCTTCTCTTGCAGCTTGAAGCTCATTCGACCGCGGTATCGGGGAACTGGTCCTGGATGTACTTGATCTCGGTGCGCCCGTGCGCCGCTGGCAGGCCGTCCTCGCCGAGGTTGACGAAGACCATCTTGTCCACCGTCAGGATGCTCTTGCGGGTGATCTTGTTGCGCACTTCGCACTTGAGGGTGATCGAGGTACGACCGAACTCGGTGGCGGTGATGCCCAGCTCGATGATGTCGCCCTGGCGCGAGGCGCTGACGAAGTTGATCTCCGAGATGTACTTGGTCACCACCCGCTGGTTGCCCAGCTGGACGATGGCGTAGATCGCCGCCTCCTCGTCGATCCAGCGCAGCAGGCTGCCGCCGAACAGGGTGCCGTTGGGGTTGAGGTCTTCGGGTTTTACCCACTTGCGGGTGTGGAAATTCATCGGTGCTCCTGACCTGCTTGGCTGACGTGCGGTAATGATGGCAGACCCGCCAGTCACTCTCCATTGAACATCGACTATCGTCGCGATTAATCGACAGAAAACCTTGGGCCTGGGCCTGCGCCGCAGCTATAATCCCAGCCGCTTCACATGACCACCCGCAGAGGGGTCATGCCCGCCACCTGTCCGAGGGGCGCTGCAGCAGGTTCCACCTGTCAGGCTCGGATGGGGCGTTGTCCGCTCCCGCGGACGCTCAACGCACAACGGCGCCCATTCGCACACTACGAATGGAGGCTCTCGATGAGCGCTGTAAACACGCCTGCAGGTTTTTCCGATTTCAAGGTCGCCGATATCTCCCTGGCCGACTGGGGCCGCAAGGAAATCATCATCGCCGAGTCGGAAATGCCCGCGCTGATGGGTCTGCGCCGCAAATACCAGGCCGAGCAACCGCTCAAGGGCGCGAAGATCCTCGGCTGCATCCACATGACCATCCAGACCGCCGTGCTGATCGAGACCCTGATCGCCCTGGGTGCCGAAGTACGCTGGTCGTCCTGCAACATCTTCTCGACCCAGGACCAGGCCGCTGCCGCCATCGCCGCCGCCGGCATCCCGGTGTTCGCCTGGAAGGGCGAGACCGAGCAGGAGTACGAGTGGTGCATCGAGCAGACCATCCTCAAGGATGGCCAGCCATGGGACGCCAACATGGTGCTGGACGACGGCGGTGACCTGACCGAGATCCTGCACAAGAAGTACCCGGCGATGCTGGACAAGATCCACGGCATCACCGAAGAGACCACCACCGGCGTGCACCGCCTGCTGGACATGCTGGCCAAGGGCGAGCTGAAAGTCCCGGCGATCAACGTCAACGACTCGGTCACCAAGAGCAAGAACGACAACAAGTACGGCTGCCGCCACAGCCTCAACGACGCCATCAAGCGCGGTACCGACCACCTGCTGTCGGGCAAACAGGCCCTGGTGATCGGCTACGGCGACGTGGGCAAGGGCTCGGCCCAGTCCCTGCGCCAGGAAGGCATGATCGTCAAGGTCACCGAAGTCGACCCGATCTGCGCCATGCAGGCGTGCATGGACGGTTTCGAAGTCGTGTCGCCGTTCAAGAACGGCATCAACACCGGCACCGAGGACGGCATCAACCGTGACCTGCTGGGCCGCATCGACCTGATCGTCACCACCACCGGTAACGTCAACGTCTGCGACGCCAACATGCTCAAGGCCCTGAAGAAGCGTGCCGTGGTCTGCAACATCGGTCACTTCGACAACGAGATCGACACCGCCTTCATGCGCAAGCACTGGGCCTGGGAAGAGGTCAAGCCGCAGGTGCACAAGATCCACCGCACCGGCGCCGGCACCTTCGACCCGCAGAACGACGACTACCTGATCCTGCTGGCCGAAGGCCGCCTGGTGAACCTGGGCAACGCCACCGGCCACCCGAGCCGCATCATGGACGGCTCGTTCGCCAACCAGGTGCTGGCGCAGATCTTCCTGTTCGGCCAGAAGTTCGCCGAACTGCCGGCCGCGCAGAAGGCCGAGCGCCTGACCGTGGAAGTGCTGCCCAAGAAGCTCGACGAGGAAGTGGCCCTGGAGATGGTCCGCGGCTTCGGCGGCGTGGTCACCCAATTGACCCCGCAGCAGGCCGAATACATCGGCGTGACCGTCGACGGCCCGTTCAAGCCAGACACCTACCGCTACTAACCAGCGGCAAGCTGTCAGTTGCAAGCGGCAAGAAAAATCAGCGCGTGCCGATGCTTCTTGCAGCTGAATGGACCTTGAACGATGCCCCAGCCAGATCGGCCACCACCGATCTGGCTTTCACTTGCAGCTCGCCGCTTGAAGCTCAAGCCCGCTGCTCGAGGAACGAGTGATGTCACAAGAACGCCGCTACAGTTTCGAGTTCTTCCCCACCAAGACCGAGGCCGGCCATGAAAAACTGATGGGCGTCGCCCGCCAGCTGGCCACCTATAACCCCGATTTCTTCTCCTGCACCTATGGCGCAGGGGGCTCGACCCGCGACCGTACCCTCAACACCGTGCTGCAACTGGAAAGCGAGGCCAAGGTAGCCGCCGCGCCACACCTGTCCTGCGTCGGTGACAGCAAGGACGAACTGCGCACCCTGATCGCCCAATACAAGGCAGCCGGAATCAAGCGCATCGTCGCCCTGCGTGGCGACCTGCCGTCGGGCATGGGCATGGCCTATGGCGAACTGCGCTACGCCAGCGACCTGGTCGAGTTCATCCGCCAGGAAAGCGGTGACCACTTCCACCTGGAAGTCGCCGCCTACCCCGAGATGCACCCCCAGGCACGCAACTTCGAGGACGACCTGGCCAACTTCGTGCACAAGGTCAAGGCCGGCGCCGACAGCGCCATCACCCAGTACTTCTTCAACGCCGACAGCTATTTCTACTTCGTCGAGCGCGTGCGCAAGCTGGGTGTGGACATTCCGGTGGTACCCGGCATCATGCCGATCACCAACTACAGCAAGCTGGCACGCTTCTCCGATGCCTGCGGCGCCGAGATCCCGCGCTGGATCCGCAAGCAGCTGGAAGCCTACGGGGACGACACCCGCAGCATCCAGGCGTTCGGCGAGGAAGTGATCACCCGCATGTGCGAGCAACTGCTGCAAGGCGGCGCACCCGGGCTGCACTTCTACACCCTGAACCAGGCCGAGCCGAGCCTGGCGATCTGGAACAACCTCAAGCTGCCACGCTAATCCGGCAGGGGCCTGGATGAGCACCGAAAAGGTGCGTCCAGGCCCTGCGCAGCGGCTCTCTGGCCATCGACCGGCGGACGGCGTACCCTGCCCGCCATGCGCCATGTCACCCGCCTCTTCTGCCTCCTGCTGCTCGCCTGCCTGGGCCCGCTGGCCCAGGCCGAGCGGCTGCGCCTGGTCAGCGACGACTGGGCGCCCTACATCTACCGGGACAATGGCCAGCCGCGGGGCATCGATTACGAAGTCACCAACGAAGTGTTCAAACGCCTGGGCTTCGACATCGACTGGCAGTTCCTGCCGTGGAAGCGCTGCCTGGCCATGGTCGAGCAGGGCCAGGCCGACGGCGTGATGGACATTTTCCGGCTCGACTCGCGCAGGCCCTACCTGGTCTACCCGGACGAGCCCATGTCGCAGGTCGAGTTCGTGCTGTTCCAGGCCCGTGCCCGGCGTCATGCCGTCGAACGCCTGGAAGACCTCGCCGGCCTGACCGTGGGCACTGCCCCGGGCTACGCCTACAGTGCCGCGTTCAGCGAATCCCCGCTGTTTCGCCGGGAAGCGGCGCCCACCCTCGAGGCGAACTTCGGCAAACTGCTCCTGGGCCGCATCGACCTGCTGGTGACCGACCGCCGTGGCGGGCGCTACCTACGCCGCCAACTGGGGCTCGAGCGGCAGGTCGAGGAACTGCCCCTGGTGATCAGCCGCCACCCGCAGTACCTGGGCCTGGCACGCAAACCAGGCCGCGAGCAACTGGCCCAGGCGTTCGCCGCCGAACTGCGGCGCTTCAAGCTGGAACCGGCCTATGCAGCGATCAACGCACGCTATGACGGCGATGGCGCCGATATTCCTGACACCGTTGAGCAGCAGGAACGCGGCACACCGCGATAGCTCTGTTATACTCGGGCCTTCCCGCCCGGCTCACGCCCGGACGCTCGGCCTCGCAACAGGCATCTCGACCGTCGGCAACGCACCCCCCAGTGCCCGCCCGCCGCTTCCCGGATGCGCAGTGACGCCCTGCTGGACCGGACGCGATCGCATCCTTCCGATGCCCGTCGCGCCAGGCAGATCATCCCATCGGGCCCAGCCCCCACGAGAACAGGATTGCCCATGTCCTTTGCTTCCCTCGGTCTCTCCGAGGCTCTTGTCCGCGCTATCGAGGCTGCGGGCTATACCCAGCCCACTCCGGTGCAACAGCGGGCCATTCCCGCCGTGTTGCAAGGCCGCGACCTGATGGTCGCCGCCCAGACAGGTACTGGCAAAACCGGCGGCTTCGCCTTGCCGATCCTCGAGCGCCTGTTCCCCGGCGGCCACCCCGACAAGTCCCAGCGCCACGGCCCACGCCAGCCACGGGTATTGGTGCTGACACCGACCCGCGAACTGGCCGCCCAGGTGCATGACAGCTTCAAGGTCTATGCCCGTGACCTGCACCTGGTCAGCGCCTGCATCTTCGGCGGCGTCGGCATGAACCCGCAGATCCAGGCCATGGCCAAGGGCGTCGACGTCCTGGTGGCCTGCCCCGGCCGCCTGCTCGACCTGGCCGGCCAAGGCAGCGTCGACCTCGCCCACGTGGAGATCCTGGTCCTCGACGAAGCCGACCGCATGCTCGACATGGGCTTCATCCACGACGTCAAGAAGGTCCTCGCCCGCCTGCCGGCCAAGCGCCAGAACCTGCTGTTCTCGGCCACCTTCTCCAAGGACATCACCGACCTTGCCGACAAGCTGCTGCACAACCCCGAGCGCATCGAGGTCACGCCGCCGAACACCACGGTCGAGCGTATCGAGCAGCGCGTCTACCGCCTGCCAGCCAGCCACAAGCGCGCCCTGCTGGCGCACCTGATCACCCTGGGCGCCTGGGAACAGGTGCTGGTGTTCACCCGCACCAAGCATGGCGCCAACCGCCTGGCCGAGTACCTGGAAAAGCACGGCCTGAGCGCCGCCGCGATCCACGGCAACAAGAGCCAGAACGCCCGCACCAAGGCCCTGGCCGACTTCAAGGCCAACACCGTGCGCGTGCTGGTGGCCACCGATATCGCCGCGCGTGGCCTGGATATCGACCAATTGCCCCACGTAGTCAACTTCGAGCTGCCCAACGTCGAGGAAGACTATGTCCACCGCATCGGTCGCACCGGCCGTGCCGGCCGCTCGGGCGAAGCCATCTCGCTGGTGGCGCCAGACGAAGAGAAGCTGCTCAAGAGCATCGAACGCGTCACCCGGCAGAAGATCCCCGATGGCGACCTGATGGGCTTCGACCCCAGCCAGGTGGAAGCCGAGAAGCCGGAAGTCCGTGAACGTCCGCAGAACAGCGGTCGTGGCGGGCGCAACCAGGCACGCGGCGAAGGTGGCAAGGAAGGCAGCGGCGGGCGCAAGGACAAGGGCAAGGACAAAGGCAAGGCCAAGCAGCAGGCCGCCGAGAAGCCCGCCGAGAAGGCCAAGGCCGGCGACAAGCAGCAGAAGCAAGCGCGCAAGCCACGCGACAACAAGAAGCCACGCCAACAGGCTGGCCAGGCGCACGCCAGCATCCCGCCGATTCCGGCCGATCGTGACCCGGAGGAATTCCTGGATGACGATATCGACAACTTCGGCAACCGTGCCGACTACGTAAGCCCCTACCAGAACGCCAAGAACCAGGGCCGCAACCGTCGCCCCGGTGGCAATGGCGGCAACGCCAACCAGGGCAACGGCCAGCGTAACGCGGGGGGCCAGGGCCGCAATGGCGGTGGTCAGCGCCAGGGCTCCGGCGAAAAGCGTGCCCGCAACAACAACGGTGGCGCGCGCCGTGATGGCAACGCCGGGCGCAACCGCGCGGGCCGCGATGACTTCTCCCGGCAGGAGCCAGCGGTGCGCAACCCACGCGAACAGCGCGAACAGCAGCAGCCGGTGATCATTCGCAAGGAGTCCAAGCTCGACCGTTACCCAACGCCCGAGCAACTGGATGATCTGCCGAGCCGTCCGCGGGGCGAGCGCCCTGCCCTGCTGACCCGCAATCGCTGACCAGCAAACCGTTGGGGCTGCGCACAGCAGCCCTAAGGGATCAGCGCGTTACTTCTTCACGCCTTCGATGCTGATGTCCAGGTCCAGGGTCTGGGAGGTTGGGCCCGGGCCCTTGATGCCAAAGTCGTTCAGGTTCAGCGTGGTGGTGGCGTTGAAGCCCGCACGCTCGCCGCCCCATGGGTCCTTGCCTTCACCGTTGAACACGGCCTTGAAGGTGACCGGCTTGGTCACGCCGTGCAGGGTCAGGTCGCCGGTCACGTCGGCGGTCTTGTCACCGGTCGGCTTGACGCTGGTGGAAACGAACTTGGCCTCTGGATACTTCTTCACGTCCAGGAAATCGGCGCTGGCGATGTGCTTGTCACGCTCGGCGTGGTTCGACCACAGGCTGGCGGTCTTCAGGTCCACGTTGATCTTGCTGGCCTCGGGCTTGGCGCTGTCCCAGGTGAACGCACCGTCGAAGTCGCGGAACGTGCCGTGGATGAAGCTGTAGCCCAGGTGGCTGATCTTCCAGTCGACGAACGCGTGCTGGCCTTCCTTGTCGATCTTGTATTCGGCGGCCATGGCCTGGCCGGCGGAGAACAGGGCGGTACCGAGCGCCAGGGCGGCAAAAGTCTTTTTCAACATCCTTACTTCCTTCCTTTGCAATTGAGGTTGAGAGTCAAGCTTTGCGGCCCAGCATGCGGGTCAGGGTCGCGTCACGGTCGATGAAATGGTGCTTGAGGGCTGCCAGGCCATGCAGGATGGCGAAGATCACCAGCCCCCAGGCCAGGTAGAGGTGGATGACCCCGGCAGTGTCCGCCTGGTCGGGCAGATCGCTGAGCAGCGCCGGCACCTCGAACAGGCCGAATACCGGGATACCGACACCGTCGGCGGTGGAGATCAGGTAGCCGGCGATCATCACCGCGAACAGGCCAAGGTACAGTGCCAGGTGCCCCAGCTTGGCGGCCAGCCGGGTGAATGCCCCGTGGTTGGCCGGTGCCGGTGGTGGCGGGCTGACGAAGCGCCAGAGCACGCGCAGCAGCATCACCGCCAGCAGTATCAGGCCGATGCTCTTGTGCAGGTCGGGCGCCGACTTGCGCCATGGGCTGTAGTAGTCGAGGCCGACCATCCACAGGCCCAGGCCGAACAGGCCGAAGACCGCCAGGGCTACGCCCCAGTGCAGGACGATGCTGACCAGGCCATAGCGAGAAGGTGAGTTGCGCAGTTGCATGTTGGCATGTTCCCCGTGAAAGCTGCGCACAGACTAGCGCGAAACGTATCGAATAAAAGCGGAAAAACTTGCTTCGGATTATCGACAAATCCGATATGTAGTGTGCGAGCTTCCTATTAAGGAAACATTAACGGTAGACGGGAGATGAGGTGTTGTCGCGGGGAGCGTACTTGGGGCCGCTTCGCGCCCCATCGCCGGCAAGCCGGCTCCCACACAGGTCGCTAGCTAACCTGTCCAACTTTTCGGGGGCAGTCCACCCTGTGGGAGCCGGCTTGCCGGCGATGGGGCGCGAAGCAGCCCCGCCCATTACATCGAATCAGCCCGCCTCGGGCGCCGCCTTGACGGGGGCTTCCTTGGGCTGCGGCTTGTCGTCGCCACCGAACAGGCGTGAGAAGAAGCCGGCTGGCTTGTCCTTGCCGACGGCAGGCGCCGCAGCCACCGGCTTGGCCTTGGCCGGCTCGAACGACTTGCCGGCCGCCAGGTCCTGCACCTGGCTGGCCGCCCGCTGGCCACTGCGCAGGGCGCCTTCGAGGGTGCCCGGGTACAGGGCATCGGTGTGCTCGCCGGCAAAGGCGATACGCTGCACCGGGCGCTCCCACAGGCGCCAGTACTTGCTGATCTGCCCTGGCCCGTAGGCCAGGTACGCGCCGCCCATGCCGGCCTGGGTGCTGTAGCGGCGCACTTCATAGCCGGTGAACGCACCACGGGCCTGCGGGTAGAAGGCGTGCAGGCGAATCAGGACCTGGTCGACCATCTGCTTGTCGCCGAACGCCTGCAACAGGCGCGCATTGTCACCGGACAGGTTGATCACCACGTTGGCCCCGCCCTTGAGCGCCGGCTCGATCCACAACATGCCCAGGCCGGCGTTGCTGAAGATCTCGCCAGACATGCGCGCACGGCTTTCCCATACCGGCTGCTTGAACTTGAGCATCATCTGGTCGCGCCAGCCGTAGTTGGTCCCCTTGAGGGCCGCCAGGTGCTGGCTGTCCAGCCCCGGGGTCATCTGGATCTTCGCCAGCGCACGCAGCGGCACGGCCATGACCAGGTAATCGGCCTGGTAGCCGACATCGCCGACCTTGACCATGATGCCGTTCTTGTCCTGGACGATGGCGGTCACCGGCGAGCTGGTCTTGATGGTCTTGAGCTGCTTGACGAACGCCTGGGCCAGCACCGGGCTGCCGCCTGGCAGGCGCGCGGCGCGCAGGTCTCGGTCGCTGACGCCACGGTAGACACGGGTCTGCTGGGCGTAATAGAGCAGCGACAGGCGCGAGGGCTCGTCGTAGCGGGTGCGAATCTGCTGGTTGATCAGTTGGCGCGCAGTGGTCGGCAACTGCAGCTTGTCCAGCCAGGTGGAGACGTTCATCTGGTCGAGGGCGAACAGCGTGCTGTTGGCCGCCGGGTTCAGCGGATCGTCGATCGAACGGGCCAGGTCGTCGAGGGTCTTCTCGTAGCGCTTGAGCGCTTCGGCAGTGACTGGCTGCTTGGTGGCCAGGTCGGCGGCGCTGAAGTATTCGCCGTCGATCAGGTAGCCGGGGGTGCGCACGAACTCCGGCGCCGGCAGTGTTTCAAGCTTGAAACGCTCCAGATACTGATTGAGCACCGGCTGAGCCTTGCTGTTGCCGATCCATTCGCTGGTGGCCAGGCCCGAGCGTCCTCCCATGCCGGACTTGGCCTCCAGCAGGGTGACCTGCCAGCCCTTGTTCTGCAGTTCGTAGGCTGCGGTCAGGCCCGCCAGGCCGCCACCCACCACGATCGCCGACGGTGTCTTGTCCTTTGCCAGCGCGGCACCGCTGGACACACCGATCAATATCAACGCGCACAGGCGCACCCAAGCAGCAGCCATTTTGGCGAACTCCGGATCAGAGATGACGAAAAAAGGGGGGAAACGAGCCCCCAGGGGGTGATGCGTTAAGAATACGTCAGGTATGCGAACCTCGCCAGCACAGCGCCATCAAGTGCCTAGCAGCACTGGATTTTTTGTTTCAGTCAGCACTGCGGTTGTCCCGTCCGCCGGCTTTGCTTAGGCTTACCGGTTCATACACGCCGCGTCGCCAGGAGAAGTGCCCATGGGCCTGAACAACGAGTGGATGCAACGCGACCTCAAGGTCCTGTGGCACCCCTGCACCCAGATGAAAGACCACGAGCACCTGCCGCTGATCCCCATCCGCCGTGGCGAGGGCGTGTGGCTGGAAGACTTCGAGGGCAAGCGCTACCTGGACGCCGTCAGCTCCTGGTGGGTCAACGTGTTCGGCCATGCCAACCCACGCATCAACCAGCGCATCAAGGACCAGGTCGACCAGCTCGAGCATGTGATCCTGGCCGGTTTCAGCCACCAGCCGGTGATCGAGCTGTCCGAACGCCTGGTGGCCATGACCCCGGCCGGGCTGGAGCGGGTGTTCTATGCCGACAACGGCTCGTCGTGCATCGAAGTGGCGCTGAAGATGAGCTTCCACTATTGGCAGAACAAGGGCCAGCCCGACAAGAAGCGCTTCGTCACCCTGAGCAACAGCTACCACGGCGAGACCATCGCCGCCATGTCGGTGGGCGACGTGCCGCTGTTCACCGAAACCTACAAGGCACTGCTGCTCGACACCATCAAGGTCCCGAGCCCCGACTGCTACCTGCGCCCAAAGGGCATGGGCTGGGAAGAGCATTCCCGGAACATGTTCGCCGCCATGGAGCAGACCCTGGCCGAACACCACGCCAGCATCGCCGCGGTGATCGTCGAGCCGCTGATCCAGGGGGCCGGTGGCATGCGCATGTACCATCCGGTGTACCTCAAGCTGCTGCGCGAGGCCTGCGACCGCTATGGCGTGCACCTGATCCATGACGAGATCGCCGTGGGCTTCGGCCGCACCGGGACGATGTTCGCCTGCGAACAGGCCGGCATCCGCCCGGACTTCCTGTGCCTGTCCAAGGCGCTGACCGGCGGCTACCTGCCACTGGCCGCCTGCCTGACCACCGACGAGGTGTACCAGGCCTTCTACGACGACTACCCGACCCTGCGCGCCTTCCTCCATTCGCACAGCTACACCGGCAACCCGCTGGCCTGCGCAGCGGCCCTGGCGACCCTGGACATCTTCGAGCAGGACCAGGTGATCGAGGCCAACAAAGCCCTGTCCGCGCGCATGGCCAGCGCCACCGCGCACCTGGCCGACCACCCGCACGTGGCCGAAGTGCGCCAGACCGGCATGGCCCTGGCCATCGAGATGGTCCAGGACAAGGCCGGCAAGGTCGCCTACCCCTGGCAGGAACGGCGTGGCCTGAAGGTCTTCGAGCATGCCCTGACCCGTGGTGCCCTGTTGCGCCCGCTGGGCAGCGTGGTGTATTTCCTGCCGCCGTACGTGATCACCCCGGAACAGATCGACTTCCTGGCCGAAGTGGCCAGCGAAGGCATCGACATCGCCACCCGCGACAGCGTCAGCGTGACGGTGCCGAAGGACTTCCACCCCGATTTCCGCGATCCGGGTTGACCACAAGCATCGCGCATTCCCCTGTGGGAGCGGGCTTGCCCGCGAATGCGCCAGCCAGCACGGCCCCGTTGCCTGATCGGACGCATTCGCGGGCAAGCCCGCTCCCACACGGAATGCGTCACCACTTTACTGTCGAGCCCTTCATGAGACTGTCCCGCTTCTTCATCGATGCCCCCCTGGGCCTCGGCGAGCACGAACTCCCCGAGGCCCAGGCCCACTACATTGGCCGCGTGCTGCGCATGGCCCCCGGTGACGCCGTGCAACTGTTCGACGGCAGCGGCCAGGAATACCGTGGCCAGTTGCTCGAAGTCGGCAAGAAGACCGTGCGCGTCGCCCTCGACCAGGCCCTGCCCGGCCAGGCCGAATCGCCGCTGCGCATTCACCTGGGCCAGGGCCTGTCCCGTGGCGAACGGATGGACTGGGCGATCCAGAAAGCCACCGAACTGGGCGCCACTGAAATCACCCCGATCGTCAGCGAACGCTGCGAGGTGCGCCTGAAGGACGAACGCGCCGACAAACGACTGGCCCATTGGCGCCAGGTAGCGATCAGCGCCTGCGAGCAATGCGGCCGCTCGACCCTGCCGGTGATCCACCCGCCGGTGGCCATGGCCGAATGGCTCAAGGCGAGCGACGCGGACCTCAAGCTGGTCCTGCACCCGGTGGCCGAGCCCTTGACCCGCCATGCCAAACCTGCGCGCCTGGCCTTCCTGATCGGCCCGGAAGGCGGCTTGAGCGATACCGAGGTCGAGCAGGCCAAGGCCGCCGGTTTCCACGCCGCCCGCCTCGGCCCACGTGTGCTGCGCACCGAGACCGCGCCGGTGGTGGCGTTGTCGGTGGCGCAGCAGTTGTGGGGCGACTTTTAACGCACGTAGAAGAACACGGCGATGAAGTGCAACAGGCTGCCGGCGATGACGAACAGGTGCCAGATGCCATGCCAGTGGCGAAAGCGGCTGTCGAAGGCGAAGAAGATGATGCCGATGGTATAGAACGCCCCGCCGGCCGCCAGCCAGGCGAAGCCGGCGGCTCCCAGGCTGTACAGCAGGGGCTTGACCGCCACCAGGACGATCCAGCCCATCACCGCGTAGATGATGATCGACAGCACCCGCGCCTCCGAGCGCGGCTTGATCTCCTGCAGCATGCCGACCACGGCCAGGCCCCAGACCACGCCGAACAGGCTCCAGCCCCAGGGCCCGCGCAGGCTGACCAGGCAGAACGGCGTATAGCTGCCGGCGATCAGCAGGTAGATCGACAGATGGTCGAGCTTGCGCATGATCACCTTCGCCCGCCCGCGGGTGCTGTGGTAGAGGGTGGAGATGCTGTAGAGCAGCAGCAGGGTGGCGCCGTAGATGGAGAAACTGACGATCTTCCAGGGGTCGCCCTGCAGCCCGGCCACGACGATCAGCCAGATGGCACCGATGCAGGCCAGCACGGCACCGACCAGGTGCGTCCAGGCGTTGAAACGTTCACCGTGATACATGCAAGCACAGACCTCTGCAGTCGACGCGGGTTCCCAGGGGCAGCTGCAAGCTACAAGAAAAAGCAGGCAGCGATCAGCTTGAAGCTTGCGGCTTGAGGCTTGAAGCTGGGGAGGCTTCGCGGACTAGCCGCTCGAGACCCGCCAGGTCCGGTACCCGCGCGACCTGCTCGCCGACCTGCACGGCCGCCAGTTCCAGGCTGGCCAAGGGCACGTCCACATAGTTGAGCTGGCTGTCGAGCTTGCATGAGCGGGGGATGTCCTGCAGCAGCAGCGCCAGATAGCGTAGCCCGGTGTCGCCCAGGGCGTTGAGCACAACGACGCGCGAGCGCTCCCCGCAGGCAGTCTCGCCGCCACAGGCGGCCTCGAAGCCGATCAGCGGCAAGCGCTGCTGACGCCAGTCGATCCAGCCCAGGTGCCAAGCCGGGTTGCCCGGGCGGCAGGCGAAGGCACGCTGGCCGATCAGCTCGGCCACGGCGACGTTGGGCAGCACCAGGGTGCGGTCGCCCAAAGGCAGCAGCAGGCCCGTCAGGCTGCTGCGCTGGCCGGCGATATGTTCAAGCATGAGGCTGGCTCCAGTGGGCGATGCTCTGCAGCAGGACCGACTCCTGGTAGGGCTTGCCCAGGTATTCGTTGACCCCGATGGCCATGGCCCGGTCGCGGTGCTTCTGGCCGGTACGGGACGTGATCATGATGATCGGCAGATCCTTCAGGCGGGTGTCACGACGCACTCGGGTGGCCACCTCGAAGCCGTCCATGCGTGGCATCTCGATGTCCAGCAGCAGCACGTCCGGGCGATGCGCCTCAAGCTGAGCCATGGCATCGACACCGTCCTTGGCGGTCAGCACGCTCATGCCGTGGCGCTCCAGCAGACGGCTGGTGACCTTGCGCACGGTCACCGAGTCGTCCACCACCATCACCAGCAAGCGCCGCCGTGGCGCCGGGCCGAACAGCGGGCGCGGCCCACCCTGGCCGCCCGGCAGGCGGGCCAGGCGGCGCTGCTGGCCCCGTAGCTGGCCGAGCAGGTCGAGGATCAGCACCACCCGGCCATCGCCCAGCAAGGTCGCCCCCGACAGCCCCGGTACCGCGGCGAACTGCGGCCCCAGGCTCTTGACCACGATCTCGCGGCTCGGCGACAGGCTGTCGGCCTGGATCGCGTACGACTGCGCCTGGGCATGCAGCAGCAGGACCGGCAGCGGCACGCTCTGCCCCAGCAGGCTGGGCTGGGCCGTCCCCTGCAGCAATTCGCCGAGGTAACGCAATTCGTATGCGTGGCCGGCGTAGGTGTAGCGCGGCGGGTCCAACTGGTAGCAAGCCTCCAGCTCGGCGGGCGGCACACGCACGATGCCTTCGATGGTGTTGAGCGGGATGGCGTACTGCTCCTCGCCCAGGTGCACCATCAAGGCCCGGTTCACCGACACGGTGAACGGCAGGCGGATCAAAAAGCGCGCGCCCTTGCCAGGGCTGGACTCGATGCTCATCGAGCCGCCCAGTTGCTTGACCTCTTCGTGCACCACGTCCATCCCCAGGCCGCGCCCGGAGATCTGGGTGATCTTCTCGGCGGTGGAGAAACCGGGGCGCAAGATGAACTGCAGGATCTCGTGGTCGCTGAGCTGTGCCCGGGGTGACAGCAGGCCACGCTTGATCGCCTTGTTGCGCACCGCCTCCAGGGGCACGCCAGCACCGTCGTCGCTCATCTCGATGACGATGTCGGCGCCTTCGTGAAGCAGGTTGAGGTGGATGGTCCCAAGCTCCGGCTTGCCGGCGGCCAGGCGCACCTCGCGGGCTTCCAGGCCGTGATCGACGGCGTTGCGCAGCATATGCTCCAGGGGCGCCACCATGCGTTCGAGGACACTGCGGTCCAGTTCGCCCTCGGCATTGCCGACCACCAGCTCGACCTGCTTGCCCAGCTCGCTGGCCACCTGCCGGACCACCCGCTGCAAGCGCGGCACCAGGCGCTCGAAAGGCACCATCAAGGTGGCCGTCAGGCCTTCCTGCAGCTGGCTGTTGACCCGTGCCTGCTGCAACAGCAGGCTGTGCGTCTCCTGGGCGCGCTGGGCCAGGGTTTCCTTGAGGTCGAGCAAGTCCGAGGCCGATTCGAACAAGGCCCGGGACAACTGCTGCAACTGGGAGTGGCGGTCCATTTCCAAGGGGTCGAAGTCATCGTAGGCATCGCCCTCGGGCTGGTAGCGGCTGGACATGCGCCCCTGGGTCTCGATGTCCAGGCGCAGCAACTGGTCGCGCATGCGCTCCAGGGTGGTCTCCATCTCGTTGAGGGCGAATTGGGCATCGTTGATCTGTTGCTCGATGCGCCCCCGGATCACCGAATGCTCGCTGGCCAGGTTGCCCAGGTCATCGAGCAGCTCGGCATCGACCTTGACCATGTCGCCCGCCGGGCGCTCGGGGGCGGCGGCAGGCGCCTCGGCAGGCGCCGCCTCGGCCTGGGCGGCCACGCTGTCGGCCAGGGCGGCGCTGCTGAAATTGCGGATGTAGTCGATCAACGCCGTGGCGGCATGCAGCGGCTGGCCGAGGCGAACCGCATCGAGCATGTGCGCCAGGCGATCGTGGCAATTCTGCAGCAGGGCGAACAAGGCCGGGCTGGGCGGCAGGCGTCCGGCGGCCAGCAGCTCGTAGAGAAACTCCAGTTCGTGGGCCAGGTCGCCGATGGCCGCGATCTCGACCATCCGCGCCCCGCCCTTGAGGGTGTGCAGGTCGCGCAGCAGGTTCTCGATCTCGACGCTGCTGCGCGGGTCGGCCTGCCAGCGTTCCAATGCGGCGGCAGCGCTTTCGACGATGTCCGAGCTTTCTTCGAGGAAGACTTCCAGCAGTTCGTTGTCGCCCGGGCTGTCCGTCTCTTGCGCTACAGGCCCGGGTGAGGCCAGCGGTGTCACCGCATCTTGGCCCACCAGGCCCGTGGCACCTGGCTCGAGGGCGTCGTCCAGCAGCCCACGCAAGGCGGCAAGGCACTCCGGACGGGCGGTCGCCTCCTGGCCGGCGGCAATCTCGTCGAGCATGTCGATCAAGGCTTCATGGGCCTGCTGAGCTTGGGCGAAGAAGCGCGCACTGGCCGCCAGGCTACCCTCTTCCACCGCACCGTACAGGTCGAGCAAGGCCTCGCAGAGTTCATCCACCTGCCACAGGTCCGCCAGATGGGCAGCGTGGCCAAGGGTGGTCAGTTCGTCGAGCAAGGCATCCAGTTCCTGGCGCTCGCCGGGATGCTCCTGCCAGCACGACAGCAACGATTCGGCATCGAGCAGGATGTCCATGCCCTGGGCCAGGAAGCGGGCGATCAACTGGGGATCGCGCTTGACCCTGCGCGTGTGCAGAGGCTCGTCCTGCAGGACCGCCAGGCGCGCATCCACCGCCTCGCCGACCTGCTCGATCAGCTCCACCGCACCGGGGATGGCCGCCAGCGGCGCGCTGTCCAGCTGGGCCAGGCCCACGTGGAACAATGAGCGGGCCGCCTCCAGCCATTCGAGCTCCGCGACCTGCAAGCGCAACTGGTGCCCCTTGTATTCGCGCACCAGGCGGTCGAAGGCAGTGGCCAGTTCGGCGATCGGCATGACGCCGGCCATGGCGGCGCTGCCCTTGAGCGTGTGCAAGGCGCGCTGCAGGCTGTCGCTGACCGGCGCCCCCTGCCCGTCGGCCGCCTGCAGGAAGGCTTCGAGACGGCCGAGGTGGCCCAGCGCCTCGTTGCGGAAGATCTCCAGCAGTTGCGGATCGAACCCCTCGACCTCGCTGGCCACAGGCGCATCGTTCATCGCCAGCGCGTGCAGGTGGCCGGCCAGTTGCTCGACCTCATCCAGCGGCGGCAACTGGCCGACCGCAAAATCGGCGAGCAGGTCGGGCAGGCGCACGAACACCTGCTGCAAGGCCACTACCCCTTCGGCACCCAGCGCGATGCGCCCCTCCAGTACGCGGTTGAGCAGATGCTCGGCGCCCCAGGCCAGCTCCGCGACAGCCTCGGCATGGACCATCCGCCCGCTGCCCTTGAGGGTGTGCAGCGCACGGCGTACCTCGACCAGGGCATCGTGCAGGCGATTGTCCGCTCGCCAGCGCAGCCAGTGGCGCTCGACCTCCGGGAGCAGCTCGCCGGCTTCCTCGAGGAACACCTGGCGCAGTTCGTCGTCGATCGCCTCGGCCTCGACGCTCGCCTGCTGTTGCCGGCACGGCACGCCCAACGCCGCCAAGCTGACACAGGCCATGTCGATGAAGGGCTGGCCATCGGCCAAGGGGTCGGCCACCTGCCATTGCAGGTAGCACTCACCGGCGCTGAGGGCCTCGGCCAGGTGGTTCAGCTCGTCCGCCGGCGGTTCTTCGTCCAGGTGCGACAGCCAGCCCTGCACATAGCCGGCACAAGCGCCGAATACCTCGGCGGCGGCCGGCAGCATCAGCATCGCCAGCGCCCCCCGCACTTGCTGCAACAGGCCCGGCAAGGGTTGCAGGCGCTGGCGCGGCCAACCGGACTCGAGGCAGTCGCCGATCAGGTCCTTGGCCTGCTGCAACACCGCCAACGACTCGTTCAGCGCCAATTGGCGGATCTGCGCCAGGTCCGCTCCGGGCAGCCCTGCCTGGCCGGCCTCCTCCAGCGGGCCGATCATGCCATTGAGGGTCGCCTCCACGTACAACAGGGCGCCGGCCATATCCATCAATACCGCGTCGTCCGCTGCCCGCTCGCCCTGGGCCAGGGCCTGCAGGGCCAGCACCTGGTCGACGATCACCCGCCGCGGCTGCTGGAATCCCAGTACGGCCAGGGTGTCGGCGACCTGGCGCAGCGGTGCCAACAGCGCTTCGAGCTGCTCGCTCTGCTGGCGGTCGCCCCGCACGAACTGGTCCAGGCGCTCCTTGATGCGCACCAGGTCGTCACACAGCGCCATCACCACCGAGCGCAGGGCATCGCGGCCCTGGCCGGCCTGCAGCTGTTCGCGCCAGTTGCCCAGGGACAAGTCGAGGTTGGCCAGGTCGGCGGCACCCGCCAGGCGCTGCGCCGCATCGCCCACCAGGCAGCCCTGGGACAGTGGGTCGGCACCGCGGCAGCCGCGCAGCTGGTTCAGCAGCGGCAGCATCACCAGCGGCAGGTCGTGACGGGCGCTGCGCAAACGCTCCAGGTACGGCGGAAGCTGCTCCAGGCCACGGAACAGTGCCCCCAGGCAGTCGCCACGGGGGCTGACCTGGCCGTCGGCCATGGCCCGCCCGAGCAGTTCCAGTTCCTCGGCCAGGCGCGCCGCGCCGCGCAGTTCGAGCATGCGCAGACAACCCTGCACCTGGTGCAGGTTGTCGACGAAGAAGGCCAGCACCGCCGGGTCTTCCGGCTCGCTGGCAAAGCGCTCCAGCGCCTGGCGCGCCTGCCCCAGGCAATCGAGGATGGGCGCCTTGGCCCAGGCCAGGGCAACCGTGTCGTGACGTTCGGGGCTCACTGCTGCAGCGACCATCGGTGGCTCCTCAAGGTCGCTCGGCAGGCGCCGGCAGGGTGAAACCGGACACCGAGCGGCGCATTTCACTGGCCATGCGTGCCAAGTGGCGGATGCTGTCGGCGGTGGCGCCGGAGCCGGCGGAAGTCTGCGCGGTGATCTGCTGGATCACCGCCATGGTGTGGGAGATCTGACCGGCCGAGGACGTCTGCAACTGGGCAGCATCCGAGATGCTGTGGATCAGTTCGGCCAAGGTCTGCGATACCCCCTCGATCTCCGCCAGGGCAACGCCGGCGTCCTGGGCCAGGCGGGCCCCACGCACCACCTCGGCGGTGGTCTGCTCCATGGAGATCACGGCCTCGTTGGTGTCGGCCTGGATGGTCCGCACCAGCGCCTCGATCTGCCGGGTGGCCGACGACGAGCGCTCGGCCAGGCGCTGCACCTCGTCGGCGACCACGGCGAAGCCGCGTCCGGCCTCGCCGGCGAGCGAGGCCTGGATCGCCGCGTTAAGGGCCAGGATGTTGGTCTGGTCGGCAATGTCGTCGATCAGGCTGACGATATCGCCGATTTCCTGGGAAGACTCGCCCAGCCGCTTGATCCGCTTGGCGGTGTCCTGGATCTGCTCGCGGATGTTGTCCATGCCCTGGATGGTGTTGTGCACCACCTCGTTGCCCTTGTTGGCAATGGCGACCGAACGCTCGGCCACCTTGGCCGACTCGTAGGCATGGGCCGAGACCCGGTCGATCGACTCGACCATATCGCCCACCGCCAGCGAGGCCTCGCTGATCTGCTCGGCCTGGTGCTCCGAGGCCTTGGCCAGCTGGCGCGCGGTGTTCTGGGTGTCCTGCACCGCGGCGGCGACCTGCTCGGCGCTGTGATTGATGGTCACCACCAGGTCGCGCAACTGGTCGACCGAGTAGTTGATCGAGTCGGCGATGGCGCCGGTGAAGTCCTCGGTGACCGAGACAGTGACGGTCAGGTCGCCGTCGGCCAGCTCCTCGATCTCGTCGAGCAGGCGCATGATCGCCTGCTGGTTGCGTTCGTTCTTCTCGGCGGTGTCGCGCAACTGGCGACGGGTGGTGCGGACCATCACCAGGCCGATGAGGATGATCGACGCCAGCGCCAGCAGGCCTAGGGCGTAGCCGCCGACGGTGTCGAGGGTGCGCCCGTTGGCCAGGTTCTCGAAGCCGTTGGCCAGGTGCGAGGCCTCGTCGAGCAGGGTCTGCGACAGGCTGAAGATGTTGCCGGCCGCCTCGCGTACGCGAAACAGCTCGGGCGAGGTCTCGAGGATCTCGTCCACCGAGCCTGCGACGAACTGGAACAGCTCGGCGATCTCCGCCAGGCGGGCGCGGGCATCCGGGTCCTCGACCTTGGTCACCTGGATCGCCGGGTTGCCCCCGAGCATGCCTTCGAGCACCTGGCCGAAGCGGCTGGCGTCGCGGCCGAAGGCATCGGCGGCCTGGGCCGCGCTGTCGTCCCCGGCCAGCACGGTATTGACCGAGCCGAGGATACGCTCGGCGAGCAGCAACTGGCGCTGGGCCACGGCCACCTGGTTGGCGGGCGCACCGCTCTGCAACAGAATCTCCACCACCTTCTCGTACTCGACCTGCAGCTGCGGCACGGTCTCGGCCAGGGTCGCCGCCACCTGGTGCAGGGACAGCACGGTCTGCTCGCTGGCCAGGATGGTGTCGGTGTTCTTGCGCAGGTTCTCCCAGTCCTGGTGCACGGCGGCCATCTCATCGCGCACGGTTGTCGGTGCCGGCGGCAGGCCGGTGGCCTTGTCGCCCTCGCGCAGGTAGCTCCAACGCCGCTCGAAGTCGTTGCGCGCATCGCTCAGCAGCTTGAAGGCCAGGGCCTTGCCGGTCGCCGCCTCGGTGGCGTTCTTGGCGATACGCTGGGACAGCACCCGTAACTCGCCGGCGTGGCCGATGTACTGCTTGTCGTAGGTGGACTGGGTATTGAGGTAGGCGAAGTTGGCGAACAGCAGGATGATCGACAGGATCAGCACCACGAACAGCACGGTGATCTGCGCACTGCTACGGGCACGCGGCGTCACGGCTGGTGGGGTGACGGGGGTGACGGGCTTGTTCACGGTCGGTCCTCTACAACGCCACATCGAGAAAGCCCGGCGCCTGGGCCAGGGCGAACGGGCTGAAGATCGCCCAGTTGCGCTCACGGGGGAAATGCCCCTGGACGAAGGGCGCCGCGGCATGCAGCAGCGGCTGCGGCGGCGCCAGCTCCAGGCTGCTCAGGGCAAAGTGCTGCAACCCCAGCACCTCGTCCACCAGCAGGCCGGCGAACAGTTCCTCGTGGTCCAGCACCAGCACCCGGCGCTGCTTGCCCGGCGCCGCCGGGCCGAGGCCGAAGAAGGCACACAGGTCCATCACCGGCAACAGCCGGCCACGCAGGTTGGCCACGCCGCTGACCCATGGCTGCACGCCTGGCACCCGGCTGCTGCGCGGCTCGCGCAACACCTCGGCGACTTCGCCCATGGGCGCCACGAACCACTGCCCGGCGATGCGAAAGCCGATGCCACTCCAGTGTTGCACCCGGGTGTCCTGGAGGGGCTGGTCGGCCACCAGCAGGCGGCAGCGCCGGTCGATGTCCAGCAACAGCTCGAAGGCGGTCAGCGACGCGCCGTGGGGGCGGGTGGTCAAACCTTGAGCACTTCTTGCAGCTTGCCGATCAGCGCGGCCTCTTCCACCGGCTTGGTCAGGAAGTCGCGGGCGCCCTGGCGCTTGGCCCAGATCCGGTCGGTTTCCTGGTCCTTGGTGGTGACCACGATCACCGGAATGGCGCTGGTCTCGGCGTCCTTGCTCAACTGGCGGGTGGCCTGGAAGCCATTCATGCCGGGCATGACGATGTCCATCAGCACCGCATCGGGCTTTTCCTGGCGGGCCAGGGCCACGCCGTCGGCGCCGTTGTCGGCCTTGAGCACCTGGTACCCGTGCTTTTCCAGCCAGGCAGTCAGTTTGTACATTTCTGTCGGCGAGTCGTCGACAATCAGAACTCGGGCCATGCTGTTTCCCCATCAAAGGAAAGAAGACACCGCCATGGCGGACGGGGTCAGGGTGCGTGTTGTGCCTGCACGGCGAACCCGGGCACGTGAGCCCTGATCGCATCGAGCAGTTCTTCCTTGCTAAATGGTTTGGTCAGGAACTGGTCGGAGCCGACCACCCGGCCGCGGGCCTTGTCGAACAGGCCATCGCGCGAGGACAGCAGGATCACCGGGGTATCCTTGAAGGCGCTGTTGTGCTTGATCACCGCGCAGGTCTGGTAGCCGTCCAGGCGTGGCATCAGGACATCGACGAAGATGATCTGTGGCTTGTGGTCGACGATCTTGGCCAGGGCATCGAAGCCATCGCTGGCGGTGATCACCTCGCAGCCCGCCTCGCCGAGCAACATCTGGGCGGTGCGGCGGATCGTGCGCGAGTCGTCGATCACCATCACCTTCAGGGGTTGTTCCATATCTTCGCTACCATCGATGCTCGCGGAGAGCGGCAAGCTTCAGGCCTCAAGCGCCAAGCTTCAAGCGGCAAGAAAAAGCGGATCGGAGCATGGCGGGCCTTTTCTTGCAGCTTGGGGCTTGCAGCTTGAAGCTGTGGGCATTTTTAGCACACTCCGGATAGCCATTCCATCTGCCCGGCCCTTGACCATCCGCGCTCGCGGCGCCACCCTGAACCACTTTTGTCTTAGAGCCATCGCGGCCCAGGTGCCGCCAAGAGGAATTCACCCATGAGCGTTCGCCTCGGGATTGTCATGGACCCCATCGCGTCCATTTCCTACAAGAAGGACAGCTCGCTGGCCATGCTGCTGGCGGCCCAGGAGCGCGGCTGGACCCTGTTCTACATGGAACAGCGTGACCTTTACCTGGGCGCCGGCCAGGCCCGTGCGCAGATGCGCCCGCTGACCGTGTTCGCCGACCCGGCCCGCTGGTTCGAGCTGGGCGAGGAGCAGGACTGCGCCCTGGCCGAGCTCGACGTGATCCTGATGCGCAAGGACCCCCCCTTCGACATGGAGTTCGTCTACAGCACCTACCTGCTGGAGCAGGCCGAGGCCGAGGGCGTGCTG
Organism: Pseudomonas guariconensis; assembly: GCF_024127895.1. Lineage (GTDB taxonomy): Bacteria > Pseudomonadota > Gammaproteobacteria > Pseudomonadales > Pseudomonadaceae > Aquipseudomonas > Aquipseudomonas guariconensis_B. Next base: position 38,044 of record NZ_JAMYBK010000005.1, on the reverse strand, counting down.
GTGGTCAACCGCCCGCAGAGCCTGCGCGACTGCAACGAGAAACTGTTCGCCACGCGCTTCCCGCAGTGCATGGCGCCGACCCTGGTCAGCCGTCGCGCCGACATCCTGCGTGAGTTCGCCACCACCCATGGCGACGTGATCCTCAAGCCGCTGGACGGCATGGGCGGCGCCTCGGTGTTCCGCCACCGCCCGGGCGACCCCAACCTCTCGGTGATCCTCGAGACCCTGACCCAGCACGGCAGCCAGCAGATCATGGCCCAGGCCTTCCTGCCGGCGATCAAGGACGGTGACAAACGCATCCTGATGATCGACGGCGAACCGGTGCCCTACTGCCTGGCGCGCATCCCGGCCAGCGGCGAGACCCGTGGCAACCTGGCCGCCGGCGGCCGTGGCGAGGCCCGCCCGCTGAGCGAGCGCGACCGCTGGATCGCCGCCCAGGTCGGCCCGACCCTGCGCGAGAAGGGCCTGCTGTTCGTCGGCCTGGATGTGATCGGCGACTACCTCACCGAGATCAACGTCACCAGCCCGACCTGCATCCGCGAGATCGACGCCGCCTACGACACCCGCATCGGCGCCCAACTGATGGACGCCATTGATCGCAAGCTCAAGGCGCACTGACCACCGACGCGGAGCAAACGCGCGCAGTGGGGTATGATACGCAGCCGCAAGCTTCGGGCTGCAAGCCGCAAGAAAACGCGGGCCTGCGCCTGGCCGCCGCTACTTGAAGCTTGCAGCTCTAGCTCGAAGCTGACTGTGGATACCTGATGACGTTGCCCGCCGACATCCCCGCCGACCTGCTGCCACCCCGCGTTCGCCCGGTGGACCGGCTCGGCTTCACCCTGTTCCTGGCTGCGCTGGTGCACCTGGCACTGATCCTCGGCGTGGGCTTCACCGTGGTCAAGCCGGCCGAAATCCGCCACACCATGGACATCACCCTGGCCACCTTCAAGAGCGAGAAGCCGCCGCAGAAGGCTGACTTCCAGGCCCAGGACGACCAGCAGGGCAGTGGCACCCTGGAGAAGAAGGCGGTGCCCAAGACCACCGAGGTCGCGCCGTTCCAGGACAGCAAGATCAACAAGATCACCCCGCCGCCGGCGGCCAGACCCGAGACGCCACCTGCGCCGAAAAAATCCGCGGTGGCCACCCAGGCACCCAAGCCGCACAAGGTGGAGCCCAAGCCCAAGGAAAGCAAGCCGCGGCCCAAGCCCCAGGCGGCGGTGCCGGAGTTCGACAGTTCGCAGTTGTCCAGCCAGATCGCCAGCCTCGAGGCGGAGCTGTCCCAGGAGCAGCAGCTGTACGCCAAGCGCCCGCGCATCCACCGCCTCAACGCGGCCTCGACGATGCGCGACAAGGGTGCCTGGTACAAGGAGGAGTGGCGCAAGAAGGTCGAGCGGGTCGGCAATCTCAACTACCCCGAGCAGGCCCGCCGCCAGCAGATCTACGGCAACCTGCGGATGATGGTGTCGATCAACCGCGACGGTTCGCTGTACGAGGTGCTGGTCCTGGAGTCCTCCGGCCAGCCGGTGCTCGACCAGGCGGCCCAGCGTATCGTCCGTCTGGCAGCGCCGTTCGCACCGTTCACCGGCGACCTGGCGGAGTTCGACCGGCTGGAAATCATCCGCACCTGGCGCTTCGCCCGCGGTGACCGGTTGTCCAGCAACTAGCTTGAAGCTCGAAACGTGGTGGAGCTTGAAGCCAAGCCCACCTGACGCCACACTATCACCCATGAAAACCCTCAACCCGAGCTACCTCAAGCATCAGTTCCTGATCGCCATGCCACACATGGCCGATCCGAACTTTGCCCAGACCCTGACCTACATCGTCGAGCACAACGCCAACGGCGCCATGGGCCTGGTGGTCAATCGCCCGCAGGAGCTGAACCTGGCCGACATCCTGGAGCAGTTGCGCCCGGACGAAGAGCCGCCCGTCAGCACCCTGCAGATCCCGATCTACCAGGGTGGCCCGGTGCAGACCGACCGCGGCTTCGTGCTGCACACCAGCGAATGCAGCTACCAGGCCACCGTCGAGCTGCAGGGGCTGTCGCTGTCCACCTCCCAGGACGTGCTGTTCGCCATCGCCGACGGCATCGGCCCCAAGCGCAGCCTGATCACCCTGGGCTACGCCGGCTGGGAAGCCGGCCAGCTGGAGGCCGAGCTTGCCGACAACGCCTGGCTCAACTGCCCGTTCGACCCGGAAATCATCTTCGGCCTGGCCAGCGACCTGCGCCTGGAGGCTGCCGCCGCCAGCCTGGGGATCAACCTCAGCCTGCTGACCAGCCAGGCGGGCCACGCCTGATGGCCGAACTGCGCCTGCTGCTGGGCTTCGACTACGGCAGCAAACAGATCGGCGTGGCCGTCGGCCAGGTGATCACCGGCCAGGCCCGCGAGTTGTGCACCCTGAAGGCGCAGAACGGCGTGCCGGACTGGGCCCAGGTGGAAAAACTGATCGACGAATGGAAACCCGACGCCATCGTCGTCGGCCTGCCGCTGAACATGGATGGCACGCCCAGCGAGATGAGCGCCCGTGCCGAGAAATTCGCCCGCCGCCTGCACGGCCGCTACAACCTGCCGGTGCACACCCACGACGAGCGCCTGACCACCTTCGAGGCCAAGGGCGAACGCCTGGCCCGCGGTGGTCAGCGCGGCAGCTACCGCGACAACCCGGTCGACGCCATCGCCGCCGCCCTGCTCCTGCAAGGCTGGCTGGAGGCCAACACCGGGCACTAACCCATCCGCTTTGCAGCCGGGCCAACCCGGCGCCCCGAGGAGCACGCAATGAGCCTACCCAATCCCGCCGACCTGATCCGGCAGATGGCCGTCGACCTTCGCGCCCACCTGGCCCGTCGCAACATCGCCGAGCCGCGCTTCATCGGCATCCGCACCGGCGGCGTGTGGGTGGCCCAGGCCCTGCAGCAGGCACTGGGCGACAGCAGCGCGCTGGGCACCCTGGACGTGTCCTTCTACCGCGACGACTTCAGCCAGAACGGCCTGCACCCGCAGGTACGCCCGTCGGAACTGCCCTTCGAGGTCGAGGGCCAGCACCTGGTGCTGGTGGACGACGTGCTGATGAGCGGTCGCACCATCCGCGCCGCCCTCAACGAACTGTTCGACTACGGCCGTCCGGCCAGCGTGACCTTGGTCTGCTTGCTCGACCTGGATGCCGGCGAACTGCCGATCCGCCCCAACGTGCTCGGCGCTACCTTGTCACTGGCGCCCAATGAACGGGTAAAATTGACCGGACCCGCACCGCTCGCCCTCGAGCGCCAGGACCTCGCCACCGCTTCCGCCCTTTAAGAGTCCCTCGCGATGACGCCATTCGACGCCAAGCGCCCGCTGCAGCTCAATGACCAGGGCCAGCTGCGCCACTTTCTCTCGCTCGACGGTTTGCCCCGCGAACTGCTGACCGAGATCCTCGACACCGCCGACTCCTTCCTGGAAGTCGGCGCCCGGGCCGTGAAGAAAGTCCCGTTGCTGCGCGGCAAGACCGTGTGCAACGTGTTCTTCGAGAACTCGACCCGCACCCGCACCACTTTCGAACTGGCCGCCCAGCGCCTGTCGGCCGACGTGATCAGCCTGAACGTGTCGACCTCCTCGACCAGCAAGGGCGAGACCCTGTTCGACACCCTGCGCAACCTGGAGGCCATGGCCGCCGACATGTTCGTCGTGCGCCACTCCGACTCCGGCGCTGCGCACTTCATCGCCGAGCACGTGTGCCCGGACGTGGCGGTGATCAACGGCGGCGATGGCCGCCACGCGCACCCGACCCAGGGCATGCTCGACATGCTGACCATCCGTCGCCACAAGGGCAGCTTCGAGAACCTCTCGGTGGCCATCGTCGGCGATATCCTGCATTCGCGGGTGGCCCGCTCGAACATGCTGGCACTCAAGGCCCTTGGCTGCCCCGACATCCGCGTGATCGGCCCGAAGACCCTGCTACCGGTGGGCGTCGAGCAATACGGCGTGAAGGTCTACAGCGACCTGGCCCAAGGCCTGAAGGACGTCGACGTGGTGATCATGCTGCGCCTGCAGCGTGAACGCATGGCCGGTGGCCTGCTGCCCAGCGAAGGCGAGTTCTACCGCCTGTTCGGCCTGACCACCGCGCGCCTGGCCGCCGCCAAGCCCGACGCCATCGTCATGCACCCGGGGCCGATCAACCGCGGCGTGGAGATCGAGTCGGCGGTGGCCGACGGCGCCCAGTCGGTGATCCTCAACCAGGTCACCTACGGCATCGCCGTGCGCATGGCCGTGCTGTCCATGGCCATGAGCGGCCAGGCCGCGCAACGTCAACTCGACCAGGAGAACGCCCTGTGAGCATCAGCATTCTTGGCGCCCGGGTCATCGACCCCAACAGCGGCCTGGACCAGATCACCGACCTGCACCTGGACGGCGGCCGCCTCCAGGCCATCGGCGCCGCACCGGCCGGCTTCAGCGCCAGCCGCACGATCCAGGCCGATGGCCTGGTCGCCGCTCCTGGCCTAGTCGACCTCGACGTCGCCCTGCGCGAGCCGGGCTACAGCCGCAAGGGCAACATCGCCAGCGAGACCCGCGCCGCCGTCGCCGGTGGCGTCACCAGCCTGTGCTGCCCGCCGCTGACCCGCCCGGTGCTGGACACCTCGGCAGTCGCCGAGCTGATCCTCGACCGTGCGCGCGAGGCCGGCAACAGCAAGGTCTACCCGATCGGCGCCCTGACCAAGGGCCTGGAGGGCGAGCAACTGGCCGAACTGGTGGCGCTGCGCGACACGGGCTGCGTGGCCTTCGGCAACGGCCTGCAGGGCATCGCCAACAACCGCACCCTGGTACGTGCCCTGGAGTACGCCGCCACCTTCGACCTTACCGTGGTGTTCCACTCCCAGGACCGCGACCTGGCCCAGGGCGGCCTGGCCCACGAAGGCGCCATGGCCAGCTTCCTCGGCCTTTCGGGCATCCCGGAAACTGCCGAAACCGTGGCCCTGGCACGCAACCTGCTGCTGGTCGAGCAGACCGGCGTGCGCGCGCACTTCACGCAGATCACCAGCGCCCGCGGCGCGCGCCTGATCGCCCAGGCCCAGCAGTTGGGCCTGCCGGTCACCGCCGACGTGGCCCTGTACCAGCTGATTCTTACCGACGAGGCCCTGCGTGACTTCTCCAGCCTGTACCACGTGCAACCGCCGCTGCGCACCGCCGCTGACCGCGACGGCCTGCGCGAGGCGGTGAAGGCCGGGGTGATCCAGGCGATCTCCAGCCACCACCAACCCCATGAGCGCGACGCCAAGCTGGCGCCGTTCGGCGCCACCGAGCCGGGCATCAGCAGCGTCGAGCTGCTGCTGCCGCTGGCCATGACCCTGGTCGAGGACGGCCTGCTCGACCTGCCGACCCTGCTGGCCCGCTTGACCTGCGGCCCGGCGGCAGCCCTGCGCCTGCCCGCCGGTGAACTGAAGGTAGGCGCCGCGGCAGACCTGGTGCTGTTCGATCCGAAGGCCTCGACCGTGGCCGGCGAGCAATGGTACTCGCGCGGCGAGAACTGCCCGTTCATCGGCCACTGCCTGCCGGGTGCGGTGCGTTATACCTTGGTCGATGGGCACCTCTGCCACGAGAGCCAACCGTAAGCTGCGAGCTACAAGCGGCAAGAGAGAAAGCAGGGCCTCCACCGATCCGCTTTTTCTCACCGCTTGTAGCTTGGCGCTTGAAACTGCTCCCCCCTCCCCCCATATGAGTCTGCAACAGGCATTTTCGCCCCGCTGCGTGGAGACTCTCCCTTGACTACCATCGTTTCAGTTCGCCGCCACGGCAAAGTCGTCATGGGCGGCGACGGCCAGGTTTCCCTCGGCAACACCGTGATGAAAGGCAACGCCAAGAAGGTCCGTCGCCTGTACCACGGCCAGGTCATCGCCGGCTTCGCCGGTGCCACCGCCGACGCCTTCACCCTCTTCGAGCGGTTCGAAGGCCAATTGGAGAAACACCAGGGCCACCTGATACGCGCCGCCGTCGAACTGGCCAAGGAATGGCGCACCGACCGTTCCCTGAGCCGCCTGGAAGCCATGCTCGCGGTCGCCAACAAGGACGCTTCGCTGATCATCACCGGCAACGGCGACGTGGTCGAACCCGAAGACGGCCTGATCGCCATGGGCTCCGGCGGCGCCTACGCCCAGGCCGCAGCCCGCGCCCTGCTGAACAAGACCGACCTCTCGGCCCGCGAAATCGCCGAGACCGCCCTGAACATCGCCGGCGACATCTGCGTGTTCACCAACCACAACCTGACCATCGAGGAGCAGGACCTGGCCGAGTGATCAGCTGTTCTGGCGTCCCGCTCGCAGCGGGACTTTTCCACGCTGATCACGCCGCCCGAGGACCATATTCATCATGTCCATGACCCCCCGCGAAATCGTCCACGAACTCAACCGCCACATCATCGGCCAGGACGACGCCAAGCGCGCCGTGGCCATCGCCCTGCGCAACCGCTGGCGGCGCATGCAGCTGCCTGCCGAACTGCGCAGCGAAGTCACGCCGAAGAACATCCTGATGATCGGCCCCACCGGCGTCGGCAAGACCGAGATCGCCCGCCGCCTGGCCAAACTGGCCAACGCGCCGTTCATCAAGGTCGAGGCGACCAAGTTCACCGAGGTTGGCTATGTTGGCCGCGATGTCGAGTCGATCGTCCGTGACCTGGCCGACGCCGCGCTGAAGATGCTCCGCGAGCAGGAGATCATCCGCGTGCGCCACCGCGCCGAGGACGCCGCCGAGGACCGCATCCTCGACGCCCTGCTGCCCCAGGCCCGGGTCAGCAGCTTCACCGAGGAGGCGTCGCAGTCGAGCGCCGACTCCAACACCCGCCAGCTGTTCCGCAAGCGCCTGCGCGAAGGCCAACTGGACGACAAGGAAATCGAGATCGAAGTGGCCGAGTCCATGGGTGTCGAGATCGCCGCCCCGCCCGGCATGGAAGAAATGACCAACCAGCTGCAGAGCCTGTTCGCCAACATGGGCAAGGGCCGCCGCAAGGCACGCAAGCTCAAGGTCAAGGAAGCGTTGAAGATGGTCCGCGACGAGGAAGCCAGCCGCCTGGTCAACGAGGAAGAGCTCAAGGCCAAGGCCCTGGAAGCGGTCGAGCAGCACGGCATCGTGTTCATCGACGAGATCGACAAGGTGGCCAAGCGCGGCAACGTCGGCGGCGCCGATGTCTCCCGCGAGGGCGTGCAGCGCGACCTGCTGCCGCTGATCGAGGGCTGCACCGTCAACACCAAGCTGGGCATGGTCAAGACCGACCACATCCTGTTCATCGCCTCCGGCGCCTTCCACCTGAGCAAGCCGAGCGACCTGGTGCCCGAGCTGCAAGGCCGCCTGCCGATCCGCGTCGAGCTCAAGGCGCTGACCCCGGAAGATTTCGAGCGCATCCTGCAGGAGCCGCACGCCTCGCTGACCGAGCAGTACCGCGAACTGCTCAAGACCGAAGGCCTGAACATCGAGTTCGCCGCCGACGGCATCAAGCGCCTGGCCGAGATCGCCTACCAGGTCAACGAGAAGACCGAGAACATCGGTGCCCGCCGCCTGCACACCCTGCTCGAGCGCCTGCTCGAAGAGGTGTCGTTCAGCGCCGGCGACCTGGCCAGCGCCCACGACGAAGCGCCGATCCGTATCGATGCGGCCTACGTGAACAGCCACCTCGGTGAGCTGGCGCAGAACGAAGACCTGTCGCGCTACATCCTCTGAAGCCTCGAGCGGCAAGCTGCAAGCTGATCTCCTTCGCTTGCAGCTACGCGACCGCATGATTTTTTCGCGGTGGCTTGAATATCGCCTCTTGTAGCTTGAAGCTTGAAGCTTGTAGCCCCAAGAGAAGAAGCCCATGGCCCGCCTGCCCACCGCCATCAACCTGCACAAAGCCTCCAGGACCCTCACCCTCACCTACGGCCCCGATGAGGTCTACCACCTGCCCGCCGAATTCCTGCGCGTGCACTCCCCCTCCGCCGAAGTCCAGGGCCACGGCAATCCGATCCTGCAATACGGCAAGCTCAACGTCGGCCTGACGGGCCTGGAGCCGGCTGGCCAATATGCACTGAAACTGACCTTCGACGACGGCCATGACAGCGGATTGTTCACCTGGGAATACCTCGAACAGCTGTGCCTGCGCCAGGAACAGCTGTGGGCCGAGTACCTCGATGAACTGCACAAGGCCGGCAAGTCGCGCGACCCGTCCGAGTCGGTGGTGAAACTAATGCTCTAGCTCAAGGCCCCCAGGCTTTAGAGCGCATTTTCTAAACGCATCTGCTTGAATGCCTGATTGACGGCTCAGTGAAGGGCTGTCTTGCGCATTACATGAAAGTCGGGTAACCAATGGAGCTGGCAAGTTTCCTGCACCGTCTCGAGCACGGGCAGGGCTTGGCCGGTATGTAGAGGTCGCGAGCGAAAGCAGGCTGTCTTCACACGCAGAGAAACCCGCAGCTCATCGCCGAATGCATCCGGCCCGCAGCACCGCTGTTTCTTATCACTGGTCACCCGAGCAGCAGTACCGGGCAATCGTCTGTGTACCCGCCACAGCCAACCGGTACTCGTCTCAGGACAACGGAGCGTCGTAGATGAGTAACAAGAACAACGATGAGTTGCAGCGGCAAGCCTCGGAAAACACCCTGGGCCTGAACCCGGTCATCGGCATCCGCCGCAAGGACCTGCTGACATCGGCACGCACCGTGTTGCGCCAAGCCGTTCGCCAGCCGCTGCACAGCGCCAAGCACGTGGCGCATTTCGGCCTGGAATTGAAGAACGTCCTGCTGGGCAAGTCCGCCCTGCGCCCCGAGGGCGACGATCGTCGCTTCAACGACCCGGCCTGGAGCCAGAACCCGCTCTATCGCCGCTACCTGCAGACCTACCTGGCCTGGCGCAAGGAGCTGCACGACTGGATCGGCAACAGCGACCTCTCGCCCCAGGACATCAGCCGCGGCCAGTTCGTCATCAACCTGATGACCGAGGCCATGGCACCGACCAACACCCTGGCCAACCCGGCCGCAGTCAAGCGCTTCTTCGAAACCGGCGGCAAGAGCCTGCTGGACGGCCTGTCCAACCTGGCCAAGGACATGGTCAACAACGGCGGCATGCCCAGCCAGGTGAACATGGACGCCTTCGAGGTGGGCAAGAACCTGGGCACCAGCGAAGGCGCGGTGGTCTACCGCAACGACGTGCTGGAACTGATCCAGTACCGCCCCATCACCGAGCAGGTGCACGCCCGCCCACTGCTGGTGGTGCCGCCGCAGATCAACAAGTTCTATGTCTTCGACCTGAGCCCGGAGAAGAGCCTGGCACGCTTCTGCCTGCGCTCCAACCAGCAGACCTTCATCATCAGCTGGCGCAACCCGACCAAGGCCCAGCGCGAGTGGGGCCTGTCGACCTACATCGACGCGCTCAAGGAGGCCGTGGACGCGGTACTGGCGATCACCGGCAGCAAGGACCTGAACATGCTCGGCGCCTGCTCCGGCGGCATCACCTGCACCGCCCTGGTCGGCCATTACGCCGCACTGGGCGAGCACAAGGTCAACGCCCTCACCCTGCTGGTCAGCGTGCTGGACACCACGGTGGATACCCAGGTCGCGCTGTTCGTCGACGAGCAGACCCTCGAGGCGGCCAAGCGCCATTCCTACCAGGCCGGCGTGCTGGAAGGCAGCGACATGGCCAAGGTATTCGCCTGGATGCGCCCCAACGACCTGATCTGGAACTACTGGGTCAACAACTACCTGCTCGGCAACGAACCCCCGATCTTCGACATCCTGTTCTGGAACAACGACACCACGCGCCTGCCGGCGGCCTTCCACGGCGACCTGATCGAGATGTTCAAGAACAACCCGCTGACCCGCCCTGGCGCCCTGGAAGTTTGCGGCACGGCGATCGACCTCAAGCAGGTCCAGTGCGACATCTACAGCGTCGCCGGCACCGCCGACCACATCACCCCTTGGCAATCGTGCTACCGCTCGGCGCACCTGTTCGGTGGCAAGATCGAGTTCGTGCTGTCCAACAGCGGCCATATCCAGAGCATTCTCAACCCGCCGGGCAACCCCAAGGCACGCTTCATGACCGGCGAGGACCGCCCGGACGACCCAGTGGCCTGGCAGGAGAATGCCGTCAAGCACGCCGACTCCTGGTGGCTGCACTGGCAGGCCTGGCTGGGCGAGCGTGCCGGTGATCTGAAAAAAGCGCCCACGCGCCTGGGCAATCGCGCCTATCCCGCAGGCGAGGCGGCGCCGGGGACCTACGTCCACGAGCGTTGAACCACGTCGCCATGGCCGCTCGCACGCAGGCCATGGCGCTTTACCCACCCATGAGTTCCGTGCATGCCGCAACCGTACATCTTCAGGACCGTCGAGCTGGACAACCAGTCCATCCGCACCGCCGTCCGCCCAGGCAAGCCGCACCTGACGCCCTTGCTGATCTTCAACGGCATCGGTGCCAACCTGGAGCTGGTGTTCCCGTTCATCGAGGCGCTGGATCCGGACATCGAGGTCATCGCCTTCGACGTGCCGGGCGTCGGCGGCTCGTCCACGCCCCGCCACCCGTATCGCTTCCCGGGCCTGGCCAAGCTGACGGCGCGCATGCTCGATTACCTGGACTACGGCCAGGTCAATGTCATCGGCGTGTCCTGGGGCGGCGCGCTGGCCCAGCAGTTCGCCCATGACTACCCGGAGCGCTGCAAGAAGCTGGTGCTGGCCGCCACCGCCGCGGGCGCCTTCATGGTGCCCGGCAAGCCCAAGGTGCTGTGGATGATGGCCAGCCCCCGGCGCTACGTACAGCCCTCCCATGTGATCCGCATCGCCCCGTTGATCTACGGCGGTGGCTTTCGCCGCGACCCCGACCTGGCCCTGCACCATGCCGCCAAGGTGCGCTCCGGCGGCAAGATGGGCTACTACTGGCAGTTGTTCGCCGGCCTGGGCTGGACCAGCATCCACTGGTTGCACAAGATCCGCCAGCCCACCCTGGTGCTGGCCGGCGACGACGATCCGCTGATCCCCCTGATCAACATGCGCCTGTTGGCCTGGCGGATTCCCAACGCCCAGCTACACATAATCGACGACGGCCACCTGTTCCTGATCACCCGGGCCGAGGCCGTCGCCCCGATCATCATGAAGTTCCTCCAGCAAGAGCGTCAGCGCGCGGTCATGCACCCCCGCCCCGCTTCCGGTGGCTGAGGCCGCACCGGGCGCGCTCGATACAACCTGTGGATGATGGCCTGACGACGGAGTGTTGGCATGAAAGACAAAAAGGCAAAAGGGGTGCCCCCCGTCCCCGCCACGATGATCAATGTACAGAACGCCATCGCCGGCCTGCGCGGTCGCGACCTGATCTCCACCCTGCGCCACGTCGGCCGCCTTGGCCTGCGCAATCCGCTGCACACCGCCCATCATTTGCTGGCCCTGGGCGGCCAGTTGGGTCGAGTGATGCTGGGCGACACTCCGTACCAGCCCCACCCACGCGACAACCGCTTCAGCGACCCGACCTGGAGCCAGAACCCCTTCTACCGTCGCGGCCTGCAGGCCTACCTGGCCTGGCAGAAGCAGACCCGCCTGTGGATCGAGGAAAGCTCGCTGGACGATGACGACCGTGCCCGGGCGCACTTCTTGTTCAACCAGATCAACGACGCCCTGGCGCCGAGCAACTCGCTGCTCAACCCGCTGGCGGTCAAGGAGCTCTTCAACACCGGTGGCCAGAGCCTGGTCCGTGGCCTGGCCCACCTGCTCGACGACCTGCGCCACAACGACGGCCTGCCGCGCCAGGTGGACGAGCGCGCCTTCGAGGTCGGCGTCAACCTGGCCTGCACGCCGGGCGCGGTGGTGTTTCGCAACGAGCTGCTGGAGCTGATCCAGTACAAGCCGATGAGCGAGAAACAGCACGCCCGGCCGCTGCTGGTGGTACCGCCACAGATCAACAAGTTCTATATCTTCGACCTCGGGCCACACAATAGCTTCGTCCAGTACATGCTCAAGAACGGCCTGCAGGTGTTCATGGTCAGCTGGCGCAACCCCGACCCGCGCCACCGCGAATGGGGGTTCTCCAGTTACGTGCAGGCGCTGGAAGAGGCGCTCAATGCCTGCCGCAGCATCAGTGGCAACCGCGACCCCAACCTCATGGGCGCCTGCGCCGGTGGCCTGACCATGGCCGCCCTGCTAGGCCACCTGCAGGCCAAGCGCCAGTTGCGCCGGGTGCGCAGCGCCAGCTACCTGGTCAGTTTGCTCGACAGTCAGTTCGACAGCCCCGCCAGCCTGTTCGCCGACGAACAGACCATCGAGGCGGCCAAGCGTCGCTCGTACCAGCGCGGTGTGCTGGACGGCGGCGAGGTGGCGCGAATCTTCGCCTGGATGCGGCCCAACGACCTGATCTGGAACTACTGGGTCAACAACTACCTGCTCGGCAAGACGCCGCCGGCCTTCGACATCCTCTACTGGAACGCCGACAACACCCGCCTGCCTGCCGCCCTGCATGGCGAGTTGCTGGATTTTTTCAAGCTCAACCCGCTGACCCAGCCGGGTGGTCTGGAGGTGTGCGGCACGCCGATCGACCTCGGCCAGGTCACCATCGACAGCTTCACCGTGGCCGGCAGCAACGATCACATCACGCCGTGGGACGCGGTGTACCGCTCGGCCCTCCTGCTCGGCGGCGAGCGGCGCTTCGTACTGGCCAACAGCGGGCATATCCAGAGCATCATCAACCCACCCGGCAACCCCAAGGCCTACTACCTGCATAACTCCAGGCTGTCCAGCGACCCGCGGGCCTGGTTCCACGATGCCACGCGCAGCGACGGCAGCTGGTGGCCGTTGTGGCTGGAGTGGATCTGCCAACGCTCCGGCCCCCTCAAGGCGCCGCGCGTGGAGCTGGGCAACGCCACCTACCCGGTGCTGGGCCCCGCGCCAGGCAGCTACGTGCTGGCGCGCTGAACCGATGAAAACCCGCGACCGTATCCTCGAGTGCGCCCTGCAGTTGTTCAACCGGCAGGGCGAGCCCAACGTCTCGACCCTGGAGATCGCCAACGAACTGGGCATCAGCCCAGGCAACCTGTACTACCACTTCCACGGCAAGGAGCCGCTGGTGCTGGGGCTGTTCGAGCGTTTCGAGGAAGCGCTGGTGCCCCTGCTCGACCCGCCCCTGGACGTGCGCCTGGATGCCGAGGACTACTGGCTGTTCCTGCACCTGATCGTCGAGCGCATGGCCCAGTACCGCTTCCTGTTCCAGGACTTGTCGAACCTGACCGGCCGCCTGCCGAAGCTGGCCCGTGGCATGCGCAGCCTGATCAACGCCCTCAAGCGCACTCTCGCCGCCCTGCTGGCCAGCCTCAAGGCCCAGGGGCTGGTGACCAGCGGGACCCAGGCGCTGGGGCAACTGGTTGAGCAGATCACCCTGACCTTGATGTTTTCCCTGGATTACCAGCGGGTGCTGGGGCGCGAGGGGGATGTGGGGATCGTGGTGTACCAGGTGATGATGCTGGTGGCACCGCACCTGCAAGGGCCGGCGCAGAAGGCGGCGGAGCAATTGGCGGAGAAGTATCTGGAGGGGTAGGCCGTTGGGCCTGCGGTGGCTGGGCTGGCACCCTGGTGCTGGTCAGTCATTTGGGGTCGCTTCGCGCCCCATTGTCGGCAAGCTGCCCCCCACAGGGTCCGACTCAACCGCGAATGATGCGGTTTGCAGGATCATGTGGGAGCCGGCTTGCCGACAATGGGGCGCGAAGCGCGCCCTTGCCATACACCGGTGCTCGCGAAGACGGCGACGCGGTCATCAGCCTTGGTTGGCTGGGCTCACCGGTGCCGACGGGGTATTGCTGACCGGGGCCGCGCTCGGTGCCGGCGTCGCGGCCGGGGTCGCGCTGGCAGCCGGTGCCGCAGTCTTGGTCGCCGCCGGCTTGGCCGGTGCCTTTTTCACCGTAGGCTTCTTCGCCGCTGCCGGTTTCGCGGCTGCAGCCTTGGCAGCAGGCTTGGCCGCCGCTGTCTTCGCGGCAGGTTTTGCCGCCGGCTTGGCCGCCTTGCTGGCCGGTTTCGCCGCAGCCGTCTTCGTCGCAGGTTTAGCTGCCTTGGCCAGAGGCTTGGCGGCGCTCTTGCCGGCAGCGGCCTTCTTGGCCGAAACCGGGGTCACCGAAGCGCCGGTCAGCTTCTCGATCTGCTTGGTCAGGGTGTCGACCTGCTGGTGCAGGGCCTTGATCTCGTTGCGGCTAGGCACCCCCAGGCGCGAGATGGCGCTGTTCAGGCGCTTGTCGAACGCCTCCTCCAGCTCGCTCCACTTGCCCAGTGCGCGCTCCTTCACGTCGGAGACCCGCGACGAAGTCGCGGACTTGGCGCTGTCCTTGGCCGAGTCGACATTCTTCTTGGCCTGCTTCTCGGCCTTCTCGCCATCCTTGACCAACGACTCGAACAGCTTGGGACCGTCCTGGTCGATCTTGGAGTAGATACCCAGGCCAGCCAGCCAGATCTTGCGGGAATACTTCTCGATCCCGCCGACCCAGGAACTGCCTTCTTTCTCGGTGCTCTTCTTGCCAGCCATCCTGCTCTCCTTATTGTTTGTGCGCGACACGCTCGAGCAACTCGGTCAGCTGTTCGAGCTTGATGGACAACGCGTCAACGTCATGTTTAGACGGAATGCCGAGGCGATTCAAGGCGCGGGCGACCCGCGTATCGAAAGCCTTTTCGATCTTGTCCAGTTGAACCTCGACCCGGCCTCTGACGCGGCTCACTTGCGCGCCCGCTTCGTCGATCTGGTTGTTGGCCGCATCGAGCTGTTGGTCGATGTGCTTCTTGCCGCGTTTCTCGACGCCTTCGCCGGCCTTGACCAGCTCCTTGAAGTACTCCGAACCTTCCTGGCCGACGCGGGCATAGGCGCCCAGGCCCGCCAGCCAGATCCTGCGCGCGTAGCCGCGCACCTCGCCCAGGGTATTGCCCGGGGCATCGTCCTTTTTCTTCAGGTTCACTTTGGCCATGCGCTGCACCTCATGCTCGTAAAGGGAGGGAGAAACGGCCCCGGGATCGAGGGCTTGAGCACAAGGTAGGGGGAAAAATTAGAATCCTCACCCTAAGAGCAGCTACAAAGCGGCAAGAAGAAACGGATGGTGCACGCCTTGCTTTTATCTTGCAGCTTGCGGCTGGTCGCTGGTAGCCCGCCCGGGTCAGGCCAGGGCCTTGTCCAGCGCGCGCTCGATCTCGCCCTTGATGGTTCCGCCGAGCATCGACAGCATCATGCCCAACTTGAGTTCGACACGGATGCTGTCTTCGCCGATATGCACGCTGCCATTGGCACCACTGCGCGACACGTCGACGCGGTCGCCGTTCCAGGTGGCCTTGAGGTCGTATTCGCGGCTGAGCCTTTCCACCAGCGCCTCGGCCTTGGCCCGGGCGGCTTCGCGGCCGAGGGAGTGTTTGCGTTCAACGCTGATCTGGGTCATGCGGGCGGTCCTGGATATGAAGACAATGAACGCATTATGCCCGCGCCCGCCCCACGACACACCCCGCCAAGACAAATCCGCCCGTTGCCCCTAGAATGGCCGTAATTTTTTTCGGTGAAGCGATATGAACGACCAGCGCAAAGGCGAACCCGCCGAACCCACCACCCACTTCGGCTACCAGGACGTGCCCGAGAGCCAGAAGGCGAAGAAAGTCGCCGAGGTCTTCCACTCCGTGGCCGCCAAGTACGACCTGATGAACGACGTCCTCTCCGGTGGCATGCACCGGTTGTGGAAGCGCTTCACCATCGAACTGTCCGGCGTGCGCAGCGGCAACCGGGTGCTGGACATCGCCGGCGGTACCGGTGACCTGGCCGCCAAGTTCTCGCGCCTGGTCGGCCCGACCGGCCAGGTGGTGCTGGCCGATATCAACGAATCGATGCTCAAGGTCGGCCGCGACCGCCTGCTCGACCGTGGCGTGGCCGGCAACATCGAGTTCGTCCAGGCCGACGCCGAGAAGCTGCCGTTCCCCGACAACCACTTCGACTGCGTGACCATCGCCTTCGGCCTGCGCAACGTCACCCACAAGGAAGATGCCCTGCGCTCGATGCTGCGCGTACTCAAGCCGGGCGGGCGCCTGCTGGTGCTGGAATTCTCCAAGCCGACCAACAAGCTGATGTCGCGCGCCTACGACGCCTACTCGTTCGCCTTCATGCCGCTGGCCGGCAAGCTGATCACCAACGACGCCGACAGCTACCGCTACCTGGCCGAGTCGATCCGCATGCACCCCGACCAGGAAACCCTCAAGGCCATGATGGTCGAGGCCGGCTTCGACCGCGTCACCTACCACAACATGACCAGCGGCATCGTCGCCGTGCACCGGGGGATCAAGCCCTGATGCTCCTGGCCGGCCTGCTCGCCAGCGTCGAGCACGGGCTCAACCGTGTCCTGCGCATGGACAGCACGGCGCTGCCGCGCCTGGCTGCGCTCGAGGGCAAGGTGATCGCCATCGACTGCCAGCAACCGGCCCTGCAGCTGTTCATCCTGCCCGACGCCGAAGGCCTGATGCTCGCCGCCCACTGGGAAGGCGAGGTCGACTGCAGCCTGCGCGCCCCCGCCGGCCGCCTGGCCCAGCTGGCCTTGGCCAGGGACAAGAACGCCGTGCTGCACAGCCCGCAGGTCGAGTTGCATGGCGATAGCGCCGTGCTGCTGGACCTGGTCGGCGTGCTGCAGGACCTGGAGCTGGACTGGGAATACGAGCTGTCGCGCTGGCTGGGCCCGGTGGCCACCTCGCTGCTCGCCGGCCACCTGCGCCTGCGCGCCCGCTGGACCCGCCAGGGCCTGGCACGCTTCTCCCAGAACCTCTCCGAGTACCTGGCGGAGGAATCCCGTACCCTGGTCGGCCAGCGCGAAGCCGAAGCGGCCTTCAGCGAGCTCGATGCGCTGAAGGTCGACACTGAACGCCTCGAGGCGCGCCTGCGCCGTCTCGCCCGATCCCTTGATACCAGCGATAACGCATGAAGCTGCTCGCCGTCCGCCGTCTGTTGCGCATCCAGCGCGTCGTGATCCGCTACCGCCTCGATGACCTGCTGTTCGACCTGCCCCTGCCCTGGTGGCTGATGAGCCTGCGTCTGCTGCTGCCCTGGCGCTGGCTGCCACGCAAGCCCTCCGAGCTCAGCCGCGGCGCGCGCCTGCGCCTGGCCCTGCAGGACCTGGGGCCGATCTTCATCAAGTTCGGCCAGTTGCTGTCCACCCGCCGCGACCTGCTACCCACCGACATCGCCGATGAGCTGATGCTGCTGCAGGACCGCGTACCACCATTCGACCCCCAGCACGCCGTCGCCCTGATCGAGGAGCAGCTCGGCGCCAAGGTCGGCGAGGTGTTCAGCCGCTTCGACGTCGAGCCCCTGGCCTCGGCCTCGGTGGCCCAGGTGCATGCCGCGCGCCTCAAGAGCGGCGAGGAAGTGGTGGTCAAGGTGGTGCGCCCGGGCCTCAAGCCGGTGATCGCCCAGGACCTGGCCTGGCTGTTCCTGATCGCCAAGGGCGCCGAGCGGGTGTCTGCCGATGCCCGCCGACTGCACCCGGTGGAGGTGGTCAGCGACTACGAGAAGACCATCTACGACGAGCTCGACCTGCTGCGTGAGGCGGCCAACGCCAGCCAACTGCGGCGCAACTTCGAAGGCTCCGAGCTGATGTACGTGCCCCAGGTGTACTGGGACTGGTGCCGACCCAAGGTGCTGGTGATGGAGCGTATCTACGGCGTACCGGTCACCGACCTGGCGACCCTGGCCGACCAGCGCACCGACATGAAGATGCTCGCCGAGCGCGGCGTGGAGATTTTCTTCACCCAGGTGTTCCGCGACAGCTTCTTCCATGCCGACATGCACCCGGGCAACATCTTCGTCAGCACGGTCAAGCCCTGGAGCCCGCAGTACATCGCCATCGACTGCGGTATCGTCGGCAGCCTCACGTCCGAGGACCAGGATTACCTGGCGCGCAACCTGATCGCCTTCTTCAAGCGCGACTACCGTCGCGTCGCCCAGTTGCACATCGATTCAGGCTGGGTGCCGGCGCAGACCAAGGTCAACGAGTTCGAGGCGGCGATCCGTACGGTGTGCGAGCCGATCTTCGAGAAGCCGCTCAAGGACATCTCCTTCGGCCAGGTGCTGATGCGCCTGTTCCAGACCGCGCGGCGCTTCAACATGGAGGTCCAGCCGCAGCTGGTGCTGCTGCAGAAGACCCTGCTCAACATCGAAGGCCTGGGCCGCCAGCTGTATCCCGACCTGGATCTGTGGAGCACCGCCAAGCCGTACCTGGAGCGCTGGATGCGCGAGCGCATGAGCCCCAAAGCGGTGTTCGGCAACCTGCAGAGCCAGGTGGAGCAACTGCCGCACCTGGCCGACATGACCCGCGACTTGCTCGAGCGCCTGTCGCAACCGCACCTGCACGACCCGCAACTGCCGGAGCGGCGCCGCCAGGGCGACCGCTGGGCGCTGCGCCTGCTCGGTGCCGGCCTGCTCGCTGGCGGCGCCACGCTCGCCGCCGGAGCCGTCAGCCTCAGCGCACCGAGCGCCTGGCCGGCCTGGCTGATGCTGGCCGCGGGCCTGTACCTGATCGTACGCCGATAGCCAGCCGCGCTGCCGGCTGGCACACTAGCGCAAAGGGCCCGGTACGGGAGCGGGCCTGGTTTTGGAGTCGACGATGAAAGACTGGCTGGACGAGATCAAGTGGAACAGCGATGGCCTGGTACCGGCGATCGCCCAGGATCACAAGACCGGGCGCGTGCTGATGATGGCCTGGATGAACCGCGAGTCCCTGGCCCTCACCGCCGCCGAGCAACGCGCCATCTACTGGTCGCGTTCGCGTGGCAAACTGTGGCGCAAGGGCGAGGAATCGGGCCATGTGCAGAAACTGCACGAAATGCGCCTGGACTGCGATGCCGACGTGATCATCCTGATGGTCGAGCAACTGGGCCATATCGCCTGCCATACCGGTCGTGAGAGCTGCTTCTACCGCGTCTTCGAAGACGGCCAGTGGAAAATCGTCGACCCGGTCCTCAAGGACCCGGATGCCATCTACAGCGCAGGACACTGACATGAGCGACACCCTCAACCGCCTCGCCGAGGTATTGGAAGAGCGCAAGCAAGCGGCGCCCGACAGCTCCTATGTGGCCAGCCTGTACCACAAGGGGCTGAACAAGATCCTGGAGAAGCTCGGCGAAGAGTCCGTCGAGACCATCATCGCCGCCAAGGACGCCGCCGTCAGCAAGGATTGCAGCGATGTCATCTATGAAACCGCCGACCTGTGGTTCCATAGCCTGGTCATGCTCAGTGCGCTGGGGCAGCATCCACAGGCAGTGCTCGACGAACTGGAACGTCGCTTCGGGCTTTCCGGGCATGATGAAAAGGCCGCGCGCCAGCCTTCTGCCTGACGGTATCCTGGGGGTGTTGAACGCCCCCTTCACGACGCAAGGCCACTCCTACAGGGGGCTGCGTCGTACAGAGGGCCTCGTGGGAGCAGCCCCGAAGGTCCACCGACATTTTTCAGGAGTACGAAATGGGTATCTTTGACTGGAAACACTGGGTTGTCCTGCTGATCGTCGTGGTCCTGGTGTTCGGCACCAAGAAACTGAAGAACCTCGGCAGCGACCTGGGTGAGTCGATCAAGGGCTTTCGCAAGGCCATGAACGAAGAAGAGCACAAGCCGGCCGAGCAGGCTCCGCCCCCCGTGCAGCCCACCCAACAGGCGCAGCAGCAAAACAGCGCGCCGCTGAACCCGCCGCACACCATCGAAGGCCAGGCCCAGCCGGCCCAAGAACCGCAGCGGAAAGACTGACTCATGTTCGGCATCAGCTTCGGCGAGTTGCTGCTCGTCGGCCTAGTCGCCCTGCTGGTGCTCGGCCCCGAGCGCCTGCCTGGCGCCGCACGCACTGCAGGCCTGTGGATCGGCCGGCTCAAGCGCAGCTTCAACAGCATCAAGATGGAAGTCGAGCGTGAGATCGGTGCCGACGAGATCCGCCGCCAGTTGCACAACGAGCACATCCTGTCGATGGAACAGGAAGCCCGGCGCATCCTCGACCCGCAAACGCCGCCCGCGCAACCGGCCAGCCCTCCGGCAAGCGGCGACACCCAGGCCGCCCCCGACACCCGCACGCCCGCGGCCCCGACCGCGCCCCCTGAGCCGCCCCAACCGCCACGAGCCCCATGAGCGATAGACCGGAAACCGACCAGCCGATGCCGCTGGTCTCGCACCTGACCGAACTGCGCACCCGCCTGCTGCGCTGCGTTGCCGCCGTGTTCCTGATCTTCGCTGGGCTGTTCGCCTTCGCCCAGCAGATCTACACCCTGGTCTCGGCGCCGCTGCGCGCGCACCTGCCGGCCAATGCGACGATGATCGCCACCGACGTGGCCTCGCCGTTCCTGACGCCGTTCAAGCTGACCATGATCGTCTCGCTGTTCCTGGCCATCCCGTTCATCCTCCAGCAGATCTGGGGCTTCATCGCGCCGGGGCTGTATCGCCACGAGAAACGCATCGCCATTCCGCTGCTGGTGTCGAGCATCCTCCTGTTCTACGCCGGCATGGCCTTCGCCTATTTCCTGGTATTCCCACTGATCTTCGGTTTCTTCGCCAGTGCCACGCCTGAAGGCGTGGCGATGATGACGGACATCTCCAGCTACCTGGACTTCGTCATGACGCTGTTCTTCGCCTTCGGCGTCGCCTTCGAGATCCCGGTGGCGGTGGTGCTGCTGGTATGGATCGGCGTGGTCGAGGTGCAGTACCTGAAGAAAATCCGCCCCTACGTGATCATCGGCTGTTTCGTCGTCGGCATGGTCCTGACCCCACCGGACATCTTCTCCCAGACCCTGCTGGCCGTGCCCATGTGGATGCTGTTCGAGATCGGGATACTGTTCGGCAGCCTGATCCGCAAGCGCAGCCGGGCGCCTGAAACGGCATCGGACGACCCCAACGACCAACCACCAGCGACCCAGCCGTGAACCTGCTGCTACTCGAGGAAGCCGACTTCGTCGCGGCCGACCGTGTGATCCTGGCCGACCGCCGCTTCACTCACATGCAGGAAATCCACCGGGTCGCGGTGGGCGATACCCTGCGTGTCGGGCGCATCGACGGGCCGATGGGCAAGGCCACGGTGCTGCGCCTGGAGGGCCACGAGGCCGAGCTGCAGGTCGTCTGCGACCAGCCACCGCCCGCCAAGCTGCCCCTGACCCTGGTCCTGGCCGTGCCGCGCCCGAAAATGCTGCGCCGCCTGTTCCAGACCGTCGCCACCCTGGGCGTGCCACGGCTGATCCTGGTCAACAGCTACAAGGTGGAAAAGAGCTTCTGGCAGACGCCCTTCCTCGCCCCCGCGGCGATCCGCGAAAACCTCATCCTCGGCCTGGAACAGGCCCGCGACACGGTGCTGCCCGAGGTCATCGTCGAGAAGCGCTTCAAGCCGTTCGTCGAGGACCGCCTGCCATCCATCGCCGCCGGCACCCTTGGCCTGGTCGGCCACCCTGGCCCCTACCCGGCCTGCCCACGTGCCGTGGAAGGGCCAGTGACCTTGGCCATCGGCCCCGAGGGCGGCTGGATCCCCTATGAAGTCGATCTGCTGGGCAAGGCCGGCCTGTCGCCGGTGCAACTCGGTGATCGCATCCTGCGTGTGGAAACCGCCGTGACCGCCCTGCTTTCGCGAATTTTCTGACACTCTCATCAGACCAATCGCCCATTAAGTTTCCTCGCTACAGGCCGATGGTCTATGCAATACAACAACAGTTGCTGCCGAGTTGCCGGGGAGTCGAACATGCATGGTGGGTTTGCCCAGTTCCTGGGAAATATGAGTGTCAATCGCAAATTGGGCCTCGGCTTCGGGCTGGTGCTGATGCTGACCCTGGCCATTACCCTGACGGGTTGGCTTGGCCTGGACAGCGTCATCGACCGTGGCGACAAGCTGGGCAACATCTCGCTGATCCACGAGAGCACCCAGGAGCTGCGCATTGCCCGGCAGCAGTACGATCGCAACCGCGACCCGGCGTCCGCGACAGAGCTGGAGAAGATCCTCGATCGCCTCGAGCAGCAGGTGCAAGCCATGCTGGGGCAGATCGAGCACCCCGCCGATCAGCAGCGCCTGCAGCAGCAGCGGGAGGCCGTGCGCCAGTATCGCCAGGCCTTCTCCGAGTTCAGGCAGGCCGACCAGCGCCGCAATGCCAGCCGCGACGTGCTGGGCGACAGCGCCGACCGGGCGGCCGAGCTGATCGACAAGGTCCAGCAGCGCCTGCTGCAGACCGGCGATATCAGCCAATACCATGAAGCCGTGAAGGTCGCCGCGCAGCTCCAACAGGCGCGCTTCCAGGTACGCGGCTACACCTACAGTGGCCGGGCACAATTCCAGCAGACCGCGCTCGAGGCCATCGACCAGGCCATGCCTGTGCTCAAGGCGCTGCCCGACAAGGTGGCTGGCGAGCATGCCAGCAGCCTGCAGGAAGCCGCCAGCGCCCTGGCCGCCTACCGCGATGCGGTGGTCCAGGTCGGCAATGCCCAGGCCGCCAGCGAGCAGGCCCTGCAGCGCATGGCCGAGGAGGGCACGGTGTTGCTGGACACCAGCCAGGCCATGACCGTTTCGCAAACCGAAGTGCGCGATCAGGGCACCCGCCAGGCCAAGCGCACCCTGGCCGGCGCCACGGCCCTGGCGGTACTGCTGGGGGTGTTGGCGGCCTGGGCCATCACCCGGCAGATCATCGTACCGCTGCGCCAGACCCTGGCAGCCGCCGAGCGCGTGGCCAACGGCGACCTGAGCCAGGACCTGCTGGTGGCGCGCCGCGACGAGCTGGGCCAGCTGCAGGCCAGCATGCAGCGCATGACCCAAGGCCTGCGCGAGCTGATCGGTGGCATCAGCGACGGCGTCACGCAGATCGCCAGCGCTGCCGAGGAGCTTTCCGCAGTCACCGAGCAGACCAGCGCCGGGGTCAACAACCAGAAGGTCGAGACCGACCAGGTGGCCACCGCCATGAACCAGATGGCCGCCACCGTCCACGAGGTGGCGCGCAACGCCGAGCAGGCCTCGGAAGCGGCGGTGATGGCCGACCAGCAGGCGCGGGAAGGCGACCGGGTGGTCGCCGAGGCCATCGCCCAGATCGAGCGCCTGGCCGGCGAGGTGGTCAACTCCAGCGAGGCCATGAACCAGCTCAAGGCCGAGAGCGACAAGATCGGCAGCGTGCTCGACGTGATCAAGGCGGTGGCCCAGCAGACCAACCTGCTGGCCCTCAACGCCGCCATCGAGGCGGCCCGGGCCGGCGAGGCTGGCCGCGGCTTCGCCGTGGTCGCCGACGAAGTGCGCAGCCTGGCCCAGCGCACCCAGCAGTCGACCGAGGAAATCGAGGAGTTGATCGCCGGCCTGCAGAACGGCACCCAGCATGTCGCCAGCGTCATGGACAACAGCCGGGCACTGACCGACAGCAGCGTCGACCTGACCCGCCGCGCGGGTGGCTCGCTGGAGACCATCACCCGCACCGTGTCGTCGATCCAGGCGATGAACCAGCAGATCGCCACGGCAGCGGAGCAGCAAAGCGCCGTGGCCGAGGAGATCAACCGCAGCGTGATGAACGTACGGGATATCTCCGACCAGACCTCGGCCGCCAGCGAAGAGACCGCCAGCTCCAGCGTCGAATTGGCCCGACTGGGCACTCACCTGCAGGGGCTGGTGGGGCGTTTCCGGCTCTGATAGCTACAAGCTGCAAGAAAGAGCAGAGCGGTGATGGCAGTTCCATCCTCGTTCGGCTTGTTCTTGCAGCTTGTAGCTTGCAGCCCGGGGTAGTCAGAGGACCTGGCGCAGGAAGGCCTGGGCGCGTAGGTCCTTCGGGGCGGCGAAGAATTGCTGGGGTGGGGAGTCCTCCAGCAGCTTGCCATGGTCGAAGAACAGCACGCGGTCGGCCACCTCACGGGCAAAACCCATCTCGTGGGTCACGCAGACCATGGTCATGCCTTCCTGGGCCAGGGTCTTCATGACATCCAGCACCTCGCCGACCATTTCCGGGTCGAGCGCCGAGGTGGGCTCGTCGAACAGCATGACCTTCGGGTCCATCGCCAGGGCACGGGCGATAGCCACCCGCTGCTGCTGGCCGCCAGAGAGGCGCGATGGATACTCGTTGGCCTTCTGGCCGATACCCACCTTTTCCAGCAGAGCCTTGGCCTTGGCCTCGCGCTCGGCCTTGCTGCGCTTGCGCACCACCTTCTGCGCCAGGCACAGGTTCTCCAGCACGGTCATGTGCGGGAACAGGTTGAAATGCTGGAACACCATGCCGACTTCGCGGCGATAGGCGTTGATGTCGGTCTTCGGGTCGTCCAGCGGCAGGCCGTCGATGGACACATGGCCCTCGTCGAAGTGCTCCAGGCCATTGAGGCAGCGCAGGAAGGTCGACTTGCCCGAACCCGAAGGGCCGAGCACCACCACCACCTCGCCCTTGGCCACGCAGGTGGTGACGTTGTCCACCGCGCGCACCACCTGGCCACGGGTGTCGAAGACTTTTACCAGGTCACGGACTTCAATCACTTTGCGCAAGCCTCCGCTCGAGCCGGCTGGCGAGGTGCGACAGCGGCAGGTTGATCAGCAGGTACAGACCTGCCACGCAGAACCAGATCTCGAAGGTCGAGAACGACGTGGTGATGGCCTCGCGACCGCTCTTGGTCAGCTCGGTGATGGCGATCACCGACACCAGCGAGGTGTCCTTGACCAGGCTGATGAACTGCCCGGCCAACGGCGGCAGCACGCGCTTGAAGGCCTGGGGCAGGATCACGTGGCGCATCGACTGGCCGGCGTTCAGGCCCAGCGAGCGGGCCGCCTCGTTCTGGCCCTTGGCGATCGACTGCACGCCGGCGCGGACGATCTCGGCCACGTAGGCGCCGGTGAACAGCGCCAGCGCCGCCACCCCGGCGAACTCGCGGGACAGGTTGAGCACGGTGCCGATGAAGAAGTAGAAGATGAAGATCTGCACCAGCAGCGGCGTGCCGCGCACCAGTTCGACATACACCGTGGACAGGTCACGCAGGGTCGGGTTGTTCGACAGCCGGCACAGGCCTGCGAACAGGCCGATCACCAGGCCCAGGGCGCCGGAGACCACCGAGATCCACAGCGTGGTCCACAGCCCCCAGGCCAGCGGGCCGGCGGCCCAGTGGCGGGTCACGCCAACCTGGTCACCCTCGGAGACATCGTCGCCGCGGCTCAGTTGCAAGCTGTCCTTGGCCACATCGAGCACCTGCTCGTCGCCGTTTTCGTCCTTCAGCGTGACACGTGCGCTGTCACCGGAAACGACGATGTCCTGCACGGTACCGTAGCCAGCGGCACGCTGCGCTTCCTCGGCCTTGTAGACGAAGTACTGCGGTACGCGGTTCCACCGCCACTCGTAGGAGATCATCGAAGTGGCCAGGTACAGGCTGAACGCCAAGCCCACCAGGACCAGGGCGGTCAGTGCATGCCAGGGCCACTGGGCTTTCTTGTGTTTGATCACGTGGATACTTCCCATTAAGCGGCAAGCCGCAAGCTACAAGCGGCAAGAAAAAGCGGGCCGTGCACCGATCCGCTTCTTCTTGCCGCCTGCAGCTTGCGGCTTGAAGCTGCTTATTCCATTTCCTTCAGCCAGTCCTTGTTCTTGAACCACTTGTCGTGGATACGATCGTAGGTCCCGTCATGCTTGATCTGGTGCAGGAAGTTGTTGATGAAGTTGAGGCTGTCGTAGTCGCCCTTCTTCAGGCCGAACGCCAGCGGCTCGTAGGTGAAGGGCTCGTCCAGGAACAGCAGCTTGCCGGCACCGGCCTTCTCCACCGCGACCACGTTGTACGGCGCGTCGTAGACGAAGGCATCGGCCTTGCCGTTGACCACGTCCATCACCGCTTCCTGCTCGTTGTCGTAGCCGTGGTACTTGGCCTTGCTGATCAGCTTCTTGGCCACCATCTCGCCGGTGGTGCCGAGCTTGGAGGTGATGCGGTACTTCTCGTTGTTCAGGTCCTTGTACGACTTGATCTCGCCCGCCAGTTCCTTACGGATCAGCAGGGTCTGGCCGACGACGATGAAGGGCTCGCTGAAGTTCAGGCGCAGGTTGCGCTCCTGGGTCAGGGTCATGCCGCTGCCGATCATGTCGAACTTGTTGGTCAGCAGGGCCGGGATGATGCCGTCATAGGCGGTGGAAACGGTCTCCAGCTTGACGCCCATGGACTTGGCCATGGCCTTGAGGATATCGACCTCGAAACCGATGATCTCGCCGCGCTTGTTGGTCATCTGGAACGGCATGTAGGTCGGGTCCATGCCGACCCGCAGGCTGCCACGCTTGACCGCATCGTCGATGGCGCCCGCTTGGGCGGCCGAGACCGCGACCAGCGCGGTGACACCCACCAGCAGTCGCGACAGGTATTTCTTCATCATCACCAGGTCCCCTAGCAAAGAAATTGCGAATTTTATTGTTGGTACGGCCGTACCGGCCGCAGCGGAATATCGGAGACGGATGCTAACGCATGGTGGCCCTGGGACCTAGAGCCGAGGGGGACTTTGTTGGCCAAAATCCATACAGGCACGCATATTGGGGAGCCCTAATCGCCGGCAAGCCGGCCTCCACCGGTACTCCACCAGGCCCAAGGGCAGTGGTGAACCTGTGGAGGATCACCCAGCCCGTTGGACGGCGCTGTCGCGCAGAACAGCGGCCGAAAGAGCAACGAGGACTGTGGGAGCCGGCTTGCCGGCGATTGGGCCGCAAAGCGGCCCCGGCGGCTATCAGGCCCCCACCAGCGAAGGCCTTACCTCGTTCTCAGGATGCAATGGCAGCAACGGCGAGTGCGGATCGTTGGCGATGGAGCTGCGCCAGACATCGATCCACGCCGCGTTGTGCTCGGCCCAGACCCGCTCGTGCAGGCGCGAGAGGGCCACCGGGTCGCTCAGCAATGCCAGGCGGGTGTTGCCGTCCAGCCCGTCGGGGCCGGCCTCCAGCGCCTTGGCGATGCGCTCGGCACGCAGCGCCTCGATCGGTGCGGCCTGGCCGTGGCGGGCGGTGCCCATGGCGCAGGCCAGGGCGTTCTGCCGTGGGTCGACCACGGCCCGGACGAAACCGTCGTGCAGGGCGTGCCAGCGGTTCTCGTGGGTGTACTGGTCGGTGGCCAGCAGCTCCTGCGGCGTGGCGTACTCCTCGGGGATGAGGAACAGCTTCTCGTCCTTGGCGCTAAGGCCCAAGCGCACGCGGCTGGAAATCACCGAGACCGGGATCGACAGCACCAGGGAGCCGACGATCGGCGCCAGCCACCACAGGAAGCTCGGGTTGAGCCAGGCCACCAGCGCCGCCCAGGCGATGCCCAGCAACGTCTGCGGGCCGTGGCGGCGTACCGCCTCGCTCCAAGGGGTGGAGTCGTCGTCACGCTGCGGCGAGTTCCAGGTCGCCGCCCAACCGAGGAACGCCGCCAGGACGAAACGGGTGTGGAAGATCATCCGTACCGGCGCCAGCAACATGGAGAACAGCATCTCGGCCAGCATCGACAAGGTGACCTTGATGCGCCCGCCGAACTCGGTGGCGCCCTTGGCCCAGATCAGGATGACGCTGAGCAGCTTGGGCAGGAACAGCAACACGATGGTGGTGGAGAACAGGGCGATAGCCTTCTCCGGGTGCCACTGCGGCCACAGCGGGTAGAGCTGGAACGGCTCGATGAAGTATTGCGGCTCCATCAGCGTATTGGTCGCCAGCAGTGCGGTCGACAGCACCAGGAAGAAGAACCACAGCGGTGCCGACAGGTACGACATCACCCCGGTGAGGAACACCGCGCGGTGCACCGGGTGCATGCCCTTGACCAGGAACAGGCGGAAGTTCATCAGGTTGCCATGGCACCAGCGGCGGTCGCGCTTGAGTTCGTCGAGCAGGTTCGGCGGCAGCTCCTCGTAGCTGCCCGGCAGGTCGTAGGCGATCCATACGCCCCAGCCGGCACGGCGCATTAGCGCGGCCTCGACGAAGTCGTGGGACAGGATCGCCCCGGCGAAGGCACCCTTGCCCGGCAGGGGTGCCAGGGCACAGTGCTCGATGAACGGCTTCATGCGGATGATCGCGTTGTGGCCCCAGTAGTGCGACTCGCCCAACTGCCAGAAATGCAGGCCAGCGGTGAACAGCGGGCCGTAGACGCGGGTGGCGAACTGCTGGATGCGCGCATAGAGGGTGTCCATGCCCGAGGCCTTGGGCGCGGTCTGGATGATGCCCGCATCCGGGTTGGCCTCCATCAGGCGCACCAGGCTGGTCAGGCACTCGCCGCTCATCACGCTGTCGGCGTCGAGCACGACCATGTACTTGTACTCGCCGCCCCAGCGCCGGCAGAAGTCGTCCAGGTTGCCGCTCTTGCGCTTGACCCGGCGACGGCGGCGGCGATAGAAGATGCGGCCGAAGCCCTTGGCCTCGCGGCACACCTCCAGCCAGGCCTGCTGCTCGGCGACGGCGATGTCGGTGTCGTTGGTGTCGCTGAGCACGAAGAAGTCGAAGCGATCCAGGTCACCGGTGGCGGCCACCGACTCGAAGGTCGCGCGCAGGCCGGCGAAGACCCGTGGCACGTCTTCGTTGCAGATGGGCATGACGATGGCCGTACGCGCATCCGCCGCGATCGGCTCGCTGCCGGCACCGCTGCCGGAGATACGGTATTTGTCGCGGCCGGTGAGCAGCTCGAGAAAGCCCATCAGCGCGGTCCAGAAGCCCGCCGACACCCAGCAGAACAGGATGCCGAAGAGGATCAGGATGGAGGTCTGCAAGGCATAGGGCCAGACCTGCACCACGGTGTCCCACAGCGACTGGGCGAGGATCTCGTCGAGGTCGACGAACGACCAGCCCTGGTACGGCAGGATACCCTTCATGTACCAGCCGGCGACCAGGGTCTGGCCGATCATCAGCAGCAACAGGATGTAGCGGCGCAGCGAGCCGACCCGGCGCCAGCGCGCAGGCGGCAGTTCGCGCTTGGGCGGCTGCGGGGCGTTGCTGCGGCCGGTCAGGCGACGCCACAGGCGCACCAGGATATTGGTGCGCCAGGGCTCGGGAAGCACCCGGGTACGCTTGATCGGCGGTGCGATCTTCAGGCACAGCCGGCCGTTGCCATCGACGCCGAGCATCTCGGCGTCCTCCAGCTCGGCGGCGCTGCCCACGGTCAGGCGTGGGCCGATCGAGGCCTGCACGGCCTCGTCGGGGCTGGCGGCCGGATGGGCCGCCAGGCGTTGGTGCAACTCGCTGAACGAGGCGCAGCTGGCGAGTTCCGCGCGCTGCTCGTCGCTCAGGGGGAGATGGGCCAGGTATTCGCCAAGCGATTCTGGCCTTGCGCTTGAGTTACTCATCGGCAGGCAACTGATAGCTCCAGGTCTCGGTCAGCACCTTCTCGGTGGTGGCCGGGGCCCCGTTGGTGGGCGCCGCATCGGCGGCAGGTTGTTCAGCCTCGCGGGCCTTCTCGGCCTTGACGGGCTTGGCGACGGCCTTGTCCTGCTTGCTGGCCTTGGCTGGCTTGGGCGCCTCGACCGGCACGTCGCGCACCAGCGCGGCACGCATTTCGGTGGACTTGCCCGGGTCCTTGACCTTCAGCCGCAGGGTCAGGCGCCAGCCCTTGGTCTCGGGGTTGTAGCGCAGGTTGTTCTCCACCACCTCGGCGTTGTCGCCGACGCTGACCTGGCTGCGCAGCGCGGTGTCCTCCGCCAGGGCCGCCAGCGCCGGGCCCTGGAAGTCGACCAGGAAGGCCACGCTGCCATCGGGCTGGCGGATCAGGTTGGACTGCTTGACGTCGCCGGTAGAGCGCATGGTCTGCTTGACCGACCCCAGGTCCGGTGCCTGGAAGCGGGCCTCGTCGATGGTCCAGTGCAGGCGGTAGTCGTACTCGAACGGCTTGCCCGGCTCAGGCAGCTTCTCCGGGCTCCAGAAGGCGACGATGTTGTCGTTGGTCTCGTCGGCGGTGGGGATCTCGACCAGGTCGACGGTGCCCTTGCCCCAGTCGCCACGCGGCTCGATCCAGGCGCTCGGGCGCTTCTGGTAGTTGTCGTCGAGGTCTTCGTAGTGGCTGAAGTCACGCTGGCGCTGCATCAGGCCGAAGCCACGCGGGTTCTCCACGGTGAAGCTGCTCACGGCCAGGTGCTTGGGGTTGTTCAGCGGGCGCCACAGCCATTCGCCGTTGCCGGCATGGATCGACAGGCCTTCGGAGTCGTGCAGGGCCGGGCGGTAGTTCATGACTTTCGACGGCTGGTTGGGGCCGAACAGGAACATGCTGGTCAGCGGGGCGACGCCCAGGCGGCTGACAGGCTCACGCAGGAACACGCGCGACTTGACGTCGACGATGGTGTCGCTGCCCGGGCGCAGGATCAGCTTGTACGCGCCGGTGGAACGCGGCGAATCGAGCAGCGCGTAGATCACCAGGTGCTTGTCGTTGGGCTTGGGCTTCTCGACCCAGAACTCGGTGAAGCGCGGGAACTCCTCGCCCGACGGCAATGCGGTGTCGATGGCCAGGCCACGGGCCGACAGGCCATAGACGTGGCCCTTGCCGACCACGCGGAAATAGCTGGCGCCGAGCAGGGTCATGATCTCGTCCTGCTTGTCCGCCTTGTTGATCGGGTAGAGCACGCGGAAACCGGCATAGCCCAGGTGCTTGGTGGTTTCCGGGTCATGCGGGACGTCGCCGAACTCGAAGCGGCTCGGGTCGTACTTGATCTCCTGGACCGTGGTGGCGGTGACTTCGTTGATCTTCACCGGCGTGTCGAAATGCATGCCCTGGTGATAGAAGGACAGCTTGAACGGCGTCTTGTCCTTGGCCCACTCGGCCTTTTCCTGGATGAAGCGGATCTTCTGGTAGTCCGCGAACTTCATGTCGCGGAAGACCTCCGGCAGGTTGCTCTTCGGTGCTTCGTACTTCTGGCCGGCCAGATCCTTTGCCTTGGCTGCAACATCGTCAAGATTGAATGCCCAGAGTTGGCCAGCGCTCATCAGGCCGACCAGCGCCACGCCAGCCGCCAGGGCCTTGCGCAGCCGATTGCCGGGAATTCTTGGTGCATTACAGGGACTTACAATCACGAGCAACCCTCGCCGAAAACAGATCATGAAACCAACGGCCAGCGACAAATGCCGGGTTGGCGAGCACTGTTCGGACCCCGTACGGGCGCAATGATTCCCCAAACGGATCCAGACAATGCTCGAGTCAAGGTGAAACGAGCCCACGAACGGGGCTCTCGCAGCGCGCGATTATCCAGCAGGCCGCGTTACAACGCATCAGGCTGAACACACTATTTATCGTATGAACCCCCTGGATTCATGTAGCCACAGGGTTCTTTAAGCTCACATTTGCAACATTAATGTTACAGGGCCATCATTGACCAGATGCACCTGCATGTCAGCGCCGAAACGACCGCTGGCGACATCGCCATGGGCCGCCTTGGCCTGCGCCAGCAGGTAGTCGAACAGCTCGGCGCCGAGGGCCGGTGGCGCGGCGGTGGAAAAGCTCGGGCGCATGCCGTTGCGGGTGTCGGCGGCCAGGGTGAACTGGGACACCAGCAGCAGGCCGCCGCCGATATCCTTGAGCGACAGGTTCATCTTGCCCTGGGCATCGCTGAATACTCGGTAGTTGAGCAGTTTGTGCAGCAGTTTGTCGGCGTGCTCGCGGGTGTCCTCGGGCTCGACCGCCACCAGCACCAGCAGGCCCTGGTCGATGGCACCGACCACCTCCCCCGCCACTTCGACCCGCGCACCGCGGACACGTTGCAGCAGCCCTTTCATGCTTCTTCCAGGGGCAGGTCGAGCAGGCGCCGGGCCATCTGGTCGGCGGCACGTACCAGGGCGTCGGTGATGCCCGGCTCGGACGCGGCATGACCGGCATCGCGGATCACCTTCAGCTCGCTGTTCGGCCAGGCCTGGTGCAGCTCCCAGGCGTTGTCCAGCGGACAGATCACGTCGTAGCGGCCATGCACGATCACCGCCGGCAGGTGGGCGATCTTCGGCATGTCGCGGATCAGCTGGTCTGGCTCCAGGAACGCGTTGTTCATGAAGTAGTGGCACTCGATACGGGCGATCGACAGCGCCCGCTGCGGCTCGGAGAAACGATCGACCACCAGCGGGTTGGGGCGCAAGGTCGCAGTGCGCCCTTCCCAGGTCGACCAGGCCTTGGCCGCGTGCATCTGGGCGATCTGGTCGTTGCCGGTGAGGCGCTTGTGGAAGGCCTTGACCAGGTCGTCGCGCTCGTGCGCCGGGATCGGTGCGATGTAGTCCTGCCAGTAGTCGGGGAACAGGCGGCTGGCGCCTTCCTGGTAGAACCACTGGATCTCCTGGGGACGGCACAGGAAGATGCCGCGCAGGATCAGGCCATGGACCCGCTCGGGGTGGGTCTGGGCGTAGGCCAGGGCGAGGGTGGAGCCCCAGGAGCCGCCGAATAGCACCCATTTGTCGATCCCCAGGTGCTTGCGGATACGCTCCAGGTCCTCGACCAGGTGCCAGGTGGTGTTGTTCTCCAGGCTGGCGTGGGGGCTGGAGCGTCCGCAGCCGCGCTGGTCGAAGGTGATGATGCGGTACAGGTTGGGATCGAAGTAGCAGCGGCTCTGGGCATCGCAGCCGGCGCCCGGGCCACCGTGGATGAACACCACCGGCAGACCCTCCGGCGAACCGCTTTCGTCGACATACAGCACATGCGGCGCTTCCACGGCCAGATCGTGCCGGGCGTAGGGTTTGATCTGCGGGTACAAGGTCTGCATTGCGCACTCCGTGTGAGGATTTAGTCTGCCGTTGGGCATCATAAACCTGAATTGCGCTTTGAGCATGTGTCGTGGTGAATCAGCAGGGTTTTGCGCCGGTCTCACCGCCCCCTTCGCGGGCAAGCCCGCGAAAAGGACCGACAGATCAGCGCCCGTAGCGCTCCCTGCCCCAGGCCAGCACCGTCTCCAGCAACCGCCGTAGCACCACCTGGGTCGGCTGGGCCAGGTCATGGCGGTAGGTGAACGGCTCGACCTCTTCCATGTAGGTGCTCTGCGCCAGTTCCAACTGCACGGCGTGGATGTCGTTGGCCGGGTCGCCGTAGTGACGGGTGATGTGTCCGCCCTTGAAACGCCCGTTGAGCACATGGCTGTAGCCCGGCGCTTCGGCGCAGACCGCTTGCAGGCGCTCGGCCAGGGCCGGGTCGCAACTGGCGCCGTTGAAGGTGCCGAGGTTGAAGTCCGGCAGCTTGCCGTCGAACAGGTGGGGAACGTGCGAACGAATCGAGTGGGCGTCCCACAGCAGCGCATAGCCGTGGATCTCGCGCAGGCGTGCCAACTCACGGCGGAGGGTGTCGTGGTAGGGGCGCCAGACCTGTTCCAGGTAGGCCTTGCGCTCGTCGGCGGACGGCTCGAGACCTGCCTTGAACAGCGGCTCGCCATCGAACAGCGTCGCCGGGTACAGGCCCGTGGTGGCACCGGCGTACAGCGGCTTGTCGTCGTCCGGGCGGTTGAGGTCGATGACGAAACGCGAATAGTGCGCCGCCACCACGCTGGCCCCCAGTTCCTGGGCGAAATCGTACAACTGCGGGATGTGCCAGTCGGTGTCGGGCAGGCTGCGCGCCTGCTCGACCAGGCCGTCGCGCACCGCAGGGGTCAGGTCGAGCCCGGCATGCGGCATGCTGACCAGCAGCGGCAGTTGGCCCTGGTGAAAACTCAGTACCTTGTCCATGTCGCCTCGCTCAATTGGATATCTCATGGCCCAGGCGCACCACGCGCTTGGGCAGGTCACCGCCGAGCCAGTAGGCCAGGTCGGCGGGGCGCTCGATCTGCCAGGCGACGAAGTCCGCCACCTTGCCCACCTCCAGCGAACCATGGCTGTCGCCCAGGCCCAGTGCCATGGCGGCATGCAGGGTGACGCCGGCCAGGGCTTGCTCCGGGGTCATGCGGAACAAGGTGCAGCCCATGTTCAGCATCAGCCGTAGCGACAAGGCCGGCGAGGTGCCGGGGTTGAGGTCGCTGGCCAGGGCGATCTTCACGCCGTGGCGACGCAGGGCATCCATCGGCGGCAACTGGGTCTCGCGCAGGAAATAGAAGGCGCCGGGCAGCAGCACGGCGACGGTGCCGGCCGCAGCCATGGCGATGGCATCCTCCTCGGTCATGAACTCCAGGTGGTCGGCCGACAGCGCCTGGTAGCGCGCCGCGAGGCTCGAGCCATGCAGCGACGACAACTGCTCGGCGTGCAGCTTGACCGGCAGGCCCAGCTCCCGCGCCTTGATGAACACTCGCTCGACCTGCGCCGGCGAGAACGCCAGGTGCTCGCAGAAGGCGTCCACCGCGTCCACCAGTCCTTCCCCGGCCAGGGCCGGGAGCATCTCGTCGCAGATATGCGCGATGTAGTCGTCGGCCCGCCCGGCATACTCCGGCGGCAGGGCATGGGCAGCCAGACAGGTGCTGCGCACCGTCAACGGCAGCTCCTCGCCCAGGCGCCGGGCGACCTTCAGCATCTTGCGCTCGTTGGCCAGGTCCAGGCCGTAGCCGGACTTGACCTCGATCGTCGTGACGCCATCGCGCATCAACGCCTGGACCCGCTGGCGGGCACTGGCCAGCAGCTCGTCCTCGCTGGCCGCGCGGGTGGCCCGCACGGTGCTGGCGATGCCGCCGCCCTGGGCGGCGATCTCGGCGTAGCTGACACCCTGCAGGCGCTGCTCGAACTCACCGCTGCGGTTGCCGCCGAACACCGCGTGGGTGTGGCAGTCGATCAGCCCCGGGGTGACCCAGGCACCGCCCAGGTCCACCGTGCGGTCGGCCTCGACCACAGGGCGATCGTCGCGCGGGCCGATCCACTCGACCAGGCCAGCGCTGGTGATGATCGCCGCGTCCTCGATGATCGAGTAGCGGCCCTGGGCCAGGGTCGCCACATGACAATGCTGCCAGAGGGTTCTCATAAAAGGTCTCCGTGTCTAGCGGTGCAGCTCGGCCGGCTCGCGCACCGGTTCGCCCTGCCCGGCCCGCGGCTTGCACCAGAGCAGGTAGGAGGCGACCAGGAACACCACCCAGAGCACGCCGACGATCAGCGCCGCCTGGGTGTCCGGGAAGTAGCCGAGCACGCCAAAGATGAACAACATGAAAACGATGGCCATGGCCGGCCCGTACGGCCAGAACGGTACCGGGAACTTCAACTGCGCCACCTGCTCGCGGCTCATGCTGCGGCGCATGGCCACTTGGGTCACCAGGATCATGAGCCATACCCATACGGTCGCGAAGGTGGCGATCGAGGCGATCAGCAGGAACACGTTCTCCGGGATCAGGTAGTTGAGCACCACGCCCAGCAGCAGCGCCGCGCCCATGACCAACACGGTCAGCCACGGCACGCCATGCCGGGAGACCTGGGCGAAACCGCGTGGCGCATGGCCTTGCTGGGCCAGGCCGTACATCATGCGGCCAGCGCCGAAGATGTCGCTGTTGATGGCCGACACCGCCGCCGAGATCACCACGACGTTCAGCAAGGCCGCCGCCGAGCCGATCCCCAGGTGGCTGAAGATCTGCACGAACGGGCTGCCCTGGCTGCCGATCTGCGGCCAGGGGTACAGGCACATCAGCACGAACAGGGTGAGGATGTAGAACAGCAGGATACGCAGCGGCACGGCATTGATGGCCTTGGGGATGACCCGCTGCGGGTCCTTGGCCTCACCGGCGGTGATGCCGATGATCTCGATGCCGCCGAAGGCGAACATGACCACGGCGAAGGAAGCGACCAGGCCGGCGATGCCATTGGGCATGAAGCCGCCATGGGCCACCAGGTTACTCAGGCCGATAGCGTTGTCGGCACCCACTTGGCCGAGGCCGAAGGCCATGATGCCCAACCCGGCGAGGATCATCGCGACGATGGCGCCGACCTTGAGCAGCGACAGCCAGAACTCCATCTCGCCGAACACCTTGACGTTGCACAGGTTCAGCCCGCCGATCAGGAAGACGATGCCCAGCACCCAGATCCAGCGGGGCACCTCGGGAAACCAGAAGCCCATGTAGATGCCGAAGGCGGTGACGTCGGCGATGCAGACGATGATCATCTCGAAAGCGTAGGTCCAGCCCAGGACGAACCCGGCCATGGGCCCCAGGTAGGTGCTGGCGTACTGACCGAAGGAGCCGGAGACCGGGTTGTGCACGGCCATCTCACCGAGGGCGCGCATGACCATGAACACGGCCGCGCCACCGATCAGGTAGGCCAGCAGCACGGCGGGGCCGGCCATCTGGATGGCCGAGGCGGAGCCGTAGAACAGCCCGGTGCCGATGGCCGACCCCAGGGCCATGAAGCGGATGTGGCGGGCATTGAGCCCGCGCTTGAGACCTTCTTGTTGCATATCGCGTCCTTATTCTTGTTCTGGTCCTGAAGCGAAGGGGCCGCTTCGCGCCCCATCGCCGGCAAGCCGGCGCCCACAGGTATCGCGCCGACCTTGGGAGCGGCGCCAGCCCTGTGGGAGCCGGCTTGCCGGCGATGAGGCACCGCAGAGCTAGAGGCTCGGCAATACGCCCGCGGGCAGCAACCCGGTCAGGCAGCCCTTGGCCAGCAGCGCGGCGGCCGCTTCGATGTCCGGGGCGAAGAAACGGTCGCGGTCATAGTGCGGCACTTCGCGGCGCAGGGCCTGGCGCGCCTGCTCCAGCTTGGTCGAGGTCTTCAGGCCTTCGCGCAGGTCCAGGCCCTGGCAGGCACCCAGCCATTCGATGGCGAGCACCCCACGGGTGTTCTCGGCCATCTCCCACAGGCGCTTGCCGGCGGCCGGGGCCATGGACACGTGGTCTTCCTGGTTGGCCGAGGTCGGCAGGCTGTCGACGCTGTGCGGGTGCGACAGGGCCTTGTTCTCGCTGGCCAGGGCGGCAGCGGTGACCTGAGCGATCATGAAGCCGGAGTTGACCCCGCCGTTTTCCACCAGGAACGGCGGCAACTGGGACATGTGCTTGTCCATCATCAGCGAAATGCGGCGCTCGCTCAGGGCACCGATCTCGGCGATGGCCAGGGCGATGTTGTCGGCAGCCATGGCCACCGGTTCGGCGTGGAAGTTGCCACCGGAGATCACGTCGCCTTCGGCGGCGAATACCAGCGGGTTGTCCGACACCGCATTGGACTCGATCGCCAGCACTTCGGCAGCCTGGCGCAGCTGGGTCAGGCAGGCGCCCATGACCTGGGGCTGGCAGCGCAGGGAATACGGGTCCTGCACCTTGCCGCAGTTCTCGTGGGACCGGGACACTTCGCTGCTGTCGCCCAACAGGTCGCGGAAACACGCGGCGGTGTCGATCTGGCCGCGCTGGCCGCGCACTTCATGGACGCGCGCATCGAACGGCGAGCGCGAGCCGAGCGCCGCTTCCACGGTCAGGCCACCGCAGGCAATGGCCGCGGCGAACAGGTCTTCGGCCTGGAACAGGCCGCGCAGGGCGTAGGCGGTGGACGCCTGGGTGCCATTGAGCAGGGCCAGGCCCTCCTTGGCGGCCAGGGTCAGCGGCTCCAGGCCGGCGACCGCCAGGGCCTCGCTGGCCGGCAGCCACTGGCCCTTGTAGCGGGCCTTGCCTTCGCCGAGCAGGACCAGCGACATGTGCGCCAGCGGCGCCAGGTCGCCGGAGGCGCCAACCGAGCCCTTGAGCGGGATGTGCGGATAGACCTCGGCGTTGACCAGGGCGATCAGCGCATCGATGACCTTGCGACGGATGCCGGAGAAACCACGGCTGAGGCTGTTGATCTTCAGGACCATGATCAGCCGCACCAGGTCGTCGTCCAGCGGGGCACCGATGCCGGCGGCGTGGGACAGCACCAGGGAACGCTGCAGGTTCTCCAGGTCGTGGCTGGCGATGCGGGTCGAGGCCAGCAGGCCGAAACCGGTGTTGATGCCGTAGGCGGTACGGTCCTCGGCGATGATGCGCTCGACGCAGGCGACGCTGGCGTCGATGGCCTGGCCGGCGCTGGCGTCCAGTTGCAGGCGCACCGGCGCTGCATGGATGGCGCGCAGTTGCGCCAGGGTCAGGGTGCCGGGCTTGAGGGTCAGTTCGGTCACTTCGCTACTCCAATTCGCAGGGGGCCCGCAGGCCCCTTCTTGTTATTTCAGTATCAACGTAATTCGGCGACAACCCAAAGAACGTCGATCAGCCCGTGATCATCGGCAGGTCCAGGCCCTGCTCCTTGGCGCAGTCGATAGCGATCTGATAGCCGGCGTCGGCGTGGCGCATCACGCCGGTGCCCGGGTCGTTGGTCAGCAC
>NZ_JAMYBK010000004.1 GCF_024127895.1 Pseudomonas guariconensis | reverse complement strand
CAAGAACCAGGGAAAAGCCCTGGTTTTGATGCGATTGAGGCCTGAAAAATCGGCCTTGCGGCGTCGACACGTTACTTATCGCGGGCTTGGGGAAACTTGTTCGGAGAATCCTTAGGGAGCCGAGATTCTTTTCACGTATTCCTGACAGGCCCGCAGTGCGATCAGCCCCCGGTCGCCTTCGTCGGTGATGGCGACAATTCGTTGAGCATGCGCTCGGTCAAGTTCGGCGCGTACGGCTCCATGAACCAGGCTTCCGGCGCCGGCGGCTTCTCGCAGCCCACCGTCACAACCCTGGGCGGCAAGGGATCCGGCGTCGAGAAGGACTGACAGCCGCAGGTCAGCAGTAGCAAGCCTGTCACGCAGGCGAGCCTGAGTTTGTTGAGCATCGTTCATCTCCTTCCAGTGTGCCTGGTTCTGTTCCTGCAGGCGGGCTTCCAGGGCGCGACGGGCGCCCTGCTGTTCTGCCAGCTGATCGAGCGCCGCCGCAGCGGCCTCCTCACGCTCACGGCTGTGATCGCGGTCCTTTGCCGCCAACTGGCTGCCATAGTCCGCCGCCTGGTCGGCGAGCTGCTTGCCGTAGGCGTTGGCCTGCCACACCCAAGCGCCACGCCCGCCCAGGGCCAAGCCCAGCAGCAGCGCCAGGCAGGCCAGACGCCAATCCAGCGCCCTCACTGCAGCACCTGTAGCGCTCGCTGGTAGAGCGCCTTGCGATCCTCCAGGCCGTTGGTACCGCCATTGATGCGCTTCGTGATGGCCAGGAAGTCGGCCTTGTCGGCCAAGCTGTTGAGGCCGTTCTTGTGCCAGTACCAGCCGGCCGACATCGCGGCGTACACCGGGTGCTCGAGCAGCTCCGGCGTGCTGAGCAGGCGACTGTCACCGAACAGCGCTTCGCTGCAGGCTTCGTAGTTGGCCCGCCCGGTTACCTGGATCAGGCCACGACCGCGATACCTCTGACCATCACCGTCGGCCTCGGGCGTGTTGCCCAGGCGCTGGGCCAGGCGGCCGGTGTCGTACTTCGACAGGTACTTGTCGTTGCCCAGCTCACGCACGTACAGGAGCTGGCCCGACTCATGGCCAACCTGGGCTATGAACGCTGCCATCCGCAGGCGAGTAACGATGCCGTACTTGCCCATCGCGGCGTTGAGGCCAGGAACAAAAACGCCGGCTTGGCGGCCGGCGTTGGGGAGGATCTGCTGCAGCTGTTGAATTGTGATAGACATATTTTCCCCAAACAATGAGCCCGCACTGGGTTAGCCAGATTGCGGGCCCAAAAAAAGCCGCTCGAGGCGGCCGCGTTCTTTAATCGGACACTCGACTATACGACGATGCCAAATCGCAACATCCGACGGCGGATTCCCGGCAGCAGCAGAGCGATTTCATCAGGCGTCAGTGCATCAGAGAAAATCGCGACGAAGCTGATTTCGGTCTCTCCGCGCATGTTGGTGCCGTAAACCGAACCAATCCGCAACGGCGAGGATCCCATCAGTCGTGGTGTGGCGAGCGGCTGATTGGCCGTTGCTCCAGTCGTGTGGTTTGTGACCCTGGTTCCGAGGTCGCCGTTACTCACAATCGATCGGATAGCCCAAGACGTGGGCTCATCCGTAATAGTGGCGGTCGCCGATGTGGGTCCGGTGCCCGCCTCGTTTTCGCGCCACGCAAGGGCCGTAAGCGAAGTGTCAGTGGTGTGGTAGAGCAAGGTGCCTGAAGATGCGTATGGACCAATTGGCGATCCACCATAATCCCCCACATACGGCGCGGATGTAGCCGGCCCCGTTCCGCCAAGAGGGCCAGGAACTTTACCGACAACGATGTATGTGAACTTCTCCGTTTCCTTGATCTGCGTCTCAAGGAAGTTCTCACCGCCCTTGAACCTTACGCTATTCGCAGAAACTACCGGATTGCCGACGATGCTGGCATTGGCCTTCCCCGGCGCCCGGTTAAACCCGACCCGCTCTATTGCAGTATCGAGGCAAAACCAACCCTCAAGCGCTCGCGTTACCGGCGGAATAACCTTCGTGTACCAAGGAGCCAGCGCACCAGGGGAGATAAATTTAAGACCCATTAGAAACTCCTCAGATAAAGTTAAGTGTTGCAGCGACAATATAAGGGGCGATGCCCTGGAAAAGGCTGCGGCGATTTGCACCGACCGGATGCGTCATATCTGTGATCTCGACTTTGCTGACCCCCGTGACGGGATCGACTACTGAGTTGCCAGTTGCATAGCCAGTCTCAGGGTTAGCGAACGTCCACGAAGGAACCAAGATATTTCGAGGATCCCCAAGGGTATTCAGGTTGGACATAACCCCGCGAATCAGCGATATGTACCGATCCGTCCACTGCTGATTCCGGGTCCGATGATAAGGCAGTCCGGGCAAGCAACGCAGTATCTTGACACTGGGCCACGCCGCCCGTATGCGCTGCATCATGAGGCGTTCATTATCAAGCACATAGTTGAACAGCTCATCCCCCGTACTTGTCTGCAAGAAGTCATTCATGCCAAGGGCATACACAATGATATCTGGCGCAGGCAACGAAAAGCGGGACTGATAAAACGCAAAGTCTAAAACATAGCCATTACGAACAACACTCGGATCATCCCCCGCCGTAGCCGCTCGGATAAACGGGTTGTGGTTGCGCTTTGGCGTTTTTGACATCGCCAAGTACTCAGCTTCCATTCCAGGCTCAATAGGAATAGTAATTTCATTCACTACCGCGTAAGTGTAATTACCCGTCGAATACACTTCGCGACACTCCCCAAGTGGGCCTCCAACGTTAGTCGGCCCATCAGGGATAGCAGATCCATTCATGGTGCCGATGAAGTTAACGTTGTAGCCGTGATCAGTCAGTGTCTCTTTGAGAAACTGAGCCCCCTGTCGGTTGCTGATGCTGTCCCCAATAACAAGGACATTAGGCTCAGCACCATTGAATGGCCCCGTGGGAATCTCTGCAAAGGAGAGATCCATGATGTGCTGCGTCAAAGCGTTATCTGAGGCGCGCAGCTTCAGGCGGCCACTGCTACCAAACTTGGAAGCTTGAACCTTCAACGTCCTGGTTGAGCTCTGGGATTCCGAGGTGGTGTCGCTTGAGATAGAGGCCACAACACCGGCGTGCCCGCCCCTCGGCGCAATCATGCTGCTCACATCCAGATGCAACGGAGCGCCAGGTGCCGTAACCAGCTTCGGTGCGAAGTACACCCCCCCGGCAAGAGCGTCCAGTTGGGGCGCAACAGCCTCAGGTGGCGGGCCTGGGTCGGACAATTCCTGCAGAATGGCGTCTTCCTCATCCACCACATACATGCCAGGCAGTAACGTCGTACCGAACATCAGCGGACCCAGACTGATGCCTTGCTCATCTGCATGCAGCAGCGCGTCCTGATCCGAGCCATAGATTCCGATCGACGCTTCATCGATACGCGCCTCGAATGCCGGCGTTCGCAACCTGAGCCGTGTAATCAGCAGGTGCTCACCTCCCTCATCGTCTGCCACCGAAACCCCGACCTCCTCAGAGGCCACCGCCAGATCCGAGGGCCCCTGCACCAGCTTGGTTAGCTCTTCCACGCCCAGCGCCGAGGGATAACGCTTAATCTCTATGGCAACTCCAGCACTGTTCTGGTACAGAATCGAGTACTCCCGATCATCGGGCGATGGCACTGAGAAGTATCCGCCATCGAGCGTATGCTCAAGCCCAACGGCCACAGACGAAAACGTCATCGCACCCGCCAACTGGGATGCGACCTCCTCCAGCGCCGCATTGACTTTGTTCTGCGACAACACCGCCTGTTTAGCCAATGAAGGCACCAGTCCCGACTCGGTCAACACATCGG
The DNA here is from genome assembly GCF_024127895.1 of Pseudomonas guariconensis. Lineage (GTDB taxonomy): Bacteria > Pseudomonadota > Gammaproteobacteria > Pseudomonadales > Pseudomonadaceae > Aquipseudomonas > Aquipseudomonas guariconensis_B. Next base: position 308,343 of record NZ_JAMYBK010000004.1, on the reverse strand, counting down.
TTTGCTCATCTCCATGTGCGACCTGGTGCTGGATAGCCGCAACAGCGGTGGCTTTAGCGGCCGCCTCCGACAGCTGGCCAGCGTAGGCCTCCAGCGATTCAACGTCTGTCATTCATATCTCCAGGGACAAAAAAACCCGCCGGAGCGGGTTGGGTGTTGAAACAAGTTCAGGCGGTACGCCGCCACATGTGCACAGCTAGATAGGGCGGCATGTTGTTGTGCGCCTGGCTACCACCGGTCGATCCTGACGGCGGGTTGGTCGCCACCTGGCTGGTCATGTCATCACCAGAGGTGTATTCACCCGACGGACCGGCGGTGACGCCTTGCGGGACGGTATGGTCGTGCTCCGGCATTTCGGCAATGGTCAATACATGGCCGTACTCACCGCCGGTGCTGCCGAGGGCAAACGCCCTTTCCTCGCCTCGGGCATCAGTCCCGCTACCGGCACTAATCAGCATACGACCAGTCCCCAAGGCCACCCAGGTGCCGAATCCCAGCAGCGTGGCCGGGTTGGTGGCAACGCTCGCGTTCATGTAGATCGAACCCACGGGGTACACCACTGCCAGCATCGAGGGCTTGTTGCCAGTGTGGTATGGCGTATGAGCGCCATCGATGATCAGGCTGCCATCGCTTCTCAGGCGCAGCACCTCCGCACCATCGACCACCAGCACCAGGGCCGAGCCGTCTGCGTCGGTCCCACCGACGGCGTACAAGCCCGTATCACCGTCACCGGAAAAGCCATAGCCGACCTCGCTGGCATTGCCGGCTGCCGGCAACCCCTTGGCCGTTCGTACGCCTTTGGTGGCCCGAAGAAGGCCCGTCAAGGTACCGCCCGACAAGGGCAGGTATGCCCCGATCATCTTGACGATCGCCTGCTTGAGCTGGTCTTCCTGCTCGGCATCCAGCTCGATGCCCGCCGCCAGAACAACATGGGCAATCTCTTCCTGGACCATGTTCAGCCACTCGGCCTTGAGCGGTGTCGGCGGCACACCACCGACAACACTGCCGTAGCGAAAGCGGCCAAGCGCTGCGACCAGGTCCGTCCAGCTTGAAATACGCTGCATAACTAATCCCCGAGGCCGGCCACAGCGGCCGGCATCACGTAATGAACCGCATGGAAAAATTGATCGATGTTGGCGGCGATTCCCTCCAACTCGGCGCGCCCGAAGCCGATCTCAACGTCGGTGTATTCCGGTGCTTCCAGGCGCAGGCGGCACTCCATGGCAGCCGCCTCGGGCGTGCCGTAGGCATCCAAGGGGGCCGACGCCAGCCATGCCCAAGACCACCCGGAGCCATAGAGAAAATCGCCGGTGACGGTCGGCCCTACCCTTGCGGGACGGAACTCCTCGATCGTTACCGTCACGCCGGCCTGCGCGGCCAACCGACGGTAATAGGCCACCTGCGGCGCGCCCGAGGCAGTCAGCTTGTCCAACACGGCCTGCCGGCGCTGGGCCAGGGTTTGCGAGCCCGGCACGGTGCAGGCATCTGGCAAGCCTAGATAGTCCTCCCAGTCAGTCAGCAGCGCGCTGACCGTCGCCGGGTTCATCTCCAGCTGCAGACCATCCAGGGCCTGGTCGACCCGGGCCAGTTCGGGCGCCAGGCTGGCCAGCAGCTGCGCCCAGTCCGCCTGCAGCTCAGGGTCGAATGCTGGACCTGGCGGCAGCAGATCGCGCAAGCCCTCGCGGTAATCGTCCTCGGTCATAGCCATGTGATTCCCCCCAGCACAGCCACCTGATTGGCCGCCACCACCACATCCTCGGTCGGCGCATCCAGCCGGTGGTCGGTCTCACCCGGCGCGTTGCTGATCGCCGCACGGATGTGACTCAACGGAATGACAGAATCAGAACCGCCTTCGTCGCTGATCAGGCCCGCCAGGGCTTTCCCCACGGCCTGGCGCACGGCCGTAGTGTCCGGGGTCAGTTTGATGCGCAGGTCCACAGCAAGGCGCTGCGCAGCGAATACATACACCTCGCTGGTCACCGGCCGCTTGCGCTCCAGGTAGGCTTGCACCTCGGCCACCTTCGCGGCGCTCGGGAAGATGTCGGCGTCACCGTCACAGACGAAGGTCAGACCGAACGTGCCCGGGCCCATCCATCGCGGCAGCGCCCAGGCGCGGGTCACACCCGGCACCTCCAACGCCCACTCCACGAAATCGGCCGCGTTACCCACCTTGCTTGGGTTCTTGAAGGCCGCCCGCACCCTCGCACGCAGCGCCTCGATCTCCTCCTGATCGGTGCCGCCGACAATGCCGTCGGCGCCGATGGTGGCGGTGGGGTTCACCCCCAGGACGGGCTTGACCGCAGTCAGCTGCCCGCCTTCAATGTTGCCGCTCGGCCCCGCCGTTTCCGCCACCAACTGCAGCTGGGCAGCGCCATCAACCAGCGTGGCGCCCACCTTGACCACATAGCGGCGACCATCACCGGCTTGGTATACCGTCCCGGCATCTACCAGGAAGCCGCTGGACCCGGTGACCGTGGCCACACCAGTGGCAGGCACGGCGGGCTTGCGGCCGTCTTCCAGGCGCCAATCCGCCCAGCGCAACAGCTGCTCTTCATCGCAGGTAGCCGGGTGTGCCTGCTTGGCCACCCAGCTCTGATAACCGAACAGCTGGAACACAGCCCCGCTGAGTGCACGAGCGGCAACCTTGGCGTCCGAGCGACGCAACGCATCCGGGGCGTTGCGTTCGAAGTCGGCCTCGGTGCGCGTGATCAGCGCCGGTAACGTCGGGATTTCATATGGCATTGATCAAGCTCCACGTATCTTCAAACGCCAGCTGCAGGGTTTCGCCGTTGGCCTCAGTCAGCAGTACCTGCAGGTTGACCCGCTCGTTGCCTTGCCGCTCGACCGTTACCGTAACGGAGGTAACAATCTCGTCGTCGGTTAGCCAGCGCAGCGCCTCCTCTGCATATTCCCGGGCATCGCGCAGCGTGCTCGGGGTAATCGAGCGCCGCCGCAGTAACCACAGCCGGGAGCCGATCTGATCGCCGGCCACGGTCGGCGCACAATCACCCCACCAACCCTGGCGGTCGGCATCATCGACCGGATCGTCAGCACCGGCCCGCCGCCAACTGAACAGACTGATGGTCACAGCCCGGCGCAACAGGGCCTCACGACTCATCCAGCCCCCCCACCGGCTTGTTGCTGCTGGCCTCGCCACGCATCACGCCATCATGCACATGCTCGATCTGGCTGATGCCGGCGGCCACCTGATCGCCGACCGACTCGATGCGACCGTTGGTGCGGATCACCGGTGTGTTGAACTCCACAGCCGCTTCGGCGTTGACCTTGAACGTGGCCGTGTCGACCTCGATCACCCGGCCGCGTTTGAAGTGCAGCCGATCGCCTTCGTCGGTGTACAAGGCCACTTCGCCCGGCTTGAGGCTCTGCAGGCGAAAACGGCGGTCAGACACCATGATCACCACCCCGTGACTGCGATCGCCGATAAACCCGGCCAGGGCCTCGGCGCCGTCTTTGGGGCAGGAGGTGAAGCCGTAGGGCTCCAGGTGCTCCACGTCGTCTTTCACCTCGCCAGCCGTGATACGCAACTGCAGGCTCTGCAGCTTGCGCGCCGAGTTGGCCAGCACCACCACACCACGGGCCAGCACGCCCGCTATTGGATTTCTCATGGTTTGTAGTCCGCTGGAATGAGGTACTCGAAGTTGTCTGTTTTCTTGCCTTTCTTGAGCTTGCGCCGCTCGTAAGCGTCGTTTGGCTCGGGCAGGAAGCCGTCAGGCGGGGCTACGGTCATCCGGGTCAAGGTGCCCTCCTCGCCCAGCTCGTAACTGATCTCGCTGATCAGCATGTCGCGGTCCAGGCCGATCAGCGGATCCACTACGCGCACAATCATGTTGTGCCGCCACAGCTCGCCGCTGCTCTGCCGCCAGCCTTGCACCACGTAGTTGATTGCCAGGGCGCGACTGATGGCGTTGGCCCGCTCCCACTCCACGCGGTCACGCGCCATCTTGGTGGTCATCTGGCCCGACTGGTGAATCACCTTGACTCGCCGGCGCGTCACCCGCTCATCCTTCACGCTGGCCTGCACTTCAGTCGCGGCCGTACCGAATGAGTCGTCGGTACCACTGCGCTGACCGCGGCTGATGTACTCGGAAAACACGTTGGAGAAGTCCAGGGCGGTATCCCCGTCGAGGATGTTCTTGCCCAGCTCCAGCTTGTCCACCGCACGCCCCGCCGTGCCCGGACTGGCGATGACCAGGCGACCGCTGCCGTCATCGGTACTGAACAGCCGCGAAAGGGTCAGCAACCGGTCGATACTCTCGAAAGCGGTTTCGCCCGGCTCGATGGTGTGATCGTCAAGCCCCAGGGTGATAGCGGCCTCATTGACGACCTTGATTCCGTATTCACCTGCCAGAGCCTCCACGATCTTCTGCACACTCTGGCCGCGCCATTGCCCCGGCGAGTTGATCGCCGCACAGTCCACCAGGTCAGCCGTTTTCGAACGACCGGCAATGCTCAAGGTGATCGACCTGGCGTCGTAGCGGATCGGCGTACTGAACACGTAACCGGTCAGCAGCAGGTCACGCCCTATCCACACCTCGACCAAGTCGCCCTGGCGGATCCGCACCGGCACATCACCGCCGCCCGGCCACTTCCAAGTGATCGACACACTGAAATCCCGCGCCTGCCGCTCGAGGCCCGCGCTGATACTGACGTCTTTCCAACCGGCGTAGTCGTGCCCGCCAGCGCTCAGGGTGACGGTGTTATCTGGCTCCATGGCTTAACTCTTGGCGACTTGCAGTTCAGTGGCGGGCACGAAGCCCGGGTGGCGAATCGCATTGCGCGAGACGATCTCGGCGCCGCGCAGTGCGTCGCCGTACAGCCGGTGCGCCAGAACCAGCGACGAGACCGTGGTCCGTGGCTGATAGGGACGCAGCCAGACACCGCTACGCGCCACCTCGGTCAGGTGTCGATCCAGGGCCAAGCGGGCATCACTGAGCACGCCGAAGTGCTCCGGCAGGCTATCTCCCGCAATGGCCCACATCGCTTCGCTGATGGCGTCACGGAGCGCCAGAATGTCATCAGCCACTGGCACTCCGGTATCCATGACGCTACCCGCCTCGACGGTTGAACCATCCTGCTCGAGCTGGACGCTCAGCGCAGCCGGTTGATCAACGCTTTGCACGCTGGCCACCGGGACTTCCACCATGTCCAGCAGCAAATCCACCAGGGCTGCGTCCTGGATCAAGCCGATGACGGCCGCCTGGATCGCCGCGACTTCTGGATCATCAGCAACCGGCGGCTCGGCCGACAGCGCGGAAATGGCCCGTGCCCTGGAGCGTGACGACTGCAGCGAACCACTGGACCCGTAGCCGCTGAACCAGCGCTCCACGCTGGCTATGTCACTCAGCAGGCTGGCTGCCAAGGCGCCTGGAGCGTTGATGACCGACTGCACCAGGGCGCCGAGGTCACCGGCCAGCGAGGTCAGCGGCTTGAGGAAGTTGATGGCGAAGGCATAGGCGCTGGAAAGGGCCCGGCGCACGGCATTGACCCGCTGCCGGGCCAGGTCCACCTTGGCCATTGCAGCATCAAAGCGCGCCTTGGCCGACTCCAGCAGCGTCGGTACATGGGCCGCCAGTTGCCGCCGGGTGTTCACCCGCTGCACTGGAAACATCAGCATGCCGTCGATGAACGTCAGGTTGAAGCGCACCATCCCAAGCTCGTTTCGGGCATGGGCGATGTCGCAATCACCGGCGGTCACCGTCAGGCGGCCGAACCAGGGGTGCACCAACTCGCCCGGGCCGGGCTGGTCCAGCGCGGCCAGCAGGCGGTCGCGCTGGCTGATGAAGTCAGCGCCAATGATGAAGCCGACAAACTTGTACTCACGCGTGCGCCGGCCCATGTCTTCGACCAGAGGCTGGTCCCGCTTGGGGTATTCGTGCAGCTGAGTACGCCGGCCAACCGGCACACTGTCGCTGTCCACCCAGAACGGCACGCCGCGAAACGATGCTTCGCGGCGCAGATCGCGCCATTCACTCATTGGTACCTCCCATTGTCCTGCGACCAACCTTCGGCGTCATCGTGACGCCGGGCTGGCTGCTCTTCGTCGACTCCACCCGCAGGCCCGGCGGCGGGTTGTCGAAGGTGAAACGCATCTCGCCCTCTAGCTGGGCCTTGCTGGCCACCGCCGACTGGCGCAGCAAGGCCCCCGGCTCCGGCAACTGCCCCGGCGCCTGCAACAGCGTGCCCGGGTTGATGCCGAACTGCCTCGCGTTGAGCTCTTGCCGGTTCCGCGCCGCCGTGCCGGCCCCGGCCAGCACCAGTTCACCGCTACCGCCACCGGCGCCGGCGTTACGCTGCCGCTGTTCCTCTGCCATGCGCTGCACGCGCCCGGTCAGGCCTTCGCCCTCCTCACCGCCGAACAGCTTGAGGATCGGTTGCAGGTAAGGGCTGACCCGCTCCCACAGGTTCTTGAACCAGCCGACGATGGGCTCCCAGTTCTTGACGATCTGCACCAATGGGTTCCAGGCGAACAGGCTCTTCATGAACTCCATGAAAGGCGTGCTATAGGCCTTGATCAGTTCCCACAGAGCACTGAAGAACGGCCCGACCCTCTCCCAGTTGGCGACGATAAGGCCGACCGCAGCAGCGATGCCGACGGCGATCAGGCCCACCGGGGTTGCCGCGAAGGCCACACCCAGTACCCGGGTCGCCACCGTCGCGGCAAACACCGCTGCGCGCAGGGCGGTAAAGGCCGCCCCGGCGATGACGATGCCGCGTACCAGGTGCGGGTTGTCGCTGATCATCTGCGCCACCTGGGAGATCCAAGGACGCAGCTGATCGAGCACCGCGTTGATGCCTGGCAGCAGGGCATTGCCGATGGCACGGCCCACGCTGTCGACTCCGTTACGCAATAGCTGCAGGTTGTTGGCCGTGGTGGCCGCCCGAGCGGCGTATTCCTGTTCCATGGAGCCGGCAAACTTACGACTATCACTGACCTTGTCCAGGTTGCTGCGCAGCAACTCCAGATTGGTCAACAGCGGCGTGATGGCCCCAATGGACTCGGTACCGAACAGCTCGGCCAACAGCGCCGGCCGCTTCGCCGCATCGACCTGGGCGATACGCTTGAGCAGATCCAGGGTCGTGCCCTGGGCGTCTTTCTGCATGTTTTCGGCGACCGTCTTGGCATCCAGGCGCAGCGACTTGTAGGCCTGCGCCTGGGCCTTGGTGGCCGCTGTGCCCTTGGTCAGGGCCAGCATGAAGTTCTTGATGCCAGTGGCCGCCACATCCTGCTTGACGCCCACACCGGCCATGGTCGCGCCGATAGCCGCAATCTGCGCCGAAGACAGACCGGCGACCTCGCCCAAGGCACCGACCTCGGTCACGATGCCGGAAATCTGCTTGGTGTTGGCCGGGCCCGTGTTGCCCAGGTAGTTGATGCGGTCGGCCAGGCCGACCACTTCATCTTGGCTCATACGGAACGCCGTACGCCACTTGGCCATCATTTCGCCGCTTTCGTCGGCTGTCTGGTCAAAGGCAATACCCATTTTCACTGCAGCCTCGGCAAAGCCCAGCAGCTCATCCTTGGCAATACCCGACTGGCCACCGGCCGCAACGATCTTGGCGATATCCGTCGCCGCCATCGGCAGCCGTTCGGACAGGCGCCCGATGTCGTCACCCATCTCCTTGAACTGCTGTGGCGTGTCGAAGTCCACCACCTTGCGCACGTCGGCCATCTGCGACTCGAAGTCGATGGCCGCCCGAGCGCCGGCAATGAAGGGAGCCGCCATGGCCCCGCCGGTGACAATGTCGCTCCAGCCGATCTTGCCGAGGCCAGTGCTTTCCAGGCTCTTGCGGAAGGTCGCAATGTTCTTGCGTACCCCACGTAGCGTCGGTGACAGCTTATCGACACCGGTGATCAGCGCCTTGAGCTGAAACTTGTCAGCCATCCTCCCCCCTCAGCGTTTCCGCGATGCGCTGGCTGTGCATGGTGGCTTCCAGAATGACGTCCAAAGTCCGACCCATTACCTGCTCGGGATCGGACCTCCAGAACCACGCCAGGTCGTATGCGGCTGCAATCAAGCCGTCAACGTCGCTGACGCCGGCGTCAAGAAAAAACCGGCGACAATCCAGGCCAGGTTGTTCAGGTCCGACAGGTCCAACTGATTAACCGAGGAGGACGGGATCGCTGCGCACACGGCGATGTACTTGGCCGCCACATCCATGTCGAGCGTCACCGCTTCGTCCTTGTCCATCTTGTAAGGCAGCGCCTTGATGTTGCGCACCTCCTGAACTGTCGGGCGTCGTACCTCCAGTTCAGCGACCTCTTCGCCGTGTGCCTGGATCGGTACCGACAGCTTGACGACTTCTTTCATTGCCATACCCCCTTGGTGCCTTCCCACTTGAGATCGATGGTGCCGTCGTCGCCCTTGGCGGCGGGCTCATCCACGACGTAACCACCGGACAGCACGTAGGTGCGACCATTGCCAAAGTCGACAGTCACGGTCGCATCAGTCGCGGCCATGATTTGTGCGATCGGCAAGTCGGGATCATCGACTACGGTCACTGCGACATAAGGCACCAGGTCTTCTTCCTTGAAATAGCCTGGCGCGACCGATTCGCGTTTTTTGTCACTGAGCGGCGCCTCGGCCCCGCCAGTCACGGTGAACTGGGTACCGTCTGCCTTGATATAGACGGTACCCGCGACTTTCTTGCCCATGGGCGTCTCCTACAAAAAAGCCCGCACTAGGCGGGCTCTGGTGGATCGATTGGTTACACCGGGTACTGCAGACGGAACTGGTACTGCAGCGCGAACACACGCAGCTGGTTCACCAGGTCCGGCGGATACAGCACGTCCAGTCGGTTCGGATCAGTGCTCGAGCGCTCCACCACCAGGTACTGGGCGAAGGCATCGGCGTTCTCGACAATGCCCAGCAGCTCCAGCGCCTGATAGCCGGCAATCAGTTCGGCACGGATGACCTTCGGCGTGGCGATGGCCTGGCCGGCGCCGAATCGGGTACCGTCGTTGGCCAGCTTATGACGGCCGTATTTGCTGGTGACCCGCGTCTTAAGGTTGTTGATGACATACGCCGACTGGTGCAGCGTTTCGCTGTCCAGGAAGGAGTTGTCGGGCTGCCCCAAGGCGTTTTCTCGATAGGTCGTGATGCCCCGCTCGATGCGCTGAACGCCACCGGTGGAGTAGGCCGTGGCGATACCATGGCTCAACAACGACTGCCGCTCGGTCAGAATGAAGCGCTCGCCAGCCGGCGCCGGCGTGATACCAGTCAGCTCGCCGGTTTGCGTAGGCCGCGCCGGGTCCGCCGAAATGAACACAGCGGTGCGCGCCGCATAAGCAGCAGCTTGACGCCACACCGGATCCGGGCAGGCCCTCTCGAAGCCATACACCGTGACGTGGGGATCGTTGCGCGAATCGCCCAACGCCACCAGCTCACCCAGGGTGCCGCGCTTGGCCGAGTACACATGACCGTACAACTGCCGCGCCCAGCTCCAGCGACCGCTGCTGTCATCCATGAAGGCTTGCCAGGCATCCAGCGATGCGGCATCGGCCCAAGGCGCACAGATGAACTCGAACGGCTCATCGCCTAGCGCCGCCAGGGCTTGCGCCACGTCTGGCGTACCCATCCCACCGGCCATCGGCGTGACAGTCACCGTCAGCCCGGCCGGGGTGAATTCGCCACCATTGCGCCCCTGGCGGTTCAGCTCCAGCTGGATGTCGTTGCCGCTCAGGCCCGACCAGCGACAGGTCAGCGTGACCTCTCCAGCCTCTGTGATCGCCGCCACAGACAAGCCGGCGGCATTGATGGCCGCCGCCAGGGCGGTCGCCGCTTCGGCTGCCGTGGCGCCGCTGGCCACCGTGGCGCGCACGCGTTGGCCGGCCACGTACAGGTTGAGCTGCCCGCCTGCCGTCGCCGCGCCGGCGATGGTCAGCTTGCCGCTGGCCTGGGTCCCGGTAGCCTTGATCGGCAGACACCAGACCTCGCCCATCGGATCGCTGCGCCGCCAAGTGTCGTACATCTCGGCGAGCATCGAGCCCACGCCGCCGATGCTCTTAGCCAAGCTCAGGCTCGACACCAGGGTCAGCTTGCCGATTTCATCGGCCTCGGCATCATCGTTGACCTGGCCAACGATCAGGCGCTGCAAGCTGCCGACGGCGCTGTTGGCCTGGCTGTTGTCGACCTCGGCATAGAACAGCGGCACCCTGATGTCGCTGGGGATGCTATTGAAACTGACGGCCATTACTCAGCACTCCCAGTGTCAGTGGTTTTCGTTTTCGCCTTGGCCTTGCTCGGCTCGGCGGGTTTCCGGTCGGTCACGTCGCCGTCACGCAGGCGGCGCAACCAGTACGCGTCTCGGGGCACAGCACGCCCGTCGGGGCCCAGCGTGCCGCCTAGCTCCGGGTCGGGCACGGTGCGGCCCTCGACCGGGTAAACGGTGATTCGAGTCATGAGGGGTCACTCTTGCGAAAGTTCGGTGGAAAAACGCACTTCTACCCGGCCATCAGGGCCAGGCGCTGTGTGGTTGGGGTCTTTCGGGTCCAGGCTGTCAAAGTTGAAGTCGATGCCCCGTAGCGGCGGCAGGCCGTCCAACTTGTACTCTTGCCAGGTTTCGGCGGGGTCACCCGCCCTGCTGCGGCCGATCTGGCTTTCCGCTTCGAAGCCATAGCGGTACACCACTTTCGCCCGGTCGATCACCATCAAGCTGCCGCCGACATAGGTGATCGGTTCGTGATCATCCGACTCCAGGCCGACCAGGGCCCGGAACAGCTCAGCACGCAGGTCATGCAGCACGTCCACCGCCTGCTGCCCACGTTCATCGCGGGTCTGCAGGACCAACACCACGTCGAACTGGTCGACAAGCGTCTGCCGCGCTTTGTTCTGAGCGAGGTTTTCACCCGCTTCGTCACCAGTGCAGATCACATAGCACGCCGGCGTGACCATCTTGGCCGATGCCATCACGGCATCCATGTCGATGCCGCCGGCAACCCGACCGCCCAGCGAAGGGCAGTGGCGTTTCAAGTGTTCAATCAAGGGGGACAATCGCATAGCTCAACCTCCCAGTGCCCGAGCGAAGGCCGCCTTCAGGATCCGCTGCACATCCGCTCGGCTGTCCTCGAGCGCATCGGCCATGTAGTTGGCTCGCGGCGTGATCCGCCACCCGCCAGAGGCACGCAGGGCAATCAGCTTCGCCCGGGCGCCGCGCCGGCGACGCTTCCCCGGACCAAGGCCGCGGACCCGGGCACCTCGCTTCACCCCGTAGTTCAGATAGGCGGGGTAGTACTCCTTCATTCCACTGGTCTTCTGCGGCGCGATACGCACCAAGAATCCCGACCGGGATAGCTTGACCCGAATGGAATGCACCAGTTCTCCCGTACGGTTTACCGGGTAGTCGCTCGCTCCCCGGGACAGCGCAATCGCTAACTGCGCACGGGCTGCCACCAGGCGGCCCGCCTTGCGCATACCCGCACGCACCTTGCGCTTGTCGAAGAAGTCCTTGGGTAGGTCATCGAAGCCATCAATATGCAGGTACGGCTGCACGCTCAAGCTAGTAGCCATAGATCCCTCCACCCTGCTCAGCGGCCAGGCCCAGTTCCTCGACCTCCAGCACCAGAAATCGGCGGTTACTCAGATCACTGGACCGGCGCACGCGATAGACAATCTCGTTGCCCCGGTACTTCTCGACCACTTCGTGGGACTCGGTGATGCCCGGACGGAAACGCAGCGTTACACGGTGCGTGAACACTGCACCGGACTGCACAGAGCCGCTGTAAACAGCACTGCCGACAGGCTGGATCTTGGCCCAGCAGTCGAATTCACCTTCGTATTCGGAATCGAGACCAACACCGTCGCCCTGGGGAAGGTCGCGCCGAAGCCGCAGTCGAACGCGGCGGTTTAGCTCCCCCGAGGCAGGCTCTTTAAGGATCATGGCTAGAACCTCGGCGGAACGGTGATGTCCGCCAGCAGATGATCGAGGTAGGTGCCAGGAAGCGGTGACAAGGACTGCCCCACCACCATGACACCCCGATGGGTGAAAGCCGTTTCAGCGGCCATCAGCAACCAGCTGAGTACACCCGGGTGCGCCTCCAGGTCCGTACCGGCGCGGTAACGGATCCGCAAACGCCCCTCGGGACGGCCTGCCGGGAACTCCAGGTAACTCTCCTTGCCCCCCAGGTGAAGCACCACTTGCCCTTCGTAGGGCATCACCTGCCCGGCGTCTCCCAGCACCACCACGGACTCGACGGCAACCACCTGGCCAACGTCCAGCGAATGGCCCGACGGATACGCCGCCGGCCAGTCCTCCTCGTAGATCGCCTCACGAATCGCCGCCCCCGTCCTCGATTCGCCCTGGGCGGTCACCCCAGGGATGATGATCTGGTCGATCAGCTCAGGCTGCAGGTCTTCTGGTTCAGCCCGGCATTGAAAGGCCACCTGCTCCAACGTCAGCACGGGCGCCCCCGTGTAGGCGATGCGGCGAGCCATCAGGGTTTTTCTTCGTCGTCATTCGGATCGGTGTTGTTCGGACCCGAATCCGGTGGCGGCTCCGTCGATGGGCCGGACTGGGCGGGCCCTTTCGCCGCCGGGGCCGCCTTGCCCTTACCACCACCGGACTTGCCAGCTTTCTTGCCTTCGTACAGCTCAGCGCGACCACCATCGATCAACGACTGCGCCACGTCTTCCTCGAAACCCGCCACTTCGCCCTTGCCATAGCCACGCCAAGAGCCAGTGAACACAACAATTACCTTTGCCATAACGTCCATCCAGTTGAGCGGCCCCGGACCATCCGGGGCCGGGGATTACATGCCTGCGCCCCACTTCACGGCGACCGCTACCACGATGCTTTCGACGTGACGCGGGCCGAAGTCATGCTTCGCGATCACGCGCAGCAGGGTCTGGTCACGCTGGAAGGCACTGATCACCTCGCCCTGAGCATCCTTGTAGGAAGCCTCGTTGCTGAAGCTCAGGGTGAGGTCCATGTCTTCACCGATCATGCAGTCGGCGAAGTTGACGAAGTAGATCTCGGTTTCGTCGCCATCGACGCCGAGGTTCACCGGGATCTGGTTACTGAGGCCCACCGGGTAGCCCTTGAGCATGCCCTGATCGATTTCGGGGTACGCCTTATTGCCATTACCGTCACGCAGCGCCTGCAACCAACGCAGCACACGTGGCGCCATCAACCAGCCGCACGACTTCATCATCACGTTCGCCGTTTCCAGGCGCAGCATCATGCCGCCCAGGAACAGGTCGATCTTTTCCAGCGTCAGGCCATCGACCACAGGCGCCGTCAGGACGTTGAAAGGCAGCGCCCAGTGCCGCATACCTTTGGGCAGCGAGCCAGAGCCATCAGCCCGGATGAAGTGCAGATCTTCCGACAGGCCCATGCTCACAGTCAGGTCATTGAGCACCAGGCCATCGACGCGTGGGTTCACCCCGCTCATGGCCAACAGGTCGTTGGAAATCGGCACGATGGCGGCAGCCTTCTTCGCCGACAGCTTGGTGTCAGCGAACGTCATGCCGGTGATCGGGATATCGGTATCGCTACCGATGTACGTCACCACGGTGTTGCCGGTGATACGCGGCTGGGTCAGGTTGCCGTTGTTCAGCGGCAGGCTGGTGACACCCATTTTGCGAACGATGGACACCGGGCGAAGCGACTCGATGACTTCGGTCGCGAAGTTCTGCGGCACCAGCACACCGCCCGCACCTGGGGTTACGACGCTCAACGCCATGTGGACATCAGCGGGGAAACCACCGTCCTTCGCCATCTGAGCGGCCGTCTGCTGGTTGCCATGGGCAGACGCCAACAAACGCGCCATCTGCGCCATGCCGGTACCAGGCTTGGCTTTTTCGCTGAACGGGCCGGAAATGCGGCCTTGTGGTGGGCTGGTCGCACCCTGAGCCGACTCGTTGACCGGTACCGCGCTGGCAGCAGCCAACTGCTCGGCCGATTCTGCTCGCTTGATCTTGGCCGTCAGGTCGTTGATCTGCGTTTCCAGGCTGGTGAACTGCTGCAGTTGCTCGACACTCAAGCTACCGCCTTCAGCCTCGATCTTGGCCAGGGCCTGTACCTGGGCGACCAGGCCGGCGCGCTCGTTACGCATTTGAAGTACAAGGGACATGCTGCCTCCTGGGCATAAAAAAACCCGCACTGGGCGGGTCGAGATTCAGTTGATGCGGCTGGGTCAGGCGAACGCCTGCATCGCTAACGCTGCTGCCCGCACGCTGATGCGGCTCGACTGGCGTGTTGCGCGGTTCTGCGCAACGGCCCGCGACAGCTCGTCAACGGTGTGTTGGGGGTTCTGCAGGCGATCAGCCAGCCCTGCGTTGATTGCCATCTGACCGCGATACAGCGCGGCCTCGGTGGCGATTACTTTGGCGACCGGCAGTCCGCGATACTCGGCAACAGCATTGACGAACATCTGGTAGCTCTCCTGCACCAGTTCATTGAGGAAGGCCAGCGACTGCTCGGTGATGGGCTCATGCGGCGAGAGGTCGTTCTTGTGCGCCCCGGCATACACCGTGGTCACCTTCACGCCCATCCCCTCCTCCATCTTCGAGCGATCCATGTGGCTGGCAATCACGCCGATGGAGCCAACACCGCTAGTGCGACTCACCACCAGTTCGCTACACGCCGAACCGATCAGGTAGCCACCGCTGTACGCCATGAAGTTGACCAGGCCGGTGATGGGCTTCTGCGCGGTCATCGCCCGGATGTCCTCGGCCAGCTCGAAAGCCCCCACGGCAGAACCGCCTGGGCTGTCGATATCCAGCACGATGTGCTCGACCAGCGGATCAGCCACAGCGCGCTGCAGCTGGGAGCGCAGCCCTTCGTAACTGGTCATGGTCTCGCAGGCGTTGAGGTGACTCCCGCGACTGACCAACAAGCCGCTGACCGGGACAACCTCGATCCCGGTCTGGGCAATCGCGTTGCGACGCTGCTCGTCCGCGAACGCCACGCGGTCGACGGGATCGTCATCCTTCCAGAGCTGGGCCGAGCTGCCGCCGAGGTTGATGATGTTGAGGCTCATGGTCTGGTTGGCCCAGCGCACGCCCAGGTCGAGCATGTCCGGTGTCACCAGCAGGGGTTGATTGAACAGCAGGCTGGATGCCCGCAGATGACGCTTACTCATTGGGCAAGGATCCTCCCGATCTCGGCGTGCTGCAGCTCCAACTGGGCGCGCACGGTGGGGTTGTTCAGGTCGGGCTGTTTGCCCGCGTCGACCATGTTGAGCGGCTGTAGGTAGATATCACCCCCCTGCACGGGCGGCATGTTCTCCAGGCGCCGGATGTCGTTCACGCTCAGCCAGCCCCACTGGCGACCGATGGCGTAGGCCTCATAGCGACTCTTCTGGTCGCCACGCAGCAGGCCGGACAGATTGAACTCGATGAAGTAATCCCGCCGATCCTTCGCCAGCAGGAAGTCGCGCATCATCGCCTGCTCATGGCGCTTCACCCAGGGCAGCAAGGCGAACACCACAAACTGAATCATCAGTTGTTCCAGGGTGTTGTAGTTCGACTTCTCAAGGTCGTTCACCATGGGCAGCGGGATCTTGTAGATCCGCGCAATGTCCAGGCCGGTCAGCTTCATGATGCCGACGATCTCGGCATCGACGTTGGTCATCGACACCGGTTTGAAGGTCATCCCCTCCTGCAGCAAGGCCACCTTCTTGGAGTTGTCCATGCCGCCGAACTTCTGCCCCCACTGGTCGACGATCTTGTCGATGGTGCCCTGATCCTTGATCGCGGGCGCCTCACGGGGGCGCTCGATCACACCGGACACGGCCACGCCGTTGGCAAAACTTTTGCCCGTGTACTGGCGTACCGCCTGAGTCAGCCCAATCGCGTCAGCGTGCAACTCAATGGGTGACAGCCCGACGTAAGGGTTCGTACCGAACCAGCGAACGTGATGCACCATCCGCATGGGCACCGACTCGCTGGTACCAATCCGGTAGTAAGGCAGCAGGTCGGCGCCCTTGAGCACCTGGACCTGTTCGTTCTTTAGCGCCCACAGCGCCGTGACGTTGCCGTCTTCGCGCCGGTCGATGAAGCTGAAGGCGTTACCCCGTAGGCCGGCCGCGCCCTGGTGCCGCTCCATGTATTCACAGGGCGTCTGGAACGGATTGGGCTGATAGCGCAGCACGTCATACAAGGGGTGATTGATCGCCGACTCCCGCTGCCCTTTCTCCTTGCGCTGATACAGCTCCAGCGGCAGCTGCGCTACTGTCTCGGCCAGCAAGGTCACGCAGTTCTGCAGGATGGGCAGGGCAAGCGCAGTATCAGGCGTTACCGCAACGCCGGCAGAACTTCGACCACGACCGAGCAGGCCACGCCAGAACCCGCTGTCCGGGTTGGTCAATGTGCCCGCGCCCGAGGCGAGCAAGCTGGAAAAGAACATGGTCAGCCCCCTTCCCTAGCCACTTGGTGCGCCGCTGCCTGATCGGCCAACTTGGCCCAGACCAACAGCCCCACCCCCGCGACGATGAATGCGGCAGGTCGATGCACCATCCAGACACCCGCGACCAGCAGCGCGAAGCCCAGCAGGCCCGCCACCCAGGACGCAATTACCAACTTCATATACCTACCCCTTCGTCGTAAACCGACGTGCCTGATGCCTCGGAAATGTCACTGCTGATGCCCACCGCCATCACGGCGGCGACGATGCCGTCGATACGGCCCGTGGCCTTGGATTTGTCGACCTTCCGGTTGTTGGCGGGGTCGAACACGATCACCGCGTTGCCCGCGTTCCAGGTCATCACGGGGTTGTCATCGTGCAGCAGGGTCTCGACCACCTCGGTGGCCGTGTCGACTTCAGCCACGACCTCATAGTCGTCCGGGTCCAGCTCAATGACGTCGGCCGGCTCGACCTTGCGGCCCAGCAGGCGCCGCTCGAACTCATCCACAGCCGGCCCCATGTCCTTGAAGCCCTGGCCGAAGGGTTTGAGCTCGGGCAACGTGATGCCGTTGTCGTTCATCAACTGCAACAGATCCTCGATCCGCCAGCGGTCGTAGGCTATCCGTCGCACGTCGAAGTAATCACAGATGGTCTGCAGGCGCCGGAGCACATGCAGCTTGCTGATCGCCCGTCCTGGTGTGGTCTCCAGATGGCGTTCCTTGACCCATTGCAGGTACGGCACGCGGTCGCGCTTTTCCCGGCCCGACAGGTCATCGTCAGGGATCCAGAAGTACGACAGCGAGCGCCAGTGCGGGTCGGATGGTATCGGACTGAACATCAGCACGAACGCGGTCAGGTCCGTGGTACTGGAAAGGTCGAGCCCACCAACGCATGGTCGGTTGCGCAGAACGCGCATCGGTACCCGTTCGGCAGCACCGCGCCAGATCTCCCAGGACAACCAAGGCGATGTCGCCTGGGTCCACTCGCAGAAGTTCAGGCGCCTGACCACAGCCTCTTTCGCCGGCAGGCCCCTGGCCTCGGCCACCTGCTCCCGCAGGTATTTGCGACCCGGGATGCCGTCGGTCTGGCCCTCCAGGATGAAGTCCAGCGAGGGGTTCACCTTCGGCCAGCACGACTCATCCTTGAACGGGTCATCACCCTTGTCCAGCGAGCAGATGAAGGCGAAAAACGCATCGTTCTCCTCCTTGCCTTCGCAGATCCGCACGCCCAGGTCGTGATACTGACCACACACCGAGCCCTTGTCGGAGCCGCTGTTGGTGATCATCACGATCAATGCACGGCGCCGGAACTTGGTACCAGCCCGCATCATGTTCACCGCGCTGGCCGTCTTGTGCTCGTGCAGCTCATCGATCAGCGCCACATGGGGCCGAGGGCCGGACTGCCCTTCGTCGGAGCTGATCGGACGGAAGAAGCTGTTGGTCTTGGGATAGAACAGGTTCCAGACCTTCTCATCGCGTCCCGACTGCACCAGGCGCGCAGCGAGATGTGGCGCCATGTTCACCATCGCGACCGCGTCACGGAACAAGATCTGTGCCTGGTCCTTCTTCGTGGCGGCGGCGTACACCTCCGCACGCTGCTCGTCATCGGCGACAAGGCCATACAGGCCGATCCCACCGACCAAGGGCGACTTACCCGAGCCCTTGGCGGTTTCGATATACGCCTGGCGAAACCGGCGATACCCATCATCGGTGTACCAGCCAAACAGGCTGCCGACGATGAACGCCTGCCACGGCGCAAGGCGGAACGGCAACCCCTCGAAGTCGCCGCCGTTCAAGCGCAGCACATCCTCGAAAAAGCCGATGGCACGCTGGGCCGCGTCGGCCTTCCAGATCAGTCCGCGTTCATGCCCCTTTTCCAGATCCAGCAGATGGCGCCGCGCAGCGTTACGAACAGCTGGCCCGGCGATGATTGAGCCGGCCAGCACCCTGTCAGCGAAGCCCTTTACCCGGCAGTCAGCTGAAATACTTTGCGGCAGCGTCTTGTCCTGCATTGGGGAACAATTCTCCTTGCCCAGCCGGGGCGGCGGCTCTCATGTTCCGGCGCGCCAGGGGAGATAACCCGAACCACGCTCCGGCAGTGTTGGCACGCTTCGCGGCAGCATCGGCCATAGTTCGCAGTGCATCGACCTGACGGGCACCGGTTTTGTAGGTTTGCACTTCCCCGCCTAGACCGTCTGCCGATTTCGCGTTGAGCTCAGCGATCATCCTTTCGTAGCGCACCCAGTCACCGTAAGCTTTGCAGTAAGTGGCGAGCGCCATCTTGTCGAGACGCGACACCCACCCTAGCGCCAGCAGGGCCTCGGTGATCTCAACCCACTCGGCTGCCGCATCACCAGTGAGGAAATCCGGCATCGGCGGCACACCGACTGGCACCGCAGGATCTTTGATTTCGTTCATTAGCTGCGCGGGCGAGAGTTTGCTGCGATTGCCGCTGAGCAGATGCACCGATGCGGGCAGCGATGGCCGCCCAGAGTTACCGTTTCCAGCCATGGAAACCTCCTATTCGCATACCCCCCCTCCCCATTTTTCCCGGTTTTGCACAGAGAGGGGGGCATGCGGTCAACGAGTGAGTCGGGAAAAAGTTTTTAACCCCCCCTACCCCAGCAGGACAGGGCGGGCGCGGCACCTGGGTCAGCGCCGGTTCCAGTGATGATTCGGATCGAGCGGCAGGCCGGAGGCATCGCAACCCGCAATCCGCCCGCTGCGCTCCAGGCGCTGCTTCACCGAGTCGTGGCACAACTTGCACAGCGGCTGCCAGTTGTCCTGGTCCCAGAACAACTTCCAGGCAACACGCAGCTTCTCGGGATCGCCGCTTTCCTTCGACTCTTGCAGGCGGGGCGCAATCTTGTGGTCCACGACCGTGGATGCAACGGGACGGCGGTCGGTCGAGCACATGACGCAGAACGGGTTGTTCGCCAGGAAGACTTCGCGAGCCAGACGCCAGCGGTGACCATAGCCACGGGAAGCGCTGTTGCCCCGCCGGCCGTTAACCTTCACGGCTAGCAGGCGGCACGTCGCAAACACCCAGGCGCTTCGCGGCCCAGCGCTCATACAACCCGATGGCCACGTCGGCGCCGGCCATCGCGGTCAGGCAACCGAATGCCGCCGAGGCCCAGATCGAAGCGCCGGCGGAGTACAGCAGCATGATGGTTGCCATCCCGCAAACCACGCAGGCCCCCGAACGCAGGGCGATGCGCCGAACCAGCGACCAGCCTCGAACACCCGCCTTGTCCGCCCGCCACATCTCACCGGATACCCCGCCGACCAGGGCGAGGGTGATCACCAGCCAGACCGGCATCTCGGCAAGCGCTTGTTGTTCGTTCGTCATCCCGTTCCCCAAATGCAAAAAACCCGGCGCGACGGCCGGGTTTGCTGTGTGTGGCGGGCTGCGTTGTGCGCCCGCACGTCTCGAAGATGGGTACTTTGTACAGGTCGAGTTTCCTGGCAGCAAGCGAGTTTTAATGCCATCCACGAATAAGTGGGCAACGTCTGGCGAATGTCTGGCGAATGTCGGGGAATATACCACCCCGGCTTATCTCCACTTTGGTGCTGTCCCAAATGCCCCAAAGTGGGCGGTGATGGTGGGACTTGTGGAGCCCTTGAAAATCAAGGGCTGTCCCACTGTCTAACTTTTTTAACCCTTTCCCGTGTAAAGGGAGAAATTAAAAGCACGCTGCGCGCAACGCGCGCGTAGCGCGTTGCATGCGCCTTATGTGCGCGCCTTCGGGTGAGCGGTGGGACGGTGGGACAGCCCGCGAACTGCGCGGGCTGGAGCTGGGCTGGCCTGCAAAAAACGCGGCAGGACCACAGCGGGACGGTAGGACCAAAGGTGGCGGATCATGCAGCCTTCTTCCCTCTCAACAACCCTTGGATAGCCACATGGGCCTGGTGCAGGCGCTCATAGTACGTCTTTCTACTACACCTGCAATAAGCCATTTTCTGCTCGAGCAGGCTGTCATGGTTACAGTAGTGCTCGCGGACAATGACATACAACTGTGGCTCCAGGTGCTTGTTCACGATGATCTCGATATCCGCAGACTCATCGAGCAGCACCCGACTTCCCCTGGTTCCTCGGATCAGGTCGCCCTGACAGTCCATGAGGAGTCCGAGCATGCTACCACCACCCGAACCGCCGAAACGCTCGCATGGCGTATGGAGCTCTTGCGCCCACAGCTTCAACATCTCATCGATATACTTGATCAAAAGCGGTCCTCCGTCGGCGCTGGCGATTGCTGCTCCAGGGCGCTGGTGCGCCCCCAGCCCTTGGGCTTCTGGTATGCCCAGGGACGCTTGCCGCTCTTCGGCAGCGCGGCGAGCCGCCGACGCCGCCAACCCAGGCGGTGCATGATCGACCCCACACGCATCTGCTCAGGCTTGCCCCAGTGGCCAGGGTCTAGGTTGAGCGCCTGGCCCAGCACCTCACTGCCGGTAACCGTCTCACCGACCTGCGACTTCTCCAGCCAGTCAAGGATCGGCCCTTCCCATTCATCCACCACGAAGCGCTCCTCCTGCTCCTTGGTGAACAGTTCCTCTTCTTCGCGGGTGACCCACCAGATATCACCGGCCTGATAGCAGAACATGGCCTCGGCCCACAGCTGGTCACGGACCCGGCGCAACAACTCCAGATCAACCTTCACGCACGCGACCGGCCAATAACGCCGGTTACCGGTGGCGTCCTTGAGGTATTCATCTTGGTTGGTGGTACCCGCGAAAACACACTGGCGTGGCACGTCGCTCGTTCTCCGCCCATAGCTTTCGCGGTAGGTGTCGATGGAGGCCGAGAAGAACTGCTTGGCCTTGGTGCTCTCCGCCTTGTTGAAGCTGTCCAGCTCGCCCAGCTCGACGATCCATTTGCCCCGGATCGCCTGGAATGCATCCTTGTCACCCAAGGTAAACGGCGTATCCATGAACCACTCGCCACCAAGGATGCCCAGTGCTGTGGACTTACCCGCGCCCTGCGCGCCCTCAAGGATCATCACCGCGTCCGCCTTGCAGCCGGGCTTCATCACACGGGCCACCGCCGAGATCATCCAGCGCTTCCCAACCTTGGCGCTGTACTCGTTCCGGGGGACGCCGAAGATCTCATGGAGCCAGCGCTCAAGGCGTGGCACACGATCCCATTCGAGTTTGGCCAGGTAGGAACACACCGGATGGAAGGCGTTGTCGTGCGCCACAACACTGACCGCTTCGACCACATGCGAGGCCTTGACGCGCAGGCCCTGCTGGGCCAGCCACTTCATCACGCGCATGTCGTCGATGTCGCTCCACTCCCCCGGCACACCGCCATAAGGCGCTGCACGGAGTCGCATGATCTTCGAACTGAAGGCGTTGTAGCCGATCACTCCGCTCCACCGCTCATCGTTGGCCAGGATCAGCTCGACGTTCTGCATGTGGGCGATCAGGGCACCACTCTCGGTCCTGGCCAGCATGTCTCTCCAGCCGCCGATAGCCGGGGGTTTGATGACTGCCGTGACCTGCCGCCGAACCGCCTCGAGGCCTTCCGCGCAGTGCAGGTCGTTGAAATCGGTCCACTTGACCTCGCGCTCGACCGAGAAGATCGGGCCGACCACCTGGCCACCGACCACCACCGCCGCGTTGTTGGCCTTTTCCTCACCGGGGTTCCAGGGCTCGCCTGTCGGGCGCTTGGTTTTCCAGTCGTCATCGCGGCAGATGATGATGGACCGGCCAGGAAAACGTTCGCGCATGTGCTTGGCGACCGCCATCAGGTTGCCCGCATCGAACGCGATAGCTACCGCCTGGGAGGTCGCCATGTGGAGGCTAGCGCCGGTGGCATAGCCCTCACACACCAGCACCGGCTCGCCGGGTTCGGGGTGGCCGCCGATCATGTGGAACGCACCCTCCTTCGCCATGCCATGTGGCCAGTAGGACTTGTCGCGCCCGGTATCCGCCTGGGGCTCGGGGTAAATCACCTGCAGGCCGACGATAGCGTCCTGGGCATTCTGCATCGGGACGAGCACCGCGCCTGACTTCGGCGCATAGCGAACGCCGAAGCCGACCACTTGCTTGCGATCAAGGTAGGCACTACGCCCCTTCTCCGGCATGCGCTTGAACAGCGATTCCGCACGCTTGGCCGCACGACGCGCCGCGTTGGCGGCGACCTCCGCAGCACGACGTTTGGCATCGGCTTGGCGGGCGCGCATCACCTCACGCTCCTCGGGGGTCAGCCCGCGACCGTCGGTTTTTACCTTCTGAGTTTCACCGAGGCGCCAGTCACCGAAGCTGCCAAAGATCAGGGTTTGCCCCTTGGCCGTCAGGTGCTCATGCAGGACATACCAGCCGTTCTTTTCCTTGCCCTTGTCATCCTTGGTTCGGCAGCGGGTCAGTTTGCCGAAGATCAGGGGCTGATCAGGCTGCAGGCCGTAGTCGTGCAACTGGTCGAGAACCTTATCGAGCATACTGCGCCCTCCGATCCTCATGGAGTGTCTGACAGGCCCCACAACGCACACAGCCTCGGGCCGCTACTCGGCGCGACTCAGGGATTGGGTCTTCACAATCGATGCAGTCCACGCGGGATTCGCGCACGGACGCCACCGCCCGAGCGGCCAGCGCCTCCTCCAGGCGTTGCTGAACAACGTCATTCGCCAGATCTGCAATATCAGCCACGGCGCGCCCCTCCCCGAGTGGTCTGGTTGACGTATTCGGCGCGGCGGTACATGCCGAGCAAGCCCTGGATACCGCGAAACACCTGCTGCTGGATCTCGGCCAGCTCTTGGTCGTCAACCTTTCCGTCGCCGATGCTGCGCGCCCAGGTTTCGGACAGATTGGCCGCCTTGCGCAAGAAGTCCGCCAGGCCCATGGTCAACGTTTCGGGAATGTCGTGCGTGTATGCGTCCGACAGCTCTTGCCAGATGGTGTCGCCGACAAGGGCGTGCACCGAATCGAGGATACGGGGATCTTTGGTCAGCTCGAGGATCTCGCCGAACTCTTGAACGTTGACGATGTGGGTCGGATGGGTGGGTGACAGCTTGTGTTGCAGAGTGGTTGCGTTGCGGCCAGTAGTGGCCGCGATGGCGGCGGCACCGCCTGGATAGTCACGTACAGCGTGATACAGAGCGAGTTCGAGCGGCAGTACCTCGCGCTTGGCGCGCTCGATGCAGCTCATTGCAGTTCGGCTCATGGCATTAGTCCTTGTCGGTAGCCAGTGCCTGCGGCGTGCAGTGGTGATACGTGCGCCGCATAGCGTTGTAAGAGAGTAAATAGCCGGGCAGCGGGGCTGATACGGCCTTTAGCCGGGGTGTCGCTCCATCGACTGCCCCTGGCGAAACAGTCGCCTCCCGTGGTGAAGGAGACGGCGCCCAGGCTCCCTGCCTGATCGCTGCGATCAAGGTAAGCGGACCTATGTGGTGTGCCCGCCGACCTATCACGCGACCCGGCAGCATGTGGTGCTACTGCCGAGTAAAGGGGACGATCACTCGCCTCCCCTTCTGGCACCTGGCATTACGCCATTAAGGCTGCCAGTGCCGACGACGAGCGGTGGTGTTACACTCGCCGCATGGCTTGTAAGAGAGCCATTGCCAGAGATGTCTCCCGACTATCACTGGCACCCCGCCGCCCTATCTGTGGTGGAGAAGGCGGCACCCAGGCTTCATGCCTGGACCCCGTGTTCAAGGTAAGTGGTTGCAGTGGTGTGCCCATCTACCTTGAACGCGGCCCGGTAGCACTGTGGTGGTACTACCGGGGGAAATTAGGCGACCTTTGGGGTCGCCTTTTTTCTTTGTGTACGGGCTATGCCGCTCGCGGCTCGTCCAATTCAGGTGGGAAAACATCATCTAACGCACATACCGCACCCAGGTCATTCAGGGCAACAGTGATAGCGCGACACTCACTCAACCCTGGCATACGAAGGCCAGACTCATAGTTACTCAATCGGGCCTGGGTCCATCCCAACCGAGCAACCAGGTCCCTTTGTTTGATACCAGCGCTTTTTCTTATCTCAGCGATACGATTCATAACGAAGACTCCGGTTGACTCGCCAGGAAAGATAACACGAAACGTGGATTAATCAACACGGTTAGTGCAAAAAAAACATTTCAGTACGTGTTAAAAATCAGGGATGAAGACACTCGCGCAACGCATCAAACACTTCCGTAAGGCCAAAGGCCTAAGCCAGCAAGCCTTAGCGAGCGCCTGCGGCTGGGAATCTCAATCCCGCATAGGCAACTATGAGCGGGGCATCCGAGAACCCAACCTCGCAGACATTGAAAATATGGCGCGCGCATTGGGCATCACCCTGGGAGAACTACTACCGGGTTCAGCCTCCGATGAAGCCCCGACCACCGTCAACATTACATTTGCAAGAAGGGCATTGGAGGGCGCAGTGCCGGTAGTAGGCTATGCACAACTGGGGACCGACGGATACTTCGACGCCTTGGACTTTCCTGCCGGGCATGGAGATGGCTATCTAAACATCCACAGCGATGACCCTGACGCCTATGGCCTGAAGGTGACCGGCGATAGCATGCACCCGAGGATCAAGAACGGGGAATACGTGCTAGTGGAGCCGAGTAAGGGCTACTACAGCGGCGACGAAGTGTTGGTCAGAACAACCAATGGCAGGACCATGATCAAGGAATTCATTTACCTACGCGACGGAATGTACCGCTTCGATAGCGTGAACGCCGACCACGCCCCCATCCATGTCGACGAAGATGAAATTGAGCACATTCATCTGGTTGGGGGCATCCTCAAATCATCACGGTTCATGCATATGCCCAAAAAATAAAACAATCTGTGTTGACACAGATAAGCACAATACGTGATATTTACCTCACTCTTCCACCACAGAGTGAGGCAACACCATGCACACCACCGCATCACTGCACGTCCATCCGGCCGCTGCAACCATCGACCTGATCTTCAAGATCCGCCGCCTAGCCCGCCAACACGGCTGCGCGTTTGGCAGTACCAAACGCCCTACGTCCACTCACGCCTTTTCGATGTCCCCGAACGACGGAGGACACGCAGCATGAGCTACGCACTCCGTCATAACGCCTTTGTCTGCCTCAAGGCACAGACCAATCTGTCCGGGCAGTTCACCCATATTCTCCGCGACGAGTCGAACGGCGCCCGCGTCAAGGCGACGGTACAGACCGAGGTCTATCTCGACCAGGTGACGGCTGTCATTCGGATGGGCTCAACGGTGAACAGCTTGACCTTGCCAGCGAATAGCCTCGCCAGTGCGCGCAAGATTGCCGCACACCTCGAGGCGATCGCCAACGGGAAGCTGGACACTGCCGACATGCCTCCAGTCGAGCAACTGCTCGCAGACGCGGCATAGGAGGCGACCGTGGAGAGAACCCTCGCACAAACCGCTAAGCACTTCGGGATCAGCCGCAACGAACTGATTCGCCGCATGCGGGAGAACGAGCTGTTGACCGAACGCAACCTGCCCCGCTACCCCACCCGTGACCGTGAGTATCTGCGGATCAAAGAGGGGAAGTGGTTCCATCCAGACGTCGGCATGCAGTACAGCGAGTCGACCCGCGTGAAGCAGGCCGGAATTCCCTGGCTGGCAGAGCGCTTGGGGCTAAACCTTCCGTCACCACCGGAAGATAAGCGCTATGCGGCCTAGGCAATACGCGGCCCAGATCCTCCAGCTCAAGACCCGTGCGGAGCGCAACGCTGCGCTCCAACAGGTCCCGGAAGAATGGCGCGACCTGGTACGCAAGCACTGTGAAATCACCTGGAACCATCCGTCACGCCACAAGCTCAGGGAGAGCCCGAAGCCTGATGAGCAACAACAATCAAATCGCGCTGCGCCTGCCGCACGCACCTGATTCAACCACGGTAGAACTGCTGTACCGAACGTTCGGCGACGTGCTGATACCACTCGACAAGGTGCGAGTGCAGTACTTCCGCAACCTCAACGAACAGACCTTCGTCGAGCAGTTGAAGGACGGTCGGATCTGCTTGCCCATCACTACCCTGGGCAGTAGCCGAAAGGACCTGAAGTTCGCCCACATCCGCCATGTTGCAGCCCTGATCGATAGCAGGGCTCACCTGGCAGACGAGGAGCAGTCCCGTCTCAACACCGAACACGACAAGCAGTAACAAGACCCGCAAGGGCCGCCACCACCGGCCCGCACACCACAAGGAGTAAGACCCATGACCACCCAACAGGTCATCGCCCTCGCCATAATCTGCCTATTCATCATCGGGCTGTTCGCCTATGCCTATTGGCTTGGGCGCACAGCAGGCCGAGCCAACCGCCAACACGGCTTGCTTTCCAACTCCCCGCCCTGCGCAGGATGCAGCCGCCCCATCGACCAGGAATCCCCGCAGATCTGGATCACGGAGGGAAGCGAGCACGAGTTGGCCCAGGTTCTCGGCGATGTCCCACTCGCTTCGCTCCGCGACACTCGCAGCATCAGCGCGCAAGAAACAAAAAGCCTCTGCTGCGAAGCAGCAGGCATTATTCATCCCACCACCAGCCCCGCAGAAGCGCAAATACCCCACAACAAGCTGCGCGAGGCAGCGCCCGCTGATGCAACGCTAATCGCTAAAAGTCGCCCGCACGCGCAGCCTGCCGAGGGGTATACGCACCCTTCCGCCGTCAGCTGCATCGTCGCCGCGATGGACGCGACACCGGCCGAGGCCGGAACCTACGCCACCTCGGAGCAGATGGCACAAGCGATTGAAGCCGCCCTGCAGCAAGCCGGGTTCCTGAGCCCAACCGACGAGACCTGGGAGGTCGTACGTGCCCACCTGGACGAATCGCTGATTGAGCGCAAGGCGGAGCAGCGCAAGCACCACCACACCGCCGCCAACCTCAAACGCACAATTGCCGAGCTCGAAGAGCGAATCATGTCGTACACCGGCATGCCGGTGACCAGGGCCGACTATGACTTGCTGATCAGCGCCGCCGAGTCCTTGAAGCTGGCCGAGAAGACCTGGAAAGCCCTTCCAGGCACCGAACCAGGCCGCAAACGAGCCACGCAGCACCAGCAAGACATCCTGGCGCTCGCAATGCGCGTGCACTCCCAACTACGCAACACCCCGGCCGGCGCGGTTAGTGCGGGGGAAGCAGCATGAACAGCATTCAAAGAATTACATTCACCCAAACGTCGCTGGAGCATGCACTCGATGCTGTCAGCGGGCTCCACGAAATGAGCACCGAACTAATCGCCCGCGAAGTGTTTCGGCTGATGCAGGAACAGGCCAGGGGCGGCTCAATCATGCCTATCACAATCTGGTGCAGCCGATCCGGGCTTTACCCCACGAAGCTCGATGCAGCTAGAAATGGCGAACAACAAGTTGCCCCTGCCGTGCTCATCGGATCAGACAGCCAAGTGAGCCTCGCAAACACCACCTATTCGGACGATACCACCGGGATCACTGATGCACTGCCGACGGTGGCAGTCGAAGGCGACCAACTAGTGATCCGCATCACCACCGAATGCTTGCTACACGCTGTCACATGCTCCCCGGAGTGGCCGACAGACGAAGCCGGATCGCCGATCAGCATCACCGACGACCAGCTCCTGCTCCAGGAAATTATCCATGAGCTGCAGCGCGAGGATGAACAAGGTACCAACCCTATGCACCGCTTGTTCGACGAAGCCGCGCTTAACGCATTGAACAATGGCAGCCAGGCGGTGGATTACGACGAGGCGCACCCATGAACAACACCAACCAAATGGTCAGAGTGCCCTGCGAGCTTCTGGAGCAAGCCCTTGATGCAGCCTTAGCAACTGGTATGCAGGACGTAGCGGATGAACTGAACCGTATTCTGACCCCCTCAGCTAAGAAGGATAAGCAGGTCGAGCCGGTAGCGTATGCGCTGTTCACCGAAAACGGAAAAATCCGCATCTGGTCGCGCAACCGTGAGGATGTTGGCATTGAGAACCTGCGGAAGGAGGGGCAAGAAGTGGTGCCGCTCTATACCCGCCCAGACCACAGCACACTGAACCAAGCAGCCCTGGACATACTCGCGGAACGTCAGCGGCAGATTGTGACTGAAGGCTATACACCGCAGAGAGACGATCAATACACCTCGGGACAACTGGCAGATGCTGCCAGCACTTACTCTTTCTGGGCTCGCACTTGGAACCTACCGCATGCCCAATGCACGCACGCTCCGACGATGTGGCCATGGCCCCCTGAAATGTGGAAGCCCAAATCTCAACGGCAGATGCTCATTAAAGCCGGAGGATTAATCTTGGCCGAACTGGAGCGCCTTGATCGTCAAACAGCACGCGAGGTTCAGCCATGACTGAGCGCATCCGACCACCCATGGCCTCACACAGTTTGGACCTGCCCGCGATCTGCGATATCTGTGGCAAAGGTAGGTCAACTCGAAAACATGCTACTTGCAGTAGAACCCGTCAACAGCGTGAAAGTGATAAATGGGCATCCTATATGGCTAATGTGGCCGCAAAACGAAAAATGGGGTCACGAAAATGAATACAGCTTTCGTGCTAATGGCACAATACAACGGACTCGCAATCATCCCTATTGAGTTGGTCTGCAACGACTACTTTACTCATCTAACCCCAGACATGTTTCAGCGCAAAGTGCTAGCAGGACAAATAAAGATCCCTATAACTAGACTTGAATCAAGCCAAAAAAGCGCCAAAGGGATACACATAACAGATTTAGCCGAGTACTTAGAGACTCAGCGCGCCTTGGCCATAAAAGAGCACCAACAACTCAATAGGGCGCGCTAAATCCGGCCAATCAAACACATAATAAATAATGGGCGCCACTGGGGCGCCCATCGCATTAGACCACTACGAACTACTTCGGAGCCCTGGATCAAAATGCGAAATCTCCATATCAACTATACGCTTATAGTCTTTACGACTCGAGAAAAGACTAATGGCATGCTCAGATAACTGATCTACCCCCGTAATCGTACGGCACAGCAAGGCCACCTTCGCCATCCCGGCCTCATACCTGCGCACAGATGACGATGCTATAACACCCTGCTCTTCATACTCTTGAATTAATTCACATATTATTTGCGATTGCCCTTGTAGCTCCAGCCAAAGCTCAAGAGGGAGAATAACTGCTGACCGCTCCTCTAACTCAGCGAAATCTTTAAAATAGCCACCCAAACTCGTCCTTGCCTCATGATGGTGTCGTTCGTCTTCCGCCGACAATATAATCACGTCTAACCTAATTCGTGACAGAAGGTGACTCACTTGCATAGCCATATCTAGCTGCCTAGAAAAAAGTGCATCCCTCAATGGCGCGACCCGCCCTTTGGCAGTGTAATAAAGGCCCAACGCACTCACTAACAGTGTAGACAAAATACCTGCAAGCCCAACCACTAAAGTGACCATGCTATCACTCATTACGCGCCCCTAACTCTATGCCATATATAGTGAGTTTTCATATTTAGACCGCCCTACCCCCTAGCGTTACCCGTGAATACAAGATAGCGCCCAACCACTTCCAAGTGCTATATCGATCGCCACGTCCACGAAGATGGGTATAACGTCGCAAGGAATTCCAGTCGCGGTGACCCGACACACTCGAAACCCTCGGGATATCCCAGTCCATTTCAAACAGCCGACTCACACCCTCATGTCTTAAGTCGTGGAAGTGAAGGTCCTCGATCCCCACCATCTTGCACGCTCTTGCCCATGCGGCTCCTATAGAGTCGGTGTTATATGGGAAGATTTCAGGGCACTCACGCGGCATGCTCTGCACGATGCGCCAAGCCTCGTCCGGCAAATAGCACCACACATCATTGCCGATCTTCTGGCCGGGGTTTTTCATGTCCCGAACTTTCACCGACTGCCGATGTTCATCCAGATCATCCCAAAGGATGCGGGTGATCTCATCCATTCGGCGCGTTGAATAGATAGCGAACGCCACCACCTTGGGCATATGGATGACTGTCGGCCTGCGCTGCAACATCTCGAAAAAGTGCTCAATCACCTTGTCGAGCTCATCCAACGTAGGCCGCCGATCTCGCTCGCGACTCCTCATGTTGTAGCCGAACTTCTTGAGCACCAGGCGCGCATCGGTCATTGCTTGCGGATTGATCTCGTAGCCCCAGGCCGCCCTGGCCAACGACAACACTGATCCCAAGTGCGCCAGATCATTGCCGGCCGTCTGCGGCTTAATCCCTCCCCCGTCAGGACTCATGCGCCAAAGGGCATAGTCCACCAGCACCTGCTGGCTAATGTCGGAGTCGACCTTATCACCCAGATAGCTGTTCTTGATGGCAGTCAGCGTGCGCCGCTTGGTCTCGCCCAATGGCCGGGCTTTCTCGGCCTCGACCAGGTAACGGTCGATCATCTGTTTGACCGTATGTCCCACGCGGCTGGCCCGCTCGATCGCACCAGGTTCTGCCAACTCAGTCTCTCGTCGCTTCGCCCAAGCCTGAGCGGCCTGTTTGCGGGCGAACGTCTGGCTCTCTTGGTAAACTGTCACTTTGTCGCGGTTGATGCGGATCTGAGCTGTGTAGCTGATGGTGCCGTCGGCCTTCTTGCGGGGTCTGATCGTTGCCATGAGAGTTGGTACACGTCCTGATTCGATTGGTACATTGTACCAAGAGCTTGGTAAAAACGCCCCAAAACCCCCGAAAATCGGTACAGAACACGTTGAACGAAATGACTGTTAAATCAGGCTCTACGCCAGAAAACATGCGCCCTGAGCCCTCCCGCCGCTTCAGCGTTGCACCGATGATGGACTGGACAGACCGCCATTGCCGGTTCTTCCTGCGCCTGCTGTCCAGGCACACCCTGCTCTACACGGAGATGGTCACCACCGGCGCCCTGCTGCACAACGACGCCCATCGCTTCTTGCGCCACGACGACACCGAGCACCCGCTGGCCCTGCAACTGGGCGGCAGTGTGCCGGCGGAGTTGGCAGCCTGCGCCCGGCTGGCCGAGGACGCCGGCTACGATGAGGTCAACCTCAACGTCGGCTGCCCCAGCGACCGGGTGCAGAACAACATGATCGGCGCCTGCCTGATGGGCCACCCGGCGCTGGTGGCCGATTGCGTCAAGGCCATGCGCGATGCGGTGCACATCCCAGTCACGGTCAAGCACCGCATCGGCATCAATGGCCGTGACAGCTATGCCGAGCTGTGCGACTTCGTCGGCCAGGTGCGCGAGGCGGGCTGTCGCAGCTTCACCGTGCATGCGCGCATCGCCATCCTCGAAGGCCTGTCGCCCAAGGAGAACCGTGAGGTCCCGCCGCTGCGCTATGACGTGGCCGCGCAGTTGAAGGCCGACTTCCCGGACCTGGAGCTGGTGCTCAATGGCGGTATCAAGACACTGGAAGAGTGCCACGTGCACTTGCAGACCTTCGACGGCGTGATGCTCGGCCGCGAGGCGTACCACAACCCCTACCTGCTGGCCGAAGTAGACCAGCAGTTGTTCGGCAGCACGGCGCCGGTCATCAGCCGCAGCGAGGTGCTGGCACGGCTGCGTCCGTATATCGTCGCGCACATGGAAAGCGGCGGCGCCATCCATCACATCACCCGCCACATCCTCGGCCTGGGCCAGGGCTTCCCCGGTGCCCGGCGCTTCCGCCAGTTGCTGTCGGCAGACATCCACAAGGCCGCCGAGCCGCTGGCCGTGCTCGACCAGGCCGCCGAGCTGCTGCAGGGCCGCTGACGGAACCCCGGGTGCGCTTTCGACTCGAACCTTCATTCCCTCGCCCATCCTGCCCCCCCGGCCCTTGAGCGGTCGCCGGGGCTCGGGTAATGTCGAGTCATTGCACAGGACAGAGCACGCCCATGACCTCCAAGCTGGAACAACTCAAGCAGTTCACCACCGTGGTCGCCGACACCGGGGACCTGGACGCCATCACCCGCCTCAAGCCGGTCGATGCCACCACCAACCCCTCGCTGCTGCTCAAGGCCGCCGCCATTCCCGGCTACGCCGACCTGCTCAGGCAAGTCAGGGCCGACGCCAAGGGCAATGTGGACCTGGCCTGCGACAAGTTCGCCGTGGCCGTCGGCTCAGGCATCCTCAAGGTCATTCCAGGGCGCATTTCCACCGAAGTGGACGCACGCCTGTCGTTCGACGAACCGGCATTGCTGGCCAAGGCCCGCCAACTGATCGCGCTGTACGAACAGGCCGGCATCCCGCGTGATCGCGTGCTGATCAAGCTGGCATCCACTTGGGAAGGCATCCGCGCCGCCGAGCAGCTCGAACGCGAGCAGATCCAGACCAACCTGACCCTGCTGTTCTCCTTCGCCCAAGCCCAGGCCTGCGCCGATGCCGGGGTGTTCCTGATCTCGCCGTTCGTGGGCCGTATCTACGACTGGTACAAGAAGAGCACCGGCAAGGAATACGTCGGCGCCGAAGACCCGGGCGTGCAATCGGTGACGCGCATCTACAACTACTACAAGGCCAACGGCTACGACACCGTGGTCATGGGCGCGAGCTTCCGCAATATCGGCCAGATCGAGCAACTGGCCGGTTGCGACCGCCTGACCATCAGCCCCGAGCTGCTGCAGCAATTGAGCGACGACCAGGGCCAACTGCCGCGCGTGCTCCAACCCGGCAATGCCGGTGAGGCCAAGCAGCAGTTGAACGAAAGCCAGTTCCGCTGGGCGATGAACGAAGACGCCATGGCCACGGAGAAGCTGGCCGAGGGTATCCGCCAGTTCGCCCGGGACCAGGAGAAGCTGGAAGCGTTGATGGCTGAAAAAGCCTGATACAAATCTGGTTTGCCCCGCGGGCGGCAAATGCCGAGCATTTCCGCCCGCTTTTCGTCTGGGTGCTGCGTTTGCGCAGGCACTGCCCGTTGAACGTACTGACGCTTTCGCGGGCAAGCCCGCCCCCACATGGCCTTGCAAACCCATTATGTATGGTCGACGCAGCCTCTGTGGACTTGCCTGCGAATGGGTCGGCTTGCAACCTGAACTGTCGATGACCACCCTACCCCTCATTCTCGCCGGCCCCGTGCTGCGCCGCCTGGAACCCCAGCGCCTGGCCATCTGGCTGGTCGGCACGCAACCGCTTCGCCCCGAGTTCGTGCTCGATTGCCCAAGCATCGAGGCCAATCTTGCCTGCGAGGTGATCCCAGTGGGCCGGCACGCCTTCGTGCACCTGCTGGACATCCGCTTCGACCAGCCGCTGCCTCGCAACCAGGCCATCGGCTACGATCTGCTGCTGGACAACAGCCAAGGCATCGCCGACTGGGCCCCGCACCTGCTCTACCCCGGCACCCGCCGGCCAAGCTTCGTGCTGCGCGAGCGCCTCGACCAACTGCTTCACGGCTCATGCCGCAAGCCCCATCACCCCGCCGCCGATGGCCTGCTCTGCGCCGACCGCCTGCTGCAAGCCTGCCAGCGTCCGCAAGAGCGCCCCGCCCTGCTGCTGATGACGGGCGACCAGGTCTACGCCGACGACGTGGCAGGCCCCATGCTGCGCGCCATCCATGAGCTCATCGAGCACCTGGGGCTGTTCGGCGAATACCTCGAAGGCGCCCTGGTCGACGACAGCACCGCGCTGTACCGCCACCCGGCCAGCTATTACCACCGCGCCGACCTGCTGCCGGCCCAGGAAAGCAACGAGAGCCTGCGCGAACGCTTCTTCGGCGGCAAGCGCAAACCGATCTTCTCCAGCAGCAACGCCGACAATCACCTGGTGACCTTCGCCGAAGTCATGGCCATGTACCTGCTGGTCTGGTCGCCAGTGCCCTGGCGCCTGGTGCGCATGGACATGCCCGCAGGCCTGAGCGAACCGCGCCAGGCCCGGTATCGCGCAGAACTGCCGCTGATCCAAGCGTTCGCCGCCGGCCTCGGTCAAGTGGCCCGGGTGATGGCCCACCTGCCCTCGCTGATGATCTTCGACGACCACGACATCACCGACGACTGGAACCTTTCGGCGCAGTGGGAACAGACCGCCTACGGCCACCCCTTCTCGCGGCGGATCATCGGCAACGCCCTGCTCGGCTACCTGCTCTGCCAGGGCTGGGGCAACGATCCGGACGGCTGCGCGGGGCTGGCCGAAGCCTGCAGGGCCCTGGGCGAGCGAACGGCCCAAGCGCACCTGGACAACGCTGCCCAGGACCAATTGATCGACCAACTGCTGCGCTTCCAGGGCTGGCAGTTCGACCTGCCCAGCGATCCGCCATTGCTGGTGCTGGACACCCGCACCCGCCGCTGGCGCAGCGAAAGCAGCCTGAAGAAGCCGTCCGGCCTGCTCGACTGGGAGGCGCTGTGCGAGCTGCAACAGGCCCTGCTCGACCATCCTTCGGCGATCGTCGTGTCACCGGCACCGATCTTCGGCGTCAAACTGATCGAGACGGTGCAACGGGTCTTCAGCGGGCTCGGCTATCCGCTGCTGGTCGACGCGGAAAACTGGATGGCCCATCGCGGCGCGGCCCAGGTGATCCTCAACATCTTCCGCCATTCGCGCACGCCCGGGCACTACGTGATCCTTTCCGGTGACGTGCACTACTCCTTCGTCTATGAAGTGCTGATCCGCCACCGCCAGCGCAGCCCGCACCTGTGGCAGGTCACCAGCAGCGGGATCAAGAACCAGTTCCCCAAGCGCCTGCTGGACGTGCTCGATCGCCTCAACCGTTGGCTGTATGCACCACATTCGCCACTCAACTGGTTCACCAAGCGCCGGCAGATGGAGGTAGTGCCACGCACACCCAGCCACAGCCAGGCGGGAGAGCGGCTGTGGAACAGTGCAGGTTTGGGGCAGGTATTCTTCGATGAGCAAGGCCGGCCGGCGCGGGTGTTCCAGCTCAATGCCGACGGCGCCGCGGCTACCGAGTTCGTGCGGGACTGACGCCACGCATCGGTAGCCCGGGCTCGCTCAGGAGCGCTCCAGGGCGCTCACCAGGTCGTGGAACGCCTCACGGTTGGAGTCGTTCAGACCCATGAGGATCTTGTGCGCCTCCAGCACCTTGGAGCGCACCACCTCTTCGTTCTGGTCCTGGGATGGCAGGTCGGTAAGGCATTCCGGGCAAGGGACCGGGCGATCGACGATGTTGAACACCTGGTCGAAGCCCATGGACTGCAGCAGACGGGAAATGTCCGGGTTGGTGGTCACCACGGTAGGCAGCAGGCCCACCTTCTGCCGGGACAGGATCGACAGCTTGGCCAGCAGGCCCAGGGTGGTGCTGTCGATGCTTTCGGTCTCGGTCAGGTCGATGACGATGGCCGAGAAGTTCAGCGCGGTGAAGATTTTCTCGATCGTCGCATCCAGCGCCGAACACAGGGTCAGGCGCACTTCACCGACGAATTTCAGAACGAAGGTCCCGCTCTGCTCGGCGAACTGGATTCTACCGGTACTCATTCAAGGTTCCTGCTCAACACCAATAGGGCGATATCATCCGGCATCTCCCCAAGCGTAGCCAATCCGAATCGTTGGCGCAGCCCGTCCAGGCTGCCACCGGCTTCCTTGACGATTTCCGGCAAGGTCGCTTCCTTATCTTTGAGTGTGTCCCCAGGCAAAAGGTCCAGTATGCCATCGGACATCAGGGTCAGGCTGAAGTGCCGTGGCAGCTCCAGCACATGGTCCTGGTAGCTGGCCTCGTCGAACAGCCCTACCGGCAGGCCGCGCCCCTCCAGGTAACGGGCCTGGCCCGGGGTATAGAGCACCGGCAGCGGCAAATGGCCGCCGACGCTGTAGGTCATCAGCCCGGCTTCCTCGTCGATCACCCCACCGACCATGGTCACGTGCTTGCCCAGCTTGCAGTTGATCAGCCCACGGTTGATGTGGCTCAGCACTTGCGAAGGCTTGAAGTCGCGCATCCTGCCGCTGCGCTTGAATTCGAACAGCAGCCGGGTGGTCATGAACTTGAGCAGCACGGTGACGAACGCCGACGAAGCGCCATGCCCGGACACGTCCGCCAGGTAGAAGGCGATACGGCGCTCGTCCACCCGGAAATAATCGGCGAAATCGCCCGACAGGTACAACGACGGGATGATCTGGTGCTCGAACGACAGGTCGCCGGCCAACCATGGGCTTTCCGGCAGCATGTTCATCTGTACCTGGCGGCCGGCGTTCTGGTCCTCCTGCAGCAGGTGCAGGCTGGCTTCCAGCTCACGGTTGGCAGCCTCGAGCTTGTCGCGGTAGCGCTGGTTCTCCAGCACCAGCCGCGAGCGGTCGAGGGCACGGCGCACCGAGTGCTCGAGCACGGCCAAGTCTTCCAGGGGCTTGATCAGGTAGTCGGCGGCGCCCAGGCGCAGGGCCTCGACCGCATCGCTCATGACCCCGGCCCCGGACACCACGATGACCGGCAACTGCGGCGCCCGCTCGCTGACCCGGCGGATCAGCTCAAGGCCGCCCATCTGCGGCATGCGCAGATCGCAGATCACGAGGTCGGGCTGGTGTTCTTCGAAGACCTGGAGGCCCTGCTGGCCGTTGGCGGCCTGGAGGACGCTGAAGCCACTGTCTTCCAGATAGGCGGCGAGGCTGGCACGGACCACGTCGTCGTCATCGATGATCAGCAGCGTTGCACTGGGTTTCTGCATGTGGGCGAACGGCGCCGGATTAGGTTGGAGCAGCGACGTCGGCAAGGCGGACGGGCAGCTACTGGAATACTCTGTGGCGACTCTCTACTTGAGTTGTAGGCCAAGAAGACTGGCCCGGCAACTGGCAGAGGTGCCCTGTAAGGCGCAGACGGTACTCCCATCCGCCAGGCGTTTCAAGCATGCAAGGGTCGAGTGCTGCGCACTTTACAGGGCAAATCACCGGGAGTTATAAGAAAGCCGACCCGCGCAACCTGATGGGAAGGATGCAGCATGTCCCAGATACCCTCGAACCACGGCGAGAAACGCGACTTCATTCGTATGCGCATCGATACCGAAGTCACCCTGCTGCATGCCGACCAGGTGATCGCGGCAGTCTGCCTCGACCTCTCCAGTGGCGGCATGCAGGTGCAGGCACGGGAGCATTTCCAGGTGGGCGACCGGATCGAGGTACGTATCGATTCCGACCACCCTGCCCTCAAGGGCCTGCACGCCAGCACCGAGGTGGTGTGGATCGCCGAGCAGCCCGATGGTCAGCAGAAATTCGGCTTGCGCATCCTGGCGATGCACTGATTTCCAGGGTCAATGCCTGTCAGTTAAGCCTGGGGCCGCTTCGCCCCCCCAATGGCGCTGTAACCCTTAACTGACCAGCATCGACCCGAAGGTCGCCTTTTTCATCCCCGCCGGGATCAGAAATCGTCCTCGACTTCCCCATCCTTGACCTTGAACTCGCGGTTCTGCAGGTAGGCGTTGCGGATGAAGATGTACTTGTCGCCGCTGATCAGCTTTTCCGCCGACAGCAGGTCGGCGCGGGTGTCGACCACATCCAGGGCGAAAATC
This sequence comes from Pseudomonas guariconensis, assembly GCF_024127895.1. GTDB lineage: Bacteria > Pseudomonadota > Gammaproteobacteria > Pseudomonadales > Pseudomonadaceae > Aquipseudomonas > Aquipseudomonas guariconensis_B. The sequence goes on along the minus strand of NZ_JAMYBK010000004.1, from coordinate 270,702 downwards.
GAATTGCGAGTCGGCACATGGTCGATGTAGCGGTAAGGCTTGGTGTAGGTGTCCGGGTACTTGGCCAGGCCGTCGCGCACGGTGCTTGGGCCAAGGAACGGGATCACCACGTACGGACCGCTGCCCACGCCCCAGTAGCCCAGGGTCTGGCCGAAGTCCTCGTCGTTGCGCTGCAGGCCCATCTTGGTGCCGACATCGAAGAAACCGCCCAGGCCGAACGTGGTGTTGACGATCAGCCGCGCGGTATCCACGCCCGCCGCGTGCGGCTTGAGCTGCAGCAGGTCGTTGACCAGGTTGGTGACGTCGCCCAGGTTGCGGAAGATGTTATGGATGCCGTCTTCGAGAAATTGCGGGGTGACTGCCTGGTATCCCTTGGCCAACGGCTTGAGGGCATAGGTATCGAGGGTATCGTTGAACCTGAAGATCGGGCGGTTCACCGCCTCCCAGGGGTCCTCCTCGGTAGCCGCCTGGCTGGCGGCCACGGGCGCCAGCAGCAGGCTGGCGCAGACACAGGCCTGGGTGATTCGCTCGATCACGCCGGCACCGATCCTATGCATAGATGTTTCTCCATCGGGATTCACGGTGGCAGGCGCCTGGGCGCGCTGCCGGACAAGCCGCCAGTATAAAGGCTCGCTGGCTGATAAACAGCCTTACACATTTTTGCTCACTATTTTGTGAGCGTCTGTTACGTAGTCATCTACCGGTAACAATTGCCGAATAGCCTGCGGGCTATTTCAGGGAAGTTGACCATGCAAGACGCACCCGCCTTCACCGCCGTGCTCTTCGGTTTGCGCGGCTGCCTGGTCCAGGCCGCCAACGGCAGCCCACTGCCCACCCCTGGCGCCCTGGATGCCCTCACCGGCCTGCGGCGCCAGCAGGTCCCTTGCATATGGCTCGACGAGCTCAGCGCCAGCCAGGGCGAGTCTCTGGCCAGCGTGCTGCCCGACTGGCTGCCGGGCCAGGCCGGCAACGCGCCCCCCTGGCCGGCGCCGAATGCCTGCTGGCACGCACTCATGTCCTTGCAGAGCCAACGCCTGGACGGCTGCGTGCTGGTCAGCGGCGATCCGCGCCTGCTGCAGTCCGGTCTCAACGCCGGGCTGTGGACCGTGGGCCTGGCCGCCTGCAGCCCTGCCTGCAACCACACCTCCGGCCAATGGCAGGCGATGAGCCGGGAGGCGCGCGAACGGGCACGCGGCAAGGCTACGCTCGAGCTGTTCAGCCTCGGTGTGCACTCGGTGATCGACCACCTCGAAGCCCTCGACACCTGCCTTGCCGACATCGCCCAGCGCCGGCGCAAGGGTGAAAAACCCTGACACAGCGCCGTTGACGCGGATCATGCAAAGCGCCGGCAGGTGGATTACGATTGAAGACAAGCGAGAACCTTTGCCTCACCGCCGAGGTCCATGCCTTGCCAAGCCATAGAGGGAGAACACCCGATGCCTGCCCGCGAACTGCAAGAGCAACTCGAAAGCCTGCGCGAGCAACTGGAACGCAACCCGCCGCTCTCCTTGGAAGAGCGCGAACATCTGCATGAACTGATGCAGCAGATCGAAGCCCAGCTCAAACTGGAAGAGGCCACCCAGGACAACAACCTGGTCGATGGCGTCAACGCGGCCGTCGAACGCTTCGAGGCCGAACACCCGGATCTCACCGCCATCCTGCGCAATATTGCCAATCACCTGCACAGCATGGGTATCTGAGCCAGAGGGCCGCCTTGCGGCCCATCGCCGGCAAGCCGGCACCCACAGAGTCCGAGGCGATCACCGACGACGCGGCTTGCACGGTCCCGGCGGGAAAGGGCCTGGTCCGCAAATGGGCTGCAAAGCAGCCCCAAGACTCACAAACATCCTTACTGACGAACCAGCCGCTGGTTGCCAGGCGCGATCGCCCGGGTGCTGCGGTAGGGGTTGATATCCAGCCCGCCACGGCGCACGTAACGGGCATACACGGTCAGGTGCTCGGGCTCGAGCAGGCGCAGCAGGTCCAGGTAGATGCGCTCGACGCACTGTTCATGGAAGTCGGCATGCTGGCGGAAGCTCACCAGGTAGCTCAGCAGGCTGGCATGGTCCAGGGCCAGGCCCTTGTACTCGACCACCACACTGCCCCAGTCTGGCTGGCCAGTGACCGGGCAGTTGGACTTGAGCAGGTGGCTGTGCAGGGTTTCCTCGACCACGCGCTGCGGGTCGCAGTGCAGCAGTTCAGGCTGTGGATGCTCGTAGTTGTTGATGGTCACATCCAGCACATCGATGCACTGACCTGGCAAGGCCACCACGCCCTGGGCCTCGACTTCGCCCAGGCTGCGCACCCGCACCGTCACCGGCTTGCCAGCGGCGGCTGAGAGGTCCTTCTCCAGGCAAGCCTGCAACTCGCTGGTGCTGGCGAAGGCCGTCTGGTTCAGCGAGTTGAGGTACAGCTTGAACGACTTGGACTCGATGATGTTCGGCGAATCGGCCGGGATGGCGAATTCGCCGATGGCCACCACCGGCTTGCCCGAAGGCAGCAGCCAGGACATCTCGAAGCAGTTCCAGTAGTCCACCCCCTGCCATGGCAGGGTCTGGGCGCTGACGCCGAGTTCGGCCCACTTGGCCGTACGCGGGATCGGGAACAGCAGCGAAGGTGTGTAGGTGGCGATGTATTCGCTGGATTTGCCCAGCGGGGAGTGTTCGGCGGCGGGATGCATGGGTCTGACCTGGCAATTCGGAATGCACCTATTCTACCGTTTTTGCCCCCTGCCTTGTGGTCGATGTCACTCGATGGTCAACGGCCCGACCATGCCCGCCTGGTAGTGCCCCGGCACATTGCAGGCGAACTCGATGGGCGCCGAGGCGCGGAAGGTCCACGTCAGCTCGGCACGCTGGCCGGGCGGGACCAGCACCGTGTTGCCGGCCTCGTGGCCGTGCGCGCCATGACCGTGGTCCATGCCCCCGTGATCCGCGCCGGCGGTGAAGAGCTTGCCTTGCATGGCCAGCATTTGCTTCTGGTGCTCGGCGTGCATGGCCTTGTCGCCAAGGTTGAACTCGTGGGGCAACTGGCCTTCGTTGATGAGCACGAAGCGCACGGTCTCGCCGGCCTTGACCTGCAGGCCGCGGGGCTCGAAGGCGATGTCCTTGAGCAGCACCTCGACGGTACGGGTGGCCTTGGCCGCCGGCGCTGGCTCGCCGAAGGCGAAGCCATGGCCACTGTCGGCGAGCACGGGCAGGCTGAACAGCGCGAGGGCGGCGGCGATAAGGGGGTGTTTCATGTCTACTCCAAGGCTACAGCAGCGATGGAACCACTCTAGGCTGAGGCAACTGGCAGTTGCCTGACAGGGAGATTACAACTTTGTCAGCTTCGCCGGGCCCGCCTATCGTCACGTATCATTGGCACCCGGCGCCCACCGAAGCCCGCCAATCTTTTGGAGCAAAGCCCCCATGAAACTGCTGATCGTCGAGGACCAGGCCAAGACCGGCCAGTACCTGTGCCAAGGCCTGAGCGAAGCGGGCTTCGCCACCGAGCTTGCCGGCGACGGCGACACCGGCCTGCACCTGGCCCTGGGCGGCGACCACGACCTGCTGATCCTCGATGTGATGCTCCCCGGCCGCAACGGCTGGCAGATCCTCCAGGCCGTGCGCCAGGCTGGCCTGGACACGCCGGTGCTGTTCCTCACCGCCCGCGACGCCGTGCAAGACCGGGTACACGGCCTGGAGCTGGGCGCCGACGACTATCTGGTCAAGCCCTTCGCCTTTTCCGAACTGCTGGCCCGGGTACGCAGCCTGCTGCGCCGAGGCGCCAGCCCCAGCCTGGATACCAGCCTGACCCTGGCCGATCTGCGCCTGGACCTGATCCGCCGCCGGGCCGAGCGCGGCGGCCAGCGCATCGACCTGACCGCCAAGGAGTTCGCCCTGCTCGAACTGCTGCTGCGTCGCCAGGGCGAGGTGCTGCCCAAGTCGCTGATCGCCTCGCAGGTCTGGGACATGAACTTCGACAGTGACACCAACGTCATCGAGGTGGCGATCCGCCGCCTGCGCCTGAAGATCGACGACGCCCACGACAACAAGCTGATCCATACCGTACGCGGCATGGGCTACGTGCTCGAGGAGCGCCAGGACTGATGCCGCGCCTGTCCCTCGGTGGGCGCCTTGCCCTGCTCTTCGCCGCCTGTACCGCCGCCGTCTCGCTGACCGCCGGCGTGCTGTTCAGCCGGGCCAGCGAACAGCACTTCATCGAACTGGACGAACAACTGCTAGGCAGCCGGCTGTCGGTTCTGCACGCCCTGCTCGACGGCGTGAGCTCCCCCGCCGAACTGGCGCCACACCTGCTGGCCTTGCGCATCGAGCTCAGCCACCAGGCCGACCTGGCCCTGCGCATCCGCGGCGGCGACGGCACGCTATGGTTCGACAGCCGGCCTGACCTACCGGACGCACCACGCCAGCCCGGCCTGGCCACCCTGCACGCCAACGGCGTCGACTACCGCAGCCTGGGCGCCCGCCTGGACACCGCCACCCCGGGCTCGGCGCAACTGACCCTGTTCCTCGACATCACCCATCACCAGCATTTCCTGCAAGGCATGCAGCGCCTGATCTGGCTCACCGTCGGCCTTTCGGCCCTGGCCACCGCGCTGCTCGGCGCCTGGGCCGCCCGGCGCGGGCTGCGACCATTGCGGCAGATGGGCGATGTCGCCGCCAGCGTCAACGCCCGCTCGCTGACAACCCGGCTGCCGGTGGCGCAGATGCCCGAGGAACTGGCCGAGCTCGCCAGCACGGTCAACGCCATGCTGCAGCGCCTGGAGGATGCCTTCCAACGCCTTTCGGCATTTTCCGCCGACATCGCCCACGAGCTGCGTACGCCACTGTCCAACCTGCTGACCCACACCCAGGTCACCCTCACCCGGCCACGCAGCCTGGAGGACTATCGCGAAGCCCTGCACGGTAACCTGGAGGAGCTGCAATGGATGGCGCAACTGGTCAACGACATGCTCTACCTGGCCAAGGCCGACCATGGCCTGCTGCCCCCCAACCGCCAGCCGCTGGACCTTGCCGCGGAGGTGGATGCCTTGCTGGAGTACTACGCGCCACTGGCCGAGGACGCCGAGGTACGCCTGCAGCGTGTGGGTGAGGCGCAGTTGGAGGGTGATCGGCACATGCTGCGCAGGGCCCTGTCCAATCTGCTGGACAATGCCCTGCGCTTCACGCCCAGCGGCGGAGAGATCCGAGTGACACTGGCGCCGGGGCTGCACATCAGCGTGGCCAATACCGGCCCGGCCATCGCGGCGCAAATACTGCCGCGGCTGTTCGACCGCTTCTACCGGGCCGACCCCGCACGCCAGGAAGGCAGCAGCGAGCATGCGGGGCTGGGGCTGGCGATCACCCGCTCGATCGTGCAGGCCCATGGCGGGAACATCCGGGCCGAATGCGCGGGAGGCTGGACACGGTTCCTGATCGAGTTACCCGAAGCACGGTGAGAGGGACTGTCTATCCGCCCGCAACGGACTCCCTTGCAATGGCACATGATTCGTGAGCGCCGCTGCCCCTGCCTGGGCTTGCCCGCGATGGGCCGCACAGCGGCCCTGCCCGTAGATCACTCGTACCGCAACGCCATCGCCGGTTCCACCTGGGAAGCGCGATACGCCGGATAGATCGTGGCCAGGAAGCTCATCACCAACCCCGCCGCGCAGATGATCGCCACATCCCCCCACTGCAACTGCGACGGCAGGCTGCTGATGAAATACACATCGGACGTGAAGATGTGCTGCCCACTGACCCGCTCCAGCCAACCGACGATCTGGCTGACGTTGAGCGCGGCGACCACCCCGAGCACACCACCGACCAGGGTGCCGACGATACCGATCAGCGACCCCTGGACCATGAACGTGCCCATGATCTGCGCAGGCGTGGCGCCGATGGTGCGCAGGATGGCGATGTCCGAACCCTTGTCGTTCACCACCATGACCAGGGTAGCGATGATGTTGAACGCCGCCACGGCGATGATCATCAACAGCAACAAACCGATCATGGTCTTTTCCATCTTCATGGCGCTGAACAGGCTGCCCTGGGTGTGCGACCAGTCATCGGCACGGTAGGCCTCGCCCAGCCCGGCGGCGATCGCCTTGGACACCTGCGGCGCAGCGTACAGGTCGTGCAGCTTCAGGCGCACGCCCTGCACGCTGCCCGGTGCCCAGCGCTGCATCTCGCCGGCGTCGGCCACGTTGATGTAGGCCTGGGAACCGTCCAGCTCGGCACCGACCTTGAAGATGCCGACCACGGTCAGGCGCTGCATACGGGGGGTGATGCCGCCCGGTGCCTTGCTGATCTCCGGGACGATCAGGGTCAGCTTGTCGCCGGTGTTGAGACGAAAGCGCCGGGCGGTCAGCTCGCCGATCACCACGCCATACTCGCCCGGCAGCAGGTCCTGCAGGCGGCCCTGGACGATGTGCTGGCCAACGATGGAGACCTTGCCCTCCTCGGCCGGGTCGATGCCACTGACCTGGATCGGCTGCATCGCGCCCTTGTAGGAGAGCATGCCTTCCATTTCCGTCAGCGGTGCAGCGGCCATCACCGCGGGGTTCTTCAGGGCTGCGCCCGCCACCTTGCGCCAGTCGTCCAGCGGTTGCACGCCGAGGATGCTGGCGTGAGGCACCAGGCCGAGGATGCGCGAACTCATCTCGCGCTGGAAGCCGTTCATCACCGAGAGCACCACGATCATCGCCAGCACGCCCAGGGACAGGCCGATCATCGAGGTCATGGAGATGAACGAGATGAAGTGGTTACGGCGCTTGGCACGGGTGTAGCGAGCACCGATGAACAAGGGCAAGGGTCTGAACATGTACGAGAACACCCAATGAAGGTTGGTTACGAGGCGGCCCGTGCCGCCCCGTGCAAGCGACTCAGATCGGCACCAGGTGGCCATCGTCCAGGCGCAGCACCCGGTCCATCTGGCGCGCCAGGTTGAGGTCGTGGGTCACCACCAAAAAGGCCGTCTGCGAATGGCTGGAAAGCTCCTGCATCAACTCCTGGATGCCCTGGGCAGTGTGATGGTCGAGGTTGCCGGTGGGCTCGTCGAGCATCACCAGGCCCGGGCGGTTGACCAGGGCACGGGCGATCGCCACGCGCTGGCGCTCACCGCCGGACAGCTCGGCCGGCTTGTGGCTCAGGCGATGGCCCAGGCCCACACGCTTGAGCAGCGCCTCGGCGCGCTCGCGGGCCTCGGGGATCGGTGTGCGGCCGATCAGCAGCGGCATGCACACGTTCTCCAGGGCGGTGAACTCCGGCAGCAGGTGGTGAAACTGGTAGACGAAGCCCAGGGCGCGGTTGCGCAACAGGCCACGGGCCCGCTCGCCGAGTGCCGACAGCTCCTCGCCAGCCAGCCAGACGCTGCCCTGGCTCGGCGTGTCCAGGCCACCCAGCAGGTTGAGCAAGGTGCTCTTGCCGGAGCCGGAGCTACCGACGATGGCCACCCGCTCACCGGCGTGCAGCTCCAGGTTCAACCCGGACAGCACCTGCACCGACTCCGGGCCTTCCTCGTAGGCCTTGCCCAGGTTGCGGCAACTCAGTACGGCTTTATCACTCATGCGCGATTCACTCATAACGTAGCGCCTCTGCAGGCTGGGTGCGCGCCGCACGCCAGGCCGGATACAGGGTGGCGAAGAAACTCAGGACCAGCGCCGCACCGCAGACCATCCACACGTCCTCGGCCATGATCTGCGACGGCAGGTAATCGATGAAGTACACGTCGGCATTGAGGAACTTGTGCCCGATCAGCTTCTCGATGCCAGCGATCACCGCACTGACATTGAGCGCGGCGAAGATGCCGACCAACGCGCCGATCAAGGTGCCGACCACGCCGATCACCGTACCCTGGACCATGAAGATGGCCATGATCTGCCCAGGCGTGGCGCCGAGGGTGCGCAGGATGGCGATATCGCCGCGCTTGTCGTTGACCACCATCACCAGCGTGGAAATGATGTTGAACGCCGCCACCGCCACGATCAGCAGCAGCAGCAGGCCGATCATGGCCTTCTCCATGCGGATCGCCTGGTACAGGTTGCCGTGGGTGCGGGTCCAGTCGCGGGGGTAGAATTCCTCGCCCAGGTGCTGGGCGATGTCCCAGGCCACGCGCGGCGCCTGGAACAGGTCATCGAACTTCAGGCGCAGGCCCTGGACCTGGTCGGCTTTCCAGCGGTGCAGGCGGGACAGGTCGGCGATGTTGGTCAGGCCCAGATAGCCGTCGATCTCACCGGCCCCGACATGGAAGGTGCCGACCACGGTGAAGCGCTTCATGCGCGGGAACATGCCGGCCGGCGTCACGCTGACCTCCGGGGCGACGAAGGTCAGCTTGTCGCCGATGCCCACGCCCAGCTTGGCGGCGGCCTTGTCGCCGATCAGGATGCCCCACTCGCCTGGCGCCAGCCGGTCGAGGCTGCCTTCGCGGATGAAGTCGTCGATGATCGACACCTGCCGCTCGCGGGCGGGATCGATGCCGTTGAGCAACACCTTCTGCACCTTGCCGTCGTGGGTCAGCAGCCCCTGCATCTGGGTGAACGGAGCGACCGCCAGCACACGCGGATTCTGCTTTACTTGTTGGGCGAGGGCCGGCCAATCGTCGACCGGCTGGCCGCTTTCCAGCGTGGCATGCGGGATCATGCCCAGCACGCGGGTACGCATCTCGTGGTCGAAACCGTTCATCACCGACAGCACCACGATCATCACCACCACACCGAGGGCGAGGCCGATCATCGAGGTGAGCGAAATGAACGAGACGAAGTGATTGCGGCGCTTGGCACGGGTGTAGCGCGTACCGATGAATACGAAAAGAGGTCTGAACATGTCGGGGCTTGTTCGGATGAAAGGGAACGTCCTTGTGGCGGGGCGCCAATGGCGGCTTTACACTCGGACCACCGCCGTAACCATGGGTTCGCCATGACGACACTAGACGAAGAAGATCGCCGCGAATACTACCGCATCGAAGACAGGATCGCACTTCAAATCAGCCCCTTGAGCGCGGCCGAGGCCCTGGAGACAGACCTGTTGCAAGATGCTTCACCGCTGTTCAACCTGCTCAGCGAACTGCACCTGGCCGACTTCGAATCGCAACACCTGATGCGCCAGTTGAGCGAGAAGGATCGCACCCTGGCCGCCTTCCTGCGGGTGCAGAACAAACGCCTCGACCTGCTCGGCGCGGTGCTCGCCCAGACCCTGCTCGGCGAAATCGGCCAAGCGCAGCGGGTGATCCTCTCCGAGGGGGGTATCGAGTTCGCCCAGGCCGCGCAGATCGCCCCCGGCACCCGGGTGGCGGTGAAAATGGTGCTGATGCCCCGAGCCCATGGCCTGCTGCTGCGCGGCCGGGTCACCCACTGCGACCCACGCCCGCAGGGCGACTACGAGGTCGGCACCGAATTCGTCGACATGACCGACGCCCAGCGCCAGCTCCTGGCCCGCTACATCCTGCAGCGCCAGCAACAACAACGCCGCCAGCTGCGGGAGCAGGACGAATCCGCCTCTTGAGCCTTTCCCCATTTCAGACCTGAAGGAACGAACGTGACCCTGATCTATGGCCATCGCGGCGCCAAAGGCGAAGCGCCCGAAAACACCCTGACCAGCTTTCGCCAGTGCCTGTCGCACGGCGTCGATCGCTGCGAACTGGACCTGCACCTGTCGGCCGACAACGAGCTGATGGTGATCCATGACCCGACCCTCAAGCGCACCACCGGCCGCCGAGGCAAGGTGGTCGAGCACACCGCCGCCGAGCTGGCCACCTACGATGCGCGCAAGGGTGGCCCAGGCTGGGTGCAGCCCTGCCCTATCCCGCGCCTGGAGGAACTGTTCGAGAAGTGTGCCTTCGAGCACTGGCAACTGGAGGTCAAGAGCGCCTCGCGCACCCGTGCCGCCAGCACCGTGCTGGCGATCCGCGAGCTGGCCCAGCGCTTCGGCCTGCTCGACAAGGTCACCATCACCTCCAGTTCACGGGAGGTGCTGGGCGCCGCCCTGGAGCTGGTGCCAGACGTCTCGCGCGGGCTGGTCGCCGAATATGCCTGGCTCGATCCGCTGAAGGTGGCGCAGAACTACGGCTGTACCCTGCTGGCACTGAATTGGACGCTGTGCACCCCCGAGCGCCTGCTCAAGGCCCAGCGCCAGGGGTTGCATGTGTCGGTGTGGACGGTCAACGAACCGGCGCTGATGCGCCGGCTCGCCGACTTTGGCGTAGACAGCCTGATCACAGACTTTCCCGGTTTGGCCAAGACCACCCTTGGGAAGGACTGAACCCGGTCTCCCCGGCCGGCTCAGGCCACCGGCCGGAGCCGCTCAAAAAAGCCGGTTCAGGCCGTCGTAGGCAGCTACCCGATAGGCTTCGGCCATGGTCGGGTAGTTGAAGGTGGTGTTGACGAAGTACTTGAGATTGTTCAGCTCACCCGGCTGGTTCATGATCGCCTGGCCGATGTGGACGATCTCCGAGGCCTGGTAGCCGAAGCAGTGCACGCCGAGGATTTCCAGGGTCTCGCGGTGGAACAGGATCTTCAGCATGCCCTGCGGCTCGCCGGCGATCTGCGCGCGGGCCATGCTCTTGAAGAAAGCCTTGCCCACTTCGTAGGGCACCTTGGCCTGGGTCAGCTCCTGCTCGTTCTTGCCGATCGAGCTGATCTCCGGAATGGTGTAGATACCGGTCGGCACGTCATCGACGAAGCGCCAGCTGCCGTTGTCGACGATGCTGCCTGCGGCCGAGCGGCCCTGGTCGTGGGCAGCGCTGGCCAGGCTCGGCCAGCCGATCACGTCACCGGCGCCGTAGATGTTCGGCACGCTGGTGCGGTAGCTCTGGTCGACCTCGATCTGGCCACGGCTGTTGATCTTGATGCCGATGTTCTCAAGGCCCAGCTTGTCGGTGTTGCCGGTTCGGCCATTGCACCACAGCAGGGCGTCGGCCTTGATCTTCTTGCCCGACTTCAGGTGCAGGATGACACCGTTGTCCAGGCCTTCGACCCGCTCGTACTCCTCGTTGTGGCGCACGGTGATGTTGTTGTTGCTGAAGTGGTAGCTCAGCGCCTGGGAAATTTCCGAGTCCAGGAAGCTCAGCAGCTGGCCACGGTTGTCCACCAGCTCCACCAGCACACCCAGGCCACTGAAGATCGAGGCGTATTCGCAACCGATCACCCCGGCACCGTAGACGATCAGCTTGCGCGGGGTGTGGCTCAGGCTCAGGATGGTGTCGCTGTCGTAGACGCGCGGGTGGTGGAAGTCGATGTCGGCCGGGCGGTACGGACGCGAACCGGTGGCGATGATGATGTGCTTGGCCACCAGCTTCTCGACCACGCCATTGGGGCAGACCACATCGACGGTCTGCTCGTCGGCGAAGCTGCCGGTGCCGAAGAACAGGTCGACACGGTTGCGCGCGTAGTAGCCGGTGCGCGAGGCGACCTGCTTGGAGATCACCTTCTCGGCGCTCTTGAGCACATCGGGGAAGGAGAACCAGCGCGGCTCGCCGATGGCGCGGAACATCGGGTTGGTGTTGAACTGCATGATCTGCCGCACCGAGTGACGCAGGGCCTTGGACGGGATGGTGCCCAAGTGGGTGCAGTTGCCGCCGACCTGGCGACGGCTGTCGACCATCGCCACCTTGCGTCCTGCTTTGGCGGCATTCATTGCCGCACCTTCTCCGGCCGGGCCGGAACCCAGCACCACTACGTCGTAGTTGTAGACAGCCATGCGTACTCCTTCAGAACTGGCCCGCCGGCCGGTTGGCCGCGGGGCGCGATCATGTCGCCGGGGCGCCATGAGAAAATTCGGGTGCAGTCTAATCAAGCCTGAACGCCGCGCACATTAACCCTTGGTCGCGTCGTAGGCCAATCTTGCCTGCACTACATGTCGTTCACCGATTCCCTGGCGGCGATCATCCGTGCCTTGCCTTTCACTCGCCTTTCACTCGCCTTTGAGCTTTCGTTCGAAGCCAGGCGTAGCCCGGGAGACGAACCCATCCTGCGTCCGGGTCACCAGCATGGCCGCGATGCCATGGGCGATGGCGAAGTCCCAGCCCTGTTGCGGCCCCAGGATCAACAGCAGGGTCGAATAGCCGTCGGCCCGCAGCGCCGAGGCATCGAGCACGGTGACCGCGGCCAGGTCATGTTCGACCGGGCGCCCGAGGCGGGCATCGAGGGCGTGCGAATAGCGCCGGCCATTCTCCTCGAAATAGTGGCGATAGTCACCCGAGGTCGACACTGCCAGGCCATCCACGGCAATTACCTGGCGCGCGATCTGACGGTCCTCGCGGGGCAATTCCAGGGCGATGCGCCAGGGGCTGCCGTCGGGCTTGCGGCCCTCGGCCTTGAGTTCCCCCGTGGCTTCGGCGAGGAAATCGATGATACCCATGGCGCGCAGCCGCCCGGCGATCAGGTCGACGGCATGGCCGGCGGCGATGCTGTTGAAGTCCAGTTCCACGGGCGCGTCCTTGCACAACGCATCGCCCTCGATGCGCAGGTGGCGATAGCCCACGCGCTGGCGTACCAGGGCCCGCGCCTGCGGGTCGGGCACCTGCTCGCGGCGGGCCTGGGGGCCGAAGCCCCAGAGGTCGAGCAAGGGCTCGACGGTGAGATCGAAGGCACCCTGGCTCTGTTCGGCCAGTTGCTGGCCGAAGGCGACCAGCGCCAGCATATCGGCGCCCACAGCCTGGCACTGGTTGGCCGGCAGCTGGTTGAAGCGGCTGACGGTGGAGTCACCCCGGTAGGTCGAGAAGTGCCCGTCGATGTCGCGCAGGATCGCCTCGACCGCGTCCTGTACCTGCGCTGGCGACGGGCCGCCGGGTTCGCGCACGTACTGGATGCTGTAGCTGCTGCCCATGGTCGGGCCGCCCAGGCGTTCGAGGGTGGGCGCAGGGTTGCAGGCAGCGAGCAGCATCAGGATGAACAGCAGGGTCGTGCGCACATTGGATCTCTCGGTTGGCCAGCCATGCTGGCGCGGCGCCTGTTGGAGCGTCTGTCTTGTGTTGTCTGTACCGGCCCTATCGCCGGCAAGCCAGCTCCACTGCCCTCAGACCAGCGCAGCCCTTTCGCGACACAAGGCCGCCCAGCAGCTACCGCGCCAGACCTGGGTGAACACAAAAAATGCCAAAAAAACGGGAACCCGAAGGTTCCCGTTTTTTCAACGCATTACAAGCGGATCAGCGTGGAAACGCTGGCGGGTTCACACCGGCCATCTCTTCCATCACGCGCACCACCTGGCAGCTGTAACCGAATTCGTTGTCGTACCAGACGTACAGGACAACGCGGTTGTCGTTGCAGATGGTCGCCTCGGCGTCGACCACACCGGCGTGGCGGGAGCCGACGAAGTCGGTGGACACCACTTCCTGGGAGCTGACGTAATCGATCTGCTTGTGCAGTTCCGAGTGCATGGCGGTCTGGCGCAGGAACTCGTTGATCTCGTCGCGGCTGGTGGCCTTTTCCAGGTTCAGGTTGAGGATGGCCATCGAGACGTTCGGCGTCGGCACGCGGATGGCGTTGCCGGTCAGCTTGCCCTTGAGCACCGGCAGCGCCTTGGCGGCGGCGGTGGCGGCACCGGTCTCGGTGATGACCATGTTCAGCGGCGCGGCGCGGCCACGACGGCTGCCCTTGTGGAAGTTGTCGATCAGGTTCTGGTCGTTGGTGAACGAGTGAACGGTCTCGACGTGGCCGTTGACGATGCCGTACTGGTCATTCACGGCCTTGAGCACCGGCACGATGGCGTTGGTGGTGCAGGAGGCGGCGGAGATGATCTTGTCGTCGGCAGTGATATCGCCGTGGTTGATGCCGTGCACGATGTTCTTCAGCGCACCCTTGCCCGGCGCGGTGAGGATCACACGCTCGATGCCCGGGCACTGCAGGTGCTGGCCCAGGCCCTCGGCGTCACGCCACTTGCCGGTGTTGTCGACCAGCAGGGCGTTGTCGATGCCGTACTGGGTGTAGTCGATCGACGCCGGGTCGTTGGAGTAGATCACCTGGATCAGGTTGCCGTTGGCGGTGATGGTGTTGTGTTCCTCGTCGATGACGATGGTGCCATCGAACGGGCCGTGCACCGAGTCACGACGCAGCAGGCTGGCACGCTTGACCAGGTCGTTCTCGGCACCCTTGCGCACGACGATGGCCCGCAGGCGCAGGCCGTCGCCACCGCCGGTCTTCTCGATCAGGATGCGCGCCAGCAGGCGGCCGATGCGGCCGAAGCCGTACAGGACGACGTCGGTGCCCTTGCGTGCGGCAGCGTTCTGCTGGCCGACGACGTCAGCCAGCTCTTCGCGCACGAACTGCTCGACGCTGCGACCGTTGCCTTCGAGCTTGAACTTGTTGGCCAGCTTGCCCAGGTCGACCGAAGCGGCGCCCAGTTTCAGCTCGCTCATGGCCTTGAGCAGGGGGAATGTCTCGTGGACGGACAGCTCGGTCTCGTCGCTCTGACGGTGACGGGCAAAGCGGTGGGCTTTGAGGATCGAGATAACCGAACGGTTGATCAGGCTGCGGCCATAGATCGAGCTCACCACGTTGTTGTTGCGGTAGAGCTGACCGATAAGCGGGATCATCGCTTCAGCCAGGGCTTCACGATCGATCCACTCACCAAGACACTGGTCGGGCTTCTGAGTCACGGGAACCTTCCACATGTAGGGGGAGAAAAAAGGGGCTACATTATGACGCCCCATGGCGTATCGGGCAATGAGCGCCTGTCGCTGCCAGCGGACCCCGCCGCCACGCCCTTGCCGAGCCTGACAGCGCGCACCGGCACCGGTACAATTGTCGTCTTTGCCGCAACGCTTGGAGTCGGATCTTCCGTGTCAGTTCTGCGCCTACCGCAATTATCGGCCACGGCCGGCAAGCAAACCTGGGGCAACCTGCCCGGTGCCGCCCTGAGCCTGGCCATCGCCGAAGCCGCCAGCAGCGCTGGCCGCTTCACCCTGCTGCTGACCGCCGACAGCCAGGCCGCCGACCGTCTCGAGCAGGAGCTGCGCTTCTTCGCCCCAGACCTGCCGGTGCTGCCCTTCCCCGACTGGGAAACCCTGCCCTACGACCTGTTCTCGCCGCACCAGGACATCATCTCCCAGCGCATCGCCAGCCTCTACCGGCTGCCGGAACTGGACCACGGCATCCTCGTGGTGCCGGTCACCACCGCCCTGCACCGCCTGGCGCCGACGCGCTTCCTGCTGGGCAGCAGCCTGGTGCTGGACGTGGGCCAGACCATCGACGTGGAACAGATGCGTACACGCCTGGAGGCCAGCGGCTACCGCTGCGTCGACACGGTCTACGAGCATGGCGAGTTCGCCGTGCGCGGCGCGCTGATCGACCTGTTCCCCATGGGCAGCAAGCTGCCCTACCGGATCGACCTGTTCGACGACGAGATCGAGACCCTGCGCACCTTCGACCCGGAGACCCAGCGCTCGATCGACAAGGTCGACTCGGTGCGCCTGCTGCCAGCCCGCGAATTCCCCATGCAGAAGGAGGAAGTCACGCGCTTCAAGGCACGCTTTCGCGAACGTTTCGACGTCGACTTCCGCCGTAGCGCGATCTTCCAGGACCTGGCCAGCGGCATCATCCCGGCCGGCATCGAATACTACCTGCCGCTGTTCTTCGAAGAGACCTCGACCCTGTTCGACTACCTGCCGGCAGACACCCAGGTGTTCTCCCTGCCAGGCGTGGAACAGGCCGCCGAGCACTTCTGGAACGACGTGCGCGGGCGCTACGAAGAGCGCCGTGGCGACCTGACCCGCCCGCTGTTGCCGCCCGCTGAGCTGTTCCTGCCGGTAGAGGACTGCTTCGCCCGCCTCAAGCAATGGCCACGGGTGGTGGTCAGCAGCGACGAGGTCGAGCCGGGCGTCGGCCGCGAGCGTTTCCCGGCACGCCCCCTGCCGAACCTGGCGATCGAGGCCAAG
Organism: Pseudomonas guariconensis; assembly: GCF_024127895.1. Lineage (GTDB taxonomy): Bacteria > Pseudomonadota > Gammaproteobacteria > Pseudomonadales > Pseudomonadaceae > Aquipseudomonas > Aquipseudomonas guariconensis_B. Next base: position 254,856 of record NZ_JAMYBK010000004.1, on the reverse strand, counting down.
GCCAACCAGCCGCTGGCGGAGCTGGCGAACTTCCTCGACCAGTTCCCCGGCCGCGTGCTGTTCACCGCCGAATCGGCGGGCCGCCGCGAGGTCCTGCTGGAGCTGCTCGAGCGCCTCAAGCTGCGCCCGCAGACGGTCGAGGGCTGGGCCGATTTCGTCACTGGCAGCGAGCGCCTGGCGATCACCATCGCCCCCCTCGACGACGGCCTGCTGCTGGACGACCCAGGCCTGGCCCTGGTCGCCGAGAGCCCGCTGTTCGGCCAGCGCGTGATGCAGCGCCGGCGCCGCGAGAAGCGCGGCGACGCGGCCAACGACGCGGTGATCAAGAACCTCACCGAATTGCGCGAAGGCGCCCCGGTGGTGCACATCGACCACGGCGTGGGACGCTACCTGGGCCTGGCCACGCTGGAGGTGGACAATCAAGTCGCCGAATTCCTCACCCTGGAATACGCCGAGGGCACCAAGCTCTACGTGCCGGTGGCCAACCTGCACCTGATCGCCCGCTACACCGGCAGCGACGATGCCCTGGCGCCGCTGCACCGGCTCGGCTCGGAAGCCTGGCAGAAGGCCAAGCGCAAAGCCGCCGAGCAGGTCCGCGACGTCGCCGCCGAGCTGCTCGACATCTATGCCCGCCGCGCCGCGCGCAAGGGCCATGCGTTCGCCGACCCGGCCGCCGACTACGCCACCTTCAGCGCCGGCTTCCCCTTCGAGGAAACCCCCGACCAGCAAAGCGCCATCGAGGCGGTGCGCGCCGACATGCTCGCCGGCAAGCCCATGGACCGCCTGGTCTGTGGCGACGTCGGCTTCGGCAAGACCGAGGTGGCCATGCGCGCGGCCTTCATCGCCGTGCACAGCGGCCGCCAGGTGGCGGTGCTGGTGCCCACCACCCTGCTCGCCCAGCAGCACTACAACAGCTTCCGCGACCGCTTCGCCGACTGGCCGGTGACGGTCGAGGTGATGAGCCGCTTCAAGTCGGCCAAGGAAGTCGCCAGCGCCGCGGCAGACCTCGCCGAAGGCAAGATCGACATCCTCATCGGCACCCACAAGCTGTTGCAGGACGACGTGCGCTTCAAGGACCTGGGCCTGGTCGTCATCGACGAGGAACACCGCTTCGGCGTGCGCCAGAAGGAGCAGCTCAAGGCCCTGCGCAGCGAGGTGGACATCCTCACCCTGACCGCCACGCCGATCCCACGGACCTTGAACATGGCGGTGTCGGGCATGCGCGACCTGTCGATCATCGCCACCCCGCCGGCGCGACGCCTGTCGGTGCGCACCTTCGTCATGGAGCAGAACAAGAGCACGGTCAAGGAAGCGCTGCTGCGCGAACTGCTGCGCGGCGGCCAGGTGTACTACCTGCACAACGACGTCAAGAGCATCGAGAAGTGTGCCGCCGAACTGGCCGAGCTGGTCCCGGAGGCGCGCATCGGCATCGGCCACGGGCAGATGCGCGAGCGCGAGCTGGAACAGGTGATGAGCGACTTCTACCACAAGCGCTTCAACGTGCTGGTGGCCTCGACCATCATCGAGACCGGCATCGACGTGCCCAGCGCCAATACCATCGTCATCGAGCGCGCCGACAAGTTCGGCCTGGCCCAGTTGCACCAGTTGCGCGGCCGGGTCGGGCGCAGTCACCACCAGGCCTACGCCTACCTGCTCACGCCGCCACGCCAGCAGATCAGCGCCGACGCCGAGAAACGCCTGGAGGCCATCGCCAACACCCAGGACCTGGGCGCGGGCTTCGTCCTGGCCACCAACGACCTGGAGATCCGTGGCGCTGGTGAACTGCTTGGCGAAGGCCAGAGCGGGCAGATCCAGGCAGTGGGCTTCACCCTCTACATGGAAATGCTCGAGCGTGCGGTCAAGGCGATCCGCAAGGGCACTCAGCCGAACCTCGAGCAACCCCTGGGCGGCGGCCCGGAGATCAACCTGCGCCTGCCGGCGCTGATCCCGGAGGACTACCTGCCGGATGTCCATGCCCGCCTGATCCTCTACAAGCGCATCGCCTCGGCAGCCGACGAGGACGGCCTCAAGGACCTGCAGGTCGAGATGATCGACCGCTTCGGCCTGCTGCCCGAGCCGACCAAGAACCTCATGCGCCTGACCCAGCTCAAGCTGCAAGCGGAAAAGCTCGGCATCAAGAAGGTCGACGCCGGCCCCAACGGCGGCAAGCTCGAGTTCGAGGCCGAGACGCCAGTCGACCCGCTGACCCTGATCAAGCTGATCCAGGGCCAGCCCAAACGCTACAAGTTCGAGGGCGCCACCCAGTTCCGCTTCTTCGTGCCGATGGAGCGCCCGGACGAACGTTTCAACACCCTGGAGGCGCTGTTCGAGCGCCTGAGCCCACAGCCTTAAGGAACATCCATGCGTGCCATCCGTTGCCTGACATTGCTGCTGACGCTGATCGCGCCGGCTGCCTTCGCCGAAGGCCCCTATCAGGTGGAAATGATCCTGGTCCGGCAGAACGCCGTGCCCGCGGTGAACAGCCCGTTCGCCCCCGAAGACTGGAGCGCCGGCGCCCCACGCCTGAACAAGGACGCCGAACGCCCGACCGCGCTGAACGACGAAGTCACCCGCCTGCAGGCCACGCCCAGCTATACCGTGCTGCTGCACAAGGCCTGGCAGCAGCAGGTCGGCAGCGAGCCGAGCCGCATCGCCCTGGGCGCAGGTCAGGAGCAGTTCGGCCACTTCCCCATCGAGGGCAACCTGAGCATCGCCCAGGGGCGCTTCATCACCGTGGAGGCCAACTTCTGGGTCAACCAGCTCGATGGCAATGGCAGCGTGCTGCAGAGCGAGCAGTTCAGGCAGAGCAACAGCACCATGAAGGCCAACCAACTGACCTTCCTCGATGGCGGTCACCTGGCGCTGCTGCTGAAGATCGCGCCGGTCGGTGAGCGCAAGCTGCCGGTACTGAGCCCGGAGATGATGGAGCAGTAAGGTGAACGAGAGCGCTGTGCAGTTCTTCGTCCGCGAGCTCGATGACTGGCGCGACTGGTTCGACCCGCGCACGCTGCAACGCGGCGAAGCCTATGCCGAGGACGGCCGGGTCCGGCTGGTCGCGGTCGACGAGACGAGGGTCCAGGCCGAATGCACGGGCTCCGCAGGGCGCGTGTACCAGCAATGGCTCAGCGTGCAAATGACCAAAGACGGGATCGAGTTCGAGGGAACCTGCAGTTGCCCGGTAGGCCACAACTGCAAGCACTGCGCCGCAGCCCTGTTCCTGTTGCGCCACGCACCCGCCCCGGTCAGCGCCCAGACCGATACCCACGCCAGTCTTTCGCCCGAGCTGCACTCCTGGGTCGAGGCCATGGCGAACCCGGTCGAGCAGCCCGCCCCCAAGGCGGACCACAAGGGCCGGGCGCTCTACTACCGCGTCGGCATGGACCAGGAGCAGTGCTACCTGACGGTGCTCAAGGGCACGCGGCAGAACGGCGGCGCCCTGGAACTCACCCGCATCACCTCGTTGCCAGAACTGATCTACTACCCGCCCCGCTACGTGACCGAAGCCGATGGCCGCCTGCTTCGGCTCATTGAAGCAGAGCGGGCGAAAGGTGGCCTACCGAACACCCTCTTCATCGGCGGCGCCCTTGGCGCCGAGCTGCTGGGCTATGCCCTGGCCACCGGTCACCTGTTGTTCCGAGGGCGTGACGACCTGCCCCTGCAGCCCGGCCCCGAACGCCACGCGGCGTTCCGCTGGGTCCGCCTGGACAACGGCAGCTACCGGGGCGCCTGGTATGCCGATGAGCAGGCCCTGGCCCAGGTGCTGCCACTGGAGCCACTGCATTACGTGGACACTACCACCGGCCAGGTCGGCAAGCTGACCCACGACCTGGATCCATTCATCGCCAGCCAGCTGTCGCGGGCACCCACGGTCCCGGAACACTTGGTCGTGCCTCTGAGCCACCGGCTCAATGCCCTGAACCGCCAGGTGCCCACGCCGACCACCGTCAGCACCGAGGACATCGACGGCATCGAACCACGGCCCCACCTGACCCTCGGCAGCCTCGAATTCAGCGCCTACATGCCCAAGACCGGGCGCATGCAGCGCCAGATGCAACACCGTGCCGCGCTGTCGTTCGACTACGACGGCCTGCGCGCCAGCGGCAACGGCGACAAGCCATTGACCCGACTGGTGGAAACGACCAGCCAGCGCATCCAGCGCCAGCCCCGCGCCGAACAGGCGCTGCGCAAGGCCTTGCACGACCTGGGCTTCAAACCCGCCACGCGGCAGAGCAAGGCCCTGCCCGACAGCGCCGGCGAGATGTTCCAGTTGCCCGACGACGAGGCCTGGCTGCACTTCGCCCGCGAGCACCTGCCACGCCTGCGCAAGGCCGGCTGGGTGATCGACATCCACCGCGACTTCGCCTTCAACCTGCAGGAGGTGGACGACTGGTACGCCACCGTGGTGGAGGCGCCAGGCCATGAATGGTTCGACCTGGAACTGGGGATCGTCGTCGATGGCCAGCGCCACAGCCTGCTGCCGATCGTCCTCCAGCTGCTGCGCAGCAGCCCCGAATTGCTACGCCCCAGCGAGCTGGCCCGACGCAGTGACGACGAGCACCTGCTGATCGACATGAACCGTGGCCGGCTCGACGCGCCGGCGCTGCGCGTCGCCCTGCCCTATGGCCGCATCAAGGCCGTGATGGGCACGCTGGGCGAGCTGTACCTGCATGACGACAGCATCGGTCCCTCCCTACGCCTGGACCGCGCCGACGCGGCGCGCCTGAACGACCTCGAACACCTGCCCCTGCACTGGGAAGGCGGCAGCCACGTGCGCGACCTGGGCCGTCGCCTGCGCGACGCCCGCGACGTGCAGGTCGAGCCCCCGGCAGGCCTGAACGCCACCTTGCGCCCCTACCAGCAGCAAGGCCTGAACTGGATGCAGGCCCTGCGCGAGATGGGCACCGGCGGCATCCTCGGCGACGACATGGGCCTGGGCAAGACCCTGCAGACCCTCGCCCACCTGTTGCTGGAAAAGCAAGCCGGGCGCCTCGAGCACCCAGCCCTGGCGGTGATGCCCACCAGCCTGGTCCCCAACTGGCTCGACGAGGCCCAGCGCTTCGCCCCGGAGCTGCGCGTGCTCGCCCTGCAAGGCCCCGGTCGCAGCAAGCATTTCGCCTCGCTGCACGAATACGACCTGGTCCTGACCACCTACGCCCTGGTCCCCCGCGACCTCCAGCACCTGCATGAGCGGCCCTGGCACCTGCTGGTCCTCGACGAGGCGCAGAACATCAAGAGCAGCACCAGCAAGGCCGCCCTCGCCGTTTGCGAATTGCAGGCCAACCAGCGCCTGTGCCTGACCGGTACGCCGATGGAGAACAACCTCGGCGAGCTGTGGTCGCTCTTCCACTTCCTGATGCCTGGCTGGCTGGGCGACCTCAAACGCTTCAACCGCGACTATCGCGTGCCCATCGAGCGTCATGGCGACAGCGAGCGCATGGCCCATCTGGCCAGTCGCATTCGCCCGTTCCTCCTGCGCCGCACCAAGGAACAGGTGGCCCAGGAGTTGCCGGCCAAGACCGAGATGATCCACTGGGTCGAGCTCAGCGACGCCCAGCGCGATACCTACGAAACCGTGCGGGTGGCCATGGACAGGAAAGTCCGCGACGAGATCGCCCGCAACGGTGCGGCGCGCAGCCAGATCGTCATCCTCGACGCCCTGCTCAAGCTGCGCCAGGTGTGCTGCGACCTGCGCCTGGTCAAAGGCGCCGAGATCAAGGGCTCGCATGCCGACAAGGGCAAACTGGGCAGCCTGCTGGAGATGCTCGAGGAACTGCTCAGCGAAGGGCGGCGGGTGCTGCTGTTTTCCCAGTTCACGTCGATGCTGGCGCTGATCGAGGCCGAGCTGGAGAAGCGCGGCATCCGCTACAGCCTGCTGACCGGCGACACCCGCGACCGTCGCGCCCCGGTGCGACAGTTCCAGAACGGCGACAGCGAGGTGTTCCTGATCAGCCTCAAGGCCGGCGGCACCGGCTTGAACCTGACCGCTGCGGACACGGTGATCCACTACGACCCGTGGTGGAACCCGGCCAGCGAGAACCAGGCCACCGATCGTGCCTACCGCATCGGCCAAGACAAGCCGGTGTTCGTGTTCAAGCTGATCACCCGCGGGACGGTGGAAGAGAAGATCCAGCAGTTGCAGCAGGAGAAGGCTGCGCTGGCGGCCAGCCTGCTCGATGGCGAGGCGGCCGGTCAGTGGCGGCTGGGCGACGAGGAGATCGAAGCGCTGTTCGCACCGTTGCCGGGCAAACGCGGGCGCTGACGCCCCCGCGTACGGGTTTGGTAAATGCTGGGGCCGCTTCGCGTCCCAAAGCCTTAACTGGCTACTGACGTATCAATCGACCAGTTGCGCCTCTTTCAGCGCCCCCAACGCCTCCAGCCAGCGCGGCTGCTGACGGTAGTCCGTCCGGGCGAACCCACGCCCACGCATCCCGGCGATCCGCGGCGACGGCCTGACCTTCAGGCGCTGGGCCGCACAGAGCGCCAACTCCGCCGCCGCCCGGTCATTGCACACCAAGCCCATGTCGCAGCCGGCGCTCAGGGCCGCCTCGATCCGGCTGGCTGCATCTCCCACCACATGAGCCCCTGCCATGGACAGGTCATCGCTGAAGATCACGCCCTGGAAGCCCAGTTCGCCGCGCAGGATGTCCTGCAGCCAACGGCGCGAGAAACCGGCCGGCTGATTGTCCACCTGCGGATAGATGACATGGGCCGGCATCACCGCCGCCAGCTGGCCACTCAGGCGGGTGAAGGGCACCAAGTCCGCCTGGCGCAACTGCTCCAGGCTGCGCTCATCGGTGGGGATGGCCACGTGGGAGTCGGCCTCGGCCCAGCCGTGGCCGGGGAAGTGCTTGCCGCAGGCCGCCATGCCGGCAGCGTTCATGCCACGGATGAAGGCACCGGCCAGTTGCGTGGCACGCTGCGGGTCGCCTTCGAAGGCGCGGCTGCCGACCACCGCGCTGCGCTGGTGGTCAAGGTCGAGCACCGGGGCGAAGCTCAGGTCCAGGCCGACCGCCAGCACTTCGGTCGCCATCAGCCAACCACATTGCTCGGCCAGGTATTCGGCATTGGCGTTGTCAGCGATCGCGCGCATCGCGGGCAGGCGCACGAAGCCCCGGCGCAAGCGTTGGACCCGGCCGCCTTCCTGGTCGACGGCCAGGATCAGATCGGGACGGATGGCGCGGATGGAGGCGCACAGCTCGCGCACCTGGCGCGGGCTGGCGATGTTGCGGGCAAAGATGATCAGGCCGGCCACCTCGGGCTGGCGCAGGAGATGGCGATCTTCGGCGGTCAGCCATTCACCGGCGATATCCACCATCAGGGAGCCTTGCAGGCTGGCGGTCATAGGGAATCCTTCATTGGAGATCCAGGGAAGCCCACTGGGGGCAGGCGGCTTCGTCGATCCGTACCGGGCAGTGCAGCGGCACGCGTTCGAACAAGTCCAGCAGGTCGCTGTTGCGCAGGCGCACGCAGCCATGGGACAACGGCACGCCCAGAGGTTCGCTGTCGGGCGTGCCATGCAGGTAAATGTAGCGACGGAAGGTGTCGACCCGGCCAAGGCGATTGACGCCCGGCTCGCAGCCGCTGAGCCAGAGGATACGGCTCAGGATCCAGTCGCGCCCGGGGAACTGCGCATGCAGCGCCGGCGACCAGACTTCGCCGGTCCAGCGACGGGCACGCAGAACCGCGCCGAGCGGCAGGCCTGCGCCGATCCGCGCCCGCACCTGGTGAAGCCCCCTGGGCGTGCACCCCGAACCGTTCAACTCACCGGCGCCGTTGCGGGCGGTCGAGACCGGCAGGCGCACACACAGTTGCCCACGGGCGAAACCGTAGAGGCATTGATCGGCCAGGGAAATGTGCAGGAAATCGAGATCGGGCATGGGCGCTAGCGGCCTGTACGGTTACCACGCAGGCCGCCTAGCTTAGCCGAAGCGCCCTGCCCCGCCCAGTGCTCAGGCCTTGGCAGGGGCGCTGGCGGTGCCGGACTTGCTGCGCGGGCGCAACTGCGCCACGACCATGGCTTCGTCGGTGACGCCGCTGTCGGCGCGCATGCCAGCGGCCAGGAACGGCACCATCAGGCGCATGACCTGCTCGATCGAGGTGTTGATGCCGAAATCGTTCTCGGCGATGGCGCGCAGGGCCTTGATGCCCGACATACTGAACGCCGCGGCACCGAGCATGAAGTGCACGCGCCAGAACAGTTCCAGTGGCGGAATGCGCGGCGCGGCCTCGTTGACCAACAGCATGTAGCGGCGGAACACCTTGCCGTACATGTCCTCCAGGTAGCGACGCAGGTGCCCCTGGCTCTGGCTGAAGGCCAGGCCCAGCAAGCGCATGAAGATCGACAGGTCGTTATTGCTGCGCGGTTGCACGGCCAGGGCCTGCTCCACCAGCATCTCGAGCAGCTCCTCGAGGCTCGGCTTGTGCTCGGGGCGTGCCTGGCGCCGCTCCAGCTCACGCTCGAGGCTGGCGCAGAAAGGGCCGAGGAAACGCGAGAAAACTGCCTGGATCAGGGCTTTCTTGGAGCCGAAATGGTAGTTCACCGCAGCCAGGTTGACCCCGGCCTTGCTGGTGATCAGCCGCAACGAGGTCTCCGCGAACCCCCTTTCCGCGAACAGCTGCTCGGCAGCATCGAGAATGCGTTCAACGGTTTCCGATTGGGCCATGACTACTCCGCCTGACAAACAGTTGTTTGAAACATACGTTTCAGGCCTGTTCCTGTCAAGGCTCCGTGACTAGGCGGTCGCCATTTAAAAGCTACAAGCGTCAAGCTGCAAGCGGTGCCAGCCCTGTAGATGCGCACCTGCGGGGACTCGGCGAAGGGCCCAGGGCGCCTTATCGCGCTTTTCTTGCATCTGATGGCTTGCAGCTCGCCCTCTACTGTATATAATCCCAGTCACTGTATAAAAAGACAGAGCGCCCGCCATGCTGAAACTGACGCCACGCCAAGCCGAGATCCTGGCCTTCATCAAACGCTGCCTGGAAGACAACGGCTTCCCGCCGACCCGCGCGGAGATCGCTCAGGAGCTGGGCTTCAAGTCCCCCAACGCCGCCGAGGAGCACCTCAAGGCCCTCGCCCGCAAGGGTGCGATCGAGATGACCCCGGGCGCTTCCCGCGGCATCCGTATCCCGGGCCTGGAAGCCAAGGCCGAGGAAAGCGGCCTGCCGATCATCGGCCGGGTCGCCGCCGGTGCGCCGATCCTTGCCGAGCAGCACATCGAGGAATCCTGCAACATCAACCCGACGTTCTTCCATCCCCGTGCCGACTACCTGTTGCGCGTGCACGGCATGAGCATGAAGGACATCGGCATCTTCGACGGCGACCTGCTGGCGGTGCACACCTGCCGCGAGGCCCGCAACGGCCAGGTCGTCGTCGCCCGCCTCGGCGACGAAGTGACCGTCAAGCGCTTCAAGCGCGAAGGCAGCAAGGTCTGGCTGCTTGCCGAGAACCCCGAATTCGCCCCTATCGAAGTCGACCTGAAAGAACAGGAACTGGTGATCGAGGGCTTGAGCGTCGGCGTCATTCGCCGCTGATCCAGGAGGCGTCATGCAGCAGTTCATCCATGCACCCCAGCAAGCCCAGCTGCCCCTGTTCGAGGCCTTCCTCGCCCAACCGGTACTGCCCGGGCTGAAGGCCCACACCCCGTCGCAACCCCTCAAGGGCAACCAGCCCGAGCGGTTCAGCGAGCTGTCCCTGCGCGGCGCGGCGGGTCACTGCCAGAGCCTGCTGGCTCCCATCCTGCGCGAGCTGAGCGAGGAGGACGACACCCGCTGGCTGACGCTCATCGCCCCGCCCGCCAGCCTGACCCAGGCCTGGCTGCGCGATGCCGGCCTCAACCGCGAGCGCATCCTGCTACTGCAACCGCGCGGCAACCAGAATACCCTGCAACTGGCCTGCGAGGCCCTGCGCCTGGGCCGCAGCCACACCGTGGTCAGCTGGCTCGGCAGTGTCAATGCCAGCACACGCCAGCAACTGATCCGCGCAGCCAATACCGGAAACGCGCAAAGCCTGAACATCCGCCTCGGCTGATGTTCAGGCTTTGCCTGTAGCTGCTCTGAATCTGGGAAGCGCGACGCTCAATGCAGCACGCGCGGCCCCTCGTCACGTTCGAGGTCGCCTTCGATCAGGCGACCTGCCATCTGCACGCCCACGCTGAGCATGGCCTTGGCCACTTCCACATGCTGTCCTTGCAGGAATACCTTGGCGTCCTCAGAGAAATCCAGGGTTACCAGGGAGCCTTCATCCTCGGCGCGGCGAAGCTCGATCCGGCCATCAGGCAACTCGACAATTTCTAGGAAGGACGTTGACATATAGGGCCTGCTTTTCACGAAAGGCCAGTATTGTACCAGCCACGGGCGTTGTCAGCACTCACTCAACGCGTCACGGAAACGACGCACCAGGTGCTTGAGGTTCTGCCGCCAGCTTTCCAGTTCGTCCCGCGACAGTGCGGGTTGCTCGGGCTCATCCAGGTTGACAGCCTGAATCAATGGCTGGGTAACGTCTGTTTTCGGGGCTTTTCTCGCGACCGGCGGTCGGAACAAATCGGCATAAGCCCGCAGCAATTGCGCGAGCCAGGTTTCCGGCTGACGGGCCAGCTCCAGCAACTCGGCCACCTCGGGGATGGCGATACGTTCCAGCGCGTCGTCGCTGAGCAGCAGTTCCACACGCGGCGCCGTTGCCTGGGGCAAGCGATAGAAGCCCGCGATCTCGTGGCACAGCCCCAGCAAGGCCCCGTACAGATGGAACAGCGCCGACTCGCGCTCGGCCTGGATCAGCCCCTGGGCGTTCATCGCCTGGCTGTCGGCAGCCTTGGCCATGGACTCCAGGGCGAGCCCGGCGAAGAACAGTTTCTGGTTGGTGCGGGTGTAGAGTTCCTGGGCCATCTTCAGTGCCCTCCCTTAAAGGCTGCAAGGCGATACTGCAGTGTCGGGGATCGGCAGGCCCGGCCGCAAGCACATCCGCTTCGAAGCCGGTCAGTCATGACATGCGGCTGCCTTTAGGGGCGCGAAGCGCCCCCAAATGCCGACCGATCAGCGCTTGTCTTCGACCTTCCACGCACTGCCGTCGTAGAACGCCTTCCAGCCAGTCGGCTTGCCGTCCACCTCGGACTGCACGTACTGCTCCTTGGTCTTACGGCTGTAGCGGATCACCGCCGGGCGGCCGTCCGGGTCCTTCTGCGGTGCATCGCAGAGGAAATGGTACTTCGGATCGATCTCGTGCTTGTGCGGGATGATCTCCAGCACCAGCGGCGCACGGGTCTCGCGGTTCTTCGGGAACTGGCTGGCAGCCAGGAACAGCCCCGAGGCGCCATCGCGCAGCACGTAGGTGTCGTCGACCTTCTCGCACCTGAGTTCAGGCATGTCCACCTTGTCCATCTTCGGTGGCGCCGCCTCGCCGCTCTTGAGCAGCTTGCGGGTGTTCTTGCACGCCGGGTTGGTGCAGCCGAAGAACTTGCCGAAGCGGCCGGTCTTGAGCTGCATCTCGCTACCGCACTTGTCGCATTCCAGGCTCGGCCCTTCATAGCCCTTGATGCGGTAGCTGCCCTCTTCGATCTCGTAGCCCGGGCAGTCCGGGTTGTTGCCGCAGATGTGCAGCTTGTGCTTTTCGTCCAGCAGGTAGGCGTCCATCGCCGTCGCGCAGATCGGGCAACGGTGCTTGCCACGCAATACGCGGGACTCGGATTCGCCCTCGTCGTCCGCCGCGATCTCGTCGCCCGGCACCAGGTTGACCGTGGCCTTGCAACGCTCCTTCGGCGGCAGGCTGTAGCCCGAGCAGCCCAGGAACACACCCGTGGAAGCGGTACGGATCATCATCGGCCGGCCGCATTCCTTGCAGGCGATGTTGGTCAGGGTCGGCTGGTTGGCCCGCATGCCATTCTCGGCGGACTCGGCGGTCAGCAGCTTCTTGCTGAAATCACCGTAGAACTCGTCGAGCACGTTCTTCCAGTCACGCTCGCCCTGGGCCACGTCGTCGAGGTTCTCCTCCATGCCGGCGGTGAAGCCGTAGTCCATCAGGTTGGAGAAGCTCTCCGACAGGCGCTCGGTGACGATGTCGCCCATCTTCTCGGAGTAGAAGCGGCGGTTGTGCAGGGTCACGTAGCCGCGGTCCTGGATGGTGGAAATGATCGCCGCATAGGTCGACGGGCGCCCGATGCCGCGCTTTTCCATTTCCTTGACCAGGCTGGCTTCGGTGTAGCGCGCCGGGGGTTTGGTGAAATGCTGGCTGGGATCGAGCTGGATCAGCTTGAGCGATTCGCCCTGGGCCATTTCCGGCAGGACGTCATCCTCACCCGGCTTGCTCTGTTGCGGCAGCACACGGGTGTAACCGTCGAACTTGAGGATACGGCCCTTGGCACGCAGCTCGAAGTCACCGGCATTCACCGTGACGCTGGTGGAAAGGTACTGCGCCGGCGGCATCTGGCAGGCCAGGAACTGGCGCCAGATCAGCTCGTACAGGCGCTCAGCGTCACGCTCCATGCCGCTGAGCTTGCTCGGGTGAGTGTTGACGTCGGAGGGGCGGATCGCCTCGTGCGCTTCCTGGGCGCCCTCCTTGCTGCCATACACCACCGGCTTTTCCGGCAGGTACTGCTTGCCGAACTCACGCTCGATGTAGCCACGCGCCATGTCCAGGGCATCGGTCGACAGGTTGGTCGAGTCGGTACGCATATAGGTGATGTAGCCTGCCTCGTACAAGCGCTGGGCCATCATCATGGTCTTCTTCACGCCAAAGCCCAGGCGGTTGCTCGCAGCCTGCTGCAGGGTCGAGGTGATGAATGGCGCCGACGGCTTGCTGCTGGTCGGCCGGTCCTCGCGCTTGGCTACGCTGTAGCTGGAAGCCTTGAGCTTCTCCAGGGCCGCCATGGCCTGGGCTTCGTTCAGCGGCTTGAAGGCCTCGCCGTTCTCCCGGGCCACTTCGAAACGCACCTTGGCGTTCTTGGCGGTGCCCAGGTCGGCATGGACTTCCCAGTATTCTTCCGGGACGAACGCGCGGATCTCACGTTCGCGCTCGACCACCAGCTTCACCGCCACCGACTGTACGCGGCCGGCAGACAAGCCACGGGCGATCTTGGCCCACAGCAGCGGCGAAACCATGTAGCCGACCACGCGGTCGAGGAAGCGGCGCGCCTGCTGGGCATTGACCCGGTCGATGTCCAGTTCGCCCGGCTGGGAGAAGGCCTCCTGGATGGCCTTCTTGGTGATTTCGTTGAACACCACGCGCTTGTAGCGGCTGTCATCGCCACCGATAGCTTCACGCAGGTGCCAGGCGATGGCCTCCCCTTCGCGGTCCAAGTCGGTTGCGAGATAGATGGTGTCGGCATCCTTGGCCAGGCGACGCAATTCGTCGATGACCTTTTCCTTGCCCGGCAGGATCTCGTACTTGGCCTTCCAGCCCGCCTCCGGGTCGACGCCCATGCGCGCCACCAGCTGGCGACGGGCCTTTTCCTTCGGCGACAGGGCCGGAGCCTCGCCCGCGGCCTTGCCACGCTTGGCCGCCGGTTCCTTGCTGGCGCTAGCCGAACCGCTGGTGGGAAGGTCTCGGATATGGCCGATACTCGACTTCACCACGTACTGGCTGCCCAGGTACTTGTTGATGGTCTTGGCCTTGGCCGGGGATTCCACAATGACCAGCGATTTGCCCATGGATCGGAGTATTCCTGAATCTGAAGATGAAAAACGCGTCAGGTGCCGGACGCGGCACCGCTATATATAGTGGCAACAGGGTGAGGTCAAGCGCGGGCAGCTACTCGTCGGCTGCCGCAGGACGCCCGAACAGCCCATCCTCGGCCTTGACCAAAGCAAAGCGTGGCACCTGCTCGCCGTCAACCTCGACGGACTCCAGGAACATCGACAGCGGTCGTACCCAGAGCCCGTATTCACCATACAGCGCCTGGTAGAAGACCACCCACTCCTCGCTTTCGGAGTGCCGTGCGACGCCGAAGACACGGTACTCAGGCCCCTTGTAATGCCGGTACACGCCTGGCTGTATCTGCATGTCGCCCACCCTCTTGAACAAATCCTGTAAAAAACAAAAACCGGGGCGCTAGGCCCCGGCTGCTGTCAGCGACGCACTCAGACGCGTTCGAAGACAGTCGTGATGCCTTGGCCCAGGCCGACGCACATGGTGGCGACACCCAAGGTCCCGCCATTTTGCTTCATGACGTTGAGCAGGGTGCCGGAAATCCGTGCCCCAGAGCAACCGAACGGATGCCCCAGCGCGATGGCGCCGCCGTGCAGGTTAACCTTCTCATCCATCTTGTCGAGCACTTTCAGATCCTTGAGCACTGGCAGGGCCTGTGCAGCGAAGGCTTCGTTGAGCTCGATGAAGTCGATATCGGCCATGGTCAGGCCGGCACGCTTGAGCGCTTTCTGCGTCGACGGCACCGGGCCGTAGCCCATGATCGCCGGGTCGACACCGGCCACGGCCATGGAACGGATCACCGCCAGCGGCTGGATCCCCAGGTCCATGGCACGCTGGCCAGACATGACGATCATGCACGATGCGCCGTCGGTGATCTGCGACGAGGTACCGGCGGTAACGGTACCACCTTTCGGGTTGAACGCAGGCTTGAGCGAAGCCAGGCCTTCGAGGGTGGTTTCCGGGCGGATGGTCTCGTCGTAGTCGAAGACCTTGAGGAAGCCGTTCTCGTCATAGCCCTGCATCGGGATGATCTCGTCCTTGAACTTGCCTTCGACCGTCGCCTTGTGGGCGAGCTGGTGCGAACGCAGGCCGAACAGATCCTGCTGCTCACGGCTGATGCCATGCATCTTGCCGAGCATTTCCGCAGTCAGGCCCATCATGCCCGAGGCCTTGGCGGCGTGCAGCGACAGGTGCGGGTTGGGGTCGACGCCATGCATCATGCTGACGTGGCCCATGTGCTCGACACCGCCGACCACGAACACATCGCCATTGCCGGTCATGATCGCCTGGGCGGCGGTGTGCAGCGCACTCATCGACGAACCGCACAGGCGGCTGACGGTCTGCGCAGCGGAGGTATGCGGGATCGGGGTCATCAGCGAGGCCATGCGGGCGATGTTCCAGCCCTGCTCCAGGGTCTGGTTGACGCAGCCCCAGATCACGTCCTCGACTTCCTTCGGGTCGACCTTGTCGTTGCGTTCCAGCAGTTTGCTGATCAGGTGCGCGGACATGTCTTCGGCACGGGTGTTGCGGTGCATGCCACCCTTGGAACGGCCCATCGGCGTGCGGCCGAAGTCGACAATCACCACGTCTCTTGGATTCAGGCTCATATCAATATTCTCGCTCTAACTCGTTGGGCGCTCAGTTGAAGAAGCGCTGGCCGTTCTTGGCCATCTCGCGCAGCTTCGCAGTCGGGTGGTACAGCGGCCCCAGATCGGCGTACTGGTCGGCCAGGGCGACGAACTCGGCGACCCCGATCGAATCGATGTAGCGCAGCGCGCCCCCACGGAAGGGAGGGAAGCCGATGCCATAGACCAGGCCCATGTCAGCCTCGGCGGCAGTCTCGACGATGCCGTCTTCCAGGCAGCGAACGGTCTCCAGGCACAGCGGGATCATCATCCAGTTGATGATGTCCTCGTCGCTCACTTCACGCTGTTCGAAGACGATCGGCTTGAGCACGTCCAGCACCGACGGGTCGGCGACTTTCTTCGGTTTGCCGCGCTTGTCGGTCTCGTAGGCGTAGAAGCCCTTGCCGTTCTTCTGGCCCAGGCGGTTGGCCTCGTAGAGGGCGTCGACGGCGGAGCGGCGATCGTCCTTCATGCGGTCCGGGAAGCCCTCGGCCATCACGTCGCGGCCGTGGTGGCCGGTGTCGATACCGACCACGTCCATCAGGTAGGCCGGGCCCATCGGCCAGCCGAACTTCTCCATGACCTTGTCGATGCGCACGAAATCGACGCCGGCGCTGACCAGCTTGGCGAAGCCGCCAAAGTACGGGAACAGCACGCGGTTGACCAAGAAGCCCGGGCAGTCGTTGACCACGATCGGGTTCTTGCCCATCTTCTTGGCATAGGCCACGGTGGTGGCAACGGCCACTTCACTGGACTTCTCGCCACGGATGACTTCCACCAGCGGCATCATGTGCACCGGGTTGAAGAAGTGCATGCCGACGAAGTTCTCCGGGCGCTTGAGGGCCTTGGCCAGCAGGCTGATGGAGATGGTCGAGGTATTGGAGGCGAGGATCGCGTCCTCCTTGACCTGGGCTTCCACCTCAGCCAGCACGGCCTGCTTGACCTTCGGGTTCTCGACCACGGCCTCGACGACGATGTCGACATTGGCGAAGTCGCCGTAGGACAGGGTCGGGCGGATGGCGTTGAGCGCCTCGGCCATCTTCGCCGGGGTCAGGCGGCCCTTCTCGACGCGCTTGCCGAGCAGCTTGGACGCTTCGTTCAGGCCCAGTTGGATGGCTTCCTCGCGGATGTCCTTCATCAGGATCGGCGTGCCCTTGACCGCCGACTGGTAGGCGATGCCGCCCCCCATGATGCCGGCGCCGAGCACGGCGGCCTGCTTGACGTCGTGGGCGATCTGGTCATGGGCCTTGGCCTTGCGCTTGAGCTCCTGATCGTTGAGGAACAGGCCGATCAGGCTTTCGGCGACCGAGGTCTTGGCCAGCTTGGCGAAACCGGCGGCTTCGACTTCCAGGGCCTTGTCACGGCCGAAGTTGGCGGCTTTCTGGATGGTCTTGATGGCCTCGACCGGTGCGGGATAGTTCGGGCCGGCCTGGCCGGCGACGAAGCCCTTGGCAGTCTCGAAGGCCATCATCTGCTCGATGGCGTTGAGCTTGAGCTTTTCCAGCTTCGGCTGGCGCTTGGCCTTGTAGTCCAGCTCGCCGCTGATGGCACGCTTGACCAGGTCGAGGGCCGCCGCCGGCAGCAGCTCGGGGGCGACCACGGCATCCACGGCGCCGACCTTCAGGGCGTCTTCGGCACGGTTTTCCTTGCCGGCGGCGATCCATTCGATGGCGTTGTCCGAACCGATCAGGCGCGGCAGGCGCACGGTACCGCCGAAGCCCGGGTAGATCCCCAGCTTGACTTCCGGCAGGCCGATCTTGGCGGTGCTGGACATGACCCGATAGTCGGCGGCCAGGCACATCTCCAGGCCGCCGCCCAGGGCGATACCATTGATCGCGACGACGGTCGGCACTTCGAGGTCCTCGAAGTCGCTGAAGATACGGTTGGCTTCCAGGTTGCCGGCGACCAGCTCGGTCTCGGGCAGCTTGAAGTTGTCGACGAATTCGGTGATGTCGGCGCCGACGATGAACACGTCCTTGCCGCTGCTGACGATCACGCCCTCGATGGCGGCGTCGGCCTTGATGGCGTCCACGGCCTGGCGCAGTTCGTCCAGGGTCAGGCGGTTGAACTTGTTGACGGACTCACCCTTGAGGTCGAACTTCAGTTCGACGATGCCGCTTTCAAGAGCCTTAACCGTGATGGCTTTACCTTCGTAAATCATCAACTGATCTCCACGATATGGAAGCTGAACTGTACACGCCGATCGCTGGTGCAAGGGCCGGCTATCCCGCCCCCTTTCCCAGGCACACCCGTCAGCGCGCTAGTCGGGATTCTGTACGAGCGGTCTGACATACAAACGCTCAATTCATACGCCCGTTTGATTTGGGTACGCACACATTCTCCGAAAAGATCGACGTTGTCAAATGCTCGCAAGCAGCCTGAAAACGCGACTTTCCGGTCATTTTGCACCCCATGGGCAGGAAACATGATGACAGTGATCGCCGGACATTCATGTCAGCGATAGCCCCTGCGCAGCAGAAAATGTCAGCAGGCGGGAAATGAGTGACTACACTGGCGAGGCGATGTTCAACCGGCCTGCCTGGCCTTGAGGGCACGCCAGGGTCGCCCTGGTGGGTCTGCCCGGGACCGCGGGATTGCCCCGCGGTCTTTTTTTTGGCTTCAGGCCAGGTCCTCGAGGACCTGGGCAATATCCTGCAATACAGATTTGTCGCCACGCTCGCTCCAGTACAGGGCCAGCATGCGGTTGTCGGCCTCGACCTTGTAGACGCTCGCCGGCAAACGGGCAAAGGCCTCGGCCAGGCGCGGCTCCTCGCAGGGTTCGCGCCACTGGTTCCACCATACGCCCGGGGTGACCTGCCAATAGCTCCAGCGGTCGTCGTGCCCCTTGCGCCGCGCCCGGTGGTACTGTGGGCACGGGCTGGGCGGCTCTTTCTCCAGCCAGTGCGGCCACTGCTGGGGCGCCAATTGCATGGCCAGCCCCATGCGCCGCCCTTCCAGGCGCAGGTTCATCTGCTCGCTCTGCTTGCGCGATGGACGCAACCAGGCCAGAGGGCTGAGAATCAGCGCAAGGATTGACACCACCAGCCATACCGTCATATCTGTAGATCCCATAAAGCGTTGCAAATGAGCCGGTTAGCCATGTTTCACGGCGACCGGCCCGAAAGCGACCATACTTCTACTATCGCGATTGTCAGGAGTACCGCTCATGTCCTACGAACATCTTCTGGTCGCCGTCGACCTGACCGAAGAATGCGACCCGGTGATCAAACGCGCCATGAAGCTCGCCGAACCCACCGGTGCCAAGGTATCCCTGGTGCATATCGTCGAACCCATGGCCATGGCCTTCGGTGGCGACGTGCCGATGGACCTGTCGCAACTGCAGCAGCAACAGTTCGACCAGGCCAAGGAGCGCATGGACCGCCTGTTCAACAAATACCCGACCATCAACCGTGGCGACTCGCACCTGACCTACGGCCAGCCACGCCAGGAGATCCATCAGCTGGCCAAGGAACAGAACTGCGACCTGATCGTGGTCGGCAGCCATGGCCGCCACGGCCTGGCCCTGCTGCTCGGCTCCACAGCCAACGACGTGCTGCATGGCGCGCCGTGCGACGTACTGGCGGTGCGACTCCAGAAAAAAGAAGGCTGATAGCACACCGCTCAGCCAGACTGGCCCTTCGCGGGTACCCCCGCGAAGGGCCAGTGCGCATCAGCCTTCCAGTTCGGCCCAGCGCTCGACCAGCGCGTCCAGCTCGGCCTGCATCTGCTCCAGCTTCGCCAGCACCGCCGAGGTTTCGCCGATCGGCCGCTGGTAGAAGCCTGGCGCGTTGACCTCTTCCTGCACCGTGGCCATGCGCTGCTCCAGCTCGTCGATCTGCCCTGGCAGGGCCTCCAGTTCGCGCTGCAGTTTGTAGCTGAGCTTCTTCTTCGCCGGCTCCGCCGCAGCGGCAACGGCCGGCGTGGGCGCGGCCTCGGCAACCGGCTTTTCCACCACCGCACTGCCCAGTTCGGCCTTGCCGCCCTTGCTCTCGGTCACGCCCAGCAGCTTCGGCGAGCCACCCTGGCGGATCCAGTCCTCGTAGCCACCGACATACTCGCGCACCTTGCCCTGGCCTTCGAACACCAGGGTGCTGGTGACCACGTTGTCGAGGAAGGCACGGTCGTGGCTGACCATCAGCACGGTGCCCTTGAAGCCGGACAGCACTTCCTCGAGCAGCTCGAGGGTCTCCACGTCCAGATCGTTGGTCGGCTCGTCCAGTACCAGCAGGTTGGCCGGCTTGCTGAACAGCTTGGCCAGCAGCAGCCGCGCCCGCTCGCCGCCCGACAGCGCCTTGACCGGCGTGCGGGCACGCTGGGGGCTGAACAGGAAGTCGCCCAGGTAGCTCAGCACATGTCGGCTCTGGCCGTCGATCTCGATGAAATCGCGCCCTTCGGCCAGGTTGTCGATCACCGTCTTCTCCAGGTCCAGCTGATGGCGCATCTGGTCGAAATAGGCGACCTCCAGCTTGGTGCCGCGCTCGATCGTCCCCGAGGTCGGCTCCAGGTCACCGAGCATCAGCTTGAGCAGCGTGGTCTTGCCGGTACCGTTGGCGCCGAGCAGGCCGATGCGGTCCTCGCGCTGCAGGACCATGGAGAAGTCCTTGACCAGCAGGGGGCCTTCGGGGTGGGCGAAGCTGACCTTCTCCAGCACCATCACCTGCTTGCCGGACTTGTCCGCCACTTCGAGCTGGATGTTCGCCTTGCCCTGGCGCTCGCGGCGTTGGCTGCGCTCGACGCGCAGGGCCTTGAGAGCACGCACGCGGCCTTCGTTGCGGGTGCGGCGCGCCTTGATCCCCTGGCGGATCCACACCTCCTCCTGGGCCAGGCGCTTGTCGAACAGCGCATTGGCGGTTTCCTCGGCGGCCAGCATGGCCTCCTTGTGCACCAGGAAGCTGGCGTAGTCACCGTTCCAGTCGATCAGCCCGCCGCGGTCCAGTTCGAGGATGCGGGTGGCCAGGTTCTGCAGGAAGGAACGGTCGTGGGTGATGAACAGCACGGCGCCGTTGAAGCCGCTCAAGGCCTCCTCGAGCCAGGCGATGGCACCGATGTCCAGGTGGTTGGTCGGTTCGTCGAGCAACAGCAGGTCGGGCTCGGACACCAACGCCTGGGCCAGCAGCACGCGGCGGCGCCAGCCACCGGACAGCTCGGCCAGGGTCTTGTCGGCCGGCAGCTGAAGGCGGCTCAGGGTGCTCTCCACCACCTGCTGCAGGCGCCAGCCATCGCGGGCCTCCAGCTCGTGCTGGACGCGCATCAGCTTGTCCAGGTCGGCGTCGCCCTGGATGTTCTGGCTCAGGTGGTGATACTCGGCCAGCAGTGCGCCGACACCGTCCAGGCCCTCGGCGACCACGTCGAACACGCTGCGTTCGTCGGCCACCGGCAGCTCTTGCGGCAGCTCGCCGATCTTCAGCCCCGGCGCGCGCCAGATCTCGCCGTCATCGGCCTTTTGCTCGCCCTTGACCAGGCGCAGCATGCTCGACTTGCCGGTACCGTTGCGACCGATGATGCACACCCGCTCGCCACGGGCGATTTGCCAGGACACCTTGTCCAGCAGCGGCATGGCGCCGAACGCGAGGGACACATCGCTGAATTTGAGCAGGGTCATGATCGTCTCCAAAAACCGGGCGCGCATTCTACCCGACTTACCCTCTCCCGGCATCAGGCAGGCCATCTTCCGGGGGCTTTGCGACATCCGGTCGAAGATAATGATTGGATACAAGCGCAGTGCTTTCACCCGTGGCTGGCAAACGGCTAAGCTAAGGCAATCAACCCCAACAGTGCTGGCTTCGCCGTCACTTTCCCATGGTTCAACTGCCCGGACGTATCATGCGCAGCCGCCTGTTCCAATTCGTTTCCTGCCTGCTGCTCACCGCCACCACCGCGAGCGCGGCACACGCCATCGACATCACCCAGCAACGGCGGTACTACGACGAGGCCAAGCGCGCCCTGGCCAAGGGCGACAAGGGCCCCTACCTGCGCTATGCCCAGGCCCTGCGCGACTACCCGCTGACGCCCTACCTGGCCTACGACGAGCTGACCGCCCGCCTCAAGAGCGCCAGCAACCAGGAGATCGAGGGCTTCCTCGCCAAGCATGGCGACCTGCCCCAGGCCAACTGGATGAAACTGCGCTGGCTGCGCTGGCTGGCCGAGCGCGGCGACTGGAACACCTTCGTCAAATACTACGACCCCAAGCTCAACTTCACCGAGCTGGACTGCCTCAACGGCCAGTACCAACTGACCCATGGCCTGCGCGCCGAAGGCTTCGCCACCGCCGAAAAGCTGTGGAACGTCGGCAAGTCGCAGCCGGCCGCCTGCGATCCTCTGTTCAGCCTGTGGGCCGCCCAGGGCCAGTTGACCGAGGCCAAGCGCTGGCACCGCGCCAAGCTGGCGGCCCAGGCACGCAACTACGGCCTGGCCAACAGCCTGGTCAGGAACCTCACCACCCTCGCGCCCCAGGGCAAGCTGCTGGTCGAGGTGGCGCAAAAGCCCGAGTTGCTCAACCAACCGTCGCGTTTCACGCCAGTCAACGAGGCCATGTCCGACGTGGTCAGCCTCGGCCTGCGTCGTCTGGCGCGGCAGGACCCGGAGCGAGCCATGGCGCTGCTCGACGGCTATGCCCAGCGCATGCACTTCTCCCGTGACGAGAAGGTAGCCATCGCCCGCGAGATCGGCCTGACCCTGGCTCGCCGCTACGACCCACGTGCGCTCGACCTGATGACCCGCTACGACCCCGAACTGCGCGACAACACGGTCAGCGAATGGCGCTTGCGCCTACTGCTGCGCCTGGGCCGCTGGGAAGAGGCCTACGAGTTGACCAAGCGCCTGCCCCAGGACCTGGCGAGCAGCAACCGCTGGCGCTACTGGCAGGCCCGCAGCCTGGAACTGGCGCAGCCGAACGACCCGCAGATCCCGCTGCTGTACAAGACCGTGGCCCGCGAGCGCGATTTCTATGGCTTCCTCGCCGCCGACCGGGCGCAGACCCCCTACCAGTTGAACAACCGGCCCCTGGTGCTGAGCCAGCAGGTGATCAACAAGGTCCGCAATACCCCAGGCATTCGTCGCGCCCTGGAGTTCCATGCCCGTGGCCAGATCGTCGAGGGGCGCCGCGAGTGGTACCACGTCAGCCGCCACTTCACCCGCGAGGAGATGGTCGCCCAGGCACGGCTGGGCTACGAGCTGCGCTGGTATTTCCCGGCCATCCGTACCATCAGCCAGGCCCAGTACTGGGATGACCTGGACATCCGCTTCCCGATGGCCCACCGCGACACCCTGGTGCGCGAAGCCAAGGTACGCGGCCTGCATTCGAGCTGGGTGTTCGCCATCACCCGCCAGGAAAGCGCCTTCATGGAGGACGCCCGCTCCCCGGTGGGAGCCAGCGGCCTGATGCAACTGATGCCGGCCACCGCCAAGGAGACCGCACGCCGGTTCAACATCCCGCTGGCCTCACCGCGCCAGGTGTTCAATCCGGACAAGAACATCCAGCTCGGTGCGGCCTACCTGAGCCAGGTGCACGGGCAGTTCAACGGCAACCGGGTACTGGCCTCGGCGGCCTACAACGCCGGGCCGGGCCGGGTGCGGCAATGGCTCAAGGGGGCCAGGCACCTGAGCTTCGATGTGTGGGTCGAGTCCATTCCGTTCGACGAGACGCGCCAGTACGTGCAGAACGTGCTGTCCTACTCGGTCATCTACGGGCAGAAGCTCAATTCGCCGCAACCGTTGGTGGATTGGCACGAACGGTATTTCGACGACATGTGAGGTACAGGGCCGCTTCGCGGCCCTACTCGATCACCTCGACCTTCATCCCCACCTCGATCCGGCCACTGCCATCTGCCGCCAGGTTCTGCCCGAACAGCACATCCCCTTCCCGCTCGCGGAAGGTCTTCAGCGTGGCCAGCGGCTCGCGATCAGCACTGCGCTCGCCGGTATGCGGGTCGAGCGTGGTCAGGATGCAGCGCACGCTGGGCTTGAGCAGCCGAAACGTCATATCGCCGATGCGGATGCGCTTCCAGCCATCCTCGGCGAACGGTGCTGCCCCCTCGACCACCAGGTTCGGCCGAAACCGCAGCATCTCCATGGGCCGTCCGATGCGTCGATTCAGCTCATCCAGCGAACCCTGGCCGATCAACAACAAGGGAAAGCCATCCGGAAACGCCGCCCGGTCACTGTTGAGGCCATAGCCATTGGGCAAATAACGGGCCCGCTGCTCGGGGCAATGCACCAGGCGCACGGGCTTGCCGAGCAGCTCGCTCAGCCAGGCCGCGGCGGCATCGCCAGCATCCGGAACACGCAAGGTATCGCGCCAGATGGTCACGCCCCGCAGGGCCTCGTCGGCAGGTGGCACGGCCACTTCCAGCGGCGCCTGCCCTGCTGTCTCGAGCAGTAGCCCGCCTTCGCCATGGCTCGCCTTGAGCTGGCCCAACCGCGGCCAGGCACGCTGGGTGAGGAAGCGGCCATTCTCCGCCTCCACTACCATCCAGCGCCGGTCGCCCTGCAACCCCAACAGGTCAACCGGTGAATCTTGCAGGCCCTGGGCCTGCCCTGACTTCACCGGGTACCGATACAACGCACTCAAGAACATCCTGCCCGCCTTGCCCAGTCGAAAACATCAAGCTTATACCCGATGCAGGGGCCGCTACGCGCCCTCTTCGCGACACAAGGCCGTTCCCACAAGGTCCTGCGCAGGCCGTAGAGTGCAGCTCAGCTAGGCCATGACATGGTCCAGCATCAAGCGCTGCTGCACCACCTCCACCAGCCGGTCGGGCTGGAATTTGGAGAGGAAGTCGTCGCAGCCGACCTTCTTCACCATCGACTCGTTGAAGCTTCCCGACAGCGACGTGTGCAAGACCACGTACAGGCCACGCAGGCGGGCATCCCCGCGTATCTCGGTGGTCAGCCGGTAACCGTCCATTTCCGGCATTTCCGCATCGGTGAATACCATCAGCAGCTTTTCGCAGACATCCTCCCCCGCATCGGCCCATCCCTTGAGCATGCGCAGGGCCTTCAGGCCATCGCTGGCCACGTGCAGCTTCATGCCGAGCTGGGACAAGGTGTCACGCAGTTGCGCCAGGGCCACGCTGGAATCGTCCACCAATAGCACCTCGCGCCCCCGGGCACGGGCCAGGACCGGGTCCTCGAGCTTGTCGCGGGAAACCTTGGTGCTGTAGGGCACGATCTCGGCCAGCACCTTCTCCACGTCGATCACCTCGACCAGCCGCTCATCGACCTTGGTGATCGCGGTGAGGTAATGCTGGCGCCCCGCGCTGGACGGGGGTGGCATGATAGCTTCCCAGTTCATGTTGACGATGCGCTCGACACCGCCCACCAGGAAGGCCTGCACCGAGCGGTTGTACTCGGTGACGATGATCGTGCTGTCGGGGCCTGGCTGCAGCGGGCGCATGCCGATCGCCTGGGACAGGTCGATCACCGGCAAGGTCTGCCCGCGCAGGTTGACCACGCCGCAGACGAAAGCATGGCGCTGTGGCATCAAGGTCAACTTGGGCAACTGCAGCACTTCCTGGACCTTGAACACGTTGATTGCGAACAACTGGCGACCCGCCAGCCGGAACATGAGGATTTCCAGGCGGTTCTCACCCACCAGTTGCGTTCGTTGATCTACCGTGTCGAGAATGCCAGCCATTGGAAAACCTCCAGGCTTGAGTCAGGAAAGTGAATTCATCTGCCTTGTATCGGCGGGTTTCGATACGGCTTGACCCCTATCGGAAAATGCCGCCCGAGCAATTGATATCACTTTAACATCATGCTTTACTGCTGCCACGCACCTACAGCCCCTGTCGCCACCCATCAGGGAATCCCCTAGGCGCAATCGGGTGCAACCTGATGTTCCCGCCATCAGTTAGCCATTAATGTGACGCCATTCTCATTGCATGAACGGAGTCAGGCTTTTGCTAGCGATCGTTTTGGTGTCGCCACCCCCTGCTCCAGCCCCGCACGCTGGAGTTTCATGATGGATAGCGCACCCCTGAACAGCAGTGCCCTGCAGGATTTCCTGCTGGACGCCCAAGTCTTGTTGACCAAGTCCCAGGAGTGCCTGCAGCACCTGGAATTGATCGACAACGACCCTGATGCCTGCCACTGCCTGAACGATGCCCTAGCCACCCTCGCCCGGCGCGCCGACACCCTGGGCCTGCTCGAGGTGTCTCATTACACCGCCGGCCTGCAGCAGTTGCTCGCCCCCGCCTGCTGCCAGCAGCACCTGCCAGGCAACGCCCTGGCCGCCCTGCAGGGCTGCCTGACCCTGCTGGCCTGGCAACTGGAACTGGTCGATGTACGCACCGGCCGCCTGAACCTGGACCCTGCGGAACAGACCGAGCTGCTTGGCGAACTGGCCAGCGCCCTGGGCCAGCCACTCCCGCAATTGTGCGGGCCCTGCCAGGAGAGCGGCAACGCCTGCATCCACCCGCATCCACCGCACACCCTCCCCAACCAGGGGAATGCGTCGAGCCTCACGAAAGCCAACTAGGTACATGCACAACTTCAGCTTGGAACGTTGGCTTGGTGCAGACGAAACGAGCGGGGTGGCTCGGTGAGTTGTACCTGGAAGTAAAGCCGACCCACCCAGTAACAGCACATTGCCATCCAACTGGCCGCACGACCGCTCGTATCGGCCCGAAAACCCTGAGGTTTCAGTCAATTAGCCAGTCGCGACCAAATCAACCTGAAGTGATACCATGCGCACAACAAGTGCGCACGTCACAGGTATGGCTCGATTCGACGCACACTCGATGACTGACTGAAAGCAGGACGCCAAAGCCTCTGGCACATGCAAGGCCTCCAACAGCGATGATTCAGTGGCTTCCCAATCTATGCTCCCACGCTTGAAGATCCCCCAGCGTTGCCGCTCCTGCACTGCCCTGTTGCACTGGACGACCGCCGCCCTGTGCGTGGCATCGCTGGCTGCCAACCTGGTGCTGTGCCTGCGTGCGCAACCGCTGCCGCTCGGCCTGTTGCTGTTGCAACTGGCCGCCATGTTCGGGGTCGGTTGGCAACTGCGCCATGGGGCCCGGTCGATCAACCTGCGCCCGGCGGAACTGGCCGACCGCATGCTCAAGGTCCAGGAAAGCGAGCGCCAGCGGCTGAGCCGGGAACTGCATGACGACATAGGCCAGTTGCTCACCGCCGCCAAGCTCCAGGTCGATTGGTTGCAACGCCGCGTGCCCGACGAGTTGCAGACACAGTGCACCACCTTGCGCACGACCCTGGAGAACACCTTGGCCAACGTGCGCGATGTCTCGGCGATCCTCAATCCACGGCAACTGGCCAGCCTCGGCCTGGAAGCCAGCCTGCGCGCCCATCTGCTGCGCACCCTGGAAAACACCGACGTGCACTGGAGCCTGGAATGCCGGCAACGCCTGGGCGGTATCTGCGAAGCCGTGTCCATGGCCGCCTTTCGCATCACCCAGGAAGCGGTCACCAACATGCTGCGCCATGCCCATGCACGCAACCTGACGATCCGCCTGCAACGCACACCCGAAGGCCTCGCCCTGTCGATCCAGGACGACGGCTGCGGCTTCGTCCCCGCCGACGATCCGGCCAAGGCCGGCCAACGGGGCATGGCAGGTATGCTTGAGCGAGCGACGGCCCTGCAGGGCAGCCTGCAGGTGACCAGTCGACCTGGCCAGGGCACCCGTATCGACGTCCTGTTCCCATGGCCGCCACGCACCCGAGAACGTGCCAGGACCTCCGCTGCCCATGACCTGTAGATTGTTGCTGGTGGACGACCACTCGCTGATCCGCGCCGGGGTCCGCGCCCTGGTCGCCGACATTCCCGGCTACGCGGTGATCGGCGAAGCCGACGATGGCAGCCAGTTGCTGGAGATGGTCCAACGCCTGGCGCCGGATATCGTCCTGCTGGACATTTCCATGCGCTCGACCGGTGGCCTGGACGCCCTCACCCAACTGCGGGCGAGCGGTTGCACCTGCAAGGTACTGATCCTCTCCATGCATACCGACCCGGAGTTGATCATGCGCGCCCTGGAAAGCGGCGCCCACGGTTACCTGCTCAAGGACACCACGGCCACCGAACTGGAGCAGGCCTTGCTCGCCCTGTGCAACGGCGAGCGCTACCTCAGCCCGGCCATCGCCCACACGGTGATCAACCAGGCCCTGCTACGCGCCCAGACGGGCAGGCAGCCTGCCAGCGACCGGCACAACCTGACCGCCCGCCAGTTGGAGATCCTGCGGCTGATCGTGCGCGGCAAATCGACCCGGGAGATCGCCAACGGCCTGGGCCTGTCGATCAAGACCGTGGAAACCCACCGCTCGCAGATCATGAAGCGCCTGCAGATCTACGACGTGGCGGGCCTGGTGCTGTTCGCCGTGCGCGAGAAGATCATCAGCCTGGACGACTGAGCAGCGGCGAATCGGCCGGCAGGTGCAGGCGCAATGCCCCCGGGCAGGCCTCGAATCGCAGGCTGTCGGCCTGCAGCGGTTCACCGTCGAGGTTGATGTCCAGGCCCTGGGAGCTCTTGATTTCCACCCAGGGCAAGCGGGCACGGACGAACAATTCCTCCCCGGCAAGCAACTCACGCAAGGCCCCCACCATCTCCTGCGGTGCGGGCAGGATACCGATATCCAGCAGGCCGTCGTCGACCACCGCCTGCGGGCACAGCACGTGCCCGCCCCCGGCCTGGCGGCCATTGCCGATGCCCAGCGCCAGCAGGTCGCCCTGCCAGTGGAAGTCCGGCCCCTGCAGCTCCACCGAGGCCGCCTGCAGCTCGCTGAAACGCGACAGGCCGGTGAACAGATAGGCGGCCGCACCCAGCACCTTCTTCAAGTCCTCCGAGGTATTGGCCGTGACCTGGCTGCCGAAACCGCCCGTGGCCATGTTGAGGAACAGTTGCTCGCCGACCTTGCCCAGGTCGATGGCCCGGGCGGGTTGCTCCAGCAGGGCCAGGGCGGCATCCGGCTCCAGCGGTACCGCCGCGGCCTTGGCGAAATCATTGGCCGTGCCCAGCGGCAACAGCGCCAGGCTGGCCTGACCGCCGGCCAGGCCCATGGCCTCGGCCACATCACGCAAGGTGCCATCGCCGCCACCGGCCACGATATGGGGATAACCGGCCGCCAAGGCCTCATCGACCAGGCGCTGGGCATCGCCCGCCTCCCAGGTCAAGCGCACGTCCAGTGTCCAGCCCCGTTCCCGCAAGCTGCCCACGGCGCTGCGCACCTCCTCGTTCATGGCTTGCTTGCCATGCAGGATCAACATCGCCTTGCGCTCGTGCATCGCGCTACTCCCTGAAGAAAGTCCACTCCGATCTCGACCATCGCCCGAGGCAGATTGCTGCATGCCAAGGGCGATTGCGTCAGAAGATAGCCGGTTTCACATAAATAACATTGAAAGCTGAAAGCAGCGGGTGCATCATTCGACAAATATTTGGCCTTCACGGATGATGCCGACAGAAAAAGTCATTTTATTGACTTTTCTCCCCGCCAGACGCCTGACAGGTCGAGATTTCCTTTGGTCGCGCTGCCCGCAGCGCCCTGATTCGAGGCTGTGAAATGAGCGTTCTGATTCCCTGCATCATCGCTGGCGGCGCCGGCACCCGTCTCTGGCCAGTGTCCCGCGAGGCCATGCCCAAGCCCTTCATGCGCCTGCCCGATGGCCAGAGCCTGCTGCAGAAGACCTTCGCCCGCGCCAGCGCCCTGCCAGGCGTGGAGCGGGTGGTGACGGTGACCAACCGCGATGTCTTCTTCCGCACCCAGGACGAGTACCAGCAGGTCAACCCGTTCAACGCAGCCCTGGACTTCATCCTCGAACCCTGCGGGCGCAACACAGCTCCTGCCATCGCCGCCGCCGCGCTGCACTGTGCCCGTCTGTATGGCGACGACTGCCTGCTGCTGGTCATGCCAGCCGACCATTTGATCCAGGACCTGGATGCCTTCGAGCAGGCCGTCGCCCAGGCCGCCCAACTGGCCCACGCCGGTTGGTTGGCCACCTTCGGCCTGCTGCCGACCCGAGCCGAAACCGGTTTTGGCTACATCGAGCAAGGCCAGGCGCTGGGCGAGCTCGGCTACCAGGTCGCACGCTTCGTGGAGAAACCCGACGCCGCCACTGCCCAGGCCTACCTCGACGGCGGCCGCCACCTGTGGAATGCCGGCATGTTCTGCCTGCGCGTGGACACCCTGCTGGACGAGTTGCAGGCCCATGCGCCGCAGGTACTGGCCAGCGTGACCGAGTGCCTGGAGCAGAGCGAGACCAAGCAGGGTGACCGCACCCTGCAGGTGGAACTGGAGCCGGCCACCTTCGCCAAGGCCCCGGACATCTCCATCGACTTCGCCCTGATGGAGCATTCCCGCCAGGTCGCCGTGGTGCCGTGCGAGCTGGGCTGGAGCGACATCGGCTGCTGGGAGGCGGTACGCGAACTCAGGCCCACCGACCGCCATGGCAACCATTGCAACGGCGAAGCCGTGCTGCACGACGTGCACAACTGCTACATCGATGCGCCGCGCCGGCTGGTCGGGGCCGTCGGCCTGGACAACCTGATCGTCATCGACACCCCCGACGCCCTGCTGATCGCCGATGCCGCGCGCAGCCAGGAGGTCAGGGTGATCGCCCAGCAGCTCAAGCGCCAAGGCCACGATGCCTATCGCCTGCACCGCACCGTCACCCGCCCCTGGGGCACCTACACCGTGCTCGAGGAAGGGCCACGCTTCAAGATCAAGCGCATCATGGTGCGCCCGGGCGAATCGCTGTCCCTGCAGATGCACCATCATCGCAGCGAGCACTGGATCGTGGTCAGCGGCATGGCCTGCGTGACCAACGGCGATGAAGAGTTCCTGCTCGACACCAACGAGTCCACCTTCATCAAGCCAGGCCGCACCCACCGCCTGACCAACCCCGGCGTCATCGACCTGGTGATGATCGAGGTGCAAAGCGGCGAGTACCTGGGCGAAGACGACATCGTGCGCTTTACTGATATCTATGGACGCGCCCCGGCAGCCGCCCTCGGTTGACTGCCCCCAGGGCGCGTTCTGTCTTTCAGGGCCGCCAGGCGGCCCATAGCGAGGAACGGGGCCATGCGCATACTCTGGACACTGCCCTACCTGCCCTGGCCCACCACCAGCGGCAGCAAGACCCGGCAATACCACCTGCTGCGCGAACTGGCGCGGCACGGGCACCGGATCACCTTGCTGGTGCAGTCGAAGGTACCGCTCGGCGATGCCGCCCGCGAGGCCCTGGAACCCCTGGTCGAGCGCCTGGTCGTGCTCCCCAGGCGGCCACTGCACAGCCCGCTCAACCTGCTGGCCTCGCCGATCATCGACTACCCCATGCGGGCCATCATCCATGGCCTGGCGCCGTGCCTGCGACACCGCTTCGAGCAACTGCTGGACGAGCCCTGGGACGTGATCCAGATCGAACACAGCTACAGCTTCCAGCCCTTCGAGAAAGCCCTGCAGGCCCGTGGCCTGCCCTACATGCTCAGTGAGCACACCCTCGAATCGGTGATGGGTGTCGCCTGCCACGACCGATTGCCGCTGTGGCTACGGCCGCTCAATGCCTTCGACCGCTGGCGCTATCGGCGCTGGGAACAGCGGGTACTGCGCCAGCCCAGCGAGGTAGTGGCAGTCAGCGCCCATGATGCCGAATTGATCAGCCAGATCAGCGGGCGCCGGGTGAACGTGGTGGTCAATGGCGTCGATTGCGACTACTACCAGGCGGTGTGCCCGGCCTTTCACAGCCAGCGCCTGCTGTTCGTCGGCAACTTCGAGTATGGCGCCAACCTGGAAGCCATCGAATGGGCGCTGGAGGAGATCCTGCCCCAGGTATGGATGAGCAACCCGGCGGTACGCCTGGCCATTGCCGGGCATGCCCTGCCGCCCAGCTGGAAACTGCACTGGAACGATCCGCGCATCGAATGGATCGGCTATCGCCCCGACCTGCGCGAGCTGCAACGACGTTCGGCGCTGTTCTTCGCGCCGCTGCGCTACGCCGGTGGCTCGAAGGTGAAGATCCTCGAGGCGATGGCCGCCGGGCTGCCGGTGATCACCACCCACAAGGGCGCGTCCGGCCTTGCGGTCAACAACGGCGAGCACTACCTGGGCGGTGACGAGGGTGGTCAGCTCGCCCTGCTGATCACCCAACTGCTCAACCAGCCCTGGCGCATGTGCCAGTTGGGCGAGGCCGGCCGCCAGTTCGCCCGCCAACGCCACGACTGGAGCGTCGCGGCCCAGCAACTGGAGAACGTGCACATGCGCCTGCGCCAGTTGGCACCGGCGCAGGCCGCGTCCCTGGGCGACGTGTTGCTCGGCCGCTCAGCCAAGTAGCTCGCTGAAGGGAATGAACGACACGCTGTCGCCCTGGCGCGGCGTGGTGCCTTCGCGCACTTCCACCAGCCCCTCGGCCCAGGCCGCGCTGCGCAGCACGCCAGAGCTCTGGTTCTTGTAGATGCGCACCTGGCCTTGCTCGATCCGCGCCCGCAGGTATTCGCGGCGCGTGCCTGGGCGGGGCCAGTCGAATCCTGCCGGCATGTCGAAACGCAGTGGCGCGACCTGGGTCACGCCCTGGCGGCGCAACAGGTAGGGCCGGGTCAACAAGCCGAAGGTCACCAGGGTCGACGCCGGGTTGCCCGGCAGGCCGATGACCGGCACGCCACGAAAATGCCCGAACGTCAGCGGCTTGCCCGGCTTGATCGCCAGCTTCCAGAGGGCCAGTTCACCAGCTTCGCGCAAGGCCATTCCCAGGTAGTCGGCCTCGCCCACCGAAACGCCGCCCGTGGACAGGATCAGGTCGACATCGCCCAGCCCGGCCAGGCATTCGCGGGTTCGTTGCAGGTCGTCGGCGAGGATGCCCACATCCACCACCTCGCAGCCCAGGCGCTGCAACCAGCTGGCCAGCAGGCGGCGATTGCTGTTGTAGATCTGCCCCGGCCCCAACGGCAGGCCGGGCTCGACCAGCTCGTCCCCGGTGGACAGCACGGCCACCCGCACCCTGCGTACCACCTCGAGCCTGGCATGACCCAGGGTCGCGGCCAGGCCCAGCTCGATCGGCCCCAGGCGCGTACCCGTGGCCATCACTTGCTCGCCCACCCGGGTTTCCTGGCCCTGCGGGCGAACGTTCTGGCCGACCTGCAACGGCTCGAGCAAGCGTACCCGGCCATCCTCGAGGACCTCGACGTTTTCCTGCATCTCGACGCAGTCGGCGCCTTCGGGCAGTGGCGCGCCGGTGAAGATCCGGGCGCAGGTGCCCGGCTGCAGCGGCGCGGGTGCGTGGCCGGCGAAGATACGCTGGCTCACCGCCAGCGGCTCGCCCTGCCAGTCGGCCAGGCGCAGGGCATAGCCATCCATGGCACTGTTCGGCCATGGCGGCAGGTCGAGGCTGGCCACCAGGTCACGGGCCAGCACCCGGCCCTCGGCGTCAGCCAGGGCCACGTCCTCGGTGTCACGGATCGGCGCGGCCTCGGCCAGCGCCAGCAGCCGCTCCAGGGCTTCTTCCACCGGCATCAGCGGCCGGGCCTGCATACCCTCAACCACGGCTGTCACAGGCCGCTGCCTGCTTCAGGTGGGGGACGAAGTTGCAGGGCCGGTGACGGGCATCGAGCTGTTCGGCGAGGATGCCATCCCAGCCGGTACGCACGGCATTGGTCGAGCCCGGCAGGCAGCACACCAGGGTACCGTTGGCCAGGCCTGCCAGGGCACGGGACTGCACGGTGGAGGTGCCGATGTCGGCCACGGAGATCTGCCGGAACAGCTCGCCGAAGCCCTCGACCTGCTTGTCCAGCAGGCAGGCCACGGCTTCCGGCGTGCTGTCGCGACCGGTGAAGCCGGTACCGCCGGTGATCAGCACTACCTGCACCTGGTCATCGGCGATCCAGGTGGCGACCTGGGCGCGGATCTTGTACAGATCATCCTTGAGCAGTACCCGCGCGGCCAATCGGTGGCCGGCGGCGGTGAGCCGATCGACGAACAACTGGCCGGAAGTATCGGTTTCGAAAGTACGGGTGTCGCTGACCGTCAGCACGGCGATGTTCAGCGGCACGAAGGGGGTATCTGCCTTGGCTTTCATGGAGATCCGTCGCAGCGGTGGGTGATGGCGGTTGTTATATCACAGGGTGGGCCGTCGCAGGCTGCGCTGCGTGGCTATGCAGGGGGCAACTGGGATTTGTCAGCCCATCGCCGACAAGCCAGCTCCCAGGGGCCGCGCCGTTCTTGAGATTCGGGGGGCAAGCGCGCCTCAGGACGACAGGCTATTGTTCTCCATCAATGCCCCACCTTTGCCGCTATGCTGCACTTTGCAAGGAACTTGCGCAGACACCTTGCGTCTTAACTGGCATCAAGCACCATTGCACTGGAGAAACACGATGATCCAACGGACCCTTCCCGCTTTCCTGCTCGCCCTGGGCCTGGGCGCCCTCGCCGGCTGCGCATCGCCAACCGTCATTACCCTGAACGACGGCCGCGAGATCCAGGCAGTGGACACCCCTTCCTATGACGAAGACTCCGGCTTCTACGAATTCGAACAGCTCGACGGCAAGCGTACCCGCGTCAACAAAGACCAGATCCGGACCGTCAAAGAGCTGTGATTTCGCCTCCCCTTTTTGGCAAAGCTCCTTTTTGCAACAAGGGGTTGCGTTCGAAAAGGGTATGCAGTAGGATTTCGGTCATCGGAGTGTAGCGCAGCCAGGTAGCGCGTCTCGTTCGGGACGAGAAGGCCGCAGGTTCGAATCCTGTCTCTCCGACCAAATTCCTCGAAACTGCAAGAAGCCCGCCTTGAGCGGGCTTTTTGTTGTGCCTGGAAAAAGGCTCTTTTACTGCGGCCATTGGGGGCCGCTTCGCGCCCCATCGCCGGCTTGCCGACGATGGGCTGCAAAGCAGCCCCATGGCGTGAGCAACAGCATTGCCCCGCGGTGCATGCTTCAATTTACTGCACCGCAGCCACTTCCTCCGGCAGCACCGGAACGTGCAGCAGTTGCAGGCGCGAATGGCTCCACTCACGCGTCTTGTTGGTCAGCTCGAGGTCGTTGTTCAGCTTCTGGCCATACGTCGGCACGATCTCCTTCAGCCTGGCCTGCCATTCCGGGGTCTTGATGCGGTCCTTGAAGGTCTTCTCCAGCACCGTCAGCATGATCGGCGCAGCCGTCGAAGCGCCTGGCGAAGCGCCCAGCAGCGCGGCGATGGTGCCGTCCTGGGAGGCCACCACCTCGGTACCGAACTGCAGGATGCCGCCGTGCTCAGGGTCCTTCTTGATCACCTGCACGCGCTGGCCGGCCTGCAGCAGTTTCCAGTCCTGGTTCTGGGCGTTGGGGAAATACTCGCGCAGGGCATCCATGCGGTCGTCGAAGCTGAGCATCAGTTGGCCCATCAGGTAGGTGCTCAGGTCGAAGTTGTCGATGCCGGCATTGATCATCGGGCTGATGTTATGGGTGGTCAGCGAGGCGAACATGTCCAGCAGCGAGCCGTTCTTCAGGTACTTGGTCGAGAAGGTCGCGAATGGGCCGAACAGCAGCACTTCCTTGCCGTCGATGACACGGGTATCCAGGTGCGGGACCGACATGGGCGGTGCGCCGACCGAAGCCTTGCCGTACAGCTTGGCCTTGTGGCGGGCGACAATGTCGGGGTTGTCGGTCATCAGGAACTGGCCACCGACTGGGAAACCGGCGTAGCCCTCGGCTTCAGGGATACCGGACTTCTGCAGCAGCTTCAGCGCGCCGCCACCGGCGCCGATGAACACGAACTTGGCCTTGACGCGGGCTTCCTTGCCACCCTTGGCAAGGTCCGCCACCACCACGTTCCAGCTGCCGTCATCATTGCGCACGATGTCACGCACTTCGTGACGCAGGTGCAGCTTGACGTTCGGGTTGCGGGCCATGGAAGCGAACAACTGGCGGGTGATCTCGCCGAAGTTGACGTCGGTACCAATGGCCATGCGGGTCGCGGCGACCTTTTGCTCGGGCGAACGGCCCTCCATCACGATCGGCACCCACTTGCGAATCTGCTCGTGGTCCTCGGAGATCTCCATGCCACGGAACAGCGAACTGTGCCGCAGGGCCTCGACACGCTTGTGCAGGAACGCGACGTTCTCGTCACCCCAGACGAAGCTCATGTGCGGCACATTGTTGATGAACGACTTCGGGTTGCTCAGCACACCCTGCTCGACCTGGTAGGCCCAGAACTGCTTGGAGACCTCGAACTGCTCGTTGACGTTGACCGCCTTGCTGATGTCGATCTTGCCGTCCTTGCCTTCGCTGGTGTAGTTCAGCTCGCAGAAGGCGGAGTGACCGGTGCCGGCGTTGTTCCAGGCATTGGAGCTTTCCTCGGCGACCTGGTCCATGCGTTCGTAGACGTCGACCGTCCAGTTCGGCTCCAGCTCGGTGAGGTAGGTCCCCAGGCTCGCGCTCATGATACCGCCGCCGATCAGCAGGACATCGACGGACTTTTCCGGCTCGCCGGGCTTGGAACAGCCGATGACGCTCAGGCACAGGAGCGTCAGCAGGATTTTTTTCATAGCTCAATCCAATTGAAGTGAAGTGGTTGGCATCTCGTTGCCCCCGGTGTGCACGCCCGGTTGTTGTTCTCGCCCGCACGACCGGCACTCGAGGCGAGTGGCGTCTTGCGGCAGTTGGCCAGCAAGATCGCAGGGTCGGCGAATGGGGTTTCGATGGATCGGGGCACGATCGCCTCGGGCACTAAGCCCAGCCCGCGCCAAAGCACAAGCCGTGCCAGCTCCACCAAGACCAATGGCTAATAGCTGAGGCGCATGGTCGCACCCGAAGATCGGCAGTTTTGCTGGCGACAATCCGCCACCTGCAGCGGGCGTTTGTCCAGCAAATGGCGGATTTCCCCCATTCAAGCTCCAAGCTTCAAGCTGATCGGCGCAGGGTGTCATGCCTGAGCGCCGCCCGCTCTTACTTACAGCTTGCGGCGTGAAGCTTGCCCCACTCTTCACGCCGAACTGAACTGCAGGGCAGCCAACCTTGCATAGAGCGGGCTTTCCTCGATCAATTGACGATGGTTGCCGATCGCCGCCAAGCGGCCCTTGTCGATCACCGCGATGCGGTCGGCATGCTGCACCGTGGCCAGGCGGTGGGCGATCACCAGCGTGGTCCGGCCCGCCATAAGGCCGGGCAATGCCTGCTGGACCAGGTGCTCGCTCTGGGCATCGAGGGCGCTGGTGGCCTCGTCGAGTAGCAGGATCGGCGCATCCACCAGCAGCGCGCGGGCGATCGCCAGGCGCTGGCGCTGGCCGCCGGACAAGCCGATGCCACCCTCCCCCAGCAGGGTCTGGTACCCCTGGGGCAATTGCTGGATGAACTCATGGGCATGGGCGCTGCGCGCCGCTGCCTCGACCTGCGCCAGGCTGGCCTCGGGCCGGCCATAACGGATGTTGGCCTCCACCGTGCCACGCAGCAACGCCGGGTTCTGCGCCACCAGGGCGAACTGCCGACGCAGCTCGTCCGGGGCCAGCTCGGCGATCGCCTGGCCGTCGAGCAGGATGCGCCCCTGCTGGGGGTCGTAGAAGCGCAGCAACAGGTCGAACAGGGTCGACTTGCCCGCACCGGAAGGCCCCACCAGCGCCACGGTCTGCCCAGGCTCGATGGTCAGGCTCAGGCCATCGATGGCCGCGACCGTCGGCCGCGACGGATAGGCAAAATGGATACCCTGCAGCTCGATACGCCCCTTGGCCCGCCCGCTCGGCAGCACGGCAGGCTCGACGGGGGCCAGGATGGCGCTGCGCGCCGCCAGCAGCTCGGCGATGCGCTCGGCGGCGCCGGCCGCTCGTTGCAACTCGCCGATCACCTCGCTGAGGGTGCCGAAGGCACTGCCGACGATCAGGCTGTAGAACACGAAGGCCGCCAGTTCGCCACCGGAGATGCGCCCGGCGATGACATCCATGCCGCCGACCCAGAGCATCACCCCCACCGCACCGAGCACCAGCACGATCACCAGGGTGATCAGCCATGCGCGCTGGGCAATGCGCCGTCGCGCCACGGCGAACGCCGCTTCCACGGTGCCGGCGAACAGCTCGCGGTCCCGCGCCTGATGGTTGTAGGCCTGCACCGTCTTGATCTGCCCCAGGGCCTCGGCCACGTGGCTGCCCACGTCGGCAACCCGGTCCTGGCTCTGCCGCGACAGGCTGCGCACTCGCCGACCGAACAGCAGGATCGGCGCCAACACCAAGGGCAGCGCCAGCACCACGATGCTGGTGAGCTTGGGGTTGGTGACGAACAACAGCACCACCCCGCCGACCACCATCAAAGCGTTGCGCAGGAACATCGACAGTGACGAGCCGATCACCGATTGCAGCAAGGTGGTGTCGGCGGTCAGCCGCGACTGGATCTCCGAGCTGCGGTTGTCCTCGAAGAACCCCGGGTGCAGGCCGACCAGGTGATCGAATACCGCCTTGCGGATATCCGCCACGCAGCGTTCGCCGATCCACGACACCAGGTAGAAGCGGCTGAAGGTCCCTACCGCCAGGGCCAGCACCAGCAGCAGGAACAAGCCGATGGCCTGGTTGAGCTGGTGTGGGGAGCGGGTCATGAACCCCTGGTCCACCAGCAGGCGGATGCCCTGTCCCATCGACAGGGTGATGGCGGCGGTCACGACCAGTGCCAGCAAGGCCAGCGCTACCTGCCTGCGGTACGGACGGATGAACCGCCAGCCCAGGCGCAGGGCGCGGCGCTGGCGGGAGGAAACCGGCTCGGGCATGAAGGTGTCCGTTCACAGCTAGGGGGCAGCAGACTACCACTCATCCGCTCACGGGGAACCGTGGCCAGCCTCCC
Source organism: Pseudomonas guariconensis (assembly GCF_024127895.1). GTDB lineage: Bacteria > Pseudomonadota > Gammaproteobacteria > Pseudomonadales > Pseudomonadaceae > Aquipseudomonas > Aquipseudomonas guariconensis_B. The sequence goes on along the minus strand of NZ_JAMYBK010000004.1, from coordinate 216,865 downwards.
GGTATCGCAATGAGGACCACAGCGCAGCGGCGAGGCGATGGCCAAGGTTGCTATACCCTTTCGTTCTAACGTGCCTCTGGAGCTTTGCCGCGCTTTCTGTTGGACTGTCCCTGTCGTGACGCCCAGGGAGCTGTCACAGGCTAGTCACGGCAAGTGGTTTACCCTGAGCTTGAACCTGATGAGGAGACAGGAAATGAGCTTGCAGCATAGCAGCGATACGCCCAAGACCACGAACCAACCGCAATCCCAGGTCTGCGGCTCGATCATCGACGCCCAGGGCCGTGAAATCCCGATCACCGAGCAGATGATCCAGAAGGCCTGCAAGGACCTGGAAAAGAGCCGGGAAGAACCCGTGCGCAAGGCCTGAAGGCAACGAATCCCTTACAACCCGGCGCTTGCGCCGGGTTTTTGCTTTTCAGGGGCACCATCGTGGGGCTGCGTCGCAGCCCATCCCCCTAGACCAGCACGCCCCCCAAGGCACTGACCACCTGCGCCAACTGTGGCGCATCGCCGTTCAGGTGCACCTTCAGCCCCTCGATCTCGCGCCGCTGCGGGTAATGCTTGCGCAGCAGGTCGAAGGCCGCGCGCTGCTCGGCCGGAACATCACTGAGGCTGCGGCGAAAATCGGCGTCGTCGCGCCGAGGGTCGTACACCGCCCGGCACAGGGTCGCCAAGGCCCAGGCCGGATCCGCGGCGGCATCCAGGTCGAGCCGCGCCAGAGCCGGCGCCGGCAGCAGGTCGGCCAACTGCACCTGCTCCGGCTCACCCCGCCAGCGGCAGAACGCCTGGTAGATCTGCGCCGTGCCACGCTGCTTGCCATCCAGGCTGTAACCGGCGATATGCGGGGTAGCCAGGGTACACAGGTCGGCCAGGACCAGGTCCACCTGGGGTTCGCCCTCCCAGACATCCAGCACCGCATGCACGTCTTCGCGCTCCAGCAGCAACTCGCGCAGGGCCTGGTTGTCCACCACCGGACCGCGGCTGGCATTGATCAACCAGGCCCCCGCACGCAGGCGCGCCAGTTGCCCCGCGCCCAGCAGGTGCCAGGTGGGGTGTGCGCCCTCGCGCTGCAACGGCGTATGCAGGCTGATCGCATCGCACTGTTCGAGGATCGTCTCGAGGCTGACGAAATCGCCACCCTCACGGGCCTGGCGCAACGGGTCGCAGACCAGCACCTTCCAGCCCAGGCCGTGCAGCACCCGCACCAGGCGCTCCCCGACCTGCCCCGCACCAACCACGCCGTAGACCCGCTTGGCCAGGTCCACGCCATCCAGCTCCGCCAGGGTCAGCAGGCTGCCCAGCACGTAGTCCACCACCCCCCGGGCGTTGCAGCCCGGGGCGCTGCTCCAGTGGATACCGGCTTCGGCGAAGTAGTCCAGGTCCAGGTGGTCGGTGCCGATGGTGCAAGTGCCGACGAAACGCACCTGGCTGCCCGCGAGCAGTTGCCGGTCGACCTGGGTTACCGAGCGCACCAGCAATACATCGGCGTCCTTGACGCAGGCCGCGTCGATGCTGCGTCCGGGGTAACGGCGAATCTCGCCGAAACCGGCAAAGAAGGCATCGAGCAGCGGGATATTCTCGTCGGCAACTATCAGCATGGCGCTCTCCTGTCAGGGGCACGCAGTGTAGGCGCTATGCCAGGCACGATCCAGCGGGCTCAATCGGCCTTCTTGCGGATCCAGTACAGGTAGGTGCCGGCCTGTTCCTCTTGCTCGAGCAGCTCATGGCCGAGGAAGTTGCAGAACTTGGGGATGTCGCGGCGGGTCGAGGGGTCGGTGGCGATGACCTTGAGCAGGCCGCCGGCCGCCAGGTCACGGACGTGCTGGTGCAGCATCATCACCGGCTCCGGGCAGTTCAGGCCGGTGGCGTCGAGGATGGCGTCAGGGGTGAATTCGGTCATGGGGTGCTCCACAAATGATGGGGGCATTGTCGCGCATCGGGCCGCGCGCTCCAAGCGCCCGGGCACATTCGCCCGGGCAGCGGCCGCCAGCCAGCCGCCTCAGCGTGGCTTGAGGTCCAGCCGGCGCAGGTGGCAGGTGACCTCCTCGCGGTCGTGGTACAGCTGCTTGCAGGCGATCGACACCTTGACCTTGCGTGCCTTGAAGCCGGCCTCGATACGTTCGAGCAGGCGGCGTACCTCGGCATAGCGCTGCTTCATCGGCAACTTGAGGTTGACCACCGCCTCGCGGCACAACCCCTCGCCCAGCCAGGTCTCGATCAGCGCTGCGGTGCGCGCAGGCTTCTCGACGATGTCGCAGACCATCCAGTCCACCGTCTGCTTCGGCTGCCAGGTGAAACCGTCGGCCATCAGGTGCTGGACCAGGCCAGTGTCCATCAGGCTCTCGGCCATCGGGCCGTTGTCGATGGCCGTTACCAGCATGCCGCGCCGAACCAACTGGTAGGTCCAGCCACCGGGCGAGGCCCCCAGGTCGACACCGGTCATGTCGTCGTTCAGGCGCTGCTCCCATTGCTCGCGCGGGATGAACTGGTGCCAGGCCTCCTCCAGCTTGAGGGTCGAGCGGCTGGGCGCCTCGCGGGGGAACTTCAGGCGCGGAATGCCCATGGGCCAGAGCGCCGAATTGTTCGCCTCGGCCAGGCCGACGAACACCCGCCGGCCACTGATGAAGGTCAGCAGCAGGCGCGGTCGCCCGGCGCCCTCGACCAGGCGGCCAGCCTTTTCCAGGGCCTTGCGCAGCGGCACCTCGAACTTGCGGCAAAAGGTCGAGAGCGCCTTGCCCTCGTTGCTGTCAAGCACCTCCAGCCACAGGCTGCCGTACACCGGATGCTCGGCCAGGTGCTCGAGCAGCACGCCGATGCGCTCGCTCTCGGGCAACTCGACGAACTCGCCCCGGGCCCACTGGCGCGGAAAGATCAACTGCTCGAAGCGCAGTTCACGCATCAGGCGCGCGGCGCCGTCCGGCTCGGTGCAGACGAACTCGGCACAGGCGCTCTGCGGCTTGCCCCGGGCATAGCCCGCGACACCCAGGCGGGCGGCGTGTTCGCTGATCTCGGCGCAAACCTCGCCCTCGAAGCCGGGCCGGCAATGCATGAACAGGATATTCATCTCTCACTCCACGTCGCTGGCGTGCACCGCCAGCCTTGATCCGGCGCAAGGCAGGCGCCGGCAGGGCGGCGATGATAAAGGAAGATCGGAACCGGCGACATGCCCCACCGGTCCAGAACAAGGTCAGGTCCGGCAATTCGGTCTACCCTGACCATTCAGCCAGGTCCGTGCCGTGCGGACCACCACAGAGCGGTGACACCGGTATCCCGTGGTCTGTGTGGCGGGTTCGCGCATTCGATTTCAGCGCCAGGACTTGAGTACGCGAATCAACCGCACGCACCACCGAAGGTACCGGGCACCGGCGCAGAAGGAGTTGGCAATGCCCTCGCTCGATAGCCTGAAGACCCTCAAGACCCTTACGGCGGCCGGCCGTACCTACCATTATTTCAGCCTCGCCGAAGCCGCCCGCCAACTCGGCGACCTCGAGCGCCTGCCCATGTCGCTCAAGGTGCTGCTGGAGAACCTGCTGCGCTGGGAGGACGGCAAGACCGTCACCGGCGACGACCTGCGCGCCCTGGCCCAGTGGCTCGGCGAGCGTCGCTCTGATCGCGAGATCCAGTACCGCCCGGCGCGGGTGCTGATGCAGGACTTCACCGGGGTGCCCGCAGTGGTCGACCTGGCCGCCATGCGCGCCGCCATGGCCAAGGCCGGCGGCGACCCGCAGCGGATCAACCCATTGTCGCCGGTGGACCTGGTGATCGACCACTCGGTGATGGTCGATCGCTACGCGAGCCCCCAGGCCTTCGCCCAGAACGTCGACATCGAGATGCAGCGCAATGGCGAGCGCTACGCCTTCCTGCGCTGGGGCCAGAGCGCCTTCGACAACTTCCGCGTGGTGCCGCCAGGCACCGGCATCTGCCACCAGGTCAACCTGGAATACCTGGGCCGCACGGTGTGGACCGGTGAGGAAGACGGTCGCACCTATGCCTTCCCCGACACCTTGGTCGGCACCGACTCGCACACCACCATGATCAATGGCCTCGGCGTGCTCGGCTGGGGCGTGGGCGGCATCGAGGCGGAGGCGGCCATGCTCGGCCAGCCGGTATCGATGCTGATCCCCGAGGTGATCGGCTTCAAGCTGACCGGCAAGCTGCGCGAAGGCATCACCGCCACCGACCTGGTGCTGACGGTCACGCAGATGCTGCGCAAGAAAGGCGTGGTGGGCAAGTTCGTCGAGTTCTACGGCGATGGCCTGGCCGACCTGCCCCTGGCCGACCGCGCCACCATTGCCAACATGGCACCGGAATACGGTGCCACCTGCGGTTTCTTCCCGGTCGACCAGGTGACCCTTGACTACCTGCGCTTGTCGGGCCGGGCCGAGGAGACGGTGCAACTGGTCGAGGCCTACTGCAAGGCGCAGGGCCTCTGGCGCCTGCCAGGCCAGGAGCCGCTGTTCAGCGACACCCTGGCGCTGGACATGCACGACGTCGAGGCCAGCCTGGCCGGGCCCAAGCGCCCGCAGGACCGGGTCGCCCTGTCCCAGGTGCGCCAGGCCTTCGACGGCTTCATCGAACTGCAACCCAGGCCCTTGGCCAAGGAAGTCAGCCGGCTGGAAAGCGAAGGTGGCGGCGGCGTGGCGGTAGGCAATGCCGACCAGGCCGGCGAGGTCGACTACACCCATGACGGCCAGACCCACACCCTGCGCGACGGCGCCGTGGTGATCGCCGCCATCACCTCCTGTACCAATACCTCCAACCCCAGCGTGATGATGGCGGCCGGCCTGGTGGCGAAGAAAGCCCTGGAAAAGGGCCTCAAGCGCAAGCCCTGGGTGAAGAGCTCGCTGGCGCCAGGCTCCAAGGTGGTCACCGACTACTTCAAGGCCGCCGGCCTCACGCCCTACCTCGACCAGCTCGGTTTCGACCTGGTCGGCTATGGCTGCACCACCTGCATCGGCAACTCCGGCCCGCTGGACGAAGCCATCGAGAAAGCCATCGGCAGCGCCGACCTGACCGTCGCCTCGGTGCTCTCGGGCAACCGCAACTTCGAAGGCCGCGTGCACCCGTTGGTCAAGACCAATTGGCTGGCCTCGCCGCCCTTGGTGGTGGCCTATGCCCTGGCCGGCAGCGTGCGCCTGGACCTGACCTGCGATCCCTTGGGGACCGGTACCGATGGCCAGCCGGTCTACCTGCGCGACATCTGGCCCAGCCAGCAGGAAATCGCCGATGCCGTGGCCAAGGTCGATACCGCCATGTTCCACAAGGAATACGCCGAGGTCTTCGCTGGCGATGCCCAATGGCAGGCCATCGAAGTGCCGCAGGCGGCCACCTATGTGTGGCAGGACGATTCCACCTACATCCAGCACCCGCCGTTCTTCGACGACATCGCCGGCCCCTTGCCGCAGATCGACGATATCCAGGGGGCCCGCATCCTCGCCCTGCTCGGCGATTCGGTGACCACCGACCACATCTCCCCGGCTGGCAACATCAAGGCCGACAGCCCTGCCGGCCGCTACCTGCGCAGCCAGGGCGTGGAGCCACGCGACTTCAACTCCTACGGCTCGCGCCGCGGCAACCACCAAGTGATGATGCGCGGCACCTTCGCCAACATCCGCATCCGCAACGAGATGCTCGGTGGCGAGGAAGGCGGCAACACCCTGCACGTGCCCAGTGGCGAGAAGCTGTCGATCTACGACGCGGCCATGCGCTACCAGGACGAAGGCACACCGCTGGTGGTGATCGCCGGCCAGGAGTACGGCACCGGCTCCAGCCGTGACTGGGCGGCCAAAGGTACCAACCTGCTGGGGGTCAAGGCAGTGCTGGCCGAGAGCTTCGAGCGTATCCACCGCTCCAACCTGGTGGGCATGGGCGTGCTGGCGCTGCAGTTCAAGGCCGGGGAAAGCCGCAAGACCCTGGGCCTGACCGGCAAGGAGCGCATCGATGTGCTGGGGCTGTCCGGCGCGCAGCTACGCCCAGGCATGAGCCTGCCGCTGCGCATCACCCGCGAGGATGGCCAGCAGCAACAGATCGAGGTGCTATGCCGGATCGATACCCTCAATGAAGTGGAGTACTTCAAGGCCGGAGGGATCCTGCACTATGTGCTGCGCCAGCTGATTGCGGCCTGAAGCACGGAGGCACTTGCAGGAGCGGCCTTGCCGGGGCGCCTGACCGCTCCTGCAAGGCCAACGGCAACCTTCCCCTCCCCCATTCGCCGCTGGCCCTTCTCCGAACAATCAGTCATGATCGGACCAAACCGTCATAAATCGTTAAAAAAACGCAAACCTGACGGCAACTTACGTGAAATCGCCAGATCCTTTAACCCAGGCGCGCCCTGTGCTCATTGAGCCAGGTCAAGCGAATTTAAGTATCCATTCAATAAAATCACCGGCTTGCCGATACCTGTCGAAAGCCTTGCGGATTGACTGCCCATGCGTAACAACCAGCCGATTACCCAGAGAGAACGGACCTTCCCTGCCCAACAACGGTTGATCTCCACCACCAATGCCAAGGGTGTGATCACCTATTGCAATGATGCCTTCATCGACATCAGCGGTTTCTCCCGCGAGGAACTGACGGGCGCGCCCCATAACCTGGTCCGCCATCCCGACGTGCCCCCGGCGGTTTTCGCCCACATGTGGCAGACCCTCAAGCAGGGCTTGCCGTGGATGGGCATCGTCAAGAACCGCTGCAAGTCGGGCGATCACTACTGGGTCAACGCCTATGTCACGCCGATCTTCGACAACAACCAGGTGATCGGCTACGAGTCGGTGCGAATCAAGCCCACCGCCGAGCAGATCCGCCGCGCCGAGGCACTGTACCAGCGCATCAACCAAGGCAAGCCGGCAGTACCACGGCGTGACAAGTGGCTGCCGGTGCTGCAGGACTGGCTGCCGTTCATCCTGGTCAGCCAGGTCGGTTTCCTGATCGGCAACTGGCTCGGCCACTCCTGGGGCTTCGCCTTGGCCGCGGGCCTGTCGGTACCGCTCGGCCTGCTCGGCCTGACCTGGCAGCAACGCGGCCTCAAGCGCCTGCTGCGCCTGGCCGAACAGACCACCTCCGACCCGCTGATCGCGCAGATGTACACCGACAGCCGTGGCGTGCAGGCCCGCCTGGAAATGGCCATGCTCAGCCAAGATGCGCGCCTGAAGACCTGCCTGACCCGCCTGCAGGACAGCGCCGAGCACCTCAGCGACCAGGCGCGCCAGTCCGATGCCCTGGCCCACCAGAGTTCCACGGGCCTGGAACGCCAGCGAGTGGAAACCGAGCAGGTCGCTGCCGCGGTCAACCAGATGGCAGCCACCACCCAGGAAGTGGCCAATCACGTCCAGCGCACCGCCGATGCCACCCAGGAAGCCAACCGCCTGACCAGCCAGGGCCGGCACATCGCTGGGGAGACCCGCGAGGCCATCGAGCGCCTGTCGGCAGCCGTCGGCGAAACCGGCCAGACCGTCACTCAGCTGGCCAAGGACAGCGACGAGATCGGTGGCGTGGTGGATGTGATCAAGGGGATCGCCGACCAGACCAACCTGCTGGCCCTCAACGCCGCCATCGAGGCGGCGCGCGCCGGTGAGATGGGCCGAGGCTTCGCCGTGGTCGCCGACGAGGTACGCCAACTGGCCCAGCGCACCGCCGAGTCCACCGGGCAGATCCACAACCTGATCGCCAAGCTGCAGCAGACCGCCAACAACGCCGTACAGACCATGGAAAACGGCCACCGCCAGGCCCAGGAAGGCGTGGAGCGGGTCATGGAAGCCGACCAGGCGCTGGCGGGCATCAGCGAAGCGGTGGCCAACATCACCGACATGGCCACCCAGATCGCCGCGGCGACCGAGGAGCAGACCGCGGTGGCCGACGAGATCAGCCGCAACATCAGCACCATCGCCGACCTGGCCGACCAGACCGCCGAACAGGCCCAGCGCTCGGCACTGCTCAGCGAAGAGCTGACCAGCACGGCGGGCAGCCAGTATTCCCTGGTGGAGCGCTTCAACCGCTGAGGCGCTGGCCTTTATCGCCGGTCGTTGTCACCTGGGGCTGCAAAGCAGCCCCAATGTCACTCAGTCAAAGGGTGCTTTGCAGCCCTTGGCTCCCCTCCTCACCACTCCAGCGACAGGCGACTCTCGAAGCAGCGCACCTCCCCTGTCAGTGGATCCTCGAACCGCAACCCTTGCGCCAGCAGCTTCAGTGGCCGCTGGTAGTCATCCTGCACCTCGCACAGCGCCGGGTAGAACGGGTCGTTGCAGATCGCCGCGCCCAGCGCCGCCATATGTACCCGCAACTGGTGCGTCTTGCCAGTCACCGGCGAGAGGCCGTAGCGCCACAGCTCGCCATTCTTCTCCAGGACCTCGGCCAGGGTTTCGCTGTTGGGCTGCCCCGCCACTTCCTGCATTCGAAAGAAGGGCTCGCCATGCACCAGGCGGCTACGGTGCACCAGGGGAAACTCACGCTCGGGTAGCGCCGCGGCGATCGCCTGGTAGCGCTTGTCGATGCGCCGTTCGGGAAACAGCCGCTGGTAGGCACTGCGGCTGTGTGGGTTGGCGGAAAACAGCACGAGCCCGGCGGTATGCCGGTCGATACGGTGCAGCGGCACCAGGTGCGGGTTGCCCAAGCGACGGATCAGGCGACGCAGCAAGGTCTGCTCGACATACTCACCGGTCGGGGTGACCGGCAGGAAATGCGGTTTGTCGGCCACCACCAGATGCTCGTCCACATGCAGGATCGTTTCCTGCACCGGGATCGGCTTCTCGTTGGGCACCTCGCGAAAGTAGTGCAGGCGCATGCCCTGGCGATAGGGCATGTCCACCGGAATCGCCTGCCCTGCGGCATCCAGCACGCGCCCACGAGCAAAACGGTCGAGCCACTGCTCGCGGCTGATGCCCTTGAAACGATCGCACAGGCAGTCGAGTACCGTCGCCCAGCGACCTGGTGGCAGGCAGACCGTACTGGCTTGCTGGTGGGCGGGGTCGAAAGGCGCGGTCATGGCAGGGCTCGCAAACTCAAGGGCGGGCATTATCCTCCATGCCCGCCAGGTCAACCAGCCCGGGCCGCCGTCTCGCTGTGTGCCTTCAGCCAGCGCAAGACCTGCACCGCATCCCAGCGCCCCGGATCGTAGAGGGCATAGACCAAACCCTGGTACCCCACCACATCCAGCTGACGATGGTAACCGGCACGCTGGAACAGCGCCTCGATCTCGGCGAAGCAGGTGTTGAAATGGACCTTGCCGAACGGCGTCCGGTCATCCGTCACCAGACCTTCGAGGCGCAGCTCCAGTACGGCGTCGCAGACCCGCTCGGGGGACATGCGGTTGACGCTGTACTTCAGTTGCTCGACGTTGAGCATTGATTCACCCTGATACTGTATTTATATACAGCTTACGGACGTGACCGGTATGCCGTCAATTGGCCTGGGCTTCAGCGGATCCCGGCGAGGTAGCCCGTGCCCCGGCGAATGGTCAACACCTGGCGACGCGGCGCGCCACGCGATACGGCCAGGTGCACCCAGCCGTCGAACTCGAGGATCAGCTGGTCGAACACCACGTCGCTGTCACGGATACGCAGGGCCAACTCGCGGGGCGCGAGGTCGAACACGGTGAAGTCAGCGGCCAGGCCACTGAGGTGGGCGCTACTGGATGCCCCGCCCACGCGCCGGTTGACGGCCGGGCTGCGGTAGCCACTGCTGACGATGATGGGGGCGCCGCACAGCGCGCGCACCTGTTCGAGTGTCCGGCACAGCAGGCCCAGGTTGGCCAGGGCCTGCGCGGGGGGCGCATTGTCCAGCCCTTCGCGCGCGGCGATTTGCGAAACGGTCATTTCCTCGAGGGTGAAATGGGGGGTGATGAGCATCGCAGAGCTACTCCAGGACGATTGAAGGGGCCGACCTGTCTCGGTCGGCCTCGCATCTTCGCCCTGCGCGCCGGATCATGCAGGAGGGCACCGCTTCCCCTCTCGGCAATCATCCCTTCAGGAACGCCACCACCTGCTCCGCATCGAACGGCCAGCCCAGCTCGGCACCGGTGTCGCAACGGCGCAGCACGGGAATGCGCAGGCCATAGCGCTCGAACAACGCCTCGCTGTCGGCGATATCGACCAACTCCACCAGCAGGCCGTGCTCGACGAAAGGCATCAGCAAGGCTTCGGCCACTTCGCACAAATGGCACCCCAGGGTGCCGAACAGTTGGCATTCAGGCAGCATGGACAGGTCCCGCATCAGCAAGGAATGGGATGATCATTCTAGGTCCATGCCGGGCCACGTGCACCTGGCCTGCGTCAATCCTGGCTGGTGGCGCCGATGCGGTGCAGCGACAGGTCGGCGCCCTGGAACTCCTGCTCGTGGCTCAGGCGTAGCCCCGGCACGGCCTTGATCAGGCCATACACGGCAAAGCCGCCCAGCAATGCCACCAGCACTCCCGCCAGGCTGCCGACCAACTGGCTGGCCAGGCTGACACCGCCCAGCCCGCCGAGCGCAGCCTGGCCGAAGAGGCCACAGGCGATGCCGCCCCAGACGCCGCACAGGCCATGCAAAGGCCAGACGCCCAGCACATCGTCGATCTTCCAGCGGTTCTGCGCCGCGGTGAAGCTCCAGACGAACAGCACCCCCGCCACCAGGCCGGTGGCCAGGGCGCCGAGCGGATGCATCAGGTCGGATCCGGCACAGATGGCCACCAACCCGGCCAACGGGCCGTTGTGCAGGAAGCCAGGGTCGTTGCGCCCGGCTGCCAAGGCAGCCAGGGTCCCGCCGACCATGGCCATCAGCGAATTGATCGCCACCAGTCCACTGACGCCCTGCAAGGTCTGGGCGCTCATGACGTTGAAGCCGAACCAGCCGATAATCAGGATCCACGACCCCAAGGCCAGGAACGGAATGCTCGACGGTGCGAACGCCACCAGCCGGCCCTCACGGTAGCGGCCACGGCGCGCGCCCAGCAACAGCACCGCCGCCAGCGCCAGCCAGCCGCCCATGGCATGCACGACCACCGAGCCGGCGAAGTCGTGGAACGGCGCCCCGAAGCGCGCCTGCAGCCAGCCCTGCACGCCGAAGTTGCCGTTCCACACCACGCCTTCGAAGAACGGGTAGACCAGCGCCACGATCAAGGCCGTGGCGCACAGTTGCGGCACGAACCGGGCACGCTCGGCGATGCCACCGGAAATGATCGCCGGAATCGCCGCGGCGAAGGTCAGCAGGAAGAAGCACTTGACCAGGGCATAGCCATGGTCGGCGGCCAGTTCGCCGGCCGGCTGGAAGAAGTTCACCCCATAGGCCACCCAGTAGCCGAGCAGGAAGTACACCAGGGCCGAGACCGCGAAGTCGCTGAGGATCTTCGACAAGGCATTGACCTGGTTCTTGTGCCGTACGGTACCGACTTCGAGGAAGGCGAAACCCGCGTGCATGGCCAGGACCAGGATGGCGCCCATGAGAATGAACAAGGTATTGGAGCCATGGACCAGGGAGTCCATCGCGCTGTGCATGTTTTCCATGAAAGAGGCAGACCTGCTGAAAAAGGCACCAGGACGGTTCAAGAATCCACCTCCTTGCACCGATTCGGTGCCATGGCCCCGCCCCGTTTCGGTGAGCCGGGCAAGGCCTGCGTGGTTTTTCTTGGGTTTGTCGTGGATTGGGTTAAGGTTTATCGGTATCCGTCGGGCCAGCGCACGCATTCGGCGCAACACCCCACGGCCACGCCCCGGGAGATAGCAAGGGTCGTACCAGCGATGGCACTGAACCTTCCTTCTTCCCCATCACTCGAAATAGCCACACACATCCACAGGGAGAGACCCATGGCCAGCAAATCGGCAAAGACTGCTCAAGAGATATTGATGGCTGACTTCCAGGCCCTGGTGCGCGACACCGAGAAACTGCTCGCCGACACCGCCAACCTGGCCGGCGACCAGGCCGACGAACTGCGCGAGCAGATCCACGACCGCCTGGTCCAGGCCCGCGAGACCCTGCAACTGACCCAGGACTCGGTACGCCAGCGCGGCCAGGCGGCCCTCGGCAGTGCCGAGCAGTACGTGCAGGAGAATCCGTGGCAGGCCATCGGCATCGCCGCCGGCGTCGGCCTGCTGATCGGCCTGCTGGCCAATCGGCGCTGAGGAGTTCCCATGGAAAACGACGCTCTGGGCACTAGCGCTTCCGGCAAGCGCCTTGGCGCGGCCTTGCTCGGCCTGCTGCACAGCCATGTCGAGCTGTTCGGCATCGAACTGCAGGAGCAGAAAGCCCGTACCCTCAGCCTGCTGCTGTTCGCCGGCCTGGCGCTGGTGTTCGCTTTGCTGCTGCTGACCGCGCTGTCCGGGCTGGTCCTGGTGCTGCTGTGGGACAGTTATCGCCTGGCCGGCATCATTGGCCTGTGCGTGTTCTATGGCGTCGCCGCCCTGTACTGCGGGTTGCGTCTGAAGGCCGCGGTGTTCGACGAATCGTCGCCGTTCAGCGCCACCCTCGAGGAACTTGCCAAGGACAGGGAGCGCCTGTTGCCATGAACCTGCCTGAACTCCCCAATACCCGTAATCCCCGTGAACTGCGCAAGGCACTGTTGCGCCTGCGCCTGGAAATGCACCGCCAGGAGATCCGCCACGAATCGGCGCAGTTGGTCGAGCCGGTCAGGCGCCTGCGTGGCATGGGCAGCTCGCTGCAAGATGGCCTGGGCATCCGGCATGCGCCGCTGTGGGGCCTGGGCGCGGTGGTCGCGCTGGGCTTTCTCACCGGCAAGGGCGTGCGCAGCGGCAATCTCAGCCGCCTGGTGCGCCTGGGCAGCAGCCTGGTGCCCTTGGTCCGCCTGTTCCTGCACAACCGGCGCGGCTGAGCGGTCGCGCCTGCCGCTTGCGCGGGCGCGCCCGACACGGGAAGCTATGGCGTCCACCTGACGGGAGATCGAGCCTTGGACTGGCATACCCTGCTGACCCGCGAACGCCTGGGCAAAGCCCTGTACAGCCCCGAGGAACTGGGGCGCAGCCCCTTCCACAAGGACCACGACCGCATCATCTTCTCTGGCGCGTTCCGCCGCCTGGGGCGCAAGACCCAGGTCCACCCGGTCTCCAGCAACGATCATATCCACACCCGCCTGACCCACTCGCTGGAAGTCAGTTGCGTCGGCCGCTCCCTGGGCATGCGCGTCGGCGAGCCCCTGCGCGACAGCCTGCCTGACTGGTGCGAGCCCAGCGACCTGGGCATGATCGTGCAGTCGGCCTGCCTGGCCCACGACATTGGCAACCCGCCGTTCGGCCACTCCGGCGAAGATGCCATCCGCCACTGGTTCCAACAGGCCGCTGGACGTGGCTGGCTGGACGACATGAGCGACGACGAACGGGCCGACTTCCTCAACTTCGAAGGCAACGCCCAAGGTTTTCGTGTCCTGACCCAACTGGAGTACCACCAGTTCGACGGTGGCACCCGGCTGACCTACGCCACCCTGGGCACCTACCTGAAGTACCCCTGGAGCGCCCGTCACGCCGATGCCCTGGGCTACAAGAAGCACAAGTTCGGCTGCTACCAGAGCGAACTGCCACTGCTGCAACAGATCACCCGCAAGCTCGGCCTGCCACAGCTGGACGAGCAGCGCTGGGCACGCCATCCACTGGTGTACCTGATGGAGGCGGCAGACGATATCTGCTACGCGCTGATCGACCTGGAAGACGGCCTGGAGATGGAGCTGCTGCAATACGCCGAGGTCGAGGCCTTGCTGCTCGACCTGGTCGGCGACGACCTCCCCGACACCTACCGTCAGTTGGGGCCCGGCGACTCGCGGCGACGCAAGCTGGCGATCCTGCGCGGCAAGGCCATCGAGCATTTGACCAATGCCGCCGCCCAGGCCTTCGTCGAACAGCAGCCGGCCCTGCTCGCCGGTTGCCTGGCAGGCGACTTGGTCGAGCATATGCACGGCCCGGCCAAACGCTGCGTGCTGCAGGCCAAGGACATGGCGCGCAAGAAGATCTTCCAGGACAAGCGCAAGACGCTGCACGAGATCGGCGCCTATACCACCCTGGAGATTCTCCTCAACGCATTCTGCGCAGCCGCCCTGGAACAGCACGGAGGCCGCACGCCCTCCTTCAAGAGCCGACGTGTCCTGGACCTGCTCGGCAACCATGCCCCAGACCCACAAGGCTCACTGCACAACGCCTACCTGCGCATGATCGATTTCATCGCCGGCATGACCGACAGCTACGCCAGTGAAATGGCCTGCGAAATGACCGGTCGCTCCAGCCCAACCTGAAAGACCACAAACCGACCATGGCATGCATCGGCATGCTCTGAAGGAAATTTCCTAGGTCATCGCAGGACAAACTAAACAGCCGCCTCAACTTTTCAATAAAAAGTTACCAAACAACGAATTGACATGACTTATTCGTGATCAATTCGTAGCGCTGGTAACTTTTTACTGTAGGTAAATTCCCATATACGGCCCACAGCCGTTTCCTCCATGTCCCGACGACTTCCAACTGAGCTAAGGTGCGCACTGTTTCCGACAGCTGCCGCATTAGGAAGTTGAATATGCACTCCGTATTTATTGTCGACGACCATCCCGTTATCCGGCTGGCCGTTCGCATGTTGCTGGAAAACCAGAACTACAGGATCGTCGGTGAGTCGGACAATGGCGTCGATGCCATGCAGATGATCCGCGAAACGCGCCCCGACCTGGTCATCCTCGATATCGCCATCCCCAAACTGGACGGCCTGGAGGTGCTGTCGCGCTTCCAGGCCATGGCGCTGCCTCTGAAGGTGCTGGTGCTGACGGCCCAGTCGCCAGCGCTTTTCGCGGTGCGCTGCATGCACTCGGGTGCCGCCGGCTATGTCTGCAAGCAGGAAGACCTGGGCGAACTGCTCAGCGCGATCAAGGCCGTACTTGCCGGCTACAACTACTTCCCCAGCCAGGCAGTCAACAGCAATCCGGGAAAAGTGAACAACGAGGAACAACTTTTCCGACAGGTCAATGACCGGGAGTTGATGGTCCTGCAACTTTTCGCACAAGGTAGAAGCAACAAGGAAATTGCAAAAGGCATGTTTCTCAGCAACAAGACAGTCAGTACCTACAAGAAGCGCCTGATGCAAAAACTCCAGGTCGATACCTTGGTCGACCTGATCGATGTGGCCAAACGCAATGCATTGGTCTGAGGTGGGTAGGTAATGAAGCGCTACCTGACCTGCCTGTGCATCGTCCTGGCCCTGGCCTGTGGCAAGGCCTACGCGGCACAGGCCGATGCCGAGGCCTTCACCCTGCTCACGCGATCGACGGTCAAGCCCACCCGCCCCGAACTGACCGAGGCGCAACGCCAGTGGCTGGAAGGCAAACAGGAACTGGTGATGGGTGCATCCTTTCCGGATTACCCGCCCTTCGACATCACCACCGGCGGCCGCGACTACCAGGGGCTCACCGCCGAATATGCCGGCCTGATCGGCCAGGTGCTCGGCTTGCCAGTACGGGTGCTGCGCTTTTCCAGCCGCCAGGCAGCGGTCGACGCGCTCAAGCAGGGCCGCATCGACCTGCTCGGCAGCGCCAATGGCTACGAAGCCTCGGCGGGCCTGGCGCTGTCCCGGCCCTACGCCATCGACCAGCCGGTGCTGGTGACCCGCGAGGACGAAATGCGCCCCTTGGACGACGGGCTCGCAGGCATGCGCCTGAGCATGCTCTACCACTACCTGCCCGCGCGGGAAGTGCATGACAACTATCCGCAGGCCGAGCTCCTGGCCTTCCCCTCGTCCACCCAGGCACTCAACGCCGTGGCCTTCGGCCAGGCCGACGTGTTCATCGGCGACACCATCTCCACCCACTACCAGCTCAACCGGGGCCACCTGCCCCTGCTGCGCATGGCCAGCTTCGGCAATCACGAAGCCATCGGCTTCAGCTTCGCCATGCGCCGCGAGGATACCCAGCTCAAGGCACTGGTCGATGCCGTGCTCGACAGCCAGCCCAACGCCGTGACCGCCAGTATCTTCAAGCGCTGGAGCGCCGGCAGCGACATGCTCCTGACCGACCGCAAGCTGCAATTGACGCCGGACGAGGAGCACTGGCTGCAGCAGCACCCGGTGATGCGCGTCGCCGTCAACGAAACCGCGGCCCCGGTGTCCTACTTCGACGGCAGCGGCCATTTCCGTGGGATCGCCGCCGACCTGCTGGAGTTGATCCGCCTGCGCACCGGGCTGCGCTTCGAGGTCCAGCGGGCCAGCGGCATCCGTGACATGATCGCCCGCCTCAAGGACGGCCGGGCGGACGTGATCGCGGCCATTTCCAGCGACGAGAAACACGACGGCGCCTTGCGGATCAGCCGTCCCTACCTGGAAAGCAACTACGTGCTGGTGACCCGTGCCGGCCCTGGACAAGCCTCCTCCCTCGAGCAATTGCAGGGCAAGCGGGTCGCCATCACCCGCGATAGCCTCATGGCCGAACTGCTCGCGACGCAGCACCCTCAGGTCAGGCGGATCGAGACCGAAAGCCCGTTCTTTTCCATGGCGCTGCTCGGCAGCGGCGCGGTGGATGCGGCGATCGCCACCTTGATCGACGCCAATCATGCGCTGGCCGGCAATCCCGACCTGGTCATCCGCCGCACGATCGGCAACGAGCCAGCCACCTTCACGATGGCCAGCACCGGCCAGGCCCAGGCGCTCGCCTCGATCCTCGACAAGGCCCTGCTGAGCATCTCGCCGGAAGAACTGGGTGTGATCAACAACCGCTGGCGTGGCTATGGCGTGCAGGACGATGCCCATTGGCGGGAGTTTCGCCGCCTGGCCGTGCGGGTGTTGCTGGGCTTCGGCCTGCTGCTGTTGCTGGCGCTGGTCTGGAACGCCCGCCTGCGCCGGCAGATCCGGCATCGCCAGCGCGCCGAACGGGCGCTGAGCGACCAGTTGGAGTTCATGCGCGCACTGCTCAACGGCACTCCCCACCCGATGTACGTACGCGATCGCGAGGGGCGCCTGCAAAGCTGCAACGACAGCTACCTGGAGGCCGTCCAGGCGCAGCCCGCGGAGGTCATCGGCAAGCGCCTGGCAGACAGCCTGTGCAGCGACCCTGAACATACCCGGCAGATCGAGGCCGACTACCAGCAGGTCATGGAGGCCGGCACGCCACTGATCCTGGATCGTCCTCTGCAAATGAAAGGACGGGAGCTGACCATCTACCACTGGATCCTGCCCTACCGCGACTCGCTGGGCGAGGTGCAGGGGATCATCGGCGGCTGGATCGATATCAGCGACCGGCGCAAGCTGGTCCAGGCCCTGCGCCAGGCCAAGCAGCAAGCCGACGATGCCAATCGCGCCAAGAGTACCTTCCTGGCCACCATCAGCCATGAGATCCGTACACCGATGAACGCCATCATCGGCATGCTCGAGCTGGCCGTCAGGCGGTCGGACCAGGGGCAGTTGGACCGACCGGCACTGGAGGTCGCCTACCATTCGGCCAAGGACCTGCTGGGCCTGATCGGCGACATCCTCGACATCGTCAGGATCGAGTCCGGCCACCTGTCCCTGTCCGTGGAACCGGTCGACCTGGGTGCACTGGTCGAGTCGGTGGGCCGGGTCTTCGATGGCCTGGCGCGGCAGAAAGGGCTGTCCCTGGAAGTGGTCATCGCAGCGAACGCACGCTGCCATGCGTTGCTCGATCCGCTGCGCTTCAAGCAGGTGCTGTCCAACCTGGTCAGCAACGCCATCAAGTTCACCGAACACGGCCAGGTGCGCATCAGCATGGCCCTGCACGACGAAAACCCGGCAGCCGGCCCGACCCTTGACCTGGAGGTGCGCGACAGTGGCATCGGCATCCGTGAAGACGAACTGCGTCAGCTGTTCAACCCATTCGTCCAGGCCAACCCCCACAGCGAGGGCGCACGTGCCGGCACCGGCCTGGGCCTGGCCATCAGCCGCAACCTGTGCCAGATGATGGGCGGCGACCTGACGCTCGAGAGCCTGCAAGGGGTCGGCACCCGCGTCCGCCTGCAGATGCCCCTGCAGCGCGTCGCGGCGCCCTCGTCCGCCCCCCCTGACGTCGCGGACGTGGACACACCGGATACCCGGCTGAACGTGCTGGTGATCGACGACCACCCGGCCAACCTGTTGCTGATGGCGCAGCAACTGGGGTTCCTCGGGCTGCGCCATGCCAGCGCCGGCGATGGCCGCGAAGGCCTGGAGAAATGGCGCGAGGGTGGTTTCGATGTGCTGATCCTCGATTGCAACATGCCGCACATGAGCGGCTACCAGGTCGCCGAGGCGGTACGCGCCGAGGAAGGCGCGCAAGGCCGGCCGCGCTGCGTCATCCTCGGCTATACCGCCAACGCCCAGCCCGAGATCCGCCAGAAATGCCTGGACGCCGGCATGGACGACTGCCTGCTCAAGCCCATCGGCCTGCGCACCCTGAAGCAGCGCCTGGCCAGCGTAACGCCCTGCGCGCCATCCCCACGCAAGCACAAGCGTTTCACGCTCGACGGGCTGGCGACCATCGTCGGCGACAACCAGGAAGATCGCCAGCGCCTGCTGGCCACCCTGCTGCAAAGCCTGCAGCAGGACCTGGCCATCTTGATGGCCATCGATCCACACGAAGATGCCCAGGCGATCGCCGGCCAGGCGCACAAGATCCTCAGCGCGGCACGGATGCTGGAAGCCAGGGAGTTGATGGCGGCCTGCGAGGCCCTTGAACAGGAAGATTTACCGCTGATGCAGCTCAAGCTGCGACGGCAGGCACTGGCGCGGCACATGCGCCGCGTCGAGGAAGCGCTGGCCCGGTACCTGCACGGCCCGGTCGGCGCTCGGTGAAGCGGCACGCCGACGGCGGCCGCTTCGGCAAGATCAATCGGCCTTGGCGTTGATCGGCTTGTCCGGATACCAGGCGTCCAGCAGCGGGCTGACTTCGATCTTGGTCAGTTCGCCACGGCCCTTGAGCCAGGCCTCGACGGTAGCGCGCTGCTCTTCGCTGACCGAACCACGCTTGGCCAGGCAGACCAGGCCGAAGTCATCGCCGCCGACGTAGTCCAGGCCGTTGGCATCCATGGCCTCTGCGAGGAAGGCGTCGAGGAAGGCATCGATGGCTTCTTCGGACAGGTCTTCCTTGAATTCCAGGTTCAGTTCGAAACCCAGCTCCTGGAACTCATCCACGCACAGCTTCTTGCGCAGACGACGGGAACGGTTGGTAGCCATGAAACAATCCTCTTGAGTAATAACGCGCGGCACTTTACCAGTTTCCGTGGCGATGCGGCGCTTTTCCGTCGGACATGGCCCATGGGCGGTACGCTTGGGGCATAATGCGCACTATATTTCGTCTGGGGGCCATCATCTCGTACAGCCCCGTTGTCCTTTCCCTCGTACGCAGGGTTCCAGTACCTATGATCAAAACGCTCCGCCCACTGCTCCTCGCCGGCCTGCTCCTGCCACTGGCCATGCCCAGCCAGGCCGCCCCCGTCAACACCACCCTGTCGCCCAAGGTGCAGCAGGCGCTGAAGAACAACAAGCTGCAGAATTCTGCCCTGTCCCTGGTGATGCTGCCCCTCGATGGGCCAGGCACACCGACGATCTACAACGCCGACGTGTCGGTGAACCCGGCGTCGACCATGAAGCTGGTCACCACCTACGCCGCCCTGGAACTGCTCGGCCCGACCTTCCAGTGGAAGACCGAGTTCTATACCGATGGCACCCTGAGCAACGGCGTGCTCAACGGCAATCTGTACCTCAAGGGCGGCGGCGATCCGAAGCTGAACATGGAGAAGCTCTGGCTGCTGATGCGCGACCTGCGGGCCAACGGGGTACGCACCGTCAGCGGTGACCTGGTGCTCGATCGCAGCCACTTCGTCCAGCCCAACCTGCCCCAGTTCGACGATGACGGCGGCGACATGAACAAGCCGTTCCTGGTCAGGCCCGACTCGCTGCTGGTCAACCTCAAGGCCCTGCGCTTCGTCGCCCGTAACGACGGCGGCAAGGTGACGGTATCGGTCGAACCACCAATCGCCAACATCCGCATCGACAACCAGGTCAAGGCCCTAACGTCCCGGCAGTGCACCGGTGAGGTGCGCTACAACCCGACGGTGCAGGCCAATGGTGTCAGCGTCGTGGTCAGCGGCCAGTTGGGCGATGGCTGCAACTCCCAGACCTACCTGGCGCTGCTCGACCATCCGACCTATGCCGCCGGCGCCGTGCGGGCGATCTGGAGCGAGCTGGGCGGTACCATCCAGGGCCGCGACCGCGTCGAGAACGTGCCCAAGAGCGCACGCCTGCTGGCCCGCGCGTTCTCGCCAGACCTGGTGGAAGTGATCCGCGACATCAACAAGTACAGCAACAACACCATGGCCCAGCAGTTGTTCCTCAGCCTGGGCGCGCAGTTCCGTACCGACGTCGACGGCGACGACGCCCGTGCCGCCCAGCGCGTGGTGCGCCAGTGGCTGGCGCGCAAGGGCATCACCGCGCCACACCTGGTGATGGAGAACGGATCCGGGCTGTCTCGCGCCGAGCGGGTCAGCACACGGGAGATGGCGGCGCTGCTCAAGGCGGCGTGGAAGAGCCCTTATTCGGCCGAGTTCATCAGTTCCATGCCCTTGGTAGGCATGGACGGCACCATGCGCAAGCGGCTCAAGCGCACCGCCCTGACCGGCGAGGGCCACATCAAGACCGGGACGCTCAATACCGTGCGGGCGATTGCCGGGTACACTCGGGACAGCAACGGCCATACCTGGGCAGTGGCGGCAATCCTCAACGATCCCCGGCCCTGGGGGGCTTCGCAGGTGCTTGACCAGGTCTTGTTGGACCTTTATCGGCAACCGAAGCTGATCGAGCGTACGGCGGCTACAGGGCCCTGATGGGCTTGGGGCCGCAAAGCGGCCCCCAAAATGGCGTACTTGCCTACACATAATGCCGAAATCCCGCCCTGCCAAACCTCAGGACAACTCCGCCTCGACCCGATCCCGCCCCGCCTGTTTCGCCGCATACACCCCGGCATCGGCCCGCAGCAACAGCGCATCGGCGCCCTCTCCCGGCCGCCAGCCCGCCACCCCGAAGCTCGCCGTCACCCTGCCCACGCCCTCCACCGCCACACTGCGAACCCCCTGCCACAACTCCAGCGCCAGCGAGCGCGCCTGCTCGGCATTGCTCCCCGGGCACAGCACCATGAACTCCTCTCCCCCCAGCCGACAGAACACATCGGTACGCCGCAGCCTGTGCCCGATACGCTGGCACAGGCTGCGCAACACATGGTCGCCCACCGCATGCCCGTACTGGTCGTTGATCCGCTTGAAATGATCGATATCGAGCATGATCACCGCCAGGTCCAGGCCATCCCGCTGGGCCCGTTCCAGCTCGCTCTTGAGCCGCTCCTGAAAGTAGCGGCGGTTGTGGATACCGGTCAGCGCATCGGTGACCGAGAGAGTCCTGAGCTCTTCCTCGACCCGCTTGAGATCGGAAATGTCGGTCAGGTAGCCATGCCACAAGGTACAGCCATCCTCGCCCTCCTCCGGCGTCGCCTCGCCACGGACCCAACGCAGGCCCGCCCGGGGCAGGACCACCCGGTATTCCTCGCGCCACGGCGTGAGATGCTCGGCCGAATAGCGCACTGACCTGCGCACCCGGTCCAGGTCGTCAGGGTGGATGCGCTCGAACACCACCGTGGCATCCTGGCGCAGCAGCTGCAGGTCGACCTCATAGATGTCGTACAAGCCTTTGCTGGCATAGGGGAAACAGGAACACCCATCAGCGTCCAGGCGGTACTGGTAGATGCCACCGGGGACTTCGGCGCTGAGCTTTTCCAGCAGGCGATCACGCACGGCCAACGCTTCGAGGACACGCCGGCGCTCGGTGACGTCGATGCAGATCGCCAGGTAGCCGACCCACAGGCCTTGCTCGTCGAGCACCGCGGTGACCAGCATGTTGCCCAACAGGTGGCTGCCATCCTTGCGCACCAGGGTCCACTCCCCCGGTTCGCCACCGCCCTCCTGCACCGTCTCGGCGAACATCGCCTGGCCACCGCAGATCTCGCGCCCGTAGCGCAGGCTCAAGGCGTGGGCACGCTGATGCAATTCCTCGGGCTGGACCAGGTCCTCCAGCGTCAAGTGGCCGATCGCCTCGCGGGCCGTGTAGCCGAACATCCGCTCGGCGCCGGCATTGAAGGTGCTGACCAAGCCCTTGAGGCTGGTGGCGATGATCGCCACCTGGGTCGCGGCATCCAGCACGCTGCGCAACTGGTTGTGGGTCTCGCGCAGGGACTGCTCGCTGACCCGCAGCTCGGCGGTACGCTGCTCGACCAGGTGCAAGGCCCGCTGCCGTTGGCTGAACAGGCTGTAGAGCAAGGCGCTGAGCAATACGCTCAGCAAGCCGCCCAGCAGGCTGACCGCCAGGACCACGGAGGCGCGATTGGCCCGGAGAAAGACCAGGCTGGGACGAATGTCGAGCTGGTAATGATGGTCGGCCAGGTGCAACAGGTGCCGGCTGGCCAATCGCACCCGGGCGACCGGGCTCTGCGAGTCGAACAGCACTTCGTCGCCACTCGGCCCGGAGGTATCGAGGATACGCACCACCAGGTTGTCCTCGGCCGCTGGCGGCAGGCCCTCGGCGATCAACTGATGCAGGCTCAGCAGCGCCATCACGTAGCCGGCGGGTGGGCCGCCGAGGGCGTTCTCGGTGAACACCGGCGCCACCATCAGCAAGCCTCGGACAACCCCCGCTTCGGCGTTGATCACATCCAGCGGCGCGGACACCGCCATGCTACCCGGCGAGACGGCCCGGGCCAGGGTCGCCTCGCGCTGGGGCTGGCCACGCAGGTCCAGGCCCGCGGGCAGGCCCAGCACGTCAGAAGACTGGGTGTAGAGCACCGGATAATGAGGGTCGCGGGGCGCTGCCGGGCGCCAACCGCCCTGCCCGTCCTGGTCGCGGATGCGGTAGTCCTGGCCGAGCCAGGCGCTGGCCCGTCGCTCGAAGTCATCGCGCTGCCCGGCCTCGACCCGCGGCGCCCAGGCGTAGGCCTGGGTCCGGTGCTGCAGCGGGCGGGCATAGCCGTCGAATTCCCGGGGGGTGATTTCGTTGGAGTAGGTGAAGAAGCGCCGCAAGCCATCCAGCCGTTGCTCCTGGTCGTCGAAGCGTTCGGCGATACGGCTGTAGCGCTCATTGGCCAGCAGGTCGAAGCGTTGGCGCAACTGCTGCTTGTAGAGGCTCTGCGCGGCGATGGCCAGCGCGGCCGTGAGCAGGCCGCCCGCGACCAGGGCCACCAAGGCCACGGCCCAGGCGGACAGCGCTTCGCTGAACAGGCCGAGCACCTTCGCACGCACGCCACACTTCGACATAGAGCATTCTCATCACGTCAGCGTCCTGCGAATTGTCCAGCCCTATGCTGATTTATAGCCATTGGCCATCAGCCCCGCAACGTACCTCGTCGACTCACCGCGCTTGCAGGCGCCAGGCCCTGTGGATCCGGTTGTTGCGCGCGAAATCCGGGTCCAGGGTCTGGGCACTGATCTCCTCCACCGCGTAACGCTCGACCAGGCTCGCGTCGAGCTGGAACTTGCGGAAGTTGTTGGAGAAGTACAGCACACCGCCCGGCGCCAGGCGGGCCATGGCCAGGTCGAGCAGTTGCACGTGATCGCGCTGCACGTCGAACACACCTTCCATGCGCTTGGAGTTGGAGAAGGTCGGCGGGTCGATGAAGATCAGATCGTAGCTGTCCTGGTTGTCTTCCAGCCAGGCCATCACATCGCCCTGCTCCAGGCGGTGACGCTCGGAGAAGCCGTTGAGCGACAGGTTGCGCCGCGCCCAGTCGAGGTAGGTCTTGGACAAGTCGACGCTGGTGGTGCTGCGCGCGCCGCCCTTGGCCGCATGGACCGTGGCCGTGGCGGTGTAGCAGAACAGGTTGAGGAAGCGCTTGCCGGCCGCCTCGCGCTGGATGCGCAGGCGCATCGGCCGATGGTCGAGGAACAGGCCGGTGTCCAGGTAGTCGGTGAGGTTGACCAGCAGCTTGACGCCGCCCTCGTTCACGGTCTGGAAGCGGCCTTCGCTGCCCTGGCGCTCGTACTGGCGCGTGCCACTCTGGCGCTCACGGCGCTTGAGCACCACGCGCTGCGGGTCGATGCCCAACGCCTGGGGGATCGCCGCCAGGGCGTCGAGCAGGCGAGCCTGGGCCTTGTCCGGGTCGACCGAGCGCGGCGCGGCGTACTCCTGGACATGCACCCAATCCTGGTAGAGGTCGACCGCCAGGGCATATTCCGGCATGTCGGCATCGTACAGGCGGTAGCAGTCGACCTGCTCGCGCCGGGCCCACTTGCCCAGCTGGCGCAGGTTCTTCTGCAAACGGTTGGCGAACATCTGCGCCCCCTCGGACAGACGCGCCGGCTCACTGGCCACGCTCGCAGGCCGCCCCGGCTCGCCAGCCTCGGCATCGGCCTGGCGACGCTCGCCGGTGACGAACTGGTCGGGCTGCACCTTGAACAGCAGCAGCTTGCAGGGCAGCGCGCCGTTCCAGAAGGCGTATTGCTTGTGGCTGCGGATGCCCATGCGCTTGCCCAGCTCCGGAGCGCCGGTGAACACCGCCGCCTCCCAGCCCAGGCACGCCTGGCGCAGGCGTTCGCCGAGGTTCTGGTAGAGGTACAGCAGGCTGGCCTCGTCGCCCAGGCGCTCACCGTAGGGCGGGTTGCTGATCACCAGGCCTTTCTGGTTCTGGTCCGGGCGCGGCTCGAAGCTGCCGACCTCACCCTGGTAGATCTTCACCCAATCCCCCAGCCCGGCGCGCTCGACGTTGTTGCGCCCTGGCTGGATCAGCCGTGGGTCGGCCTCATAGCCGCGAATCCACAGCGCTGGCCTGGCCAACCCGGCCTGGGCACGGGCCTGGGCCTCGTCGTGCAGTTTGCGCCACAGCGCCGGCACATGGCCGAGCCAGGCGCTGAAGCCCCAGCGCTCGCGCTTGAGGTTCGGGGCGATATCGGCGGCCATCATCGCCGCCTCGACCAGGAAAGTACCGACACCGCACATGGGGTCGGCCAGGGCGCCGCCCTGGGCGGCGATACGCGGCCAACCGGCACGGATCAGCACCGCCGCCGCCAGGTTTTCCTTCAACGGCGCAGCGCCCTGCTGCAGGCGATAGCCACGCTGGTGCAGGCTGTGCCCGGACAGGTCGAGAGAGAGGATCGCCTCGCCACGCTCCAGGCGCAGGTGCACGCGCAGGTCCGGGTCGATCTTGTCCACCGACGGGCGCTGCCCCTCACGGTTGCGCAGCTTGTCGACGATGGCGTCCTTGACCTTGAGGGCGCCGAAGTGGCTGTTGTCGATGCCCGAACCATGGCCACTGAACTCCACCGCCAGGGTGCCGTCGGCGGCCAGGTGGTCCTGCCAGTCGACCCCGTGCACGCCCTGGTAGAGTTCGTCGGCGTTCTTCATGGCGAAACGCTTGAGTACCAGCAGCACGCGGTTGGCCAGGCGCGACCAGAGGCACAGGCGGTAGGCGGTTTCCATGTCGGCCAGGCCACGGATGGCCGAGGTGTGCTCGCGCACATCGTCCAGGCCCAGGCCGCGGGCCTCCTCGGCGAGCAGGCCTTCCAGGCCCTTGGGGCAGGTGAGATAGAGTTCGAAACGGTCCGACATGAGCAATCCAGAGCCTTGGGCTGAGTGAGTGACAGGGCGACGCATCGCCCCGCCGATGTTTGCCCGAACACCCTTCCAGCAGGCGTCCGAGTGGCCTTGCCCGTCTTCGGGAAGCGCCAGGCCGCCTGATCGACATACCCTCCGCCCGTGGCGAAAGCAGGTTAGATCGTCAGGCAGTACGAAAATTTCCGGCGGCGAAGCAGCCGATGTGACCCTTCGTCGCATTACCTATTATTACCGTCATCCTCCAGCAGCACTGGCCAAATGACGCCAAGGGGCATTAAACCCTGATCATAGCGGGCTCAACGGCAAATAAAGTTGAGTCGCATTTATTTACTTATCCTCTGACCCTCGGAAAGGTTACGTCCTTATGACAAATCGATCATTCACAGTGTGACGCGCTTTGGTTAGAACTCCTCTTAGGCCGTCTCGCAACGGGACGGCACTTCTGCTCGCCACGCCGGCAGCGAGCGCATACCGGCAGAAAGATTCTGCCCGGCCTCGGAGAGGCCGACGGGACATTACAGTCAACAAGTGAGGGCAACACCCTATGAGAAGACTTAAGCGTGATCCGTTGGAAAGAGCATATTCACGTGGCTACCAGTATGGGGTCACCGGCAAATCCCGCGAGCTTTGCCCCTTCAACCTGCCATCCGTTCGCCAAGCCTGGATC
This sequence comes from Pseudomonas guariconensis, assembly GCF_024127895.1. Classification (GTDB taxonomy): domain Bacteria; phylum Pseudomonadota; class Gammaproteobacteria; order Pseudomonadales; family Pseudomonadaceae; genus Aquipseudomonas; species Aquipseudomonas guariconensis_B. The sequence goes on along the minus strand of NZ_JAMYBK010000004.1, from coordinate 190,680 downwards.
AATGGCTGGCGTGAAGGACGGGGCGACAACTGGGACGGTCTGACCGGCACCGCTGGTATCCAGAGACTCAACGAAAATCACGCCGTTGGCTGAGCGAGGACACTGAATTCGAGTCACCATGCACGCCCTATCCGGGCGGCGGGCTGAGGCCCAGGGGCCCCTTCGAGGGGCCCTTTTTTATGCCCGCCGCTTTACTGGCGCGGCATCGCCGCAATGGCATCGACCGCTTCGCGGATCAATGCCGGCCCCTTGTAGATGAACCCCGAGTAGATCTGCACCAGGCTGGCGCCTGCGGCGATCTTCTGCGCCGCATGCCGGCCTTCGGTGATCCCCCCAGCGGCGATGATCGGCAGCTTGCCGCCCAGCTCGCCCGACAGCACCTTGACCGTATGGGTACTCTTCTCCAGCACCGGCGCACCGGACAGGCCACCCGCCTCGTCGCCGAACGGCAAGCCCTCGACACCCTCGCGGCCCAGGGTGGTGTTGGTGGCGATCACCGCATCCATGCCCGACTCCAGCAAGGCCGAGGCGACCAAGGCGGTTTCCTCGTCGGTCATGTCCGGGGCGATCTTGATCGCCAGCGGCACACGCTTGCCGTGCTCGAGCGCCAGTTGCTCGCGCCGCGCCGCCAGGGCATCGAGCAGTTGCTTGAGCGAATCGCCGAACTGCAGGGTGCGCAGGCCCGGCGTGTTGGGCGAGCTGACATTGACGGTGATGTAGCTGGCCGCGCCGTAGACCTTCTCCAGGCAGATCAGGTAGTCATCCACCGCACGCTCGACCGGGGTATCGAAGTTCTTGCCGATGTTGATGCCCAGCACACCGTCGTAGCGTGCGGCCCGTACCCGTGCCAGGAGGTGGTCGACGCCCAGGTTGTTGAAGCCCATGCGGTTGATGATCGCCGTCGCCTCCGGCAGGCGGAACAGCCGCGGCCGAGGGTTGCCCGGCTGTGCGCGCGGCGTCACGGTGCCGATCTCGACGAAGCCGAACCCCAGCTGGGCGAAACCGTCGATGGCCGCGCCGTTCTTGTCCAGGCCCGCGGCCAGGCCCACCGGGTTGGCGAAGTTCAAGCCCATGACCGTCACCGGCAAAGCCGCCGGCTGCTTGCATAGCAGGCCATTGAGGCCGAGGCGGCCACCGGCGCCGATCAGGTCCAGGGACAGGTCGTGGGAGGTTTCCGGGGAAAGCTTGAACAGCAGCTGGCGGGCCAGGGTATACATGGGCGGGCAAGACTCGCGGTGAGTGAGGGGGAGGATTATAGCCAGCACGTCGCCCGGGCGACAGGGCCCTGGCACATGGGTTGCTTCGTCAGGCACAACGACAGCCTATTGAGCAACGGCGAGAACTCCGTGAATACACACTTTCCAAGCATGCCCCTGGCCTGGGTCAACGGCAGCGACACGCCGGAAAAGACCAGCCTGGACATCGGCTTCATGGCCCTGACCGATTGCGCATCGGTGGTGGTGGCCGCCACCCAGGGCTTCGCCCAGTTCCACGGCCTGACCCTCAACCTCAAGCGCCAGGGGTCCTGGGCCGGCCTACGCGACAAGCTGGTCAGCGGCGAACTCGACGCCGCCCACTGCCTGTACGGCCTGGTCTATGCCGTGCACCTGGGCATCGGCGGCGTACCGGCCCGCGACATGGCCGTGCTCATGGGCCTGAACCAGAACGCCCAGGCCATCAACCTGTCCCCGGCCCTGCAACGCCGGGGCGTGACCAGCCCTGAAGCACTGGCGCGCCTGGTGCACCAGCATGGCGCGCGCCTGACCTTCGCCCAGACCTTCCCCACCGGCACCCATGCCATGTGGCTGTACTACTGGCTGGCCAGCCAGGGCATCCACCCGCTGCGCGACGTGCACAGCGTGGTGGTGCCGCCGGCGCAGATGGCCGCGCATGTCCAGGCCGGGCGCATCGATGGGTTCTGCGTCGGCGAGCCGTGGTCCGCCGACGCCGTGGCCAAGGGCCAGGGCTTCACCCTGGCCACCAGCCAGTCGATCTGGCCGGACCATCCGGAAAAGGTGCTCGGTTGCGCCCGCGCCTTCGTCGAGCAGTACCCCAACAGCGCCCGCGCCCTGGTCAAGGCTATCCTCGCCGCCAGCCGCTTCATCGAACAAAGCCAGGAAAACCGCCGAGGCACTGCCCAACTGCTCAGCGGCAAGGCATACCTGGACACCTCGCTGTCGAGCATCGAGGCGCGGCTGCTCGGCGACTACCAGGACGGCCTGGGCAACCAGTGGCACGACCGCCACGCCCTGCGGCTGTTCGACCAGGGCCGCGCCAACCTGCCCTACCTGTCCGACGGCATGTGGTTCATGACCCAGTTCCGCCGCTGGGGCCTGCTGCACGACGACCCCGACTACCTCGGCGTGGCCCGCCAGGTCCAGCAACTGGCGCTGTACCGTGAGGCGGCCACGGCGCTCGGCGTGCCGTGCGACGACTCGCCCATGCGCAGCAGCCTGCTGCTCGATGGCATCCACTGGGACGGCAGCGATCCCCACGGCTATGCCCGTGGCTTCCGCCTGCATGCCCTGGACGAGGCGCACGGCGTGCGCGCCGGTCTGTGAGGGGGACGAACATGCTGCGCATCCTGCTGATCGACGACACGGAAAAGAAAGTCGGCCGCCTCAAGGCCGCGCTGATCGAAGCCGGCTTCGAGGTGATCGAAGCCACGGGCCTGACCATCGACCTGCCCACCTGCGTCGAAACGGTGCATCCGGACGTGGTGTTGATCGATACCGAGTCACCGGGCCGGGACGTGATGGAACAGGTGGTGCTGGTCAGCCGCGACCGCCCCCGGCCCATCGTGCTCTTTACCGACGAACATGACCCAGGGGTGATGCGCCAGGCCATCCAGGCCGGCGTCAGTGCCTACATCGTCGAAGGCATCCAGGCGGTGCGCCTGCAGCCGATCCTCGACGTGGCCATGGCCCGCTTCGAGAGCGACCAGGCGCTCAAGGCCCAACTGCTGGCCCGCGACCAGCAACTGGCGGAGCGCAAGCGCATCGAGCAGGCCAAGGGGTTGTTGATGAAGATGAAGGACTGCAACGAGGAACAGGCCTACACCTTGATGCGGCGCCAGGCCATGAGCCGCCAGCAGAAGCTGATCCAGGTGGCCGAGCAGATCATCGCCATGCATGAAATGCTCGGCTGAAGCCAGGGCCTCGAGGATGTGAGCCCAGCCTCGAGATCCCTGGGGCGCGAAGCGGCCCTAGGACCACCCGTTGCCAGCATTCACAGACTCGCCCTCAACTGAGCACAAGTTGGCCCGGCTCTTGCTGAACGATACCCACAGGTAGCCAACGGCGGTTGCCCCCACTCCCGACAAAGACGTCGCTCCCCCTCCACCTCGGTGGACAGGGAAGCGGCGTCTTTTTCGTTCCGCCCTGCGCAGGCAGGGCATGACTACCGCTGCAACCGCGCGAGGTGTTCGATGAGTACGAGCTTCTGGAAATCCGGGCATGTGCCCACCCTGTTTGCCGCGTTCCTGTACTTCGACCTGAGCTTCATGGTCTGGTACCTGCTCGGCCCTCTGGCGGTGCAGATCGCCGCCGACCTGCAACTGAGCGCCCAGCAACGGGGCCTGATGGTCGCCACACCGATCCTCGCGGGCGCGATACTGCGTTTCGCCATGGGCCTGCTGGTCGATCGCCTGTCGCCGAAGACCGCCGGCCTGATCGGCCAGGTGGTGGTCATCGTCGCCCTGGCCTGTGCCTGGCAACTGGGCGTGAACACCTATGAACAGGCCCTGCTGCTGGGCGTGTTCCTCGGTTTCGCCGGTGCCTCGTTCGCCGTGTCGCTGCCCTTGGCCTCCCAGTGGTATCCACCGCAGCACCAGGGCAAGGCCATGGGCATCGCCGGGGCCGGCAACTCCGGCACGGTGTTCGCCGCCCTGCTGGCGCCCGCCCTGGCCGCAGGCTTTGGCTGGAACAATGTGTTCGGCTTCGCCCTCGTGCCGTTGCTGCTGACCCTGGCGCTGTTCGCCCTGCTCGCCCGCAACGCGCCACAGCGCCCCAAGCCCAAGGCCATGGCCGACTACCTCAAGGCCCTCGGCGATCGCGACAGCTGGTGGTTCATGTTCTTCTACAGCGTCACCTTCGGCGGCTTCATCGGCCTGGCCAGCGCCCTGCCCGGCTACTTCAGCGACCAGTACGGCCTGAGCCCGGTCACCGCCGGCTACTACACCGCCGCCTGCGTGTTCGCCGGCAGCCTGATGCGCCCGCTGGGCGGCGCCCTGGCCGATCGCTTCGGCGGTATCCGCACCCTGCTGGCCATGTACAGCGTGGCTGCAGTGTGCATCGCAGCGGTGGGTTTCAACCTGCCCAGTGCCACTGCCGCCCTGACCCTATTCGTCAGCGCCATGCTCGGTCTGGGCGCCGGTAACGGCGCAGTCTTCCAGCTGGTGCCGCAGCGCTTTCGCCAAGAGATCGGGGTGATGACCGGACTGATCGGCATGGCCGGCGGTATCGGCGGCTTCCTCCTGGCCGCCGGCCTCGGCGCCATCAAGCAGCATACCGGTGACTACCAGCTGGGCTTGTGGTTGTTCGCCAGCCTGGGCCTGCTGGCCTGGTTCGGCCTGTACGGTGTCAAGCAGCGCTGGCGCACCACCTGGGGCTCGGCGGCCGTCACCACGGCCCGCATCTGAACGCCGCCCATGGACTTGCGACTGAACTTCGCCCAGGCCAGCGCCACCGGGCCGCGCGTGGAAAACCAGGACGCCCTGCGCCTGGTCACGCCGGCAGCGGAGCTGGCCGCCAGCAAGGGCTACCTCTTCGCCCTCGCCGACGGCGTCAGCCAGTGCGCCGACGGCGGCCTGGCGGCACGGGCCAGCTTGCAGGCGCTGGCCCTGGACTACTACGCCACCCCGGCGACCTGGAGCGTGGCCCAGGCCCTCGATCGCCTGCTGCTGGCACAGAATCGCTGGCTGCGCGCCCAGGGCAACGGCCAGCCCCTGCTGACCACCCTCACCGCCCTGGTGTTGCGCGGGCGCCGCTTCACCCTGGCGCACGTCGGCGATTGCCGCGCCTACCGCTGGCACGACGACCAGTTGCAATGCCTGAGCGAAGACCATGTCTGGGACCAGCCCGGCATGCAGCATGTGCTCAAGCGTGCACTGGGCCTGGACCAGCACCTGCTGGTCGATTACCTGGAGGGCGAGCTGCGCCACGGCGAATGTTTCCTGCTGCTGAGCGATGGGGTGTGGGCAAGCCTGGGGGACCAGCGCATCCGTTCGCTGCTGCGCGAGCAGAGCGACCTGCAGGAGGCCGCCGACACCCTGGTCGCCACGGCCCACCGCTGTGGCAGCCAGGACAACGCCAGCGCCCTGCTGGTGCGGGTCGAACAGCTCGGCCCGACGAACCTCGGCGACACCCTGGCGCAGTTGCAGCAATGGCCGATCCCGGCCGCGCTGCGCCCAGGTCAGTCGCTCGATGGCTGGCACATCGAGGCCTTGCTGTCGCGCAGCCAGCAATCGGTGCTCTACCGCGCCCGTGACAGGCAGGGGCAAGCCTGGCTGCTCAAGACCCTGCCCGCCCACCAGGAAGGTGCCGCCCAGCGCCTGCTGCTGGAAGAGTGGTTCCTGCGCCGGGTCAGCGGCCGACACTTCCCCGAGGTGCATGCCGCCAGCCAGCGCCAGCACCTGTACTACCTGATGCGCGAGTATCCCGGCCAGACGCTGGCCGCCCTGCTGGCCGAGCACGGGCCGCTGTCGTTGGCGCGCTGGCTCGAAGTGGCGCGCCAGTTGCTGCAGGCCGTGGGCATCCTGCACCGGCGCAACCTGCTGCACCGGGACATCAAGCCAGACAACCTGCACCTTGGCGACGACGGCCAGTTGCGCCTGCTGGACTTCGGCCTGGCCTACTGCCCGGGCCTGTCCGAGGATACGCCGCACCTATTGCCCGGCACGCCGTCGTTCATCGCCCCGGAAGCCTTCGAAGGCCAGCCTCCCAGCCCGCGCCAGGACCTCTACGCAGCCGGCGTGACCCTGTACCACCTGCTGACCGGCCACTACCCCTATGGCGAGATCGAAGCCTTCCAGCGCCCGCGCTTCAGCCACCCGGTGAACCCAGCGCGCTATCGCCCCGATGTGCCGGAGTGGCTGCAGCACAACCTGCAGCAGGCGGTGGCCGCAGACCCCGGCCAACGCTTCGAAACCGCCGAACAATGGCTGTTGCTGCTCGAGCGCGGCGACCGCCAAGACTTGCCCGGGCGCCCTCGCCCCCTGCTGGAACGCGAACCACTGAAGACCTGGAGAACCCTGGCGCTGCTTTCCCTGCTGCTGAACCTGATCGTGCTGTTCGCCCTGTTCAAGGGCTGAACGGTGCCTGCCCATGAGGAGAATACGAATGAATGCGAAAGTCTGGCTGGTCGGTGCCGGCCCTGGAGACCCCGAGCTGCTGACCCTCAAGGCCGTGCGTGCGCTGCGACAGGCGCAGGTGGTGCTGGTCGATGACTTGGTCAATCCCGCCATGCTGGAGCACTGCCCAGGCGCCCGGGTCATTGCCGTGGGCAAGCGCGGCGGCTGCCGCTCCACGCCCCAGGCGTTCATCCAGCGCCTGATGCTGCGCCACGCCCGCCAGGGCCGCTGCGTGGTTCGACTCAAGGGCGGCGACCCGTGCATCTTCGGCCGCGGCGGCGAAGAAGCGCTGTGGCTGCAGGCGCGGGGCATCGAGGTGGAGGTGGTGAACGGCATCACCGCAGGGCTGGCCGGCGCGACGCAGTGCGGGATCCCCCTGACCCTGCGCGGCGTCAGCCGGGGCGTGACGCTGGTGACAGCGCATACCCAGGATGACAGCGAAGTGAACTGGCAGGCCCTGGCCGAGGGCGGCACGACGCTGGTGGTGTACATGGGGGTGGCGCGGCTGGAGCATATCCGTCGCGGCCTGCTGGAAGGTGGTATGGCGGCGCACACACCGGTGGCGATGATCGAGAACGCCTCGTTGCCCCAGCAGCGGGCGTGCCGCAGCCGGTTGGGTGGGATGATGGACGACGCCCAGGCGTTCGGCCTGCGCAGCCCGGCGATCCTGGTCATTGGCGAGGTCGTGGGCGAATCGGCAGCGCTGGCGGGCGAGTTACAGGCATTGGTGGGTTAACCAGTGGCATTGGGGCTGCTTCGCGGCCCCAATAAAACACCCACCAAAGAAAAACCCGGCCGAAGCCGGGTTTTTCCGTGAAGCATCAAACCAATTACTTGGCCTGAGCTTCGACCTGAGCTTCAACGCGACGGTTGATGGCACGGCCTTCCGAGGTAGCGTTGTCGGCGACCGGACGGGTCTCACCGTAGCCAACCGAATCAACACGGGAGGACTCGATGCCGTACTGCTCGGTCAGGACCTGCTTGACCGCATCGGCACGACGCTCGGACAGTTTCTGGTTGTAAGCGTCAGGACCAACGGAGTCGGTGTGACCTTCAACAGTGGTGGTGGTCTGCGGGTACTGCTTCATGAAGTCAGCCAGGTTCTGGATGTCACCGTAGCTGTTCGGCTTGACCACCGACTTGTCGAAGTCGAACTTGACGTCCAGCTCGACACGTACGACTTCGGCGACTGCCGGGCAGCCGTCGGCGTCAACGGTGACGTTGGCCGGAGTGTCAGGGCACTTGTCGACGTTGTCGCAGACGCCGTCGTTGTCGCTGTCGGCGCAGACTTCGGCAACCGGAGCAGGCGCGACTTCAGCTTGCTTCGGGCTACCGCCGAAGTTCAGGCCGATACCGACGCTCGGTGCCCACTCGGTGTCACCCTGGTCGATGTTGTACTGGGCTTCTACGCCAGCACGGGCGTAGAACATGTCGGTGATGTACCACTTGGCACCGGCGCCGACGTTGGCGAAGGTGGAGTGGTCACGACCGCTGCGACCGGTCTGGCGGATGCTCTGGTGCGAGAAACCAGCCGAAACGTACGGACGGATGGCGTCGTACGGGTTGTTGAAGTGGTAAACGGCGTCCAGGGCGGTGTTGGAGCCCAGGATGTTCTTGCCGTCGTCGCCACGCGCGTTGTGAACTTCGTCGTAGCCCAGGCGCAGTTCGACGTCGTCGGTCAGGAAGTAACCGATCGAACCACCGAACAGGTTACCGTCGTTCTTGAAGTTGCGCTGGCTGTCGAAGAATTCCTTCTTGTAGAAGATCTCGGTTTCGACGGCGCCTTGACCTTGTGCCAGAGCGCCAATTGAAGTGGCGGCTACAAGCGAACCAATGGCCAAGCCCAAGGTGTTTTTCAATTTCATCCGTTAAATCCCCATCTGGTGATAGTTAAGCAGTCCCGACAAACTCCGGGGGACAACTCGTCGGCAAGTCTAGCAGAACTCGCCGGTTGGTTAGAGGTATTTACCAGCCACTAAGTTTCAGTCAACCCGGCAAATTTCTCTCTAAGCTTGTCGAGCGCCCGTTTGTAGCGCATTTTCGTGGCGCTCAGGCCCATGTGCATGATGTCAGCGATCTCCTGGAACTCCAGCTCTGCGACAAATCGTAGCACCAGGATTTCGCGGTCGATCGGGTTGACATGGACCAGCCATTTATCCAGCCCGCCTTTCTCTTCGGCCTTCGGAGCCTTCTCTTCGGACGCCTCTTCGACAGGGTCCAGACTCAGGGCATCCATCAGCCGTCGCTTGCGACGCTCCTTGCGGTACTGGGTAATGCATTCGTTGTAGGTAATGCTGTAGAGCCAGGTCTTGAACTTGGACTTGCCCTCGAAGTTCTTCAGACCGTACAGCACCTTCAGCATCACTTCCTGACAGACATCGTCCGCATCCCGGTCGTTCCCCAGGTAACGCGCACAGACGTTGAACAGGGTCCGCTGGTAGCGCCGCATGAGTTCCTCATAGGCGCGGGTAACGTGATACAGCTCCTCATGCGAACGCGCCACCAACTCCTCGTCGGTGAGCTCGCGGGGGTCATAGCGCATGGGCAGCGAGTGAACTTTATTCAAAACGGATCTGGCCGACAGTCAGGTCAATGTCGCCGCTCGGCCCCCTTGGGCCGTTTTTCGCGGCGGCATACATTAACAGCTTTTGTGCGGTTAGCGGCTATTGACTCGTTGTTCGAGCAATGCTCGATTGGACAGCGACACCAATTCGCCATCATCGGTCAACAGTGTCGTCTTGACCGTACCGATCTCCTCGATCTGCCCTTCGACCTCGCCAATCTGCACCTGTTGGCCCACTTGGTAGAGTTCGCGAACGTAGATGCCGGCCAGGATCTGCCCGGCGATTTCCCGGCTGCCCAGGCCCATCGCCAGAGCAACGGCCAGACCAACGGTAATCAGGCCGATGACGATCACGTGGTTGAGCAGGTCGGTCTTGACCTCCAGCTGGCTGATGGCCACCGAGATGCTGATGATGATCACCAGCCCCTGGACAATACGCCCGACGCCCGCGGCATATTCCAGGCCGATGCCCTCGGCGGCGCCACGCACCAACCCGTTGACCACCTGTGCCAGGAGTACGCCGGCGAGCAGCACCAGGGCCGCGCCGAACACCTTGGGCAGGTACAGGGCGAGCATGTCGAGGGTCGCCGAGACCCGCTCCAGCCCCAGGGATTCGGCGGCGGACACCAGGAAGATCAGCAGCACGAACCAGTAGACGATCTTGCCGATCAGGGTCGAGATCGGCACCTGGATGCCGACCCGGCCAAGCATCTTGGTCAGCCCGGTACCGCTCATCAGGCGATCCAGGCCGAACTTGGCCAGCAGCTTGGACAACAGCGTATCGAGCAGCTTGGCCACCACGAAGCCGAGCAGCACCACGACCAGGGCACCGAACAGGTTGGGGATGAAGTTCGCCACCTTGGTCCAAAGGGCGGTCATGGCGGTGACCAGGCTCTGGGTCCAGAGATCGAGTTCCATATTCAATCGGCCTTATCAGCTTTTCTGCCAGCGGCAGGGTTGCGGCGCACCGGCGCGACATGCGCCGAGCCATTGTTCACGGCGATCAGCAGCGCCTGGCTCCAGCGGCCCAGCAGACTGAACAGATCGCCCGCGCCGACCTGGCGGTTGGCGGTTTTCAGGACGCGACCCAGGCAGGCGGCGTCGTCGCGGTCATGGCCGGACGGCGATGCCTTGAGCAGGTCACGCAGGGATTCTTCAAACGGATCGTGCATGGGCACCTCGCGCAGTATCTGTCAGAGACGAGGGCGCCGGGCAATGGGTCACACTGGGATGTGGGACGCATGTTTCAAGACCAGCGCAGGACGACCTTTTCGCGGGCAAGCCCTTGAGAGCGGCGCGGTGGCTGTGGGAACGGGCTTGCCCGCGAAAAGACCGCCCCAGCACACTCTTCATCTATACCCACCGCAAGCGTCGGAACAGCCACCACTGCCCCGCCGCCAGCCCCAGCACCACCAGGCAGGCGAAGAGGAAGCCAAAGGGGCTGTCCGCCCCCGGAATACCGCCGACATTGATGCCCAGCAGCCCGGTGACGAAGCTCATGGGCAGGAAGATGCAGGTGATGATGCCGAAGCGGTACATGGTCCGGTTCATCCGTTCGCTACGCCGCCGGTCCTCGGTCTCCAGCACCAGGGCAGCCCTCTCGCGGGTCAGTTCCAGCTCCTCCAGGTAGCGGATCAGGCTGTTGTTGAGCTCGTTCCAGTAATCGGCGTCGGCATCGGCGAACCAGCTCCACTTGTTGCGCGCCAACTGGGCATAGATGTCGCGCTGCGGGGCGAGGAAACGGCGCAGGCCGGCGGCCCGACGGCGGATCTGTTGCAGGCTGCCCTGGGCAGGGCTATACCGTTCGTCGGATTCCACCTTCTCTTCCTCAAGATCGACCACCTCCGACAGGTCGCTGACCAGGGCCTGGACCTTTTCGGTGAGCAGCTCGCCCATCAGCAGCAACAGCTCGGAGGCCGACTTGGGCCCCCGACCTTCCTCCAACTGCTGGAGGATCTCGTCGCTGGCGCGCAGCGGCCGCAGGCGCAGGGACACGACCCGCTGCGCCTGGGCGAAGATACGCACCGAGACCATGTCCTCGGGCTCGGCCCCCGGGTTGAGGTTGACCCCGCGCAGGAACAGCAGCATCTGCTCGCCAGCCAGCGCCAGCAGGCGCGGCCGGGTGTTTTCCTCCAGCAACAGGTCGCAGGCGAACTCACTCAGGCCGCTGTCGCGCAGCAGCCAGCTGCGGGTCTGCGGATGGCTGCGGTCCCAGTGCAGCCAAAGGCTTTCCTGCGGCTGCAGGTCAAGAGCGTCCAGTTCGGTCCGGGCAATCGTGCGTGCGCCGCCTTTACCATCGAGCACCAGGGCATGCACCAGCCCCCACTGCGCGTTGTCTTCCTCGAACATTCAAGCTCCATCAGCGCCCGCGGCGCGTCACTCCGGCATCTGCAGCGGGCTTGGTGAGACGATCACACCGTTGTTGTCGGCATACACGTATTCCCCCGGGCGGAAGGTCACCCCGGCGAAGGTCACCGGCACGTTGAGGTCGCCGATACCGCGCTTGTCGGTCTTCATCGGGTGGCTGGCCAGGGCCTGGACGCCGACGTCGGTCTGCACCAGCACGTCCACGTCACGCACGCAGCCATAGATCACCAGCCCTTCCCAGCCGTTCTTCGCCGCCTTCTCGGCGAGCATGTCGCCCAGCAGCGCCCGGCGCAGCGAGCCACCGCCGTCGACCACCAGGACCTTGCCCTTGCCATCGAGCTCGACCTGCTCCTTGACCAGCGAGTTGTCCTCGAAGCACTTGATGGTGACGATCTGGCCACCGAAGGAATCGCGACCGCCGAAGTTGCTGAACATCGGCTCCAGCACCTGGACCAGGTCGGGGTAGGCGTCGCACAGGTCGGGCGTTACGTAATGCTGCATGGGAAACTCCTGTCAGTCACAACGAAAGGGCGGATCTTGCGGGTTGCTGCCAAGGCTACACCTTGGGTGGTGTCGCAGTCACCCAGGACCGAGCAGTCATGTTTGCGGCGCCTGTACTGGCCCATTCGCGGGCAAGCCCGCTCCCACAGGGTTCTCGTTGCCCTTCCGCTCTCTGTTCTCTGCGCGACAGCGCTGGGTGATCTCTCACAGGGACAGCGCAATCCGGAAGTTCAGCAGCGGTCCCTGTGGGAGCGGGCTTGCCCGCGAATGGGCCAGTACAGGCGCATAAAACTCAACTGGCAGGCACAGCCTCCGTCACCCCCACCGCCCCGTGCAACGGCGCCAGCGGGTCACGCAGCCAGCGCTCCACCAACGGCCACACCTGCGCCTGGGCCGCCTTGCTGACCAGCATGTCGACATGCCCGAAGGCATCGAAGCCCTCCTCGCGCCCCAGACGCAGGAACTGCTTGTGCCCACCGCCCAGTTGCTCGAACAGCTTGCGACAGGCCCACACCGGATCCTGGTAATCCGCCGCCCCCGCCACGGCCAGCACCGGCACCTCGACCTGCGCCAGCCCTGCCCACCAGTCGTCCTGCTTGTCGCCGAAACGCCCGAACAGGCCATGCCAGCGCAGGCTCTCCAGGGCCAAGCCTATCGGTTCGTCCTCTGGGCCACGCTTGAGCCGTGAGCCGGACAACTGGCCGAAGCGCTTGAGCAGCAGGCGAGCGCTCCAGGCCACCGGCGGTACTTTCAACGGCCAGTAGACCCGACTGACCTGGGTGCCGAAGAACGCCGCGCTGGCCACGCTGCCGGCCTGCAGGTAACCCCCGCCGAGCGCGGCGGCCAGGATGGTGCCGCCAAGGGAGTGACCAATCCAGTGCGCGACCTGCCCGCTCTGCTCCTGGACGAACGCGGCGATCACCGGCAGGTCGAAGCGGGCGTAGTCGGCGACCCGGTTGTAGCGCCAGGCGCGGTTGCGCGGCGACAGGCCGTGCCCCCGCATCTCCGGGATCCACACATCGAAGCCGGCGCGTGCCAGGTAGGCCCCCAGGCCAATCCCCTTGGGCGAGTACCAGAACCGCCGGTTGGAAAAACTGCCATGCAGGAGGATCACCGGCACGCCCTGGGCGCGGGGCTGGTCGGCCAGGCCCAGGCGGGTCATGGCCAGCTCGACGCTGGGGTCGGGGCTGTTGCCGGCCTTGATCCGGTACACGTCTTCGCTGAGGTCGCCACGGCGCTCGGCACTGAGCAGGGCCACGGGGAACAAGGTACTGCTGCTTTGCATAGGTCGATTGCACAAAAAAGGGCGGGATCCATTGCTGGAACTCGCCCTGGATGAAACCAGGCGGGAGCGCCATGGGGCGCTCCCGCGTTCACTGCCTCATGCCGCGCCCTGGTCCTCGGCCAGGAAGAACCAGGTCTCGAGCACCGAGTCCGGGTTCAGCGACACGCTCTCGATACCCTGCTCCATCAGCCACTTGGCAAGATCCGGGTGGTCCGACGGGCCCTGGCCGCAGATGCCGATGTACTTGCCGGCCTTGTTGCACGCCTGGATGGCGTTGGCCAGCAGCTTCTTCACGGCCGGGTTACGCTCGTCGAACAGGTGGGCGATGATCCCCGAGTCGCGATCCAGGCCCAGGGTCAGCTGGGTCAGGTCGTTGGAGCCGATGGAGAAGCCGTCGAAGTATTCGAGGAACTCGTCGGCCAGCAGCGCGTTGGACGGCAGCTCGCACATCATGATCACGCGCAGGCCGTTGACGCCACGGCCCAGGCCGTTCTCGGCGAGCAGGTCGACCACCTGGCTGGCCTCGCCCAGGGTGCGCACGAACGGCACCATGATCTCGACGTTGGTCAGGCCCATCTCGTCGCGCACGCGCTTGAGGGCGCGGCACTCGAGCTCGAAGCAGTCACGGAACGACTCGCTGATGTAGCGCGAGGCGCCACGGAAGCCCAGCATCGGGTTCTCTTCTTCCGGCTCGTACAGCTTGCCGCCGATCAGGTTGGCGTATTCGTTGGACTTGAAGTCCGACAGGCGCACGATGACCTTTTTCGGGTAGAAGGCCGCCGCCAGGGTGCTGATGCCCTCGACCAGCTTCTCGACGTAGAAACCGACCGGGTCGTTGTAGCCGGCGATGCGCTTGTCGACGCTTTCTTTCAGGTCCGCCGGCAGGCCGGCATAGTTCAGCAGTGCCTTGGGGTGCACGCCGATCATGCGGTTGATGATGAACTCCAGGCGCGCCAGGCCGACACCGGCGTTGGGCAGTTGGGCGAAGTCGAAGGCACGGTCCGGGTTGCCGACGTTCATCATGATCTTGAACGGCAGTTCCGGCATGGCATCGACCGAGTTCTGCTTGACGTCGAAGCCCAGCTCGCCTTCGAAGATGAAGCCGGTGTCGCCTTCGGCGCAGGACACGGTCACGCCCTGGCCGTCCTTGAGCACCTGGGTGGCGTTGCCGCAACCGACCACGGCCGGGATACCCAGTTCACGGGCGATGATCGCCGCGTGGCAGGTACGCCCGCCACGGTTGGTGACGATGGCGCTGGCGCGCTTCATGACCGGTTCCCAGTCCGGGTCGGTCATGTCGGAGACCAGCACGTCGCCCGGTTGCACCTTGTCCATCTCGGACACGTCGTTGATCACGCGGACCTTGCCGGCACCGATGCGCTGGCCGATGGCACGGCCCTCGACCAGGACGGTGCCCTTTTCCTTGAGCAGGTAGCGCTCCATGACATTGGCGCTGGCGCGGCTCTTCACGGTCTCCGGGCGCGCCTGGACGATGTACAGCTTGCCGTCGTCACCGTCCTTGGCCCACTCGATGTCCATCGGGCGCTGGTAGTGCTGCTCGATGATCATCGCCTGCTTGGCCAGTTCGCTGACTTCGGCATCGCTCAGGCAGAAGCGCGCGCGGTCGGCACGGTCGACCTCGACGGTCTTGACCGAACGGCCGGCCTTGGCTTCGTCGCCATAGACCATCTTGATGGCCTTGCTGCCCAGGTTACGGCGCAGGATGGCCGGACGGCCGGCCTGCAGGGTGCTCTTGTGCACGTAGAATTCGTCGGGGTTGACCGCGCCTTGCACCACGGTCTCGCCCAGGCCGTAGGCGCCGGTGATGAACACCACGTCACGGAAGCCCGACTCGGTGTCGAGGGTGAACATCACGCCGGCGGTACCGGTTTCCGAACGGACCATGCGCTGCACGCCGGCGGACAGGGCGACCAGCTTATGGTCGAAGCCCTGGTGCACGCGGTAGGCGATGGCGCGGTCGTTGAACAGGGAGGCGAAGACTTCCTTGGCGGCGCGGATGACATTGTCGACGCCACGGATGTTCAGGAAGGTTTCCTGCTGGCCGGCGAAGGACGCGTCCGGCAGGTCCTCGGCGGTGGCCGAGGAGCGCACGGCGACGGCGAGATTGGGGTTGCCCTTGCTCAACTCGGCGAAGGCGCTGCGGATCTCGGCGTCCAGGCGCGGGGGGAATTCGGCGTCCATGACCCACTGGCGGATCTGCGCGCCAGTCTTGGCCAGGGCGTTGACGTCGTCGACGTCCAGCGCATCGAGCGCGGCGTGGATGCGGTCGTTCAGGCCGCTCTGTTCGAGAAAATCGCGGTACGCCTGAGCCGTAGTGGCAAAGCCGCCCGGCACCGATACGCCGGCACCTGCGAGGTTACTGATCATCTCGCCCAGGGATGCGTTCTTGCCCCCCACATGCTCTACATCATGGACGCCGAGCTTATCGAGGGAAACTACGTACTCTACCAAGGTGATCTCTCCACTAACTGTATTGGAAAAGCTCAAGGGCGCCCGCCTGCCTGCTCAGACTTGGCCGGACGCTTGTGGCCTGGACCTGGAAAATAAGTGAGAATGCCGAACAACCGTGTTCGGCAAACCGAACGTATCATACTCCAGAAAACTTCGGCAGCTTAAGGCCCAGGGTGCAAATGAAACGATCCGCGTTCTTCATCTCCGACGGTACCGGCATCACTGCAGAAACGCTGGGGCAAAGCCTGCTCGCACAATTCGATAGCATTCCTTTCAATAAATTCACCCGCCCGTACATCGACACCCCGGACAAGGCACGGGCCATGGTCGAGCAGATCAATGCCGCGGCCGAGCGCGACGGGATGCGGCCGATCATCTTCGACACCATCGTCAACCAGGACATCCGTGAGATCCTGGCCACCTCCAACGGCTTCATGATCGACATCTTTTCGACGTTTTTGTCCCCGCTGGAGCAGGAATTGACCGCCCATTCGTCGTATAGCGTGGGCAAGTCCCACTCGATCGGCGGCAATTCCAACTACATGGAGCGTATCGAGGCGGTCAACTTCGCCCTGGACAACGACGACGGCGCGCGTACCCGCTACTACGACAAGGCCGACCTGATCCTGGTGGGCGTGTCGCGTTGCGGCAAGACCCCCACCTGTCTATACATGGCCATGCAGTTCGGCATCCGCGCCGCCAACTACCCGCTGACCGAGGACGACATGGAGCGCCTGCAGTTGCCGACGGTGCTGAAGAAGTACCAGGACAAGCTGTTCGGCCTGACCATCGACCCCGACCGCCTCACCGCCATCCGCCACGAGCGCAAGCCCAACAGCCGCTACTCCAGCTTCGCCCAGTGCGAGTTCGAGGTACGCGAGGTGGAAAACCTGTTCCGCCGGGAGAACATCCCCAACATCAACTCCACGCACTTCTCGGTCGAAGAGATCGCGGCGAAGATCCTGGTAGAGAAAGGCGTGGAGCGGCGGTTCAAGTAAGCGGCAAGAAAAAGCAGCGGTGCCGGGGCCCGCACCGTCTCAAGCCAGAAAGCTGCAAGCAAGACCAACGCGGTCTGCTTGCAGCTTGTCGCTTCAGTTGACCGGCAGAACCGCCGCCTGCCCGCTCATGGCCAGGTCCACCAGCTCACGGTTGGCCACCGCATACATGGCGTAGTCGGTGCCGGTGGCGTTGCGCAGGTCCTCGAGCATGGCACGCCAGCGCTCCACCATCACCCGGTGCTGCTCGATCCACAGGGCCACGCGGGCGTCCATGTCCTCCGGCGCATCGGCCATCTGCAGCACGGAAATGGTGATGGCGCGCTGCTGCAGGTCGATATCGTCGCGGTACGCCTCGCGGGCCAGGGCCTGCCAGTTGTTCTCCACCGACAGGTTGCTGATCTCCTGCAGGTACCAGGTCAGGTCCAGGGCACTGCCCACGGCGAAGAACGCCTTGGCCACCAGGGCCGGGTCGCGGCCGGTGACGTCCGAAGCCTCGATGATCGGCAGCAGGGTGTACAGGTGGGTGGTGCCGGCGACCATGCGCGCCAGCAGCTCCGGCACCCCGGCCTCGACGAAGCCCTGGTAGCGCTGCTGCCAGCGTTCGCGGGTCGGGCCCTCCAGCAGTTCGTCGAGCTTGAGCCCCAGTTGGGCGATCTTCGGCCCGAAATGGGCCACGTCGCGACCGGCATCCTGCTCGTTGCGACGGCTGCGCAGGAACCAGCGGGTGGCGCGGCGGCCCAGGCGCATCAGCTCGTCCATCAGGGTCAGCTGGATCTCGGCCGGTACCTGGTAGTCCAGGGCCTCGATCTGGCGGAACCAGTGCGGCAGGTGGAAGATGTCGCGCACGATCACATAAGCCCCGGCGACGTTGGCCGGGCTCATGCCGGTGGACTCCTTCAGGCGCTGGACGAAGGTGATGCCCATGTTGTTGACCAGGTCGTTGGCGATCTGGTTGCTGACGATCTCGCGCTTGAGGCGGTGGCGGCGCATGGCCTCGGCGAACTTGCTGACCAGCGACGGCGGGAAGGCGGTCTCCATGTCGCGGGTCAGGTAGTCGTCGTCCGGTACCAGCGACTTGAGCAACTGCTCCTTGAGGTCGATCTTGCTGTAGGAGATCAGCACCGACAGCTCAGCGCGGGTCAGGCTCTGGCCCACGGCCAGGCGCTCGGCCAGCAGCTCCTCCGACGGCAGGAACTCGATGGCCCGGTCGAGCTTGCCACGCCCCTCCAGGTCGGCCATCAGGCGCTTGTACTCGGCGATCCGCTCGCGGGCGCGACGGGCCGCCAGCGACAGGGCCTGGGTCTGCTTGTAGTTGTTGCCCAGCACCAGGCCGGCGACTTCATCGGTCATGCTGCCCAGCAGTTGGTTGCGCTGCTTCTCGGTCATGTCGCCACCCTGCACCACTTCGTTGAGCAGGATCTTGATGTTGACCTCGTGGTCGGAGCAGTCCACCCCGCCGGCGTTGTCGATGAAGTCGGTGTTGGTGGCGCCGCCGTTGAGGCCGAACTCGACCCGGCCAAGCTGGGTCATGCCCAGGTTGCCGCCCTCGCCCACCACCTTGCAGCGCAGCTCGTCGCCATTGACCCGCAGGGCATCGTTGGCCTTGTCGCCGACATCGGCGTGGCTCTCGCTGCTGGCCTTGACGTAGGTGCCGATGCCGCCGTTCCACAGCAGGTCGACCGGGGCCTTGAGCAGTGCGTGCAGCAGTTCGGTCGGGGTCAGGCGGTCAGCCTCGATGGCGAAACGTTCCTTCATCTGCGGGCTGATGGCGATGCTCTTGGCACTGCGCGGGAAAATCCCGCCGCCTTCGGACATGATGCTGGTGTCGTAGTCGCTCCAGGCCGAGCGCGGCAACTCGAACAGGCGCTTGCGCTCGAGGAAGCTGGTGGCCGGGTCCGGGTTCGGGTCGATGAAGATGTGCAGATGGTTGAACGCCGCGACCAGCTTGAGCTTGTCGGACATCAGCAGGCCGTTGCCGAACACGTCGCCGGCCATGTCGCCGATACCGATCACGGTGATCGGGTCTTCCTGCACGTTGATGCCGCGCTCGCGGAAGTGGCGCTGCACGCCGACCCAGGCGCCACGGGCGGTGATGCCCATCTTCTTGTGGTCGTAACCGGCCGAGCCGCCCGAAGCGAAGGCGTCGCCCAGCCAGAAGCCGTAGTCGATGGCGATACCGTTGGCGATGTCGGAGAAGGTCGCGGTGCCCTTGTCCGCCGCCACCACCAGGTAGGGGTCGTCGTCATCGTGGCGGACCACGTTGGCCGGCGGCACCACGCCGCCGTCCTTGAGGTTGTCGGTGATGTCCAGCAGGCCCGAGATGAAGATCCGGTAGCAGGCGATGCCTTCGGCCTGGATGTCGTCACGGCTGCCGCCCAGCGGCAGACGGCGCGGCAGGAAGCCGCCCTTGGCACCGACCGGGACGATCACCGAGTTCTTCACCTGCTGGGCCTTGACCAGGCCGAGCACCTCGGTGCGGAAGTCTTCCTCGCGGTCCGACCAACGCAACCCACCACGGGCAACGTTGCCAAAGCGCAGGTGCACGCCCTCGACCCGTGGCGAATAGACGAAGATCTCGAACTTCGGCACCGGCTTGGGCAGCTCGGGGATCAACTTCGGATTGAACTTGAAGCTGAAGTACGGCTTGTTCTGGCCATTGGCGTCCGGCTGGTAGAAGTTGGTGCGCAGGGTGGCCTTGATCAGGTCCAGGTAGCGACGCAGGATGCGGTCCTCGTTGAGCACCTGGACCTCGTCCAGGGCGCTGAGGATGGCCTGCTCCAGGCGCTGCTGCTTGTCGTCCAGGTCGTCCTGGGTGAGCTTGCGCGCCAGGTAGAAGCGGGTCTTGAACAACCGGGTCAGCTCGCGGGCGATGTCGGTGTGGTTGTTCAGGGTCGCGGCGATGTAGCCCAGGTCGAAGCCCAGGCGGATCTGCTTGAGGTAGCGGGCGTAGGCGCGCAGCAACGCCACGTCGCGCCACGGCAGGCCGGCGGTGAGCACCAGGCGGTTGAAGGCGTCGTTCTCGGCGTCGCCCTTGACGATGTGGATGAAGGCGTCCTGGAGGATGTCGTTGAGTTGCTGGATGTCCAGCTCCATGCCTTCGCTGTAGGTGAAGGCGAAGTCGTGGATCCAGAACTCACGGCCACTGGCGTGGCGCAGGCGATAGGGGAACTCGCCGAGCACGCGCAGGCCGAGGTTCTCCAGGATCGGCAGCACGTCCGACAGGGCCAATGGCGTGTCGGCGTGGTACAGTTTGCAGTGCAACTGGCGCTCGCTGAGCTGGGTCAGCGGTTGGTAGAAGCTCATCGCCAGCGGCTTGCTCTCGGACAATGCCAGCACGTGCTGCATGTCGACCACCGCCGAATGGGCGGCGAAGCGCTCGCGGTAGCCGGCCGGGAAGCCCTTGGGGAAGTCGGCGAGGATGTTGGTGCCCTGGGCCTCGCCGAAGTTCTCGATGACCAGCGCCGAATAGTCGTCGTGCCACGAGCGGCAGGCCTGGATCACCTCGTTCTCCAGCTGCTGCGGGTCGATGTCGATGCGGTTCTTCGGATCGACCCGCAGGATCAACTGCACCCGCGCCAACACCGACTCGGAGAAGAACGTCCAGAACTCGCAGTCGCTGGCCTTCAGGCGCTCCATCAGCACCTGCTGGATCTTCTGCCGCACCTCGGTGGAGTAGATCTCCCGCGGTACATAGGCCAGGCAATAGCAGAAGCGCCCGTACGGGTCCTTGCGCAGGAACACGCGGATCTTGTTGCGTTCCTGGATCTGCACGATGGCCATGACGGTGCTGAACAACTCGTCGATCGGCGTCTGGAACAGGTCGTCGCGCGGCAGCACCTCCAGCACCTGGGCCAGCTCCTTGCCCAGGTGGGCCTTGGGATCGAAGTGCGAGCGGCGCTCGATCTCGGCCACCTTGCCACGGATGTAGGGGATGGTGCGCACGCTCTCGCCGTACACCGAGGAGGTGTACAAGCCCATGAAACGGCACTCCTTGACCACCTTGCCATCGTCGTCGATCTGCCGGATCGACACGTAGTCGGGGTAGGCCGGACGATGCACGCGGCTGGGTTGCGAGGCCTTGGCGAACGACAGCAGGCGCGGCTCGCGCAGGTAGGCGACGGCGTAGTCCTCGATGCGCAGGTCATCGATGCCGAGCCCGGCGCGCAGCAGGCGGGTCAGGCCAAGGAACGAGCCCTCGTCGTAGACCAGGTGGCCGCCATCGGCGTCCGACTCGACGGTGAACTCCTCGTAGCCGAGGAAGGTGAAATGGTTGTCCAGCAGCCACGACAGGAAGCTCTGCACCTCGGCCTTGTCATGCTGCTCCGGGCCGAACCCGGTCTGCTCCACCAGCGCCAGCAGGTCGCGGACCTTGGCCTTCATCGGCTCGAAGTCGTCCACCGCCACCCGCACCTCGGCCAACACCTGGTCCAGCTCGCGGGTCAGGGTGTTGAGCTCGGCGGCGTTGGCGCAGCGGTCGATCTCCAGGTACATCAGCGACTCGTGGCTGATGCCCTCGCCCTGGGTACCCTTGGGCAGCAGCTCGAGCAGCTCGCCCTTGGCCCCGCGCCGAGCGCTCAGCACCGTGGTCTGCAGGGTGTGGATGCTGTAGCCGCGACGGTTGAGTTCGGTGCGCACCGAATCGACCAGGAACGGCAGGTCGTGGTGCAGCACCTCGACCACGGTGTGGGTCGACTGCCAGCCGTGGCGCTCGTAGTCGGGGTTGTAGACCCGCACCTGTGGCTGCGCGGGGTCGAAGCGTTCGATGATGCGCCAGGCAGAGAGGGTGCAGCCGGCCAGGTCGGACAGCCTGCGTTGGGTGAGTTCGTCCAGAGAGATGATGCCGAAGAACTGTTCGGCGAACAGGGCCACTTGTGGCAGTGCCTGTTCGCTGATGTGCTGCGCCAGGGCCGCTTGCAGTTGATGCTGGAAGTCGGCTTTGCTGGCTGCCGTGAAGAACGCCATCTGTGGTACTCCGCTTGGGCTTTGTTATGTGTGAAGCGTCGCGTGCGTCCGCCGTGTACGGATCAACGATAGCCAACCCGTGGCGACAGGACGATGAAAACCAGGCGTTTGGACGTGACCGGCACGCCCATCCGTTCCATGGATGGGCACCTGCAAAGACGACTGCCGCCTCGGGCCGTGGCTTTACGGGTGACCATCGACTGGGCAGCTTAACGACTGAGCGGTCATCACGGCTTGCAGCGCTGCGACAATTTCGGTCAAGGGGCGGTAACTTTCCGTTTATGGATGTTCGCGGGGCTGTCAGAATGGCCTTTCGTCCCCCGACCCCGCTCCATGCAACGGAAGCCACCCCATGCAACTGAAAACCGCCCTGCTCTTCGCCACCCCTTGCGACGAGGAGGAAGACAACATGGCGACCCTGTGCTGCCACAGCGACAGGGGCCAGATGTTCTTGCTCACCCGCTACCCGGACGAGGACACGGTGGACCTGACCCTGGACGACGAGCCGTCGACGCTCGATGGCCTGAAGGTGACCTTCAGCGCCACACGCCTGCTGATCGAGGTGGCGGCGGGGGATCGCGATGCACTCAAGGGCGCATCGCAGCTGGAAATCGTCCTGACATCGCCGGGGACGGACCTGATGGAGGTAGAGCAGACCCTGCGCAATATCCTCGACGGCACCGGCACCTACGTCAGCGAGCTTTAAGCTGCAAGCTTTCCGAGCCGCAAGCAGGCCTGTGTGAAGGCTGCTTGCGGTTTTTCAGTCCCTGCGGCTTGCAGCTATCCGATAGCCCCCTCGACCACGGCCAACACCTCGCCCTCGCGCAACTGCTCGGTCACCGCGACGATGTCCGGGTAGAACGCCCGGTCTTCGTCGGCCACCGGCACCCGGCTGCGTACCAGCTCATACAAGGCGCGGGTGGCGCTGGAGGCCTTGGCCGGGTCGTGGAAGTCCAGGGCCTGGCAGCCGACCAGCAGCTCGATCGCCAGCACCGACTCCAGCTTGCGCGACACCTGGTAGGCCTTGATCGCCGCGTTGAAGGCAAAGCTGACCGGGTCTTCCTGGTTGCCACAGGTCGAAACGCTGTCGATCGTCGCCGGGTGCGACAGCACCTTCATCTCGCCCAGCAACCCCGCCGCGGTGTATTGGATGATCATGTAGCCGTTGTTCAGGCCCGGGTTGCGCACCAGGAACGCCGGCATTTCGCTGAAGTGCGAGTTGACCATGCGGTCGGTACGCCGCTCGGAGATCTTCGCCAGGTTGGTCATCGCATTGCACAGGGTGTCGGCAGCCATGCCCACGAAGGAGCCGTCGAAATTCGCCCCGGAGATGGCGATGCCATTGCCCTCGGTGGTCGGGTAGATCACTGGGTTGTCGCCGGACGAGGCGATCTCGTTGTCGATGCAGGCCTGGGCATAGGCGATGAAGCGCTTGGAGGCGCCATGCACCTGGGGGATGGCGCGCAGGCTGTAGGTGTCCTGCAGACGGTAGTCGATGTGTTCTTCGATCAACCGACTGTCGCCCAGCAGGCGCTTGATGTAGCTGGCGGTCTGGGCCTGCTCGGCGTAGGCCTTGACCGAATGGTAACGGGGGTCGAAGGCGCGGATGGTCCCCTTGAGCACCTGCAGCGAGATCGCCGCGGCCACGTCTGCCGCCTGGGCGGCCTGGTTGGCGTTGTACTGGGCCAGGGTGGCGATGGCGGTGACCGAGGTCGTGCCGTTGAGCATCGCCAGGCCTTCCTTGCACTGCAGCTCGATCGGCTGCAGGCCCACTTGGCGCAGCGCCGCCGCGCCATCGATCCAGTCGCCCCCCGCGACCCGGGCCTTGCCCTCGCCGATCAGCACCAGGGCCAAATGGCCTTCAGGGCCCAGGTAGCCCACCGAGCCCTCGCCCGGCGCGAATGGCATGACATCGTGGTTGAGCAGGCCGGCAATCTGTTCGAGCAAGGCCATGCGCACGCCGGAGAACCCCTTGCCCAGGCTGACCAGGATCATCAACTGGATCGCCCGCACCTGCTCGCGATTGAGCGGCTCGCCCACCGACACCGCATGGGAGCGCACGATGTTCACCTGCAGGGTCTGGGCATCTTCCGGCGAAATGACATGGCGGACGTTGTCGCCAAAACCGGTGGTCACGCCATAGACCAGGCGGTTTTCCGCCAGAAAACGCTCGACCAGGCCGCGCGAGCGGTCGACCCGGGCGCGATAGGCATCGGAAAACCGCACCTTCGCCGAGTAACGGGCGACCGCGATGAACTCCTCGAGGGAAGGCTTGGCGTCGTCCAGGGTAACGGTGGCAATGTCTTTCGGGTGAATACGCATGATGCTCTGCTCTCTCTACTCATTGGCCTTTTTCAGGGCGCAGGAAGCCCGTCCTGTTCAGGGACAGGCGAAAAACGTCGGGTAACCGGGGGGGCTCAGGCCTGGCTGAGGATGAACCGGCTGAAACGCTCCGAGCGCTGGTCCTTGAACATCTCCTCTGGCGTGCCCTGGGCTTCGATCAGCCCCTGGTGCATGAACACCACGCGGTTGGAGACGTTGCGGGCGAAGCCCATCTCATGGGTCACCACCAGCATGGTCCGACCCTCTTCGGCGAGCGCTCGCATCACCTTCAGCACTTCGCCGACCAGCTCCGGGTCGAGCGCCGAGGTGGGCTCGTCGAACAAGATGACCCGTGGGCGCATCGCCAGGGTGCGGGCGATCGCCACGCGCTGCTGCTGGCCCCCCGAGAGGAACGCCGGGTAGTGGTTGCGCTTGTCCGCCATGCCGACCTTCTCGAGCAGCGCCTCGGCCTGTTCGAGGCACTCGGCGCGCGGCCGCTTCTGCACATGCAGCGGCCCTTCGATGACGTTCTGCAACACCGTCATGTGCGACCACAGCCCAAAGCTCTGGAACACCATGCCAAGCTCCGGGCGCAGGCGGTCGACCTGGCGCCGGTCGGCGGGCACCGGCAGCCGGTGGCGCCCCCGCTTGAACGCGATCTGCTCGCCGGCGACACGGATCTCGCCGGCGTCCGGGGTTTCCAGCAGGTTGATGCAACGCAGGAAGGTGCTCTTGCCCGAGCCACTGGAGCCGAGGATCGACACCACATCGCCCTGGTACGCCTCCAGCGAGATGCCCTTGAGCACCTCCAGGCTACCGAAGGACTTGCGGATATGTTTCACCTGCAGTACCGGATCGTTGCCAATAGTCATGTCAGTTACCCCTTCGCACGCTGAATGCGTACTTTCTTGTCGTTGTTCGCGTGGCCGCCGGCTGCCGGGGAGACAGCCAGCGCTCGAGCCACGCCAGTGTGCGGACGATCAGGAAGTTCAGAACCAGGTAGATGAGCGCTGCGCAGAGGAACACCTCGAGCGTGCGGTAGGTTTCCGAGATGATTCGCTGGGCCACGCCCGAGATCTCGTAGACCGTCACCAGGCTGGCCAGCGAGGTGGCCTTCATCATCAGGATGATTTCCGTGGAGTAGGCCGGCAGGCAGCTGCGCAGGGCGATCGGGATGATGATCCGCCGCGCCAGCAGCCCGCCAGACATGCCCGCCGCCCGCCCCGCTTCGACCTGTTGCGCCGGCACCGCCAGCAGGCCACCGCGGAAGATCTCCGCCATGTAGCCCGCCGTGCACAAGGCCAGGGCGATCACCGCGCAAGCCAGCGGGTCGCGCAGCACCGGCCACAACGGGCTCTGGCGCACCTCGGGGAACTGGCTCAGGCCGTAGTACAGCAGGAACAGCTGGATCAACAACGGCGAGCCGCGAAACAGGAAGATGTAGCCACGCGCCAGGTGACGCAACGCGGCCACGTCGCAGACCCGCAGCCACACCACCAGCAGCGCCAGCAGCGTGCCAACGGCCACCGAGGCGGCGAACAGCACCAGGGTGGTCGGCAAGGCCCGCAGCAGTTGCAGCAGGGTGTCGCACAAGAACGCAAAGTCGATGGACATGTCGAGCCCCTCTTCAGCCGCGGCGCAAGGTTCTGCCAAGCCGCAGCTCGGCACGTGAGAACACCAGGTTGGAAACCCCCGTGAGCAGCAGGTAGAGCGCGCACCCGGTCATGAAGAACAGCACGAACTCCCCGGTGGAGGCCGCGGCGACCCGGCTGGCGCGCATCAGCTCGACCAACCCGGTCACCGAGATCAGCGCCGAGTCCTTCAGGCTGATCTGCCAGACCCCGCCAAGCCCCGGCAAGGCAAAACGCAGCACTTGCGGCGCGATGATCCGGCGAAAGCGCATCAGCATCGGCATGCCGATCGCCTTGGCCGCCTCCAGCTCGTTGCGCGAGACGGCCTGGAAGGCGCCACGGTAGACCTCCGCCTGGTAGGCGCCAGAGACCACGCCGACCGCCAGCGCCCCCACCAGGAAAGCCGGCATGCCGATGAAACCCTCGGCGCCGAACAGTTGGCCGACCTGGCCCACCAGGGCCGAACCACCATAGAAGAACAGATAGATCACCAGCAGTTCAGGTACCCCCCGAAACACCGTGGTGTAGGCATCGCCCAACACCCGCAGCAGGCCGTTGTCCTGAAGTTTCGCCGCCGCCACCAGCGCGCCGAGCAGCGCACCGACCAACAAGGCGGCCAGGGTCACCAATAGCGTCATGAGCGCGGCCAGCAGCAGCACGCCGCCCCAGCCCTGTGCGCCAAATCCGAGCAAATCGATCACGTGTACGCCCACCCATAGCCATGTCAGGGAGCGGTCGGCCGAGGCCGCCGCGTGCAGTGCCTGCGTCGCCGGGCCTCAGGGCCGGTGCCCGGCGACGCCCCAGAGGTTCAGGGGGTTGGCGGGGTGAAGTCGTGCTTGAACCACTTGCGGCTCAGCTCGCTGATGGTGCCATCGGCGATCAACGAGGCAATCGCCGCATCCAGCTTGGCCTTAAGCTCCGGCTCGCCCTGGCGGATGCCGAAAGCCTCGCCTTCGCCCCAGATCGACCCGTTGATCGCCGGGCCCACCAGCACCACCTCGCTGCCGGCGCGTTGCATTTCCCCGGCGAGAAAGCCCAGGTCCTCGAACACCACGTCGACGCGACCGTTCTTCAGGTCCATCAGCGGCTCCGGTGGGGTCTTGTACTCGCGGATGGTCGCCACCTTGCCGAACTGGTCATGGATGAACGTGCTGTACACGGTGCCCGAGACGATACCTATGAGCTTGCCTTCGAGCCGTTTGCGCAAGTCATCGACCCTTGGCGTGTCCTGCGCCGGGTCGCCCTGCAGTTGCAACGTGCCATCACCCAGGTCGATGCCGCTGGAGCGCAGGGCAACGAAGGTGGCCGGTGCCTTGGTGTAGGGGCGCGAGAAGTCGATCACCTGGCGCCGCTGCGGGCTGATCGCCAGGGCATCCATGACCACGTCGAACTTGCCGGCCTTAAGGCCCGGGATCAGGCCATCCCAGTCCTGGGCGACGATCTTGCAACGGACCTGCATGCGTTCGCACAGCACCTTGGCCATCTCCGGCTCGAAGCCATCGAAGGTGCCATCCGGGCGGGTGCGGTTCCAGGGTTCGTAGACGCCCTCCGTGGCGATCTGGATGCTGTCCCAGTCCTTGGCTGGGGCGTTGAAACTGGTCAGGGCCATCAACAGCGAGCAGGCGGCGAATCCGATTTTCTTGTTGTTCATTCTTATTCTCCGATGCGAGACCACGAAGGTCGTAAAGGGCACGCAGGGCACGTCTTTCGGTGGGGTTACCTCCATTGGCCAGTGGTCTAGCGCCTGCCCAATGCCAGCACGACCGGCGAGGTCGGCCGGGCGCAGCACAGCAATACCTGGCCCGCCTCGGGCTCGGCCAAGGGCGCTTCAAGGTACTCGACGGTGCCGCTGAGCAGCGGCGTCATGCAGGCACTGCACAACCCCGCGCGGCAACTGAAGGGCGGCGACAGCCCTGCCTGCTCGGCGCAGTCGAGCAGCGATGGGCAAGACGCCTCCCAGGTGACCGACCGGCCCGAGGGCTCGAAGCGCACCGTCAGTTCACCCTGCGCCTGTGCGCTGGGTGTGGCCACGCTGGCCACGGCGGGGGCCTCGTCCTCGTCCAGGACAGTCGCCGGCCCGAAGAACTCGTAGCGAATCCGCTCGCGCTCGATGCCCAGGCCACGCAGCAAGCGCCAGTTGGCCTGCATGAACGGCCTGGGCCCACACAGGTAGACGTCGTAGTCGTCCAGCGGCAGCAGCGCCTGCAGGGTTTCGCGGCTGACCAGCCCACTGCTGTGGTGATGGCCATTGCGCACGTCGGCGTCGCTCGGCGCCCGGTAGCAGAAGTGCACACGAATCCCGGCACGCTTGGCCGCCAGGGCCAGCACTTCCTCACGCAAGGCATGCACGCTGCCGTTCTCGCAGGCGTGGACGAAATACACCGGCCGCGCCGAATGGGTCGCCAGGCGATGCAACATGCTCACCATGGGCGTCAGGCCGACGCCACCGCTGAACAGCAGCACCGGGCGGGTGCTTTGCTCATCGAGGACGAAGTTGCCGGACGGGCCGGCAACCTCCAGTTGCCCACCCACCTCCAGCGCCTCGTGCAAAAAGCTCGAGCCCACGCCGGCCGGCACGTCGGGCAAGTGCGCCGGCGCTCGCTCGTGCTTCACCGAGATACGCAGTTGCTCCGGGGTATCCGGGTCGCTGGACAGGCTGTAGGCACGCAGCAACTGCGGGCCCTGGGCCTGGGGAATGCGCACCACGATGAACTGCCCGGGGCGAAAGGCGATGCGGCCATCGTTCATGGCGGGCTTGAGCAACAACGAGGTGATGGTTGCGCTCTCCCGTACCTTCCCTGTCACCTGGAAGCGCGCGAAGCCCTTCGCGGCGGGAATGGCATCAAGCATGAGCGTTCACCTCGACGGTCGCGACCAGCCCGTGGGCGGCCTGCTGCTCTTCGCGAATCAGGCGCTCCATGCCACGGCGAAAACGCAAGGGGCCAGAATCGATGGCCAGGTCGATGTTCGGCGTCTGGCGCTGCCTCATGCCCGCATGCACCGCCGCCAGCACCACCCGGTCCTCCTCGAAGGCTCGACGCACATCGGCAGCGAACTGGCGGGAGACCTCCTGGTCGTCTGCGTCGAAATTGCGCAACTGGAACCAGTAGTAACGGGTGCGGTTCTCGTCGACCGGCGTCATGAAGTTGTAGGAGTCCATCAGGAACGCCTTCTCATGCAGCGCTCCGCCCTCCCC
Organism: Pseudomonas guariconensis; assembly: GCF_024127895.1. GTDB lineage: Bacteria > Pseudomonadota > Gammaproteobacteria > Pseudomonadales > Pseudomonadaceae > Aquipseudomonas > Aquipseudomonas guariconensis_B. Next base: position 162,034 of record NZ_JAMYBK010000004.1, on the reverse strand, counting down.
GCCCGTACCGGCCGGGGTGTGCACGCCCTTGATGATCGCATGGGCCGGGTAGCGCACCTCGTAGTACTGCAGACGGTCGCAGCGGCCTTCGAACTTCAGGTACTGGCGATAGAACGGCGCCACATCGATATCGCGCAGCCAGCGCGAGACCACCACGCCGTCGTCGTTCACCTGGGTCTGCAACGGCTCCGACTCACAGGCCGAGGTACCGAAGGTGCTCTGGTGGACCCAGGCCACGTGGGAGGGGTCGAGCAGGTTGTCGGTCATGTACAGGTAGTTGCAGTCGATGGTCATCGAATCGCCACGGTTGACGCCCCAGGCCGGGTCGTCCCACTCGGGGATGTCGAGGAGCTTGCTGCGGTCGGCCAGGGCCGGCTCGCCCATCCACAGCCACACCAGGCCGTAGCGCTCTTCTACCGGGTAGCTGCGGACTTTCGCCGCCTGCGGAATGCGCGACACGCAGGCGGCCTTCACACAGGTGCCGGCGCCGTCGAAGGTGAGGCCGTGGTAGCCACACTCGACCACATCGCCGTGCAGGCGCCCCATCGACAGCGGCAGCTTGCGGTGCGGGCACGCATCCTCCAGGGCCACCACTGCGCCGTCGGCCTTGCGGTAGAGCACGACGGGCTCGCCGAGCAGAGTGGTGGCGTGCAAGGCCTGCTTCACTTCGGTGTCCCAGGCGGCGGCGTACCAGGCATTTCTCAAGAACATGGCATGAGGCTCCTGTTGTTGTCATGGGCTGCATCAGGTTCTTGAAACACAGCCTAGGCCTGGGTGAAACAAAAGAATATGTGGTGTTTTCTGTTGATTTATTAAGTTTTTCTAAACTAAAAATAGGCCTGTCCCCACAGCTGAGAGCCCGTCATGAGCCAGCTCCCCCCGTTACGCGCACTGGAAGTCTTCGAAGCCGTCGGCCTGTGCGGTGGCATCACCCAGGCGGCCAAGCGCCTGGGTATCTCCGCCGGCGCCGTCAGCCAGCAGATGAAGATCCTCGAGCAAGCCGTTGGCCTGAGCCTGACGGTCAAGGAAGGCCAGCGCCTGCGCCTGAACGCCGCCGGCCAGCGCTTTCACGAAGGCTGCAGCCAGGCGTTCGAGCGCTTGCGCGCGGCCTATGCGGGGTTGGAACGCTCGAAGAACACCAGCAACCTCTACATCAGCGCCCTGCCCTCGCTGTTGTCGAAATGGCTGGCACCGCTGGTGGCCGAGTGGCAGGCGGCATTCCCTCAGTTGAGCATCTACCTGGACGGCACCCACACCGAACCGTCCGAGGCCCACGCCAATGGCGTGGACTTTCGCCTGAGCTATGGCGCCGGCATGCATGACGACCAGCACACCCTCGAACTGTTCCGCGATTGCGTGGTACCGGCGTGCAGCCCAGCCTTGCTGGACGCGAAGGTCGACGCCGACCGCCTGCTCGCGCTGCCGTTGATCACCATCGACTGGCGGCCGAAGTTCGATTCACCGCCGTCCTGGGAGGAGTGGTTCGCCACGGCTGGCATCGGCGAGGTGCAAATCGCCAACTACCGGATCTACTCGCTGTCTTCCATGGCCATCCAGGCTGCCATCGACGGGCAAGGCATCGTCCTTGCGCAGTACTCGATGATCAGCCGGGATGTCGACAGCGGCAAACTGATGCTGCCTTGCCTGCGGGCCCTGCCCATGCCAGCGTCCTATTACCTGACCTGGAACCCGGGCAGCATCCACCACGGTCACTGCCGAGCCTTCCAGCGCTGGCTGATCGAGCGCGGGCGTGACCAGCAGGAAGTCACGCAGCGGTTGCTGGCCGAATCCCCGGCATAACGCATTGAATCGATTGACAACAGGGCCCGGACACAGGCATTGTCTGACAACCTGATCAATAGGCAACCGTTTCCATGCTAGAGCTCCAGCGCCCCGACACCCTGGTCGAACGGGTCGTCAGCGCCATCCGTGCAGAGATCGATTCCGGCCGCCTGGCCGCCGAATCGCGCCTGCCCACCGAACAGCAACTGGCCGAGCAGCTCAATGTCAGCCGCTCGGTGGTGCGCGAAGCGGTGGCGCAGCTCAAGGCCGATGGCGTGCTCATCGCCCGCCGCGGGCTCGGCTCCTACATCTCCCAGACTCCCAGCGGCACGGTGTTCCGCTTCCCCGGCAGCCAGGGGCGCAAGCCAGACCTGGTGCAGATGTTCGAGATGCGCCTGTGGATCGAGACCCAGGCCGCCGCCATCGCCGCCCGCCGCCGCGACGCGCACGACCTGGCGCGCATGGCCACGGCCCTGCAGGAAATGCTCGACAGGCGCAGCGACTTCAGCGCCGCCTCCGCCGCCGACGTGGCCTTCCACCGGGCCATCGCCGAAGCCAGCAAGAACGCGTACTTCGTGGCCTTCCACGACTTCCTCGGCGGCCAGTTGGCCGCCGCGCGCCGCAACGCCTGGGAAAACTCCGCCGCCCACTCCGTGGGCGGCTCGGCCGACGCCAATCGCGAGCACCAGGCGCTGTACCAGGCCATCGCCGATGGCGACCGCCAGGCCGCCGCGGCCTGCGCCGAAGCGCACCTGCGGGCCTCGGCCAAGCGCCTGAAGATCGACCTCCCCGCCCTCGACTGACACCCGGAGAACGCCTGGCAGCCTGGCGAGGTTTTCACGCGCACTACTTAGTCTGACAACCTGATAAGCAGATCCACCGACAAGAAATCCAAGGTACCCCTGCATGACCTACGACTACTGCATCATCGGCGGCGGCATCGTCGGCCTCGCCACCGCCATGGCCCTGCTCGAGCAGCGTCCCGGCGCGTCCCTGCTGATCCTGGAAAAGGAAGCGAGCCTCGGCCGCCACCAGACCGGCCACAACAGTGGCGTGATCCATGCTGGCATCTACTATGCTCCGGGCAGCCTCAAGGCCGACCTGTGCAAGCGCGGCGCCCAGGCCACCAAGGACTTCTGCAGCGAGCACGGCATCGCCTTCGACGTCTGCGGCAAGCTGCTGGTGGCCTCCAACGACCTGGAAATGCAGCGCATGCAGGCCCTGTACGAGCGTTCGCAGCAGAACGGCCTGAAGGTCGAGCGCCTGGACGCCGCCGAGCTTGGCCGCCGCGAACCCAACATCGTCGGCAAGGGTGCGCTGTTCCTCGATGCCACCGGCATCGTCGACTACAAGCAAGTGTGTACGGCCATGGCCCGGGTGATCGAGCGGGCCGGCGGCGAAGTCCACCTGAGCACCAGCGTGCGCGCGATCGAAGAACACGGCACGCATGTCGAAGTGCGCAGCGACGCGCAGACCTGGCAGGCACGCCAGCTGGTGGCCTGCGCCGGCCTGCAGTCCGACCGCCTGGCGCGCCTGGCCGGGGTGAAGATCGACCACCAGATCATCCCTTTTCGCGGTGAGTACTACCGCCTGCCCGCGAGCAAGAACCAGGTCGTCAACCACCTGATCTACCCGATCCCCGACCCGGACCTGCCGTTCCTCGGCGTGCACCTGACGCGGATGATCGACGGCAGCGTCACCGTCGGCCCCAACGCCGTGCTCGGCCTGGGCCGGGAGAACTACCGCAAGTTCTCGGTGAACTGGCGCGACGTCGCCGAGTACGCACGCTTCCCGGGTTTCTGGAAGACGATCTGGAACAACCTCGGCTCTGGCACCACGGAGATGAAGAACTCGCTGTTCAAGCGCGGCTACCTGGAGCAATGCCGCAAGTACTGCCCGTCGCTGGAGGTCGAGGACCTGCTGCCCTACGAGGCCGGCATCCGCGCCCAGGCGGTGATGCGCGACGGCACCCTGGTGCACGACTTCCTGTTCGCCGAGACGGCGCGCATGGTGCACGTCTGCAACGCTCCGTCGCCAGCTGCCACCTCGGCCATCCCGATCGGCCAGATGATCGCTGCCAAGATCCTCGAGGCCCGCTGAACCCTGCTGCACACCCCACTACAAAGACAATAAGGAACCTTCGATGTCGGTACATGAGGCGGCCCTGGCCGCGACGGAAACCCCGCAACAGCAACGCAAGCGCCTGCGCAAGGTGGCAGCGGCGACCATCTTCGGCTCGATGCTGGAGTGGTACGACTTCTACCTGTACGCCACGATGGCGGCGATCGTCTTCTCACAGATCTTCTTCGACGCCAGCAACCCGGCGGTGGCCTCGCTGCTGGCGTTCTCCACCTTCGCCATCGGCTTCATCGCCCGCCCCTTCGGCGGCATCCTGTTCGGCTACCTGGGCGACCGCTTCGGGCGCAAGCAGGTGCTGGTGATCACCTTCTGCATGATGGGCGTGTGCACCGCACTGATCGGCCTGATCCCCAGCTATGCCACGATCGGCATCTGGGCGCCGATCATCCTGGTGGTCATCCGTATCATCCAGGGCCTGGGCGCCGGCGCCGAACTGTCCGGCGCGGCGGTGACCTCCTACGAGCACGCCAGCGAAGGCAAGCGCGGCAGCCAGGGTGCTTGGCCGGCGCTGGGCCTGAACCTGGGCCTGCTGCTGTCGTCGCTGACCGTGTACCTGCTGACCATGAACGGCAATGCGTTCCTCATGGCCGGCGGCTGGCGCATCCCCTTCATCGCCAGTATCGCGCTGGTCGGCATTGGCCTGTGGGTACGTCGCAGCATCCCCGAGACGCCGGACTTCAAGGAACTCGACCAGGCCAAGGACAAGCCCCAGGTGTCGCCGCTGAAGCTGCTGCTGCGCAACGACCTCAAGGGCCTGGCCGTGGTGTTCTTCGTGGCCATCGGCTACAACGCCCTGAGCTACATCTTCAAGACGTTCTCGCTGGCCTACCTGACCCAGTTCAAGGGCGTCCAGGCGCATGTCACCTCGCTGTCGGTGACCATCGCCAGCCTGGTGGCGATCTTCGCCGTGCCGTTCTTCGGCTGGCTGTGCGACAAGTGGAGCAGCAAGATCGTGCTGATGCTCGGCGGCGTGTTCTCGGCGCTGTTCGCCTATCCGTTCCTGCAGTTGCTGAGCACGGGTGAACCGACGCTGATCTACGTGGCCATCGGCATCGGCACCGGGATCCTCGCGCCGATGATGTTCGCACCGCAGGGTTCGTTCCTCAGCCGGCAGTTCCCGACCCAGACACGCTCGTCAGGGTTCGGTACCGGGCGGGAGATCGGCACGGCGGTGGCCGGTGGCCTGGCACCGCTGGGCGGCCTGGCCCTGGTGGCTGGCTCGGCGACCCATTCCACCGATGGCGTGGCGCTGATCCTGGCGATTTCCGGGGTGCTGGTGGTGGTCTTCGCCCTGTGCGACCAGGGGCGCAAGCACTCCACCGCGAAGAACTGAGGGCTGCCTAGGCCAGTTAAAGCTTTACAGTCGCAATTGGGGCCGCTCCAGGTACCGCGCTCAATGGCAGAACAGCGCTGTACCTGAGCGGCCCCAGGATGCCAAAAGCACCACATGCCAGGCCCGCTCACCCCACTGGATTCACATGCATCACCCGCCCGCCTTCCGCCGGCCGGTCGACGAACATCACCTCCAGTTCGCTGTTGCGCAGCCCCTTGAGTGCATTCCAATGCGCCGAAGCATGGATGTACCGCGCCTCCAGCAAGTGCCGCTCCTCCTCGCTCAAACCCGGACCAGCGCTACGCCCCAGGGCGAAGTCATGCAATTTGGCACTGATCCCCAGCAACGCCTCCGGCAACCGATACGCCGCCTCGCGCGCCTCCACCTCGGCGAACGGCACCCCACCGCGCACCGCCAGCTCACGCATGATGCGCAGATAGATCCGCGACAAATGCCCCAGTACCTCACGCTCCCGATAAACCGCCGCATACACGCGCTTTTCCGGCCCATCCTGCCTGCAACGCCGCTCGACAGGCACCTCCCAGGTCAGGACCCGGGGCTGCGGCCCCGGCATGCCCGCATACTCCGCCGCCAACTGCCTGGTGGCGATGGCATACGCCCGCGTCCGCTCCGCTGGCGTGCGCGCAGGCACCAGGTTCGATCGCGGCTTGCTCAGCAGGACGCGCTCGGTCATCCGTTCCAGGTAGCCGCCGCCGATGTCCGAATGGACCCCGGGCACGACGATGTCGTGCCCGCTACGCACCAACGGGAAGTTGTGCCGCCTTTCATCGCCAGCCACCAGTTGCACGACCTGGCGCGCAATACCCTCGCCCAGGCCGAGGCGCAACCCGCCGTAACGGTCGTTGGCAGGGCTGAAGTTGCCTTGCCACGGGGCGACGATGGCCGCCACCGTGTCGAACAGGCCGATGAAGTTGATCGTCACAGGCCACGCCAGCAGGCAGGCCGAGCCCTCCTGCAACTGGTTGGCCAGGTGGCGGGCCGCCGCCGCCCCGCGACTGAAGCCGAACAGGTCCAGCTCGACCCCTGCCACGGGGCCCTGCGGTTGCCCTGCACGCCAGCGCCGCAATTGCCCGGCAACCACCGCCAGCGCCTCGGCCACTCGTGCCTCGATCCCCGTCTGGCCACGCCCGGTGGCCTGGGCGAGCGCCGAGTCGGGCGCGCCTTGCGTGGTGCCGATGCCCTCGACATAGACCTTGAAAAAGACCCTGTCCGCAAGTGCCTCCACAGCCCCGACCGGGTACAGCCCGTACAGCAGCGCCACGTTGCTCGGGGCATTGGCATAACTGCCGCCGCGTTCGGGCGATGCTCCCGCGTGCATGCCGTTGCCCAGGTTGTTGCCGGTGCCGTCGAAGAACACCCCCACCCGCAAGGTGAGCGGATGGGGCGTGCCGGAAACGATGCGTTGCAGGTCCATCGGTGGGGTCCTCATTGTCCAGGACCGACAATGAGGCAGCCTCGCGGCGCACGCGGGAACCCGCAGATTCCACAGGTAGTCAGCGATTGTTCGACGACCCGCGCCTGCCCCCTGGAGAATTTTCCATGCCGCCATTGGTCGGCACGGGCCCGGATGGATTAAAGTATCAGCCCCTGCCCGGACGCCGCTGTGCCAGCACGCCCGGCTCATTTCCAGGAACCCTCGACGATGGAACACCGTGAGGCGCTGATCGCGCTGCGCACATTTCTTTCCTCCCAGATCCTTGGCCAGGAGAAGCTGGTCGAGCGCCTGCTGATCGTGCTCCTGGCCGACGGCCACATGCTGGTCGAAGGTGCGCCCGGGCTGGCCAAGACCAAGGCCATCAAGGAACTGGCCGAGGGTATCGAGGCACAGTTCCATCGCATCCAGTTCACCCCTGACCTGTTGCCGGCCGACATCACCGGCACCGAGATCTACCGCCCGGAAACCGGCAGCTTCGTGTTCCAGCAGGGGCCGATCTTCCACAACCTGGTGCTGGCCGACGAAATCAACCGTGCCCCGGCCAAGGTCCAGTCGGCGCTGCTCGAGGCCATGGCCGAACGCCAGGTCAGTGTCGGCCGCAGCACCTACGAGCTGTCGCCGCTGTTCCTGGTCATGGCCACGCAGAACCCGATCGAGCAGGAAGGCACCTACCCGCTGCCCGAAGCCCAGCTCGACCGTTTCCTCATGCACGTGAAGATCGGCTTCCCGGACGCCGCCGTCGAACGGCGCATCCTCCAGCAGGCCCGGGGCGAGGCGCTGGGCGGCGAGGCCAAGCCGGAGCGGCGGGTCAGCCAGCTGGCGATCTTCGCCGCGCGCAAGGAGATCCTCGGCCTGTACATGGCCGACGCCGTGGAGGAATACCTGGTGCAGTTGGTGATGGCCACCCGCACCCCGGCCAAGTTCGATACCGAGCTGGCCGACTGGATCGCCTATGGCGCCAGCCCACGCGGCTCGATCGCCCTGGACCGCTGCGCACGCGCCCATGCCTGGCTGGCCGGGCGCGACTTCGTCAGCCCCGAGGACATCCAGGCCGTGCTGTTCGACGTGCTGCGCCACCGCATCATCCTGTCTTTCGAGGCCGAGGCGGCGGGGATCGACCAGGACCGTGTGGTCCAGCGCATCCTCGACGTCGTCGCCGTCGCCTGACCCCATGCCCACCGCGCGAACGGCCGAACCCGGCATCCGCATCGGCCTGGCCGAGCTGATCGACATGCGCCATCGCGTGCGCGAGATCCAGCTGTTCTCCCGGCCCGGCCAGCGCAGCCCGCTGGTCGGCCTGCACCACTCCAAGCTGCGCGGGCGCGGCGTGGACTTCGACCAGGTGCGCGTCTACCAGGCCGGCGACGATGTACGCAACATCGACTGGCGTGTCACCGCGCGCACCCAGGAGCCGCACACCAAGCTGTTCCACGAAGAGCGCGAGCGGCCGATCTTCATCCTGGTCGAGCAGAGCCAGCGGCTGTTCTTCAGCTCCGGCCTGATGTTCAAGTCGGTGCTGGCGGCCCAGGCCGCAGCGCTGTTCGGCTGGGCCGCGCTGGGCCACAACGACCGCATCGGCGGCCTGGTGTTCGGCGACAACGAGCACCACGAGATCAAGCCACGGCGTAGCAAGCAAAGCCTGCTGCAACTGCTCAACCGCCTGGCCAAGGTCAACCAGGCGCTGCACACCGAGGCCCAGCCCCAGGCCGACAGCCTCGGCCTGGCCTTGCGCCGGGCCCGCGAGGTGCTGCGCCCGGGCAGCCTGGCCATCGTCATCTGCGACGAACGCGCCTTGAGCGACAGCGTCGAACAGCACCTGTCGATGCTCTCGCGCCACTGCGACCTGCTGCTGATGCCGGTTTCCGACCCGCTCGACCATGCCCTGCCGGCCGCCGGCCTGCTGCGCTTCGCCCAGCGCGGCGCCCAGTTGGAGCTCGACACCCTCGACGCCAGCCTGCGCCAGGCCTATCGCCAGCAAGCCGAGTCGCGCGTCGAGCGCTGGGAACTGCTGGCGCAGAAACTGCGGATACTGCTGATGCCCCTGAGCACCCAGAGCGAGATGATCGAGCAACTGCGCGAGCACCTCGATGCCCAGCGCCCCGGGAGCCCTCAATGAATCCGCTGGACCCGTTGCAACCGCTGATCGCCCCGCCGGGCATCGGCCTGTGGCCACCCGCGCCCGGTTGGTGGGTGCTGCTGGCCATGCTGCCGCTGCTCGGCTGGGGCCTGTGGCGCTTGCGCCACTGGCGCCCTGGCAAGCGTCGGGTGGTGCGCGCCGAGCAGCCGCTGGACCCGATACGCCAGGAGGCGCTGGCCGAGCTCGCCCGCCTGCCCCGCCCCTACGACGGTGCCCCGGCCGGCGCCTGGCTGCAGCAGATCAACGCCCTGCTCAAGCGCCTGTGCCGCAACCACTACCCCGGCGCCAACAGCCACACCCTCAATGGCCGCCAATGGCTGGCCTTTCTCGACAACCGCTGCCCCGCCGCCGGCCTGACCCGCTGGATGGTGCTGGTCGAAGGCGCCTACAAGCCCGAGTGCAAGCTCGACGACAAGGCCATCGCCGGGCTCGCCCAGGCGGTCGAAACCTGGATCCGCAAGCATGTTTGAACTGGCCTGGCCGTGGGTCTTGCTGCTGCTACCGCTGCCCTGGCTGGCGCGCCTGGTGCTGCCCGCCGCCGACAGCGGCGAGCCGGTGCTCAAGGTGGGTTTCCTCGATGAACTGGAAGGCCTGGCCGGGCGCCGCGCCCGCCTCAACCTGCCGACCTGGCGCCAGCAGGCCCCCTTCGTGCTGATCTGGCTGCTCCTGCTGCTGGCCGCTGCTCGCCCGCAATGGCTGGGCGAGCCGGTGCCGGTCGCCGCCAGCGGCCGCGACCTGCTGGTGGCGGTGGACGTCTCCGGCTCCATGGACTATCCCGACATGCACTGGCAGGACGAGGACATCAGCCGCCTGGACCTGGTCAAGGCGCTGCTCGGCGACTTCCTCCAGGACCGCCAGGGCGACCGGGTGGGGCTGATCCTGTTCGGCAGCGAAGCCTACCTGCAGGCGCCGCTGACCTTCGACCGGCGCACCGTGCGCACCTTCCTCGACGAGGCGCAGATCGGCATCGCCGGCAAGAACACCGCCATCGGCGATGCCATCGGCCTGGCGGTCAAGCGCCTGCGCCAGCGGCCGGCGCAGAGCCGCGTGCTGGTGCTGGTGACCGACGGCGCCAACAACGGCGGGCAGATCCACCCGCTGACCGCCGCGCGCCTGGCCGCCCAGGAAGGCGTACGCATCTACACCATCGGCATCGGCGCCAACCCCGAAGCCAGCGGTACGCCCGGCCTGCTCGGCCTGAACCCGAGCCTGGACCTGGACGAAGCCTCGCTGCGGGAGATCGCCGAGCTGACCCACGGCGCCTATTTCCGCGCCCACGACGGCGCCGAGCTGGATGCCATCGGCGATACCCTCGACCAATTGGAGCCGGTGGCCCAGCAACCGACCCAGGCGCGCACCGCCAAAGCCCTGTATGCCTGGCCACTGGCCCTGGCGCTGCTGCTCAGCGTGCTGCTGGTGGCCGCCGCCCAATGGCCGGACAACCGGCTGCAGCGCCTGCTGCGTCGGCCGCGCTTCCTGCAGCCGCACCCGGAGTGGCGCCAGCGCCTGCAACGCCTGCGCCTGAGGAGGCGGCGATGATCGAATTCTGGCCGCAATGGCTGCGCCCGCTCTGGCTGCTGGTGGTGCCGCTGCTCGCCTGGCTGCTGTTCAAGCGCTGGCATCGGCGCAAGCGCGCCGGGCGTTGGCAACTGATCCTGCCGCCACAGTTCCATGCCGTGCTGCTCGGCGGCGGCAGCGGCAGCACCAGCAAGCTGCCCTGGATCGCCCTGGGCCTGGCCTGGTTGCTGGTCGTCCTGGCCCTGCTCGGCCCGAGCTGGCAACGCCTGGAGGAAACCCGCCAGCGCCCGGCCGACCCGCTGGTGATCCTGCTCGAACTGACCCCGCAGATGCTCGCCGAGGACAGCCCGCCGAACCGCCTGGAGCAGGCCCGGCGCAAGATCCTCGACCTGCTCGAGCATCGCCGCGACAGCCAGACCGCGCTGGTGGTCTATGCCGGCAGCGCACATACCCTGGTGCCGCTGTCCGACGACCTGGGCACCACCCGCAACCTGCTCGAGGCGATCGATCCGTCGATCATGCCGCAGCCCGGCCAGCGCGCCGACCTGGCCGTGCAAAAGGGCCTGGCGCTGCTGGCCCAGAGCGGCCTGGGCCAGGGCCGCCTGCTGCTGGTCGGCTCGGCGCTGAGCCCACAGGAGCGTGATGGCATCCTCCAGGCCCTCGGCCGCCAGGGCCCGAGCCTGCTGATGCTCGGTATCGGCAGCGCCGAAGGTGCGCCGGTGCGCCAGGCCAACGGCGAGTACCTCAAGGACGACCAGGGCGGCATCCTCCTGCCACGCCTGGACAGCGCCAGCCTCAAGGCCTTCGTCGCGGGCACCGGCGGGCGCTACCGGCATGCCCGCATCGACGACCTGGACCTGCGTGGCCTGGGGTTGTTCGACACTCCCCACATCCTGCGCAACGACGGCCAGACCCTGCAGCTGGACAGCTGGGCCGACCAGGGCTACTGGCTACTGCTGCCGCTGTTGCTGCTGGCCGCCTGCGCCGGCCGACGCGGCTGGTTGTTCTGCCTGCCGTTGCTGCTGGCGCTGCCGCAACCGGGCCAGGCCTTCGAGTTCGACGACCTGTGGCTGCGCCCCGACCAACAGGGCCAGCGCCTGCTCGAGCAACAGCGCCCCGCCGAGGCGGCCCAGCGCTTCGAAGACCCACAGTGGCGCGGCATGGCGCTGTACCAGGCCGGCGACTTCGAAGGCGCGGCCCAGGCCTTCGCCCAGGGCAACAGCGCCGCGGCCCACTACAATCGTGGCAATGCCCTGGCCCGCGCCGGTGCGCTGGAAGCCGCCCTGGACGCCTACGAACAGGCCCTGGAGCGCCAGCCCGACCTGCAGCCTGCCCTGGACAACCACGCCCTGGTCCAGCAACTGTTGCAACAGCGCCAGGCCAAGGCCGAGGAACGACCGGCCAGCAGCGATGCCCAAGGCACGCCCGGCAGCGAGACCGACGGCAACAGCAGCTCGGCCGCCAACCAGGCCCAGGGCACGCCCGGCAACGAAGAGCAGGCCGCGGCCGAACAGCCCGGCGAAGGCACTGGCGAGCACCAGGCCCAGGCTGGCAACCAGCCCGGCGACGACGACGGTGTCACCCAGCCGCCGCAACGGCCCGTGTCGACCAGCCTCGACGCCGAGCAGCGCCAGGCCCTGGAACAGTGGCTGCGGGAGATTCCCGACAACCCGGCCCAGCTGCTGCGGCGTAAATTCTGGTACGAACAGCAATTGCATCAGGAAACCCCACGATGAGCCGCTTCGGCGTCTTCCTACTCAGCCTGCTGTGGCTCGTCCAGGCCCAGGCGCAACCGGCCCTGCAGGCCAGCGTCGACCGTACCCGCCTGGAAGCCGGCGAAACCCTGGAACTGACCCTGGAAAGCCAGGACATCACCCAGTTCGGCAAGCCGGACCTGCGCGCCCTGGAGGGCGACTTCGAGGTCCGTGACACGCGCCAGCTCAACAGCCTGCATACCCTCGACGGCGAGACCCGCGCCAGCACCCGCTGGATCATCACCTTGCTGCCACGGCGCAGCGGCAGCCTGCGCATTCCCGAGCTGCAGCTGGGCCAGTCGCGCAGCCAGCCCATCGAACTGCAGGTGCTCCAGGCCGATGCCAGCCGCCCTGGCAGCGCCGCCCAGGTGTTCGTCGAAGCGACCCTGGACAGCACCGAGGTCTACGTCCAGGCCCAGGCCGTGCTGACCCTGCGCATCTACCATTCGGTGTCGCTGTACGACGACAGCAGCCTCAGCCCACTGCAACTGAACGATGCCAAGGTCGAGCCGCTGGGAGAGTCGCGCACCTACGAGAAAGAGATCGACGGTGTGCGCCACGGGGTGATCGAGACACGCTACGCGATCTACCCGCAGCACAGCGGCAGCCTGGAAGTCCCGCCGCTGACCTTCACCGCCACGGCGGCCGACGGCGGCGAGCCAACGGCCGGCATGCCCCGGGTCGGGCGCCAGGTGCAGGTCAGCTCGCTGCCGCTGCACCTGACGGTGCGACCGATTCCCAGCGCCTGGCCAGCCGACACGCCCTGGCTGCCGGCACGCAGCCTGGCCCTGGAAGAACACTGGAACCCGGACCCGGCCCGCCAGCCGACGCAGATCGGCGACTCCCTGACCCGCAGCATCACCCTGCGCGCCGAAGGGCTGTCGAGCACCCAGTTGCCCCCCCTGCCGGCCACCGAGACCTACGGCCTACGCCGCTACCCCGACCAGCCGCTGCTGCGCAACGAGATCAACGAGCGCGGCATGATCGCCAACCGCGAGGAGCGCGAGGCCCTGGTGCCGACCCACAGCGGCGACCTGGCCCTGCCGGCTCTCGAGGTCACCTGGTGGAACACCCGCGAGGACCACCTGGAACACAGCAGCCTGCCGGCGCGCACCCTGCAGGTGCAGGACAACCCGGCGCTGAGCGCCGAGACGCCGGTGGGCGATGGCAGCAGCGCCTGGCTCTGGGCCTGGCAACTGGCGACCCTGGTCCTGGCCCTGACCACCCTGCTGGGCTTTGCCCTGTGGTGGCGCGCCCGCTCGCAGCCGGCGGTGCTGCGCGCTGCCCAGAGCGGGCCGAGCCCGCGCACCCTGCTGGACGACCTCAAGCGTGCCTGCCAGGCCAACGACCCCCAGGCCACGCGCCAGGCGCTGGACGCCTGGGCACGCCAGCAACCGGAAACCCTGGCCGAGATGGCCGCCCGTTTCGTGCCCTTGTCCGATGCCCTGGATGGCCTCAACGGCGCCCTGTACAGCGAGAGCGGCCAGTACTGGCACGGCGACGAGCTGTGGCGCGCCATCGGCGCCATCCCACCGGCCGAGCAGGTGCTGGCGCCTGCTGGGGAAACCGGGAGCTTGCCGCCGTTGTATCCGAAATGATCAAAGCCTCTGGGTTCTAGAGGCCAGCGACACCGTTGGGTTTGGCTAATGCTGGGGCCGCTTCGCGCCCCTGCACCCTATTCCCGCGCACGATATCGAGCCTGCACAAAACCACTTGGGTTAACATACCGTCCTCGCTCGCCGGCCACCCCGGCCACTCAATGAACGCCCAACGACCAGGTGAGGCACAAGCTTTCCTGCTCCCATCCAACGGATCATCCATGCGTCTGTTTCACACCTCCGACTGGCACCTGGGCCAAAGCCTGCATGGCCAGGACCGCGACTTCGAACACGCCTGCTTCCTCGACTGGCTGCTCGGCCAACTACGCCTGCGCCAACCCGATGCCCTGCTGATCGCCGGCGACATCTTCGACACGGTCAACCCACCGGTCAAAGCCCAGGAGCGGCTCTACGACTTCATCGTCCAGGCCCACGAGCAACAGCCGAAGCTGGACATCGTGATGATCGCCGGCAACCACGACTCCGGCTCGCGCATCGAGCTGCCGGCAGCGCTGATGCGGCGCCTGCGCACCCATGCCCTGGGCCGGGTGCACTGGCTCGACGAGGGCCAGCTGGACGCCGAACGCCTGCTGATCCCGCTGACCAATGCCCGTGGCAAGGTCTGCGCCTGGTGCCTGGCCCTGCCCTTCCTGCGCCCGGCGGAGGTCACCGGCCCACAACTGGGCGACGACTACCTGCAAGGCATCACCCAGGTGCACCAGCAATTGATCGCCGCCGCCCAGGCCAAGCGCAAGAAGGACCAGGCGCTGGTCGCCATCAGCCATGCGCACATGGCCGGCGGCGCAGTCTCCGAGGACTCCGAGCGCAGCCTGATCATCGGCAACGCCGAGGCCCTGCCGGCACGCCTGTTCGACAAGGCCATCAGCTACGTCGCCCTGGGCCACCTGCACAAGCCGCAGCGGGTCAACCGCGAAGCACGCATCCGCTACAGCGGCTCGCCGATCCCCCTGTCGTTCGCCGAGATCGGCTACCCGCACCAAGTGCTCGAGGTGGAGCTCGACGGTGCCGAGCTGGTCAGCATCGAGCCGCGCCTGGTGCCGCGTGCCGTGGCCCTGCAACGCATCGGCCCGGCGCCGCTGGGCGAGTTGCTCGAGCAACTCGCCGAGTTGCCGGTGGTCGACCTGCTCGAAGACCCCAACCGCCAGCCCTGGCTGGAGGTGCGCGTGCGCCTGGACGAACCGCAGCCCGACCTGCGCCAGCAGATCGAGGCCGCCCTGGCCGGCAAGGCCGTGCGCCTGGTGCGCATCGGCGCCGAGTACGCCGGGCGCGGCAACCAGGACGATGACGAGCTGGCGTTCGTCGAACTGGCCCAGATGACCCCGCAAGACCTGTTCAGCCGGGCCTGGGAGCAGGCCTACGGCAACCCCGTCGACGAACAGGCACTGGCCGACTTCGCCCTGCTGCTGCAGGACGTCCAGCTGGAGGAGGAGCAGCCATGAAGATCCTTGCCATTCGCCTGAAGAACCTGGCCTCCCTGGCCGGGCCGATCGACATCGACTTCACCGCCGAGCCCCTGGCCAGCGCCGGCCTGTTCGCCATCACCGGGCCCACCGGCGCCGGCAAGAGCACCCTGCTCGATGCCCTGTGCCTGGCCCTGTTCGGCACCGTGCCGCGGCTCAACGACATCGGCCGGGAAGCCAAGGTGCCGGACGCCGACGGCGAGATTCCGACCTACGATCCGCGCAACCTGCTGCGCCGAGGCACCGGCAGCGGCCATGCCGAGGTCGACTTCGTTGGCATCGACGGCCGCCGCTACCGCGCCCGCTGGGAGGCCAACCGCGCCCGCGAGAAGGCCAACGGCAAGCTGCAGCACAGCCGCCAGAGCCTCTACGACCTGGACAGCGAGCAACTGCTGGGCAGCGGCAAGAACGAGTACAAGCAACTGGTCGAGGCACGCCTGGGCCTGAACTTCGAGCAGTTCACCCGCGCGGTGATGCTGGCCCAGAGCGAGTTCGGCGCCTTCCTCAAGGCCGACGACAAGGAGCGCAGCGAACTGCTGGAAAAGCTCACCAACACGGCGATCTACACCCGCCTGGGCCAACGCGCCTTCACCAAGGCCAGGGATGCCGGCGAAGCCCACCGGGCCCTCGAGGCGCAGGCCAGTCTCCTGCTGCCGATGGCCGCCGAGGCCCGTGCCGAGCTCGACCAGCGCCTGGAACAGGCCCAGCAGCAGTTCAAGGCCGAGCAGGCACGCGAGCGCCAGCTGGAGCAACAACGGGCCTGGCTGAACGAGCGACAGCAGCTGCAAGCCCAGCACAGCGAGGCCGGCGAAGCCCTGAAAGCGGCCGAACAGGCATGGCAGCAACTGGCCGACCAGCGCCTGGACCTGCAACGCCTGGAGCGCCTGGCGCCACAGCGGCACCAGTTCCATCGTCAGCAGGCCCTGGCCGCCCAGCTTGCGCCCCTGGCCACGACGCTCGAACAACAGCAGCGCCAGCAGGAAGCCCTGCAGGCCCAGACGGTCGAGCTGGAGCAAGCACTGGCCGTTGCGCGCCAGGCCCTGGCCGAGGCCCAGGCCAACCAGGGCGAGAACACCCCACGCCTGCGCCAGGCCTTCGCCGCCCAGGACAGCCTGACCCGCCTCGACCAGGAACTGGCCAGGCTGCACGCCGCCGGGCAGCAGGCCGACCAGACCGTTGTCGAAGGCCAGCAACAGCTGCAACAGCTCGAACAACAGCAGCAGCGCAGCCTCCAGCAACTGGCGCAGATCGAAACGGCACTGGCCGAGAGCGCTCCGCTCGCGGCCCTGGGCAATGCCTGGCAGGCCTATCGCGGCCAGCTCCAGCAGCTGTTGCAGATCGGCAATCGGCTCAGCCAGGGGCGCGACGAGCTGCCGGGCCTGCAGGCGCAGGCCAGCCAGGCCAATGCCCAATGGCAGGAACAGCGCGATGCCTTCGAGCTGCTGTTCCGCGAAGCCGGCGCCGAACCCCAGGCCCTGGCCGAACAGCTCGACCTGCTCGGCAGCATGCTGCAGGACAACCGCAAGCAACAGCGCGCCGTGGAGGAACTGGCGCGCCTGCACGCCCGCCAGCAAGAACTGCAGCACAGCCTGCATGCCCTGCGCGAACGCCAGCAGCACGCCCTGCAACAGCGCCAGCAACTGATCGGCGAAGGCCAGGCGGCCAAGACCGAGCTGGAAGCCGCGGAGCAGGCCCTGGCCCTCACCCGCCAACTGCTCGAACGCCAGCGCCTGGCGCGCACGGCCAGCGTCGAGGAACTGCGGGCGCAACTGCGCGACGGCGAACCCTGCCCGGTGTGCGGCAGCGCCGAGCATCCCTATCACCAGCCCGACGCCCTGTTGCAGAGCCTGGGCCGCCATGATCAGGCCGAAGAAGCAGCGGCCCAGGCCCAGGTGGACACCCTCAACGCCCGCCTGGTGGAACTGCGCACCCAGGTCGGCGTGGTCAATGGCCAGATCAAGGAGTACCAGCACCAGCAAGCCCAACTGGGCGAACAACTGCCCCCCCTGGAGCAACAGCTCGCCGCCCATGCCCTGTGGCCGGCGCTTTGCGCCAGCGCCGAGGACGACAAGGGCCGCGCTGCCTGGCTGGAAGCGCAGCTGCGCCGCCTGGACGAGGAGATCGGCCGTGACGAGCAACGCCAGGCCGCCCTGCTCACCCTGCAGAAGGACGCCGCACGCCTCAACCAGCAATTGCAGGCCGCCAGCGAGGCCCAGCAACAGGCCCAGCGTCGCCTCGACCAGCAGCACCAGGCCCTGGCCGCCGACCAGGAGCGCCTGGAGCAGGCCCTGGCCGACTTTGCTGGTGTGCTGCCTGCCGATATTCTCCAGGCCCTGCGCGACGAGCCCTCGCACACCTTCCTCGCCCTCGACCAGCAGGTCACCCAGCGCCTGCAACAACTCGAACAACAGCAGGAAGAACAGCAAGAGCAGCAACAGCGCCAGCAACAACTGGAGCGCCTGCACGACCAGCAGCAATCACGCCTGCAGCGCCAGGCGGAGTTGCAACAGCAAATCGCCAGCCTCGCCGAACAACAGCAGCGAGCTCGCACCACGCTGGGCGAACTGCTGGGCGAGCATGCCAATGCCGAGGCCTGGCAGCAGCACCTGGAGCAGCAGGTGGAACAGGCCCGCGCCGGCGAAGCCGATACCGCCCAGCGCTTGCAGGATGCACGCACCCAGGGTGTGCAACTGGCCGGCGAACGCAAGGCCAACGCCGCCCGCCTGCAGACGCTCGAACAGGAACACCAGCAGTTGCAGGGCGAGATCGCCCAATGGCGCGCCGCCCACCCCGAACTGGACGACGCCGGCCTGGACCGCCTGCTGGCCATGGATGAGGCCCAGTTGGGCGACCTGCGCCAGCACCTGCAAGCCGCCGAGAAGGCCGTCGAACAAGGCCGCGTGCTGCTCCAGGAGCGCGAACAGCGCCTGCAGCAGCATGCCGCCCAGGGCAATGTCGAGGCCTCCGTCGAAGACTTGGAGCAACGGCTTGGCGAACTGCGCGAGCAGTTGGCCACCCAGGAACAGCAATGCGCCGAACTGCGCGCCCAACAGGCCGACGACCAGCGCCGCCAGCAGGCACACCAGGCCCTGGCCGAGGAAATCGAGCAGGCGCGCCAGGAGTGGCAACGCTGGGCTCGGCTCAATGCGCTGATCGGCTCGGCCACCGGCGACGTGTTCCGCAAGATCGCCCAGGGCTACAACCTCGACCTGCTCCTGCACCATGCCAACAGCCAGTTGCGCCAGCTGGCCCGGCGCTACCGCCTCAAGCGCGGCGGCAGTGCCCTCGGCCTGCTGGTGCTGGACACCGAGATGGGCGACGAGCTGCGCTCGGTGCATTCGCTGTCCGGCGGCGAGACCTTCCTGGTTTCCCTGGCCCTGGCCCTGGGGCTGGCATCCATGGCCTCGAGCACCCTGCGCATCGAGTCGCTGTTCATCGACGAAGGCTTCGGCAGCCTCGACCCCGAGTCGCTGCAACTGGCCATGGACGCCCTCGACGGCCTGCAGGCCCAGGGACGCAAGGTCGCGGTGATTTCCCACGTGCAGGAGATGCACGAACGCATCCCGGTACAGATCCAAGTGCGCCGCCAGGGCAACGGCCTGAGCGAGGTGGAGGTGTGCGGGTGATCCTCTACTCGTTCCGCCGCTGCCCCTGGGCCATGCGTGCGCGCCTGGCGTTGCGCTATGCCGGCTGCCCGGTGGAGATCCGCGAGGTGGCGATGAAGCACAAGCCCGCCGAGCTGCTGGCGCTGTCGCCCAAGGGCACGGTGCCGGTGCTCGATACTGGTGAGGGGGTGCTGGAGGAAAGCCTGGACATCATGCGCTGGGCGCTGGAACGCCACGACCCCCAGGACTGGCGCCTGCAGGCCGACCCTGCCGCTGCTGCCCAAGGCGAGGCGCTGATCGTGCGCAACGACAGCACGTTCAAGGCGCAGGTGAACCTGTACAAGTACGCCGAGCGTTATCCCGAGCAATCGCGGGCGCACTACCGCCAGCAGGCCGAACCCTGGCTGGCCGAACTGGAGGCGTTGCTCGCAAGCCGCCCCTACCTGCTCGCCGACCACCCGAGCCTGGCCGATGCGGCTCTGCTCCCCTTGATGCGCCAGTTTGCCGGGGTCGAACCGCAATGGTTCGCCGAGGCGCCTTACCCGCGGGTGCGCAGCTGGTTGCAAGGGTGGCTGGATTCAGCGTTGTTCCAGGCCATCATGGCTCGGTAGCGGAGTCTTTGGGGCTGCTGCGCAGCCCCGCCACTCAGATCGCCAGGATCGGCGAAGAAAACAGCAACAGCACCACCGCCGCGATACGCCACATCATGCTCCACCTCCCGGAGAGTCAATAATCCAGCGTCAAATTCAAACACATGGCGTTGTGCTATTACCAGACCCTTTTCACGCTTCAGTGACTGTTCTTGCCGCTCAGCGCCGCATGGAAGTGCGCACTTTGCTGCAGGTACTTCTCGGTGTAGCTGTGGGTGGCGGACGATTTGCTACGCACCTCGACCTGGGCATGGGCCGGCAGGACGACGGAGGCGGAAATGGCGGAAGCGGCGATGACCGGAAAGAGATTGAAGTTCATGCGGGCTGCCCTCGACTTCGGTGGTTTGACAGTGGCCCCGATGGGCCTTGGGTCAAACTTACGCCGCCGAGGCTGTGCGCAGAAATTCATTGCGGCAGTAACGATTATCACGCCGATTGATAATCACTCGATGAACTTGAGGTCTGAGGGGGCCGCCTGGGGCAGGGTCTGCACGGTCTCGCCGAGCATGCCGCTGCGCGGATCGCGACGCATCACCACGATCTGGTCGCTCTTCTGGTTGGCCACCAGCAGGAAGTTGCCGCTGGGGTCGAGGCTGAATTCGCGCGGGTGATCGCCCTCCACCGAGCGGCGCTGCAAGAAGGTCAGCTGGCCATCGTCCTTGCCCACGGCATAGACCACGATCTCGTTGGCCGTGCCGCGGTTGCTGACATACAGGAAGCGCCCGTCGGCCGACAGGTGCAAACCTCCCGCCGCCTTGGCCGCAGCCTCCTGGCGCTCGGTCAGGGGCAGGCGCTGGCGCTCGTTCAGTGCACCGTCCTGGACGTCGAAGGTCACCACTTCGCCGCTCATTTCCAGGGTCAGGTAGGCATGCTGGCCCTTGGCATCGAACAGCAGGTGGCGCGGCCCACTGCCGGGCGGCAACGCCACCGAGGCGGGAATCGCCGGGCTCAGCGGGCGTTCGGTACTGGCGCCATCGTAGCGGTAGATGAACACCTTGTCGGCGCCCAGGTCGCTGGCATAGAGGTGGCGCCCCTCGGGCGACAACACCACCGAGTGCACATGGCCACCGACCTGGCGCTCGGCGTTGACCTTGCTGGGCGCATGGCGCAGTTGCTGGACCACCGGCTTGAGCTTGCCGTCGCGCGCCACCGGGATCACCACCAGGCTGCCACCCGGGTCGGGGGCGACGGCGTAGTTGGCGACGAACAGGTAGCGCTGGTCATGGCTGAGGCTGGCGTGGGTCGGCTCATCACCCAGGCTTGCCACCTGGTTGAGCGGCTTGATCTGGCCCTTGGCACTGAGCGAGAAGCTGCTGACGTGCCCCTTCGGCGTCTCGTTGACCGCGAACAACTGGCGCTGGTCGGCCGAGAGCACCAGCCACGAGGGGCTCACGCTCTTGACCACCTGCTGGGGCTTGGGTTCGATCCGGCCACTGCGCGTGTCGAACGCATAGCGGTAGATCCCCTGGCTGGCGCCCTCGGTATAGCTGCCCACCAGCAAGGTGGCAGCGTGGGCATCGATCGCCAGGCCCATGAGGCTAGCGCTCAGCAGGTGCTTCCAGGTCCGCTTCATCATCGTCATCTTCCGAGGCGCGCAAGGCACTCATACAGACTAGCCGATGCTCGCCCTGGTCATCGTCGAGGCGCCAGTCGTCGCCTTCGGCCACGGCAGCGGCGATCTGCTCGGTGGTGAAGTGCCAGCGACGGAGCTGGCGCCCGTCCATGCACTCGACGGTGAGGCCCGAGGCGTCGAAGGTGAAGTCGAAGGCGTGCAGGCCGTCGATCAGGAGCATGTCGCAGGTGTGCAGGGCGGTGGCGAGGGTGGTCATGGGGATACCCGGAAAGAAATAGGTGGCCATTATAGCCAGGGGCCGCATGGCGGCCCCCTTTTTGATCAATGCGCGAAGATCGACCCGCCCTCCTTGCCCGCCAGCTTGTGCGGCTTGATCAGGAAGCGCGCCAGCGCCGGTAACAGCCACAGGGCGCCGAACATGTTCCACAGCAGCATGAAGGTCAGCATCAGGCCCATGTCGGCCTGGAACTTGATCGCCGAGAAGATCCAGGTGCAGACACCGATGGCCAGGCACAGGCCGGTGAACAGCACGGCCTTGCCGGTGGAGCGCAGGGTCTCGTAGTAGGCCTCCTGCAGCGGCAGGCCGGCGCGCAGGAAGCTTTCCAGGCGGC
Source organism: Pseudomonas guariconensis (assembly GCF_024127895.1). Classification (GTDB taxonomy): domain Bacteria; phylum Pseudomonadota; class Gammaproteobacteria; order Pseudomonadales; family Pseudomonadaceae; genus Aquipseudomonas; species Aquipseudomonas guariconensis_B. Next base: position 140,397 of record NZ_JAMYBK010000004.1, on the reverse strand, counting down.
TGTAGATGTAGATGCCATAGTCCACGCCGATACCCACGCCGAGGGCCACCACTGGCAAGGTGGCGACCTTCACGCCGATGCCCATGAAGGCCATCAGCGCGTTGCCCAGCACCGAGGTCAGCACCAGCGGCAGGACGATGCACAGGGTCGCGGCGAAGGAACGGAAAGTGATCAGGCACATCACCGCCACGCAAATGTACACCAGCACCAGGATGGTCAGCTCGGCCGACTTGATCACCTCGTTGGTGGCAGCCTCGATACCGGCGTTACCGGCCGCGAGCAAGAACTGCAGGTCGTCGCGGTTGTGGCTGTCGGCGAAGGCCTTGGCCACCGCGGTGACCCGCTCCAGGGTCTCGGCCTTGTGGTCGTTGAGGAACACCAGCACCGGCGCCAGGGAGCAGTCGGCGTTGTACAGGCCGTCGGCACGGGCGATGGAGTTGTTGAGGATGTCCGGGTTGCGCGACAGGGTTTCCCACTTCAGGCTGCCCTCGTTCATGCCCTTGATCACCTGCTTGGACACGGTCACCAGGGAAATCGCCGATTGCACCCCCGGGGTGTTCTCCATGGTCCACATCAGCTCGTCGATCGGCGCCATGGTCGAGTGGATCGAACAGCTCTCCGACGGGGTCTTGACCATGATCACCAGCACATCGGAGCTGGTCGAGTAGTTGCTGATGATGAAGTTGTTGTCCTGGTTGTAGCGCGAGTCGGGACGCAGCTCCGGGGCCCCCTGGTCGAGGTCGCCGATCTTCAGGTTCTGGCTGTACCAGAGCCCGCCGGCGAAAGCCAGCAAGGCCAGGCCGACGGACACCGGCGCCACCTTGGGGCTGGCGAAGTTGGACAGCAGGCGCCAGAACGGGTGCTCGCGGGTCGCATCCTTCTTGCTGCGGGCGATGGCCTTCTGGCTGATGCCCACGTAGGAGATCGCCACCGGCAGCAGGATCAGGTTGGTGAAGACGATCACCGCCACGCCGATGGAGGCACCGATGGCCAGCTCGCGGATCACCCCGATGTCGATGATCAACAGGGTGATGAAGCCCACGGCATCGGCGAGGATGGCGATCATCCCCGGCAGGAACAGCTGGCGGAAGGTGCGCCGGGCAGCGGTCAGGGCGTTGTCGGCGCCGCTCGACTGCAGGGCGATGCCGTTGATCTTCTGCACCCCATGGGAGATGCCGATGGCGAAGATCAGGAACGGCACCAGCATCGAGTACGGGTCAAGGCCGAAGCCCACCGCGTGCATCAACCCCAACTGCCAGACCACCGCCACCAGGGTGGTGATGAGCACGGCGATGGTGCTGCGGATGCACCAGGTGAACCAGTACAGCAGCGCCCAGGTGATGGCCAGGGCCACACCGAAGAACATCGCCACCATCACCAGGCCGTCGATCAAGTCGCCGACTTTCTTGGCGAAGCCGACGATGTGGATCTTCACGTTGGGGTTCTGGGCCTGGAACTTGTCGCGGATCTTCTCTTCCAGCTGGTGCGAGAACTGCTGGTAGTCGAGCGCCAGCAACTTGCCCTGGTCCTGCGGGTCCGGGTAGTTCTCCAGCAGCGGCACGTCGACGATGCTGGACTTGAAGTTGTTGGCCACCAGGCGCCCGACCTGGCCAGACTTAAGCACGTTGTCGCGCAGCGCATCGAGGCTTGCGGGCGAGCCGTCGTAGGTGTTGGGGATGACCTCGCCACCGGCGAAGCCATCCTCGGTGACCTCGGTCCAGCGCACGCTCGGGCTCCACAGCGACTTCAGCCCCGCGCGGTCGACGCCGGGGATGTAGAACACCTCGTCATGGATCTGCCGCAGGGTCTCCATGTAGTCCTTGTCGAAGATGTCGCCGTTGACCGCCTCGACCGAGATGCGCACGGTATTGCCGAGGTTGGCCAGGTCGTTGCGGTGCTCGAGCATCTGTTCGATGAACGGATGCTCCAGCGGGATCATCTTCTCGAAGCTGGTGGACGGGCGGATCTGCGTGGCCTGCCAGAACAGGAAGATGCTCACCAGCAGGCACAGGAAGATGACCACCGGCCGGTTGTTGAAGATCAGCCGCTCGAGCAGGGTGGCCTTGTCCTGGTGGTGCTGCTGGTGCATGTCGAATGTCTCCCGGTGGGTCATGGCTGCACCTCCTCGGCACCTTCGGCGGTGGCCAGGTGCACGCCGCCCTGGCCGACCAGCAGCAGGCGACCGTCGGCCAAGCCACTGACCCCTGCCAGGGCGATGCGATCGGCCCGGTTGTAGACCGTGAAGGTCTGGCCGTCGTCGTGGCTGCGCAGCACGCTGCCGCCATTGCCGACCAATACCAGGCTGCCATCATCGAGAAGCGTAGCGCTTGCCAGGCCGAATTCGAGCGGGCCACGGGCGGCTTCGACGTCGATCGATTGCCAGCTGTCGCCGAAATCACTGGAACGCAGCAGGTTGCCGCGCAAGCCATAGGCCAGCAAGGTACGTGGCTGTGCGGTACCGATCACGCCGAACAGCGACCCCTCGTAGGGGCTTTCGACCGTGGACCAGGTCTGGCCGTCGTCGCTGGAGCGGAACATGCTGCCCTGCTCGCCGACGATGAACAGGCCGGCGTCCTTGACCCTGGCGATGCCGTTGAGGTGCAGTTGGTCGGGGTTGTCCAGGCGCTCGGCGACGTCCTGCCAGTGCTGGCCGCCGTCGGTGGTCTCCAGCAAGGCGCCGTAGGCGCCCACGGCGAAACCGTGGCGGGCATCGAGGAACCAGACATCGAGCAAGGGGGCTTCGCGGGCGAGGTCTTCGAACTGCTTGCTCCAGGTGGCGCCGCCGTCGTTGCTGGCGAGGATCTGGGCGTCATGGCCCACGGCCCAGCCGCGCTTGTCGTCGAGGAAGAACACCGCCGTGAGCAGTTGCCGGGTGGGCACCCGGGCCTGGGTCCAGGTCTTGCCCTGGTCGTCGGAGAACAGGATATGGCCACGGTCGCCCACCACCACCAGGCGCTTGCCGGCGTGGGTGGTGTCGATCAGCAGGCTCTGGCTGGCCTTGGCCGACTCCGTCGAATACGCCTCGGCCGCCGCCGCGCCCACACTGCCTGCCCACGTTCCCAGTGCCAGCGCCAGCATCGCGCCAGCCGCCAGTGACCAGGCACCACGCCTGGCATCCGCCATCAGCCGTTCCCTCATGACCGTCCCCTGTTGTGTTCTTGTAGTGGGTCAATCTATTGGCAGGTACTGCGAAAACCCTGTTCCAGAGCCCTGCAATAGCTTGGGGGCCATCCTATCGGGGATATCGGCAGAAAGACAACGAGTGGGACGTTATGTTTTGTTAAGCATCTGAAGGGATCGCGGGGCCGATCAGTCAAGACATCGGTGATCAATCGGGGCTGCTTTGCAGCCCCGTATCGACCCGTCCTACGCCAGGCTCTTGCTCACCACTTCATACACATCGCTGGACAGCGCTCCCGACGCCAGGATCCGCTCCAGCTCGCCACGCATCAACGCCTGGCGCGCAGCATCGTACTTGCGCCAGCGGGTCAGCGGCGCCAGCTGGCGCGAGGCGATCTGCGGGTTGAAGGCGTTGAGTTCGATCACCAGGTCGGCGAGGAAGCGATAGCCCGAGCCATCGGCGGCATGGAAGTTCACCAGGTTCTGCCCGGCGAAGGCGCCGACCAGGGCACGCACCTTGTTGGGGTTCTTCAAGGTGAAGGCCGGGTGCTGCATCAGCGCCTTGACCCGCGCCAGGCCACCCGGCAGCGGGCTGGCGGCCTGCACGCTGAACCACTGGTCCATGACCAGCGGGTTGTCCTTGAAGTGCTCGGCGAAGGCCTCCAGGGCCTTGGCCCGCTCGGCCTCGAACGGCGAGTTGACCAGCACCGCCAGGGCGGTGAGGCGCTCGGTCATGTTGTCGCACTGGTCGAACTGCTCCAGGGTCGCTTCCAGCACCTCGGGCCTGCCGCTGAGCATCAGGTACGACAGCGCGATGTTCTGCAGGCTGCGGCGGGCGAAGTGCTCGGCCTCGGCGACGTAGGCGGTGTTGCGCGACACCTCGCGGTTGGCCTGGTAACGCGCCCACAGGGCATCGAACAGTTGCTCGGCGATCTGCTGGCGGGCGAACTCGCGGGCGGCGTGGATGGCGTCGACGTCGGCCACCTGGCTGATCTCGGTGAGGTAGGCCTCGCCCGGCAGCGAGAGCATCTCGGCGACCATGGCCGCGTCGAGCGCTTCGTTGCCCAGCACGGTGCCCAGCGCATCGACCAGGCGCTGGTCGAGGCTGAGCGCCTCGCCACGCTGGTGCTGGCCGATCAGCTCCTGCAGCACCTGCACCGACAACTGCTGGCCCGCTTCCCAGCGGTTGAAGCCATCGCTGTCGTGCTGCATGAGGAACATCAACTGGTCGCGGTCGTAGGGGAAGCCCAGCTTGACCGGCGCGCTGAAGCCGCGCAGCAGCGACGGCAGCGGCTTGGCGGCGATGCCTTCGAAGGTGAAGGTCTGCTCGGCCTCGGTCACCGACAACACGCGGCTGGTGCCCTGGGGCACGGCTTCGCCGGCCAGGCGCAGCGGCAGGTCGTTGCCTTGGGCATCGAGCAGGCCCAGCTCCACCGGGATCACGAACGGCTGCTTCTGGACCTTGTCGGGCGTCGGCGGGCAGCTCTGGCGGAAGGTCAGGCTGTAGGTCTGCGCCGCGGCGTCGTAGGCCTCGCTGACCTCCAGACGCGGGGTGCCGGCCTGGCTGTACCAGCGCTTGAACTGGGTCAGGTCGACGCCGTTGGCGTCTTCCATGGCCTTGATGAAGTCGTCGCAGGTCACCGCCTGGCCGTCATGGCGCTCGAAGTACAGGTCGCTGCCCTTGCGGAAACCCTCGGTGCCCAGCAGGGTGCGGACCATGCGCACCACTTCGGCACCCTTCTCGTACACGGTCAGGGTGTAGAAGTTGGAGATCTCGATGAAGCTGTCCGGGCGCACCGGATGGGCCATAGGGCCGGCATCCTCGGCGAACTGGTGGGTGCGCAGGTAGGCCACGTCCTCGATGCGCTTGACCGTGCGCGAGTTCATGTCGGCGCTGAACTCGGCATCGCGGAACACCGTGAAGCCTTCCTTGAGCGACAGCTGGAACCAGTCGCGGCAGGTCACGCGGTTGCCTGACCAGTTGTGGAAGTATTCGTGGGCCACCACGCCTTCGACCCGTTGGTGGGCGGCATCGGTGGCGGTCTCGGCGCGGGCCAGCACGCAACTGGAGTTGAAGATGTTCAGGCCCTTGTTTTCCATGGCGCCCATGTTGAAGTCGTTGACCGCGACGATCATGAAGATGTCCAGGTCGTACTCCCGGCCATAGACCTCCTCGTCCCAGCGCATGGACTTCTTCAGGCTGGCCATGGCGTGGTCGCACTTGTCGATGTTCTCCGGCTCGACGTAGATGCGCAGGGTGACGTCCCGGCCGGACTGGCGGGTGAAGCTGTCCTCGACGCACCACAGGTCGCCGGCGACCAGGGCGAACAGGTACGCCGGCTTCATGAACGGGTCTTCCCAGGTCGCCCAGTGCCGGCCGTCTTCGCCCTGGCCTTTTTCGAAGGTGCCGCTGCCGACCGGGTTGCCGTTGGACAGCAGCACCGGGTAGCGATGCTGCTCGGCGATCACCGTGGTGGTGAAGGTGCTCATCACGTCCGGGCGGTCGAGGTAGTAGGTGATCTTGCGAAAGCCCTCGGCCTCGCACTGGGTGCAGAACATCTTGCCGGACTTGTACAGGCCCTCGAGGGCCGTGTTGCTTTCCGGGTGGATCTTCACGCTGGTGTCGACGGTGAAGCGCTCGGCCTTGGGCTGCAGGGTCAGGCTGTCATCGTCGAGCTGGTAGTCACCGGCGGCCAGGGGCTGGTCGTCCAGTTGCACGCCCAGCAGCTCCAGTTGCTGGCCATCGAGCACCAGCGGCGGCAGGCCCGCGCCACGCGCGGGGTTGCGGCGCATGACCAGTTGCGCATGGACCAGGCTGTGGTCCTCGAACAGCTCGAAGGTCAGGTGCGTCTCGTCGATCAGGTACTCGGGCGCCTGGTAGTCCTTGAGGTAGATCACTTGCGGTTGTTCGGTACGCATGGTGGCGGTCCTTTTACTGGTGCACGGCCAATTGGTAGGCCGTGTACTTGCGAATGTTGATCACGCCGGTGTCGAAGATCAGGTACTGGCCCTTGATACCCAGCAGCGTGCCTTCGGCCACCGGGTTCTTGTCGAGGTTGAAGCTGACGATCTTCGACGGGTAGGCCTCGACCGGGTAGCGCATCTCGACCACCTCGGCATCCGGCAACGGCTGGATGGCCTGCAGGCCGAAGCGCTCCTGCAGGGCGCGCAGGCCCTCGGCACAGGCGTCGAAGATCCGCTCGCGGATGGCCGGCAGGTCCAGCGCCTCGGCATCGCCCTTGAGCAGGGCACGCCAGTTGGTGCGGTCCGGCACCTGGCTGCGCAGCAGGTCCTCGACCAGCCCGGACTGTTGCCGGGTGGCCACGCGCAGGATCGGCAAGGCCTGGCTGGCGCCCTGGTCGAGCCAGCGGGTGGGCAGTTGGGTGGCCCGGGTGATGCCGACCTTGATGCCCGACGAGTTGGCCAGGTACACCACGTGGTCGGTCATGCAGAACTGCTCGCCCCAGGACGGTTCGCGGCAGGTGCCGGCGTCGTAGTGGCATTTTTCCGGGGCCATGATGCACACATCGCACTGGGCCAGCTTGGTCATGCAGGGGTAGCAGTAGCCCTGGCTGAAGCTGGTCTTGGTGCGCTTGCCACAGTGGGTGCAATGGATGGCGCCGAGGTACTCCAGGCGCAGGGACTTGCCGATCAGCGGGTTGACCGGCACCTGCTCCTCGCCCAGGCGAAAGGCGTACTGCACGACCGGTGCTTCCAGGCGTACCGCCATCTTGCTCAGAGAGCCACGTGCGAGTTCGATCAATGTACCGAGTCCGACTTGAACAGGAGGTTGGCGATCGGCGCCGACTTCGAGGCGCATTCCTGCGGGCCCATGTAGCCGGTGCGCTGCTCCTCCGGGAGGTTCTTCATCTCCCAGGCGATCACCGCCTGCAGCGACAGTTCCTTCTGCTCGGGGGTGAGCTTGCGGCCGTCGGCCCATTTGCCGATCTCCACGGCCGTCTTCAGGCTTTCGTAGATCTCCGGGGTGATGTTTTCGATCATTTGCGCGAACGTGGACATAGCGTCTCCTCAGTCAGGCCGACAGTTTACGCCGGGCAAGCGCCCCACCCAAGAGCCCGGTCAGGCATCCGATGAGCAGCCCGCCAACGTGGGCAGCATTGGCGATCTGGCCGAAGCCCAGCTGGCTGACCACACCGCTCAGGCACACCAGCAGCCAGATGAGCATCATCGCCAGCACGCCCCTGGGCAGGCTGAACAACGGGTTGGGCGCCAGCCACTGGTACAGCCAGACATGCCCGAGCAAGCCGTAGAGCACCCCGGACAAACCGCCGAACAGGCTGGGGCCGCCCACGAAATGCTGGGCCAGGTTGGAAACCAGGCTGAACAGCAGGGTCAGCAGCAGGAGCCTCCAAGGCCCCTGGCGCAGCTCGATACGTCGCCCGAGCTCCCAGTACCACAGGCCGTTCATCGCCAGGTGCAGGATGCCGAAGTGCAGCAGCATGGGCGATACCAGCCGCCACCACTGGCCCTCGGCCAGGCCCTGGGCCAGCGGGGTGAAGTACAGGTAGTCGCCCTGCACGTGAAATTGCAGGAAGGTGAACCAGCCGATGGTCGAGAGGCTCTCGCCCAACCCTGTGAGGCCAGCCACCACCAGGCACAGCAGGAGGACGGCGACGGTGACCTTGCAGGCGCGGGCCTGCTCCGCCAGCGACGGCGGCCTCGGGCCGTTCTCCGCCAGAGCGGTGCCCTCGGGCAGTTCCAGGTCGGCATTGCCATCGGGGAAGCGCTGGTACAGTTGGCGCACGTCGTCGGCCAGGTGCGGGGGCGCCCAGAGCACCTGCTCCTCGCCCTCCTCGACCACCCGGTGCGGCACCTGCAGGCGCCGCAGCAGGGCGACGAAGCCACTGAGGTCGACCGCAAGCGGCAGGCGCATCACTTCGATCACATTCATTGGCTGGCCTGCGGACGGTCGACGTCGACCCAGACGAACTTGTGCGGGTCGATGCGTGTCTCGTCGTCCAGCCGATAGGCCGCCAGCTTGCCGTACAGCACCGCGCTGTAGTCCAGGCAGGCGAGGTTGTCGCGGATCGGTGCCGGCCGGCCGCTGCGCCAGTAGTGGCCGACGAACAGCAGCGGCTCGTCCTCGGCGTAGCGCAGCAGAGCGTTCTTCTCGCTGCGGCTCAGTGGCGTGCGGGCCACCTCTTCGGGCAGGGCGTCGGGCTGGAACACGATGTCCCCGTAGGTCTTCGGGTCTTCCTCCCAGAACTTGGTACGGAAGAAGGCGCGGGTCAGGCCGTCGCCGCCAGTCAGGGTCAGGCCGTCCGGCAGGCGCATGTCGGTGCCACGCAGCAGGCGGTTGCACACGGTCGCGGCGAAACTGCCGGAAACCGCCGAGGCCTGGACGAAATGCGCGTCGATGCAGCCGTCCGGGTACTGCTGGCGCAACGGCTCGATCAGCCGCGGGTCCCAGCAGGCATGCACCAGGCGGAAACGGCCGGCGTCGAGGAACAGCGGCAACTGGTAGAACCACTGCAGGAAGTCGTGCCAGTCGCCGGGGTGCTGGGCGAACTGGGTCAAGGTCTCGTCGATCAGGCGGGCATGGCGCGGGGTGTGCTCGCGGACGAAGGTCTTGCCGCTGCCGGGCAACGCCGGGGTGACCCAGCCCAGAGCGTTGTACTCATGGTTGCCCATGATGCAGAAGGCCTGGCCGGCCTCGACCATGTCGTGGACGATGTGCAGCGCTTCGCGGATGCGCGGGCCGCGATCGACGATGTCGCCGAGGAACAGGGCCTGGCGCCAGGGATGGCGCCAGACGCCGCCCACGCGCTTGTAGCCCAGGGTATCGAGCAGGCGTTCGAGGGTCAGGGCACAGCCGTGCACATCGCCGATGATGTCGAAACTTCGCGCCGGATCGAGCATCAGTCGCCTCCACCTCCAAGGCGGCTGCCCCAGCCAAGCTTGGTGCGGCAGACCTCGTAGTAATTGTGGTCCAGCGGGTGGATCAGGCGCAGCTTCTGCGGCTTCTTGCTCACCGTGATGGTGTCGCCGGGCGCGCAGGTGAAATGGTTCTGGCCGTCGCAGGAAACCTGCGGGTAGATCTGCAAGTCCTGGGACACGACGATCTTCAGCTCGCTGTTGCCGTCCACCACGATCGGCCGCCCGGACAGGGTATGCGGGTACATGGGCACGATGACGATGGCGTCGAGCTTGGGGTGCATGATCGGCCCGCCGGCGGACAGTGCGTAGGCGGTGGAGCCGGTCGGCGTGGCGACGATCAGGCCGTCGGCCTTCTGGCTGCAGACGAACTGGCCGTCGATGTAGATCTCGAACTCGATCATCCGCGTCGACTTGCCCGGGTGCAGCACCACGTCGTTGAGTGCGTCGCCCTGGCCAATGGCCTCGTTGTGGCGGCGTACCTCGGCCTGCAGCAGGAAGCGGTTCTCCACCAGGTAATGGCCGTCGAGCACCTCGGCGACCTTGACCTCCAGCTCGTCGGGACGGATGTCGGTGAGAAAGCCCAGGCTGCCACGGTTGATCCCCAGCACCGGGATGTTGTGCCGGGCCAAGGCGCGGGCGGCGCCGAGCAGGCTGCCGTCGCCGCCAACCACGATGACCAGGTCGCAGACCTCGCCCAGCAGCTTGCGTGTGGAGGTCTGCAAGCCATGGCCGGGCAGGACTTCGGCGATGGTGTCCTCGAGGATCACGTGCAGGTGGCGCTCGAGCAGGAATTTTTTCAGGCGGCGGATGGTGTCGAGCACCTGGGAGCTGCCGAGGCGGCCGATGATACCGATATTGCGAAATTGCTCCATGGTGCTCCTGCGAGGCTCTGCGGCGGGTGACGGGCGCATGGCGCCGATGCCGGGATTATGGGCGAAACGACCCGCCAGCGGCAAACCGGCTATGCTCGCAGGATGACGCCCTTCGCCGATCTGCACGCCCTGCCCCGCCAGTTGCGCCAACCTGCGGTGCGCGACCTGGCCTGGGCACTGGTATCGCCCCCGTTGCTGCGCGCGCCGCCCTGCCGCCAGCGCCATCCGCTGGCGGCCAGTGCCTGGGCCGACGATCCGCAGCGCCTGCGCCAGTGGCTGCTGGCGCTGGATGCCGACGACCAGCCCCTGCGCAGTTGGCTGGCCCGGCTCACCAGCCGCCGCCTGGGCCTCTACTACGAAAGCCTGTGGCAGTTCGCCCTGGGCCAGGCCCCGGGCATCGAGCTGCTGGCCGCCAACCTGGCGATCCGCGAAGGTGGGCATACCTTGGGCGAGCTGGACATCCTGCTGCGCGACCGCGAGGGCGTGCATCACCTGGAACTGGCGATCAAGCTCTACCTCGGGCCGGTGGGCGACGCAGGCCATGACCCGGTGCACTGGCTCGGGCCTGGCTGCCACGACCGCCTGGACCTGAAGCTCTCGCACCTGACCGGGCACCAGCTGCCGATTTCGGCACGCCCGCAGAGCCGCCAGGCGCTGGCGCGACTGGGGGTGGACGAGGTGCAGGCGCACCTGTGGCTGGGTGGCTACCTGTTCTACCCCTGGCCCGGGCAGGCCGAGGCGCCGACCGGGGCTGAGCCGCGCCACCTGCGCGGTCGCTGGCTGCACCGGCGCGACTGGCCGGCCTATGCGGCTGGCTGCACCCCTGGCCGCTGGCAGGCCCTGCCGCGTCACGCCTGGCTGGCGCCGGCGCGGGTACAGGCACAGGACAGCTGGTTGCCGGAACGGTTCGAGGCTTGGCTCGAAGGGCTGGACGACATGGCGCCCGCGCAACTGCTGGTCAGGTTGCAGGCCGCTGAGGACGGAGCCTGGGAAGAAACCGAGCGGCTGTTCCTGGTGGCTGACCGTTGGCCCCACCTGCCGGGGTGAAACCGCGCGCACCCTGGGGCCGCTTCGCGCCCCATCGCCGGCAAGCCGGCTCCCACAGGGTTAGCGCCGAACTTCAGGATTGCGCCATACCTGTGCAGGCTGTGTGAAAACCTCCAATGCTTTTTCAGGATCGCGCTTCTACGCGAAAGCTGGAAAAGCTTGGCTGCTCAACTAACCCAGAATACGCGTAGAAGCGCGATTTTCAGGTTGTTTTTTGAACAGCCCGATTGCTCGGAGGGTTTTCACACAGCCTGTACACAGTCCTCTGCATGACACAGATTGGTGAACACCGCTGGACCCTGTGGGAGCCGGCTTGCCGGCGATGGGCTGCAAGGCAGCCCCACTCGCTCTGAACTCGGGCCCACCGCGAATGAGCTGCAAAGCAGCCAGAACACGACTTGGCTCAAGGAAAAATCCCAAACCAGCGATTAGAGTGGAAAACACGCGCCGCCAGAGCGCCATCCCGAGCTGATGACGAGGACCGACCATGGTTTCATCCACACCCGCCGCGCACTATGCGCGCCTGTCCATCGCCCTGCACTGGCTGATGCTGGTGCTGCTGGCCGCCGTCTACGCCTGCATCGAGCTGCGCGGGCTGTTCCCCAAGGACAGCGCCGAACGCGACCTGATGAAGACGCTGCACTTCACCCTGGGCCTGACGGTGTTCGTGCTGGTATGGCTGCGCCTGGCCATGCGCCTCGCGCGCCCCACCCCGCCGATCGTGCCCCGGCCACCGGCCTGGCAGACCGGCCTGGCCCACCTGGTGCACATGCTGTTGTACCTGATGATGATCGGCCTGCCGTTGGCCGGCTGGTTGATCCTCAGCGCCGCCAACAAGCCGATCCCGTTCTATGGCCTCGAACTGCCGGCGCTGATCGCCCCCGACCCGGACCTGGCCAAGTTCATCAAGGGCTGGCACGAGCGGATCGGCAGTTGGGGCTACTGGCTGATCGGTTTGCATGCCCTGGCAGGCCTCTACCACCACTATGTGCGTCGCGACAACACGCTGCTGCGCATGCTGCCCTACAAGTAGCCACGCCGGCCCTGCAGGCCGCCGGTATGCAGGAAGATCAGCCGCGTGCCTGGCGCGAACCGCCCGGCCGCGGCCTGCTCGCGCAGGGCCATCAGCGCCTTGCCGGTGTAGACCGCCTCCAGCGGCAGGGCTGTCTGGCGCTCGGTTTCGTCGATGAAGGCCAGCAGTTCATCGTCGATACGGGCAAAACCGCCACGGCAAGCTTCGTGCAATACGTAGCCGCGGGCGCCGGCCAAGGCCGCCACATTCTGCGGCGCGCCATGCTCCCTGGGTACCGCCAGGGCGCCATGCACCGGGTGCCGGCCTGCTTCGGCCAGGACGATGCCGGCGAGGGTCGTGCCCGTGCCGGCAGCCAGCCACCAGGCGTCGTAGTCGTCCCAGCCCACGGCAGCCAGCTGCGTCCTGCCCTGTTCGACGATCAACCCGCAGCCTTGCGCCCCTGCCAGGCCGCCACCACCCTCGGGGATGCAGTGCCAGCCTGGATAGCGCGCCTGCCAAGAGTCCCAGAAACCCGGCTCATGACGTGCCCGGTAGCCACCATAGCCCAGCCAATGTAGCGCCATGCCCAAGTCCTGGAGATCGCGCACCGTCGGAGTGTCTCGGGGATGACCACGCAGCAGGCCAGCGGTGGCGAACCCAAAGCGCTTACCGGCTGCCGCCAGGGCATGGAGGTGGTTGGAGTGATCGCCACCGAGGCTGATCAGGCCGGGCGCGCCGGCTGCCCGGGCTTCGTGCAGGTGATGGCGGAGCTTGAACCATTTGTTGCCGCTGAGCAGCGGGTCGACCAGGTCCAGGCGCAGCACCGCGACCTCGACGCCGGCCTGGTCGAGCCAGGGCAAGGTCAAGGGTTGCAAGGGGGCTTGAGGGAGATTGGAAAAGGCTGGAGACATTGGGCGAGTCTATCAGGTGCTGGCACGCTGCTGGTCAGTTGAGACATGCGCGCCTCTAGGGCCCAGCAAAGCTGCCTCATGTGCGGTTGGCCCAGGCCCTGTACAAGTGGGGCTGCTTTGCAGCCCATCGCCGGCTCACAGCTCCGCCGCCAGCCTCGCCCCCTGGTTGATCGCCCGCTTGGCATCCAGCTCGGCGGCCACATCGGCGCCACCGATCAGATGCACCGACTGCCCCGCCGCCAGCAGCCCTTCGTGCAGTTCACGCAGCGGCTCCTGGCCGGCGCAGATCACCACGTTGTCCACCGCCAGCACCTGCGGCTCGCCCTCGCCGATACGCACATGCAGGCCGTCGTCGTCGATGCCCAGGTACTCGACGCCGTTGAGCATCTGCACCTGCTTGTTCTTCAGCCCGGTACGGTGAATCCAGCCGGTGGTCTTGCCCAGGCCGTCGCCGACCTTGGATTTCTTGCGCTGCAGCAGGTACACCTGGCGGGCCGGCGCATGCGGCTCGGCCTTGATGCCGGCCACGCCACCGCGCGCCTGCAGCTGCGTATCGATACCCCACTCCTTCCAGAACGCGGTACGGTCCTGGCTGGTCGCCACGCCCTGGTGCACCAGGTACTCGGACACGTCGAAACCAATGCCGCCAGCACCGATCACCGCCACGCGCTCGCCCACCGGCTTGCGCTCGAGCAGCACGTCCAGGTAGCTGAGCACCTTGGCATGCTCGATACCCGGGATCGCCGGAGTGCGTGGGCTGATGCCGGTCGCGAGGATGACCTCGTCGAAACCACCCGCCACCAGTTCGGCCACGCTGACACGGGTGTTCAGGCACAACTCGACCCCCGTACGCTTCACCTTGTTGCGGAAGTAGCGCAGGGTCTCGAAGAACTCCTCCTTGCCCGGTACCCGCTTGGCCACGTTGAACTGCCCGCCGATCTCGCCAGCGCCATCGAACAGGGTCACCTGGTGCCCGCGCTCGGCGGCCACGGTGGCTGCGGCGAGGCCGGCGGGGCCGGCGCCGACCACGGCGATGCGCTTGGCCTGGGCGACAGGCAGGTAGTTCAGCTCGGTCTCGTGGCAGGCGCGCGGGTTGACCAGGCAACTGGTGAGCTTGCCGCCGAAAGTGTGGTCCAGACAGGCCTGGTTGCAGCCGATGCAGGTGTTGATCTCGTCGGCACGGCCCTCGGCGGCCTTGTTGACGAAGTCCGGGTCGGCGAGAAACGGCCGGGCCATGGAAACCATGTCGGCATCGCCCTCGGCCAGCACCGCCTCGGCCACCTCCGGGGTGTTGATGCGGTTGGTGGTGATCAGCGGGATCTTCACCACGCCACGCAGCTTGGCGGTCACTTTGCTGAACGCCGCACGCGGCACCTTGGTGGCGATGGTCGGGATGCGCGCCTCGTGCCAGCCGATACCGGTGTTGATCAAGGTGGCGCCGGCCCCCTCGATGGCCTTGGCCAACAGGACGATCTCGTCCCAGGTACTGCCGCCCTCCACCAGGTCGAGCATCGACAGGCGGAAGATGATGATGAAGTCCTCGCCCACCGCCTCACGCACCCGACGGACGATCTCCACCGCCAGGCGCATGCGGTTCTCGTAGCACCCTCCCCAGCGGTCGGTACGCTGGTTGGTGTGGGCGGCGAGGAACTGATTGATGAAGTAGCCCTCCGACCCCATGATCTCGACGCCATCGTAACCGGCGCGCCGGGCCAGCACGGCGCACTGGACGAAGTCGGCGATCTGCTTCTCGATGCCCGCCTCGTCCAGTTCTCTGGGTTTGAACGGGTTGATCGGTGCCTGGATGGCGCTGGGCGCCACCTGGCGTGGGCTGTAGGCATAGCGCCCGGCATGGAGGATCTGCAGGCAGATCTTGCCACCGGCGGCATGCACGGCCTGGGTGACGATACGGTGCTGCTCGGCCTCTTCCTCGGTGCTGAGCTTGGCCGCTCCGGAATACACGCCGCCTTCGTCGTTCGGCGCGATGCCACCGGTGACCATCAGGCCGACACCGCCCCGGGCACGCTCGGCGAAATAGGCAGCCATGCGCTCGAAGCCGCCGGGGCGCTCCTCCAGGCCAGTGTGCATGGACCCCATCAGGGTGCGGTTGCGCAAGGTGGTGAACCCCAGGTCGAGCGGGGCCAGCAAGTGTGGATAGCGGTCGGCGGCCATGGAAGAACTCCCCATGAGGCATGATCACGGAATGCGGGTACCTCGGCCGGCATGGCGGGCCCCGTCGTTTGTCTGGCGTCGACATTAAACAGCCGTTTGAACGCGCTCAATGATCGAAACAGACAACTTGATGATCCTGCTGCACAGCCCCTCAGTGGCTGGCCGCCCGGCTTGCACCCCGGTCTGAGCTGACTCGGGCCTTGTGTCGCGATAGGGGCATTTGCCAAATCCAACACTGTAGCGCCGAAAAAGACGCCCCCTCAGCCCTTGATATTAAAGTTAAGTTAAACGTTAGGGTGAACGTGAAAGACCTACCCGGCATACCGCCGAGCGAAATCCCTGGCCGCACGCCTCGAGCGTGATGCCCCGTCCTGGAGATACTGACACGTGAAACTCGGAACCGTCGCCACACTGACTGGCATACTCCTGACCCCCCTAGCGAACGCCGCCCTGGCAGACGCCAACGGCCTCCCCAAGCACGCCGACACCACGGTGATCGATATCGCGGGTCACCCGGTGCCCGTGCTCAAAGGCGGGCTGTACGACCGTTACCGCTCCAACCCTCCCCTGTCGGTGATCCAGGCCCAAGCGCCAGGCATGGACTTGAGCTGGTTCAAAGGCCTGGAAAAAACCAAGGTCGATATGGGGTTCGAGTCCTACTCGCCGAACTTCTACTACCAGAACAGCCGCGTGACCGCTGTCTACACGGCCGATCTCGAACGCCTGCGCGCATTGATACCGGCCCAGGTGCTGGAGCAGGTGCAGCCCCTGCAGGTATGGCCGGGGCGGGGCCTGGTGGCGTTCACGGCCTACACCTACGACTACTGCGACAACGACAGCTACAACGAAATCGCGCTGTCGATCATCACCAACAAACCTGGCAAAGCGAATCTCGGGCCCTTCACCCTGATCGGGCAGTCGCTGTCGAAAGACTTCTGGGGTTACGTACTCAAGCTCCCAGTGAACACGGAGCTCGCACGTGTGCGGGGCGTGGTGGGCTACAACCTGCCGAAATGGCTGACAGACATCAACCGCCGAGAGGAAGCCGCGACGGTCTCGTACGACCTCTTCGACGACCAGACCGGCAAGGTCGATGTGACCTTCAAGGCGAAGAAACTCGACGGCCTGTCCCATGAAGCCGACCTGGTGACGAACAGCTTCACCAACCTCGACCACGACGGCCAGTTGACCTACGGCTATGCAACGTCCAGGCAGACCCGCCATGCATCGAGCATGAGCGCGGACTCGGCAGAGCTGGTGCTCGGTGAAGGCAGCCTGTCGACCTACATCCGCTCGTTGAAGCTGGGCAAGCTGGTGAAATACGAATACGTGCCCGAGTTCCAGAGCGCCCTGTATGCGCCCAAGCCACTGGCAGCGCTGAACGCGGGCAAGTGATGACGATGCAGGCGGCGACAGCCCGCGTCGACGCCCGCCCTACTTCAGCGCCCTGCCAGCTTGCTCATGTGCAGGCGCAACGCTCGCCTTGCCCAGGGCGATCTCTTCGCGCAGCCGATTCAACACCCGCTGGGTATTGTCCACGCACGGCATGCCCTCGGGCTTGCTCTGGATGACATCGATCACCAGCAGCAACTGCTCCTTGTTGTGTGCCAGGCGCTGTTGCAGCACTTCGATTTCCTCGACCTTGCGCTTGAGCCCCTGGAGCAGTTCGTCATGCTGCCAACCGTTCGAATCGACCGGCAACAGGTGGCGGATCTCTTCCAGGGAAAACCCGGCCGCCTGGGCACTGGTGATCATCTCCAGCACCCACACCGCGTCGGCCGAATAATCGCGGTAGCCGTTGGCCTTGCGCGCGACCGACTGGATCAGCCCGCTCGCCTCGTAGAAGCGGATGCGCGAAGGGGCCAGGCCGGTGATCCTGGCCAGCTCTCCGATTCTCATGGGACACACCTTCTGAAATGGATTGACCTTAAAGTGCACTTTAATCCTGGAGTCCTGCAGAGCCAAGGGGCGAAGTGGCTGAAGCCCCCCCCCCGACCCGTTGCACTTAGCTCATAACAAGGCTGTGGTCGCCCGTTCCATGGCTATAACCGCCCAGGCGCCAAAGCGGACCAGGGCGTGATCCTCAACTGGCGGCGCCAGGGCATGATGGGCTGTGCCATCGCGCACTACGACGGGATCGTCGCCTTCTCCCAGACCGACTTCACCGAAAGCCTGAAAAGCGTGACGGTGCCGGTGCTGGTGATGCATGGCGATGACGACCAGATCGTGCCCTATGACAACTCAGGCCCGCTCTGCGCCAAGCTGCTGCGTAACGGCACACTCAAGACCTACGCCGGCTTCCCCACGACATGCCGACCACTAACGCCGACGAGATAAACGCCGACCTGCTGGCCTTCATCCTTAGCTGAACCCTGCGGTGCGAGTGCAAGCCGCCCACTCCAGCCTTTTAAGCGCCCAGGCCACTGGCATTGACCCAGGTCCAAACCCTATCATCGACCAGGCTTATCCTTTACCCTTCCGTAACCCTGCAGCCCCTGGTGCATCAGTCGTTTTCAGGTGTTGAACAGGGCCATCGTTCGAGATTCAATGCATCGAGCGCCCGAGGTTTCGTGGAAAAATGCCCAGTATCCGTTCGATTTTCCACGTGGCCATTCCCGTTCCCAGCGAAAACTAAAGCTTCATGCGAAAACTCCTGGCAGGCGCCCTGGCGCTGGTGATGATCGCCGCCCTCTGCGGCTATGGTTTCTGGACCCAGCAACGCCCGGAAGGCCATTACCTTTCCGACCTGCGCATCGAGCTGGCGCTCAACCACGGGGTGCCGGGCGAACAGGGCAACCTGCTGGGCATCGAGCCGTTGCTCTACCCCAGCGACTACCAGAACCTGCAACGCCTGCACCGCAAGCTTTCCGCCTACCTGGAACAGGCCCGCGCCCTGGGGCTGGTCGGCCCGCGCACCGTGGTGGTGTTGCCGGAGCATATCGGCACCTGGCTGTGGGCCCGGGGCGAGAAGAACGAGCTGTACCAGGTCACCCAGCGCCGCGAGGCGTGGCAGTGGCTGGAGCTGAGCAACCCGCTGCGCTACGGCCTGGCCATGCTCGGCGCCACCGGTGACGACCGCCGCGCCGACGCCCACCTGCGCATGAAGGCGCAGCAGATGGCCGCCGACTACCAGCAGTTGTTCGGCGGCCTGGCCAAGGAATTCGGCGTGACGTTGGTGGCCGGCTCCATCGTGCTGCCCGCCCCCCATGTCGAACACGGCGTGCTGCGCACCGGCAGAGGCCCGTTGTTCAACAGCAGCCTGGTCTTCGCCGGCGACGGCTCGGTGCTCGGCCAGCCGCAGCGCCAGCAGTACCCGGACAGCGAGATGCGCCGCTATGTCCAGGACGGACGCCAGCATCCCCTGCAAGTGCTGCAGACCCCCGCAGGGCGTCTCGGCGTGCTGGTGGGCAGCGACAGCTGGTATCCAGAAAACCATCGGCAGTTGGCCCGTCAGTCGGTGGAGCTGATCGCCAACCCGGCATTCCTCAGTGGCAAGGACAGCTGGAGCGCCCCCTGGCGTGGTAATCGCCACCAGCGAGCCGCGGCCGAGCTGCCGTTGCAGCGCGGCGAGGTCAGCGAGCAGACGGCCTGGCAGCAATTGACCCTGGGCGCCACCCATGCCGGGGCCACCAGCATGAGCGTGTTCCTGCGTGGCCAGTTCTGGGAGCTGGGCAGCGATGGGCAGGGCTTTGCCAACCGTGCCGGCGAGCAGTTGGCCGGCAACCCGAGCCACGGCGCCCGCCTGCTCAACCTGTGGCTGTGACGCGATGCCACGCCCCCGCGTACGCCTGGGTGACCTCTCGGTAGGCTTCGTCCAGCCCTTGGACGAGGCGCTGCGCCAGCTCGGCCACGACCCGGCGCCCTTGCTGCTCCGCTATGGGCTGGATGCCGCGCGCCTGGGCGAGGCCGGCGCACGCCTGTCGATCCCGCGCTACATGCACCTGGGCCATGCCGCCATCGAGCGCTGTGGCGATCCGGCCCTGGGGCTACGCATGGGCAGCCTGAGCCGCCTGGCCCAAGCCGGCCTTGCCGGCGTCACCGCGGCCCAGGCGCCCTGCCTGGGCGAGGCGGCACGCACCCTGCTGCGCTTCGAGCCGCTGTACGCGGCCAACTATCGGGGCCGTTCGAGCTTCATCGAAGACGCCCAGGGCGCCTGGCTGCGCTTTTATTCCATCAGCCCCTACAACGCCTACAACCGCTTCGTGGTCGACTCGCTGCTGGCCGGCTGGCTGGCGCAACTGTCGGGCCTGGCCGGCGTGCCGGTGCAGGCCGAGCGCATGGAAATCGAGTTCGAGGCGCCCGCCTATGCCGCCCAGTACCAGGCCCTGTGCTGCGCGCCGGTGCAGTTCGGCGCCGCCAACAACCAACTGCGCCTGAGCCGGGCCACCCTGGAACGCGCCAACCCGCAGCATTGCCCAAGCACGTGGCAGCACCTGTTGCAGCTGTGCGAAGCGGAACTGGCCCAGCGCACCCGCATCCGCAGCCTGGGCGAACGCATCACCCACCTGCTCGGCCCCTTGCTCAACGGCGGGCGGGAACCGAGCCTGGAAGAAGTGGCGCAGCGCCTGCAGTTACCGAGCTGGACCTTGCGCCGCAAGCTGGCCGAGGAAGGCACCCGCTTTCGCGACCTGCTCAACGACACGCGACGCGACCTGGCCGAGACCTACATCCGCGATACGGAGCTGGCCTTTGGCGAGATCGCCTATCTGTTGGGGTTCGCCTCGGCAGAGGCCTTCCAGCGCGCCTTCAAGCGCTGGACCGGCCTGACGCCGGGGGCGTTTCGCCGCAACCAGCGGCGGGCGGGCACTTAGAGCTCGGTGGCGTCGTCCGCCGGCTCGGGGGTATCCAGTTGGTATGCCTGGTCTTCGAGCAGCTCTTCCTGATACTCATCCATAGGCCTGCGTCCTCTTCACTCGTTTGCACTCTCGGGTCATGCCGCCACCCTAGGCTGGCCAGGTGAAGGAATCATGACAACTCCATGAGTGGTAAACGTAGCAGGCCTCCTGGAAGTTATCCCATCGCACCTGTAACAGCGGATGAGCGCCGCTACAGGGGCTCAGGCGAGGCTTGCGGGGCGGGTTCCGCCTCGGTTGCCGGCAGCTCCTGCTGCACCTGGATCGGCGCCGGATCGCTGGGGGGTGCTATCGGCTGGGAGCCTTGGCTGTCGTCCACCGTGGGCGCCGTCGGCACCTCGCTGGCCGGCGCCGCGGCCTGTGCTTCAGCCGCGCCAGGTTCCACGGCCTCGCTCGCGCTGGGCTGGGCAGGCGCTGGCTCGGCCAGGGAAGGTGCGGCTGGTGCCGAGGGGACAGCCTGGGCTGCCACCGGCATGGCCGCCGGCGGGGCAACCGGGGCCTGCACCTGCTCCGGCAAGCCAAGGTCGGCAGCCGGCTTCTCGGCCTTGGGCGCCTCGGCCTTGGGCTTTGCCTTCTTCGCCAGTTTGGGTTTGGGCAGGTAGCTCTCCACCAGGGCGAAATAGCGATCGTAGAACTGCGGTGCCGTCACCGTCTCGCTGGCCACCTTGACCATGGAGTCGTCGGTCGAGCCGATCGGCATCGACACCGAACCGAGCACACCTACGCCCAGGCTGGCCGAGGTATTGGATTTTTTCAGGGTGTAGCGGTCCTGCAGCGCGTTGGCGAACATGGTCGAACCCTGCTCGTCGTTGCTGTCGGGGGCGCAGGTGACGTTGAAGCTGATCTGCAGGTGGTTCTCGCTGTTCTGCTGGAAGCTCTTGTTGCCGTTGACCTGGTTGGCGCCACTGCTGGTGATGATGTAGCCCTGGCTCAGCAGGGCACGCCGGGCCGCCTCGCAGGAGCCGGCCTCGCTGACCGGGAAGCTGCGCGAGAAGGTGCCCGAGTCGTCGAAGTTCTCGTGCTCGTAGACTGCGGGTTTCTTCGAGGAACAACCGGATACGCCCGCCAGCACAAGGGCCAGCCCGAGCGCACCGAAGACGGATGATCTGGACATCGTGGATTCCGGGGGTAGGACAAACGGTGCTTATTGTGCAACACCTGGCGCATCACTGAAACCGCGACGCTCGTCTCACCAGGCAAAATTCATGATCGCTCGTCAGGTAGCCAGTGGAAGCTGCCTCGGAAAGCAAAAAAGCGACCCTGAGGTCGCTTTCTGGCGAGCTTCGAGGTGTTCAAGGGACCTCGAGGCGAAGATGGCGCAGCGGACGGGACTCGAACCCGCGACCCCCGGCGTGACAGGCCGGTATTCTAACCGACTGAACTACCGCTGCGTATCGCTCAGGCCTGCGCCTGATTGAAACTGGGATCTGACCTTCCAGCGGCGATCGCACAAAAGGCAGGCACAAAAAAAGCGATGCTCGATCGCTTCTTGTGTTGCTTCGAGAAGTTCAAGGGCCTCGAAGCGAAGATGGCGCAGCGGACGGGACTCGAACCCGCGACCCCCGGCGTGACAGGCCGGTATTCTAACCGACTGAACTACCGCTGCGTATCGTTCAGGCTTGCGCCTGATTGAAACTGGGATCTGGCCTGAAGACCTTGCCGGTTCTTCAGACCCCAGACCGGTGACCAGCACCCATCTGAAGAAAAGTGGCGCAGCGGACGGGACTCGAACCCGCGACCCCCGGCGTGACAGGCCGGTATTCTAACCGACTGAACTACCGCTGCGCATTGTGGACTTGCGTCCGGTTCCTCTCAATTGGCTTCATCGTACGAATCGGCCTGGGTCAGGAACAATCTCAGGAAGTGGTGGGTGGTGACGGGATCGAACCGCCGACCCTCTGCTTGTAAGGCAGATGCTCTCCCGGCTGAGCTAACCACCCGTTGGTGCGTTTGCTTCGCTGAGGCCGCGAAATTTACGCAGGTACCGGAGCTAAGTCAATAGCCCCATTGAATTTTTTTTCAAACAAGCAGCAAGCGTCGAGCAGCAAGCGGCAAGAAAAAGCCCGCTGCCCTCCCCGTCGATGCTAGATCCATAAAAACGAAAAAGGGACCTTCTCGGTCCCTTCTTGCCGCTTGGCTCAGCTATAGATCATCTTGCGCGTCATGCCGCCATCGACCACGAACTCCTGGCCGGTGACGAACCCCGCCTGGCGCGACAGCAGCCAGGCCACCAGGGCAGCGACGTCTTCCACGGTCCCTACCCTGCCCGCTGGATGCTGGGCATGGTCGGCCTCGCTCAAGGGTTCGGCGCGCCGCTCGGCAGGGTCGCGTGCATCGATCCAACCCGGGCTGACGGCGTTGACGCGAATCTCCGGGCCCAGGCTCATGGCCAGGGCATGGGTCAGCGCCACCAGGCCACCCTTGCTCGCGGCATAGGCCTCGGTGTCCGGCTCCGATTGCCTGGCACGGGTCGAGGCAAGGTTGACGATGGCCCCGCCATGGGCGCGCAAATACGGCGCACAGTGCTTGGCCAACAGCATCGGGCCGCTGAGATTGACCGCCAGCACCCGGTTCCACTGGGCCAGCGACAGGCTTTCGAGCGTCTGGTTGTGCGGATTGGCGATCGCCGCGTTGCACACCAGCGCATCCAGGCGGCCGAACTGCCCCAGCACCTCGGCCACGCCGGCACTGACCTGGGCCTCGTCTGCGACGTCCATGGTCACGAACCAGGCGTTGTCGCCAAGGGCCTTGGCCACCTTCGCGCCACGCTGGCGATCCAGGTCGCTGAGCACCACCTGCCAACCTTCGCAGATCAGCCAGGCGGCGATGCCCAGGCCAATGCCGCGCGCGGCACCGGTGACCAGGGCTACCCGACCGTTATGGTCCGGTTCGCCGCCCTTCCAGTCGATCACAGCGCCGCCAGCCCACGCGCCAGGTCGGCTTGCAGGTCGGCGACGTCTTCCAGGCCGACGGCAACGCGGATCAGGCTGTCGCGGATACCCGCCGCCTCACGCTCCTGCGGTGTCAGGCGACCGTGGGAGGTGCTGGCCGGGTGGGCGATGGTGGTCTTGCTGTCACCCAGGTTGGTGGTGATGGAGATCATCCGGGTGGCGTCGATGAAGCGCCAGGCGCCCTCCTTGCCGCCCTTGACCTCGAAGCTCACCACCGCGCCGAAGCCGCTCATCTGGCGCTTGGCCAGTTCGTGCTGCGGGTGGCTTGGCAGGCCGGCGTAATGGACCTTCTCCACGCCCTCCTGCTGCTCCAGCCATTCGGCGAGCGCCTGGGCGCTTTCGCAGTGCGCACGCATACGCAGCTTGAGGGTTTCCAGGCCCTTGGTGAAGATCCAGGCGTTGAATGGGCTGAGGGTCGGCCCTGCGGTACGCAGGAAGCCCACCACTTCTTTCATCTGCTCGCTGCGCCCGGCCACCACGCCGCCCATGCAACGGCCCTGGCCGTCGATGAACTTGGTCGCCGAGTGGAACACGATGTCAGCGCCGAGCTTGAGCGGCTGCTGCAGCGCCGGGGTACTGAAGCAGTTGTCCACCACCAGCATGGCGCCGCGGGCGTGGGCGATCTCGGCCAGCGCGGCGATATCCACCAGTTCCGCCAGCGGGTTGGATGGCGACTCGACGATCAGCAGCTTGGTATTGGCCTTGATGGCCTTTTCCCAACCGGCCAGGTCGACCAGTGGCACGTAGTCCACCTGCACGCCGAAACGCTTGAAGTACTTCTCGAACAGGCTGATGGTCGAACCGAACACGCTCTGCGACACCAACACATGGTCGCCGGCGCTGCACAGCGACATGACCACGGCAAGGATCGCCGCCATGCCGGTGGAGGTGCCCACGGCCTGCTCGGCGCCTTCCATCGCCGCCAGGCGCTCCTCGAAGACGCGCACGGACGGGTTGGTGTAGCGCGAGTAGACGTTGCCCGGCGTCTCGCCAGCAAAGCGCGCGGCCGCATCGGCGGCGGTGCGGAAGACATAGCTGGAGGTCAGGAACAGCGCTTCGCTGTGCTCTGCCTCCGGTGTACGGTTCTGACCGGCGCGCACCGCCAGGGTGTCGAAACCGACACCCTCGAGGTCGCTGTCCAGTCGCCCGGCATCCCATTGATCCGTCATGCCGTCGCTCCCAAATCAGTTGTTGTAGAGGTCGATGATCGCGCTGACGGCCTGGTTCTTCACCTTGGCCGCGTCGTTGCGCGATTGCTCGATGCGCTCCAGGTAGGCTTCGTCGATGTCGCCGGTGACGTATTCACCGTCGAACACCGCGCAATCGAAATGCTCGATCTTGATCTTGCCGCCCCCGACCGATTCGATCAGGTCAGGCAGGTCCTGGTAGACCAGCCAGTCGGCGCCGATCAACTCGGCCACCTGGTCGGTGGTACGGTTGTGGGCGATCAGTTCGTGAGCGCTCGGCATGTCGATGCCGTAGACGTTGGGGTAACGCACCGCAGGGGCCGCGGAGCAGAAGTAGACGTTCTTCGCCCCGGCTTCGCGGGCCATCTGGATGATCTGCTTGCAGGTGGTGCCGCGCACGATCGAGTCGTCCACCAGCATCACGTTCTTGCCGCGGAACTCCAGCTCGATGGCATTGAGCTTCTGGCGTACGGACTTCTTGCGCGCGGCCTGGCCGGGCATGATGAAGGTACGGCCGATGTAGCGGTTCTTGACGAAACCTTCGCGGAACTTGACGCCCAGGTGGTTGGCCAGCTCCAGCGCCGCGGTGCGGCTGGTGTCGGGGATCGGGATGACCACGTCGATGTCGTGGTCCGGACGCTCGCGGCGGATCTTCTCGGCCAGCTTCTCGCCCATGCGCAGGCGCGCCTTGTACACCGAGACGCCGTCCATGATCGAGTCCGGGCGGGCCAGGTAGACGTGCTCGAAGATGCACGGCGAAAGCTTCGGATTGTTCGCGCACTGGCGGGTGTGCATCTGCCCTTCCTCGGTGATGTACACCGCTTCGCCCGGCGCCAGGTCGCGGATCAGGGTGAAGCCGAGGACGTCCAGTGCGACGCTTTCCGAGGCGATCATGTACTCGACGCCTTCGTCGGTGTGGCGCTGGCCGAAGACGATCGGGCGGATGCCATTGGGGTCGCGGAAGCCGACGATGCCGTAGCCGGTGATCATCGCCACCACGGCATAGCCACCGACACAGCGGCTGTGCACGTGGGAAACCGCGGCGAACACGTCTTCCTCGGTCGGCTGCAGCTTGCCGCGCACGGCCAGCTCATGGGCGAACACGTTCAGCAGCACTTCCGAGTCGGAGTTGGTGTTGACGTGGCGCAGGTCCGACTCGTAGATCTCCTTGGCCAACTGCTCGACGTTGGTCAGGTTGCCGTTGTGCGCCAGGGTGATGCCATAGGGCGAGTTGACGTAGAACGGCTGGGCCTCGGCCGAGGTGGAGCTGCCCGCGGTCGGGTAGCGCACGTGGCCGATGCCCATGTGGCCGACCAGGCGCTGCATGTGGCGCTGCTGGAAGACGTCGCGCACCAGGCCGTTGTCCTTGCGCAGGAATAACCGGCCGTCGTGGCTGGTCACGATACCGGCAGCGTCCTGGCCGCGGTGCTGGAGCACGGTTAGCGCGTCATACAGCGCCTGATTGACGTTCGACTTACCGACGATACCGACGATGCCACACATGCGACGCAACCCCTACTTTGATGAAACTTGAGTGAAAAGCGCTCAGGGCTTGCTGGGCCCGAGCAACTGTTCCTGGAACGGAAGATCAGCCGGTGCGCTGATCCCACTGGACATCCACTGGCTGGTGAACCCCAGGATCAGGTTCTTCGACCAGTCAGCGACCAATAGAAATTGTGGTATCAGGCGCGATTCCTGCCACCACGGGTCCTGTTGTACCGGCCCCAGGCTCAACAGCCCGATGGCCACCACCACCAGCAAGGCCCCCCGCGCGGCGCCGAAGGCCATGCCGAGGAAACGATCGGTGCCGGACAGCCCGGTCACGCGGATCAGCTCGCCGATGAGGAAGTTGATCATGGCCCCCACCAGCAGGGTGGCGACGAAAAGAATGGCACAGCCGGCGATGATGCGCGCCGAGGGTGTCTGGATGTAGCTTTCCAGGTACTGCGACAGCGACCCGCCGAACATCCAGGCGACCGCACCGGCAATGATCCAGATGAGCAGGGACAAGGCTTCCTTGACGAAGCCGCGCTTGAGACTGATCAGTGAGGAAATGGCGATGATCGCGATGATCGCCCAATCAACCCAGGTAAATGCCACGGTGTTGCCTACAGACGTTTGAGGCGGCGCATTTTACCAGAGCGGCGGGCTGGGGGTAAGCGGAATGTCGGGTTTACGCGAACCCTTGTAGGAGCGGCCTTGCCGGTCCGGTGCCCCGGAAAGGCCGCTCCTACAAGGGGCAGTGCGCCCTGCAGGGCAGTTGTCGTGCAGCTCAGCTGCGCTCCGGCTGGAAGCGCACCACGAAGCCCTTGAGGTTGTGCTGGCGGTTGATCACATCGCGCAGGCGCTCGGCCTCGGCGCGCTCGACCAGCGGCCCGACGAACACCCGGTTCATGCCATCGACGGAACGGATGTAGGCGTTGTAGCCCTGGCTGCGCAAGGTCTTCTGCAGGTTGTCGGCGCCAGCGCGGTTGGACAGGCTGGCCAGCTGGATCGACCAGCTCACCGGCAGGCCGTTGGCGTCGATCCTGGAGGGCGTGGCCGGCTTGGGGGCAGTGGCCGTTGCCGCAGGTGCCGGACGGTTCTCGGTCTTCGGCGCCGGGGCTGGCGACTTGGCGACCGGCGCTTGCGCGGACGGGGCCGGCGCGATCGGCTGGCTTGGCGTCGTCATTGGCCCGGTAGACTCGTCGATGACCACCGGCGGTTGCTCCGGCGCCTCCGGCAACGGCTGGGGCTCCGGCACCGCAACCGGCTCGACCTGCACCTGGGGCAGGCTTGGCATGGCCGGCGCCTCGGGCGCCTCGACGCGCACCTGGCGCATCTCATCCTCGCGGGTGAACAGCATCGGCAGGAAGATCACCGCCAGCGCCACCAGCACCAGCGCACCGACCATGCGCTGCTTCATCCCTTTATCCAGCACTGCCATCTACTCCACCCTCCGGGGCCTGCCGCTCGAGCCATTCCAGGGCCTGGCCGACACAGAAAAACGAACCGAACAGCAGGATCTGGTCATCCGCCGCCGCCTGCGCGCACTGCCCTTCCAGGGCAGCATCGACGCTGGCATAAGACTTCACCGAGGCACCCAGGTTCGTCAAGGCTGCCGCCAGCTCCGCAGCCGGCCGGCTGCGCGGGGTATCCAACGGCGCCACCGCCCAGTGGTCGACCAGCCCCTCAAGCGGCGCGACGACGCCTTCGAGATCCTTGTCGGCGAGCAGACCGAACACCGCCAGGCGCCGCCCGCCGACGGGCCGTGCGGCCAAGCGCTGGGCCAGGTACTGCGCGGCATGGGGGTTGTGCCCCACATCCAGCAGCAGCTCCAGGCGCTTGCCCTGCCAGTGCAGCACACGGCGATCCAGGCGACCGGTGACGCGGGTCGACAGCAAGGCCTGGCGAATCTGCCCGGCCTCCCAGGGCAGATCCATCAGCAGGTAGGCCTGCAGGGCCAAGGCTGCATTTTCCATCGGCAGGTCGAGCAGCGGCAGGTCGTGCAGCTCCACGACACGGCCATCGGCCTTGCTGCCGCGCCATTGCCAGTACTGGTCGGTGCTGGCCAGGTCGAAATCACGGCCGCGCAGGAAGAACGGGCAGGCCAGTTCGCGGGCCTTGTCCAGCAGCGGTTGCGGCGGCTCCAGGTCTCCGCACAGGGCCGGCTTGCCCTGGCGGAAGATCCCGGCCTTCTCGAAGGCCACGGATTCGCGGCTGTCGCCCAGGTAGTCGGCGTGATCGACCCCGATGCTGGTGACCAGCGCCAGGTCCGCATCCACCAGGTTCACGGCATCCAGCCGCCCGCCCAGGCCGACCTCGAGCACCACGGCATCCAACGCCGACTGCTGGAACAGCCAGAACGCCGCCAGGGTCCCCATCTCGAAGTACGTGAGGGAGATCTCGCCACGCGCGGCCTCGACCGCGGCGAACGCCTGGCACAGCTGCTCATCGCCGGCCTCGACGCCATCGATGCGCACCCGCTCGTTGTAGCGCAGCAGGTGCGGCGAGGCATAGACGCCGACCTTGAGACCCTGGGCCTGGAGCAACGCGGCGACGAAGGCGCAGGTCGAGCCCTTGCCGTTGGTGCCGGTGACCGTCACCACCCGGGGTGCCAGCCTGCCCAGCCCGAGCCGCGCAGCCACCTGTTGCGAACGCTCCAGGCCCATGTCGATGGCCGAGGGGTGCAACTGCTCGAGGTAGGCGAGCCAGTCGCCCAGAGTACGTGGGCTCATCACGCGACGGCAGCCGCCTCGAGGGCTTCTGCCGGCGTCGGCTGACCGGTCATCTGCGCCAGCAGGCGAGCCAGGCGCGGACGCAGTTCACCGCGCGAGATGATCAGGTCGATGGCACCGTGCTCGAGGAGGAACTCGCTGCGCTGGAAGCCTTCCGGCAGTTTCTCGCGCACGGTCTGCTCGATCACTCGCGGGCCGGCGAAGCCGATCAGCGCCTTGGGCTCGCCGACGATGACGTCGCCGAGCATCGCCAGGCTGGCGGACACACCACCATAGACCGGATCGGTGAGCACCGAGATGAACGGAATGCCTTCTTCGCGCAGGCGTGCCAGCACGGCCGAGGTCTTGGCCATCTGCATCAGCGAGATCAGCGCTTCCTGCATGCGCGCACCGCCAGAGGCGGAGAAGCAGACCATCGGGCAGCGATGCTCCAGGGCATAGTTGGCCGCACGCACGAAGCGCTCGCCGACGATGGCGCCCATGGAGCCCCCCATGAAGGAGAATTCGAAGGCGCT
The DNA here is from genome assembly GCF_024127895.1 of Pseudomonas guariconensis. GTDB lineage: Bacteria > Pseudomonadota > Gammaproteobacteria > Pseudomonadales > Pseudomonadaceae > Aquipseudomonas > Aquipseudomonas guariconensis_B. Next base: position 111,642 of record NZ_JAMYBK010000004.1, on the reverse strand, counting down.
GACCACGATCGGCATGCCCATCAGGGTACCGCTCATCGACACCAGGGCGTCCTTCTCGCCGGTCTGCTTCTGGGCAGCGACCAGGCGGTCCTTGTACTTCTTGCCATCACGGAACTTCAGGCGGTCGACCGGCTCCAGGTCGGCGCCCAGCTCGGCACGGCCTTCGGCATCGAGGAAGATGTCGATGCGCGCGCGTGCGCCGATGCGCATGTGGTGGTTGCACTTGGGGCAGACATCCAGGGTCTTTTCCAGCTCCGGACGATACAGCACGGCCTCGCAGGCCGGGCACTTGTGCCACAGGCCTTCAGGCACCGAGCTCTTCTTCACCTCGGAACGCATGATCGAAGGGATCAGTTTGTCGACTAACCAGTTGCTCATGCTTTCTTTCTCCAGTATCGGCGGGCGGGGACCAGTCTGGCCGGCCATGCCCTGCCCTTGAGCTCATGTTCTTCAATGAAACGATGATGGACCGGCTCCGGGGCCCGCACGGGGCGGGGCCGGCCAGGCAGCCGGGCCATCGTCAATCTGTCATGCCGGCGCCCTGCAAAAGCCCGCCGCAAGGGCGGGCCTGGCAGCACCGGGCTGCGAAAGCTATGGACGATGGCGCGCGCCCCGCCGTCACATCCGTTGTCACGCCTGCTTCACCGCACGCAGGAAGGCCTCGATCTTCGCCGCATCCTTGATGCCCTTGGCCTGCTCGACACCACCGCTGACATCCACCGCGAACGGGCGCACCTGGGCGATGGCCTGGCCGACGTTGTCCGGCGACAACCCGCCGGCGAGGATGATCGGCTTGCTCAGGGAAGCAGGCACCAGCGACCAGTCGAACGCCTCGCCGGTGCCGCCGGGCACGCCGGGCACATAGGTATCCAGGAGGATGCCGCGGGCGCCGGCATACTGCCGGCAAGCGGCCTCGAGATCGCCACCGGGGCGCACCCGCAAGGCCTTGATCCAGGGGCGCTGGTAGCCTTCGCAGTCGGCCGGGGTTTCGTCGCCGTGGAACTGTAGCAGGTCCAGCGACACCGCTTCGAGAATCTCGTTGAGTTCGCAGCGGGTGGCATTGACGAACAGCCCGACCGTGGTCACGAAAGGCGGCAACGCGGCGATGATCGCCCGCGCCTGACGCACGTCCACCGCGCGTGGGCTCTTGGCGTAGAAGACCAGGCCGATGGCGTCGGCGCCGGCCTCGGCCGCGGCCAGGGCGTCCTCGACGCGGGTGATTCCGCAGATCTTGCTGCGAACGTTGCTCATGGAAAGCGAACCCTGAGTGATCGGTGAAAGGCCGGATGTTAGCAAATGACGTTTCGCCCGTCAGTCGGCCAGCGCTTCGAAGCCGGTGAGAAAGTGTGGGCCGATGTAACGTTGCGGCAGGACGAACGTCTCCGGGTACTCCACCTGCACCAGGTACAGGCCGTAGGGATGGGCGGTCACCCCGCCTTCGCGGCGGTTGCGCCCTTCCAGTACCTCGCAGGCCCAGGTGGCCGGGCGCTCGCCGGCGCCGATGGTCATCAGCACGCCGGCGATGTTGCGCACCATGTGGTGCAGGAAAGCGGTGGCGCGCACGTCCAGCACGATCATCCGGCCATGGCGGGTGACGCGCAGGTGATGGATGTGCTTGACCGGCGACTTGGCCTGGCATTGGCTGGCGCGGAACGCGCTGAAATCATGGGTGCCCAGCAGAAAGCTGGCGGCCTCGGCCATGGGCGCGATGTCCAGCGGGCGATGGTTCCAGGTCACCTCCTCGGCCAGGTGCGCGGGGCGAATCGGGTCGTTGTAGATGACATAGCGGTAGCGCCGCGCCGTGGCCTTGAAGCGGGCATGGAAGTCCGCGGGCATGGGCCGTGCCCAGGTGACGCTGATGTCGTGGGGTAGGTTGAAGTTGGTGCCCATGGTCCAGGCGCGCTCGTCGCGCACGGCCCGGGTATCGAAATGCACCACCTGGCCACAGGCATGCACACCTGCATCGGTGCGCCCGGCGCAGACCACAGAGACCGGCGAGTCGGCCACCTTCGACAGCGCCTGCTCCAGGGCCTGCTGGACGCTGGGCACGCCACTGGCCTGGCGCTGCCAGCCGCGGTAGCGCGAGCCTTTGTATTCCACGCCCAGGGCGATGCGGGAGTAGCCTTCGGCCGCCGATTCGGCCGTGTCGTTGTCGTTGATGTCCAAGGAAGCGAAACCTGTGGGTGAAACGGGAAGGCGGGCATTATAGCGGCAACGGCGGTGCCTGGGCGGACATTGCCGGCAAGCCCCACAGGGGCCGACGGTGTTCACACATCAGGTGTTCCGCAGAAGACCCTGTGGGAGATCACCGAGCCCTTCGGGCTGCGCTGTCGCGCAGGGAACAGAGGCCGAAAAGGCAACGCCCCCCTGTGGGAGCGGGCTTGCCCGCGATCGGCTGCGCAGCAGCCACAAGGCCGCTACACGCAACCAGCAGGCGTCACACCAAACGCGAGAGCATCTCCTCGGCTTCCTGACGCTGGTCGTCGCTACCGTCCTTGACCACTTCATCGAGGATGTCGCGGGCACCCTGGTGGTCGCCCATGTCGATGTAGGCGCGGGCCAGGTCGAGCTTGGTGGCGACCTCGTCGGTGCCGGAGAAGAAGTCGAAGTCCAGGTCGTCCAGCGGCTCGGGTTCGCGCGCCGCGTCCTCGGCGGTGAAGTGCGGCTCCAGCGAAGGCGACTCGAGGTTCTGCGACAGCTTGTCCAGCTCGGCGTTGACATCGTCCAGCTCCGAGGCGAAGTGCTTGGCCGCCTGGGAGTCGTCGTCCAGCGACAGGGACAGGTCGAAGTCCTCCGGCAGCTCCAGCTCGGAGATCGGGTCGAACTCGGGGATCTCGTCGAAGGCAGCCAGTTCCGCGGCCACATCCACCGGCTCATCCTCGGTGGGCGCCGCAGCGGCAGGCTCACCGACGTCGAGGTCGAAATCAGCCAGGTCGTCCTGGGTCTGCGGCTCGACCTGGGCCTGGGCCAGCAGCGCCTCGAAATCGGCATCGGCGTCGGCATCGGTCTCGCTGGCCACTGACTCAGGCTCGGGCTCGGCAGCCTCTTGTGCCTGTTGCTCATCGACCTGCGCCTCTGCCGTGTCCAGCATCGGTGGATCCAGCGGATCCTCCACCGGCAGGTCGTCACCCAGGCTCAGGTCGAAGGCGCTGTCCAGGTCGTCCTCTTCGGTCGCCGGCGCTTCATCGACCACCTCTGGCTCCGCCCCGGGCTCAGGGGATGGCGCTGCCTCAGCGACGGGCTCCGGCTCCTCGACAGTCGGCTTCAGGTCGCTGTCCTGCAGCAGTTCCTGGACATACTGCTCATCCATCTCGGCCGCCAGCGCCGCAGCGCCAAGGCCAGCGGCGGCAATGCCGAGCATCGCCGGGAAACGCTCCTTGAGCGAATCGACCACCGCCTTGTTCTGCTCGGAAGACGGCAGTTGGCGTTCCTGCTCGGCGAAGGCGGTCTGGTCGCCTTGGCGAGCGTAGACTTCCATCAGCTTCAGGCGCAGATCACTGCGCTGGGGCTCGGCGGCCACCGCTGGCTCCAGCAGATCGGCGGCATGATTCAAGCGGCCACGGGCCAGGCTCTGCTCGACCTCGGTCAGCAGTTGGCCAGTCAGGTCCTGCTCGGCCGGCGCAACCACTGGCGCAGCGGCCTGCACCGTCTGTGCGGCAGGCTTCTCGGCAGCCGCCGCGGCGGCTGCCGACGCCGCCACCACGGCCGGCGCCAGCTTCACGCTCGGCGCCGACACATCCAGCCCGTCGAAGCTGCCCGCAGGCAGGTCCAGGTCTGGGCTGCGCTCGCTTTCCTCAGCCAGCGCCCGAGCCATGCGCAGGTGCTTCTCGGCCTCCTGCTGGGCCTTGCGCTTGCGTGCCAGGAGCAGCAACAGCAACAACAGGACGAGGAACGCCGAACCGGCCAGCAGCCCCAGCAGCACCGGGTTGCCGAGCAGCTCGTCGAGCACGCCCTGCTGCTGCCCGGCCTCACGCTCGGCAGCCGCCTGCGGCGCAGGTTCGCCTTCTGGCTCGGCTGGGGGCAGTTGGGCCTCGGCGGGCGGCTGCGCGGGTGCAGGTTCGCCAGGCAACGCAGCCGGCGGCGGGGTCTGCCCGGCCCCACCTTGCGCCTCGAGGCGGGCCAGCTGGTCGTTCTTCAGCTCGATCAGGCGCTGCAGCTTGTCCAACTGGCTCTGCAGGTCGGCCATGCGGCTCTTGAGTTCTTCGTTGTCGCGGCGGCTGGTGTCCAGGCTCTCCTGGGCCACGGCCAGCTGGTCGCTGAGGGCCTTGGCATCCTGCGCACCGGCCTGGTTGCCTGGGCTGACCAGGCGCAGGTTATCGCCCTGGGCGATACGCGCCGGCGCCGCCTCGGCCGCGCCGCGCCGGGTCGCGTCCAGCTGGCGGGCGGGTGGGCCCAGGCGCCGGCCCTCGCGCCAGGCGGCATACTGCTCGGCCACCTCGCTGATCGCCTCGCCCTGGGGAATGCCCTGGATCTGCTGCTGGTCGGGCAGGCGCAGGACCTGCCCGACCTTGAGCTGGTTGATGTTGTTGCCGATGAAGGCGTCCGGGTTCAGGGCCTGGATCGCCAGCATGGTCTGCTGGACCGAGCCCCCTTGTGTATGACGCGCGGCGATCTGCCAGAGCGTGTCGCGGCGCTTGGTGGTGTAGCTGCCCGCCCCGCTCAGCGCAGGCGCGATGCTGTCTGCCCCCGCCTGTTCGCCCTGTGCCTGGGCCTGGTCCAGGAGCACGTTGTAGTCGCGCAGCAGACGGCCCTGGGGCCACATCACCTGGACCAGGAACTTGACCACCGGGGCTGGCAGCGGCTGGCTGGAGGTCACCCGTAGCACGCTCTTGCCATTGGGGTTGATCACCGGGGTGAAGGTCAGGTCCTCGAGATAGGACGGATAGGCCACCCCCGCCTTGGCGAATTCTTCAGGTGGCGCCAGGCTCGGTGCGACTTCGGCGGCGGTAAGGTCGCGCACGTCGAGCAGCTCGATCTCGGCATCCAACGGCTGGTTCTGCGCCGACTTGAGGGTCAGCTCACCCAACCCGAGGGCATTCGCCATGCCGGACGACAGCGCCGAGGCTGCCGCCATGGCCAGAACCAGTTTGCGAATTCGAAGCATGACCTCTTCCCTTGTAAGAATCGTCCCGAAACCTGCGAATGGCGCAGGACAAAGTGCTCGCCAGTATCTTTTACGCCATATGTTTTATCAACAATCGGGCCACCTGCACGGCGTTGAGCGCCGCTCCCTTGCGCAGGTTGTCGGTGGTCAGCCAGAGGTTGAGTTGCTGATCTTCGTCGATGCCATGGCGTACACGACCAACATAGACCACGTCCTGCCCCACTGCGTCGCCAACGGGCGTCGGATAATCGTCCGGCTCGACCAGCTCGACGCTCTCGGCCGCCTCCAGGGCCGCGTTGACCGCCGCCAGGTCGACCGCGCGGCGGCTCTGCAACGCCACACTGAAGCTATCGCCGAAAAACACCGGGACTTGAACGCAGCTCACGGAAATCTTCAGCGCCGGCATGCCCAGCAGCACGCGCAGCTCACCGACCAGACGGCGTTCCAGGGCCGTATGGCCCTGCTCATCGGCGCCGCCGACGCGGCCCAGCAGGTTGAACGCCATCTGCCGATCGAAGAAGCGCGGCTCCAGCGGGCGGGCATTGAGCAGCTCGGCGGTCTGCCGGGCCAGTTCACTGACCGCTTCCCGGCCCTGGGACGAAACCGCCAGGCAGGCCATCACCTGGACCCGTTCGATGTCGAGCAGGCCCTTGAGCGGCGCCAGGGCCACGGCCAGGGCCACGGCAGCGGCGCTGGGGCTGGCGAGCAGCACGGGCAGCGGCTGTTGCGCCAGCTGCTCGCCGTTGGCCTCGGGCACCAGCGCCAGGGCCTGGTCCAGGCCGCCGGACAGGTCGATGACCGAGCACCCCGCCTGCCGCGCCTTCTCGGCGAAACTGCGGCTGACGGCCGGACCTGCGGCGAAGAACGCCAGCCTGACCTGGGCGAAGTCGAAGCTGTCGACCTCGCGCACGCGCAGCTTCCTGCCGGCGAACATCACACTGCTGCCCGCCGACTCCATGCTGGCCAGCAGGTGCAGGGTGCCTACCGGGAAATCGAGTTCCTCGAGGATCTGCACGAGGGTTTCGCCGACGCTGCCGGTGGCGCCGACGATGGCGATATCTATGGGCTGGGTCATGGAAGGATCCTTCTGGTGGAACTTCAGGGTGCGGCACTTTACTCGGCTTGGGGGTTTAGATCGAGTGTCCGTACCTAAGCGGCCCCCAAATAGAAAACCCGCGCAAGGCGCGGGCTCTCCGTAAAGCGCAAGGCGCGATCAACGCTCCAGCAGAATCCGCAGCATACGCCGCAGCGGCTCGGCAGCGCCCCACAGCAACTGGTCGCCGACGGTGAAGGCCCCCAGGTACTGGGACCCCATGTTCAGCTTGCGCAAACGGCCTACCGGGATGTTCAGGGTACCGGTGACCTTGGTCGGGCTCAGCTCCTGCATGCTGATCTCGCGCTGGTTCGGCACCAGCTTCACCCAAGGGTTGTGCTGGCTGATCATGCCTTCGATGTCGGCCAGCGGCACGTCCTTGTTCAGCTTGATGGTCAGCGCCTGGCTGTGGCAGCGCATGGCACCGATGCGCACGCAGATGCCATCGACCGGGATCGGGCTCTTGAAACGGCCGAGGATCTTGTTGGTCTCGGCCTGGGCCTTCCACTCCTCGCGGCTCTGGCCGTTGGGCAGCTCCTTGTCGATCCACGGGATCAGGCTGCCGGCCAGCGGCACGCCGAAGTGCTCGGTGGGGAACGCCTCGCCACGCATGGTTTCGGCGACCTTGCGGTCGATGTCGAGGATGGCGCTGGCCGGGTTGGCCAGGTCATCGGCCACCGCCGCGTGGATGCCGCCCATCTGGCGGATCAGCTCGCGCATGTTCTGGGCGCCGGCACCGGAGGCCGCCTGGTAGGTCATGGCGCTCATCCACTCGACCAGGCCAGCCTCGAACAGGCCGCCCAAGCCCATCAGCATCAGGCTGACGGTGCAGTTACCGCCGATGTAGTTCTTGGTCCCGGCATCGAGCTGCTGGTCGATCACCTTACGGTTGACCGGGTCGAGGACGATCACCGCGTCATCCTGCATGCGCAGGGACGAAGCGGCGTCGATCCAGTAGCCTTGCCAGCCGGCTTCGCGCAGCTTGGGGAAGACCTCGTTGGTGTAGTCGCCGCCCTGGCAGGTCAGAATGACGTCGAGGGTCTTGAGCTCTTCGATGCTGTAGGCGTCCTTGAGCGGAGCAATGTCCTTGCCCACGTTCGGCCCTTGGCCACCGACATTGGAGGTGGTGAAGAACACCGGCTCGATGAGGTCGAAATCCTGCTCCTCCAGCATCCGCTGCATGAGCACGGAACCGACCATACCGCGCCAACCGATCAGACCTACACGTTTCATCGCAACTACACCTTTGCTAAAAGTGGGCCGCCATCGCAGGAAAGCGACGGCGGGCCAGAGAGATTACAGATTCCGCAGCGCTGCGACTACTGCGTCGCCCATTTCCTGCGTACCTACCTTGCTGCAGCCGGCCGACCAGATGTCACCGGTACGCAAGCCCTGATCCAGCACCAGGCTGACGGCCTTCTCGATGGCGTCGGCGGCGGCCTGCTGGTTGAAGCTGTAGCGCAGCATCATCGACACCGACAGGATGGTCGCCAGCGGGTTAGCGATGCCCTGCCCGGCGATGTCCGGGGCCGAGCCATGGCACGGCTCGTACATGCCCTTGTTGTCGGCATCCAGGGATGCAGATGGCAGCATGCCGATGGAACCGGTCAACATGGAAGCCTCATCCGACAGGATGTCACCGAACATGTTGTCGGTCACCATCACGTCGAACTGCTTGGGTGCGCGCACCAGTTGCATGGCGGCGTTATCGACGTACATGTGGCTGAGCTCGACGTCCGGGTAGTCCTTGGCCACGTCCTCGACCACTTCGCGCCACAGCTGGCTGGACGCCAGGACGTTGGCCTTGTCCACCGAGCACAGGCGCTTGCCGCGCACGCGGGCCATGTCGAAGCCGACGCGGGCGATGCGGCGGATCTCGCTTTCGCTGTACGGCAGGGTGTCGTAGGCCTGGCGCTCGCCACCGTCCAGCTCGCGCTGGCCACGTGGCGCACCGAAGTAGATGCCGCCGGTCAGCTCGCGGACGATGAGGATGTCCAGGCCGGCGACGACCTCGGGCTTGAGCGAGGACGCATCGGCCAGTTGCGGGTAGAGGATCGCTGGGCGCAGGTTGGCGAACAGGCCCAGTTGCGAACGGATCTTCAGCAGGCCGCGCTCGGGGCGGATGTCACGCTCGATCTTGTCCCACTTCGGCCCGCCGACCGCGCCGAGCAGCACCGCGTCGGCCTGGCGCGCGCGTTCCAGGGTCTCGTCGGCCAGTGGCACGCCGTGCTTGTCGATGGCCGCGCCGCCGATCACGTCGTGCTCCAGGGTGAAGCCGAGCTGGAACTTGTCGTTGGCCAGCTCCAGCACCTTGACCGCCTCGGCCATGATTTCCGGGCCGATGCCATCACCTGGGAGAATCAGAATCTGCTTGCTCATGCTTTCCTCTATCCATTCAGACGGCGCGCCTGCGGCACGCCGGAAAAAACCAATGTTCGGCCCACGATACCAGCACACCCGGGCGTTTGCGTGGTTGCCTCGAGCCCTTTGACGCGCAAGCCCGCTCCCACCGGTACCGCACTGCGGCTATCCCCGTGGGAGCGGGCTTGCCCGCCAAAGGCTCAGCGCGGCCGATCAGGCGTCACGGAACAGCCAGGGCTGGCTCGCCCGGTGCTGCTGTTCGAACGCGCGGATGGCATCGCTGTCCTGCAGGGTCAGGCCGATATCGTCGAGGCCGTTGAGCAGGCAATGCTTGCGGAAGGCGTCGATCTCGAACGGCAGCACCTTGCCGTCGGGGCGGGTCACGGCCTGGGCCTGCAGGTCGATGGTCAGCTGGTAGCCCGGGTTGGCCTCGACCTGCCTGAACAGCTCGTCGACTTCCTCGTCGGCGAGGATGATCGGCAGCAGGCCGTTCTTGAAGCTGTTGTTGAAGAAGATGTCGGCGAAGCTCGGCGCGATGATGCAGCGCAAGCCGTACTCGTCCAGGGCCCACGGTGCATGCTCGCGGCTCGAGCCACAGCCGAAGTTCTCGCGGGCCAGCAGCACGCTGGCACCCTGGTAGCGCTCATGGTTGAGCACGAACTCGGGGTTCAGCGGACGCTTGCTGTTGTCCTGGTAGGGCTGGCCCACGTCCAGGTAGCGCCACTCGTCGAACAGGTTGGGGCCGAAGCCGGTGCGCTTGATCGACTTGAGGAACTGCTTGGGGATGATCTGGTCGGTGTCGACGTTGGCGCGATCCAATGGCGCGACAAGACCGGTGTGCTGGGTGAAGGCTTTCATGCTGCGCTCCCTTGGATCAACTCGCGGACATCGATGAAGTGGCCGGTCACCGCGGCGGCGGCGGCCATGGCCGGGCTGACCAGGTGGGTACGGCCACCGGCGCCCTGACGGCCCTCGAAGTTGCGGTTGGAGGTCGAGGCGCAATGCTCGCCGCTCTCCAGGCGGTCCGGGTTCATCGCCAGGCACATGGAGCAGCCCGGTTCACGCCATTCGAAGCCCGCCTCGAGGAAAATCTTGTCCAGGCCTTCGCGCTCGGCCTGGGCCTTGACCAGGCCCGAGCCCGGCACCACCAGCGCCTGCTTGACGTTGGCGGCGACCTTGCGGCCCTTGGCGATCTCGGCCGCGGCACGCAGGTCCTCGATCCGCGAGTTGGTGCAGGAGCCGATGAACACGCGGTCGAGCTTGATGTCGGTGATCGCCTGGTTGGCGCTCAGGCCCATGTACTTGAGGGCGCGCTCGATGGAGCCACGCTTGATCAGGTCGGGCTCGGCGGCCGGGTCCGGCACACGCTGGTCGACAGCCAGGACCATCTCCGGCGAGGTGCCCCAGCTGACCTGCGGCTTGATCTGCGAGGCGTCCAGCTCGACCACGGTGTCGAACACCGCATCGGCATCGGAAACCAGGCCCTTCCAGGCCTCGACCGCCTGCTTCCACTGCTCGCCCTTGGGCGCGTACGGGCGGCCTTCGACATAGGCGACGGTGGTGTCGTCGACCGCCACCAGGCCCACGCGGGCACCGGCTTCGATGGACATGTTGCAGATGGTCATGCGGCCTTCCATGGACAGCTCGCGGATGGCGCTGCCGGCGAACTCCATGGCATGGCCGTTGCCACCGGCGGTACCGATCTTGCCGATCACGGCGAGGACGATGTCCTTGGCAGTGACACCCGCGGGCAACTGGCCCTCGACGCGCACCAGCATGTTCTTCATTTTCTTGGCCACCAGGCACTGGGTGGCGAGCACGTGCTCCACCTCGGAGGTGCCGATACCGTGGGCCAAGGCGCCGAAGGCACCGTGGGTCGAGGTGTGCGAGTCGCCGCAGACCACGGTCATGCCCGGCAAGGTAGCGCCCTGCTCCGGGCTGATGACATGGACGATGCCCTGGCGCTCGTCGTTCATCTTGAATTCGACGATGCCGTATTCGTCACAGTTCTCGTCGAGGGTCTGCACCTGCAGGCGCGACACCTGGTCGACGATGGCCTCGATGCCGCCCTTGCGCTCTGGCGTGGTCGGTACGTTGTGGTCCGGGGTGGCAATGTTGGCATCGATGCGCCATGGCTTGCGGTTGGCCAGGCGCAGGCCTTCGAAGGCCTGGGGTGAAGTCACTTCGTGGATGATGTGACGGTCGATGTAGATCAAGGACGAACCATCGTCGCGTCGCTTGACTTCATGCGCATCCCAGAGTTTGTCGTAGAGCGTTTTGCCAGCCATCAGACTGTTCCTCATCAGCGTCTTTCTATGCCAATAACCCCTTGGCTTGTACGGACGATGCTATGGCGTTAGATTGAATAACTCAAATTCATATTTTTTATGCTTTGAATAACCAACAGGAATCCGAAAAACCGTGGACCTGGCCAACCTCAGCGCCTTCATCGCCATCGCCGAAACCGGCAGTTTCTCGGGGGCCGGCGAGCGCCTGCACCTGACCCAGCCGGCCGTCAGCAAGCGTATCGCCGGGCTCGAGCAGCAGCTGGACGTGCGCCTGTTCGACCGCCTCGGCCGCGAGGTGACCCTGACCGAGGCCGGCCGCGCGCTGCTGCCACGCGCCTACCAGATCCTCAATGTACTGGACGATACCCGGCGCGCCCTGAGCAACCTGACCGGCGAAGTGAGCGGCCGCCTGACCCTGGCCACCAGCCATCACATCGGCCTGCACCGGTTGCCCCCGCTGCTGCGGGCGTTCACCCGCCAGCACCCGGCGGTGGCGCTGGATATCCAGTTCCTCGACTCGGAAGCGGCCTACGATGAGATCCTTCATGGCCGAGCGGAAATAGCGGTCATTACCCTCGCCCCCGAACCGCATCACCTGGTTCGCGCCGTTGCGGTGTGGGACGATGCGCTGGATTTCGTCGCCGCGCCGGAACACCCCCTGGCCAGCATCGACCCCGTCAGCCTCGCCGACGTGGCCCGCCACCCGGCGGTCTTCCCAGGCGGCAACACCTTCACCCACCATATCGTCCAGCGCCTGTTCGAAAGCCAGGGCCTGACACCGAACATCGCCATGAGCACCAACTACATGGAAACCATCAAGATGATGGTGTCCATCGGCCTGGCGTGGAGCGTACTGCCGCGTACTATGCTCGATGAGCAGGTTGCCCGCATCGCCTTGCCCGGCATTCAGCTGTCGCGCCAGCTAGGCTACATTCTGCATACGGAGCGAACGCTATCGAACGCGGCCAGGGCCTTCATGGCCCTGCTCGACAGCCACGCAGGGCCCGCCTGACCGGTCGTCAGCACGGCACTTCAACTCCAAGGACGCGCCATCCGCCAAAGGTCTGGTATCGATGCCCAAATCAGCAAACCGCTTTCCGCGCCTGCCGCGCATCTTCGCGGCCGATCCCCAGGAATCGGAACAGGCCTGGCAGAGCGCCCCACAGTTGCTGGCCGCCCTCAACGGCGCCCACCTGGGCGCCTGGCTGTGGGATATAGAAAGCGGCCGGATCAGCTGGTCGCGGGCCACCCAGGCACTGTTCGGCTTCGACCCGCAGCGGCCCCTGCCCAACGACATCGACTACCTCGACCTGCTGCCCGAGGAAGACCGTGCCCGCACACGCCAGGCATTCCAGGCCGTGGTCGACGGCGAGCCGGTGGAACAGGCCATGCGCCATCGCATCCGCTGGCCGGACGGCAGCCTGCACTGGCTGGAGATCAACGGCAGCCTGACCCACGATCGCCACGGCCGACCGCAGATGATCGGGGTGATCCGCGAGATCACCCGCCAGCGCGAGCGGGAGACCGCGCTGATCAATTCGGAGAAGCGCTTCGCCACGCTGTTCCACCTGAGCCCCAACGCCATCCTCCTGACCCGCCGCCACGACGGCATGATCTTCGAGGTCAACCGCCATTTCGAAGACATGTTCGGCTGGCCCGGCCCACAGGTGATCGGCAAGACCAGCCTGGAACTGGGGCTATGGGTCAATCCCGAGCAACGTCACCAGGTGCTGGAGTCGACCCGCGCCAACGGTGGCCCGCTGATCATGGAGGTGCAGTTCCGCGCCAGCAGCGGCAAGGTGCATGACGGCATCCTGTGCACCCAGGGCATCGAGATGGAGGGGGTGACCTACCTGATCAGCACCTTCGTCGACACCACCGAGCGCAAGCGCGCCGAACAGGCCCTCAAGGACAGCCAGGAGCGCCTGGACCTGGCCCTGGACTCGGCCCAGCTGGGCACCTGGGACTGGCACATTCCCAGCGGCATGCTCTATGGCTCGGCCCGCGCCGCCCAGTTGCACGGCCTGGATCCGGTGCCCTTCCACGAATCCTTCGAGGCCTTCTTCGAAGGCGTGCCGGAGCAGGAACGCAACGTCATGCGCCAGGCCTACCGCAGCCTGCGCGAAGGCCCGGCGGGCAACTACCAGATCACCTACCGGGTGCAACTGGAGAATGGCACCTCCCGCTACATCGAAAGCCGCGCGCGCCTGTACCGCGACGAGCAGGGCAATCCGCTGCGCATGGCCGGCACCCTGCTCGACATCACCGACCAGGTGGAGCGTGAGCAGCGCCTGAGCGCCTCGGAGGAGAAATTCGCCAGCCTGTTCCAGGTCAGCCCCGACCCGATCTGCGTGACCCGCCAGGACAGCGGCCAGTTCATCGAGATCAACCCGGCCTTCACCCAGACCTTCGGCTGGAGCGCCGAACAGGTGATCGGCCGCACCGCCGAGCAGATCGGCCTGTGGGCCGAATCGGCCAAGCGCGCCCAGCGCATCGAACGGGTGATCCGCGAACAGGCCCTGAGCAACGTGGCGGTGGTGGTCAACCATCGCAATGGCACGGCCTTGACCTGCGTGATCTCCAGCCGCCTGATCACGGTCGACAACCAGCCGTGCAGCGTCACCACCCTGCGCGACATCACCCAGCAACAGCGCGCCGAGGCGGCGCTCAAGGCCAGCGAGGAGAAGTTCGCCAAGGCCTTCCACTCCAGCCCCGACGCCATCACCCTGACCGAGCGCAAGAGCGGCCGCTACCTGGAGGTCAACGACGGCTTCTGCCGGCTGACCGGCTACAGCGCCGCCGAGGTGATCGGCCGCAGCGTCTACGAGATCGGCATCTGGGCCGACGACAAGCAACGCAGCGCCCTGCTCACCGAGCTCAAGGAGCATGGCCGGGTCCATCACCGGGAAATGCTCGGGCGCAACAAGCGTGGCGACATTCTCACCGTGGAGGTCTCGGTCGAGCCGATCAGCCTCAACGAGGCCGACTGCCTGCTGCTCACCGCACGCGATGTCAGCCAGTTGAGGAACGCCCAGGCGCAGATCCGCCACCTGGCCTATCACGACCCGCTGACCAACCTGCCCAACCGCGCCCTGCTGATGGACCGCCTGAGCCAGCAGATCGCCCTGCTCAAACGCCACAACCTGCGCGGCGCCCTGCTGTTCCTCGACCTGGATCACTTCAAGCACATCAACGACTCCCTCGGTCACCCCGTGGGCGACACGGTGCTCAAGATCATCACCGCACGCCTGGAGGCCAGCGTGCGCCTGGAAGACACCGTGGCGCGCCTGGGCGGCGACGAGTTCGTGGTGCTGCTCAGCGGCCTGGAGGGTAGCCGCGAGCAGGTGGAGAACAAGGTTCGCGAACTGGCCGACACCCTGCGCGAGCTGCTGGCCGAGCCCATGTCCCTGGACGGCCAGCGCCTGCAGGTGACGCCGAGCATCGGCGTGGCGCTGATCCCCGACCATGGCGCGACACCGGCCGACTTGCTCAAGCGCGCCGACATCGCCCTGTACCGGGCCAAGGACTCCGGGCGCAACACCACGCAACTGTTCCATACCACCATGCAGAAGGCCGCCAGCGAGCGCCTGCGCATGGAGAACGACCTGCGCCTGGCCCTGGCCCGGGGCGAGCTGGCCCTGCACTTCCAGCCCCAGGTGGATGCCCGCGACAATCGCATCGTCGGCGCCGAGGTGCTGCTGCGTTGGCATCATCCGCAGCTGGGCCAGCAGCCGCCGGCGCAGTTCATCCAGGTGCTGGAGGAAAGCGGGCTGATCCTCGAGGTGGGCAGTTGGATCCTCGACGAAGCCTGCGACGCCTGCGCGCACATGCTGCAGGACGGGCTGATCGACGCCGACGACTTCAGCCTGTGCGTCAACATCAGCCCACGGCAGTTCCGCCAGAACGACTTCGTCGAACGGGTGCTGCGCAGCCTCGACGACTACCGGCTGCCAAGGCGCATGCTCAAGCTGGAGATCACCGAAGGCATCGTCATCCAGAACCTCGAGGACACCATCAGCAAGATGCGCGAGCTCAAGCGCTACGGCGTGAGCTTCGCCATGGACGACTTCGGCACCGGGTATTCGTCGCTAACCTACCTCAAGCGCCTGCCGGTGGATGCCCTGAAGATCGACCAGACCTTCGTCCGCGACGCCCCGGTCGACCCCAACGATGCGGAGATCGTCCGTGCCATCGTGGCCATGGCGCGCAGCCTGGAACTGGCGGTGATTGCCGAGGGGGTCGAGCAGAGCGAGCAGTTGGCGTTCCTCGAACGCCAGGGTTGCCACCTATATCAGGGGTACTTGCATAGCCGGCCGCTGCCGTTGGCGGAGTTTCGTCAGATGCTGATGGAGGCGCCGGCGGATTATTAGCGCTTCTCAAGGACAAACGCTGGGGGCCGCTTTGCAGCCCCAATGGTCTCGAACACCCTGAAAAGGTTGTCAAAAACACAAAAAAGGGGCACTTCTAAGAAGTGCCCCTTTTTGCAGGTTGCCAAACTCAGTTCAGCGCCGGCGTCTCGCCGTTGATCGGGATACGCTTGGGCTTGGCCTCTTCCGGCACGATGCGCAGCAGGTCGATGCTGAGCAGGCCGTTGGCCAGACCGGCGGACTTGACCTCGATATGGTCAGCCAGGCGGAAGGACAGCTTGAACGCCCGCTGGGCAATGCCCTGGTGCAAGTAGGTAACGTCTGCGGCGCTGGTGTCGCGCTTGCCGCCGGTGACGGTCAGGACACCTTTCTCGACCTGCAGGTCGAGGTCCTGCTCCTGGAAACCGGCTGCGGCAACCACGATGCGATAGTGGTCATCGCCATGCTTTTCCACGTTGTAGGGAGGGTAGCTGCTACCCGCCTCGTTACGTGCCGCAGACTCGAACAGATCGTTGAAACGGTCGAAGCCAACGGAATGGCGGAACAGTGGAGCGAGAGAGAATGCAGTGGTCATGGTCATAAACTCCTGAGATTCAGCAAGTAAGTCACTACGCGACCCGACTTCGGCATCGCGTACTCAAGAGATAAGGTCCGGCAAAAGGTTTTCAAGAGGCGGGCAAAAAATTTTTTGCAGGTCACAGAGCAGGGGCAAACCCGCTGCCACAGGTCCGGGTCGACCACAGCTGATGTGGTTTACAGAGCCACCCTGTGGGAGCGGGCTTGCCCGCGAACGGCCCGTTCAGGCAACGCATTCCTCGAAGCTCACGCCGGCTGCCTGCTCAACACCCAGCAACCCGCTGATCCGCTGGCAGTCATCCTCCCGCCGCAACTGCGCGAACAACGCCACGGCCTCGGGGTAACTGCGGGTCAGCATGGCCAGCCACTGCTTCATCCGCCCCGGCGCATAGCGGGGCGACAACTTGGCCTGGGCCTGGCGCCAGAACTCACGCAGCAACGGCAGCAGGGCCTGCCAATCCATGGGCTGGTATTCCCGGCCATCGCGGGCCGCCGCGATCTGCAGGGCCAGGTCTGGCCGCGACACCAGCCCACGACCGAGCATGATGTCCTCGGCGCCGCTGACCTCGCGGCAGCGCCGCCAGTCATCGACCGTCCAGATCTCGCCGTTGGCGAACACCGGCACCTGCACCACCTCCTGCACCCGCGCCACCCACTCCCAATGGGCCGGCGGCTTGTAGCCCTCGACCTTGGTACGGGCATGCACCACCAGGTGCGCGGCGCCACCCTCGGCCAGGGCCGTGGCGCACTCCAGGGCAGCGTCCGGGCTGTCGAAACCCAGGCGCATCTTGGCGGTCACCGGAATCTGCGCCGGCACCGCCCGCCGCACCTCGCTGACGATCGCATGCAGCAACTGCGGCTCCTTGAGCAGCACCGCCCCGCCCCGGGACTTGTTCACCGTCTTGGCCGGGCAGCCGAAGTTCAGGTCGATCACCGGTGCGCCCAACTCACAGGCCAACACCGCGTTGTCGGCCAGGCAGGCCGGATCGGAGCCCAGCAGTTGCACACGCATCGGCACCCCAGCCGCGGTCCGCGCACCGTGGCGCAGCTCTGGGGCCAGCTTGTCGAACGACGACGCCGGCAGCAGGCGGTCGCAGACGCGGATGAACTCGGTGACGCACCAATCGATGCCACCCACCCGGGTCAGGACGTCGCGCAGGATGTTGTCGACCAGCCCCTCCATGGGGGCCAGGGCAATTTGCATGTCAGGCTCTCGGCGGAAAAAGGCGCCAGTCTAGCAAAAACGTCGCCGCTTCAGGCGCCGATCAGCGCCGGACCATACCCTTCGAGAAACTCCGCCGGCATGCGCCTGGGCTTGCCGCTGGACAGCTCGATACAGGCGAAGGTGGTCTGCGCCCGCAACAGGGTGGCGCCATCGCTCGGGCGCTTGAGCTGGAAACGCCGAGTCATGCGCAGGCGCTGGTCCCAGTCGATGATCCAGGTGGCCAACTGCAGCTCGTCGTCCTCATAGGCCGCGGCCAGGTAGTCGATCTCGTGGCGCACCACAGCCATGGCCCGGTCCAGGCGCCGGTACTCGGCCAGGTCCAGGCCCAGGCGTTGGGAGTGGCGCCAGGCGCAGCGCTCCAGCCAGGTCACGTAGACGGCGTTGTTGGCGTGGCCAAGGCCGTCGATGTCCTCGGTGGCGACGCGAAGGTCGATGATGAATGGCGATGCCAGGTCCCAGCTCATGCCCGCTCCCCTTGGTCAGTGATCGGGCAGAGTGTACCGGATGCTCAGGCGCTTTGCCGCGCCGGTCGTGGCGCACGCGCCAGCAGTTCGAGCACCGCGTCGCCCAGGCGTGGGTCGGCCAGTACGCGCTGGTGGCCGCCCTCCTCCAGCACCATCAGGCGGCTGTCGAACCAGGCCTTGTGGATGAGCTGGGCCTCGCTGGCCGGTACCAACCGGTCATCGCTGGCGTGCACCACCAACCCGGGCAGCTCGAGTTGGTAGCCGCTGACGTCCAGGCGCGCGACCTGCACGCCGACATCCTGCTCGACCTGGCGGATGAACGCTGCCCGGGCCCGCGCCGGCAACCCCAGGCGCCGGGCGAAGCCGCGCAGCACCCCAAGCAGCTGCGCGGGTGCGGCGATGCTCACCGCCGCCTCCGTGCGCAAGCCCCACTGCAAGGCCAGCAGCACGCTGGCACCGCCCATGGAATGGCCGATCACTGCGCGCAGCGGTGGCAATTCAGCGGCCGCCTCCAGCAAGGCGCGGGCGAACAGCACCACATGGGCCTGCTGGCCGGGCGAACGGCCATGGGCCGGCCCCTCCAGGGACACCACGGTATGGCCGGCCCGCACCAGGGTATCGATCAGCGCGGCGAACTGGGTCGGCCGCCCTTCCCAACCGTGCATCAGCAGCACCGTCGGCCCCTTGCCCCAGCGCAGCGCCGACAAGCCGAAGCGCAAGGTGATGCGCTCGGCCGTGGCCAGCAGCGGCAGCTCCCACTGCCTGGGCGGCAGGTTGCGCGGGGTCATGAAGGCCCGGCGCATCCGGCCAGCGACGGTTTCAGGGGCCAGGTGGCCCAGGGTGCCGTTGACGCCTCGAATCCAGCTCAGGGTTGTCATCACCTTGCTCCAGGGGTCAGGTTGTTCAGAGCACCGCCGACTTGGCGGCACGCAGGATCCGATCGGACAGCTCGCCATCGCCCAAGGCACGGGCCAGGGTCAGGCCGCCGATCATCAGGGCAAGGTCGGCGAAGGCCTTGTCGATATCTTCGGGACGATCGACCATCTGCGCGGTCATCAACTCGATGTGTTCGGCCAGCACCTCGCGAAACGCCTCCGGCAGGCGCTGCATCTCGCCCAGGGCATTGGGCAGCGGGCAGGCATGTTCCTGGGCATCACGGTGCTTGCGCGACAGGTAGAAGGCCGCCGCCAGGGCCCGTCGCCCCGCGCCATCAAGGCTGGGGTCGACCTGGGCGAGCAAGGCCCGACGCTCGCCGAGCAGATGACGGAACGCCTCCAGCATCAGTTCGTCCTTGCTGTCGAAGTGCGCGTAGAAACCGCCCACCGTCAGCCCAGCGGCGCCCATCACCTGGCTGACGCTCGGTTCGGCCGGGCCATGCTGGATCAAGGCGTTGCAGGCGGCCTCGAGAATGCGCTCACGGGTCTTGCTCTTCCTGTCGTTCATCGCTCACCTCGAAAATATTATGATCGAAATATTATCAGCGTAATATTCTCTGGCAAGCGAAATCCGCGACCATCGATCGAGCAGAAAATAAGGGCGTGGAAAAAACAAAAGGCCCATTCAATATGCGAATGGGCCTTTCAACTCCCGCAAAACGCGGGTAAAAATGGCGTCCCCTAGGGGACTCGAACCCCTGTTACCGCCGTGAAAGGGCGGTGTCCTAGGCCACTAGACGAAGGGGACGTTGACCTTCGTGCAGATCCACATTCACGGACCCTGGCGGAATTGGTGGAGCTAAGCGGGATCGAACCGCTGACCTCCTGCATGCCATGCAGGCGCTCTCCCAGCTGAGCTATAGCCCCGAGGTGAAAACAAAAGGCCCATCCAATATGCGAATGAGCCTTTCAACTCCCGCAAGACGCGGGTAAAAGTGGCGTCCCCTAGGGGACTCGAACCCCTGTTACCGCCGTGAAAGGGCGGTGTCCTAGGCCACTAGACGAAGGGGACAACAACCTTCGTACCGATCCGCTTGCGCGAACCCGGCAAAATTGGTGGAGCTAAGCGGGATCGAACCGCTGACCTCCTGCATGCCATGCAGGCGCTCTCCCAGCTGAGCTATAGCCCCGGATTTCTAGCCTCTCGGCCCAGCGACATCCTGAAACGTCGCTTGTGTAAAACTGGCGTCCCCTAGGGGACTCGAACCCCTGTTACCGCCGTGAAAGGGCGGTGTCCTAGGCCACTAGACGAAGGGGACGAACCTTCTACCTTCAAGACCGGATTGCTGGAATCCGATCTTGCCTCCCGATCAACGAATGTGATCGTGAAGCGGAATTTGGTGGAGCTAAGCGGGATCGAACCGCTGACCTCCTGCATGCCATGCAGGCGCTCTCCCAGCTGAGCTATAGCCCCACAATGTCGCGCTGAACGGAATCGCTGGCTGGTTGCCTGGCGTTTCGTAGTCGCTCATCGCTGTGGACGGGGCGCATATTAAGATCGGATTGCAGGGCTGTCAAACAAATTTTTGAAAAAAACCAAAAGTTTTTTTCGAGATAACAATCACTTACCGCCCTGCCGAGAAAAACCACCCGAAATGCGGCGGGGTATTCACCCGCGCCTTCGCGGACAGGCCCACTCCCACAAGGCTGGCGCCGCCCTGGCAGCGGCGCCGTATGGGTGGGGCGATGGGCTGCGAAGCAGCCCTACAGGCCATGCTCGAAGCGATCAGGCGATGTTCGCCAGCAGCTTCTCCCACTCCTTGTTTTCCTTCTTCGACACGCCACCGAGCAGGTCCAGGGCCTGGCGCAGGCGATAGCGGGTCAGGTCCGGGCCGAGGATTTCCATGGCGTCGAGCACCGAGACCGAACTGGCCTGGCCAGTGATGGCGGCGAACATCAGCGGCATGGCATCGCGCAGCTTCAGCTCCAGGGCCTCGACCACGGCCTGGATACAGCCGGTGATGCGCTCCTTCTCCCACTGGCGCAGGCTTTCCAGCTTCCACAGGATCAGTTGCATGACCTGGCGCACCTGGTCGGGCGACAGCTTCTTGTGTTCGAACAGCTTGGCGTCGAGCTTCAACGCGCCCTCGAAGAAGAACCCGCCCAGCGGCGCGATCTGGCTGAAGGTCTCGACCCGGCTCTGCACGTGCGGGGCGATCTTCATCAGGTAGTCGCTGTTGAAGGCCCATTTCTGCACCCGCGTAGCGAACTCCTCCAGCGGCAGGTCACGCAGCCACTGGCCGTTGAGCCAGGACAGCTTCTCGATGTCGAAGATCGGGCCGCCCAGCGAGACGCGCGACAGGTCGAAATGCTCGACCATCTCGGCCAGGGAGAACTTCTCGCGCTCGTCCGGCATGGACCAGCCCATGCGGCCCAGGTAGTTGAGCATGGCCTCGGGGAGGAAGCCCATGCGCTCGTAGAAGGTCACCGAGGTCGGGTTCTTGCGCTTGGACAGCTTGCTCTTGTCAGGATTGCGCAGCAGCGGCATGTAGCACAGCTTCGGCTGCTCCCAACCGAAGTATTCGTATAGCTTGATCAGCTTGGGCGCCGACGGCAGCCACTCCTCGCCCCGCAGGACGTGGGTGATGCCCATCAGGTGGTCGTCGACCACGTTGGCCAGGAAGTAGGTCGGCAGGCCGTCGTTCTTCATCAGCACCTGCATGTCCATGCGGTCCCATGGAATCTCGACGTCACCACGGAGCATGTCCGGCACCACGCAGACGCCCTCGCTGGGCACCTTCATGCGGATCACGTGGGGCTCGCCGGCATCCAGGCGGCGCTGCACTTCTTCGGCGCTCAGCTTCAGGGCGCGGCCGTCGTAGCGCGGGGTTTCACCGCGGGCCATCTGCTCGGCACGCATCTGCTCCAACTCCTCGGCGGTGCAGAAGCAATAGAAGGCGTGGCCGGCATCCACCAGTTGCTTGGCGTACTTGGCGTAGATTTCACCCCGCTCGCTCTGCCGGTACGGACCATGGGGGCCGCCGACGTCCGGGCCTTCGTTCCACTCGATGCCGAGCCAGCGCAGGGCGTCGAAGATCTGCTGCTCCGACTCGCGGGTCGAGCGCAGTTGGTCGGTATCTTCGATACGCAGGATGAACTCACCGCCGTGCTGCTTGGCGAAGCAGTAGTTGAACAGGGCGATGTAGGCGGTGCCGACATGGGGATCGCCGGTGGGCGATGGCGCGATACGCGTGCGAACGGTGGTCATGGACAGTCTCGGACGAAAGATGAAACAAAGGCCGGATGTTAGCAGGGAGCGGGTATCGGGCTCCAGCAGTGAACATCCGGCAGGGGAAGAGCTGAGCGCATTGGGGCCGCGTCAAAACACCTCGAGGCCGCAACCGCCCTCCCCGGTCAACTGGCGATCAACCGCTCGCGCAATTGGGCGATCTCGTCGCGCAGTTGCGCCGCGGCCTCGAACTCCAGGTCGCGGGCGAGCTGGAACATCTTCTCTTCCAGTTGCTTGATGCGCCGGGTGATCTCGGCCGGGGTCTGCAGTTCGGCCTCGTAGCGGGCGCTTTCTTGCGCCGCCTTGGCCATGCCCTTGCGCTTCTTGCTGCGGCCACCCGGGACGCTGGCGCCCTCCATGATGTCGGTGATGTCCTTGACCACACCCTTGGGCACGATGCCATGGGCCTCGTTGAAGGCGATCTGCTTGGCCCGGCGCCGCTCGGTCTCGTCGATGGCCCGACGCATGGAGCCGGTGACCTGGTCGGCGTAGAGGATCGCCTTGCCATTGAGGTTGCGCGCAGCTCGGCCGATGGTCTGGATCAGCGAGCGCTCGGAGCGCAGGAAGCCCTCCTTGTCGGCATCGAGGATGGCCACCAGGGACACCTCTGGCATGTCCAGGCCTTCACGCAACAGGTTGATGCCCACCAGCACGTCGAAGGTACCCAGGCGCAGGTCGCGGATGATCTCGACCCGCTCGACGGTGTCGATGTCCGAGTGCAGGTAGCGCACCCGCACCTCGTGGTCGGCCAGGTAGTCGGTAAGGTCCTCGGCCATGCGCTTGGTCAGGGTCGTGGCCAGCACCCGCTCGCCGACCGCCACGCGCTTGCCGATCTCCGAGAGCAGGTCGTCGACCTGGGTCAGCGCCGGGCGCACTTCCACCTGCGGGTCGACCAGGCCAGTGGGGCGTACCACCTGCTCGATCACCCGCCCCGCATGCTCGTCCTCGTAGGGGCCCGGGGTCGCCGAGACGAAGATGGTCTGCGGGCTGACCGCCTCCCACTCGTCGAAGCGCATGGGCCGGTTGTCCAGCGCCGAGGGCAGGCGGAAGCCATACTCCACCAGCGTCTCCTTGCGCGAGCGGTCGCCCTTGTACATGGCGCCGACCTGGGGAACGCTGACGTGGGACTCGTCGATCACCAGCAGCGCGTCGGGCGGCAGGTAGTCGTACAGGGTCGGTGGCGGCGCGCCGGCCGGGCGTCCGGAGAGGTAGCGCGAGTAGTTCTCGATGCCGTTGCAGTAGCCGAGCTCGAGGATCATCTCCAGGTCGAAGCGGGTGCGCTGCTCCAGACGCTGGGCCTCCACCAGCTTGTTGGCCTTGTGCAGGTACGCCAGGCGATCCTTGAGCTCCTCCTTGATCCCCTCCACCGCCTCGAGCAGGGTCTCGCGCGGGGTGACGTAGTGGCTCTTGGGGTAGAAGGTGAAACGTGGCAGCTTGCGGATCACCTCGCCGGTGAGCGGGTCGAAGGCGGCGATGTTCTCCACCTCGTCGTCGAACAACTCGATGCGAATGGCCTCCAGGTCCGATTCGGCCGGGAAGATATCGACCACGTCGCCGCGCACGCGGAAAGTGGCGCGGGCGAAGTCCATCTCGTTGCGGGTGTACTGCAGGTCTGCCAGGCGGCGCAGCAAGGCGCGCTGGTCGAGCTTGTCGCCACGGTCGACGTGCAGGACCATCTTCAGGTAGGTCTCGGGGCTGCCCAGGCCGTAGATGCAGGACACCGTGGTGACGATGATGGCGTCGCGCCGCTCCAGCAGCGCCTTGGTCGCCGACAGGCGCATCTGCTCGATGTGGTCGTTGATCGAGGCGTCCTTCTCGATGAAGGTGTCCGACGACGGCACGTAGGCTTCCGGCTGGTAGTAGTCGTAGTAGGAAACGAAATACTCCACCGCGTTGTTGGGGAAGAACGCCTTGAACTCGCCGTAGAGCTGGGCGGCCAGGGTCTTGTTGGGCGCCAGCACCAGGGTCGGGCGCTGGACCTGCTGGATGACGTTGGCGATGCTGAAGGTCTTGCCCGAGCCGGTCACCCCGAGCAGGGTCTGGTGCGAAAGCCCGGCCTCGATGCCCTCGACCATCTGGCGGATGGCCTCGGGCTGGTCGCCGGCCGGCTGGAAACGGGTGACGAGCTGGAACTCGGACATGACGGACCTCGATGGTGTCGCGGCAACTGTAAATTTAGCCAGTAGTCTATACCCAAATGAGCGTGCCAGGCGCCCCTTTCAAGGCAAGCGGACGGGCATTTTCTCCAATGGACCTGGCAATACGACCAATGGTTGAAAAATATTCGCGCAAAACCCCGGAAAAGCCGCGCCAGGCTGTCGCCGTGACCGGCCGGTATCACTATACTGACTCCCCGTTTGCGCACCGCTTCAGTGCACTCGGCCGGAGCGTGCGCGTCCTATCACACTCCATTCAGAGCCAAGGTAACAATGAGCCTGTTTTCCGCTGTCGAGCTGGCACCCCGCGACCCCATCCTGGGCCTCAACGAAGCATTCAACGCCGATACCCGTACCGACAAGGTCAACCTGGGCGTGGGCGTGTACTGCAATGAGGAAGGCCGTATCCCGCTGCTGCGCGCGGTCATCGAGGCCGAGACCCAGCGTGCCGCCCAGCACGCCTCCCGCGGCTACCTGCCGATCGACGGCATCGCCACCTACGACCAGGCCGTGCAGAAGCTGCTGTTCGGCGCCGAGTCGCCGCTGCTGGCCGAAGGCCGCGTGGTGACCGTGCAGGCGGTCGGTGGCACCGGCGCCCTGAAGATCGGCGCCGACTTCCTCAAGCGCCTGTCGCCCAACGCCGTGGTGGCGATCAGCGACCCGAGCTGGGAGAACCACCGTGCCCTGTTCGAGAGTGCCGGCTTCCCGGTGCAGAACTACCGTTACTACGACGCACCGAGCAACGACGTGAACCGCGCCGGCATGCTCGAAGACCTGAACGCCCTGCCCGCCGGCTCGATCATCGTTCTGCACGCCTGCTGCCATAACCCGACCGGCGTCGACCTGGGTCTGGACGACTGGAAGAACGTCCTGGACGTGGTCAAGGCCAAGGGCCATGTGCCGTTCCTCGACATGGCCTACCAGGGCTTTGGCGATGGCATCGCCGAAGACGCCTTCGCCGTGCGCCTGTTCGCCGAGTCGGGCCTGGATTTCTTCGTCTCCAGCTCGTTCTCCAAGTCGTTCTCGCTGTATGGCGAGCGTGTCGGCGCCCTGTCGATCGTCACCGGCTCCCGCGACGAGAGCACCCGCGTGCTGTCGCAGGTCAAGCGCGTCATCCGCACCACCTACTCCAACCCGCCGACCCACGGCGCCAGCATCGTCTGCGCCGTGCTCAACAACGCCGAGCTGCGCCAGATGTGGGAAGCCGAGCTGGGCGAGATGCGTGGCCGCATCCACGGCATGCGCAAGCAGATGGTCGAGCTGCTGGCCGAATACGGCGCCTCGCGTGACTTCAGCTTCGTCGGCCGCCAGCGCGGCATGTTCTCCTACTCGGGCCTGAGCGCCGCGCAGGTCGCCCGCCTGAAGGACGAGTTCGGCATCTATGCCCTGGACACCGGCCGCATCTGCGTCGCCGCGCTGAACCAGGGCAACATCCACGTGGTCACCAAGGCCATCGTCGAGGTGCTGTAACGCGCCGATTGCCAAGGAGGAGCTTGACTTCTCCTTGGCAATCAGTAAGATACGCCCAGATTCCGCGATAGCTCAGTCGGTAGAGCAAATGACTGTTAATCATTGGGTCCCTGGTTCGAGTCCAGGTCGCGGAGCCAGACATTGAAAACCTCCAGATGCGCAAGCACTGGAGGTTTTTTCATTCCAGCGGTTCGGTGACCGCCCTGCCCTCGTCCATCAGGCTCCAGACCAGCAAACTGGCCGGCTCGGCCTCGCTGGCATTGCGCGACACGCTGTGCACGGTGCCTGGCGCCTCGTACCAGTATTCGCCGGCCTTGTAGGTCTTCTCCTGGCCATCGCCGAGCTTCGACACCACCGCCCCTTCCAGCACGTAGGCCATCACGGCGCCCGGATGCCGATGGGCGGGCGATGCCTGCCCGGGTGCATAGCTGACGGTGAGCATCACCGCTTGCTGGCCGGGGGCATTGCTGGGGCGCTGCTGCTGCAGGACCTTGACCTGGCCGCGCTCCTCGCCGTGGGCCCAGGCGGATGCCTGGGCGGCGAGTAGACCTGCGGCAGTGAGCAAGGCCAGGGATAGAGGGATGGGTCTCATGGGGCATCTCCTGATGGGTGGCTGCCAGCAGGTTAGGCCCTACGCCGTGGGAGAAAAACAGCCAATCTGAAGGAAAAGCAGGGGGCCGCTTCGCGCAATGCCGGTCAGTTAAGCGACACTGGGGCTGCGTTGCAGCCCATCGCCGGCAAGCCGGCTCCCACAGGGTTAGCGCCGAACTTCAGGATTGCGCCATACCTGTGCAGGCTGTGTGAAAACCTCCAATGCTTTTTCAGGATCGCGCTTCTACGCGAAATCTGGAAAAGCTTGGCTGCTCAACTCACCCAGAATACGCGTAGAAGCGCGATTTTTAGGTTGTTTTTTGAACAGCCCGATTGCTCGGAGGATTTTCACACAGCCTGTGTGGGAGCCGGCTTGCCGGCGATGGGGCGCGAAGCGGCCCCAAAAAACCTAGGGCCGCCCGATCGGATAGAACTCGCCATGGCTCCAGACCCCGAGCCACTCCTCCCCCGCGATCTCGCGCGGCACCGCCAGCTCGACCAGTTGGTAGAACACATTGCGATGGATCAGCGCCTCGAGGTTGCTGCGCATGAGAATGTAGGGCGAAGGCTCCTGGGTGCCGGGGTCGATCTCGACCCGCAGCGGATGGTCGGGACCCGCCTCGGCCTGGTCGTCGACATTGCTGGTCAAGCGCAGCACCTGTTGCTCGCCACTGCCCTCCACCTCCAGCAACACCGCGACGAAGGGCGCGTCATCGACGCGGATCCCCACCTTCTCCACCGGCGTGACCAGGAAATAGTCGTCGCCGTCGCGGCGGATGATGGTGGAGAACAAGCGCACCATCGGCTTGCGCCCGATCGGCGTCCCCAGGTAGTACCAGGTGCCATCGCGGGCGATGCGCATGTCGATGTCGCCGCAAAAATCCGGGTTCCACAGGTGCACCGGCGGCAGGCCCTTCTCCTTGGGGATCTGCGCCAGAAGATCATTGGCCTTGCCGGTAGCTGTCATCACCCTCTCCTCAACGACTCATGCCCAACAAGCTACGAGCGTAATCGCGCATGGGCGGCCCAAGCAAATCTTCCGGCGCCTTGTCGTGGAACGTCAACAAACCGCCACGGCTCTTGATGCGTGCCGTGTCGATCAAGTAGCGGGTACTGGTTTCGATCAGCATCATCTGTACCACGCCGGTGTCCACACCCAGGCGATCGACCGCCTGCTCGTCGTACCATTCATCGCCATTGCCGATCCGGTCGTCGGTCCGTGCGAAACGCGTGTACAACACATAGTGAGCCCCCACCGAGCGGGCCTCGGCAATCGCCTCCTCCAGCCCCAGTGGCCCCTGGGCACGACGTACCAAGGGGAAATACTCGACGAAACTCTTGAATGCTTGCTCGGCCACCACGTTCGGCCGGGGCGCAGGCCCCTTGCCCGGCGGCACGAAGGCCCCCTGGCCGATGAAG
This sequence comes from Pseudomonas guariconensis, assembly GCF_024127895.1. Lineage (GTDB taxonomy): Bacteria > Pseudomonadota > Gammaproteobacteria > Pseudomonadales > Pseudomonadaceae > Aquipseudomonas > Aquipseudomonas guariconensis_B. The sequence continues at coordinate 84,364 of NZ_JAMYBK010000004.1, read as the reverse complement.
ATGAACGAATCGGGTTGCAGGCGCACCGACAGGCTGCGGCGCGTATCGCTGTGATCCAGCAATCCGGCATCGCTCATGTGGTAGCGAACACCTTCGCCCATATCGCTGACATTCATGCAGCCGCCCAGCGCCATCAGCGCCAGCAGCAAGACCAGGCTACGCATCTTTCCTCCAGAACCGGTGACGAAAAACCGGCGAACAGCCGCCAGATGCAGCTTTTGCGCCAGAGTCAGCCGCCGATCACCTTCATGATCGTCGCGCCCCCGGAAAACGCCAGGTCCTGCTTGTCCGCCAGGGCTTTGACCAGCAGCCGCTGCAAGGCGGGAAGCGCCTGGTGGCGAGGTTTGTCGAGCAAATCACCGATGAAATGACGGTTGCCCGACGACAGGCAGCCATGCAGCCAGCCGGTGGACGACAAGCGCAGGCGCGAACAGCTCCGGCAGAACGGCATGCTTTCGTTGGCGATCACACCAAAATGGCCCTTGCCGGGAATCCGGTAGCGCAGCGCCGTCGCGTCCGGTGCCGCGCTGGCCGGCTGGTAGTCGTGGGCCTGGCCGATCATCTCCAGCAAGTGCTGCAGGCCCACGAACTGCTGCAGGAAGGCATTGGTATCACGCGCCAGGTGGCCCATGCGCATGAGCTCGATGAAGCGTAGCTCGTAGCCCCGCGCCAGGCAGTAGTCGAGCATCGGCAAGACCTGGTCGAGGTTCTGCCCACGCATCGGCACCATGTTCACCTTGATGCGCATACCGGCGGCACTGGCCTGCTCCATGCCGGCCAGCACGCAGGCCAAGTCGCCGCCACGGGCGATGCGGCGAAAGGCCTGGGCATCGAGGGTATCGAGGGAAACGTTGAGACGGCGGATGCCAGCGGCGCGCAGCAGCGGCAGCTTGCGCGACAGCAACTGGCCATTGGTGGTCAGGCCGATATCCACCAGGCCCAGCCCTGCCACGGTCTGCAGAAACGCCTCGAGGCGGGGGCTGACCAGTGGCTCGCCACCGGTGATGCGCAGCCGCTCGATGCCCGCCGCTTCGATCAGGTACGCCACGCCGCGGGCCAGGGCATCGGCCGGCAGCTCATCCTGCGCCGCCACCAGGCGCTTGCCGTCGGGCACGCAATAGCTGCAGGCATAGTTGCAAGCAGCCGTCAGGCTGACACGCAGGTTGCGAAAGCGCCTGCCTTGACGATCGACGATCATGGATGACTCCGGCATGGAAGAATCGGGCCTGCAAAACCTGACTCAAAAATCAGGTTTTTGCAAGCCTGCATGTCGGACAGTACCGGGAAAAACCCGGTGGCGTGCTTCAGTTCGCGGGTTCCGGGTCGCGCTTGCGCTTGTTGCCCATGCGTACCCCGATGTCCATGAGGAACTGGAAAAAGCCCTCCTGGTCTTCCAGCACGTTGCTCCAGAATGGCGAGTGGTACAGTGCCACGGCACCGTGCACCAGGGCCCAGGCCGCGCAGTAGTGGAAGTACGGTGGCACGTCCTCGAGCTTGCCCTCGCTGATGCGCCCCTTGATCAGCAGGGTCAGGCGATCGAAGTTGGAGGCGCGGATACGGTGCAGCTCCTCGACCATCTCCGGCACCTGGTTGCCCTTGACCACTTTCTCTTCCAGGCGGTCGAACAGCCGGTAGCGCTGCGGGTCACGCATGCGAAACTCGAAGTAGGCGCGCGACAGGGCTTCCTTGTCGCGGTCGACGTCGTCCGAGTGCAACAGGGCGTTCAGGTCGCGCTCGTAGTCGAGCATCAGGCGCAGGTAGATCTCCGCCTTGGACTTGAAGTGCTTGTAGATCGTACCTTTGCCGATACCCACGGCGTCGGCGATCATCTCGACGGTGACGCTGTCTTCACCCTGTTCGAGGAACAGCTTGAGCGCGGTGTCGAGGATCTCTTGTTCGCGGCGGCGAAACTCACGGACCTTACGAGGTTCTTTCTGCATAGGAAGGACTGGATGACAATCGAAGCGGTTTATTATGCCTAACTTGCAGCAAATTGCACGGATCATCCAAGCATGTCTATGTTTCACGATGAGTTCGACCTGGCGCCGGGCCTGCGCTACCTGAATCACGCCGCCGTCGCCCCCTGGCCACGGCGGGCCGGCGAGGCGGTGGCCCGTTTCGCCCGCGACAGCGTGCAGCTGGGCGCCAGCCAGTACCCACGCTGGCTGGATACCGAGCGGCGCCTGCGCGAACGCCTGGCCCGCCTGGTCAATGCGCCGTCGCGCGCGGACATCGCCCTGGTCAAGAGCACGTCCGAGGCGCTCTCCCTGGTGGCCTTCGGCCTCGACTGGCAGGTGGGCGACCAGGTGGTGATCAGCGACGAGGAGTTCCCCTCCAACCGAGTGGTCTGGGAAGCCTTGGCCGACCGCGGCGTACAGGTGATCCCGGTGAGCCTCGCCGGCACCGACCCGGAGGCCGCCCTGCTTGCCGCCTGCGGCGAGCGGGCCCGGCTGCTGGCGGTCAGCGCCGTGCAGTTCGCCAGCGGCCTGCGCCTGGACCTGGCCCGGCTCGGCCAGGCCTGTCGGGCAAGGGGTGTGCTGTTCTGCGTCGATGCCATCCAGCAGGTCGGCGCCCTGCCCTTCGACGTGCAGCGCTACCAGTGCGACTTCGCCATGGCCGATGGCCACAAGTGGATGCTCGGCCCCGAGGGCCTGGGGATGTTCTACTGCCGCGCCGAACCGCGCCCGCGCCTGAAGCTCAACGCCTATGGCTGGCACATGCTCGAGCACCTGGGCGATTTCGAGCGCCGTCAGTGGCAACCGGCGCGCAGCGCCCGGCGGTTCGAGTGCGGCAGCCCGAACATGCTGGGCGCCTGTGCGCTGGAGGCGAGCCTGTCGCTGCTGGAAGACGTCGGCATGGACGTGGTGGCGCGCCACCTGGAGCAACGCATCGAGCAATTGCACCAAGGGTTGGCGGCGATTCCTGGCGTGCGCCTGCACAGCCCGGCAAACCCGGCGCGACGGGCCGGTATCGTGACCTTCAGCCTGGATGGGCACGACAGTGAGGATATCTACCGGGCACTCACCGCCGAGCGGACGATCTGTGCGCTGCGCGGGTCGGGTGTGCGTTTTTCGCCGCATTTCCATACAGAAGAGCGCTCGATCGACGAAGCGATCCAGCAAGTCCGCGCGCTGGCCATGCGTTGATGGCCGGATGCATCCCAGGCGTATTCCAAATCTGTTTAAAAAACGACCAGTTGTCGCTGGCACTGTGCCAAAGCTGACCAATACTTGGAGTGTTGGCGTGGCGCATCCCCCCAAGTGGCACGCCAATAAAGGTGCCCAGGGACCGCGGTACCTTTGTTTTACTCCTAATGGTCTTAACCCGGATTCCCCCCCCAGAACCCGGGTTTTTTTTGCCTGCGATCAGGCCACTGCGTCGGGTTACACCGTTGGGGCGCGAAGCGGCCCGAGTAATGGCTATACCGCTCACACAGAGCGGCCTGCAAACTCAGCCGGCAACCCGCGCCAGCGGAAACAGCCGCTTGAAGTTGGCGGTGGTCTGCTGCGCCAACTGCTCATAGCTGACGCCGCGCAGCGAGGCCACGTACTCGGCCACTTCGCGCACGTACTGCGGCAGGTTCGGCTTGCCACGGTACGGGATGGGCGCCAGGTAGGGCGAATCGGTTTCCACCAGCAGGCGGTCGGCCGGCACCTGGCGGGCGACATCGCGCAGGGCATCGGCGTTGCGGAAGGTGACGATGCCCGACAGCGAGATGTAGTAGCCCAGGTCCAGCGCCGCGCGGGCCATGTCCCAGTCCTCGGTGAAGCAGTGCAGCACCCCGGCCTGGGGCAGGCTGGCCTCGCGCAGCAGCGCCAAGGTGTCGGCCCGCGCTGCGCGAGTATGGACGATCACCGGCTTGCCGGTCTGCCGCGACGCCTCCAGGTGCAGGCGGAAGGAGGCCTGCTGCAACTCGGCGGCCTCCGGCTCGTAGTGATAGTCCAGCCCGGTCTCGCCGATCGCCACCACGTGAGGATGGGCGAGCTCGCCCAGCAGCCACGCCAGCGCCGGTGTCTCGCCCGGCGCCAGGTCCAGCGGATGCACGCCCACCGAGCAGTCGACATCGGCATAGCGCTCGCTCAGCGCCTTGACCGCATCGGCGTTATCGGCGCTCACGCCGATGCACAGGAAATGCCCGACGCCCCGCTCACGGGCGGCCTGCAGGGCGGCATCGAGGGAGCCCTGGTGGGCACTCAGGTCAAGACGGTCGAGGTGGCAATGGGAATCTACGAGCATGGGATGACGACACACGTGAAGGAAACGAAAGGAAAGATCAACGGGAGCCCGGCAACTGCAGCCAATGGGCCAGCAAGGCTTCCAGCAACAGCACGCGATTGAGGTTGGCCTTGGCCAGCACCTTCTGGCGCTGCTCGAGGATCCACGCCTGGACCTCCAGCACCCGGCCCTGCCGGCTCTTCTGCGCCAGGTATTGCAGGACCTTGCGCATATCGGCCAAGCCTAGCCCCTGTTCATCCTGGGTCAATTGATAACGCAGGATCAGGTGCGACCAGTCGCAGAACCAGTCGAACAGCAGCAACAACGGGACGCTGCTCCAGGCTTCGGCCAACTGGCTGGGCGATTGCTGCTGCTTGAGCAACTTCTTGACGCCCTCGGTGACCAGCGCCCGCTGCTCGCGTATGCCCTGGGCCTGCAAGCTCACGGCCATCAGCGGCGAGCCTGCGGCCAAGGTCAGCAACTCGTCACGCTCGGCCTCGTCGCTCTCGGGCAAGGCATCCGCCAGCCAGGCCTTGCTCTGGGCCAGGCTGGGCTGCGGGCAGGCAACCTGCTGGCAGCGGCTCTTGATAGTCGGCAACAAGCGGCTAGGCTGGTGGCTGACCAGCAGCAGCACGGTATCGCCGGAGGGCTCCTCCAGGCTCTTGAGCAGGGCGTTGGAGGCATTGACGTTCATGGCCTCGACCGGCTCGATCAGGACCACCTTGCGCCCGCCCAACTGGGCCGTCTGCACCACGAAGGACACCAGCTCACGGACCTGGTCGATCTTGATCGGCTTGTCGGTGTCTTCCGGCTCCAGCACGAAGTTGTCCGGATGGCTGCCCGCCTTGAGCAACAGGCAGGACTTGCACTGCCCGCAGGCATCCACCCCCTGGGGTTGCTGGCACAGCAGCCGGGCCATCAGGCGCTCGGCCAGGGCACGCTTGCCGATCCCCTGGGGCCCGTGCAGCAGGTAGGCATGGGCGTGCCGGGCACGGCCGGCCAACTGTTGCCAGAGCGCCTGCTGCCAGGGATAGGCGTCAGCCACGGCAGCGCTCCAGGATCCCCGGCAGCAGGCCATCGACGGCGCGCTGCACGGCCTCCAACGGCTGCGCGGCGTCCAGCAGGCTGTAGCGCTGGGGTTCACGGCGGGCACGCGCGAGGTAGGCCTGGCGCACCGCCTCGAAGAAGGCCTGGCCTTCCTGCTCGAACCGGTCCAGGCGCCCCCGCGCGGCGGCACGGGCCAGGCCGACTTCGACCGGCAGGTCGAAGACCAGGGTCAGGTCGGGGCGCAGTGCGCCCTGGACGAAGTGCTCCAGGGTGGCGATACGCGCCTGCGGCAGGCCGCGGCCACCGCCCTGGTAGGCGTAGGTGGCATCGGTGAAACGATCGCACAGCACCACGGCACCACGGGCCAGCGCCGGGCGAATGACCTCGGCCAGGTGCTGGGCGCGGGCAGCGAAGACCAGCAGCAGCTCGGTGTCGGCAGCCATGCATTCGTCGCTCGGCGCCAGCAGCAGCTCGCGGATTCGCTCGGCCAGCGGCGTGCCGCCGGGCTCACGGGTCAGCACCACGTCCACGCCCTGCTCGCGCAGGCGCTCGGCCAGGTACTCGCGATTGGTGCTCTTGCCCGCGCCTTCGGGGCCTTCCAGGGTAATAAACAAACCGCTCACGGGCAGTCCTTACTGTTGTTCGTCAGGTGCCGGCGACTCGGCCGGCGCGGATTCGGTGGCAGGCTCGTCGCCCGCGTCCGCCGGGCCGGTGGCCGGGGGCTCGCCGGTCTCGGCCGGCGGCTCGGAGGGCGCGACCTGCCCGCCCTCCTCCGGCTGCGCCTGGGGCGCCGGGCTGGAACGGTAGTCCGCACGACGCTTGAGCTGGTATTCACGTACCGCCGTATTGTGGTCGTCCAGGTCGTCGGAGAACACATGGCTGCCGTCACCACGGGCGACGAAGTACAGGCTGCTGCCATCGGCCGGGTTCAGCGCGGCATGGATGGCCTCGCGACCGACCATGGCGATCGGCGTCGGCGGCAGGCCGGTCATGGTGTAGGTGTTGTAGGGCGTCGGCTCGCGCAGGTCGGCACGGGTGATCCTGCCGTTGTAGCGCTCGCCCATGCCGTAGATCACCGTCGGGTCGGTCTGCAGCATCATGCCAAGGCGCAGGCGGCGCACGAACACGCCGGCGATCTGCCCACGCTCCTGGGGAATACCGGTTTCCTTCTCCACCAGCGAGGCCATGATCAGCGCCTGGTACGGATCGCGATACGGCAAGCCGCTGGCCCGTGCGGCCCACTCCTTGGCCAGCACCTCTTCCAGGCGCATGTAGGCTTGCTGCAACAGCTCGACGTCGCTCATGCCCCGCACGAAACGGTAGGTGTCGGGGAAGAAGCGGCCCTCGGGAAACACGCCGGTGTGGCCGAGCCGATCCATCACTTCCGAGTCGGACAAGCCGCCGAGGGTATGCTTGATCTTTTCATGCTTGGCGACGGCCGCGCGCACCTGGCGGAAGGTCCAGCCCTCGACCAGGGTCAGGTTGTACTGCACCACGTCGCCCCGGCGCCAGGCCTCGAACAGGTCGTGCACGGTCATGCCCGGCGTGAGGCGGTACTCGCCGGTGTGCAATGGGGTACCGGCCATGTTGAAGCGCCAGTACAGGCGCAGCCAGAGGGCATCCTCGAGCAGGCCTTCGCCCTGCATGCGATAGAACATGCGATTGGGGGTGGTGCCACTGGGCACGTCGAGCAGGCGCTCCTGCGTCACGTGCAGGGGCTGCTCCAGGACGGTGTAGACCTTCCAGGCCCCCCAGCCCAAGGCCAGACCGGCGAGGATCAGGCCCATTTCCAGCAGCAGCAGGAATTTGCGTCTCACGAATTCAGATATCCAGTAACGTACGGGCAACGGCCTGCAGTTTACGGGTGAGCGGGCCTGGCGACCAGCCGAGCTTCAGCGCGGCGAACTCGCGCACCGGCCACACGCCATAGACGCTGTTGCACAGAAACACTTCGTCGGCTCGCGCAAGCTCCGCCAGCTCGAGGTCGCGCACCTGCACCGGGATGCCGAGCGCCGTCGCCTGCTCCAGCAACGCCGCGCGCATGACGCCCGCCACGCCGCAGCGGCTCAGGTCGGCCGTCAGCAACACGCCGTCGTGCACCAGGAACAGGTTGCTGTACACCCCTTCGATCAGCCGCCCGCGCATGTCGCGCATCAACCCTTCGGCATGCTCGCCATCCTGCCATTCGCCACGGGCCAGCACCTGTTCCAGGCGGTTCAGGTGTTTGAGCCCAGCCAGCAACGGTTGTTCCGCCAGACGAGTCTGGCAGGCGAACAGGCGCACGCCGTGTTCGGCATGCTCACGGGGATAGGCCGGCAGAGGGCTGCCCTGGAGGATACGCCGGGGCATGGCGCCCACGGCAGGTGCGTAGCCACGCAGGCTATCGCCACGGGTGAGGATCAGCTTGGCCACGCCGTCGCCGAGCAGGCTGGCATAGCGCACGACTTCGTCACGCACCAGCGCCAGGTCGAGCTCGATCGCCAGGCGCTGGCAACCCAGCGCCAGGCGATCGAGATGCTGGGTGAGCAGGCTCGGCCTGCCGCCACGCACGGCGATGGTCTCGAACAGGCCATCGCCATAGGCCAGGCCGCGGTTCTGCAGGTTGACCGCAGTCGCCTCCTGGCCGTCGATCCAGCTGTGCATCAGCCAACGAACCGGCGGAATACCAGCGAACCGTTGGTCCCACCGAAGCCGAAGGAGTTGGACAGCACCACGTCGATCGGCATGCTGCGTGCCTCGTGCGGTACGAAGTCCAGGTCACAGCCTTCGTCCGGCTCGTCCAGGTTGATGGTCGGTGGCGCCATCTGGCTGTTGATCGCCAGCACGCTGAAGATCGCCTCCACCGCGCCGGCTGCGCCCAGCAGGTGGCCGGTCATCGACTTGGTGGAGCTGACCGCCAGCTTGTAGGCATGTTCGCCGAACACCTGCTTGATCGCCGCCACTTCGGCCAAATCGCCCGCAGGCGTCGAGGTGCCGTGGGCATTGATGTAGCTGACCGCTTCCGGCGCAAGGCCAGCATCGCGCAAGGCGTTGGCCATGCAACGGGCAGCGCCGGCACCGTCCTCGGGCGGCGAGGTCATGTGGAAGGCATCGCCGCTCATGCCGAAACCGACCAGCTCGGCATAGATGGTCGCGCCACGGGCCTTGGCATGCTCGAGTTCCTCGAGCACCAGGGCACCGGCGCCATCGGACAGCACGAAGCCATCACGGCCCTTGTCCCACGGACGGCTGGCGCGGGCCGGCTCGTCATTGCGGGTCGACAGCGCACGGGAAGCGCCGAAGCCCCCCATGCCCAGGCCACAGGCGGCCATCTCGGCGCCACCGGCGATCATCACATCGGCCTCGCCATGGGCGATATTGCGCGCGGCCATGCCGATGCAGTGGGTGCCAGTGGTGCAAGCGGTGGAAATGGCGTAGTTGGGCCCCTGCAGACCCAGGTGGATCGACAGGAAGCCGGAGATCATGTTGATGATCGAACCCGGTACGAAGAACGGCGAGATCCGCCGCGGGCCCTGCTCGTGCAAGGTCCGGCTGGTGTCCTCGATGTTGGTCAGGCCGCCGATGCCCGAGCCCATGGCGACGCCGATGCGCTCACGGTTGGCGTCGGAGATTTCCAGGCCGGCGTTGCGCACCGCCTGGAAACCGGCCGCCAGGCCGTACTGGATGAACAGGTCGAGCTTGCGGGCTTCCTTGGCCGACAGGTATTGCTCGACATCGAAGCCCTTCACCGAGCCGCCAAAACGGGTGGAGTAGGCAGACAGGTCCGTATGCTCGATCGGACCGATGCCACTGCGGCCAGCCAGAATGCCTTGCCAAGTGCTCGGTACATCGGTACCCAGTGGCGACAACATACCCATACCGGTGACCACGACGCGTCTACGCGACACAGTACTCTCCTCTTCTAATAACTAGAGTCTCTTGCCATTGCATTCACGTTGAGGGAATGAAATGGCAACAGGCCCTCGGCGCTCGCAAAGAAAAAACCGCACGCCGGCAAAGGCAGTGCGGTTTTTCCCGACAAGAAGCGTCGACTACTGCGTCTTAGGCCTGGTGGCTTTTGACGTAGTCGATAGCAGCTTGAACGGTAGTGATCTTCTCGGCTTCTTCGTCAGGGATTTCGGTCTCGAATTCCTCTTCCAGAGCCATCACCAGCTCAACGGTGTCAAGCGAATCGGCACCCAGGTCATCGACGAAGGACTTCTCGGCAGTCACTTCCTCTTCCTTGACGCCCAGTTGCTCGGCGACGATTTTCTTGACGCGTTCTTCGATGGTGCTCATACCTAGTTTTCACTCCTAATGGACATATGTCAGGCAGCTGGCCGGTGACCAAGTTTATAGGAAGACGCCTGCTTTTCAAGCGGAACGCGCCTTCCACCAAGTCACCCGACCCTCTGCCCGGAATCTGGTTGCAGCTTTATAACGGATTTTAGGCTCCGTGTATGACTCTTTTTTGAAGCAATCCGTCACATTGAGTTGCAGTTTTACATGTACATCCCGCCGTTCACCGGCACGGTGGCGCCGGTGACGTAGGCTGCACCGTCGGATGCCAGGAAGGAAACCACCTTGGCGATCTCCTCGGCCTGGCCCAGGCGGCCCAGCGGAATCTGGCTCAACAGGCCCTCGCGGTGCGCTTCTGGCAGCTCGCGGGTCATGTCGGTGTCGATGAAGCCCGGGGCCACCGAGTTGACGGTGATGCCACGCGAGCCGACTTCACGCGCCAGGGCGCGGCTGAAGCCTTCCAGGCCGGCCTTGGCGGCGGCGTAGTTGACCTGGCCGACGTTGCCCATGGCACCGACCACGGAGCCGATGCTGATGATACGGCCCCAACGCGCCTTGGTCATGCCACGCAGCACGCCCTTGGACAGACGGTAGAGGCTGTTGAGGTTGGTGTCGACCACGTCGAACCACTCGTCATCCTTCATGCGCAGCATCAGGTTGTCGCGGGTGATACCGGCGTTGTTGACCAGGATGGCCGGCGCGCCGAACTGTTCCTGGATCGCATTGAGGACCGCGGTGACCGACTCGTCGCTGGTCACGTTCAGCGCCATACCGGTACCGGCGATGCCGTGCTCCTTGAGGGTGGCAGCGATGCGCTCGGCACCCGAGGCCGAGGTGGCGGTGCCGATCACGGTCGCGCCCTGGCGGCCCAGTTCGAGGGCGATGGCCTGGCCGATGCCACGGCTCGCGCCAGTGACCAATGCAACTTTACCTTGCAGGCTCATGCAAGCTTCTCCTAGTTCAGGCCAGCGCCGCACGGGTGGCGGCGACAGCGTCAGGGGTATTGAGGTTGTAGGTGGTCACGCCGTCGGCGCAACGCTTGTTCAGGCCAGCCAGGACCTTGCCCGGGCCGCACTCGACCAGGTTGAGCGCACCGTTGGCGGCCAGGGTCTGCACGCATTCCACCCAACGCACCGGCTGGTACAGCTGCGCCAGCAGGTCTTGCTTGAGGGCGTCGAGGCTGGCGGCGACCGCGGCGGTGACGTTCTGCACCACCGGGATCTGCGGAGCCTTCCACTCGATGGCGTTGACCGCCTCGGCGAAGCGCTCGGCGGCCGGCTTCATCAAGGCACAGTGCGACGGCACGCTGACCGCCAGCGGCAGCGCGCGCTTGGCGCCCTTGGCCTTGCACAGCTCGATGGCACGGTCCACCGCAGCTTTGTTGCCGGCGATGACCACCTGGCCAGGGGAGTTGAAATTGACCGCGCTGACCACTTCGTCCTCGGCCGCTTCGGCACAGATGGCCACCACGTCGGCGTCGTCCAGGCCCAGGATCGCCGCCATGGCGCCATGGCCTGCCGGTACGGCTTCCTGCATCAGCTGACCACGGCGCTCGACCAGGCGAACGGCGTCCTTCAGGCTCAGGCTGCCAGCGGCAACCAGCGCACTGTATTCACCCAGGCTGTGGCCGGAGACGAATGCCGGGCGTGCGCCGCCCTCCTCCAGCCACAGGCGCCACAGGGCGATGGAGGCGGTGAGGATCGCCGGCTGGGTCTTGTCGGTTTGGTTGAGTTGTTCTTCCGGACCTTGCTGGACCAGCTTCCACAGGTCGTAGCCCAGGGCCTCGGAGGCTTCCTTGAAGGTCTCGACGATTACCGGCTTCTCTGCGCCGAGTTCGGCGAGCATGCCCAGCGACTGGGAACCTTGACCGGGAAAGACGAATGCGAGGGATGCAGACATTGAACAAGCCCTTATGATCTTGTCGTCGGATAGGGTGCGTCGAGCCCGGGGCTGGACGCGGAAACTGAACACTTGGATGGGAAAAGGGACCAAGCGGTCACATTTAACCACTTCACGGCGGGAATTAAAGCAAGAGATCTTCCAGGCGACCATGCAGCCGTTGCGGCAGGTTCTCCTGGATCTCGATCAGCGCCCGCTGGATGGCGCTCTGGAAACCCTGCACCCCCGCCGAGCCATGGCTCTTGATGACGATACCCTGCAGGCCGAGAAAACTCGCGCCATTGTGTCGCGCCGGCGCCAGGTCGGCCTGCAAGCGCTTGAGCAGCGGCATGGCCAGCGCACCGGCGGCACGGGCGAGCAGCCCGCTCCTGAACAGCGCCTCGATACGCACACCGATCATGGTCGCCAGGCCTTCGCTGGACTTGAGCAGGATATTGCCGACGAACCCATCGCAGACCACCACGTCCGCCTCGCCGCGATACAGGCCGTCGCCCTCGACGAAGCCTATATAGTTGAGGCCACGGGCATTCTGCAGGAGGCTGGCGGCCAGCTTGACCTGCTGGTTGCCCTTGATGTCCTCGGTACCGACATTGAGCAGCGCCACGCGCGGACGATGGATACCCAGGGCCTGCGCGGCCACCGAGCCCATCACGGCGAACTGGTAGAGGTTCTCGGCACTGCAATCGACGTTGGCACCCAGGTCGAGCAGTTGGCAGTAGCCTGCCTGGGTCGGGATCGCGGCCACCATGGCCGGCCGGTCGATGCCCGGCAGGGTCTTGAGCACGAAGCGCGACAGGGCCATCAGTGCACCGGTATTGCCGGCGCTCACGCAGGCCTGCGCCTTGCCGTCACGCACCAACTCCAGGGCGACGCGCATCGACGAGTCAGGCTTGCCGCGCAACGCCTGGGACGGCCGCTCGTCCATACCCACCACCTCGCTCGCCCCAACGATTTGCAGGCGCGCACGATCCGCAGCCGGTAGGCCGCTGACGAGCTCTTCGAGAAAGGAAGGTTGACCGACGAGGGTCAGGTGCAGCGAGGGGGTAGCCGAAAGGCAGGCAATGCTTGCCTGGACAATGCTGCGGGGACCGAAGTCCCCGCCCATTGCGTCGATCGCGATGATCTGAGCGGACAAGGATTACTCGTCGGCGCCCTTGTCGATCACTTTGCGACCACGGTATACGCCTTCTGGCGAAACGTGGTGGCGCAGGTGTACTTCACCGGTGCTCTTCTCTACCGACAGCGCGTTTTCCGACAGGGCGTCGTGGGAACGGCGCATGTCGCGGGCAGAGCGGGATTTTTTGTTCTGCTGAACAGCCATAATTGATTAACTCCTAAACGTTTGGGTCACGCTTTAACTGCGCCAAGACACTGAACGGGTTGGACCGCGATACCTCGTCCTTGCTCGGTTCGGGCTCGTCGGCGCCCGCCGGCTGCTGGCATTCTTCCGGATGATGAGCAGGCACGATGGGCAAGGCGAGCAAGAGCTCCTCCTCGATCAGTGCCTGCAGATCCAAAGGATCTTCGCCCAGTTCCAGCACGTCATAGCCTTTCGGCAACGACTGGGTATTCGCACCCTCCTTCACCACAGCGTAGGTACACTCGCTGTGAATCGGCAGGGTGACCAGCTCAAGACAACGCTGGCAAACCATCTTGACTTCGACATCGAGTTCGCTGTGGAACACCACAACGCCTTGCTCGTCTCGCTCAAAATCGAACTTCGCCTGCACCGTACCGACATCGTCGGACAGCGGGTCGCAGAGTCTTTCCAAATCAGCGAGTTGCAGCGAACCCTGGAGGGTTACGCCACGATCGGCCAATTTGCGCGGGTCAACGTGAGGTGGAATCGGGTCATTCAACATAGGCGCAGCATTCTAGGGATGCCCCCCGCCCCTGTCAAAGGAAATTCGGCGGCATCTGCCATGTTAGAATCGGCTCATCTGACCAGGAGTCTACCATGCTTCCCCTGTTACTGGCTTCCAGCTCCCCTTACCGGCGCGAACTGCTCGAGCGCCTGCGCCTGCCTTTTACCTGGGCAACCCCCGACATAGACGAGCGCCGCCTGGATGACGAGCCCGCCGTGGAACTGGTGCGCCGGCTGGCCAGGCAAAAAGCCGAGGCGCTGGCGGGCAGTCACCCCGGGCACCTGATCATCGGCTCCGACCAGGTGGCGGTGCTCGGCGAGCAGATCCTCGGCAAGCCTCATACCTTCGAGCGCGCCTGCGAGCAATTGTTGGAATGCAGCGGGCAGCAGGTGAGCTTTTTGACCGGACTGGCACTGCTGAACAGCGCCACCGGGGAATGCCAGGTCGACTGCGTGCCGTTTACCGTGACACTGCGTGAACTGGACCGGGAGCGGGTGGAGCGCTATGTGACGGCGGAGCAGCCGCTGGACTGCGCTGGCAGTTTCAAGGCGGAGGGTCTGGGGGTGAGCTTGTTCCGGAGCACCCATGGGTGTGATGCGACCAGCCTGATTGGCCTGCCACTGATCAGGTTGGTGGATATGCTGACCAAGGAAGGCGTGGTGATTCCCTAGCCTGGCTCAGGATCTCTGGCGCCTGTGAGATCGAGCACAGCGCGGGCAGCACTCGATCTCACAGGCACCGCAAGGCCAGCGACGCGCCCTCAGCGCAACGAAGGCCCCTGGAACCCCATCCACATGGCCAGGCGTTCAGCCACGCTGGCGCCCAGGCGCTTGGAGAAGCGGTCGAACGGCGACTCCTGGACGGTGAAGTCCACCAGCTCCTTCTCGCCCACCACTTCACGCGCCACATAACCGACACTGCCCAGGCCATCCACCAACCCCAGCGCCTTGGCCTGCTCGCCCGACCAGATCAGCCCACTGAACAGCTCTGGGTGCTCCTTGTCCTTGAGCCGCTCGCCCCGCCCCTGCTTGACCATGGCGATGAACTGGCGATGGGTGGTGTCGAGCACCCCTTGCCAGAACTCGGTCTCTTCCGACTTCTGCGGCGAGAAGGGGTCGAGGAAGGCCTTGTGCTCGCCAGCGGTATAGGTACGCCGCTCCACACCGAGCTTTTCCATGGCACCGACGAAACCGTACCCGGCCGCGGTGACGCCGATGGAGCCGACCAGGCTGGCCTTGTCGGCATAGATGTCGTCCGCCGCACTGGCGATGTAGTAGGCGCCCGAAGCCCCCAGGTCGGCGATCACCGCGTAGAGCTTGATCGCCGGATACTCGGCCCGCAGGCGCCGGATCTCGTCATAGACATAGCCCGCCTGCACCGGGCTGCCACCCGGGCTGTTGACACGCATGACCACGGCCTTGGTCTTGGGATCCTTGAACGCTGCGCGCAGGCTCTTGATGATGTTGTCCGCGCTGGCAGGCTCCTGGTCGGCGATCATCCCGCGCACCTCGACCAGCGCCGTATGGCTGGCACTGCGCGAAGTAGCCTTGTCCATGTCCATCAGCGGCGTGAACAGCACCAGCACACCGAACAGGTAGACGAAGGTCAGCAGTTTGAAGAAGATGCCCCAGCGCCGCGCCCGACGCTGTTCCTGGACGCCCGCCAGCAGGGTCTTCTCCAGCAGTTTCCAGCTCTTGCGCTCCTCGCCGTCATCGGGCTCGGGCGCTTTCCACTCGTCAGCCATGCTCACCTACCTTGGAAGTGGCGCTGCGCGTAGCGGCCAGCCACTCGCGCAACTGTGAAAAATGATCGATGCACACCTGCGGCCCGAACTCGCTCAGGGCCTGCAGCGACATCGCGCCATAGCCCACCGCGACCGAGTGCATGCCAGCATTGCTGGCCATCTGCAGGTCGAATGCCGAATCTCCGACCATCAGCGCCTGCCGCGGTTCGACCCGACAGTGGGCGAGGATCTCCTCCAACATCAGTGGATGGGGCTTGCCACGGGTCTCGTCGGCGGCGCGAGTGATGTCGAAGTAGCCTTCCCAGCCGTTGGCCTTGAGCACACGATCCAGGCCGCGGCGCGCCTTGCCGGTGGCCACCGCCAGGCGATAGCCCTCGGCACGGAAGGCCTCCAGCGACTCGACCACGCCGTCGAACAGCGGCGACGGCTGCTGGTCCAGGGCCATGTAGATGTCAGCGTAGTGCTGGCGAAACACCTCGACCTGGACAGCATCGAGGTGCGGATAGAGGGTGGCGATGGCCTCGCCCAGAGCCAGGCCGATGATGCCCTTGATCGCCCGCTCGTCGCTCGGCGCCTCCCCGGCGCGCTCGGCCGCGGCGTTCATGGCCAGGACGATGCGCCCAATGGAGTCGGCCAGGGTTCCGTCCCAGTCGAAAATCAACAGCTCGTAGCTCTTTTTCATGAAAAGTCAGGTCGCACTCAGGCGCTCCACGGTCCTGGCCCACATGTCGTCCACCGGGGCCTCGAGCTTGAGCTCGCCGCCGTCAGGCAGCGGCACGGTCAGCGCATAAGCATGCAGGAACAAGCGCTTGCCGCCCAGATCGCGCAGTTCCCGGGTGAAATCCTCGTCGCCGTACTTGCTGTCACCGGCGATGCTGTGCCCGGCATGCAGGGTATGCACGCGGATCTGGTGGGTACGCCCGGTCACCGGACGCGCCTCGACCAGGGTGGCGAAATCACCGAAGCGGCGCAGCACCCGGAACAGGGTCAACGCCTCCTTGCCCTCGTCGTTGACCTCGACCATGCGCTCGCCCGAGCGCAGGTTGCTCTTCTGCAACGGCGCGCTGACCTGTTTCTTCGACGTGGGCCAATGGCCGCGCACCAGGGCCATGTAGCGCTTGTCGACGCCGTCGCCACGCAAGGCCGCGTGCAGGTGGCGCAGCATGCTGCGTTTCTTGGCGATCATCAGCAGGCCGGAGGTGTCGCGATCCAGGCGATGGACCAGCTCCAGCTCCTTGGCGTCCGGGCGCAGCTGGCGCAGCGCCTCGATCACCCCGAAGCTCAGGCCGCTGCCGCCGTGCACGGCGATGCCGGCAGGCTTGTTGAGCACGATCAGCGCCTTGTCCTCGTAGACGATGGCCGCCTCCAGGCGCTGCAGCAGCCCCTGGGCCACCGGCACCGGCTCGTCGCGCTCGGGCAAGCGGACGGGCGGTACCCGCACGATATCGCCGGCCTGGAGCTTGTACTCGGGCTTGATCCGGCCCTTGTTCACCCGCACTTCGCCCTTGCGCAGGATGCGGTACACCAGGGTCTTGGGCACGCCCTTGAGGGCCGTGATGAGGAAATTGTCGATGCGCTGGCCGGCAAGCTCCGGCGCGACTTCGATCAGCTGAACGCCGGAAGTCGGGGGGGTATTGGTCGTCATGGATGGATCATAACAATTTTTTATGGAATTGAAGCACTTAATCATTACTGCTATAGTCGCGAACGCCGCCAAAAGCGGCAGGCCAGCGGCACATGGCTCCACGCCGGCCCCTGACCAACGCAATTCTCGAGGACGCGAGGCCGTCCGACGGGGTTTTCGCCAGTTTACCGAAATGCCTGGAATCGCCACCAGCGCCGAGTAGAGAAGACCGAAAAAAAACGACGAGTGCGGTGTTTCACCTCCTTCCCTGTTCTTTTTCGCCGCGCCTCTGCCCGCCACCGTCGCTTCCGCGCAACCTGGCGAATGCTTCGGAAACATCTGCCTTGGACATGAATGCGCCAGCTCCCGACGTGGAGCTCGCGAAAAATGCAACCCGTTGCGGATTCAGCGCGCGGCAGCACCCGAATTATCAGGGATACGTGCAGGGTGGAGATGCACAGACCTCGGACCGTGTAGCACGGCATCCGGCCACCGGCCTTCTGACAACGGCCTGGCGAGCGGACCCGCTGTTTTCCAGATGCCCACGGGCGTCCACGGCCCCCTGGCTGATTCCTCCTCCTGAACTGAGTGCACATGCAGCAAATCAGGACGCGTCGTCGCGACCACGGCAGGCTGGGCAACCGGCTGGTGCCGAACGTCGCTGGACACGGGGGTGGCCCGCCACCCTTTGCGCACCTTGGCACCGACCATGAGAAGTCGTGTGTGCCGAACGCCGTTTCCGGCAGCCCGGAAACCGACGGTACAACATGAAAAGAATGCTGATTAACGCGACTCAACCCGAAGAGTTGCGTGTAGCCCTGGTGGACGGCCAACGTCTCTACGACCTGGACATCGAGTCCGGCGCGCGTGAGCAGAAAAAGGCCAACATCTACAAAGGCAAGATCACCCGGATCGAACCCAGCCTCGAAGCGGCTTTCGTCGACTTCGGTTCCGAACGCCACGGCTTCCTGCCGCTGAAGGAAATCTCCCGCGAGTACTTCAAGAAGGCCCCCGAAGGCCGCGTCAACATCAAGGAAGTGCTGAGCGAGGGCCAGGAAGTCATCGTCCAGGTCGAGAAGGAAGAGCGCGGCAACAAAGGCGCCGCCCTGACCACCTTCATCAGCCTGGCTGGCCGCTACCTGGTGCTGATGCCCAACAACCCCCGCGCCGGCGGTATCTCCCGCCGCATCGAAGGCGAGGAGCGCAACGAACTGCGCGAGGCCCTCAACGGCCTGACCGTCCCCGCCGACATGGGCCTGATCGTGCGCACCGCCGGCCTTGGCCGCAGCAGCGAAGAAATGCAGTGGGACCTCGACTACCTCCTGCAGCTGTGGACCGCCATCAAGGAAGCCTCCCAGGACCGCGCCGCGCCTTTCCTGATCTACCAGGAAAGCAACGTCATCATCCGCGCCATCCGCGACTACCTGCGCCAGGACATCGGCGAGGTGCTGATCGACAGCATCGACGCCCAGGAAGAAGCCCTGACCTTCATCCGCCAGGTGATGCCGCAGTACGCCAGCAAGGTCAAGCTGTACGAGGACAGCGTCCCGCTGTTCAACCGTTTCCAGATCGAAAGCCAGATCGAGACCGCCTTCCAGCGCGTGGTCGACCTGCCATCGGGCGGCTCGATCGTCATCGACCCGACCGAGGCCCTGGTGTCCATCGACATCAACTCGGCGCGCGCCACCAAGGGTAGCGACATCGAGGAAACCGCCCTGCAGACCAACCTGGAAGCGGCCGAGGAAATCGCCCGCCAGCTGCGCCTGCGCGACATCGGCGGCCTGATCGTCATCGACTTCATCGACATGACCCCGGCGAAGAACCAGCGCGCCGTGGAAGAGCGCGTGCGCGAATGCCTCGAGGCCGACCGTGCCCGCGTGCAGGTCGGCCGCATCTCGCGCTTCGGCCTGCTGGAGATGTCCCGCCAGCGCCTGCGCCCATCGCTCGGCGAAAGCAGCGGCATCGTCTGCCCGCGCTGCTCGGGCACCGGCATCATCCGTGACGTCGAGTCGCTGTCCCTGGCGATCCTGCGTCTGATCGAGGAAGAGGCCCTGAAGGACCGCACCGCCGAGGTTCGCGCCCAGGTGCCGATCCCGGTCGCCGCCTTCCTGCTGAACGAAAAGCGCAACTCGATCACCAAGATCGAACTGCGCACCCGTGCGCGCATCATCATCCTGCCGAACGATCACCTGGAAACCCCGCACTTCGAAGTCCAGCGCCTGCGCGACGACAACCCGGACGTGCTGAACAGCCAGTCCAGCTACGAGATCGCCGCCGCCGAAACGGAAGAAGCGCCCCAGCCGACCGCGACCCGCACCCTGGTTCGCCAGGAAGCTGCGGTCAAGACCGCGCCGGCCCGCGCCAATGCACCGCTGCCGAGCACGCCCGAGCAACAGCCCGCCGCGCCGGTCGCAGCCGCGCCCAGCGTTCCCGAGCCGAGCCTGTTCAAGGGCCTGGTGAAATCCCTGGTCAGCCTGTTCGCCGGCAAGGAAGAGCCTGCCGCCGCACCGGCCGCCACCCCCGCCAAGCCCACCACCGAGCGCACGCAGCGCAACGAGGAGCGCCGCAACGGCCGCCAGCAGAGCCGCAACCGCGGTGGTCGCCGCGAGGAAGACCGCAAGCCACGCGAAGAGCGCAGCGAGCGCGCCCCGCGCGAGGAGCGCCAGGCGCGTGAAGAGCGTGCCCCGCGTGAAGAACGTGCACCACGCGAGGAGCGCCAGCCGCGCCAGCCACGCGAAGACCGTCGCGGCAACCGCGAGGAACGCGTTCGCGAACTGCGCGAGCCGCTGGATGCAGCCCCTGCCGCCCGCGAGGAGCGCCAGCCCCGTGAAGAGCGCGCCCCACGTGAGGAACGCGCACCGCGCGAAGAGCGCGTAACCCGCGAGGAGCGTGCGCCACGTGAAGAACGCGCACCACGCGAGGAGCGTGCGCCCCGTGAAGAGCGCGCCCCACGCGAGGAACGCGCACCGCGCGAAGAACGTGCTCCACGCGAAGAACGTGCTCCACGTGAGGAACGTGCACCGCGTGAAGAGCGTGCGCCACGCGAAGAACGTGTCGAGCGCGAAGAGCGCCAGCCACGTCCGCCACGTGAAGAACGTCAGCCACGCGCTGCCGAGCAGGCTGCCGAAGCGGCCGAGGAGCAACTGCCGAACGAGGAACTGCTGCAGGACGAACAACAGGAAGGCACCGATGGCGAACGCCCACGCCGCCGCTCCCGTGGCCAGCGTCGTCGCAGCAACCGCCGCGAACGCCAGCGCAACGCCAATGGCGAGCTGATCGAAGGTGGCGAGGAAGAAGCCAGCGGCGAGCAGCAGCCACAGCCACACAAGGCCACCGAGCTGGGTGCCGAACTGGCTGCCGGCCTGGCCGTGACCGCTGCCGTCGCCAGCAGCAACATCAGCGCCGAAGCCGAGGCCCAGGCCAACCAGCAGGCAGAGCTCGCCACTGCCGTTACCCGCGAGGCCGAAACCGTCAGCCAGCCAGCCGAACAGGCTGCCCAGGCCGAGGAAACCGCCGCCGCCCCAGTGGTCGAGCAGCCGGTCAGCGAACCTGTCGCCGTGGTCGAGCCAAGCGCCGAGCCAGTGGTCGAAGTCGTGCCGCAGCCCGTTACCGAAGCTGAAGCTGTCGAGCAGGCGCCTGCGGTCGAAGGCGGTGAAGCCGAGCCAGCAGTGGTCGCCGAGCAGGCGCCGGTCGAGACGCCAGTCGTCGAGCAACCAGCCGCTGTCGTCGAGGCCACGCCGGAAGTGACCGAGGCCTCCCCGGCCGCCGCCGAGCCAACCCCAGCCGAAGCCCCAGCCCCGGCCGAGCCCGCCACCGTGATGCTGCCCAACGGCCGCGCCCCGAACGACCCGCGTGAAGTGCGTCGTCGCAAGCGCGAGGCCGAAGCTGCAGCAGCGGCCGCCGCCGCTGCCGCCGCTGCCCAGGCGGCGGCCCAGCAGGAGGCCCAGCCCGAAGCTATCGAGCAGCAAGCGCCTGCGGCCGAGCAACCGGAAGTGGCCGAGCAACAGCCCCTGGAAACCACCGAGGAGCACAAGCCTCACCACGGTTGATGCCATCGGCTGAATGAAAAAGCCCCGCCAGTGCGAACTGGCGGGGCTTTTTCATCGGGGAAACCAAAGACCGAAAGCACAACAAGGACCCCGTGGGAGCCGGCTTGCCGGCGATCGGCTGCGCAGCAGCCGCCTCGGTCAATACAGGTTCGGCTCCATCTCCAACTCGACACCGAACCGTTCCAGGATATCGGCCTGGATCCTGCGCGCCAGGTCATGCAACTGCGCCCCGCTCGCCTGGCCATAGTTGACCAGCACCAGCGACTGCAAGCGATGCACCCCCGCATCCCCTTCCCGGTACCCCTTCCACCCCGCCTGCTCGATCAACCAACCCGCCGCCAGCTTCACCTGGCCGTCGGCCTGTGGATAGGCCACCAGGTTCGGATAGCGCGAGCGGATCCGTTCGGCCAGCGCCGCCGGCACCACCGGGTTCTTGAAGAAGCTCCCGGCATTGCCCAGCTCGGCAGGGTCCGGCAGCTTCTCCCGGCGAATGCTGCAGATGGCTTCGCTGATGGCCTGTGCGGTCGGCTGCTCGACACCCTGCTCAGCCAGGCGCTGACGCACCGGCCCGTAGTCCAGGTGTGCCTGCAATGTACGCGTCAGGGCGAAGCGTACCCGCAGGATCAACCAACGCCCCGGGTTGCGCTTGAACAAACTATCCCGGTAGGCAAAGGCGCACGCCTCCAGGCCGAAGTCCCGCAACTCGCCGGTTTCCCGGTCCAGCGCGGTCAGCCCGGCGAACACATCCTTGATCTCGACCCCATAGGCGCCGACATTCTGCATCGGCGCGGCGCCCACGGTGCCCGGGATCAGGCTGAGGTTCTCCAAACCGCAGAAACCCTGCGCCAGGCTCCACTGCACGAAGGGGTGCCAGGGTTCGCCGGCCTCGGCCTCCACCACCACCCGCTCGCCATCGTCGTGCAACACTCGCCGGCCATGGCTGGCCATGTGCAGCACCAGCGCGTCGACGTCACGCGTGAGCAGCAGGTTGCTGCCACCGCCGAGCACCAGCACCGGCACCTGCCGCTCGCCTGCCTCGGCCAGGGCCTGGCGTATCGCCTCGTCGCTGCACGCCTGGGTGAAGTAACGCGCCGTTACATCGATGCCGAAGGTGTTGTAGGGCTTGAGCGACACCCGCTCCTGCCAGCACGCCGTCATAGCCGCCCCTTGATTTCCACGACCAGCTCTCGGCAGGCGGCCTCGATCAGGTCCAGCACCTGCTCGAAGCCTTCGGCGCCACCGTAGTAAGGGTCCGGCACCTCATCCAGGGCGGCGCCGTAGCGCCGTAGGAACAGGTCGAGCTCGCCGCTCGCGGTGTGCGGGCGCATGGCCTGCAGATGACCGAGATTGTGCTTGTCCATGGCCAGGATCAGGTCGTACTCACCGAAGTGGGCCACCTGGACCTGCTGGGCACGCTGGCGCGACAGGTCGTAGCCACGCGCTAGGGCGGCGCGGCAGGTACGGCCGTCGGGCGCCTTGCCGACATGCCAGTCACCGGTGCCGGCCGAGGCCACATGGACCTGCGCGGCGAGCCCCGCCGCTTCGAGCTGGTGACGCAGCACGCCTTCGGCGGTCGGCGAGCGGCAGATGTTGCCCAGGCAGACGAACAAAACGCGCATCAGGCCTCCAGCAAGCGCCGCACGCGCTCCAGGTCTTCGGGGGTATCGACACCCACGGCCGGGGCCTCGAGCGCATCGGCGACATGGATACGCACGCCGTGCCACAGGGCACGCAACTGCTCCAGCGACTCGGCCTGCTCCAGCCAGCAGGGGCCCCAGGCGACGAAGTCCTGGAGAAAGCCCACACGGTAGGCGTACATGCCGATATGCCGGCGGTAAGGCACCGCCTCAGGCAGGCTGTCGCGATCCTTGGCGAAGGCATCCCGCGCCCACGGCAGCGGCGCGCGACTGAAGGTCAGGGCCAGGCCGTTCTTGTCGCTGACGACCTTGACCGCATTGGGGTTGAACACGGCTTGCGGCGCGTGGATCGGCTCGGCCAGGGTGGCGATGCCCGCTTCCGGGTGCGAGGCCAGGTTCACCGCCACCTGGTCGATGATCGACGGCGGGATCAGCGGCTCGTCGCCCTGGACGTTGACCACGATAGCGTCGGCAGGCAGCTCCAGGCGCGCGGCGACTTCGGCCAGGCGATCGGTACCCGACTCATGATCGGCGCGGGTCAGCAGCACTTCGGCGCCGAAAGCCTCGCAGGCCTGGACGATGCTCGTATCGTCGGTGGCGATGACCACACGGCTGGCGCCGCTCTTGCGCGCCTGCTCCCACACGTGCTGGACCATCGGCTTGCCGGCGATCGGCAGCAGCGGCTTGCCCGGCAGGCGCGTGGAACGCAGGCGGGCGGGAATCACCACGGTGAAGTTCAGGCTCATTTGTCCAGGCGCTCTTCGTCGGTCAGGGTGCGCGCTTCGCTTTCCAGCATCACCGGGATGCCGTCGCGGATCGGGTAGGCCAGGCCCGCGCCCTTGCTGATCAGCTCGGTCTTGTCGGCGCTGAGCTTGAGCGGGCCCTTGGTGATCGGGCAGGCCAGGATGTCGAGCAGTTTGGTGTCCATGGAAGCTTCCTTGAGGCCAATGGCCGGAAATTGACGATGATTCAGGGCTGCCGGTGCGTGGGCAGCAGGCGCGCGAGCTGGCTGTCGAACCAGGCGACGAAGGCTGGCGATGGCACGGCGTCGACCGCCAGGTACCACCAGTCGTCGCTGGCGAACCCACGGCATTTCACCGCATCCTTTTCGGTCATCACCAGCGGCAGCGGCGGGCTGAAGGCCAGGCTTTCGGCGCTGAACTGCGCATGGTCGGCGAAAGGGTGCGGCACCGGCTGCCAGTTTAGCCCCTGCAGGGTGTCGAAGAAACGCCGCGGGTTGCCGATGCCGGCCACGGCATGCACGGCCTGGCCGGCGGCGAAATGATCGAGGGCGCAGCGCTCGCCGCTGCGCAGGTTGACCAGGGCGCTGGGCTGCAAGCGGAAGGCGAAGCCGTTGTCGCGGTCGGCTTCGGCGCCGTTGTACAGCACGGCGTCGGCCTCCAGCAGGCGCTCGGCCGGCTCACGCAGCGGGCCGGCCGGCAGGCAGCGGCCATTGCCCAGGCCGCGGGCGGCATCGATCAGCACCAGTTCCAGGTCACGGGCCAGGCGATAGTGCTGCATGCCATCGTCGCAGAGGATCAGGTCCAGCGGCTCGCTGGCCAGCAGCGCCTGCACGGCGTGGGAGCGGTCGGGGTCGATCATCAGCGGCACGCCGGTGCGCTGGACGATGAGCAGCGGCTCGTCGCCAGCCTGTTCGGCGCCTTGGCCGGCCTCGACGCGCCAAGGCAAGCGGGGTGGCTTGGCGCCATAGCCACGGCTGACCACCCCCACCCTGAGCCCTTGCCGGCGGCAGTGCTCGACCAGCCAGAGGATCATCGGCGTCTTGCCAGTGCCGCCGACGGTGATGTTGCCCACCACGATCACCGGCACCGGTGCGCGGTAGCTGGCGCTGCCACCCTCGAGAAAACGTGCGCGCTTGCGCATCACCACACGCCGGTACAGGGCCTCGAGCGGCCGCAGCAAGGCCAGGGCCGGGTGCCCGGTGTACCAGGCGGCGAGCAAGCGGTCGGCGAAGGCCATCAGGGGGTCCCCTGGGCCGCCTCGACGGTGGTCATGCGCAAGTGGCTGAAGCCGAGTTTGCCGGCAGCATCCATCGCGGTGACCACGGCCTGGTGCGGGGTACGGCCGTCGGCGCTGATCGCCAGGGGCAATTCGGTGTCGCCGCCAGACTCCCGTTGCAGCGCCTCGACCAGGGTGGTCAGGTCGCTCTTGGGCAGCAGGTGGTTGTTGACCGAGTACACGCCATCGGCGCTGATGGTGACCTCCAGGCGCTTGCCCTCCTCCGGCGGCGCCTGCTCGGCACTGGCGGCTTCGGGCAGCTCGACGCGCAGTTGGGTCTCGCGGGTGAAGGTGGTGGTGACCACGAAGAACAGCAACAGCACGAACACCACGTCGATCAACGACGCCAGGTTGATGTCGACGTTCTCCCGCTGCCGATTGCGCCGGAATTTCACGCCTTGCCTCCGGCCACTTCGACTTCGCGATCGCCCTGCAGCACCTCGACCAGCTTGATCGCCTCCTGCTCCATGCCCACCACCAGCTCATCGATGCGCCGCTGCAGGAAGCGGTGGAAGAACACTGCCGGGATACCGACCATCAGGCCAGCGGCGGTGGTGACCAGGGCCTTGGAGATACCACCGGCGAGCACCGCGGGATTGGCGGTCATCTGCGTGCCCATGAAGGCGCTGAAGATGTCGATCATGCCCAGCACCGTGCCCAGCAGGCCCAGCAGCGGCGCCATGGCGGCGATGGTGCCGAGGGTGCTGATGTAGCGCTCCAGCTCGTGGATGACCCGCGAGGCGGCCTCCTCGATGCATTCCTTCATGATCTCGCGGCCATGCCGGGAGTTGGCCAGGCCCGCGGCGAGGATCTCGCCCAGCGGCGAATCGGCACGCAGGGCCTTGAGCTTGTCACTGGTCAGTTGCTTGTCCTTGATCCACATCCACACCTGGCCCAGCAGGTGCGGCGGGGTCACGCGACTGGCGCGCAGGGTCCACAGGCGTTCGGCGACGATAGCCATGGCGGCGATGGAGCTCAGAATGATCGGCAGCATCATCCAACCGCCGGACTTGACCAATTCCCACACGTTGAACATCCCCTTGGAAAAAGGTCGCCACTCTACCATAGGCGCGAGGGGGGCTCATCTGCCGGAGGTCGCTTCGGGCTGCAAGCCCGAAAGGTTCTCGCCAGAAGCGCCGCTGCGCCCGCAGCCCTTCGACCTCGCCGTGGCGCCCCAGTACCAGCCGCAGAGCCCCGTCCACCGCCGTATCGTGAATCGCCAGCCCATGCCGCCGGTACCGCTCGATGACCTGCGGGTGCGGATGCCCGAAGCCATTGCTCCGCCCCCGCGAGATCAGCACACCACGCGGCGCAGTGGCACGGATGAAAGCCTCGGTGGAAGAGCTGCGACTGCCATGGTGCGGTGACTGCAACCAGTCGATACGCGGCCCACCGGTGGCATCCAGCCAGGCCCGTTCGGCACCCGCCTCGATATCCCCGGCCAACAGCAGGCGCTCGCCCTGGGCTTCGACCAGCAAGGTGCAGGAGCGATCGTTGCTCCCCTGCCCTTCGGGCCAGCGCCAGAGCGAGAAACGCACGCCGTCCCATTCCCAGCGCTGGTCGTTGCTGCACGCTTGTGCCTGCAACGCCTGTGGCAACGCCATCGCCTCGCCAGCGAGCACGCGGCCAACCGGCAAGCCGCGATGAATGGCCTGCGCGCCACCGGCATGGTCGGCATGGGCGTGGCTGATCAGCAGCAGGTCAAGGTGACTCACCCCCAGCTTGCGCAGGGTCGGTAACACCACGTGCTCGCCCAGGTCGGTGTCGCCCCAGGCGGGGCCGGCATCGTAGAGCAGGCTGTGGTTGCGGGTGCGCAGCAGCACCGCCAGGCCTTGGCCGACATCCAACTGCCAGACCTCCACCTGGCCCTGCGGTACTTGTTCCCTAGGCGCCCACAGGGCCAGCAGCATGACCAGCCCCAGGCCACGCAGAGGCACGCCCCGAGGCAACAACACCAGCACCGCCCCGGCGAGTACCAACAGCCAGGCCCAAAGCGGCAGGGATGGAGGCGTCCAGGCCGGGCGCCAGCCCGCCACCACGGCCAGCAGGCGAAACAGCAGATCGACCAAGCCACCGGCCAGCCACAGCAGCGCCTCGCCCAGCCCTGCCAGCGGCAGCAGCGCCGTCCCCAGCAGGGCCAGGGGTAGCACGGCCAGGCTTATCCAGGGTACCGCCAGCAGATTGACCAGCGGGGCGGTGAGGCTGACCGGCAACCCCAAGGCCAACAAGGCCGGCAACAGGCCCACGGCGATCACCCACTGGGCGCGGCTCCAGGCCTGCCAGGGCCGCCAGCCACCGAGACGGCCGCCAAAACAGTAGATCAGCACCGCCACCGCCGCGAACGACAGCCAGAAGCCCGGCAACAAGCTGGCCAGCGGCTCGACCAGCAGTACGCCCACCAGCGCCAGCAGCAAGGGAAACAAGGCACCGAGATGGCGAAAACGCAGGCGCCACAGCAGCACGGCCGCCAACATCAGGCACGCCCGCTGCACCGGTACCTGGAACCCCGCCAATGCGCCATAGCCCAGGGCCGCGAGCATTGCCAGGGCGCAAGCCCAAGGCAGCCAGGGCAAGCGCCTTGGCCAGGCGCCCAGACGCGCGGCCCCGGCCACCAGGCCATACACCAGCCCAGCCAGCAGGCCGATGTGCTGCCCGGAAATCACCAGCAGGTGCACCGTGCCGGTGGCCTGCAACACCTGCCATTGCTCACGCGCAAGCCCTGCGCCATCGCCCAGCACCAGCGCCGCCAGCACCGCCTCGCGCCCCTGGGCATCCACCGCCAGCAGACGCTGGCGCACGGCATCGCGCCAGGCCCCGGTGGCCGGTGCCAGCAACTGCCCGGCCTTGACCGTGCCCGTGGCGCCGACCCGCCGCGCCAGCAAGCTCGCCTCGCGGTCTGGGCCATGAGGGTTGAGCAGGCCATGGGGGCGCTTGAGCGTGACCGCCAGCCGCCAGCGTTCGCCAGCCTTGACCGGCGGGCCGTCGAACCAGCTCAGTTGCAGCCGCCGGGGCAAGCCCGCGCGGCGCGATACCGCCTCGTCCAGCTCGAAGCGCATGGCCCTCCCCGACTGGGCCGGCAGGCCCGTTACCCGCCCCTCCAGCCACAGCGTGCGGCCATCCAGCTCCGCCGCCAGGCGATCGTCCAGTGCCAACTGCGCCGACCAGCAGGCCCAGGCCAGGCCCAGCAGCAGGCAGCCCAGCGGCCAGCCGCGCGTACACAGGCCTGCCAGGCCGGCCAGGGCCAGCACGAGCAGCCACCCGACCGATGGCAAGGCCGGCAGAAAGCCCAGGCTCAACAGCCCGAGCGCGAGCGCAAACATCCCTGTGCGCATGAGGTAAGGCTCCAGAAGCACAATCGCCTTCTGAGGCATAGACGAAATGGCGACAAAGCCCGCTCAACAATTGTCACAAACTCTGAACGAGGCTGTGCGGGAATCAGGGCATACTGAGCGCCTTCGACCCGCCGGGAGCCTACATGCCGCGCCGTCTTTTCAAACGCTACATGCCGGATCCGACCAGCATTCGAGAACACAAGTCCTTACGTTTTCTCGGCCGATTGCTGCACGATCCGAACCTCTGGCACCTGAACCGCCATTCGGTGGCGCGGGCCATGGGTGTCGGCCTGTTCGCAGCGCTCATCCCCCTTCCCATGCAGATGCTGCTGGCGGCCAGCCTGGCGATCCCATTGCGCGGCAACCTGCCGATCGCGGTCAGCCTGGTGTGGCTGACCAACCCGCTGACCATGCCACCGGTGTTCTTCGTCACCTACATGACCGGCGCCTGGCTGATGCAGATCCCACCGCGCACCCTCCCCGACGAACTGACCTTCGAGTGGATCACCGCCCAGCTCGCCACCGTCTGGCAGCCGTTCCTGCTCGGTTCGGTGGTCTGCGGCGTGGTCCTGGGCGTGCTCGCCTACTTCGCGACCATGCTGTACTGGCGCTGGTGGGTGGGCCGGCAGTGGCGCCGGCGCAAGCAGCGGCTGTCAGGCACGCATGCCGCGGCCGCTGACCAGCAGGCGGACACACAGCAGGTAGAGCACCGCGGTGGCCACCAGCATGAACGTAATCGCCGTGCCAATACGGATATCCGACACCCCTAGGATGCCGTAGCGGAACGAATTGACCATGTGCAGCACCGGGTTGGCCAGCGACACGGTCTGCCAGAACGGCGGCAGCAGGTTGATCGAGTAGAACACCCCGCCCAGGTAGGTCAGCGGCGTGAGCACGAAGGTCGGGATGATCGAGATATCGTCGAAGTTGCGCGCGAATACCGCGTTGACGAAGCCCAGCAGCGAGAAGATGGTCGCGGTCAACAGCACCACGACGATGGTCACGCCCAGGTGATGCACCTGCAATTGGGTGAAGAACAGCGACAGCAAGGTGACGATCACCCCCACGGCCAGCCCCCGCAACACACCGCCCAGCACATAGCCGACGAGAATGGTGTGCGGCGACACCGGCGAGACCATCAGTTCCTCGATCGAGCGCTGGAACTTGCTGCCGAAGAAACTCGACACCACGTTGCCGTAGGAGTTGGTGATCACCGACATCATGATCAGCCCCGGGACGATGTACTCCATGTAGCTGAAGCCGCCCATGTCGCCGATCTGCCGGCCGATCAGGTTACCGAAGATCACGAAGTACAGGACCATGGTGATCGCCGGGGGCAGCAGGGTCTGTGGCCAGATGCGCAGGAAACGCCGGACTTCGCGGTAGACGATGGTATTGAGGGCGACCCAGTTGGTGCGCAGTTCCAGGTTCATACGGCCACCTTCGACAGGTTCTTTTCCACCAGGGCCACGAACAGTTCCTCGAGTCGGTTGGTCTTGTTGCGCAGGCTCTGCACCTCGATGTTGCGCAGCGCCAGCTGGCCGAACAGCGCGGTGATACCGATGTCCTTGTCCACTTGCACCTCGAGGGTGTGCGGGGTGATCAGCCGGCACGGATATCCCTCCAGCGCCGGTGCGGCGGGCAAGTCGTGCTTGAGGTCGAGGACGAAGGTCTCGACGTGCAGCTTGCCGAGCAGCTTGCGCATGCTGGTGTTCTCGACGATGGTGCCGTGGTCGATGATGCCGATGTTGCGGCACAGTTGCTCGGCTTCCTCCAGGTAGTGCGTGGTCAGGATGATGGTGATGCCCTTCTGGTTCAGCTCGGTGAGAAAGCTCCACATCGAGCGGCGCAGCTCGATGTCCACCCCGGCGGTCGGCTCGTCGAGGATCAGCAGGCGCGGCTCGTGGATCAGCGCCCTAGCGATCATCAGCCGGCGCTTCATGCCACCGGACAGCGAACGCGATGGCACGTCGCGCTTGTCCCACAGGCCGAGCTGGGTCAGGTACTGTTCGGCGCGCTCCTTGGCCAGCTTGGCCGGGATACCGTAGTAACCCGCCTGGGTGACGACGATATCGAAGGTCTTCTCGAACTGGTTGAAGTTGAACTCCTGGGGCACCACGCCCAGGCAGCGCTTGAGCGCCGCAGGCTCGCGGTCCAGGTCGTGGCCGAAGACATTCACCGTGCCGCTGGTTTTGTTCACCAGGGTCGAGAGAATGCCGATGGTGGTGGATTTGCCGGCGCCGTTGGGGCCGAGCAAGGCGAAGAAGTCGCCCTCGGCAACCTCCAGGTCGATGCCCTTGAGGGCCTGGAAGCCATTGCCGTAGGTCTTGGTCAACTGTCGTATGGACAGGGCGGAACTCATAGCGGGTCACTTACCGAAGAAAAAGGTGCAGGACACGCCAGGTAAAGTCACTGGCGCAGTGAGTGCGGCCAATGGTGCAAGGCCTGGCCGCACAAGTACAGTCATGTCTATTGATAATGACTATCGAAGAAGCCGAGGTGTTCGATCAGGTCAGCGCGGTCATCACCGCTGCCTGGTAGGCCGGGCGCGCCGTCAGGCGCTCGTACCAGGCCTGCAGGTGGTGCATGGCCGGGCGCTCGATGGGCATCTCGAACCAGGCATAGATGAAACTCCCCAATGGGATGTCGCCCATGCCGATCTGGTCACCAGACAAGTACGGCTGGTGGGCCAGGGTTTCATCGGCGATGGCCAGCAGTTGGGCACATTGCTTGTGCGCGGCGTTGATCGCCACCCAGTCGCGCTGCTCTTCGGGCGTGCGCAGCAGGCCCCAGAACAGCGGGCGGAACGGGCCGGCGAAGGACGAGGTGGCCCAGTCCATCCACTTGTCGGCCTGGGCGCGCTGGCGAGGATCGTCCAGGTACCAGCCCTGCTCCTGGCCGTACTCGGCGCAAAGGTAGCGGACGATGGCGTTGGACTCCCACAGCACCAGGTCGCCGTCCTCGAGCATCGGCACCAGGCCGTTGGGGTTGCGCGCCCGGTAGTGAGGCTCGTCGACCACGCCGAAGGCGCCGCCGGCATCGATGGATTCGAAATCGAGGCCCAGTTCATGGGCGATCCACAGCGCCTTGCGCACATTGCTCGAGTTCTTGCGGCCCCAGATCTTCAGCATGACCCTGTCCTTGTGAATGCGGAGGGTGACCAGTCTACTCCAGAGAACCGCTTCGTGCCCCATCGCCGGCAAGCCCCAGGTTCGGCAACGCCCCCAAGAACGGCTCGGTCCGTGTGGAGCTTGCCAGCGATGGGCTGCAAGGCAGCCCCAGGATGACGAACCCGACAGAACGCCTGCAACCACACCCTGTCATCGTTCAGACCCTACCCTTCATGCCGTTGCGTCTAAGCTCTGTGGGACGGCTCAAGCCCCTGGTTCCAAGGAGGACCGATTATGTTGCTGTTGTGGTTGGTGGTGCTGGTGATCGGCGCGGCGTACCTCACGCACCGGCGCCTGGCGCCCTTGCAGATCCTGGGTATCCTCGCGGCCTATGTGCTGCTGATGGGCATTTTCAGCAGCGCCCCCGGCTGGCTGCTGACCCTGCTGTGGATCGTGCTGGCACTGAAGATCGCCCTGGTGGCATTGCCGCAGTGGCGGCGCAAGGTATTCACAGGCCCGGTGTTCGAATGGTTCCAGCGCACCCTGCCGCCCATGTCGCAGACCGAGCGCGAGGCCATCGACGCCGGCACCGTGTGGTGGGACGGCGAGCTGTTCAGCGGCCGCCCGAACTGGAACACCCTGCTCGACTATCCGGCACCGAAACTGACCGACGAAGAACAAGCCTTCATCGACGGCCCAACCGAAGCACTCTGCGCCATGGTCAGCGACTGGCAGATCGGCCAGGACCTGGACCTGCCGCCCGAAGCCTGGCAGCACATCAAGGATCAAGGTTTCTTCGCCCTGATCATCCCCAAGGAATACGGCGGCAAGGGCTTCTCCGCCTACGCCCACTCCCAGGTGGCGATGAAGCTGGCCACCCGCAGCGGCGACCTGGCCTCCACGGTGATGGTGCCCAACTCCCTGGGCCCGGCCGAACTGCTGCTGCACTACGGCACCGACGAGCAGCGCAATCACTACCTGCCACGCCTGGCCCGTGGCGAGGAAATCCCCTGCTTCGCCCTCACCGGCCCCTTGGCCGGCTCCGACGCCGGTGCGATGCCTGATACCGGTATCGTCTGCAAGGGCCAGTGGAATGGCGAAGAGGTCATCGGCCTGCGCCTGAACTGGGAAAAGCGCTACATCACCCTCGGCCCGATCGCCACCCTGCTGGGCCTGGCGTTCAAGGCCTACGACCCGGACCACCTGCTGGGCGAGGAAGAAGAGCTGGGCATCAGCCTGGCGCTGATCCCCACCGACACCCCCGGCGTCGAGATCGGCAAGCGCCACCTGCCCCTGGGCGCCGCCTTCATGAACGGCCCCAACAGCGGCAAGGACGTGTTCGTGCCGCTGGACTTCCTCATCGGCGGCCAGGGTATGCTCGGCAAGGGCTGGATGATGCTGATGAACTGCCTATCGGTAGGCCGCTCGATCTCCTTGCCTGCCGTGGGCACCGGGGTGGGCAAGTACACCAGCCTGGTCACCGGCCAGTACGCCAACATCCGTGAGCAGTTCAACGTACCGCTGGCGGCCTTCGAGGGTATCCAGGAATCCCTCGCCCGCATCGGCGGCAACGCCTGGCTGATGGACAGCGCCCGCCTGCTCACCGCCAAGGCCGTGGACCTGGGCGAGAAGCCCTCGGTGTTGTCGGCGATCCTCAAGTATCACCTGACCGAACGTGGCCGCGAGTGCATCCAGCACGCCATGGACGTGCATGGCGGCAAGGCCATCATCATGGGCCCGAACAACTACCTGGGCCGCAACTGGCAAGGTGCGCCGATCTTCATCACCGTCGAGGGCGCCAACATCCTCTCGCGCAACCTGATGATCTTCGGCCAGGGCGCGATCCGCTGCCACCCGTTCGTGCTCGAGGAAATGGCCCTGGCCGGGCGCGAGGACCGCGGGCAGGCGCTGGTCGAGTTCGATGAGCTGCTGATGAAGCACATCATGTTCGCCGCCGGCAACGCGGCCAGCACCCTGGTCTACAACCTCGGCCTGGGCCGCCTGGAGAACGTCCCTGGCGATGCCCTGAGCCAAGGCTACTTCCGTGCGCTCAACCGCCAGGCCGCGGCCTTCGCCCTGCTGGCCGACCTGTCGATGATGCTGCTCGGCGGTGCGCTGAAGCGCCGCGAACGGCTGAGCGCACGCCTGGGCGATGTGCTGAGCCACCTGTACCTGGGCTCGGCGGCGCTCAAGCGCTATCACGACCTGGGTTCGCCCGAGCACATGCAGCCCCTGTTGCGCTGGGCCATGGAAGAAAGCCTGGGCCAGGCGGAAAACGCCCTGGACCGGTTGCTCGATAACTTCCCTAACCGTTTCGTCGGTTGTGCCTTGCGCGTCCTGGTGTTTCCGTTCGGCCGTCGGCATACCGGGCCGAGCGACGAGCTGGACGCCGAGGTGGCGGCGCTGATCGGCCGAAGCAAAGGTGACCCGGCGCTCGAAGAATTGTTGACCGGTTGCTTCCGGCCCCAGGCGGAAGGCGACCCGGTGGCGGCACTGCAGCGGGCCTGCGACCTGCTGGATGAAACCGGGCCTTTGCACAAGACGCTGCACCACGCCATCAAGGAGGGGGGGGTACGGCTAGCGAACGGGCAATCGGCTATCGACGAAGCCGTCGCAGCCGGTGTCCTGCAGCCAGCCGAGGGCCAGCGTTTGCACGAAGCCGAAAGAGCCCGACGGGCAGTGATCGACGTCGATGCATTCGAAAAAGACGCGCTCACGCTCAACCCAGACCAGGTGCGATAGCCGGCATAAGCCAGATAGCAGCGAGCGGTCATTCATTGAACAGCTCGCTCACTTTCTCCGCTGAGAACAACGGGACGGGAATGATCGTGAACGCCCAATACATGAACCGGGTGTCACTCAGGTCGCGCGCCCACACGGCAGTGAAAGCAGTGGGCAAGACAGCGGCGGGCGTGAACACGCCCGCCCGAGAGATCTTTCCATTGCCCGAAACGATCTTCCACTCGAGCTCGTCGACTGGAACTTGTACTTGCTCATCGGATTCAGCGCTCACGTACCATAGCGACAGCGACAGTTTGCCTGCTGACACCTTGGCCTTGAAAAAATGCGTCTGGGGCGCATAACGGGAAATGAATGTTGAGAAGGCAATGCTCTCACCTCGGCTGGCCTTGATCACATCCACCGTCACAGGCTCCCGGACCGTCGCCGACAGCGCGGCAGGGCGGTCGGTCTTGTTGTCAGGCTCCAGTTCGGCGGCTGGTTGCAGCGCCGCTGGCGGGAAGTAGTACTGCCTACCGTTTTCACGCCCCATCGTCCCCAGATGGGCACCTTCGAAAGCAAAGGTGGCTTCACCGGCAGGCTCAAGCACAAGTTCCTGCTTGGCATCGAAACTGCCAATCGCGCGGACCAGAGGCGTGATGGCCATTGTGTTCGTCAAACCGGCTATCTCATCGTCGGACGATCGTGGCGTTGCCGCCGTACCAGCCGCATAGAATGCCCAGTAACTGTAGAGGCTGGCTTCAAAGACACCGCCCTCGAATTCGAACGATGACGGCGGAGCCAAAAGCGAAGCGATCCATTGACTATCGCTCGGCGGCAGATCTTTATAAACCTCGGGGTACATCAACGATGAAATAATGATCACATTGTAATCACTGGCGATCTCTGCTGATGGCGGTGCTGCTGCAAAAGCGCGCGTGTCCTCGCCGAACAGCCAAAGCCAGGGCGAAAACTTACCAGCGTTTTCGAAATGCACCGATATATCATGCATGAGCGGGTTCAACGGTGGCGTAAGGCGATACAACAGCGTTTGCCCCCGACGTTCGAAATAGCCTCTGAAAAACGCAAGATCCGCATCGCTACCATTAAAGGTGTACTCGGCCGGGCTCGACCACTCCAGGCGCAGCGCCCCCAGGTCCAAGGTCCTGTAGCGTAACCGACTGTCCCCCAGCAAGGCCTTGATCGACAGGGTCTTATCGTCACCGGGCCATGTCTGGCTTATGTCACTGACCCAACCATGACTTGTGCCTGCTTCGTGGGTCAGGGTCATCTCCAAGTCACTCAGCAGGTGCTTGCTCACTTCAATATGCTTATCGGTATAGAGAAGCGATGGGTAACCCAGCCACACCAGCCTGATTTTCCTACTGACCGGGCCGGTGATGCGGTCAAAATAGACCCTCTCGCTTTTTGCAGTTGCTTTGTCGGCATGCAGCCTCCACTGGCGATTGGTCGTGTCCCGATCAATCAGGAAAAACACCGGCGAAGGCTCGAGCTCCATGATTTTCATCGCAACTCTCCTCTTTCGTCCAAGTGGAACACCTTTCCCCTCGGCTCGAAACTGGCAGAATTGTCAGGTACGAAAAATCTGGCTGGCCGGTGATGCACCGACCTCTATAATCCCGTCCCACTCAATTTCCTCGAGGACTTTTTCATGGCGACCGACTACCAAGCCTACCACCTGCAGTTGCTGCATCATCTGCGCACCATCCTGGTAGCACTCGGCGACGCCGAGCAGGTGCCTGAAGAAAGCCACACGCTGTTCCTGGAGCGCTTCGATGAACTGCTTGCCGTGCTTCCCAAGGACCCGCTCGAAAGCCAGTACCTCGGCCAGGACCTGATCTGCCAGGTGATCCAGCGCTACCCGCAGATTGCCCATCTGGTCCCCCGTGACCTGCTGTGGTTCTTCGGCGGGGATTGCCTGCATTTCATGCCTGACGAAGAACTGGACCTGTATCAGCGACTGGAAGAACTCCGGTACGAGGCAGAGCAGAAAGGCGAAGCGTTCGACTGGCACCAGCAAAAGCAACGGCTCAGCCTGCCAGACGGTGACGGCCGGCACTGAGGTGCCCTCGTGCGTCACGCTCGAGCGCCTGAGCCTTAACGGGCTGCAGAGTAACCGTCCATATTTCCACGCCCCTCGGGTGAAGAGCCTTACATTTTTGTAGAGCCATCCCACCTATCCTGCGAGCCGAACATGCGCGTCCATGTTTGAGCATCGTTTTTCACCTTCAGGATCTATGGATATGAAAAAGACTTTGGCAGCCCTCGCCTTGGGCTTAGCAAGCAGCGCCGCAGTGGCCAATACAGGCAACATCAATTTTCACGGCACGGTCACACCGGGGGGCACCTGCCCCATCGAAATCGTCGAGCCCGGCAGCGGCGGCACCATTCTCCCCCGCGTGGTGATTGGTAACTTTCACCCCAGTTATTTCGACAGCGTTGGCAAGCGAACCCCGCATATTCCATTCGCCCTGCGTGTCACACCGGGAGCCGGTTGCACCATCAACCCAGGTGAGCAAGGTTACGTGACCTTCTCGCCCCTCCACGGCCCCAGCGGCACCGATCTCTATGCACTGCGACCAGGCGGTGCCGAGGGGCTGGCACTGGCCATTCAAGACAAGAGCAGGACCAACCTGGCGCCCGATGCGGAGTCGGCAGGCTACGCGCTCGACGATACCAAGCCCACTGACATGCTGTTCTACGCCATGTACCAGGCTACCAACGCAACCGTCACCCCAGGTTATGCTGCCGCTGATGTGACCTTCCTGGTCGACATCAAGTAATACGTTGCTCCAGGCAGTCTCGAACCAGCCTGGAGCATTCCGTTACCCGCCCACCACGAGATTCTTCCATGTTTCGCAAGATCCTGCGCGGTTGCCAGTTGCCAGTAGCGGTGGCAGCCTGCCTGGGCCTGCTCTCGCCGCTCGACGCCCAAGCAGCCCTGACCATCAGCGCAACCCGCCTTATCCAGCCCAGCGACAAGCACAGTACGTCCTTGATCGTCGCCAACCCCAGTCAGCGCACTTATGCCGCGCAAGCCTGGGTCAACACCAGCACCGACGACAACACCACCGCTGTCCCGTTGATCGCGTCGCCAGCCTTGTTCCGTATCGATCCGGGCAGCGAGCAGACCGTGCAGATCAACCGTCTGCCCAATGACCTGCCGCAAGATCGCGAGTCATTGTTTTTCTTCAATCTGCAGGAGATTCCCCAGTCGGATGCCGAACCAGGCAACGCCTTGACCATCGCCATGCGCACCCGTATCAAGGTCTTCTACCGCCCAAGCCAGCTCAAAGGTCGCCCGCAAGATCGGCTGGCGGAGCTGGCCTGGTCAGTGCAGTCGATAGAGGGCAAGGCGCATCTGGTGGTGGACAACCCCTCCCCTTTTCACTTCACCTTCAACCAACTCACCGTCACCGGCCCCCAAGCGAGCGAGAAAATCGAATCCAGGCACATGGCGCTCCCCTTGGGCCGTCAAACCTATCCACTCCATACGTTGTCGGTCCAGGATGGACTGAAGGTCGAGTTCACCACCGTCAATGACTATGGTGGTATCACTCCCAAAGTGATCAGCCCCGTGAGCCGATCCTGATGCGTCTCATGCCTTCAGCATCGGGCTATAGGTGGGGAAGTCGACCCATGTCTTGCCCGCGTCGAAACTCACCCCCACATGCAGCGTGAAGGTGTGGTTACGGCGCAGTTGCGCCAGATACGTCTTGGGAACTGTCACGCTATCGTTCATCCCGATACCCTGGCTGACCTCGCCCGGTGTGACGACATGCGCTTCGAGCACAGGGTAAGGCTGTGCATCACCACCACTTTGCAGGACGCCAGTGATGGTGATCCTGACCTGCTGGCCAACGGCCATCCATGACCAGATCCCCAACCTGACAGGTACCAGCGCTGGCGCCGGCCCGAGACTGAAACCATTACCATCGGCCCCTTGCAACTGCACTTGGGGCAAGTGCTCCGACAATGGGCTTACAGCAAGATTACGCGCAGCAGAGGGGAAGGTCTCCACCCCATCAAACACGTGGTAGCCGACAACCACCGTTTGCCGACTGTAGGCCAGGAGGCTCTTCACCGGGATGAGAAAATGCCGCTCGGTTCCAGGCTGCGGCTCGGCTGTGGAGAAATAACCATAATCGCCAGGATCGCCCCACGTCACCGTCACCGTCTCGTCCGGAAACAACCGTGCTGTCTCAGGGATTTCTACCAATAAAGGCTCGACGAATGCATTCATCGACAACGTAAGGTCTGGCCCTGCGCCGGTTGCCTGGGGAATTTCCACCCAGCCCAGGTCGCGTGGTATTGGCTGAGCGTTCACCCCCATCTCCAACGAACGAGCCTGCGCGCTCAGATTGCCCGCGCGATCCTCTATCTCGTAGTAGGCATAACGTTGGCCGTCTTGACGCTCACGAATCATCTGGCCTTGAAAGTCGATGAACAAGGGCTGCGCGATGTCATCGACGTTCAGGGTTCTACTGTCGACGCGTTCCGAATCATCAGCGCTCGCTCCCCAGTACCACGTGATGATGTCGCCCGGCATGGGGGTTTCGTAATCGGGGACCCGGGTACGTAAACGGTCTTGGTGACGCTCCAGATAACGAGCGGTCAGCCCGTCCCTCTCGATCTGCTCGGCATCCTCGACGATTTCGAGTCGACCACGTTGGCCGCCTAGCGCAGGTGCTGTCTTGTCGATGTACAGCGTAAGCGGCTCGGACGCTTCCGTCCCTTCGTTGCCCAGTGTCACCCGGTACGTCAAGCTATGCCGCCCCTCGACCAGTTTCTCCACCGGCACCTCGAAATCCAGGTCTTCTTCACGCACCGGAACGGTCCAACACCTGGAGTCGAGAAACTGGCCATCCCACTGCAACTCCAGGGTTTCTGGTTCCTCTTCACTGGGGTCGGATATCAGCCACTTGGGAACGCTGACCAGAAGCGGCCTTCGCACAGCCCTGACGGGCAACAAGTTAGGCTCACCTCCCGGAATATCCTCCAGCAGATCAGGAACAATCACCGGTTTGAGCAAGAGCAGGCTTTCATCGGACTGGCGCATCGTCGACCTCTCCCCAAAAAAAAAGGAAGACTCGGCGTCTTCCTCTTCAGCGTTGTTCACCAGCTGTAGCGCAGCCCCAGGTTCACCCCCCACGGCTGGTCAATATGTTCGCCACGGCTGTAGTCGAAATCAGCATGCAGTTGCAAGCGCTCCACCATCGATACAGCCACACCCACACCGAGTTCGCCACGCGAGCCTGACAGGTCGTTATCGAAGCGATGGGTATTGACCTTGACCTCATTGTCATCGATGAACTCGTATGCATAGGCGGCGCGCAAGTACGGTTGAATGATTCGCCCCGCCCCCAGGTCGATGTTGCGGCCCAAGGTAGCGCCTACCTTACCCAACAGAGACCGGGCCGTCTCGCCCTTGGCCTGTAGACCGTTGTCGAGCTCGTAGTCCCGACCTTGAAACTGCGCCATCGACCATTGGGTATAAGGTTCTACGAAGTAATCGTTTTGCAAGGCGATATGGCGACCGAATTCGGCCGACGCGCCAACGCCATAGTTGCTGTAGTCACCCTTGGCCTTCTGGCCGTCGCTCAATGCTACCTTGGCATCGTTTTCAAAACGGTTCAGCTTGAGCACACCATCGAAATAGTAACCGCTCTGTTTATCCAGCCACGTCGTGTACAACCCCACGTAGTAGCTGTCGATTTCGCCGGAAGTACCTTGGCTCAGATCCAGGTCCGAGCGGCTGTAGCCCGCCAACGCGCCGACCAGCCATTGCCCGTCGCCGATCGGCAGGGGGACGTCCGCACCAAAGGACATCCCATGTTGCACCTGCTTGTAAGCGACACCGGAACTGGCCGCGACGTCATATTTGTTACCGTATGCCCGGACCCAGGCACCGGCCTTGCCTTCATCCAAGCGAAGCTCGCCCATTCGGCCACGCAACGAGGTCAGTTCGCCGTACCATACCGTGGGGGTAGCGTTGAACATGGCCAACACTGAACGCGTACCAGGGCTGATGATTTTGCGCGAACCGTCCAGGTACCAGTCGTTCCCACGTTGGACCAGCTCATAGGAAAAAGCACCCAGATCAACCGGACCATTGACCAGCGAGAACGATGCATCGCCGCCAGCGGTGTGCACCATATGCAGCTGATTCTCTTCTTCGGGATCTTTGCCAGCGCTGCCGATCAGCAAGCCATGGCTGCCGCTCGCCTGGCCGGTAACCTCCAGAAAGTCGCTCTGCCCCGTCGAAAAATCGGCATCCATGACGAAGGTCCCGTTACCTGAAAGGTTTTCCACGGTCAATCGATGGAATGCGCCTGGGCCACCGAACTGCACAGCGCCGTCCTTGAGTGCCAGGTCACCAACAGAGGCATCGCTGACCATGACCCAGCGCGACTGGTCGCTGATGCTCAACCGCGAAACACCCTCCAGTTGGCCGGTGAGGCTGGCCTGGTTGGCAAGCGTCAATGTTGCGCTGGAGCCATCCTCTACCGTTACGTTACCCACCAGGTGCGAATTATCGACCGTCATGTCGGCCGTCGAGCGGTCGCGTACCTCGAGCACGTTGCCATTGCTGCCTGAGAGTTGCGAGCCATTGCCGACAGTGATCCGCGCCGAAGCCGGCACCGTGCCGCCACCGGCGACGACGATCGCGGCCCCGTCCAAGCCATCGACAACCGTGCCCTGCAGGTCGATCTGGGCCTGACCATCCAGCGAAGTGTCGCCCGACACCAAGATACCTTCCTGGGCTCCCACCACCTGGCTGTCCATCGCCTCGAACCGCCCATTGAACATACGCAAACCGGCACTTGCGGCACCTGTGCCACGTAGCAGGCTACCGCTGACATGAAGCTGCGAGTTGCTGGCCAACGCCGCACCACCGCGCTCACCGACGATCGTGCTATCCGTCACATTGACCGTGGAACCGATGTCACCGCTACGCGCCGCGACAATACCGCGGCCCTGACTGACGATCTGGGTGCCCTTGAGGCTCGCTACCGAGTCGCTTCCGACCACCAGCGCGTCGCCCGTCGCAGTGATACCGCCACCGTTGAATTCCAGCGCCGATCCAGCGCGCAGTTGGATCTCCTGCGCCTGGGCACCATTGGCCGTCAACGTGGCACCGGCAAGGACTTGATAACTGTCCAATGGCACTGTCCCATCTATGACTTGGTCCTCCACGATAGTGGTCAGTGCCAATGCCACTTGACTGACCAGGTACAATGGCGCGAACGCGAAGGCAAAAACGTGCCGACCCGCGCCGCCGAAGCGTGCAGAGTGTTTGTTCATCGATATATGCTCGCCAACATGAATGATTGAAATCAGGTTCGGATCGTCCCTGAATTTCCTGACGAGACTACATGGCTTTTTCTGCCAAGCATGTAAGAAAAAACCTACATTCCTACGCGAAAAAACCACAATTTACTGCGCGTACCACAACGACGCACAGTCAAGTCAAATCGCATGCGCCGCTGGGCTCATACATGGCCAATACGATTTCGCCGCGCTCGGAAGCAATGTCTTCCGTTCCTGCCTTAAAGCTGTAGACCACCCGCGCGCGGGCTCTGTAAAAAAGTGGATCATCAGGGTCGAATGTAGGCGCAACATGCTTCAAGTAAGGTACCCGCCACGTAAAGCCTTCCAGAGGGTAGTCAGCGCCCAAGGGCACCGGGAACGACTCCCTTACACCAGGTACTTCATCCTCACCTTGATCTTCATTTCCTCCTTTCACGGCCCACCAGGTAAGAACGAATTCAGTGATTGCTCCGTACTGGGTGTATTGCGTCAGGTCAGGCACCGTCACTTGCACCGCGCCACCATCGGCGTGCGGCAAACTGGCCCTGATCGTGCTGCAATTCAACTGGCCTGCCGCATTGGCATCCAGGAATCCAGGCGCCTGTGCAACGATCTTGATGGCGTTCACCAAGACAGGCGTATCACGCGACTTCAGCGGATTGTGCACATCGGGCCGGCTGACCCAATAACTCACCGGCAGCGCAGGATTGTTCCCTCCTGCCTCGATCACCGCCCAGGGCACTTCGAACGTAACGTCTTCCCCTGGCACGTCAGAGTCGCTCACGGTGTAGCGCGCAGCACCCTCCTGGTCGCCCCAGGAAAGCGTCAGCACATCATCCTCCAGTGCAAAGTCATGCAGTTCGATCGTGATATCGGCGGCCTTGCCTGTGTCGTTGATGTCGAGTTCGTTCTCGCCGCTTGTCCCTCCCTTTCCTGCTACCCGCACAGGGTTCAGGCCCGCATGCTCAGGGTCCGGCCAATCTGGGCCTGGCCAGCCGGGGTCGATCGATTCGAAGTCGACATTGACCTGCGTCTCGTTCCCACCCAACAAATGAGTACCCCGATACACCTCATAACGAACCAGCGTGACGTCCGGCACCGATGAATCATCGTATTCGGTCAACAGGATTTCGCGGCTGTCCACCGGGAACCTGATCATGGATTCAGGCGTAGACCCGACAGGCTGCGGCTTCAAGTGCGCAGCCTTCCAGATCACTTTCACCGTGTCTGTGGGCTTGTGGTCATCGAACAACGGCACCCATACCTCAACGCCCTCCAAGGCATCGGCCTGATCGATGAGAAAACCATCCGCCGCCGTGGCCAATGGTACCTCCGGCGGATCGAACACCGTTGGCAAGGTACCGAGCGCCACATCGACAGCGAGGTAGTCGGAGATTTGGCTGATGTTGCCGGCCTTGTCGAACAATACATACACGGCATAGACGCCGCCGTCGTTGACCTTGCGTACATAGTCGCCGGGCACTTCGAGTTGCTGAGCCTGGCCCGTGGTTGCAAGGGTGCCGACCTCTTCGATGTTTTCAACGTCTGTGGGTATCTCGTTCAACCAGTACCAACGGACTTTGTCACCTGCTTCCCAGTCGGGGTAAGCGGGTAATGTCAAAAGAACCTTGTCGTTACCTGCCGCGAGGCTGTCATCTGTGACCACCGGAATACCCGCGAACTTGTTAGGCACATCCCTGTTATAAGGGGGAACACGATCGAAGCGCAGCGTGATAGGGTCGGAATACTTCTCTTCAAAATTATCCGACATGATGTAACTTCTGAAATAGTGTACCCCTTCTGGCTGCAAAGCATCGAGCGTCAAGTCGAGTTTGACGGGATATGGGAAACTAATGGGGTCATCAAAGAAGCGGATACGCTCCTCATGAATAGAGGTAAATCCGACGCCATCACGCGAGTGCTCTATCCGCAGGAGATCTTCATCGGTCACGAACCATTGGGGTACCTGGACGAATAAGCCAGCGCCATCCGAGCGCAAAAGCACACTCTTCACTGTCCTATCGGAAGGGTCGGCAAAATAGTCTGGATCGACGATAAGTGGATCTAGCGGGTCGGCCCTCAATATCTCGGCACGGCGAAGCCTAAACGCCCGTCGTACATTGTCAGCCGCATCGATTTTGGCGTCGGAGCTATTCACATCCACCTCCCTGGGAGACACAGATTAAGAGTTACCACCTCCGCTCACGCGACTTCATTCAACGCATTCCGATACACGATGACAACTGGCATTTTTATCAGGTCGACACGTTTTCGATATGCACGCCAAACGTGCTCGGGGCAAGCCAGCTTCTTATAAATCGACACATGACTCGTTGATTGCAGAGGCCCTGTAGGAACGGGCTTGCCTGGGCTGCAAAGCCGCCCCTGGATTGCAAGGCCCCCCTTGCTAGCCAGTATTGGGGCTCGCCCGTAAGACTATGAAAGGCTCAGTTGCTCTGCGTCACCAAACGATCCAACGGATCATATCCATACAACGCGTCAATGCCCTGCGCGGGTGCCTGAACGCGCTCCAACCGCCCCAGCGCGTCATATACCAGGGTCCGGCCCTGCTCGTCGCACGTCAGATTACCGTCTGGGTCATACGTCAGGGCAATGACACGCGGCACGTCCTCAAGCCCAGTGATCTCGATTCCGGTCAACTGCGCCGGATCCTGCTCGTTCTCGAAGCGATACCTTGCATCGATCCTGCCCCCTTCGAACAACGTGCGAACCCGGATGATGTTGTCCAGGGCATCGAAGGTGAAGACTTGGGCCTGGATCTTCTTGCCATAGGAATCGACTGGCACGTATTCATCCTCCCCCTCGCAATCGTACTCCTCCAACCGGCCCCGAGGGTCATAGCCATAGGTTTCTTCGCGCAGCAACTGCTCGCCACTCTTCAAGGTCTTGGTCTTGATGGCATCGACCGCGTCGTAGCACTGCTTGAGTACTTGCACCGAATCACCAAGATCGAAAGTTCGGCTGCTTTCGCGATCGAAATCGTCATAAGCCAGAGCGGTCTTGAGATACCGAGGCTGCCCATCCGGATCTTGGGTTTCAGTCAGAATGCTGTCCATACGGCCCAAGCCGTCATAGGTGAACGTGCTCACGATATTTTCAAGGCACGTCTGCTCGAGCTGGCCATACGCGTTGTAGCGATAAGACTGGGTATGCTCCAGCACATCGGTATAACTGAGCAGACGCCCTTGCAGGCTGTACACGTACTTCATCTCAAAGGGGGCCTCCCCGGGACGTTCACGCCTTTCCAGCTTCAGTTCCCCGGTACTGAAGTACTCCCGGCTCAGCGACTCGTCGTTTTCCTCGCACCACAACAAGCGGGCATTTTCCTTGTCGTACTGGTAGTTCGCTTCAACACCAGACGTCGTCAAGATGCGGCGCAAGGGTTCTTCACCCAGTTGCGGGAGGTATTCATATGTGATGCACACGCCCGCTGGAGTGATGACTGCCTCGGGCTGGCGCTGCCCTGGCGCGTAGAGCTGCGTACGTTCACGCCCTCCCGTCACCGAGCCGATCAGACGGCCCAGGCCATCGAACGCCTGGGTACCCAGCAGGTACCTGGTCTGGTCGCTGCCATCGACCACCTCGATCGAA
This sequence comes from Pseudomonas guariconensis, assembly GCF_024127895.1. Taxonomy (GTDB): domain Bacteria; phylum Pseudomonadota; class Gammaproteobacteria; order Pseudomonadales; family Pseudomonadaceae; genus Aquipseudomonas; species Aquipseudomonas guariconensis_B. The sequence goes on along the minus strand of NZ_JAMYBK010000004.1, from coordinate 39,883 downwards.
ACAGGCAAGTCTTCGGTACTGTGAGAGGCATAGACTCTGTGTACCACCGAGTCATCGGCCAGGGTGTGATCGGTAAGCCTGCCGAACTCATCATGGCGGAACGAGGTCTGCGCACCACGCCCATCGACCTCCCGGGCCCTGCGCCCGAGCCCATCGTAAAAGTACTGATGCAAGCTGACACGTCGTTGCTCGGTATCTACACGCTCGACCCATACTGGCTGGTCGAAAAGATTGAGCTGCGTGATCGTCATGCCGCTGCGCAACGACTGGTCTGCCGACTCTCGCCATTGCCTGCGAATCGGCCCGGTGAAATCCGGTGCACCAGTCAAGTCGGTAACATCGTGGTTACGCACACGATCGGGCCCGACTTCGCAGCACCGCTGCCGCCAACCGTCGTACTCGTAGCTTGTGAGCAATGGCAAATCGACCAGTTCAAGCCAATCATGCTCGGCCTCCCATACCAAGTTGCCTAGCTCGTCAAAAAGCGCCTTGTAGAAAAGTCGTGCCGCCTCCTTGGCCTCGGAGGTTCGTCCATAATCCGGGTCCTGCCGTTCTTGCCTGACCACACGGTTGAGCCCGTCCACGTAGGTCCAAGTCGTCACGCCTTTGACATCAACTTGTGTCTGCACGGCCGGCTCACCATTGGCGGACAGGTGGTAGCTGTAGTTGCGCGTAGCGCAGTATGGAGTGCCAGGTGCGACCGTCTCTTGGGTAACGCGGCGCAGCACGTCGTACACGTAGGCGATCTGCACCTCGTTATCGTCATAATTGAGCATGGGCTCGCCGATCAGCACCGAATGCTGCAACGTATTGACCTTCCGTGCATGGCGCACGGTACCAGCCTTGGTGTGTAGCGTTTCGCGCAGCGTCAATGGCGCGCCGTGATCGAAACCGGTGATGGTCTGCTCGGTTTGCACCACAGGATGACCGTCCAACGAGGCCAGCGCGTAGGCGTAATCGCTACAGGTGCGTTTGCCATCGAGCACGAGCACCTGCTGCCGGGGCCGGCCGTAGCGCAGCGGGTCGCCGACCGTCGCATGGTACTGGGTCTCGGTGAGCTGCAAGACGGCATCGTCACGCACACGCACCAGCTTCTCGGTCTCGAGCAGCAAGGTGCCTTTCCCATCCTGCGCCAGCGATGGCAGTTCGATGTAGCTGTACACGCTGCGCAAGGCCTCGGCCATTCCCTCACCGGTCGTTGGGATCACCTCCTGAGTGTCGAGATGGCGGACGAAGCCCTCCGGATCTTGCTCGGCCGGCAGGTAGCTGGAGTGGGTTTGCACGCCGTTGGCCTGCTGTTGCCAGATCAGGTTGCCGTAGTGGTCATACGTGGTGTTGACCTCTTCGTCGCGCCGGTCATTGCCTCGGCGCCAGGAGGTGATCGTGAGGCAAGGCAACTGAAAGTTGGCCGGCTGGTCTTCGAAGCGCATATTCGCGAGTTCCCCATACTTGATGGTCTTCGCTTCGACGCACCCCTGCTCGGTAATGACCTGCTCGGTCATCAGATGGAAACGGTTGAAGGTGCACGCGACCGTTCTTGCCACTTCGCCGTGCTGGTAATGGCTGGCGACGGACGAGTAGAAATAGTCGGCCCCCGTGAACCGATAGAGATTGTCCAGGCCATCGTCGATCCAACCGATGCCCGAGCCGTAGCCCAGAAAGTTCTCCTCGCTGAAGCAGTAGCACGTCAGCATGTCGGGTTGTCCAGCGCCTGGCTTGATCACATGCTGCTTGACCCAAGGCAGGGTTCTGCCTTCATCACCTGGCAGGTGGTGCCCACGCTCTTCGTATTCGATCTCTTCGACGCCCGCCAGAGGCGTTTGCAGCCGGGTCAGGCAGCGGACTTCGCCCAGTGTGCGGTAAGTGAACGTCCAGCTGGCCTTATCGGGAAGCACGACCCTACCCAGGTCATCTCCATCGCGCTCCAGTCGATAACGTGCAAAGGCCACTGTATCGGGGTTGATATCGAGGTCCACCCAGGCACCGCTGGAATAGTCCAGCCGGAGCAACACGCGGGCGCAGTCGTCGATGACAGTCTCCAGGCAAGGCACACCGTTGTGCGGCCGGTAGGCCAAGGTAATACCGTGCCCAGTCGGCGCCAGCACACGCACCGGAAGGGCCAGGGTGTAGTCCGGCGCCTGCGGCTCGAGCAGCTCCACCAGTCCCGACTTGTGCGCCACACGAAATCGCTGCGTTTGCCCTGTGGTGACGTTCTCGAAGTGAAAACTCTCGATCTTGCGTTCAGGAATCACTGGCGGCTGGCCAGGACCATTGTCGTAAACCAGGAAACGCTCGCCACTGTGCAGGCTGAGAAGGCCGGATGCCACGGCGTATTGGCTGAGGTTAAGGCTCCAACCTGTGCCAAAACCGGAATCGTGGGTGTTCATCGGGTTGAAGCCCAAGCGCAACGGCAAGCTCGGCCCATTGAGCTGATTGGCGGTCAGTTCGGGCAGTTCGATGGCCAGGCTGTATTGGCCTGTGCGCGGATCGACGCTGCCTTGAACGAAACTCATGAAATTGAACGCGTTTGAATGCACCAGCGATTGAGTCGTCATCGTGCTCACTCTCAAAGGCCATGACGTCGCCCCCAACGGGGCGACGATCATTGTCATTATTGAAAATCCCAGCCGAGGATGTTGCGGTGGTCTTGCGAGCCGGACAGCTCAAAAGACACCTTCAGCCTGTGAGGACTTCCGTAGTTGTCGAGCAAGGTGAAGGTCATCGGCCTGTCGAGCACCTGGCGGTACGTCTTCACTCCCCGGTCGTACCAGAAAGGCCAATCCGGCACACGGTCCAAACTCAGCAACAACGTGCCTTCGGAGACGGTTTCATGGCCCTTGAAGTTGTAATCCAACACGGCCTCCGGGGACTCCAGGGCCAACAGCTGCAACTGCGCCTGGTATTGAATGCCAGTGGAAGCAGGCCGGGCATCGGGGTGACGCTTGGGCTTGAAGGCAAAGCCGGTATAGCTGGCGAACGATTCGGCGAGCTGCTCACTCTCCCAACGTATCATCGAGCAGTGATCGAACCGCACGTCCGTGAAGCTGAGCCCGGCTCTACTCCGGAGAACCCAATAGTGCGTGGTGTAGTGCCAATAATTGAAGTTGTCGGTTTCCCCTGCCTCACCCACCCAGTCAAAGCCATTTTTCGCTTCCACGCGTTTGGGCTCGAACTCATAAAGTGCCCGATCCCCCTCCGGGACTTTGACACCGGTGATTTCAACCCATTTCTCGTCGATGTCCTTGGCATCCGAAAAGTGCCACCGGTTGCGATGGTCCTGGAACTTAGCCTTGATATTGCGAGGCTCCACTTCGAGCGTGTGCACATAAACGTTAAGGATCCGCGTATTGTCCCCGGCGACTTGCCCGACGTCCGTGCCTGAACCCGCAGTCGAAACCGGCAGGTAATCGAACCGATTGCGCAGTTTGCTGGCTGCCCACTGCTTGCCGCTGCCTTCTGCAAGTTCTGGATCGAGGCCTTCCACGCCGATCGGCAACCAGTCGATTTCGGTACCGTCCTCGTGCAGCAGTTTCAAGGTAGAGAGTTCGAGATCACTCACGGGGTCATAGATGATGCCATCGGGCGTTTCGATTGGCTTGGTCTCGATTTCGATCCGGATACCCACCTGCTGCCTGCCATTGGCCAGAACCTGCTGGGCATTGGCTCGATTGGGGGTCAGCTTGAAGTGATTCAACTCCCTCCAGCGCTCTTGGTTCACTGCCAGTTGCCGTGCCGAGCTACGCGGGTGTTCGATCACGGCAAACCCTGGCAGCCCGACAATGGAGCCCACGATGACACTGACCTCGCCCGTGATCGACTCCCCAGCGCGATACAGCCCATCCTCGATGTTGCCCACGCCATACACCGCCCAATCGATGTCTTGGGCGAGCTGCTGCGGCTCGGCGATGAGTTCGAATTGCTGCTGGCCATTGCTGGGCAACTGCGCCACATGAAAAGGCTCCACCTGCAGTGCCAAGGTCCTGGAAACGATCACCACCGTTGCATAGCCAGTATTCGCACCTTTGCGCACCTGGATGCGCTGTAGCCATATCGGCTCGCCGGTATCCGGTTCATCGGGTGTGAACAGAGCATGGCGAGTGTCCGCCGGCTCGACATCGAGCGTTCCGTATTCGGCCTCGACCAAGGACCACGTGCCGCCGTCTTCGGACGCGGTCAGACGAATGGGCTCCTGCCCTTTGGTCCACACCACCGCCCTGGGCGCGATGCCCAGCGCATCGGCAGAAGCCACTACCAATGCCGATTTGCCGGGGGCATCCTCGACACCCTGCGCACTCACCAGCATGATCTGCTGCTCACCAGCGATCGCGGTGGGGGCTGGGGTGGTGTAATTTCCGTTGGTGTCCATCGTGCCCGAGGCACGTGGATACGCCACATTGCGTGCCGACCAGCCAAGCGGTGCTGGCCCGCTCACGGTAAACTGCCGGCTCTGCGCTGCCCCCATGCTGCTCATTGCAGGCCGAACCTGGCGTGTCAGATCACCCGCCTGTACGTCTCCAAGCAGGATCTTGTCGTACGGCGCATGCTCGCTCGCCATCCGTACCTCATAGGCATCAGGCAGGAGCACCTGGTCCAGCCCACTGCGACCAAGGTCGTGAACCAACGGTGACCGCTCCCGGCTAACCAGCAACGCAGCGGAATAGTTGCTGGTCTCATCCTTGGGCGGTAACAGGTACGGCAGGTTACTAGGGAAGTTTCCTCGTGCACGGTCAGCTACCAACTGCAAGAGCAACAGCAGTGCACCCTCGTCTTCGCTCGCCCCACCCTCTTGGGCATCGCCAGGTGCTTGCTGACCAGTGACGGCAAAATCCACGGTCGCCAGGGCATGGTTGCCATAGAAGTCGATGTCCAGAATTGGCAACGGGCGGGAGAGCGCCAATTGCTGGTTGAGTTGCTCCAGGATGAACCCACCCATCTTTTGTGCGGCGATGGGCGTACTGCCGAGGGTACACGTCGGTTCGCTGGCGGCACTCAAGTCCAGCACGACTTGGCTGCGCCTGAGGTAGGTGTTGGGCACCACCTTCAGTTCGCCAATTATCTCGAAGCGATAGCCCATGCCCAGATAGAGCACGTCCTTTTTCCTGAATCGCTGGACGTTGCCCGCCAACATGGACGTATACAGACAACTGCCTGCAATCAGCTCCATCGTCACTTTGAGCTTGGCGCTCGTCCCCACTGCCCCCTTGAATGACAGTTGCGCAGGGCCCAGGACCACATTGTCGAAGGTCACCTGCCCGGTACGCGACTCGTCGATGTAATAGCTGCCACTGATCGGAGTCGCCATGCCCTCGAGGCCAAACGCCTCGACATACCGCGTCTGCAGCGCTTCATTGACCGGATCGCGGCCCAAGGCAAGTATCGCGCCCCAACCGTGCATGGCGTCACCCTCCTTGAGCGCATCGAGCAAGTCTTGCAGTGAATAGGCCATGGTCAGAACCTCCGGCTACGTACCAACTGGCGCATCTGCGCGGTACATGCCGCCTCGGCGTCGGTATAAGGCATAGGCACCACCGTGTAATTCCAGATCGAGATGAGCGGACTGTTTTTAGCTGCGCCGGCGATAATCACGTAGTCGCCCTCGTCCGCCCCAGGGGTGTAGATTCCCGTAGCGGCATCGACGCTGCCTGTGCCTTTGACGGTGTACCAGTTAGTTTCGGCAGGATCGAAAATGACCTCACCGTCCTCCCCCTCGGCTGACAATACAAGCTTGAGACCATCGCCCACTTTCGACAGGCTGATGAACGCTGGCGTGGCGACCCAAGCCACTGGAATGTCGATGATTTCCGTGCGTCCAGCACCGGTCACCTGCAGTTGGTCCAGATGCATGAGCTTGGCAAGGCCCGGTTCTCGGTTGGCCGGTTTCTCGGGTGCGACATAGATCCGCACGTTCTTGTCCTTGGGAATGTCCAAGTCCGAATCGCCGGGCTCCGGTGCTCGTTGAGTGCCCAGTGAGTCTTCGGACATGGCCCATTGCAAGCTCGCGTCGATACTCCCACCCTCTACCACATAGCGCTGCGGCTTTTCGGCAGTGGAATAGAACGCATTGAGCAGGTTCGGGCGAACCGCCACGGCCTTGGGCACGACGCTCAACAAGGCGCTGCTGCTATGATCGCCAACGGTGGCGGTGACGATGACGCGCTTCACAGTACCGGTGATCTGCTCTGCTGCTGGTGCCTGGTAAAGACCGTCAGAGACACTCCCGACATCACCTTCTTCGCCGGGAAGCCCCTTGACCGACCAGGTTACGGCCCCAGCAGGTTGAGGGTCCAAACGCAACTGCAGCGTACCGTCTGCAGCCAGTACCTTCTCGAGTGGATCGATGGCGAACGCCGTATGTTTAGGGGCTAGGTACCCGAGTAATGACACATCGCCGGGTAGTTCAAGCAGACTTGGCGTAGCGACTTGTTCACTACGGAACAACAACGAGTTGAGCCGTAGCAGGTCGACAGTCACACTGATATTTTTCATTGCATTGAGGACAGGGGTGAAGCTTGCACGAGCGGCTTGGTTGAAGTTAGCCAGCATGTGAGGGATATAATCTCGATCGTACTCCTCATCGCCCGTGGAGAGGTTGACTGTGCCGGCGACCTCGCCACCAGTCAACACGATGCATCCCTCATCATCTAACGCTGCGGAAAACTCGCAGGACAAATCAATGTCACCATAGAGGGGCATCTTGCCCCCTTCCCAACCGTTATTAATGTATACGTAGAACCCAAAACCGTACGGCAGTGGGGCCATCCCTTTCCAGCGAAATACAATTTTTCCCTTGTTGAACTCTCCGCTTGCAACTCCTGACATTGCAAAGATATCAATATTTATTCGGTTCCGATTATCATTAAAAAGCTTATAATCTTGATAACCCTTCAATAAAATATGACCAGTACTGACTTTTGTTATAAATTTACTGTCATCACGCTCATACTCATAATTATTTCCACCATAACCCGGCATCTGCCGAAGGCCTTCGGTGAGGACATTTTTCATCCACGCTTCATTACCCAACAGGACACTCAGCGAGTAATCCTCCCCGTCCGTGGACTCGGGCAATAGAAACGGCATATCTTGGTCTCGGGTAGGGAAGTCACCATTACCCTCGCCATTGAATGCGACGCCAACCAATATGGCACCGTCTTCTTGCTCCTCTGCATCCAGACTCGGTGTCGATCTGCCAGCTCTGGCCAGGGAATGCGTCCGCACGGCAAATGAAGTAGGATCGATCCCGTCCTCGAATCGCCGGATCGTGTTCAACTCCCATACCCTTTCGTTATCCGGAAGCTTTCCGAACTCGTCCTTGATGAACTCACCCAACTTGAGGTTCAGGTCTTTCCAACTGGACACTTCGAAGGTATAAGTGCCCGCCTCCCCGTCCGACAGGTCGATCAGCACACGACCATCCTGATCGATAACCCCATCGGCATGGTTGAGTTTGATTTGCATGCGAACCTGTGGTGCGGTAAGCGGGTCGAGATGGGAAATGCCCACCAGTTCGGCCTGACCGTTATCGGAACGACGCCATTCGGTCAGCCTACCGCTCACCACCGGCATGCTCAGTGTCGCTATTGAACTGCCGATGTTGGCGGTTTCGAACGATAAACGCGGCTGACCAAGCTTGAAGTCGGACATTTGCGTCCAGATACCGCTATCGGTTTCCTTGGTTCCATTGATCGGCTTCAACCAGTGACTGTCATCGAAACGTGCGATGAACTCCTGCGCCAACAACCGGTTGGCCCGCTGGCGATCGTAAACCAACAGCGCCCCCCAGCCTTTGGTCCGGGGCTCTTGTTCAAGGTAATTCAGGTATTGCGAAAGTGTAGGCCTAGCCATGATCGGTTCTCCACCATCATCATGCGATAACGACCTGCATTAGCGGGTCGCGTGAGTACGATGTGCTGTTATGTCGCGCGGAACTTAGGGTACTAACTGCAAACTTTTGCTTTTGAACTCGGTGAAAAAGTCGCCACCATCGAAACTGGCCCTGGCGTACAGGGTGAAGGTGTCCCCGAGGGGCACTTTTTCGAGCAGGCTTTTCGCCAGTTTGGCCTTCACCCCCGCCGTCACCTCCTGCGCGGTCACCGGCAGGGCATCACGGATGGCCTCCTCCCATGAGCCGGGGCCCGAGCCCCTGCCAATCGATAAGGTGAGCAATTGCCCTTCGGCGATGAACGACCAGGTACCCAATGACAAGTCAGCACCCGCTGCCGGTACAGCTGCCAGCGACAAGCTGAGAGACTCGGCCTGCTCACAGGTGACTTGCGGATGGTACTGGGCAGGCTCCGGTTTTATCCGCAGGAAGAAATGCTCGGAATCCACGTGCCCCTTGGCACTGACCAGCCGGTAGAACACGGGGAAACGACGCGACTCGTCCTTCTCCCCTCTGCCCATGTTCGCTGGTACATATTCAGGCGGAATATGGAATCGCAACGGGTTGTCGGGGCTTGCCGGCTCCTCGGCGATGTATTGGCCGAGCGGCGAAATCCCCCACCAATGCACGTGCAGTGCTTCGCCTGGCTGCACGACCCCGGGCGGTACATCGACGTAAACGCCGCTCAGGGTATCGTCAGCTGCCAGGGTGCCCCAGTTGGGTGTCTTATCGGCAGTGGCACGGTTGACCAACAACGCCTCCAGCTGGCGTGCCATCACTACCTCGAGCCGCAACGCTTCGGAGCGCAATCCAGCCCCTTCTCGACCGAACAGATAGCTCACCTCCACAGTGGCCCCCTGGCTCTCGGCCAAGACCGCGAAATCCACCTGGAACGCAATCGATTGCGACGCGACCGTGCTGGGGTCGACGCGCAGGGTCTGCAGGTAATCCCGGGCAGGGCTGCGCCAGCGCAGGACAATGCGGTCGGAAACAGCCATCTCGTCGTAGATGGGCACCCGCACGACCAGGCCATTGCGAAATTGCGCCGGGTCCAACGGGTCGCCCTCCTCGTGCCCGTCGATGACCGGCTTGCCCAACGGAGGCGGCAGCATTGCCGTCGAGTCGACGGCCAGGCGCTGCACGGGAGACCCAATACGCTCGCCGTCGACGAACTCGATCTCATACGAAGCCTGCACATGCCCTGGGTCGATGAACCTGAAGAACGTACGCCTCACGTCATGACTCAGCGCCGCTTTGTCCAGATGCTCCTGGGTGACCGTGAGCACCTTGCGCTCTTCGTCGTCTTCGTCACCCTCCTCGTCGTAGCTCACTACGGTCAGGGTGACCTTGTCACCGACCTGCATCGCCTGGTAAGGAGGGACAAGGAACCTCACGCCCGTAGCGTCGAGGGTATCTGGCTGAATGATCAATCCTTGCGACTGGATGGCTTGCATGACGGGCAAACGTTCGTCCTGCCCACGTGTTCGCAGGCCAACATAACAAAACTGGCGGAGCGACTCGCGCCCGGCCTGGGTATACGAAAAAAACGCCCAACCGCCAGCAGCGGAGGTTATGGTGCTGTTCGCGATAGTGACCTCGAGCCCCCGCTCCAAGTCACCCTCCCTGACTGGCACGGTTGCCCCGACATCATCGAATGCCTCTCCGGCGGGGCTGCTGCCCACCCAACGGGGTGAGACCAAGTCGCCCTTTTGCATGCCGGTGTACTTGATGACGGCAACCAGATCAGCGCTGCCCAGTTTTTCCAGATCGATTTCATCGAACTCAGTCAAATCAGGAACAATAGGTACTTCAAGATTTGATGATTGGCGATCATTCATTTCCAACTGCTCCTGTACCAGCACCGTATTACCAAGACCTTGAGGGCTGCAGAAAATAACGTGCATACGAGTTTCGCCCTGCTGCCACACGGAAACTTTTTAGCCCAGCCCACCTTCTCCAACAACTGGCAAAATTGCTAGGTCATTGGGCTAATGCCGAAATCGAATAACCGCAGCCCACCCGACCTGATAAATCTGCCAGGTGCGTCCCCCTTGGCTTTTTTATAAGCTTTTTTGGCAAACGGGCGCCATTCGACGCTCCGCTCTGCCCGAACAGAGCGCATCTTTCCATTTGCCGCGACAGCGCAAGCGAGGCAACGTTCATGCATCCAGGAAATTCAAGAACATCGGCGGCACGACAAGCAGGCTCCATCATTATCTGGACCAGCGAGGAGCAAGAGTCCTACACGTTTCATCTTCCCGAGTCAGGAAGCGGTGAAACCGTAGTATTCGATATTGAAGAAAAGACCGAAGAACCTCGGTTCATCGAGATGTCTGGCATACCGTCGGCGGCCATCATTACCCTCGCGTCCAGAGACAAGGACGAGAACGACCAACCTAAATGGTGGGTAACATGGAAAACCACGCATGCCCCTTCAATGCTACGTCGATTTGAAGTTTATTATTTTGGTAACTCCTATATCGAAGGTGACTTCATTATCGAAGGCCTGGGCATACTGGTAACAAAAAAGTCCACCGAGGAAGTGAAGCGGGATGGCTTGGGCAGTATTACCGTTGAAATCTCCGCAGCCCCGCCCGCGGCCTGACCTCCTTCGCCCTCATCCCAACACGAGAGTTTTCATGCCATGGCCATTGCATCCAATGCCTTTAATTTCGGCAGTTTCGTGCAGAGCAATGTCGACCCGCGGACCGGGCAATTTACGTTGTCTATCGAACTGCCGGTATTGCACGCCAATGAGTTGTGCGGACCCGACCTGCCCCTGCGATTAACCTTCAATCCCTTGAACGAGCAAGATGCCGGGCTGGGGATCGGTTGGAGCCTCAAGCTCAGCCGCTATTCACTGACCAGCAACATGCTCGAGCTCCATACCGGCGAGAGTTTGAAGGTATACGACAATGGGCCCGGCCAGACACCCGTTATCCCCGAGCAAAAACTCAAGAGTTTCAACTTCAAGAACATCAGTGATGACGATACCAAGCGCTACCGGGTGGCTCATCAATCCGGCCTTATCGAGGTGCTCGAACCACAGCCGAGCGATCCGACTATGGCGCTACCGGTACGTATCCTGTCGCACACCGGTCATGGTATCCGTCTTGAATACACTCACGAGGCCAAGCCGCGTTTATGGAAGATCCATGACGACCACCGCACGCTGCTGAGCATCGATTACGAAAACGCCATTCGCCCGAAGCTGGACATCCATCCCGGCACGGAGGCCTTCGCGCGCTTCGCGCTGAAGCTGGACAACGACGAACTTCGAACGATCATCCTGCCCGACGATACCCGCTGGGAACTGACCTACCAGCGCTACGGCAAGCTACGCTTCATCACCCAGCTGCAAAACCCTGGCGGCGGTAGAGAGTCAGTGACCTATAAGGAAAAAGGTCATCAGTTTCCTGGCATCGCCAGGTACCTGCCCTACGTGAGGGAGCATGTGGTCAAGCCCGACCCGTTTGATGAAAAAAGCTTCATTCACACCTGCTACAGCTACACCCCCGAAAACTTCCTGGGCAACGGTACAGGCATTACCTGGAACGACGACCTGGGCGACAACCTCTACGAGTTCACCGGTAGCGATTTCGAATATGGCAGCACGGCCAGCCACTACCTGGACGGCAAGGTATTGCGCACGGTCGAGAGTACGTTCAACCGGTTTCATCTGTTGCGCAAACAGGTGACTTGCCAGGAGGGCTGCATCGACACCGTCGAGACCCTCTACCACGAAGTCGATAACGCCCGCTTCCCGGACCAGCCAGCCCACTTCCAGTTGCCCCGCGAGGTAAGAAGGGTCTGGACCTTGCGTGACGATCCACGCCTACGCCAGGAAGAAGTAGCCACCATGACCTACGACGAGCATGGCAACCTGCTCGAAGAACGACTGGCCAACGGCATGCGCATGGTGCGGGAGTATTACACCAACGACGAGAACGACGATTGCCCAGACGACCCAGAAGGTTTCGTACGCAGCGTCAAAAGCCTGACCGTGTATCCGGCGCCTACCGCCAGTACCGAAGGGGCACCCGCCCAGACGGTGACCACCCGTTACCGCTACGTCAAGCTGCCCGCCTTGGCACAACAGGACCCAAACCTGAAGCTCGGCGGTTGGCTGGCCATCGAACAAGAGGAACTGATCGAACTTCAAGGCGAGGGCGAGGGCAAGACCGAGCGGGTGCTCAGTTGCACTCATCGCCGCTACCTGCACAAACCCGACAATCCCTTCCTGCATGGGCGCCTCGACCAGCAGACCGTCACCATCGACGGCACCTCGTCGACCAGCCGCTGGCGCTACCAACGGGTCGAGGACGATGCCGACAAGCTGACCTGGAGCCAGAGCACCGAGACCTTCAGCGCCCCCTGCGGCACCGTGGAAAAAACCACCAGCCGTAAGCACTCCCTGCACACCGGGTTGTTGGTAGAAGAAGAGGACCCCAACGGGATCGCCATACGCCACCACTACGATGTGCTGGGCCGCCTGGTGGAACAAACCACCGCCACTGGCATGCCCGAGCAGGCGACGCGTCGTTTTGCTTATCGACTACTCACCGAGAACGGGCGTACCTATGCCTGCGAAGAAACCACCGACGTCAATGGCGTACTCACGCGCACAGTGTACGATGGCAGCGGCCGCCCGCTGCGACGAGAGCGTGATACCCAGGAAGGGGAGGACGCCAAGGTGGTCACCCGCAAGGTATCGGACAGCCAATACGACTCGATCGGGCGCCTGGTCGGTGAGACCTTCCATGATTACCTGCCCCCCGAAGAGGACAGCCCGACCCAGCAGGAACGCATCCTGAGCATGCCCTACACCTATGCCTATGACGGCTGGGGGCAGCGCTGCGAGGTCACTCGCCCTGATGGCGTCAAGGAGCGCACCGACACTTCACCCTTCGGTATCGACGGACAACGCATCGCCCATTGGCAGGAAAGTCCCGAGAACCCTGGCCAACGCCTACAGTTGAACGTCAGCGAGTTGAACCGTTTCGGCAAACCGATCCACCACTACCGGCTGATCGAAGAAGACGGCAAGGCCCCACGACAAGTAGGGCGTACCGACTATGCCTATGACGGCCTTGGCCGCTGCATCCGCGAAACCCTCACCCTCGACGACACCCCCCAGCGAAAGGCGATCGAACGCACCAAGCGCTACACATACGATGCCCTGGGCCGCATGTTCGAAACCCAGCGCGCGGACGGGTCGATACTGACCCGGCATTTCGCCAAGCACAGCCTGGGCGAGCTGACCACACTGCTACAGGTGCGCGCTGGCGAAGACGCACCGAGCAAAACCGTCTGCAAGCGCGGCTACGACGGGCTCGGGCGCCTGACCCGCCTGAGCGTTGGTCCGCGTATCGAAACGTATGGCTACAAGGCCGCTACATCGCTCATGGAAACCCGAACGGCATACACCCTGCAACCGACCGACAACCGAACACGCAAGCGGGTGATCACCTATAAGTATCGGCCCGAACTCACCGAGCAACCCAGCCAGGTGACCGCCAGCATCGAAGGGGGCAATCAGCCGCTTGCCAGTGAAACGGCAGTTTTCGGCTATGACACACGCACAGCCGGCATCAGCAGCGCGAAGAACGATCTTGGCGAACGCATCTACCGCTACGACGCGCTAGGGCAATTGACCGAGGAGTGCTGGATCGGCAACCAGGGCATCCCCTCCTACGAGACCCAGTACCGACATTCCCAGCAAGGCCGCGCCCTGTATCGGAAACACAACGACGGTGTGGCCTGCACGTACACCTACGACGACCACGGCAGGGTCAGCAGCGTCCGTCAAGGCACCTTGCAGTCGACACTGACCTACAACGCGCAAGGCCTGCTCCACAGCGCGCATACTCAGGACACCGCCAGCCAGCAGCAAGCCCTGTGCACCCTGCAATATGATGCCCTGGGCCGGGAAACGACCCGTACCCTCAGCGCCAACGGCCAGCAGCAGACATTGACGCTGGACTGGCAGGATAACGACATGCTGCGTGCCCGCACCCTGTCGCGCGAAGGCAGGCAGGTACGCCGCGAAACCTTCGGGTACGACGAACTCGACCGTCTGGACGCCTATGACTGCGAGGGCGAGGCGCCGCCCGGCAATGCCCGTGGCCGGGCGATCAGCAGCCAACTGTTCCGCTTCGATGAGTTGGACAACATCACCCGATGCGTCACCCATTTCGTCGACGGCAACAAGGACGATGCACGTTTCTCTTACGCCCCCGACGGCAGTTTCCAATTGCACGAAGTCACCCACACGTTGCTCGAAGATTATCCGCAACAACAGGCATTCCGATATGACGACCAGGGCAACATGCTCAACGACGAATATGGCCGCACCCTGCAATACGACAGTTTGGGGCGCCTGCAACGGGTAATAGATACCGATGGTACGTCGGTGCTGGCCGAGTACCTGTACGACGGCCACAACCAACTGACCGCGACACTGGAAGGCACGCGCCAATCGCAACGTCGCTTCCTCGACCACCGCCTGGAAAGTCTTCTGGAAGACGGTGCGCTGACGCAGTACCTCTACGCAGGTGGCCAGCCGACAGCCGTGCAAGCCGCCAGCAATACACTGCTGTTGACCGACAGTGCGGGCAGTGTGTTGACCGAATGCGACGAGGACGGCGTTCGGCATGCCAATTACAGTGTCTATGGCGAACAGTCCTGCGAAGTAGCGGGCGACACCCTGCGCGGCATGCTGGCCTTCAACGGCGAGGCTCGCGAACAAGCGCTGGGCTGGTACCTGCTAGGCAGCGGTTACCGTGCCTACAACCCTGGCCTCATGCGTTTCCATAGCCCAGACTCCCTGCCGCCCGAGGTTTCAGGCATCAACCCTTACCTGTATGCATTGGCCAATCCCGTCAACTGGCGCGACCCTACGGGCCACCGTGCACGCTCGATCTGGCGGCCGGATGCGCCATGGTCCTACATCGATCCACCCGAAAAGCCCAAAATCCCCTGGTATGCATGGATCGGGGTCGCCGTAGCCTTTGCCGTACTGGTGGTGTCGGTCATCAGCATGCCGTGGACGGCACCTGCCACGATAGGCATTACCGCAGGCTATATCGCAGGGGTGGCAGGCGTGGCTGCCAACGCCGCGGCTGCGGCTTTGCAAACCGCGTCGGTACTGACCTGGGCTGATGATCCGGAGATGTCCAATACACTTTCCAATGTCGCGTATGGGGTAGGCTTCCTGGGTATGGTGCTGGGTGGAGCGGGGGTCGCAGCGGTCAATCAGTCACTGCGGGCGGCAAATCAGGCCCAAGCATCCGGCGCCCTGGCAAGTGGAGCCAATGCCGGCGCCAAGAGCACTGCCAATGTGGGCGTACAAGTCGAGCTCGGTACGTCGACGGCACGAGCCGCAACTCAGTCGGGCGGAAACATCCGCGCAACCGCTGTCAATCTGATGGATGAACTTCCATTCCCGGAGGGTTTCGAGTCGGTCACCCGAACGCGGACTGCGGCCAGTCGTGTGCCTGTCGCTTCGACGTCTCAAGGTATCAAGCCAAACCCCATCACCCAGGTGAAGGCTGACGTCCACCCGGTTCCCACTGTAGCCAAGACGACACCGAAAGCACATCCCATCCCAAACACTGGAAGAGGATTCGGAATGGATCTGACGTTACTTGGTGACAATCACAGATTTGTCTTCATGAGAAACCTTAATACTGGAAGGTATGAGGTCGTCGAGCGGTCTGGCACCATCCCAGGTGCGCCTAAGTAGTTCCCTCCACTACCGTTCCTGCTGCTGATCGCAGCAGGAACCCCTCTTGTTCATCGAATCATTCTCCCCACTCCGTAGATTCGCCCTACAGCCCAACTCGTCCTGAGTACTTAACCTAACCCCCGCATCCCGCAGTGACTGCACGACCGTCGTCACTCTCACTCATGCTCAGGCGCCACTTTTGCTCCATCTCTCGCTGGCGCCGCTCAGGACACGCCCATGCTCCAGCTCGCACGGCGCAGGCTAATGCCGTCGCGCCCCCCTTTTCCCCGATTGCCACCGCTGCTTGGCTGCAGCATGATCCTGTCCTTGGCTGCGCCCACGGCAGCGGCCACTGCACCCAGCGCATTCCAGGCAGGCTTCATGCGGCAACCGCCCGGCCAATCCGCCGAAGCCGGTGCCCTGGCGCTACAGGCCCTTGCCACCCAAACCGCCCTGCCTGCCGGGCGTTATCGCGTAGCAATCCTCCTCAACCTGGTACCCCTGCACGAACGCGATGTGGACTTCAGCGAACGTCGTGATGGCCGTGGCCTGCAACCCTGCATCAATGCAGAGTTGCTACGCGAGCTGAACCTGCGCGAAGAGGCCCTGGACATGCCCCTGCCTGATGACGACCGCTGTCTGGACTTGCAGCAGGTCATACCCCAGGCACGCGTCGAGTTCGACCCGACCCGCCTGCAACTATCGCTCTCCATACCGCAGATCGTCCTGCGCCAGGACCGGCTCGGTAGCGTACCTGAAGCGCGCTGGAGCGAGGGCATCGATGCCGCCTTCATCAACTACCAGGCATCGGCCCAGCACAGCAGCAGCCGCGCAGGGGGTAGCCGCAGCAGCCAGGACCTGTACCTCAATACCGGCCTCAATCTCGGTGGCTGGCGCCTGCGCAGCAACCAGGCCCTGCGTGAAGACCAGGACGGCTCGCGCAGCTGGACGCGCAGCGACACCTATGCCCAGCGCGACATACCAGGCTTGCACGCCAACCTCACCCTGGGCGAGACGTTCACCAACAACGAGATGTTTCGCAGCGTGCGCTTCAAGGGCGCGCAACTGGCCTCCGACCACGGCATGCTCCCTGACGCACTGCAGCACTATGCCCCGGTGATACGTGGCGTTGCCCAGAGCCGAGCGAAGATCGAAGTCCTGCACAATGGTTACCCGATCTATTCCACTTATGTGGCCCCGGGCCCTTATGCCATCGACGACCTGAGCGTAGGGTCGGGCCATGGTGAACTGGAGGTGGTGATCACCGAAGCCGACGGTCAAGTCCGCCGCTTTACCCAACCCTACGCATCGATCGGCAACCTGCTGCGCGACGGCATCTGGCGCTACACGGCAACCGTCGGCCGCTACGACGGTTCCGAGCATCTCGACAATCCACCCTTCTGGCAAGCCACGCTGGCCCGCGGCGGTGCCTGGGACACCACCCTCTATGGCGGACTGCTGTCGAGCGACTACTACAATGCCAGCGTGTTCGGCCTGGCGCGCGACTTCGCGCACCTTGGCGCCTTGTCGTTCGACGTGACCCGTGCCGACAGCGATCTTGGTGCCGAGCTGGGCAAGGTGCAGGGCCACAGTTTCGCCATCCGCTACGGCAAAAGCTTCCAGACCCGCACCAACCTGCGTTTCGCCGGCTACCGCTACTCCACCGAAGGGTATCGCGATTTCGACGAGGCCGTGCGAGAACGCAACGCTGCCACTCACTATCGAGGCAATCGACGCAGCCGCCTGGAAGCCTCGGTGTACCAGAGCATCGGCCAGCGCAGCACCCTGAACCTGACCTTCTCGCAAGACAGCTATTGGCACACCCGTTATCAGCGCCGCCAGTACCAGGTGCAATACACCACCCGCATGGGAAACCTGGGAATCAACCTCTTCGCCTCCCAAGCACTGGATTCACGCAACAGCGACAACCGCCTGTTTGGGGTGAGCCTGAGCCTGCCGTTGGACTTCGGCACCCCCCACCACGCCACATTCGATCTGCAACGCGACAATGGCCGCTACAGCGAACGCGCCAGCCTCAACGGCACCCTGCCGGGCAGTCGGCTCAACTACACCGCCTCAGCGACCAACGATAGGATGGGGCACAAAAGCGGCGCGCTGTCGTTAGCCTATCAAGGCAGCCAGGGCAGTATCGGCATGGGCTACACCGAAGGCGACGATTACCGGAACCTGTCGGTCAACGCCAGCGGCGCGCTTCTACTGCATGGTGAAGGCGCGGCATTGAGCCCGTACCTTGGCGAGACCATGGCGCTGGTCCATGTGCCGGAGGTAGCCGATCTGGGCATACAAAATACCGCCTCACGCACCAATGCCGAGGGCTATGCCCTGGTTCCCTACCTACGCCCGTACCGGAGCAACTCGTTGGTGCTGGAAACCGACCAATTGTCGCCAGAGATCATCATCGAAAATGCCAGCCAGCAGGTAGTGCCCCGGCGCGGCGCAGTGGTCAAGGCCGCCTTCGAGGCGCGCCGGGTCATACGCATGGTGCTGACACTCCGGCAAGCCGACGGCCAGCCACTGCCGTTTGGCGCCCAGGTCATCGACAGCCAGGGGCAAACCCTGGGCGTGGTGGGTCAGGCCGGCCAGACACTGCTGGCGACCAGCACGCAAGGCCAGCAGAACGTGACCGTACGCTGGGGCGATGCTCACGCGCAAGCCTGCCAAGTGGCGCTCGACCCGCACAGCATGGCAGTGGACAACGGGTATCGCCTGCAGAGCCTGGACTGCCATCGCATCCATGACCATGACGTCAGCCCTTCTTCCTCTTTGACTGCCCAGGAATTCTTCTAATGAAATCGAGTTACCGTCATCGTCACCGCGCCTTCGGGCTGGCACTTTGTGCGCTGCCCTGCTGGTTGCTGTCAACGTCCGTGCAAGCCTACTGCCGATTCCACCCCGGCCCGACCTACATGACCTTCGAACGCGCCATGGGCACCCTCTGGGTGCCCCGAGACGCCCCCATAGGCTCGGTCATCGGCAGCCCGCAAGACATGTATACGGGAAACAAGGAAGGCGCGGTCCTGAACTGCTTCTACATGCCCGACGATCCACCCACGGCCAACCTGCCCAACACGGCGCCTATATTCCCAGGCACTCTCCCTCCGATTAACGGCAAGGATGTCAATGGCCACGTGATGCAGACGAACGTGCCAGGCGTTGGCGTCTACATTGATTTGGGCTACCCCTACAATGACAGCGCCGATAACAACTTCACGCCCGACGACGGCTCTACGGCAATCCCCTATACCGGGACGATGAGAAGAGCTACAGGATTCAACATGCCGCTGTCAGCGATGTACGGTGAAGCCCTGTTCATAAAGATCGGCGACATCCCACCAGGGCCCCAGTTCGTCAGCGGCGAAATATTCCATGGCTTCATCCACCATTTCGGCAAAGTCATGGAGTATCACCTCAGTGCAACGGTCTATCAGGCCCAATGTTCGTTGAAAGCCGATGCCGTAAGCGCCGACCCGGTACTCTTGGGCGACTACAAGCTCGATGATTTCAAAGGTGTTGGTACGACAACACCTGCGGTGCCCTTCCATATCACCCTGAGCGACTGCCAGGATGCCAGCGCGCCTAACCCCCAGCCCGCCCGAGTTCATATCGAGCTCGATGGCGTGAAGGGCTCGACCCCAACCGTACCGGCTGAAGGGCGGTTCAGCCTGACGGGAAGCTCGGACGCCACGGGCATCGAAATCCAACTATTACGCAGCGATGGCACACCGATGCCGCTAGGTACCAAGGTAAATGTGAAACCCGTGGAGATAGGCGTGACACGCCTGGATTTCCAGGCCCGCTACTACCAGAGCGCCTCGAAGGTCACACCAGGGCTGGCGGAGGGCGCGTTGAGCTTTACAGTGAGTTACGAGTGACGGGGGCGGCCTCGGCTCCGGCAAGGCTCAGCTCGACCTCCAGACGCCAAGTACAAAAACCACCATGCTCCATTGGCAGGTTAGATTTCATCAGCCACCTGATTAAACATCCTGTTTATTTTCCTGGACACGGATTCAGCGCTACAGTGGTTGACCTATCAGCCCCGGCTAGCGCCGCCTCAACGATTCCAGAAAGAAAGGTAGTCGGACCGCCACGACCGACACAGGTCAGGCGTCAACCTACAAGGAGGTGCAATGAAATGCAGGACCATTGAACACTGGCAACGCTTGAGCGATCTACCTGCAATGCTCGACGCCCTGCCGGATATCACCAAGGAACTGGGATTTCGGTTCCATGACTTTTCCTTCTGCAGCCCTGGGCATCACGTCGAGTCAGGTAACCTGCCGGCGGGAGCCCCTGCATTGATTCACGCCGCACTCGAGCTTAGCGCCCCCCACCAGCAAGGTTCGGAGCTCCCGTTGTTCTGGACCCCAGAAATCTTCGCCGCCACCCCTGACATGTGGGCCAGGGCGCAAGCGATGGGCTTGACACATGGCTGGGTGCAGCCGCTGCACGACGGCACGGCCAGGAGCAGCCTGGCGCTCCTGCGCCCCGACGCCAGCGTGTCGGCAGCAGAGCTCTACGAGAAAGCGGCCATCGTCATCTGGGTGGGTAAACAGCTTCATCGGGCCGCAGCGCAAGCGGGTCACGGAGGCTCGAGCGTCTGACGCCCCCTTGCCCATGGCGCAATGGCCAGCCCATGTGTGCGGCGCCGCACAAACGAAAAAAGACGCCTAAGCGTCTTTTTTCGTTGATCTACAGACTCCCTTGGAACCCTGTAAATCGATATTTGGAGCGGGAAACGAGACTCGAACTCGCGACCCCGACCTTGGCAAGGTCGTGCTCTACCAACTGAGCTATTCCCGCATTGTGAAGCTTTACCGCCAATCGACGTGAAGCGCCTTGAAGACCTTCACCATCACTGCACCGCATAGACGCCACAGTATCGAAACTGGAGCGGGAAACGAGACTCGAACTCGCGACCCCGACCTTGGCAAGGTCGTGCTCTACCAACTGAGCTATTCCCGCAAATGGCGTCCCCTAGGGGACTCGAACCCCTGTTACCGCCGTGAAAGGGCGGTGTCCTAGGCCACTAGACGAAGGGGACACACAACGCTTTTCAGCGCACCAGGATTTCCTTTCGAAGCATCCTGGATTTCTTTTTCCAGCACCGCCGAAGGCCATGCCGTGGAAACTGGAGCGGGAAACGAGACTCGAACTCGCGACCCCGACCTTGGCAAGGTCGTGCTCTACCAACTGAGCTATTCCCGCATTGGCGTCCCCTAGGGGACTCGAACCCCTGTTACCGCCGTGAAAGGGCGGTGTCCTAGGCCACTAGACGAAGGGGACACGCTACATCTTTTCACTCCCTGCCGCATATCGCGTTGTGCTTTACGCTGCAAGTGGCGCGCATTCTATGGACGCCTTGGGAAGCCGTCAACCCTTTTGTGGAAATTTATTTAAATCAATGACTTCCGCCCTTCTTGATAGCCAGGGCTGGAGGCGCCCAAGGATTGGCGTTGATTTTCTGACGACACCCCGGCAAGCTCGCAGCAAAGTGCCAGCACCTGGGGAAATCGGGCTTTTTGCCGATACCCACTCGGTGGGGACCGCTTCGCGGGCAAGCCCGCTCCCACAGGGGGCTACAGCAGATCGAACGCTGTCCGCCCGGCTGCACTGTTCGGTCGAAAGCGAACTTACTACACTCAAGCTGTAAAACTTCTTCATGAGGCGTTAACGGTGACACCACTTCTGATCACCCTGCTCATCGTGGCGGGTATCGCGTTGCTGATCGTGATCGGCTATCTGAACAACGTGGTCGAGAACGCCAAGCTCGAGCGCGCGCGCCTGAAGATCGAACTGGGCGAGCGCCTGCGCCGCTGCGGCGAGATCACCGAGACCTTCCCCGGGCAACTGATGACGCCCGCCCTCAAATTGCTGCTGACCCGCCTGGAGCTGAACCTCAACCAGCGCCAACTGGCCCTGGACAAGCACAACGGCGACCTCGCGGCGCGCATCACCGAACTCGAAGGGCTGGTCGCCCAGGGCGAAGGGATTGCGGTGAACAACCCGCCCAGCCCGATCCAGACCGAGGCCAAGGCCAAGGACGTGCGTTTCCTGCTGGAGCTGCTGCACAACCAGGTCGTGCGCGCCACCCAGGAAGGCTTCCTGGCCACCAGCGAAGGCAAGCACTGGGTCAAGGAGATCCGCCACATGCTGGTGCTGCTGCACATCGAGTTCTTCAACAACCTCGGCCAGCAGGCCCTGCAGCAGAACCAGCCGGGGCAGGCGCGCCTGGCCTTCGAACGGGGCGTGCAATACCTGCGCAAGCAGCCCGAGCCCAAGGTGTACGAAGAGCAGCTGACCTACCTGGAGAAACTGCTGGCGCGGGCCAATGCCCAGGTGCTGGACCAGATGGAGCCGGCGCAGAGCGACGAGAACGCGCTGACCCAGGGACTCAAGACCGATGAGGACGAGACCTGGAAGAAGAAGGTGATCTACGACTGATCCTGGCTCAGCCGTGGGCCTGAACAGGCATGAAAAGGGGCCATCAGCATCGTAATGCTGTTCACTTAAGTCTGATGTGACATCGATTGGGGCTGCCTTGCAGCCCTTCGCGGGCAAGCCCGCTCCCACAGGATCGTGCTTGCAGCGTACTTGTGGGAGCGGGCTTGCCCGCGAAGGGCCGCAAGGCGGCCCCAATTGCTTAAGTGAACAGCATTACCATCATCATCGGCCCTTTTCTTTTATCGGCAGTCGGTCAACTCGAGGAAGATCGCCGCCAAGCGCTCCAGCCCCAGCTGATCCGCCTCGCTGAAGCGCGCCAGCTTCGGGCTGTCCAGATCCAGCACGCCAATCAACCGGCCCGCCTTCACCAGCGGAATCACCAATTCGCTGTTGGAGGCGCTGTCGCAAGCGATATGCCCCGGGAAGGCATGCACATCCTCGACCCGCTGGGTCTGCCGCGAAGCCGCCGCGGCACCGCACACCCCCTTGCCGAACGGAATGCGCACGCAGGCCACCTGGCCCTGGAACGGCCCGAGCACCAACTGCTCGTCGCGGTTGAGGTAGAAGCCAGCCCAGTTCAAATCCTCCACCTGGTTGAACAGGAAGGCCGAGAACTGCGCGGCGTTGGCGATGAAATCGCGCTCGTCGGCAAACAGCGCCTGTACTTGCGCGGCCAGCAGGTCGTAGCCATCGAGGCCGCTGCCACTGGCATTGAGATCGATCATTGTTTCTGCTCCAGCAATTGCAGTCCGACCCAGTAGCGGGCGAACTGATAGGCACAACGGCCATTACGGTTGCCGCGGCCAGTGGCCCAGCGCACGGCGAGTTTGTCCAGCGCCTCGTCGCGCTGCCAGGTGAGCCCGGCCGCCTGGGCCAACTGGCCGATCCAGTGCTCGACCACGTTGAGGAAATTCTCCTGGGTGAACGGGTAGAACGACAGCCACAGGCCGAAACGGTCGGACAGGGCGATCTTGTCTTCCACCGCCTCGCTGGGGTGCAGTTCGCCGTCGATCATCTTCCAGTTCTCGTTGTCGCTCTGCTTCTCCGGCACCAGGTGGCGGCGGTTGGAAGTGGCGTACAACAGCACGTTGTCCGGGGCCTGCTCCAGCGAACCGTCGAGCACGCTCTTGAGCACCCGGTAGTCGCCCTCCCCCGCTTCGAACGACAGGTCGTCGCAGAACAGGACGAAACGTTGAGGCAGCTTCTGCAGTTGCTCGACCACCCGCGGCAGGTCGGCCAGGTGGTCACGCTCGATCTCGATCAGGCGCAGGCCCCGGCCTGCGTGCTCGGCCAACAGGGCACGCACCAGCGACGACTTGCCGGTGCCGCGCGAGCCCCACAGCAGGGCGTGGTTGGCCGGCATGCCATCGATGAACTGCCGGGTGTTGCGGCCCAGTTGCTCGCGCTGCTGGTCGACGCCGATCAGGTCGTCCAGGCGGATGTCCAGGCTGACCTGAAGCGGCATCAGGTAGCCGCTGCGGCCATCGCGCTGCCAGCGCGCAGCCAGGGTGGTGCTCCAGTCGATGTCCGGGCGGGGCGCGGGCAACAGGGGTTCGAGGCGCGCCAGTACCGATTCGGCGCGTTCCAGGAAAGCATTCAAGCGAGCGTCCATGACGACTCCTAGCAGACAGATTTCAGTTTTTTCGGGGCCGTCAGGCGGCCCCCTCTAAGCCATCAACTGAAATGAACAGACAGACCCGCCAGCAGCCGAGGCTGATCGGCTATGCTTGCGCAGCGCAAGGGACATGAAACCGGCTCGGGACTCATGGATATCAAGTTCACCAATCGCCTGTCATACAAGCAAGCCCGGTTGACAGTCCTGGTCGGCTTCATCCTGGGAACATTGCTCAGTCTCATCCAGATCGGCATCGATTATGCCAGCGAAGACGCCTCCATCAACCGCGAAGTGCAAGCGCTGCTGCAAATCAGCCGTGATCCGGCCTCACGCGTGGCCTACAACATCGACGCCGAACTGGCCCAGGAACTGACCCGGGGCCTTCTGCAGGCACCGACGGTGATCCGCGCCCGGCTGATCGACAACAACGACACCGTGCTGACCGATGTCCAGCGCCCGCGCGTGGAAGACCGCTACCGCCCGTTGAGCGACTTCCTGTTCGGCGAGCAACGCCTGTTCCAGGAGCGCCTGTTCTTCGCCCACATGCCCCACGAGTACCTGGGCACGCTGTACCTGGATGTCGACACCTACGCCTTCGGCAGCCGTTTCCTCGACCGCGCCGGGGTCACCCTGGTCAACGGCTTCACCCGCAGCCTGGTATTGGCCGGTATCCTCCTGGCGCTGTTCTACATGATGCTGA
The DNA here is from genome assembly GCF_024127895.1 of Pseudomonas guariconensis. Classification (GTDB taxonomy): domain Bacteria; phylum Pseudomonadota; class Gammaproteobacteria; order Pseudomonadales; family Pseudomonadaceae; genus Aquipseudomonas; species Aquipseudomonas guariconensis_B. Next base: position 15,498 of record NZ_JAMYBK010000004.1, on the reverse strand, counting down.
CCAGGCCGCTGGTCACGGTGATCGGCGCCCTGAGCAGCAGCGACCCGCGCCAACCGCAGCAGGCCCGCCTGGAATGCCCCCACGGCCACGAGCACGACGAGATCGGCGTGCTGGTCAAGGTGGCCAACCAGCAATTCGTCAGCATGGCCACCGAGATCCAGCAGCGGCGCAACGCCGAGAACCGCCTGACCCAGTACCTCAACGAGCTGGAAGACATCGTCTCGGCCCGCACCGACGAGCTCAAGGCCAGCAACGAGCGCCTGAGCCAGTCCAACCAGGAGCTGGAGCAAGCCCGCCGACGCGCCCTGGACATGGCCCAGGCGCGGGCCGCCTTCCTGGCCAACATGAGCCACGAGATCCGTACCCCGCTCAACGGCATGCTCGGCATGATCGCCCTGGCCCTGGACAGCCCGCTGGCCGCCGAACAACGCCAACAGCTGTCGATCGCCCATGATTCGGGCAAGGTGCTGGTCGAGCTGCTCAACGATATCCTCGACCTGTCCAAGTTCGATGCCGGCCAACTGGAACTCGAGCGCATCCCCTTCGACATGGGCGCCATGGTCGAGGACACCGCCAACCTGCTGTCGCAGAATGCCGCGGCGCATGTCGAGCTGACCTGCCTGGTGGCCAGCGACTTCCCCAGCAGGGTGCTGGGCGACCCCACCCGGGTTCGGCAGATCGTCAGCAACCTGCTGTCCAATGCGCTCAAGTTCACCCGCTTCGGCCGTGTCGACGTGCGCCTGGGCACGATCGTCGGCGGTGTGCGCCTGGAGGTGCGCGACACCGGCATCGGCATCCCCGAGCAGGCCCAGGCGCGGATCTTCCAGCCTTTCACCCAGGCCGGCGCCGGCATCACCCGCCAGTACGGCGGTACCGGGCTGGGCCTGACCTTGACCCACAACCTGTGCAAGGTCATGCATGGGCACCTGTACATCCACTCCGAGGCGGGCTTCGGCAGCCGCTTCAGCGCCGACCTGCCCCTGCCCGCCCATACCGAGGCCATGGCCCCGGCACCGTTGCAGGGGCGTGTCGTCGCCCTGTGCAACGCCACCAGTGGCCTGGCCGAGCTGCTACAAGCCCTGCTGCCCGGCTGGGGGCTCGACTACCGACGGCTGGACGACCTGGCCGAGGTGCAGATTACGGCGCCCGACCTGCTGATCACCGACAACCGGGAACATCCGCTCGCGCTACGCCCTGGCTTCAAGGCCCCCATCCTGCTGGTGACCGCCTATGGCAGCTTCCTGCACGGCGAAGCGGCCACAGGCCTGGCGCCACTGCTGCAACTGGCCCGCCCCCTGGCGCGCAAGGCCCTGTACCAGACCCTGCGGCGCACCCTGCAAGGTGGCGAGGCCGACACCCCGCAGGGCGGCGCACAGGCCAAGGCCCAACGACAGCGGGCGCGCATCCTGCTGGTGGAAGACAACCCGGTCAACCAACTGGTGGCCAAGGGCATGCTGGCCAAGCTCGGCTGCGAGGTGCTGCTCGCCACCCAGGGCGCCGAAGCCCTGGAGCAACTGGAACGGGAGGCCGTGGACATGGTGCTGATGGACTGCAACATGCCGGTGATGGACGGCTACGAAGCCAGCCGACGGATTCGCCAGGACGGGCGCTGGTCACAACTGCCCATCGTCGCCCTGACGGCCAACGCCATGCCCGAGGAGCGCGAACGCTGCCGGGCCGCGGGCATGGACGACTACCTGGCCAAGCCGTTTCGCCGCGAGGAGCTGCTGGCGCTGATCGACCACTGGGTGCCGATCAGCGGCTGAGCAAGGCCTCCACCGCCGCCTTGAGCGCCTCGGGCTTGGTGCTCGGGGAATAGCGGGTGACCTTGCCGCTGGCCGGATCGACCAAGAACTTGGTGAAGTTCCACTTGATGCGCTGGGTGCCGAGCACGCCAGGCGCGCGTTGCTTCAGTTCGACGAACAACGGGTGAGCGCCAGGGCCGTTGACCTCGATCTTGCGAAACAGCGGAAAGCTCACGCCGAAGTTGCGCTCGCAGAACTGGGCGATCTCCCGGGCATCGCCCGGCTCCTGCTTGCCGAACTGGTTGCAGGGAAAACCCAGCACCACCAGCCCGCGCTCGCGGTAGAGCTGCCACAGCTGTTCCAGGCCCTTGTACTGGGGCGTGAAGCCACACTGGCTGGCGGTATTGACCACCAGCAGCGCCTTGGCCTGGAAGTCGCCCAGCCGCTTGTGCTCGCCGCCCAGGGTGACGCAGGGAATGTCCAGCAGGGAATCGGCCATGTCGGTTCTCCGGTCAGTCACGCGGCTTGAGGTCCAGGCACACCGAGTTGATGCAGTAGCGCAGGCCGGTCGGTGGCGGGCCGTCGGGAAACACGTGGCCCAGGTGGGCATCGCAACGGGCGCAGGTGACCTCGGTACGGATCATGCCGTGGGAGGTGTCGCGTACCTCGATCATCGCGCCCTCCTCGATCGGCTCGTAGAAGCTCGGCCAACCGCAGCCGGCGTCGAACTTGGTGCGTGAGTCGAACAGCGGCAGATCGCAGCAGATGCAATGGTAGATGCCGTCGCGGCGCTCGCTGTTGTACTTGCCGCTGAACGGCCGTTCGGTGCCCTTCAGGCGACACACCTGGTACTGGGCGGGATCGAGCATCTCGCGCCACTGCTCCAGGGTTTTCTCGATCTTTTGCATGGGTGAACCTCGGCAGGCTGAATTTCACCGTGCGCCGTCTTTATTTATGGCGCCGGTGGCACGTATATTAGTCGGCTTGTTGTGCCAGCCAGTCTGGCACGCGCCTCGCCCTTTTCAAACCTTTTGACGGCGGCGCGCCGCGACTTCTCAATCGGGATCACATCATGCAGTTCAGCAAATCGAACAAGCTCGCCAATGTCTGCTACGACATTCGCGGCCCAGTGCTCAAGCACGCCAAACGCCTGGAAGAGGAAGGCCATCGCATCCTCAAGCTGAACATCGGCAACCCGGCGCCCTTTGGTTTCGAGGCGCCGGACGAGATCCTCCAGGACGTGATCCGCAACCTGCCCACCGCCCAGGGCTACAGCGACTCCAAGGGCCTGTTCAGCGCGCGCAAGGCGGTCATGCAGTACTGCCAGCAGAAGCAGATCGAAGGTGTCGGCATCGAGGACATCTACCTGGGCAACGGCGTCTCCGAACTGATCGTGATGTCGATGCAAGCGCTGCTCAACAATGGCGACGAAGTGCTGATCCCGGCGCCGGACTACCCACTGTGGACCGCCGCCGTGAGCCTGGCCGGCGGCAAGCCGGTGCACTACCTGTGCGACGAGCAGGCCGACTGGTTCCCCGACCTTGAAGACATCAAGGCCAAGATCACCCCGAACACCAGGGCCCTGGTGATCATCAACCCGAACAACCCGACTGGCGCCGTGTATTCGCGCGAACTGCTGCTGGGCATGCTGGAGCTGGCGCGCCAGCACAACCTGGTGGTGTTCTCCGACGAGATCTACGACAAGATCCTCTACGACGAAGCCGTGCACATCAGCACCGCCTCGCTGGCCCCGGACCTGCTGTGCCTGACCTTCAACGGCCTGTCCAAGTCGTACCGGGTGGCGGGCTTCCGCTCCGGCTGGCTGATCATCTCCGGGCCCAAGCAGCATGCCCAGGGCTACATCGAAGGCATCGACATGCTGGCCAATATGCGCCTGTGCGCCAACGTGCCAGCGCAGCACGCGATCCAGACCGCCCTGGGCGGCTACCAGAGCATCAACGACCTGGTGCTGCCGCCGGGCCGCCTGCTCGAGCAGCGCAACCGCACCTACGAATTGCTCAACGCCATCCCCGGGGTGAGCTGCGTCAAACCGATGGGCGCGCTGTACGCGTTTGCGAAGATCGACCCGAAGGTCTGCCCGATCCACAACGACGAGAAGTTCGTCCTCGACCTGCTGCTCTCGGAGAAACTGCTGATCGTCCAGGGCACGGCGTTCAACTGGCCGTGGCCGGACCACTTCCGCGTGGTCACCTTGCCACGGGTGGATGACCTGGAGCAGGCGATCGGGCGGATCGGCAATTTCCTGCGTAGCTATCAGCAGTAAGTTCGAGTGCCATGGGGGCTGCGGTGCAGCCCATCGCCGGCAAGCCGGCTCCCACAGGGTCCGAGTCGATCACAAATGGTGCGGCTTGCAGGGCCATGTGGGGGCTGCACACCGGCGCGCCGCGAATGGAGCGCGCAGCGTCCCCGCTTGCACCCGTCCGGATGGGATATCCCTTACATCCTGCAACGCTCTATCTTCGAGGCTTCTCAGAATCCTCTGTCATACTCCCCGGTACACAGTTTGAAATAGTCAACCGGTTGAATCGCCGGGACCCGCCCCTTATATAGCCCGCAGTAAGCGACATTTTCGTCCGTCAGGAGAACGTAACAACCATGATGCGCATCTTGTTGTTTGTAGCCACCAACCTCGCGGTGGTGCTGGTTGCAAGCATTACCCTGAGCCTGTTCGGCTTCAACGGGTTCATGGCGGCCAACGGGGTTGACCTCAATCTCAACCAACTGCTGGTCTTCTGCGCCGTGTTCGGTTTCGCCGGCTCCCTGGTCTCGCTGTTCATCTCCAAGTGGATGGCCAAGATGACCACCGGCACCCAGATCATCACCCAGCCGCGCACGCGCCATGAACAGTGGCTGCTGCAGACCGTCGAGGAGCTATCCCGCGAGGCCGGCATCAAGATGCCCGAGGTGGGTATCTTCCCGGCCTACGAGGCCAATGCCTTCGCCACCGGCTGGAACCGCAACGATGCCCTGGTGGCGGTGTCCCAAGGCCTGCTCGAGCGCTTCTCGCCCGATGAAGTGCGTGCCGTGCTGGCCCACGAGATCGGCCACGTGGCCAACGGCGACATGGTCACCCTGGCGCTGGTGCAGGGCGTGGTGAACACCTTCGTGATGTTCTTCGCGCGCATCATCGGCAACTTCGTCGACAAGGTCATCTTCAAGAATGAAGAAGGCCAGGGCATTGCCTACTACGTGGCGACCATCGTCGCCGAGCTGGTCCTGGGCATCCTCGCCAGCATCATCGTCATGTGGTTCTCGCGCCGCCGCGAGTACCGCGCCGACGAAGCCGGCGCCCAGCTGGCCGGCACCGGCGCGATGATCGGCGCACTGCAGCGCCTGCGCGTGGAACAAGGCATGCCGGTGCACATGCCCGACACCCTGAAGGCGTTCGGCATCAACGGCGGCCTCAAGCACGGCCTGGCCGGCCTGCTGATGAGCCACCCGCCGCTGGAAGACCGTATCGAGGCCCTGCGCCGTCGCGGTTGATCCGGCTGGAACAAAAAAGGGCGACTTCGGTCGCCCTTTTTCTTGCGAACTGGGGCCGCTTCGCGCCCCAAGATGCCCCCTCACCGCTGCAACAGGTAGGCCCGCTCGACCAGGCTCGGCACTCCAGCCTGGATGAACTTCGGGCTGTCCCGGAGCACCTCCTGCTCATCCAGCAGTTCCACTCGCCACCCCGCGAACCCTCGCCGCACTTCATCATCCGCTACGGAAAACGGCGGCCCGTCGAGCCGCGCCTGGTCATAGTCGAGCGTCACCAACAGCCCCTTGCAGGCAGCCGGCAACAGCGCCGACAGCAACGCCATGTAGCGCTCACGCATGCTCGGCGGCAGTGCAATCAAGGCCGCGCGGTCATACACACCGACGCAGTCGGCCAGGTCCTCGGCCCGCAAGGCGAAGAAATCCCCGCACCACAGCTCCACATCGCCGCTGCGCCAGGCTTCGAAATCCCCCTGCCCCCTGATTTCCGGCGTCAGGCCATGCTCATGGAAAAACGCCTCCACCGCCCGCCGCGACAGCTCCACGCCCAGCACCCGGTGCCCCTGGCCGGCTAGCCAGGCCAGGTCCAGGGTCTTGCCGCACAGCGGCACCAGCACGCGACTGCCCGGCGCCAGCCCCAGCACGGGCCAGTGGGCCTGCAGGCAGGAATTGACCTGCGCCTGGTGGAAGCCGATCTGGTTGTCTGCCCACCGCTTGTGCCAGAACGCTGGCTCCATGTTCCCTCCCGCTTTTTCGATGAAATACCCGGAAAACTTATATTGGATCTCGATCGGTATCTGATCGAAGATGACCTCATCTTAACCGCCAGGAGCACACCATGCTGCCCAGCCTGTTCATTTCCCACGGATCGCCCATGCTCGCCCTGCAACCCGGTGCCAGCGGACCGGCCCTGGCCGCGCTGGCCAACGCCCTGCCACGGCCGAAGGCGATCGTCGTGGTCTCGGCGCACTGGGAAAGCCAGGCGCTACGGGTGACAGGCCATGCACGACCACAGACCTGGCACGATTTCCGTGGCTTCCCCGCAGCGTTGTATGCCGTGCAATACCCTGCCCCGGGCGATCCCTTGCTGGCCCGGCAGGTCAGTGAGCGGCTGGAAGCTGCCGGCCTGCCCGCCCAGCTCGACCCTGAGCGGCCGTTCGACCATGGTGCCTGGGTGCCGCTGTCGCTGATGTACCCGGACGCCAGCATCCCGGTGATCCAGGTATCGCTGCCCAGCCAGCTCGGCCCGGCGTTGCAACTGCGGGTTGGCCGGGCGCTTTCGGCATTGCGCGGGGAAGGCATCCTGCTGGTCGGCTCCGGCAGCATCACCCACAACCTGGGCGAGCTGGACTGGCATGCCGGGCCGGATGCCGTCGAGCCCTGGGCGCTGGCGTTCCGTGATTGGGTGGTCGAGCGGTTGGGCGAGGATGACCAGGCGGCGCTGCTCGACTATCGGCGGCAGGCACCGTTCGCGGAGCGCAACCATCCCAGCGACGAACACCTGCTGCCGCTGTTCTTCGCCCTCGGGGCTGGCGGCACGTTCGGCCTGGTGCACCAGGGCTTCACCCTGGGGGCGCTGGGGATGGATATCTATCGGTTCGGCTGAAGGCCTGCTGCGACAGTGCAGCGGCCCCAGCATTAACGCTTGCCCCTACCGAGCAGACAAAAAAATCCCCAGCCTGAGCCGGGGATTTTTTCATTGCGCCAGGATCAATCCTCGCGGTAGCGGCGCAGCTTCAGCTGCTTGCCGGCCACGCGGGTGTCCTTGAGCTTGGACAGCAGGCGCTCCAGGCCTTCCTCGGGCAGCTCGATCAGGCTGAAGCTGTCGCGCACCTGGATGCGGCCGATGGCATCGCGGGCCAGGCCACCTTCGTTGAGGATCGCGCCCAGCAGGTTCTTGGCGGCGATGCCGTCACGGGCCCCCAGGGCGGTACGGCAACGCACGCGGCCTTCCGGCAGCGGCATCGGCGCACGACGCTCGCGGTCGCCACGCTCGCTGCGCTCACCACGCTCACGCGGGGTGTAGGTCGGCACCAGCGGCTGCTCGCGCTCCACCGAGGCCAGGTCCAGCGCCTGGCCGTTGGTGGCCTTGCGCAGCAGGGCCGCGGCCAGGGCACGCGGGGTGCAGCCGAGGTCGGCGGTCAGGCGGTCGAACAGCTCGCCATGGCTGGCTTCCGATTCGGCCACCAGCGGCGCCAGGCTCGCGGTCAGCTTCTTGATACGCGCATCGAGCACGGCCTGCGGGTTCGGCAGGCGGGCTTCGGCGACCTTCTGCCCGGTCACACGCTCGATGACCTGCAGCATGCGCCGCTCACGCGGGGTGACCAGCAGCAGCGCGCGGCCATCGCGACCGGCACGGCCGGTACGGCCGATACGGTGGACGTAGGACTCCGGGTCGTACGGCATGTCGACGTTGAACACGTGGGTGATGCGCGGTACGTCCAGGCCTCGGGCGGCGACGTCGGTGGCGACGACGATATCCAGGCGGCCATCCTTGAGCGAGTCGATCACCCGCTCACGCTGGTTCTGGGCGATGTCGCCGTTCAGCGCAGCGGCCTTGTAGCCCTTGGCTTCCAGCGCGGCAGCCAGGTCCAGGGTGGCCTGCTTGGTGCGCACGAAGGCGATCAGCGCGTCGAACTCCTCCACTTCCAGCAGACGCAGCACGGCCGGGATCTTCTGGTCGGCGTGGACCATCAGGTGGGCCTGGTCGATCGCGGTGACGGTCTGGGTCTTGCTCTGGATCTTGACGTGCTTCGGCTCGCGCAGGTGACGCTCGGCGATCGAACGGATCGACGATGGCAGGGTGGCGGAGAACAGCACGGTCTGGCGCGACGCGGGGATGGCGTCGAAGATCACTTCGAGGTCGTCCATGAAGCCGAGCTTGAGCATCTCGTCGGCTTCGTCGAGCACCAGGTACTGGACGGTGGAGAGGACTTTCTCGTCGCGGCGCAGGTGGTCGCACAGGCGGCCCGGGGTGGCCACGACGATCTGCGCGCCGTTGCGAATGGCACGCAGCTGTGGGCCCATCGGGGCACCACCATACACGGCCACCACGTTCACGCCCGGCATCTGCTTGGCGTAGGTTTCGAAGGCGGTGGCTACTTGCAGCGCCAACTCACGGGTCGGCGCCAGGATCAGGGCTTGCGGTTCGCGCTTGCTCACATCGATGCGGTTGAGGATCGGCAGGGCGAAGGCAGCGGTCTTGCCGGTGCCGGTCTGCGCCTGGCCGATCATGTCGTGACCGGCGAGGATGATCGGGATCGATTGTTGCTGGATGGCCGATGGCTCTTCATAGCCGGTAGCCAGCACGGCGGCAACGATGTTCGGATGAAGATCGAGAGCGGCGAATCCGCCGGTTTCCTGGGTCATGGGTCTGCCTCTAGGTGCATCCGCAAAGACCCATGCTCCAAAGCTGCACATGCCTTGAAAGACCCGAGGGTCACCCAGGCAGCTTTGGCGGCGGGGATTTGCGAAAACGATTGAAAAAGGAACGTCTTGGGGAGGTCCGCCTAGCGGACGCGCAGCCGAAGCTGGACTCGGAGGATTTGCACCACCTGATTTTAGGGTCCGCTAAAAGACCGGCGCGTACTATACCCGAATTCGCGCCGGGCCGTTAGATTTTTTTCAAGGGCACAGGCCAGCATTCGGCCACCTGCCCGCACAGGCTGAATCGTTTCCCTGCCCGTCAGGTCGCAGGCCGGATTTCCCGGATCAGGTAATCCAGCGAATACCCCAGGCGCGGCGCCAGCGCCTCGGCACGGGCACGGATACCATCAAGGTCCACCGCCTGCTCCAGGTCCGCCGGCACCAGCAGGATCACGTTGCCCTCCTTCACCGGCAGCTCCCAGTAGTGCCGGTGGTACAACCCGCGCAGCAATGCCGCGCCGAGCGGCTTGCCGTCGTCGCCGGCCCATTGGTTGATCACCAGCCAGCCGCCCGGGTTGAGCTGCCTCTGGCAGTTCTCCAAAAAACCCCAGGCCAGGTGGCCGACACCCGGCCCATGGTCGGTGTAGAGGTCGACGAAGATCAGGTCGGCCTTCTCCGCGCTGGGCAGCAACTCGATGGCATCGCCCACCCGCACGTACAGGCGCGGGTCATCGTCCAAGCCCATGAACTCCATGGCCAGGCGCGGCACATCCGGGCGCAGCTCGATCGCCTCGACATCTTCCAGGGGCAGGAACTTCAGACAGGCCTGGGTCAGGGTACCGGCGCCAAGGCCCAGGAACAGCGCGCTCTCCGGCTGCCCGTGGCACAGCGCGCCGACCAGCATGGCGCGGGTGTAGTCGTATTCCAGCCAGCTCGGGTCGGCGGTGAAGGTGCAGCTCTGCTCGATGGCGTCGCCGAACTCGAGGAAGCGATAGTCCTCCACCTCGTACACGCTGATGACGCCGAAGGCATCCTCGACCCGGGCCAGCAGCCGCTCTTCCCGCTCCGTCGTCATTGCTCGCCACCTGCCCCATGCAAAACGCGCATTGTCCGTCAATGCCCTCGGTGCAACAAGCGCAGCGCCAGCTGATACCATGACAGGCAGCCTACCCACGATATCGAGCCCGTGATGAACCGACCCTGGAGCCCCGACAGCTGGCGCACCCTGCCGATCCAGCAGCAACCGACCTACCCCGACGCCGCGCACCTGCTCAAGGTCGAGCAGACCCTGGCGAGCTACCCGCCGCTGGTGTTCGCCGGCGAGGCCCGTGAGCTGCGCCGGCAGTTCGCCGAGGTCACCGAAGGCCGGGCGTTCCTGCTGCAAGGCGGCGACTGCGCCGAGAGCTTCGCCGAGTTCTCCGCGGCGAAGATCCGCGACACCTTCAAGGTGCTGCTGCAGATGGCCATCGTCATGACCTTCGCCGCCGGCTGCCCGGTGGTCAAGGTCGGGCGCATGGCCGGCCAGTTCGCCAAGCCGCGCTCCTCGGGCGACGAGACCATCGGCCAGGTGACCCTGCCCGCCTACCGTGGCGACATCGTCAACGGCATCGGCTTCGACGAGCACAGCCGCGTGCCGGACCCGGAGCGGCTGCTGCAGGCCTACCACCAGGCCACCGCCAGCCTCAACCTGCTGCGCGCCTTCGCCCAGGGCGGTTTCGCCGACCTGCACCAGGTGCACAAGTGGAACCTGGACTTCATCGCCAACTCGGCCCTGGCCGAGAAATACCACCAGTTGGCTGGCCGTATCGACGAGACCCTGGCGTTCATGCGCGCCTGCGGCCTGGACGGCGCACCGCAACTGCGCGAGACCAGCTTCTTCACCGCCCACGAAGCGCTGCTGCTCAACTACGAGGAAGCCTTCGTGCGCCGCGACAGCCTGACCGGCGACGACTACGACTGCTCGGCGCACATGCTGTGGATCGGCGACCGCACCCGCCAGCTGGACGGCGCGCACGTGGAGTTCCTGCGGGGGGTGCACAATCCGATCGGGGTCAAGGTCGGCCCGAGCATGGACCCGGACGAGCTGATCCGCCTGATCGACATCCTCAACCCGGACAACGACCCGGGCCGCCTCAACCTGATCGTGCGCATGGGCGCCGGCAAGGTCGGCGAGCACCTGCCGGGGTTGATCCGCACCGTCGAGCGCGAGGGGCGCAAGGTGCTGTGGAGCTCAGACCCGATGCACGGCAATACCATCAAGGCCAGCAGCGGCTACAAGACCCGGGATTTCGCGCAGATCCTCGACGAGGTCCGGCAATTCTTCCAGGTGCACCAGGCCGAAGGCAGCCATGCTGGGGGGATTCATATCGAGATGACCGGGCAGAACGTCACCGAGTGCATCGGCGGCGCCCGGCCGATCACCGAGGATGGGTTGTCCGACCGCTACCACACCCATTGCGATCCACGGCTGAATGCGGACCAGTCGCTGGAGCTGGCCTTCCTGATCGCCGAGACGCTCAAGCAGGTGCGCCGCTAAGGGGCCGCTTCGCACCCCAATGCCGTCTAACTGACAGGCATTGGGGCAATGCCCCCTATCCTCACTTGCGCAACGGATCATCCCAGAACGGCCGCTCAGATTCCCGCAGGATATCCGCCCGGCTCAACCCCAGGTCCTCCAGCGTCGCATCGCTCAGGCTGGCCAGCTCGCGCCGCTGGCGATACAGCTGGTGCCAGCGGGCAATCCGCGCCAGCAGCCCACGCCCTACCCCCACGAAGGAAAAGGACGGTTTGCCATACAGGGTGGTGATTTGACCTTTCATCGCGAAGCCCTCCGTGTAGATGGCTTCAGTCTCCTGCCAGGCCTAAGATCAATCCAACGAATGTTTCTGATGCCATGCATCTCGGAGATTGATGCAATGTCCCAGTACCAGAGCCTGGATTCGGACGTGCTGCGCACCTTCGTCGCCATCGCCGAGCAAGGCGGTTTCACCCGCGCCGGCGAGGTGGTCAACCGCACCCAATCCGCCGTGAGCATGCAGATGAAACGCCTGGAGGAAGACATCCTGCAGCGCCAGCTGTTCGAGCGCGACGGCCGCCAGGTGCGCCTGACCGCCGAGGGCCAGGTGCTGCTCGGCTATGCCCGGCGCATCCTCAAGCTGCAGGGCGAGGTGTTCAACACCCTGCGCATGCCGCACATGGTCGGCGTGGTGCGCATCGGCACCCCGGACGACTACGCCATGCGCTTCCTGCCGACGATCCTGTCGAGCTTCGCCCAGGCCTACCCGCTGATCCAGGTGGAGGTGCATTGCGACTCGTCGAAGCAACTGATGCTGCGCCAGGACCTGGACCTGACCATCGTCACCCGCGAGCCCGGCAACGAGATCGGCGAGTTGCTGCGCCAAGAGCGCCTGGTCTGGGCGGCAGCCGAGGGCTTCTGCCCCCAGGAGCAGCGCCCGATACCGCTGGCCTTGTTCAACAGCGACTGCTTCTGCCGCGCCTGGGCGTGCAATGCCCTGCAGGCCCAGGGCGTCGACTACCGCATCGCCTACACCAGCCCGAGCCTGGCGGCGCTGTTCGCCATCGTCACGGCCGGCCTTGCGGTCACCGCGCAACTGCAAAGCCTGATCAGCGGCAACCTGCGCATCCTCGGCGAGAACGAAGGCCTGCCACAGCTACCCCTGGCCAACGTCATGCTGCTGCGCAACACCCAACACCAGTCGCCGATCACCGACTGCATGGCCGGCTACATCATCGAAGGGTTTGCGCCCTGAACCAGCGGCAAGCTGGGAGCTTGCCGCTTCACCCCTCCACCCCCAGCATCACCGCACAGAGCACCAGGAACAGGCAGAACAGCGAGCGCAAGACCTTCTCCGGCAGGGCATGGGCCAGCCGCACGCCCCAGCTGATGCTGAGCAGGCCGCCCACCGCCAGCGGTATGCCCACCGGCCAGGCAACGCTGTGGTGCACGCCATAGGTCACCAGCGTCACCAGGGTGCTGGGCGCGGCCAGGGCCAGGGACAGCCCTTGCGCCACTACCTGGGTGGTGCCGAACACGCTGGTGAGGATCGGCGTGGCGACCACCGCCCCACCCACGCCGAACAGGCCGCCCATGGTGCCGGCGAAACCGCCCAGCACACCCAGCCACGGCCAGGGGTAGCGCAGCTCGCTGCTCGGTGGCGCCAGCGGCAGGAACATGCGCGTCACGTTCCACACCGCCAGCGCGACCAGGAAACCGACGAAGCCCAGGCGCATGGACTGGGCATCGATACCCACCGCCCAGGTCGACCCCAGCCAGGCGAACAGGAAGCTGCACACCGCCAGCGGCAATGCATGACGCAACTCGATGCGATTACGCTGGTGATAGCGCCACAATGCCAACAGCACGTTCGGCACCACCATCACCAAGGCCGTGCCCTGGGCCAACTGCTGGTCGAGGCCGAACAGCACGCCCAGCACCGGGATGGCGATCAGCCCGCCGCCAATGCCGAACAAGCCTCCCATCGTGCCCAGGAAGGCCCCCAGGACCACGTACATCAACCACTCGATCATCAGCGCCTCATCCGCCTGTTTGCCAATGGGCGCATGCTAGCGAGTCGGGGCTGGCGGGGAAACGCATAGCAGCGCAAAATGGCTTTGCGTATTTCGCACAAGCAGAGCAGCCATGAGCCCCGATGCCCTTACCGAACAACTGAGCCTGTTCCTCGACGTCCTGGAAACCGGCAGCTTCTCCGCCGCCGCCCGCCGCCATCCACTGACCCCCTCGGCCGTGGCGCGGCGTATCGACAACCTGGAGCAGGCCGTAGGCAGCCGCCTGTTCACGCGCAGCACCCACGCCGTGCGCGCCACACCGGCAGGCACGGCCTTCGCCGAACGGGCCCGGCGTATCGTCGAGGAACTGCGCCTGGCCCGCGCCGAGGCGGTGTCGTTGAGCAACGCGCCGGAAGGCCTGATCCGCATCGACGCGCCCGCCGCCTTCGGTCGCCGCCACCTGGCGCCCGCCATCGCCGACTTCCTGGTGGCCTACCCGGGGCTGGACGTGCAACTGCGCCTGATCGACAGCTTCGTCGACCTGCACGGCAGCCACCTCGGCGAAGTGGACCTGGTGCTGCGCGCCGGCCCCCTGGCCGATACTCGCCTGGTCGCCACCCCCTTGGCCTACATGGTGCGCATCGCCTGCGCCAGCCCCGCCTACCTGGCCAGCCGTGGCGTGCCGGCCTGCCCGAGCGAGCTGCCGCAACACGATGGCCTGGACTGGGACGGCCTGGCACCACCGTTCGCCTGGCGCTTCGTGGTGAACGGCCAGACGCGCCTGTACCGCCCGTCGCGCATGCGCATGACCGCCAACAATGCTGAGACCCTGTTGTTCGGCGCACTGGCCGGGCTTGGTATCGCCCACCTGCCCACCTGGCTGATCAGCGACTACCTGGTGCGGGGTGACCTGCTGCCGCTGTTCTGCGACGGCGGCCTGCCGGCGGCGGAAAGCAGCGGCATCTATGCGCTGCGCCTTGCACATGAAACGAACTCTCGCAGCCGCTTGCTGCTCGAATTCCTCAAGAGCCGTTTCAGCCCGGTGCCCCCCTGGGACCTGGCCCTGCGCAGCGAACTGCGTGGATGATGAACGCGCTAACCATCAGCGTGCTAGATTCTTACCTGACCCAATCCAAGGACCTGCATGAACGCCAACACCCAAGCCCCCTGCGACGAGCTGCTGCTGGACAACCAGGTCTGCTTCGCCCTGCACTCCACCTCGTTGCTGATGACCAAGGTCTACAAGCCGCTGCTGCAAGCGCTCGGCCTGACCTACCCGCAGTACCTGGCCATGCTCGTGCTCTGGGAGCAGGACGGCCTGACCGTGGGCGAGATCAGTCAGCGCCTGCTCACCGACCCCGGCTCGCTCACGCCCCTGCTCAAGCGCCTGGAGAGCGAAGGCCTGCTCAAGCGCACCCGTAGCCGCGAGGACGAACGGGTGGTGCTGGTGCAGTTGACCGACAAGGGGCGAGCCCTGCAGGAAGACGCCAAGCGCGTGCCGCACTGCATCCTGCAAGCCAGCGGCCGCAGCGTGGAACAGCTGCAGCAGCTACAGGCCGACCTGCTGGAGCTGCGCGCCAGCCTGCAAAAGAACCTCTGAGGGCTATGCTGTGAAGTGGCCGTTCGGATGAACGGTGAACGATTTATCTTGCGCGCAAAATAATTGCGCGATAATTTAAATCCCGTACCCACCCCCGCGCCATGGCGCACAGCACACAAGCGAGGCTCAAGATGCAAAAGGTCACTCCACTGTACATCGCAGAAGCCACTTCCACCGGCGGTCGCGACGGCACATCGCGCTCCAGCGACGGCAAGCTGGACGTCAAGCTGAGCACCCCCAAGGAACTCGGTGGCGCAGGCGGTGAAGGCACCAACCCCGAGCAGATGTTCGCCGCCGGCTACTCGGCCTGCTTCATCGGCGCACTGAAATTCGTCGCCGGCCAGCAGAAGCAGCCATTGCCGGCAGACAGCTCGATCACCGCCAAGGTCGGCATCGGCCAGATCCCAGGTGGTTTCGGCCTCGACATCGACCTGCACATCAACCTGCCAGGGCTGGCCCAGGCGGATGCCGAAGATTTGGTGGAAAAGGCGCACCAGGTCTGCCCGTACTCCAACGCCACCCGCAACAACGTCGACGTGCGGCTGCATGTGACGGTCTGAGGGGCGGGCTTGCCCGCAAAGCCCCGAACACCGATACCACGCGCACGAAAAACCCGGCCGAGGCCTAATGTCAGTCAGTCAAGCGGCGCTTTGTCATTTTTGGGGCTACCTTGCAGCCCATCGCCGGCAAGCCGGCTCCCACAGGGACCGCGGCGACCACATATGATGCGGTTTGCACGGACAATGTGGGAGCCGGCTTGCC